>CAYOIX010000006.1:0-195532 GCA_964404145.1 uncultured Treponemataceae bacterium
GTCTTTAGGGGTCATGCTAGGGCCTGTCCTGGTATGCTTTTCGGAGGGATGCGCCCATGATACGCCAAGCCGCCGGTATTATTCTAGCGCCGCGTTGGAAAGTATCATCCCAGTCGGCGCGAGAATCCAAGCGGCGTATTTCCTGCTATAGCCGGTGCTTGCAACAAAATCGGCAATGCGTCCCATTGCCGGTTACCAGTTACCGCACTACACTTATCCCTGGCCCGCCTGTTCGCCAAGGAGCTCGTCCTCGCCAACTTCCCTGAAGCGACGAAGGAGGAGCTCCTCGAGCGCCTGGCCGATCTCATCCACGCGGCATACTTTTCCGTGCTTGGCCCCTCAACCCGGAAAAGCCCGCGAGCAGCCCTTCGAGTCCGATTTCGAAGCCGTCCTTCGGCTTGCCGTCGCTCAGACTGTCCTCGAGTTGGACGAAGCCGTGGAGCAAGGCCCAAAGCGCGATGGCGGCTCGCGGCGCCAAGGCCGGGCCGACCAGCCTTTCCGCGCGCGAGACCACCAGCATCCAAAGCTCCTGCCGCGCCTGGTGTAGACCCGGCGTCTCCTTCATGCCCATCATCATGACCGCGTATAGTCTCCTGTGCGCCTTGGCGAATCGCAGATAGGACTTGGCTCCCATTCGTATGGCATCCGTGCCTTCGGTCTTGCTTATAGCCCTCTCGAGGGACGAACGCAGACGCCGCAGACCCAATTCCGCGATTCCCGCCTCCAGGGTCGTTCTGTCGGGGAAGTACCGGTACAGGGAATGCGGAGTGATGCCGAGGCTGACGGCCAGGTCGCGCATATTCAAACCCGCGAGACCCGAAGCCTCTACTCGGGCGAAGGCCGTTTTCAGAATCGCCTGGGCGCTTGTCTTCGAAGGGTAAGGCATGGCTCAACACTATATCTCTTGACGCGGCTCCTTGGAAGATATACCTTCGAGATAGTGAAGATATACATAGTATATCTTGGAGGTTGAGGAGCGATGAGATCCGTCGTCGTCACGGGAGTTTCCACCGGTATCGGCCGGGGCACTGCCAAAGTTCTCGTCGAGAAGGGCTTTCGCGTATTCGGCAGCGTGCGTAAGCCCTCCGATGCCGAGCGGGTCTCCTCGGAGCTCGGTCCGGGCTTCCATGCCTTGCTCTTCGACATCACCGACGAACAGGCGGTGCGTCGGGCGGCTTCGGAAGTGGAGGCCCTCCTCGAGGGAGAGCCGCTCTGCGGCCTGGTGAACAACGCGGGCATCGCGAGCCCCGGGCCCCTCATATACCAGCCCGTGCGCGAATTCCAGCGACAGCTCGAGGTCAATCTCGTCGGCCCTCTTATCGTCACGCAGGCTTTCGTGAGGCTCCTGCGAGGCGGTCGCGCAGGAGCCTCGGCCTCCGGAAGAGTCGTCAATATCGGCTCGATCGGCGGGAAGATCGCAGGACCCTTCATCGGAGCCTACCACGCATCCAAGTTCGGCCTGGAAGGGCTCTCGGACTGTCTGCGCCGCGAGTTGTTCCTGCACGGGATCGACGTCATAGTCGTTGGCCCGGGCGGCGTTCGAACCGCGATCTGGGAAAAGGCGAAGGAGGCGGACATGTCCGCGTACGAGAAGACCGAATACGGCCCTTCTCTGGAACCTTTTCGCGCGTACATGATGAACACCGGTCTCAACGGCTACACTCCGGAACACCTGGGCCGCGTCGTCTTCAAGGCCTTGACGACCAGGCGCCCCAAGGCACGATACGGCTATTCGGTAGTCCCGCATCCGCTACGGGCATGGGTGCTTCCCCGGATTCTACCTGCGAGGATGCTGGACAGGATCATCGCGGGAAACATGGGATGGAAGAAATGAGCAAGATCTCGACAGTTCTCATCACGGGAGCCTCGAGCGGCATCGGGCTGGAATTGGCCAGACTCTTCGCCGCGGACAGACATAGGCTCCTGATCGTCGGACGGAACCCGGGCCGCCTCGATGCGGCGGCGGCGGAACTGGCCAGGATCGGGGCGCATTCCGTCACCGCGTTCGAGTTCGATCTCGAGAAACCGGAATCGGTCCCGAAGCTCCATGCCCGTTTGCTTCGGGAAAACGTCCGAGTGGATATCCTTGTCAACAATGCGGCCTTTGGAAGCTATGGCCTATTCGCGGAGAGCGAGCCCGAGGCGGCGCTGGGCATGATCCAGCTGAATATCGCCTCCCTCGTTCACCTGACCCGGCTCCTCCTCCCGGCCATGATTGCCGCGCGGTCCGGCGGCATAGTCAACATCGGGTCGGGCGCGGGCTTTGTCCCAGGGCCATTCTTCTCGGTCTACCACGCGACGAAGGCCTTCGTGCTCTCCTTCTCCGAATCCTTGGCGCAGGAGCTCAAATCGACGGGGGTCGGGGTCACCTTGGTCTGCCCGGGCCCCACGGTCACCGAGTTCCAGGCCCGGGCCGGGATCGGGATATCTCCAGGTTCGATGGACGCGCGAAACGTGGCCCTTGAGGGCTACCGTGGCTGGAAGCGCGGCAAGAGAATAGTCATCACCGGAGCCTCGCATCGGGCGAGCATTCGTCTTTCCAGGATCGTTCCGAGGTCCCTGCTTCCGGGCATAATGGAAAAACGATACCTCAGGGAAGCGGCTCGCGTCGCCGCGGCCGCTCATTACGAGCGCGATGGTGAGATCAAGATTGTCGACAGCGCGCTCGGTAACCACCCAGCAAGCGAGAAATCGCCCGTCAGGAGCGGATGAAGCGCGAAGGCTAGCCCGCATCCAAGCCGCCCTCCGAGGCATCCTCCCTTTGATCGTGCTCGAGAGGGAGGCTCGGATAAGATTTCTTGCTACGCTTTTCTGGCAAGATCCCAACTACCTGCTCTTTTGGCGAAAAGCCCTGATACTATAGCCGATCGGGGAGCGGAATGCACGACCGATTGAAAATCCGCCAGGATTCAAGGTCTGGGCCGAGCCAAAGAAAGGCCTTGAGCATGAGCGCGACATAGGAACCGGAGCGTGCCCGGCTCTCTATCGAGGGGAACAGCAAGGGGAGCGCGGGGTGTTTGGGGACTCGTGTATGGATCAGGAGAAGAAAGTCGGCGCCAGAAGCGACTCCTGCTTGATCAAAGAGATGGCGGCAAGACAGGCATCTTGGGAATCGAAGCCTTCTTCGCTCGTGAAGAGGGTTTTCTCTGTGTCGGAGAGGCGGAAATGGAACTTGCCGTCGTCGCTCGTGAAGACCTCGAACTTGGCGCCAGACTTGGGACGATCGACATGAATCACGACGTCATACGGCTCGTTCTTGAGGAAGAACTTGCCCCGTTCGCCTCTGGAAAAATCGTAGTGGCTTTTCATGGCGTTACCATCCCCTACAGAGAATAATACTGCTGCTCTTCATCTCTGTCAGCCTTTCGGGCCGAGATAATCCGAATCGATTGGACTCCATTGCGTGATCGATAGACGTGGCAGACGACACAGTCGATACCCTGATCCGTCCTACCCATGGAAATCCAGCGGTCTTCGGTGCTTTCAGAATGCTGATGATCATAGACCGTAATCACATTGGGATCCAGGAATACGGGTATGACCGAGGCGAACGAAATCCCGTGCTTTCGTCGATTGATCGAATCCTTGGTCGCGTCCCATTCGAAGCGCACGAGTCGTATTAAGCCTCTGGTCTGGCAAATTCGTCAAGTGTTTTGATGATCGCCCGCTTTCTGGATTCCGGCAGCTGCTCGAGATCGCGGAGCCGTTATGTAAATCGAGTATTGGGCGACTCTTCGGGTAGATCCGGTAAATCATTCGTTGGCCGATGCTGTCGTAGCCGACCAAATCATACTAGGATAGGCCCTTTGCTTCAATTTTATCCAGGTCGACGACGTTTCCCGGGCCTTGCGTCAATGCTATGATCGGTCCATGAAACGACCGGCGGCCGAGCTCCTCTCCGTCAAGATGATATGGGAAGGGGCGCCGCACAACGCCTTCACCGATCTTGCCCGCCATCGGGGCTCGTGGTTCTGCTGCTTTCGCGAGGGAGGTGCGCACGCTCTCTGCGCCGGCAAGGTGAGGGTGCTGCGCTCGGAGGACGGCGCCTCCTGGAAGAGCGCCGCCCTGATCGCCGAGCGAGGCGTGGATCTCCGCGACCCGAAACTCTCCGAGGCTCCAGACGGGAGCCTCGAGATCCTCATGGGCGGCAGCCCCGTGCGAATGGGGCGGTACGAGGGCCGAAGGCCGAGGATAAGCCGGTCGCGCGACGGCCTTTCCTGGACAAAGCCCCTCCCGATCGCCGAAGAGGGCGACTGGCTGTGGCGCGTCGACCGCCGTGGCGGCAGGAGCTACGGGATCAGCTATCGCCTGCAGAGCCCGCGTCGCTGGACCGTCGCCCTCCTCGAGAGCTCGGACGGTCTGGACTACCACGTTCTCGTCGAGCTCGGAGTCCCGGGCAAGCCCAACGAGGCCACGCTGAGGTTCCGAGGGAAGCAAGCCGTGGCCCTCGTCCGGCGGGAGGCGGGAGAAGGCAGGGCATGGATCGGCAGGAGCCTGCCTCCCTACCGCTCGTGGTCTTGGAAAGAGACCGCGGAGCGCGTCGGCGGGCCCAACTTCATCGTCCTCCCCGGAGGGGCTTTGATCGCCGCGACAAGGATCTGGAGGCGCGGGAAGCCGCTCATGGCCCTTTGCGCCATGACCACAGGGTCCTTGCGCCCTATCCTGGAGCTGCCGTCGGGCGGGGACTGCGGCTATCCGGGCATGGTCCTCCATCGCGGTATCCTCTGGATCAGCTACTATTCCTCGCACGAAGACAAGGCCAGGATATATCTCGCTCGGGTGCGGCTCTCGGTGCCGGGGGCTTGATAACACTACGGAAGGGAATCTAGGGGTTCTTCCCCGAGAAGACAGAATTCATGTGTCCAGCTGCTTGTGCCACTTTATAGTGCAATCGAACGAGGACTCCAGACAAGCTTATTTTGGGTTCATTATGAGGCAGAGGATGGTTCGTATTCAATTCAGTTTGTTTGGTTTTCAGCCTGAAATTTTTTAGTATTCAGTCTCAATATCTTTCATTTTGAGCCTCAATCTCCGGATCCCAGCACTGGCGTATACAACTCGGAAGGCAATCGTGGCTATTAAGGTCGCTTTGGTCAGAAACAATATCCTAAGGGATGCGAAGCCCGTACCGCGTATCGTGCAGCGATATAAGGTCGGCTTCGGCTCGACCGTTCAGATCCTGCACGCCACCGGGAGCCGTCTTCGCTTTACCTGGGACGATATAGCACAGGGCGTCTTTTCTATCCCCCCTTCGGCATCCGAGGGGGAGACGAGGACGACCGTGTACAGCCATATCGGGAGCGCGCGGATCGCTCAGGCAAGCTCGACGGCCGGTCCTCGCGCATCGAGGCTGCGTCCATATCACCGAAGAGGTCGACCGAGATCACCGAGGCGCATTATGCGATAACGAACATATCCGCGGCGCTCCTCGCTTCGGCGATGAGCGAGGTATTGTGCGAGGTCAACTCCATCGTCGCCACCATCGCTTGGTTGATCTCCTTCGTCCCCCGGGTTATCTCCTCGTTGTTCCTCACCACCACCGTATTCACGTTCTTGAGTCGTTCCACCTGCTCCAAGATCGTCGCGTTCCCCGACGCCATCTCCCCCGCCCCTCGCGTGATCTCTCTTGTGATGTCGCGCAGCCGTGCCAGAGCCTCCAGTACCTGCCTGCCTCCCTCGCGCTGCTCCTTCATCGCAGAGCCTATAGTTTCTACCGCCTCACCCAAAGCCCCCGACTTCTCCAATATCGAGCCGAACGCGTTCACTGCCGCTCCCGCCGCTCCTTGCACTGCTTCGATCGACGCGGACACCCGTCCCAGGTCCGCGGAGATGTCCTTAGCCTGCGACGTCGACTGCTCCGATAGCTTCCGTATCTCGTCCGACACCACTGCGAAGCCTTTGCCCGCATCCCCTGCATGCGCCGCCTCGATCGCCGCGTTCATCGCCAATGTATTCGTCCGATCCGCTATCTCCGTGATCAGCCGGGCCGCCTCCGTCAGGTTCTCCGAGTACCGCACGATTGCCACCACCGCTTCCACTACCTCGTCGATCCTCGCCTTCCCCTCGGTACCCTCGGTCGCCAATCGCTTCGATGCCTCCGCCGCTTCCTCGGCTCCCGACGCCACCGACTCGACGTTAGCAATCATCTGCTCTACCGACGCCGACGATTGCGATATCACCGCCGACTGCTTCGCTATCATCGCGGTCAGGGCTTCCACGCTCCGCGCCAGCTCTTCGATGGCCGCGGACACTTCCCCCACCGCCGTGGACTGCTCCTCGAGCTGCCCCCTGGTGTTCCCGATATTCGCGTTGATCTGGATGACGGCCGCGCCGGTCTCCTCCATGTTCCCCGCCAACGCACCCCCCGTCTCCCCGAGCGCAGCCAGCTTGTCCTTCACGGTCGTCACCAAACGCCGGAGGTCCACCACCAGATCGTCCACGCAGCGCGCTATATGCCCAAGCTCATCCTTGCCCGTCGCGCCAGTCTTGACGGTCAGGTCCCCTTTCCCGACCTTCTCCACTGCCGCCGCCAGATTTCCCAAAGGCAGGGTTATCGAACGGACCGTCAAGAGCACCACGAGCGTCAGGAGGATGAGGGCTCCGCCCGCCACGGCGTACTGGATCGCCGACGAAAGCCTTTCATCGGCTTTGGCACTGGCGTAGCTTCGGTCTCCCTCCTTCAAGACGGAAGAGGAAAGGGTCTCGAGGGCCGAGCGCAGCTCCCCGAAATAAGCGTCCGCTTGCCCGATGAAAGAGATGAAAGAGGCGCGAAAATTCTTGTCGGTGCGGATGCTGCGGGATATGCTCGATATGATATTCGCATAGTCGCCATGGGCCTTGGCGAGGTCGGCGATGGCCTTCTTCTCCCCCTCCGATTCGCCTCTAAAGGCTTGTAGGTCTTCAATAAGCGAGGAACTGGCCTTGACTCCCGCCTCCATATCCACGACCATGTCCTCGAGCTGCTCGGCCGTGAACCCTTGGTTGCCGAAGTTTACGATCTCGTACATGCCCACCTGCGCCGAGTAGGCTTGGAGTTCCATCTCGTAGCTCAGCCGGGTCAGTCCCCCGCGCACCTTATATATGCTGTCCGTGGCGGCAGCCAAAGAGCCGAAGGCCCTTCCGCTGACAATTACGATTATGGCGAGCGTTAATATGGCGACAGTGGAAAGAATGAGAAGCTTACCAAGAATGTTGAGACGCGAAAACAATGAAGTTCTCATTTCGGTCCCTTTAGGTAAGATATTTTGCGTGGAAACGTCGTTCCCACTCCTCCCGTAACATTCCCCGAAATTTTGGATGAGCGATTTCGATAAGGGAAACGGCCCGTTCTCTTAAGGTCTTTCCTTGTAGGGAAGCGACGCCATATTCTGTAACGATATGATCTACTTCATTCCTATTGGTAGTGACCGCCGCGCCTTGATCGAGGAAAGGAACGATTTTGGAGAGCTCCCCGTTTTTAGCCGTTGATTGAAAAACAAGGATAGATTTCCCCATGCTGGCCATTCTCGACCCTCGGACAAAATCTACCTGGCCTCCAACCGATGAAATTTGCATGGGTCCTATGCTTTCCGAGCACACTTGTCCCGTCAAGTCGACTTGGACACAGGAATTTATCGAAATCATATTGTCGTTTTGGGCAATAACGCTCGGATTATTGACATAATCCACAGGCGCCATATATATCGCCGGATTATCGTCGAGAAAATCGTAAAGTTTATCGCTGCCCATGACAAAAGAGACGACCATGCGGTCTTTGTGCAATGTTTTCTTTTTATTGTTGATGACTCCCTGTCGAACCAGATCCACCACTCCATCGGAAATCATTTCACTATGTATCCCTAGGTCCTTTTTCTCAGCCAATGAAAGAAGCACCGCGTCTGGAAGGGAACCGATACCTAACTGCAAGGTTGCCCCGTTCGGGATCAGCTCCGAGCAGAAATCGCCTATCATTTTACCTTCATTAGTGAGACCGTCTTTTGGTAATTGGATGAGCGGTTCGTTGCATTCAACCAGGTAATCGATATCCGATACATGGAGGAAAGAATTCCCATGCGTTCTGGGCATGAACGAATTTACTTGGGCAATTACCAATTTGGCTTGTTGAGCCGCGGCCAATGTATAGTCGACGGAGACTCCCAAACTGACATAACCATGCCTATCCGGGGGAGTTACCTGTATCAACGCTACATCCAAAGGCAAGGACCCGTCGTGGAATAGTTTCGGTATTTCGGAAAAATACCTCGGGGTATAATCGGCTCTGCCTTCGTAAATCGCCTTACGTTCTTTAGGGCCGACAAAAAGCGAGTTATGGCGGACATAGGGGACCATTTCCGGGCAACAGTACGCGCTTTCGCCCTGGCCGATCATGTGAACGGTTTTTACGTCCCTAAGCTGAGCCAAACGCGAAACGAATCCCTTAACTAGAGCCTGAGGTTCGCCGCAAGCATGCCCTATTGAGACCCGATCCCCGCTCTTGATTTTTGAAAGTGCATCTTCGAGTGTCGAGTGCCGATAATCGGTCTTCATGCATTAGTCTCCTCCAAGCGGATTTTCGCACGCACGCTCGCTTTTAGCGCATGATCATGTCTCTCCCGCCTGATTTTTGCCGAGCGCTGTCTTTCTCGGAATCACGATGCCCGCGCGAATAATCACGCTGGTGGCATATACGGACTCGCTGGCCAATTTTATCCCGGTCAGTTCGTTGCGGCGATAGTTGCCGGGCGAAACGCCGACCAGCTTCTTGAATGTCTTGATGAAATGAAACACATTGTTGTACCCAACCACGCTGCTGATCGCGGCGACCTCCATATCGGTACCCGCCAAAAGCTCCACCGCCTTATTGATACGCACATTGTTCAAATATAAATTGATCGTATCACCGGTGATTTCTCGGAAGATTCTACATAAGTAGTTTTTGCTGTATCCGATATTGGTCGCCAAATCGTCAAGCGTAATATCCTCAGCATAATTCAAATCCAGATATTCTTTAATCTTCACGGCCTTCTCATTTAATGGAGCGTTTGCGCTCGACTGCAAGGCCTGAGCCTCGCACCACCGTATCATCTGATACAGAAGCGTGCACATCTGGTGCTCTACGACTCGGGCGTAATGGAGTTTCTTGTCCATACCCTCCAAGAAAGCCTGACGCAAGAGTTCCCCCATCTCGCTTGTACCGCAGGAGACCGCGGGGACCTGTTTCAGTTCAGTTTCGAGCTCGTGGTTTAATACCATAAATTTCGCTTCAAGTATTCTCAGCGGAGATCGAATATCTTGCGGAAGCTCCTTTATCCCATGCACAGTGTCCGGACGGGCGAACACGAACATATCTTTGCTCAGTTCATGCTCCTCGCCATTGACCAGGAAAGTCCCTGCGCTTTCCATGACATAATAGACCTGATAGTATTCATGGTGAGCGTGTTCCTCTAGGCATGCTCCCGCGCCATATTCGGTTTCCGCCAACCATAGAACTTCAAGCTCATGATAAGGATTATCCACGGCCGCCCCCCGTTCAAATTACCGTACAGCATGTATACCGGCATATTTTACACAATCCCCTAAGATTGGTCCCGGCCTTCACTCGCATTTCCTGCCGCCCAGGTATGCCTTGACGACCGCCTCATTCACCAGCATCTCCGCTCCTGTGCCCTGCAGAATGACCTTGCCGGTCTCAAGGACATAGGCGTAGTCGGATACCTTTAGCGCGCTGTTTGCCATCTGCTCCACCAGGAGAACGGTAATTCCGGAATCCCTGACCTTCAGAAGCAGCTTAAAGACATCGGCCACCACGATGGGCGCGAGCCCGAGAGAGGGTTCGTCCAGTATCAGGAGCTCCGGGTCGGTCATCAGCGCGCGGGCGATCGCCAGCATCTGCTGCTCGCCGCCGGAAAGCGTTCCGCCGAGCTGTTTGCGCCGCTCTCCCAGGCGGGGGTATAGCGCGTACATCTCGTCCTTCTTAAGGTCGACGCGCTTCTTCTCCAAAACCGTATGCGCGCCCAACAGCAAGTTCTCCTCCACGGTATGCTTGGGAAAAATCTGACGTCCTTCGGGGACCAGACGGATGCCGTCCCGCACCAGCTTGTCCGCTTTGGCGGTATTGATCTGCGCGCCTTTGTAGCTGATGGAACCCTTCGTACTGCGATGGAGGCCCACCACGGTATTCAGTATCGTGCTTTTCCCCGCGCCGTTGGCTCCCAGTATCGTCACGATCCCCCCCTGCCTGACCTCCAGGGAAACGTCGTGCACGACTTCCGTCTTGCCGTATGAAATCGATACATTCTCGAGTTTCAGCATACTTCGTCGTCCACGCCGAGATAGGCCTTGCGCACTACCGGATTCGCCGCGACCTCATCCGGCCTTCCTTCCGCGATTTTCTTGCCGTAGTCGAGCACCGTTATATAATCCGAAATTTCCATGACCAGACTCATATGATGCTCAATCAGGAGTATGGAGATCCCGGCCTTCCTGATTTTGGCTATCAAGTCGGAAAATTGCGCGGTCTCCGTTTCCGTCAGACCCGCGCAGGGCTCGTCCAATACCAGCATCTCCGGTTTCATGCACAGCGCGCGGGCGAGCTCCAGCAGCTTCTGCTGCCCGGACGACAAGTTGCCGGGGGCGTCGTTGAGTTTCTCGCCGAGGCCGATCACGCGCAGATAATCCATGGCCGCCTCATAGGACTCCCGCTCTTCCCTGCGCATTTTCCCGCTCCGGAACAAGGCTCCGACCAGGCTATGCGAATAGGACAGCCTCGCGCCCACCACGACGTTGTCGATCACGGACATGCCATTGAACAGCCGTACATGCTGATACGTTCGCGAGACGCCTCGGGGCATAAGATCCCACATGCGGCTTCCGGTGATGTCCCTTCCGTTGAACGCCACCCTGCCTTCCGTGGGCCTTTCAATGCCGGTTATCATATTGACGGTCGTAGTCTTTCCCGCTCCGTTCGGGCCGATCAGGGAATGGACCGTGCCCCGCTTGATGGCCATATCCAACGCGTTGACCGCCGTCAGTCCTCCATAGCATTTGGTGAGCCCCCCGATGGTCAGGATGTCCTGGGTCTCGGAGGTCGACACCACTTTGTAATCGCCGAAATCGAACTCATCCTTGCGGCTGTCAGCATTCACGAAACTGTTGTCGTCGATCGCGCGGAAGCGCTTCTTTATCGTACCGACCACGCCCCCCGGAAGCACCTGCGTCAGGACGACCAGCAGTAGTCCATATACAATCTGTTTTAGGTCCGGGGAGGCATTGAAAAACTCAGGCAGTACCGTCGCGATCGCGGCGCCGATCACCGGACCGCTCAAGGTCCCGGAGCCGCCGACGACCACCATCAGCAATACGAATAGAGTGAAGCTGAACCCGAACGAGTCGGGGCTCAGATAGCCGATGAAGCTCGCATACATGGCGCCGGCAAGGCCGGAAAGGGCGGCGCTGAACAGAAACCCGTACACCCGGTACAGGGGATAGTTGATGCCCAGCCCGCCGGCGGTGATCTCGTTGTCGCGCATCGCCATGAAGTCCCGGCCCCAGCGGCTCTTCACCAGATTCCTCTGGAATAAAAGGCAGAGCATCATCACCGCAAGGATGGCATAGTACTTGCCCGCCAGGCTCAGCGGCAACCCGAAAATCTGCCATTTCTTGATATTGAAACCCACCGAGCCCCCGGTCGCGCCTTGCCAGCCCACCATGATCTGCTGGACGATCTCCAGCACGCCTATGCTCACCAGAGCGAGGTAGTCGCCCTTGACCTTAATGGCCGGGATGGAGACGACGAGGCTGATGAGGCATGACATCAGTATCCCGCACAGGACGCCGACGCCGAAAGGCAGGCCGTACCTCGTGATCGCGATTGCCGACGCGTAGGCGCCCGCGCCATACAGGGCCGCCGCGGAAAACGTCGTCATGCCGCAATACCCGGCGGCGATATTATAGCCGGTGGCCAGAATGACATAGACGAACAACAGAGCGAAGAAGCGTATGTAGTAATTCCCTGCGGCGTGGGGGAGGATCATGACGGCGAGCAGCAGAAGGCTCCATGCTCCGGTAAACAGGGTGCTATATTTTCTCTTTGCCGGAGTCGCCTTTAGTGAAGAATTTCGCACCTAGTATCCCTCCCGGTAAAAATATGATCACAATGATCATGACGAAAAAACTGATGGCGTCCTTGTACGAGGCCGGAATGTACGAGCCGATGAGAGCCTCGATCAGGCCGAGGGATATACCGCCGATGAACGCGCCCTGCGTATTGCCGAGGCCGCCGATCAGCGCCGCCGCGAAGCCCTTGAGCCCGATCGAGGACATCATGTTATAGCTCGCGAAGGTGACCGGCGCGATCAACGCGCCGCTGATCGCCGCGACCACCCCGGCCAGGCCAAAGCAAAACAGCACCGTTACGTCGCTCTTGATGCCCATCAGCCTCGCGGTGTCATGACGGTACGACACCGCCCTGACCGCTCTGCCAAACCGGGTCTTTTGGATCAGCAGCTGATACGCGAGGCCGACCACCAGGGAAATCACGATCATCATGATTTCATGCAGCATGATATTCGCGCCGAGTATATGGACGATCCTACCGTTGAACAGGTAGGGATAGGCCTGGGGCTCCGTCCCGAAATACATCCGGGCGGCGTTATCGATGATGATCGAGGCCCCGAACAGCGTGACTATCCATCCTATATTGGTCGAAAGAGCGCCCAGCTTTTCCACGCAGGTCTTGTAAATCGCCATGTTCATCGCGACATTGATGACGACGGCGATCAGGATGGCCGCCGCATACGGAAGGTGGAAATACGCCATGCTCCAGTAACTCGTCATCGCGGCCAGCATGATGACGGACGCATGGCAGAAATTGATTATCGAGGTCGTCGAGAAAACCATCCCGATGGCCAGCGCCATCAGCGCATAGATGCTGCCGTTTGCCAGACCAAAAATAAACTGCTGCACCGGCTTGATTTCTCCCCTAGGTATTGGCGGCGCCGCTGACGATCAGGCATTGGCCGCTGACGAAACTCGCGTCATCGCTCGCGAGGAAAGAGACGACACTCGCAATCTCCGAGGGCTCGCCCAGCCGTCCCAGGGGGATACCTTTCATGTACTCCGCGATAATCTCTTTCGGCACCGATTGGAACATATCCGTGTTGATAAACCCGGGGGCGATGCAGTTGGCCGTGATGTTTTTTGGGCCGCCCTCGCGCGCCAGAGTCTTGGTAAGGCCGATCAAGGCAGCCTTGGACGCGGCGTAATTCGCCTGACCTGCGTTGCCGAACGCGGAGGTCGACGAGATGTTGACGATGCGGCCATACTTCCGCTCGCGCATATGGGGAACCACGGCATGACAGAGGTAATAGGGGCCGTTTAAATTGATGCTCAGGACGGCGTCCCAGTCGGCGGTAGCCATCTTGTGGAACATTTTATCCCGCGTGATACCCGCGTTATTGACCAGAATATCGATTGCGCCGAACCGCCCCAGCGCGGCCTCGACGGCCTCGTTGACCTGATTCTCCTTGGAAACGTCGCACGTTGCCGCAAAGACGCGCTCCCCGGAAGGATCCAGCTCAGCCGCGGTCTTTTCCAGTAATTTCCGATCATAGTCCAAAAGCGCGACGCCGGCGGCGCGGTCCTCGAGCATCCTCTTCGCGATTGCCGCCCCGATCCCTTTCCCGGCGCCGGTCACGATCGCATATCTTCCCGTTAGATCACTCATGTCGGTTATCCTCGCTTTCTAAAGATCAAAACAAGCCGCGGGCATCTCCCGGAGCTCTTTACTCACCTGAATGGGAAAACTCAGGTGCGCGCGCACATCTCGCTCAAGGTCCGCGAAGGGCGCGATCTCCGTCAGGACAAGGCCCTTCCCGCCCAGCTCAAATACCGCGCGCTCCGTAATGAATGTGACTTTCTGGCCGCTCTTATACGCCTGCTCGCCATTAAAGCTTATATGCTCGACCTGTTCGATCAGCTTAGGCTGTTTGCCGTCCGTCAGGTTCCATGCGCCGGCCCGCTTCACACAGCCTGAACCGAGCATGAATTTGGAACATACGACCAGGCGCTCCGGCGTCTGTGTGACATAATTGAATCCGCCAAGCCCGAATATTTTTTTTCCGATCCTCAACACGTTGATATTGCCGCTGCGGTCAAATTCCAGAGCGCCGACAAAGGCGATATCCAGCCCTCCGCCCTCGTAATATTCGAACTGCGAGTTCTGGTCGTAGATGGTGTCGGCGTTGATGACCGCGCCAAAGGCGATTTCGCCGGCGGGGATTCCGCCCATCATGCCAAGCTCCACCGAGAACGTAATCTCCTCCGGGGTCAAAAGCTTCATATCGTCCAGTTCCAGACCGATGCTTGTGGGAATGCCGATACCGAGGTTGACCACGTCGTCGGGACGGATCTCCAGGGAGGCTCGCCGCGCGATGACGCGATCCGCATCCAGCCGTTTTACGCTCATCTCGGTGCCCTTTCCCAGAAGCTGCGCCATATACTCCGAAACCTGTCCCCACGAGGAGTGATACTCGCCGCTGTAGAGCGCGTTATAGCATTCGACGCCTGTCTGCATCTGATCCGGATTCCGATAGATCGCATCCACGAACTGACAGGGAATCCGCACCTGCTGCGGATTGGCGTGCGAATCGCTGATTCGCTCCACCTGAACGATGACGCGCCCGCCGTTGTTCTTGACGGCCTGCGCCAGCGTCAGAGCGTCCAGCAGCAGCGCCTCTTTTTCAAATGTGATGTTGCCGTTGACATCCGCCGTGGTGGCCCGGATAACGCAGACTGTGGGATAGATGGTCTTGACGAAAAGCTGCTCCTTCCCGTCGACTTCCACTACCTTGACGAACTCCTCCTTGGATACGCCGTTCAGCCCCGACCCCTCCACCCTCGGGTCCACGGAGGTATGCAGCCCTATGGTCGTGAAAAATCCCGGGCTATGACGGGCGGCCTCGTGCAGATTGCGCGATAGAAACCCCTGCGGGATATTGTAGGCTGTCACTTCATTGTCGTTGATCATCGGGAAAAAGCTGCGCATACTGTCGAAATGACCGACAATTAGCCGCGAAACCAATCCCTTGTGCGCGAGACGATTCGCAAGCTCCGGCAATTCGCGCCCGCCAAACCCGCATGAGCAGTAAAGTGTGAGATCGCGCGGGTTCCCCTCTTCCAAAAAGCGCTTTTCCAAAGCCTTGTGGAAGATTTCGGGATTACCCAGCCATCCCATCGCATTGAACGCAAGGATGTCCTCGTCCCTGATCATAGCAGCAGCTTGCTCTACCGAAATTATCTTTCTCAACTTAACCGCTCTCCGTCACTATGAAAGATTGGCAGGCAAGTCACCGTCCCGGCATATCTCCGCCACCGATGGGGCGATGCCTTGCGTGCCATTATTCTTGGTTTCGCCAAAGACTCCACTATCTCCGGATGAAGAGGTCGCCGTTGACTTTCTCGACGATATCCACCGGTACACAGTCTTCCGCGCGGAAACCGTCATGATCCGCCGCGCCGAATTTGTAAGCCCCGCCGAAATTGCCTTGGTACTTGGCTCCCTGCGACTCGATCGCGGCCTTGACCGCGTCAGGATCGGTTTTTCCGGCAGTCTCGATCGCCCACTTGAGCAGCATTACGCAATCATATGCGGATGCGACGGTACTGGGATTCGTATCGCGCTTGCCGACTCCGTAAGGACCGTATGCAGCGACGATTTTATTATACAGACTCAGGAAGCGACCCTGCAGCGCGCTTTTCGCGTCGGCAACCGACCAATCTTTGATCCCCAAGGAGGCGCAGTGGCTCGATCCGGCCCCGGCCAGTTCGTTGAAATTCGTCATTACGATACCGGTGTAACCGTAGATGCGGAGGCTGCCGATGTAACCTACGCGTTCCAGGGCCTTGACGATTCTTGCGCCATCGGCGCCCAGCGTCCAGAACAAAGCGCAGTCCGCGCCGCTGTTCTTGAGGCTCTGCGCAACGGAAGACATGTCGGGATCATCGGATTTATAGGTCACCTTCGCGACCGGCGCGACACCATACTTATCGCAGTACGTTACCATGGCAGCCAACCCGTCGACGCCCAGCGCGGAGGTGTCGGCCACGAGAGCGACTTTTTTATATCCTCTCTGCTTCGCGTTTAGGACGAGCGAATTTGCCTGCAGACCGTTAGGAATCATGATTCGGAAAGCATAAGGGAACTTCTGCGCATCGATGATGCTGTTGCTGCTGGCGACACAGGTAACGCTGACGATCTTGTTCTCCTGGAGGAAGGGGAACACCGTCGCGGCGGGCGTGGAATTGGTCGTGCCGACCAGGAAATTGATGCCTTCTTTGTCGATCAGCTCTTGGGCGGCCGTCAGCGACGTGGTGGGATTCGCTTCGTCGTCGCGGTAGACCGCCTTGACTTTGCGGCCGAGGATGCCGCCGGCCGCGTTGATTTCGTTGATCGCCAGGTCGACGCCCTGCTGCTGCGCTTTCCCGAGGGATGCGGAGGTGCCGGTCATGGCACCCAACACGCCTATCACGATAGGCTTTGAGGTGGATTGAGCTCCAAGGCTCAGGATCACGGCCAACGCAAGAATCGAACTTAACAGACCCTTCCTTTTCATTCGCTCTTCTCCTTGTTCGGAATTTCTATCGCGACGGGTCAAACCCGTTCAACAACCAGAGAAAATCCTTGGCCGCCGCCGCAGCAAAAGGATATGAGGCCGCGTTTCAGGTTTTGCCGCTTCATGTGGCGCACAGTGCGGCACATCAGGATGCCGCCGGAAGCCGCGTTGGGGTGCCCGATGGCGATTGCGCCGCCGTTAGGATTGACGCGCTTGCTATCGATATTCAGTTCCCTGATGCATGCCAAGGATTGGGAAGCAAAAGCCTCGTTCAATTCGATTATGTCAAAATCATCAATGGTCAGCCCCAGCCGCTTCATCAGTTTGCGCGTGGCCGAAACGGGGCCGATGCCCATGATGTTCGGATCCACGCCCGCGGAGGCGAAACCGGACACCTTGGCCAATGGTTCCAAGCCTGACTCCAATGCCCGCTCCCTGCTCATAAGCACGACGGCGGAAGCTCCGTCATTCATGGGCGAGGAATTGCCCGCCGTGACCATGCCGTCGGCAAGCAGAACGGGCTTCAGCTTGGCCATGCTCTCCATGGATGCATCCGCGCGGACGCATTCGTCCCTCTTGAAAATCACCGGCGCGCCCTTTTTTTGCGGAATCTCGATGGGGAAAATCTCGTCGTCGAAGAAACCGCTATCCCATGCCGCCGCGGCCTTTCTATGGCTTTCCAGCGCGAAGGCGTCCAGCTCTTCCCGGCAAAGATGGTACTTCTTCGCCAAATTCTCGGCCGTGATAATCATAGGAGGATCTCCGATCTCCTGGGTGGAAACGGACAGTTTGGTGAATTCCAATTCCATGGGAAAGCCGACCTCAGGGCGCTTCACCATCAGCGGCATTTTTGAATAGCTCTCGACGCCGCCGCAAAGAACCGTGTCGCAAGCGTCGCTCATGATCAGGGAAGCGCCGAAAGCGACGGCGTTCAGAGAACTGGAGCATTGTCTATCCACGGTAATTGCCGGGACGGTGATGGGAAATCCGGCCTTCAGCACTGCCACTCGGGCAAGATTGCCATAGTTGTAGTTGAACAAATTCCCGAAAATGACCTCATCAATCGATTCGGGATCCAATCCAGCGCGCTCCACCGCCTTCCGCATTGCCATGGCTCCCAAAACAGGCGCCTCGAAATTGCCTAATGCCAATCCGCGTTTTCCTACCGGCGTTCTAGCCACGGATACAATGACGGCTTCTCTCATAGTACAGACTCCTTATGTGATATAGGTCAATCATAACCCTATACCTAGTATGAATTGTTGTTTATTGTTATCATCGTACAGGTGCTTAAAGAGCAAGTTCAGAACAAGGAAACTCGCTAATCTAATGCAAATTAGATATATCACCCATTACCTGTCCTGTAAAGCCATATTTTTCATTTCATTTGTATTGTTGTTTATTACAATGTGAGCGATGGGAAAAAAGACAAGTATTAGATAAAAATGGATTGACAAAAATGCCTCAAACCACTACTTTTGGCGCGAAGAAGGGCATCGCGAAGCTCTCGGATTGCCGGCGCCGTAGCCCACATCGCTCCGCTCGCGACGGTCCTACCCCAGCTTCAAGGTCTCAAGGTTCTTAAAGGCACATATCGAGGAGTTTCTTATAAAGGAGTTTCTTATGGACAGCGCTCTGGCCGGCTTCGTGTTCGAGGATCTGGCCGTAGGTATGTCTGCGGCCTTCGCCAAGACGGTCACCGAGGCGGATATCGGGACCTACGCGGGGGTCACCGGCGATTTCAATCCTGCCCATGTGAATGAGGAATTCGCGAAGGGGACCATGTTCAAGGGGCGCATCGCCCACGGCATGCTCTCCGCGGGCTTCATTTCCACCGTTCTTGGCACCAAGCTGCCGGGCCCCGGCTGCATCTACGTATCCCAGACGCTCAAGTTCAAGGCGCCGGTGCGCATCGGCGACACGGTCACTGCGCGGGTGGAAGTGACGGGAACCGTGCCGGAGAAAAAATTCGTCATCTTACGGACCCTCTGCTCCGTCGCAGACAAGGTGGTCATCGACGGCGAGGCAACACTCCTCGTCCCTACCAGGAACTGAACCCAAGCCGGGCTCCGCGCATACGATCGCGAGGAAAAGATGGATCATATGGATAAGAGTTTCATGAGAACCAGAATGGGCGCAAACGATATTCGCTGCGGCGGCAATCTCGCGGATAGGAGATAGCCATGGACTTCAGCTTTGATAGGGAGCACCAGCTCCTCTCCCAGCTCTATCGGGATTTCGCCGAGAACGAAGTGAAGCCCCTCGCCAAGGACGTGGACGAGACCGAGTCCTTCCCGGTGGAAACCGTGAGGAAGATGGCGCGCTTCGGGATGATGGGCATTCCCTTCCCCAAGGAATACGGCGGGGCGGGCGGCGACAACCTGGCCTACATCATGGCCGTCGAGGCCCTCTCCAAGGTATGCGGCACTACGGGCGTCATACTCTCCGCCCACACGTCCCTCTGCGCCGCCCCGATCTGGGAGTTCGGTACCGAGGAGCAGAAGAGGAACTATCTTCGCGGCCTCGCTTCCGGCGAAAAGCTCGGAGCCTTCGGTCTCACGGAGCCCAACGCGGGCACTGACGCGGCCGGTCAGCAGACGACAGCCGAGCTCAAGGGGGATCATTATCTCCTCAACGGCTCCAAGCTCTTTATCACGAACGCCGGCTACGCGGATGTCTACATTGTTTTCGCCATGACCGACCGCGGCAAGGGAACGAAAGGCATCTCCGCGTTCATCCTCGAGAAGGGGATGGCGGGCTTCTCCATCGGCAAGAAAGAAGCGAAGATGGGCATCCGCGGATCATCTACCTGCGAGCTCATTTTCGAGAACGTGAAAGTCCCCGCGGCAAATCTCCTGGGCAAGGAGGGAGGCGGCTTCGGCATCGCCATGAAAACGCTCGACGGCGGGCGCATAGGCATAGCCGCGCAGGCCCTGGGCCTCGCGCAGGGCGCGATAGACGAAACCGTCGCCTACGTGAAGGAGCGCAAGCAGTTCGGAAAGGCGCTCGCGCAATTCCAGAACACGCAGTTCCAGCTCGCTGACATGCAGGCCAGAACCGACGCGGCCCGGCTTCTCGTGTACCGCGCGGCCTGCTCCAAGGACGCGAAGCTGCCCTATAGTGTCGAGGCGGCCACGGCCAAGCTTTTCGCCTCGGAGACCGCCATGGAGGTGACGACCAAGGCCGTCCAGCTCCATGGCGGCTACGGCTACACGCGCGAATATCCCGTGGAGCGCATGATGCGCGACGCGAAGATAACCGAGATCTACGAAGGCACGTCCGAAGTCCAGCGCATGGTCATTTCGGCCGCGATGCTGAAGTAAGGCGCGAGGAAGGCAATCCCCATGAACATTGTAGTCTGCATGAAACAGGTCCCGGACACGACGGAAGTGCGCATAGACCCCATCACCGGCACTCTCGTACGCGAGGGCATACCGAGCATCATCAACCCCGACGACAAAAGCGGCCTCGAGGCCGCCCTAGAGCTCAAGGACGAGGCGGGCGCGAAAGTCACCGTCCTGTCGATGGGCCCGCCCCAGGCCGAACTCGCCCTCCGCGAGGCTCTCGCCATGGGCGCCGACGAGGCTATACTCCTCTCCGACCGCGCCTTCGGCGGGGCGGACACCTGGGCGACCTCGTCGACTCTGGCCGCCGCCCTCCGCAAGCTGCCCCACGACCTCGTCGTCTGCGGCCGTCAGGCCATAGACGGCGACACGGCCCAGGTGGGCCCCCAGATCGCCGAGCATCTCGGTCTGCCTCACGTGAGCTACGTGAGCGAACTCAGGCTCGAACCCGAGGGAAAGAGCGTCGTCGTAAGGCGGGTTTTCGAAGACGGGTACCACATGATCAGGGTGAAGCTCCCCTGCCTTCTCACCTGCCTCAAGGACATGAATAAGCCGCGCTACATGTCGGTGGGCGGAGTCTTCGATTCCTACGCGAAGGAGGTCAAGGTCTGGTCCCTGGCCGACATCGACGTGGACCCGGCCAACATTGGTCTCAAGGGCTCGCCCACGCGCGTGAAGCAATCCTTCACGAAGGGCGCGAAGTCCGCCGGCAAGGTCTACGAAGTGGATCCGAAAGAGGGCGCGAAGATCATCGTCGAGCGCCTCAAGGAAAAATTCATCATCTAGCGGCCCGCGCATCTCGCGGTTTCAAGGAGCGGAACGAACAACCATGAATATATCCGATTACAAGGGCGTGATGGTCTTCGCCGAACGGCGGAACGGGACGGTCCAGAAGATCGCCTACGAGCTCCTGGGCATGGGGCGCGGCATCGCCGACAGGCTCGAAGAGCCTCTCATCGCCGTCCTCGTCGGCGCGGGCCTGGGCGACGCGGAAGCCGCGGAGCTTATCGCTCAGGGCGCGGACAAGGTCGTCCTCATCGATCATCCCGACCTCGGCGTCTACATGACAGAACCCTACACCAAGGCCCTCGCGAAGGCGATCGAGGCCTTCAGACCAGGCATCGTGTTCATCGGCGCGTCCACCATCGGCCGCGACCTGGCCCCGCGCGTCTCCGCGCGCGCGAGGACGGGCCTGACGGCCGACTGCACGGGACTGGCGGTCGAGGACGACACGCGCAACCTTCTGATGACCCGTCCCGCCTTCGGCGGGAACATAATGGCCACGATCGTCTGCCCGGCGCACCGGCCGCAGATGTCGACCGTGCGGCCCGGCGTCATGCGCAAACTCGAACGCAACCCCTCCCGCAAGGGCGAGGTCGTCCGCCTCGACATCGAAATTGGCCCCGCGGACAGGAACGTAGAGATCCTCGAGGTCGTCGTCGAGAAGGCCGTGAAGAAGAACATAGAGGAAGCCACCGTCCTGGTCTCGGGCGGACGCGGGCTCGGTAACGTCGGGAATTTCAGGAAGCTCGATGCCCTCGCCGGCGAGTTGGGCGGCCTCGTTTCGGCTTCGAGGGCAGTCGTCGACGCCGGATGGACGGGGCAGGAGCGCCAGGTCGGGCAGACAGGCAAGACCGTCAGGCCCGATCTCTATCTCGCCCTCGGCATCTCCGGCATGATCCAGCACATCGCCGGCATGGAGGACTCGGAATACATCATCGCCGTAAACAAGAACGCCAGCGCCCCGATCTTCGAGTACGCCGATCTCGGTATTGTGACGGACGCGAACAAGTTGGTCCCCGCCCTCGTCGAGGAGCTCAGGGAGGCCAAGGCGGCGCGGTAGTCGGGCCCGATAGTAGCATTATTGTCGAAGCTTCGCGGATCTTGCGTACGCTAGAAGAATTGATAGCAATATCAGTCCCTTGATGCAATTCCTTGCGCCCTCCGGTATCTGAATCACCGTTAGGAAGCCGGTCAATACTGTTATCATTATTGCTCCGAGGATCGCGCCGATGTATGTTCCTTTGCCGCCCGCTATGTTCGTGCCGCCTATTACGACAGCGGCGACGGCAAGCATCGTATAATCGTTGCCCATACCGGCTTGCATCGAGCCAACGACGGAAAAAAGGAGAATTCCCGCTACGGCGGCCGAAATTCCGGCCAGTACATAGGTCATTACAAGGGTTTTCTGCGTCTTTATGCCTATTAATCCGGACGCGTTCCTGTTTGTGCCGACAAGATACAGACTTTTCCCGTATTTCGTCTTCCTCAGTACGAGCTCAATGATCACAATGCAGACTATCGCGATGATAAGGATCCATCTGATATTCCAAAACGCGTTTTCCGTTCCGATCGTCTTGAGTATCGGCGCGCTCGTTCCGGCGGGCTGCCCTTTCGTGACCGCCAAATAGGCGCCGTTCACGAGATTTCCCACGCTTAACGTTACGACCATCGCGGGCATGCCCAGGTATTGCACCGATGCGCCGCTCAAGAGGCCGCACATCGCTCCGATAGTTCCTATCAATATTACAGCCCACAGTACGCCTATCGTGGTTCCGCCCGAGAGAGCGCCTCCCCATGCCGCGCCGATCGACATCAGCGCCCCGATGGATAAGTCGATGCCGGAGTTGCCGCTCAATACGACGAGCGTCTGTCCTATGCACGCGAACATCGTCAGGCTTGCGAGCGCGAAATAGTTGAAAACGCTATGTACGGACGTAAACCCGTGCACGACGAGTTGTCCGAGCATGAACAGGAGGATGGTCCCGAATATCGGGGTTAAATAGTTCTTTATTTCCTTTTCGGATATATCCCGCCATACAGTTCGTAAAAACGGGGCTCTTGACGGGGCGGCGTCCGCAGCTTTATCGTCACTCATCCACTACCTCCTGATTCTTGTACTCATTCCGCTTGGGAGACGCCGAGGGAAGAGCGTCAAAGCTCCCGCATCGTTATGCCCGCTTGCGCCAAAGCGTACGGATAAGCGAAGGAATCAGTATGCTCAGCAGAATTACCGCGTTTGTCAGAAGGCTCTGATAATACGGATCTACGTCCATCGCCAATACCAGCGACGTAAGGAAAGCCATGAAGATTCCGCCTATTACCCCTCCCGCCGCGGTCCCGCTGCCGCCGGAAAGAGATATTCCGCCGATTACGCAGGCCGCTATTCCTGGCAGCGTAAAGCTATCGCCTACCGAGGCAAAGCCGCCTCCCATGGACCCCAATATGGCTATACCAGCCAGCGACGCCATGAAACCGGAATACATATAGCTCACTATGCGCGTCTTTGCGACATCGATGCCGGTTACGAACGCGCGTTTTAGATCCGAGCCCATGGCATATATCTGCGGCCCCGTCGAGGAGCTCATGATGCAGTACCATACAATCAGCGCGATTATGAGCATTACAAAAGGCGTGGGAATAAATCCCAGCGAGCCTTTATAGAACCTCGAGAAATCCGCCGCCATGCTGTACTTCGAGGGCTCGGGCAATATCCAGAGCGCGATACATCCCGTTATCCACGACATCGCAAAGGTCGTGATCAGCGAGTTAAGCCTGAATATGGATATCAGCACGCCGTTCAGCGCGCCGAACCCGATCCCGATGGCAACGCCCGCCGCTACCGCGAGATATGGGTTAAAGCGCAACCCTAGATACAGGTATACGATCACGCAGTTTACAAGCGACGCCAGCGTTCCGATCGAAAGATCGATACCGCCCCCGATTATCACCACCGAAAGTCCTAGGGCCGAGAATATTACGGGCATATAGTTTTTGAATATGGAATTCAAATAGGACGCCTTGATAAAATAATCCGTGAACATTCCTCCCATTGCCATAGCGAGAAAAACCAGCAGGAGCGCCGGCAAGGCTGTCCACCTCTTTATCCTATCGAAATTGCTAACCATTCGTTTTAACCTTGGCTTCCCCTCCCGGGATGGAAGCGGAAATGATATTGTTCGTGTTTATGTCTTTCCCGTACAGACGCTTCACGAACGCGCCGTTGTACATGATTACGACGCTGTAATTTTCCGTCGTTTCAGCCATCGTCACCAGCTCCTCGTCGTCGCTCGATACGAATACTACCGCCGCGCCGCCGGACGCCATCTGACGGAATACCTCGTGCACGTCTCGTCTCGCGGCTACGTCTATCCCCTTCGTGGGATCATCGGCGAGGATGATCTTTCTATCGACGCTGGTCCATCGAGCGATTACGACTTTTTGCTGATTGCCGCCGGAGAGCGTCTCTATCGGATCGTTCGCCGATTTGTATTTCACATTGGATTTTTGAAGCATTATATCGCCGTCAAGACTGGGGCGATCGAGCACGACATCATTTACCGCGACAAGGTTTTCACCTATCGACCGTCCTATGAACACCCCATCCTTTATTCGATCCCCGGTTAAGTACCCCATACCTGCCGCGATTGCCGATCGAGGATTTTCTATCTTTTTTTTCTCTCCGTCTATCTCCACGTCTATCGGGCCATATATGCCGTATAGCGATTTCAGTAGTTCAGACTGACCCTGACCCTGCAGTCCGGATACGCCTAGTATCTCGCCCTTTTTGAGTTCAATATTCACGGGGCCGCCGGTATAACCGAGGACAGTTACGCCCTTTGCCGACAGCAGCGTTTCGCCGCGGCCCGCGGCGTCTATTCCCTCGTTCACCATGCGGCTGGCAAGTCTTTTTTTCGCCTCGATGCCGATCATATCGGAAAGAAGCGTATTTTCATCGACCTCGACGAGGTTATAGGTGTTGACTACCTCACCGTTTCTCAAGATTGTCACTGTGGAACATATATCAAATATCTCGTTCAGTCTGTGCGAAATAAATAAGACCGAACATCCTTCCGCCGCGAGTTCCCTTAGTATTTTCCCTACAAGCGCGACCTCATCCCTCCTCAGCGCCGACGTTATTTCGTCCACGATGAGTATTTTTGGTTCGAACAGTAACGCTTTCGCGAATTCCACAAGGTATTTCCGGTTATCCGATAACTTGGAAACAGGAGAATCGAGCATGGATTCGAGCCCGACGCGCTCCAGGGCTCGTATAGCCCTGGAGCGCGCCACGGCCCGGTCTTCGTAGAATAGGAATTTCTTCGGAATATTCAGCAAAGAGAGATTCTGCAGCACCGTTCGATTCGGGAAAAGACTCAATTCCTGGGATGTGACGGCAATTCCATGCCCAATGGCGGAAATCGGCGAGCCGATCTCGATCTTTTTACCGTCCACCAGTATTTCACCGTCGTCTTTGCGAACCGAGCCGCCCAATATCTTGGCAAGCGTGCTTTTCCCGGAGCCGTTTCCTCCGAGCAACGAGCATATCTCTCCTCTTTTTACCGAGAGGCCCGCGCCCTTTAGGGCGACCACTGCGCCGAACGACTTACGGACATTGAGCATTTCCAAATCCGGCACTGTATCATTTCCTCCACTATCCGGAAACTTTACTTTACGTAATAAAGGTCAATCAGTTCCTGCATCGTCAGCCAACCGTCGAGCGTCGCGTTATCGGAGAGCTTATTCTTGTCGGCCTCGGCGACAACGTCTTTAAGAAGTTTGACTTTCGTGGTCGGTCTGAGCATTTTAAGCCACGGCTCGTTGCCCTTGATCTGATTTTCGTTGACGACGATAAACGGCATCGGAGTGGTGATGGAGTTGGGTACGCCGCCCACGAGCGTCTTTGAAGCGTTCATTTTGTAGCCATCAAGGCTGAGCAACCCGGCGTACAGGTACGTGCGAGTAGTCGAAGGGGGATATACGTTCGAGCACGAGACAAGGTCCTTGTATTTTGCGCACGCTCTCAAGAAGCCGTATGTGTAGTCGCCGAGTATGCATGGGAGAGGGACCTTGGCCGACTCATAGGCCTGTATGATTCCCGTGCCGACATCCTCTGCCGCCACGAGAACGCCGGGTCCGCCGTAGGCGGCTCCATGGGTGGATAGAAGCGATGTAATGGCCGCGTTTGCCTTGGTGTTAAGCCAATTGCAGGCAACGCCGGCGACTATCTTCATGCTCGGATTCTTGGCGACCACTTCGCGGACCACAGCCTTGCGGACCTCTCCGCCGGCCCATCCGCCTTCCAGACCGTAAAGGTGAATGACGCTGCCCTTGTAGTTCATTCTATAGGCCAAATACTCCATCGGCGCGCGCATGTACTCGTCGTTGTCGCCGTTGACGATTATCAGCTTGCCGCCTTCTTTGACCGTCAGCCCGCAAGGGTCCGTGGAAACTACGGTAATTCCTTTATCGAGCGCATCCTGAATGACCGGGCCTAATGCCGGACCCGAATCGGCTTCAATGCAGATGAGGTTTACTCCTTTGCTTATGAAGTCGTTTATCGCCGCGACCTGGGCGTTTGCTCCGTCGACGTTCGCGGTGTAGTGCTTGGAAACGAGGCCCGCTTGTTCCGCGAGTTTGCATTCTTGTTCCCACGCGTCGACGTGAGCCGCGCGCCATGCATTCCCGGTCATTCCATTGCAAAAACCTACGACCCAATGGCCCTTGGGTACTCCCGCGTACCGACCGCCTGCGCTTGTCGCCGACTGAGCCGCTAAAGCTTGAGAGCCGACCAGCAATCCTGCGACCACGAGGACTGCCAGATGCGCTTTCAACGTTCTCTTCATTTTCTCCTCCTCCTTCTTTGCGATCTAAATAACAGCGATGGGGTTTAACATGGAGGCAGTCGCTCCGCGAATCAGGAGAGGCTGCGCCACGAACAGGAATTCCCAGATTCCGTCGTCGACCAAGCACTTCGTAAGCACCGTTTCCATAATGTGGATGCCTTTTTCGATCAGCAGTATCGTGTGGACGATATGCGGGTTGTCCGGATTTGCGCATGGCACCTGTTCGAGCGATTCCGTATCGCTTCCTACGGCCACTACGCCTCTATCTGCCAGCCAAAGCGCCGCTCCTTCATCTATGCCCGCGCGCGCGTAGACCGGATCCTTATTGTCCACATTCGGATAATGGTCGGCATATCCGGTATGGATCAAAACGACGTCGCCTTTCCTGATTTCCACGCTATATTTTTTTGCCGTGGCTTCGAGGTCTTTGTGGGAAATGCCTTGACCATTGGGCAGCTTGTCGACACCGAGGTATCCCGCGACGTCAAGCAATGTGCCCCGGGTGAAGAACGGAAGGAATGTCGATCCGTCGCAGCGCAATATACCGGAATCGGTGCAATAATCTTTTGCCGAAAAACCCCTGAACCAGTGGTCGTCTTCTCCGATCGTCGCATGTCCCAAAGTATCGATATGCGTTCCCGAATGCAGACCCGCTATCACTAACTCTGCGTTAAAACCAAGATTGGCCTTGTTTGCAGTCTCGTCCCATATCCATTTGGCCCACGGAGCTTTTTCTCTTCTGACTCCCGCCGGCGAAACTGAAGTATGAATCGAGAAAGGCGTCCCTGGAAAGTTCGGCATTCCGTTGAAACGCTCCGAACCAAGAGAATATACTATTCCCTTTTTTACGAGCGAAGCTGCCGCTACAACCTCATTATCCGATTGATAGGCAACCGGTCCCACCTCGTCCCATCTTATCTCCTTCTGACGATACGACATATTCATGCCCCCCCGAATAGCCACGGATACGATGACCGCTTCTCGCATCGTCCTTGATCCGTATGCAAAATAGCTCAATTTGATTCAGATATATGTTATCAATTGTTGTATATTATCTTTTGTACATTAGAACGAAAGGCAACACTCAACAAAACTGAATCATCGATTCCCGACTTCTATTCATACATATCATGAGATATTGGAGTTGTAAAGATCTTTCGTGCATGATTTTCAATTTTGTTATTTCAAACATTTTTCCGCATAAGTTGTTGTTTATCACTAATTGATGTTGTGTTAGATATATCATCTTAAAGAATAGTCCGCCTTCATGCGGATGGAGTAGCTTCAGCCACCGCTCTCGAGGTCGTCCGAGATTTCGGACCCCGGGTCATTGCGCCCGAAATCCCGGGTATCTATAATTGCGCAATGAATAAAGCTTGGGATCTCCTGCTCGAGGCCGCCGACGCCTCTTTCGATGGGGACTACTACAATGGCCTTTCGCTCATGCGAACCCTGGAGTCGCTTAGCCCCGACATGGCCGCTTATACCCGGACGCATGAGGGCTACAGCGCCTGGGAAGTCGCCCATCATGTGGCCTATTTCAAACACCATGTGACGAAGGCGATAGATCCGTCGGTCGAGCCCTATCCCCTCCGCAAAGGGCCGTCGGGTTTCGCGTCTCCCACCGAAATCTCCGAAACGGCCTGGAGAGAGGTCCTATCCTACCTCAGGATTATCCACGGCATTGCGATGTCGACCTTGCGGGCGGCTCCGGATGGCATTTTCGACGAGCCGATGCCGAAGTGGGGTACGACCATCGGCAGGGTCGTCATCTGGCTGCTTTCGCACGATACCTATCACGGCGCCCAACTGCGAAACATGGGAGTACCTGGTTTAAAAGAGCCCAAAGAGGCGTGACCCGCCCCCAGGTAATGTGTCCGTTTTTTTCGCGAGGAAAGAATCGACGCTTGCAAAAGAATACGCGAAACACCCGGCTGTGCGGCATTGCTTGGGCATTCGATGGGCTGGTCGTTCGTGGACTTCAGCGATCGCGAAATTGCTCTAGGTCCGCTCCACGCACATCGCGATTCCCATCCCGCCGCCGATGCACAGAGTCGCCAGGCCCTTCTTCGCCTTTCGGCGTTTCATCTCGTGCAGCAGGGTGACGAGGATGCGCGCTCCAGAGGCGCCTATCGGATGGCCAATGGCAATGGCCCCGCCGTTCACGTTGACCCTCGTCATGTCGAAGCCGAGTTCCTTGGCGACGGCCAGCGCCTGCGCCGCGAAGGCTTCGTTGGCCTCGATGAGGTCGACCTCGTCGAGTCGCCAGCCGGCGCGTTCCAGCGCGAGGCGCACGGACGCGACGGGGCCCATGCCCATGATCGCCGGGTCGACGCCATGCCAGCCATAGGAGGCGACGCGCGCCAGCGGCTCCAGTCCATGACGCCTGAGACTCTCCTCGTCTAGCACGAGGAGGGCGGCGGCTCCGTCGTTCACGCCGGAAGCGTTGCCGGCGGTCACCGTGCCGTCGCCCTTGAAGGCCGCCTTGAGCTTGGCGAGGGACTCGGGAGTCGTGCCCGCTCGGGGGAATTCGTCCCGGTCGAAAGTCAGAGCTTCGCCCTTTCTCTGAGGCACCGCGACGGGCACAATCTCGTCATTGAATCGACCTTCGGCTTGGGCGCGTTCGGCCTTGTTCTGCGATAGGGCCGCGAAGGCATCCTGCTCTGCCCTGCCAATCCCGTACTTCGCCGCGATGTTCTCCGCGGTGACGCCCATATGGTAATCGTTGAAAATGTCCCAGAGCCCGTCCGAAATCATCGAGTCCACGAGACTGCCATCGCCCATACGGTAACCGCTGCGGGCCTGCCGGAGAATATAGGGAGACTGACTCATACTCTCCACTCCGCCGGCTATCACCGTCGCGGCGTCGTCGGCTTTTATCGCCTGGGCAGCCGACGCTACGGCGCGCAGTCCAGAGCCGCAAACCATGTTGACAGTCTGCGCGGTCCTCTCGACGGGAATGCCCGATTTGACCAGAACCTGTCTAGCTACGTTCTGTCCCAGCCCCGACTGGAGCACGCAGCCGAGCGTCACCTCGTCGATATCTCCCGGCTCCATGGCCGCGCGGTCTATCAAGGCGCGGACCACGGTCCTGCCGAGCTCGGCCGCGCTCACCGAGGCCAGGGCCCCGCCGAAGCTGCCTACCGCGGTTCGAAGCCCGTCCGCTATGTACACGTCCTTCATCGCTCTTCTCCCGGCTGGCCGGAGGTCACTTCGCGACCGCGCGAGGACCATAGGTGACCCCGCCGGTAATTTCCAGCGTGGTGCCGTCGATCGCTTCGTTGGACATGACAAACGCGATCGCGCTCGCGATCTCCTCCGGCCGGATCAGCCTCGAGATATGGACGTCGCTAAGTATCGCATTCAGCGCGTCCTGATTCATGCCTTTTAGCAATTGGGTCCCGACATATCCAGGGGCGATACCAACCGTCCGGATGTTGCGGATGTTTCGCATGTGGAACTCGCCCGCGAGAATTCGCGGCCATATGCCGACGGCGGCCTTGGTAGACGAGTAGTTGATCTGCCCCACCTGCCCCACCTTATTTACCGAGGAAATGGTGAAAAGAACTCCGGGCCAGCCGCCGTCGACCATACGGGACGCGGCTTCGCGCAGCGTAATGAAGCTTCCGACGAGGTTTACCTCGATGACGCTGCGAAACTGGGCGGTATCCATCACCTTCTTGACCTTGCCGGTTTCCTTGTCGGTATTGATGACGAGTCCGTCGCGGATTATCCCCGCGCAGGGTATCGCCGCGTTGATTTTTCCGAAAACCGATATCGCCGCGTCCATGAGCGACGCGACCTCTTCATCCTTGGTGACGTCGACCTTCCGGCCTTCGGCCTTGCCGCCCGCCTTGACGATCTCGGAGACGACGCGACCGATCTGATCTTCGGCTATGTCGCCCACGACGATACTGGCGCCTTCCGCGGCGAGGTATTTCGCGATCGCCTCCCCGATTCCGCTCGCGCCTCCGGTAATAACTACGACGCTCTCCTCGATCTGCATGTTGCACGCTCCTTATACACGGATCACATACTGCCGCTTCCTTCAATCACGCTCTTGCGCGTGCCGTGCTGTCCTTGCGGCGAGAATCACCCCGACGCGGCATTAGGATGCCCAATGGCGATTGCTCTCAGCTGCTCAGCAATTGGGGGAAATCTATTTTCTTTCCGCCGAGCGCGGCGGCCGCGATGGGATTAGCGCTCGCCTCCCTCCAATAGGAGTTCTGAGATTTCAGATATTTCCTGTACTGGCCGGGAGGAATCATGACGTGTCTGGTAAACACCCTATTAAAATGGGTAATATTCACAAAACCCGTCTCGCTGCTCACCTGCGCCAGAGGACTATTGGTATAGGTGAGAAGCTCCACCGCCTTTCGGATCCGAATAATCATAAGGCATTCGAAAATGGTGACAGTGGTTTCCTTCTTGAAGAGACTGCAGAAATAGCTTTTTTTCAGCGACGTCTGGGCAACTATATCATCCAGCGTCAGCCGGTTCGTATAGTTGTCCTCCAGGAATCTGATCGTGTTCCTCACGGGCTCGGAATAGGCCGATACTTCGATGTATTTGGAAGGCGCGTTCTTCTCGCGCCTCTTCTTTGCCGTCAGTTTGAAGAGGATCGCGTGCAGATATGTGACAATTACCTCCTCGGATGCCGGCGTCGAGTTGCTCGTCTCGTCAAAAATCTCCCTTAGGATGCTCCCGGAAAACTCGTCATTCTGCACCAGGACGCCGATATCGGAGCACATTTCCTTCACGCCATTCGAGAAAGCCGAAAATTTGACTTCGAAATAGTAACCCGTATCGTCGCCGATTTCGGTGAACGAATGGACGCTGTTGGTCGGGATCAGAATCGTATCCCCTTCGCCCGCAGTGAACGAGCGGCCTTCGACCGTGAATTCGTAGCTGCCGCGGACGATATGGTCCAGCTGATAGTAGGGATGCGAATGCGGCTTGTACCTATCCCCGGCGTTCATCTTCGACATGACGGAAATTAATATCTTGATTTCTTGATGCGTCTTATCAAATCCGCCCGTCATAGTATCTGACATTATCTCCCTCGCATGACTCCGCAATTTTTCGAAGCATTATAGCATAAATGGTTATTTCGATAAGCCGGTCTCCAACCGCAAACCGGTAGTTTTATCCTGCTTGGTATCGACATCGTCGGCGAGATTCACTTTCGCATGCCTCTGAAGCACTTCAAGGCCTATGGCTAAGAGGAGGATCATGCCTTTTAGGACCATCTGCCAAAAATCGCTCACGCTCAAAATCGTAAGGCCATTGAAGAGCACGTTGATGACCAGAACGCCGAGCATGGCCTGGAACATCGTGCCTTGGCCGCCGATGATGAGGACGCCTCCGAGGACGCATGCCGTGATGCAGTCAAAAGCGTAGGAGGAACCCGTATTGGCGGTCGCGATCATGGTACGGGACATGAGTATGATCGAGCCCAGGCCGATGAAGGCTCCGGCCAGCATATGCGCGAAGATGGTATTTTTCTTTACGTCAATTCCGGCGAGGTAAGCGGCTTCCCGATTGCCGCCGATTGCGTAGATGTACCTGCCGAAGTACGTTTTAGCCAGAATGAAACCCGAAACTACGGCACATGCCGCGAATATCAGTATGATGCTGGGGAGAAAGCCAAAGAACTGGAATTGGGATATATTCTTAAACGCGGCGGGGAAGCCATATAGAGTGCTTGCCCCATTATACAGAAAGCCGATTCCGGTCCAAATATACATTGTTCCCATCGTCACGACGAAAAGGAAGGTATGGAGGAGTTGCGCCAGTATGGAGTTTAGGGCTCCGGTCAAAGCTCCGATGATCAACGCGCCGAGCACCACGGTCCAGATCGGATAGCCGGCATTGAGCATTTTCCCGCAGGCGAGCGTGATGAACGCGACGCGGGGGCCTATGGAGATGTCGAGTTCGCCCATTATAAGGAGAAGCGTAACGCCGCAAGATAGTACTCCTAAGACGCTGGCCTGCTTGAGGATGTTAAAAAGCGTCGTGCTCGTGAAAAACGTGCTTGGCGAGGAGAGCGAGAAGCCGGCAGCCAATAAAACGAGAACCGCAAGCATGCCAAAGTTCTTCCAATAAAGCGAAAGCTTATTCATGCGGCAAATCTCCTTTCTCCTATATGCTAAGGCCGGATGCCAAGATCAGGATGCGCTCTTGATCGAATTCCTCGCGCTCGAGGATACGCATCAGCCTGCCTTCGCTCAGAACGGCGATCCTGTCCGATAGGCCCATTACCTCTTCCATTTCGGACGATACCAAGATGATCGATTTCCCCTCTTTCACCAGCTGTCGGATAAGGCCATACATCTCTTGCTTCGCGCCCACGTCTATGCCGCGCGTCGGCTCGTCGAAGATCATGATATCGGCGTCCGTGGCGAGGACCTTGGATATGACGACCTTCTGCTGGTTGCCGCCCGAAAGATTCGCGACGATCTGCTCGATGCTGGGGGCCTTCGTCTTCAGTCTGGCCATATATTCGAGCGCAAGCTCCTTTTCCTTTTTCGTATCGACGACGATTCCGTATTTGATCAATTTCCTTTTTACGCAGCCGATGCTGGTATTCCACTTTATCGTCATCGTCAGGAATGCCCCGTGCCGTTTTCTGTCCTCGGGTATCAACCCTATTCCTTTTTTGAGCGCGTCGGTCGTATTTTTGATCCTGACCTCTTTGCCGCTTAAAAATATCTTGCCTCCGACCGCTTTCGCGATGCCATATAGGAGCTGCATGGTTTCCGTCCTCCCGCAGCCGAGGAGGCCCGCGAAACCCAGTATTTCGCCTTTATGCAGCGTGAAGCTGATATCCCTGACGCCGTTCCCGGTGAGGCCTTCGACTCGAAGGATCTCTTCGCCGACCGGGTGCTCTCGAGCTTGGAATATTCCCTTGAGTTCGCGGCCAACCATGAACCGGATGAGCTCCTTCATGTTCGTATCGGCGACGTTCAAGGTGGTGATGTACTGGCCGTCGCGCATTACGCTCACCCTGTCGGCAAGCCTGAATACCTCTTCGAGCCGGTGGGAGATATAGATGATGGTCATCCCCTGATCCTTCAGGCTCCTGACGATATTAGCCAGCTGTTCGACTTCGTTGGTCGTAAGGGGAGCGGTAGGCTCATCCATGATCAGCAGCTTGATATTCTTTACGAGCGACCTCATGATTTCGACGATCTGCTGGTGCCCGACCGACAGCCCGTATACGGACTTTTGCGGCGGTATATTGACGCCGATCTTCTTCATGGCCGCGGCCGCTTTATTATTCATTTCCTTGAAATCCACGGTCACGCCGTTGCCCGAATAGTTGCCTACGAATATATTCTCCGCGACGGATAGAGCCGGAATGAGATTGAACTCCTGATAAATCACCCCGATGCCAATTTGCGACGACAACTTCGGATCCAGACGGTAGTACTCATTCCCGTCGAAGCGGATAACGCCCTTATCGGGAACGACCGCACCGGTGATTGCTTTGATCAGCGTAGACTTTCCCGCGCCATTTTCCCCGACGATCGCATGAATCTCGCCTCGCCTGAAGCTCATGCCGACATTGTCGAGCGCGACAACGCCGGGATAGCTCTTTTGCAGATTCATGACTTCGAGAATATTATCCGACATCGTCCCTTCCCTCCGCCCCTCGGTCAGTTCGCGTCGAAACAAATTCGGGGCATTCGCTTAAGGTTTTCGGCGATCGGCACAGCAAAGTCCAGCAGGTCCAGGACGTCCTTCCGGGGGTCGAGCCCCGGGGCGATCTCGACCAGCTCGAGCCCTTTTTCGTTGAGTTTGAATACGCAGCGCTCCGTGATGTAAAGGACCGTCTTGTGATTCTTAAACTCCACGTCCGCGTTCATGGTGACGCATTCCACCTTCTTCACGATCTTATTGTCTTTTCCGTTGTACGGAATCAGTTCCCCGTTTTCGTACTTATAACCCGATCCCCGCATGAAGGGGAAACAGAACACCAGCTTTTTGGCCGAATGGACGATGAAATTGAAGCCGCCGACGCCCGAGAGGTAGGATCCCTTCTTGCAGACATTCACGTTTCCGTCGGCGTCAATTTCCAGAGCTCCCAGGAACCCGATATCGAGCCCGCCGCCCTCGTAGAATCTGAATTGGGAAGCCTGGTCATAGACCGAATCCGCGTTCATCGACACGCCGAACACCGAGGGGAGTTGTACGCCGCCGATGATGCCGGTCTCGGTCGTCATAACTACGGAACTCATATCGACCCCGAGATTTATCGCCTCGGCGCTGATCATCTGCGGGATTCCGATTCCGATGTTCACGACGGCTTCCGGATCCAGCTCTATCGCCGCCCTTCTTGCGATGATTTTTTGCGCGATCTCCCTTTTGTGGGCGCTGTTCTTCGTCTCGCTGCCGAGAATCGCCTGCATTTCTTCCTCGCCGCAGCGCTCCTCATTGGAGAAACACCGATTGTAAGGAAGGTGCGGCGCAGCCTGTATGTGGTCGGGGTCGACGATAATCGCGTCCACGAGGAAATGCGGAATGTGGACGAGACGCGGATTGATATGTTCTTCCTTCAGGGCTTTCACGTATACGATGACTTTACCCGCGTTGTTCTTGGTCGCCATGGCGGACGCGAGGGCGTCGTTATTCGAGGGCTCCGCCTCGAGCGTAATATTGCCGTTCAGGTCCGCATAGCTCGCCTTCAGCACGGCGACGTCCCGCCGGATCGATTTGAACCATAGGTATTCCTCGCCGTCCACTATCCTCAGCTCGACTAGGTCCTCGGTCGTCATCCCCTCGTTGAGCTTGCATCCCTCGTAGCGCGGATCCTGCTGGGTGCGTAGCCCGACCTTCGTCAGATAGCCGTCCTTGCCGGCGACGCACTCGCTCGTCATGATCGACAGCACGCCTTGGGAGATATTGTAGCCCTCAATCCGATTGCTCCTGATCAGGGGGAACAGGGCATGATGGAAGCCCATGTGTCCGCCGATCACCCGCTTGAGGAGGCCATTATGGGTGATATGCTCGAAATAATCGTAGCCCGGCACATCGCTGCTCGGAGACCCCTCGGAGAGGACGCATAGGTCGCGGGGGTGTCCGGTCTCGAGAAACGAATCCCCGATGTGCTTCAGGATCTTGGCGGAAGAGCACACGAGAGCCGTACCTGCTATCTGCACTGTCGCTCCGTCCGGTATCAACTTGACGGCCTCGTCCGCGGACATGAGTTTCCTCTTCAATGAATCGGTCATACTGCCCCTCTAAATGCAAGAATAAAGTATGTTCAGCATATATGGCTCGATCAGCCTCTTCGGGCTTTTTATGGTATGCTGCGCTACGAAATAAGAAAGCCTATTGGAGGGGTCGACAAAATCCTGCACGCCGCCGAGACCGCCCCAATAGAAAGAGTTCTCGGGGACGAGCCTGCATGCGGCCGCCGAATCGGCAATCACGGCGACACCCAGTCCGTATCCGATGCCGTCGGATCTTGCCATATGCTTGAAATCCGCCAGACAGCGCCCCTTGAGCTGGTTCCTGCGCATCAGGTTGATGGTATTCTCGGCTATGATCCTTTCTCCATTCTTACCGACGCCGCCGCAGGCAAGCGCGTCCAAGAATAGAATGTGGTCCTCCGCGGAGGATATGAGTCCCCCACCGCCGCTTTCGTGCCTCAAACCGGCCGCGCCGAGGCATCTACTGCTTATCCGCGCGACCGAGCGAGTGTCCGGGTCGTACTCGTATTGAGGGGCAATCCTTCCGCGTTTTTCCTCAGGAACGAAGAACCCTGTATCGGTCATTCCCAGAGGGTCGAACACCTTGTTCTTCAGGTATTCTCCGAAAGACATACCGGAGACGACTTCAATGACCGCAGCAAGGACATCATGGCAATAACTGTAATTCCAGGCATTGCCCGGTTCAAACAGAAGTGGTTCTTTCGCCAAAGCCGCGACGAAATCCCTTGTGTCGAAATCCCCGCCGGATTCCGCGATCAGTTTCCGCATTTCCGGTGTGTCCAGCTCGTAGCTGAGCCCGGCGGTCATCGTAAACAGATCGACGATCTTTATATACCGTTTCGCAGGCTCGACGACGAAGGTGCCATATTTCACCTTCATATCCTTGAATTCCGGCAGATACTCATAGAGCGGATCGGCGAGAAGGAGTTTGCCGCGCTCGATAAGCTGCATCGCGGCGGTGCAGGTGACCATTTTTGTCGCGGAATAGAGGTTGTAGAGCGCGTCGCGCGAGATCGGTATACGGTTTTCGATATCGGAGAAACCGGCCGTATGGCGGAATATTTCCCGATGCTCCTTGTATACGATACAGTCGATACCCGAAACTCCGAGCCGGGGTATCGTATCCATAAAATTCCTAAGATCGCTAAAACCGGTCATATAGTTCCTTACGAATAGTCTGCCCTACCAGAACAAGCATTCCGGGCGGGGGCGCGCAATGCCCGCTCCCGCCCACATTCAGAATCACTTTCCCTTCGGCGTGTAATACTGCTTTACGCTGGCGGGAGTCACGGTCGAATAGTAGTTCGCGAGGGCAGACCCGAGCCAGTCATAATCGGGCTTGGCGAAATCGATCAGCTTACCCTGCTTTGCGGCGCCGACAAGAATGGGTATAAGCTCGCAGAGCGCTTCGCCGGACTGATAGTGATCGATGAAGGAAGAACCCTGTACGCATCCACCCGGCCCGTCTTTATACATCAACGCCAAGACGGCTCCGGTCGCATCGAAGCCCCAGAGGCTCAAGCGGCTCGAGTGCTTATAGGTGCCGCTGACGACGGCCTGGTAGGCGCCGGTCACATCGTTGTCGATCTGGCCGATGATCACTTCCGTCTCGGGGTGGTCGGTAAGCACCGTCTCGGTCTGCGTAAGGCAGGCGGCTTCCCCGTTGGCCACATACTCTTTAATCAATGTGAATCTTCCGTCCTTCTTAAGCACATCGAGAGCTCCCGTAATGCGCGCATATTGATCGGCGCCTTGAGGATTCATGTAGACGGCGACGGGGATCGTTTTCATGGTCTTGAAGTACGCGGAGTTGGCATTTACATAACCGACTATCGACTTGCCCAGGACCGTTCCGGCATTGTAGTAGGACGTTCCGAGATAATAATGGCCGCTTTTCGTGTCCGGGGAAAACGCGTAGGAAAGAATGGGCACATGATAGGTTTTCCAAACGTCATCCAGAAGAGGCGTTATTGCAGCGGGCGTTATGGGATAAAGTACGACGATATCGTATTTGCCGGACGCCAGGGAGGACTCAAGAGTGGAAATCAGGCTCGCGTCGGAATATTCGGGAGGGCCCATCAAATCCATATGTATGCCAATTTTCTCCATCATCGGCTTCCATACGGCGTATGAGTTCGGGAAATACTCGGCGGCAGTGGTACAAACGAGATAAAGAGCGTTGATGTCTTTTTTATATTTGTAATCACTATACTTTTCCAAGAATGGTATGGCGGAGTAGCCACCCTTCGCAGGAGTCTTGGTTGTCTGGGCGACAGTGCCGGCTACGAGACTGAACAACATCACAAGGGCAACAAGAAACGCACAACTCTTTCTCATGTCATTTCCCCCTTAGGTCCTTTGCCGCGTACGCGGCAAAAATTGAACTAGCAACCTTTCTAATCCGCCACTATTCAGAAACACCTTCTCCTCAAATATTGTTTAGCTTATACCCTCGAACAGTAATGTCAAGCAAGAAAAACGCCATTTTGTATATATTTTAAGAAATTTTAGATAATATTACTTGATATTCCTGTGTCTTTTAAAGGCTATTATGGTGCCCTCCATAGAGATCTGCCCCAAAATTAACACCGTAATTTCTCGAAGCATTACCGGCCTTCACTCGCATCTTTTGCCGCCCAGGCATGCCTTGACGACCAGCGCGCTGTTTGCCATCTGCTCCACCAGGAGAGATGACGACGGCGATCAGGATGGCCGCCACATAGGGAAGGTCGAAAAAACCATCCCGAGGCTGCCGCCCCGTCCCTTGCCGATGCCGGTCACAAAAAGCAAGACAAAAGCACGGCATTCCCCGGAGCTTTACGCTCCCCTCTATGGGAAAACCCAGGTGTGCGACATTTGCTCGGCGTACAAGGCATCGCCTCGACTCTCCACCGAGTAGGGGCCGATGCCTTGTGCACAGAAGACTTGATCTCGATGAAGACCCGATTATCTCCGGATCTGGAGGTCTCCGTTTACCTTGTTGGCGATATCAACCGGTACGCAGTCTTCTGCACGGAAACCGTCGTGATCGGTCGCGCTGAATTTGTAGGAACTGCCGAAACTGCCCTGGAATTTGGTGCCTTGCGTCTCGATCGCGGTCTTGACCGCGTCGGCATCGGTTTTTCCGGCGGTCTCGATCGCCCACTTGAGCAGCATGGCCGAGTCGTACCCGGCGGCGACATGGTAGGGATTGGTATCGCGCTTGCCGGGTCCGTAGACGCCGTATTTTGCCGCGATCTTGTCGTAGAGATCTAGGAAACGACCCTTCAGCTGACTCTTCGAATCGGCCACCGCCCAATCCTTGACCCCCAATGATGCGCACTTGCTCGCCCCGGGGCCGGCAAGTTCGCTGAAGTTAGTCATGCTGATGCCGGTATAGCCGTAGATGTTGAGCTTATCGATGTAGCCGACGCGCTCCAAGGCCTTGACGATTTTCGCGCCGTCGGCGCCCAGCGTCCAGAACAGAGCGCAGTCCGCGCCGGAACGCATGAGGCCCTGAGCGACGGGCGACATATCGGTATCGTCGGACTTATAGGTCAGCTGCGCGACCGGCTTTACGCCATACTGATCGCAGTACTTCACCATGGCGGCCAACCCGTCGACGCCCAACGCGGAGGTATCGGCCACGAGCGCTATTTTCTGATAGCCGCGTTGTTTCGCGTTCGAGACGAGGGCGTTCGCCTGCAGGCCGTTGGGAATGAAGACTCGGAACGCGTAGGGAAACTTCGCCGCGTCGATGATGGTATTGCTGGTGGCGATGCTCGTGACGCTGACGATCTTGTTATCCTGGAGGAAGGGAATCACCGTCGCCGCGGGTGTGGAGTTGGTCGTACCTATCAAAAAATCGACGCCCTCTTTGTCGACCAGTTCCTGAGCGGCCGTCAGCGACTTGGTGGGATCCGCCTCGTCGTCGCGGTAGACCGCCTTGGCTATACGGCCGAGAATGCCGCCGGAAGCGTTGATTTCGGCGAGGGCCAGATCGACGCCCTGTTGCTGTGCCTTTCCAAGCGAGGCGGAGGAGCCGGTCAAGGCTCCTAAAACGCCGATCACTATTGGCTTGGAGGTGGGTGCAGCACCGAGACTCAGGATCGTCGCCAGCGCAAGAACCGAAATAAGCAGGCCTTTCCTCTTCATTTGCTCCTCCCCTTCGTGCGTACGTTCCTAATGCGATGAACCGGCAGACATTAATTTCGCCAATATTCCGAGGCACTCCCTCAAATGTCGTTAGCTTATACCTAGATACAGGAATGTCAAGCAATAATATTGCCGTTTACAATCAATTAATAGCTATATAAGTAATTAAAGATAATAATACTTGTTATTCCTATTTTCTAGAAATTGGAAATTCAGGATATATTTTCTTGTAATTTAGTTTTAAATGTTTGTGTGTAGATCGAAATCCAAAGGCCCGCGGGAAACGACAAGATTGAAACAACACGCGATGCCCTCGTCGACTCCAAAGAAGTCATACTGTCCGGAAGGGCGAGAAAGCTCATTCTGTACCGCCCCGAACAGAGGGAATCGAGTAGATCTGCGCCGAACTACCGATCACTCCCTCGACGTACTACGCGCACAAGGCAACGCAGACCCGCCCAGCGAAGCTGTCGCCGCGGCGACGACGGGATGAGTCGCCGCGGGGCGAGATCTGCCGTGTCTGGAGCGAAAACTTCATGGTCTACGGTTCCACCCATTCATCATCTTTCCCTGTGCAGTTAGGCGCAGTGACGTGGGCGTCAGGGCTGACGTGGGGCTTCGCGATGGACGACAACGCCCCCGATGACCAGTCCAACCGCCCCGACCTCCACCCAGCTTGGAATCTGGCGTAGAACGATTATGCCGATGACCACGGCAGTGGCGGGTAAAAGGGCCACGAAGAGGGCGTAGGTCGAGCGGGAGAGTCTGGACATGGCGAGCTGATCGAAGACGTAGGGGATGACCGAAGAAGTGAGCCCCACTCCGAGTCCGGCGGCTAGCGCCACGATATCTTTCATGGAAGGGATGGCGCCTTTGATGCCGAGCGGGGTGATGACGATGGCGGCAACGAGCATAGCCGCTCCGAGACGGTCGATGGGCTTGGTGTCTGGATCCGATCGCGAGACTCTATGCGCCAGAATGATGTAGAGCGCAAAGAGTACCGCGTTGGAAAATGCCCAGGCGAACCCAACAGCTTCGCCAGCGAAACGGATGTCCGTGAGGAGATATACTCCAGTTGCAGCCAGCCCCAGGGCGGACAGGTTGCGCCAGGAATGGGTGCCGATCAAGGCGAGGACGATGGGACCGATAAACTCGATTGCCGCTACCGTGCCAAGCGGAAGTCGAGCTATTGCCATATAAAACGAGTAGTTCATGACGGCGAGTACGGCGCCGAGGCCGACAATGAGCCAACGCGTCTCGCTGTTTGTTGCCGCGAAAGCCCGCCATGGTTTGCGCCATAACGCGAATACCGCTCCGGCCGACACGATTCGCAGCCAAGCCACACCGCTCACCTTCACTCGGGCGAACAGCAGCACTGCAAACGATGGCCCCAGGTAATGGAAAAGCGCCGAACCGACAAAGTACAGGTGAGGCGGAATGCGGTCCGAAAAGGAACCTGGAGCGGAACCAGATCTAGTTACTTTACGCCCTAACTGTGACATACTGGTAAAGATATGTATCGACACTTTACTTGTCAATCTAATTTAGCCAGTAAAGTATATCCAGATGGAATGAGGTGGATCCATGAATCCTGTGCCATTGGACCCCGGCGCCTATGACGGCACCTATAAATTGATCGGCGGCGAGATTAGCCTCGATTTTGTGAACACAGTGTCATGGCCGGAGCTAGACCGAGAGCACGACTGGCTGGATAGGCCTGGCAACGTCACTGCCTGGGCAGTGGCTGCGGGCGTTATAGGCGAAAACGGCCGCGACCTTCTCGACGCAGGCCCCCAAACGCGGCTTTTGGAGGAACTGGAACAGGTGCGTCAGATCAGAAACGACCTTCGAGATGTTCTCAAACCGATCGCCTTTGGCGGGCAACCATCCCGAGCAGCCATCGAGATCTTGGATATGCTTGTACACCATATCTGCGTGCGTCGTACAATTGACCCTGCTCTGTGCAAATGGACCTGGGTCGATCCTGCATCGTTGACCGACGTTCTTGCTCCGGTAATTTGGAATGCAGCTCAGGTCCTCACCGACAGCGATCACACGCGCATCGGCCATTGTCCGTCATGCAACTGGATCTTCTACGATGCCACGCGAAATCGTAGCCGCCGATGGTGCGACATGACAGACTGTGGGAGTCGCGACAAGGCTCTTCGCTATTACCACCGGACAAAATCCATAGATGATTCCCGACACGAAGATGTCCAAACATGATATCCGAGACAGGGCTTTGTCGATTTTCCCATTTCCGTTCGACTACCAAGTGTTCCTATCTTTTACTAGGAACGAAGGAGTTGCTGATGGAAAGGAAGTATCGACCATTTCTCGAGCCGCAGGCGGTCCTGGGCATCGAGCCCCCGATCATGTACGACTTCCGGAGGACCGAGGCGCTGCGGGCCTTCGATCGGGCCAGACGGTCGGTCCGGCTCAGAAAATTGGCCGCGGGTCTATTGGCCGCGAAACGAGTCTTGCTTCGGCCGGATGCACAGGCCCGAGACAAGGGCCACTTGGACGAGAGCTGTCGAGAGAAGATCCCGATCTCCTGCGTAGTCGGGATATTGGGGGAATCGGGGGAACCGGAGAAGCCCCTGCCGGCGCTCGGGCCTTCGCAATTGGAGCAATGGCTGAGAATGTACTTCAGCGATAGTCTCTCGGAAACCTATGAATTCAGAGTCCATCCCGACAATTCCGGCTATGTCCTGGATGGCGGCGGCGCCGATCTTGTGCGCCTCGAAGTGCTGCGACAGAGGGGTGTCACCGAGCTGGCCGTCCATAGCCTCGAGCCGCTAGGCGAAGCGACAGACCGGCCCTGTCCCTGCCTCGGCCTCGGCCTCGGGGCTGCCGTCATCGGCCTTGCCTGAAAGCGCGCTTGGCGCTTGCCATCGAAGGAGAATGGATCATGAAGTACGCATTCCTGTTCTATGTCGAAGACAGGGTCTGGGAGGAGATGCCGAAAATGGACGAGGAGGCCATAAAGGCCGAGAGCGCCGGCTACGACGCGAGTCTCATGGACGAGGGCCATCTGATCCTTGCCCAAGCCCTGCAATCCATACAATCCTCGACGACCCTGCGGGTCAGGTCCGAGAAGGTGCTCCTGACGGATGGTCCCTTCGCGGAAACCAAGGAGCAATTGTGCGGCTTCGTCTTAGCTGAGGCCCGGGACTTGAACGAGGCGCTGGGCTTGGCCTCGAGGAGCCCTCTCGCGCGCCTGGGGAGCGTCGAGGTCCGCCCCTGCATGGGAATGGCGGGATAGGGCGGCCGTATGGGGGAGGATGGCGGCGCCGAGAGCCTGCGTTTGTTCATCGAGAGACTGTATCGCGAGGAATCGCGCCGCGTGCTCGCTACCCTGATCAGGCTCGTCGGTGATATCGATCTCGCCGAAGATTCGATGCACGACGCCTTCGCGTCGGCCCTCGCGAAGTGGCGGCTCGAGGGAGCGCCGACCAATCCCCGCGCCTGGCTCGTATCCGCCGGGCGCTTCAAGGCCATCGACTCGCTCCGCCGTCGATCCCGCTTCAACGCCTCTCTCCGCGAACTCGCCGATAGACTGGAAGGCCAGGCGCGCGCGAGGCAGGGGGAGACGGAGGCCTTGTTCGATGATCGGCTGCGTCTGATCTTCCTGTGCTGCCACCCCGCCCTGTCCCTCGAGGCGCAGGTTGCCCTGACCCTGCGCGAGACCTGCGGCCTTAGGACGGAGGAGATCGCCCGGGCCTTCCTCGTCGACGGCTCCACCCTCGCCCAGCGCATAGTCCGGGCGAAGGCAAAAATCCGAGATGCGCGCATCCCCTACGAAGTCCCGACGCGGCGGGAAATGTCCGGCCGCCTCGCCGCGGTACTCCGCGTCATCTACCTGGTGTACAACGAAGGGTATTTCGCCTCGGCGGGAGATACCCTGAGCCGCGAAGAGCTTTCCGCCGAGGCGATCCGTCTGGGTCGGCTATTGAGCGAACTCCTGCCCGAGAGCGAGGTTTTTGGGCTACTGGGACTTATGCTGCTCAATGAATCGCGGCGATGCGCGCGGAGCGACGCCGACGGAGACCTCATCCTCCTCGACGAGCAGGACAGGTCGCTGTGGAGCCGGGAATTGATCGCGGAGGGTTCGAGCCTGGCGAAGCGGGCCCTGGCCTCGCAAGACCCGGGGCCTTACTCCATCCAGGCCGCCATCGCCGCCGTGCACGCCGAGGCGCAGAGCGCAGCGGCGACCGACTGGAGCAGGATCGTCGCCTACTACGACCTCCTTGCGGACAAGGACCCTTCGCCCGTAGTGGCGCTCAACCGCGCGGTCGCCTTCGCGATGAGGGACGGCCCGTCGGTCGGTCTCGAGCTGATAGACGGGATACTCGAGCGCGGGGACCTGGAGGGCTATCATTTGGCCCACGCGGCTCGAGCCGACCTGTGCCGCCGCCTGGGAATGAATACGGAGGCCAGGCGATCCTATGAGAGGGCGCTCGAACTCGCGCAGCAGGGACCGGAACGAAGGTTCCTGGAGCGCCGCCTGCTCGACTTGACCGTCGAGCGACATCCTGCCCCTGCATTGAAAGGGCTTAAGGAGGAGTAATTATGCGGTACATGATGCTCGTGTGCACCGATCCCGAGGCGGAGGAATACGATCCCGCCCAGGACAACATCCAGGCCTGGGTCTCCGAGATGGACGGACAAGGTATCCGGATAATGGGCAACCGGCTCGGCGGAGTAGACAAGGCGGTGACCATCCGCAAGCGGGGAGACAAGATCCTGAAGACCGACGGCCCCTTCGCCGAGACGAAGGAATGGATCGCGGGCTTCGATCTCCTCGAGTGCGCAACCCTCGACGAGGCGATAGCCGTCGCGGCTGAACATCCCATGGCCCGCTTTGGGAGGATCGAGATCAGGCCATTCTGGCAGGGCGATTGAGCTGCCCGATTCCCCGGGCCTTGTCAGGTGGAGGTGATACCCGATGCTCCCCCGTTCCACCTTCACGACCCGTTCAGGTTCCTTTGTTTTATTGCCGGGTCAATAGGACCCGAAGGCCGTCGCGAGGAGCTCCTTCGTATAGGGATGCCGCGGTTCCCCGAATATCCTGGCGGCCGGCCCGGACTCGACTATCTTCCCGCCCTGCATGATCGCGAGCTCGTGGCAGAGGGCCTTGAGCACCTTGAGGTCGTGGCTGATGAAGACGTAACTCAAACCGTACTTGGCCTGGAGCTCCTTCAGGAGCTCGATGACCTGGAATTGGACTGTCCGGTCGAGCGAGGAAGTCGGCTCGTCGAGGACGAGGAGCGAAGGCCGGAGCACGAGGGCCCGCGCTATGGCGATGCGCTGCCGCTGCCCCCCCGAGTACTCGTGGGGGTAGCGCTGTCTCTGCTCCGGGTCGAGGCCTACGTCGCGCATCGTGTAGCGGATGACGCTCTCGCGCTCTCCGCCGTCCTTCATGCCGTGCACCTCGAGACCCTCCCCTATTATGTCTTCGACGGTCATGCGGGGATTGAGGCTCCCGAAGGGGTCCTGGAAGATTATTTGCATCCTCCGCCTGAGGAGGCGCAGGGGCTCGGGCTGCAGAAGATCGACGCGCTCGCCCTCGAAGGAAATCCCGCCCTCGCTCGAGGTCAGTCTCAGCAGGGCCTTGCCGAGGGTCGTCTTGCCCGAGCCCGATTCGCCCGCGATGCCCAGGGTCTCGCCCCTCTTTAGCTCCAGATCGACTCCGTCCACGGCCTTCACGTAGCCGCTCGTCCTCCGGAGCAGGCCGCGCTGGACGGGAAACCAGACCTTGAGCGCCCTAGCCTGGAGGAGGAGGGGCCGACTCGGATCGGGCTCGGGGGAAGCGGACCCGGGCTCGGCGTCGAGGAGGCTCCGGGTGTAGGGATGCTCGGGCCGGGCGAATATCTCGGAAGTCGCTTTCGTCTCGACGATGAGGCCGTCGTGCATGACGGCGACGCGGTCCGCGATCCGGCGGACGATCTCGAGATTGTGCGTGATGAAGAGGACCGCCATGCCGAGCTCGCGCTGGAGCTCCTTGAGAAGATCGAGGATCTGGGCCTGGATGGTCACGTCGAGGGCGGTAGTGGGCTCGTCGGCTATGAGGAGGCTCGGCTCGTTGGCCAGGGCCATCGCGATCATGACGCGCTGGCGCTCGCCGCCCGAGAGCTGGTGGGGATAGGAGGCGAGCTTCTTATCGGGATTCGAGAGCCCCACCCTGCGCAGCCAGTCGAGGCTCAAGGGTCGGGCGGCCGAAGAGGACAGCCCGCGGTGGAGAAGGAGGGTCTCGCCCAGCTGCTTCTCGACCGTGTGCAGGGGGTTGAGGGAGGACATGGGCTCTTGGAAGACCATGCCGATCTCGTCGCCCCTCACCGCCCGCAGCTCGGGCTCGGTCATGCGGAGCGTGTCCCGCCCCTTGAACGCGATCTCGCCCGCGGGATAGGCGACGCTCGACTCCGGGAGAAGGCGCAGGACGGATTGGGCGGTCACGGTCTTGCCCGAGCCGCTCTCGCCGACGAGGGCGAGAGTCTCGTTCGCCTCGAGGGAGAGATCCACGCCATGGACTACCTCGCGGAGCTCCCCGCCACGGCGGAAACCCACGCGGAGACCGCTGATGGAGAGGAGAGCCCCGCTCACGCCGCCCTCCGGGGATCGAAGGCGTCGCGCACCGCCTCGCCCACGAAGACGAGGAGGCTCAGCGTCCCGGCGAGCACGACGAAGGCCGAGATCCCCAGCCAGGGAGCCTGGAGATTGTCCTTGCCCTGGGCGAGGAGGTCGCCGAGCGAGGGCGAGCCCGGGGGAAGGCCGAAGCCGAGGAAGTCGAGCGAGGTCAGCGTCGTGATGGAGCCGCAGAGGATGAAGGGCATGAAGGTGAGGGTCGCGACCATGGCGTTGGGAAGGATGTGGCGGAAGATGATCCGCGAGTTGCGCAAGCCCAGCGCCCGAGCGGCGAGCACGTATTCGAAATTTCGCGCCCGGAGGAATTCGGCCCTGACCACGCCGACCAGGCTCATCCATCCGAAGAGGAGGGTGATGAGGAGGAGCCACCAGAAGTCGGGCTGGACCACGCTCGAGAGGATGATGAGGATGAAGAGGGTCGGCATGCCCGACCAGATCTCGATGAAGCGCTGGCCGAGGATATCCACCTTGCCCCCGTAGTAGCCCTGGATCGCGCCGGCGCTCACGCCGATCGCGGAGGACAGGATGGTCAGCGTGAGGCCGAAGAGGACGGAGATGCGGAAGCCGTAGATGACGGTGGCGAGGACGTCGCGGCCCTGATCGTCCGTGCCCAGAGGATTGTCCCGCGTCGGCGGCGAGGGCGCCGGGCTCGGCAGGTCGTAGTTGATGGTGCCGTAGCTGAAGCGCACGAGGGGCCAGACCATGCCGCCCTTGGCTTTGATCAGAGCCTGGACCTGGGGGTCGCGGTAGTCGGCGGCCGTGTCGAACTCGCCTCCGAAGGTCTTCTCGGAGTAATGGACCAGGACGGGGAAGTAGGGGCGGCCGCCGTAGACGACGAGGAGGGGGAGGTCGTTGGCGATGAGCTCGGCGACGAGGGAGAGGCCGAAGAGGACGAGGAAGATCCATAGGGATATATAGCCGCGCCTGTTGGCCTTGAAGCGCCGCCAGCGCTCGCGGCCGAGCGGGCTCGAGCCCCGAAGCGCGCTCACGATTGCCTCGTCTCGAAGTCGATGCGGGGATCGACGAGGGTATAGGTGAGATCGCTCAGGAGGGTCAGGAGGAGTCCGAGCAGGGTGTAGATGTACAGGGTCCCGAACATGACCGGATAGTCTCGCTGCATCGTGGCCTCGAAGCCCAGGAGGCCGAGGCCGTTGAGCGAGAAGATGACTTCGATGAGGACCGAGCCGGTGAAAAACATGCTGATGAAGGTCGCGGGGAAGCCCGCTATGACGAGGAGCATGGCGTTGCGGAACACGTGCTTGCGGAGGATGCTCTTCTCCGTGAGGCCCTTCGCGCGCGCGGTCATGACGTACTGCTTGTGGATCTCGTCGAGGAAGGAGTTCTTGGTCAGCATGGTGAGGGTCGCGAAGCCGCCAATCACCTCGGCGAGTACCGGCAGGAAGATGTGCCAGAAGTAGTCGCCGATCTTGGCGAGGAGGCCCAGGGAGGCGAAGTCGGTAGATACGAGGCCGCGCAGGGGGAAGATCTTGAGATAGGATCCCCCGGCGAAGAAGATGATGAGGATGATGGCGAAGAGGAAGGTCGGTATGGTATTGCCGAGGACGATGGCCGAGCTCGTCCATACGTCGAAGCGGCTCCCGTGCCGGACGGCCTTGCGGATCCCGAGCGGAATGGACACGAGGTAGATGATGAGGGTGCTCCACAGGCCCAGGGAGACGGAAACCGGCAGGCGCTCGGCGACGAGCCCCAGCACGCTCCTGCCCTTGAAGAGGCTGTTCCCGAGATCGAAGGTCAGATAGCGCTTCAGCATGTCGAGATAGCGGGCGAGCAGCGGCTTGTCGAAGCCGTAGCGCTTCCTGATCGCCTCGACGACTTCGGGATCGAGCCCGCGCGCGCCGCGATACAGGGAGCCGATCTTCCTCGCCCCCGCCGCGGCGGCGCCCTGCGAAGCGCCGGCTTCCTGACGGCCCTCGCCCGAGATGCGACCCAGCGCGCCCGAAGTGCCGATGCCGCTGAGCTGAGCCACCGCCTGGTCGACCGGCCCTCCGGGCGCGATCTGCACGATGAAGAAGTTCAACGTGATGATCGCCCAGAGGGTGGGCACGATCAGGAGGAGCCGCCTGAGGATATAGCGCGCCATGGCCGGGCTACTTCCTGGGGAGCTTGGCTTCTTTGTCCGGGTCGATCCACCAGGAGTCGAGGCCGAGGTCGTATTTGGGCCTGGTCTGCGGCCGCGAGAACTTGTTCCAGTAGGCGATGCGGAAGCTGCTCAGGTTCCACATGGGGACGACGTAGTAGTTCCAGGTGAGGACGCGGTCGAGGGCACGTCCCCAGGAGAGGAGGGCCTTCTCGTCCGTCTGGTTGGCGGCGATCCCGTCTATGAGATGGTCGACGGCGGGGTCCTGCACCCCGGCCATGTTGTAGGTCGAGTCCAGGTAGTCGGAGCGCCAGATCTGCTTGAGGTCGATACTCGGGAAGGCGTTGGCGTCGTAGCCCCGATCTATCATGTCGTAGTCGCGATTGCGCATGCGGTTGACGTATTGCGAGCTGTCCGTCAGGAGGCGGATGTTCATGGTGATGCCCATGCGCGCGAGGTTCTTCTGAAAGGGAGAAGCCACCCTGCCCATCGCGGAGCCGTAGGTGAGGAGCTCGAAGGTCATGGGATCGCCCGTCTTGACGTTCACGAGCTTCTCGTCTCTGATCTCCCAGCCGGCCTGCTTCAGGAGGTCCATGGCCGCGCGGAGCTGGTCCCTGATGTTTCCCGTGCCGTCGGTGACGGGAGGCCGGTATTCCTCGGTGAAGACTTCGGGCGGTATCTTGGCCCGGATAGGCTCGAGGACCTTGAGCTCGTCCGCGCTCGGGAGGCCCCTGGCCTCGTAGTCCGTGTTGGTGAAGTAGCTCCGCGTCCGCCTGTATTGGCCGTAGAAGAAATTCTTGTTGAGCCACTCGAAGTCGAGGGCGTAGCCTATCGCCTCGCGCACGCGCCTGTCCTTGAAGAAAGGTCTCTGGACGTTGAAGACGAAGGACTGCATTCCCTGGGGTATCTGGTGGGGCAGTTCCTCCTTGACGATGTAGCCCGCCTCGAAGGGACGACCCGTATACATGGTCGCCCAGTTCTTGGCGATGTTCTCCTCGTAGAAATCGTACTCGCCCGCTTTAAAGGCCTCGAAGGCCACGGTCTCGTCGCGGTAGTAGTCGTAGCGGATGGAGTCGAAGTTGCGCAGGCCCCTGTTCGCCGGCAGGTCGGCCGCCCAGTAATCGGGAAGCCTCTCGTACACGGCGTATTGCCCGATCTTGTAGTCCTTGACGGTGTAGGCGCCGGAGCCTACAGGTACTTCGGTAAGCGGATCGGAGAGCTTGTGCTTGGACCAGTATGCCTTGGGAAGTATGCCGAGGGAGGCCAGGGAGATCAGAAGCGCCTTGTCCCCTTTCTTGAGCGTGAACTTCACCCTGTGCGCGTCCAGGGCCGCGGCCGTGACGCCGGCGTTGTACTGCTTGAATTGGGGCACGCCCTCGGTCATGAACTTGTTGAAGGTGAAGACCACGTCGTCGGAGGTGATGGCCGCGCCGTCCTGGGCCCTCGCCCTGGGATTGATATAGAAGACGATCCACGAGTAGTCGGCGGGGTATTCGACCTTCTCGGCGATGAGTCCGTAGCAGACTTCGATCTCGTCTTCCGAGAAGGCCATGAGGGGATCGAAGAGGAGGCCCTCGCTCCCCTGGAGCGCCACGCCGCGGTCCGCATAGGGATTGAAATTGTCGTAGCTGCCGATCGCCGACTGGCGGAGCGTGCCTCCCTTGGGAGCGTCGGGATTCACGTAGTCGAAGTGGGCGAAGCCGGCAGGATACTTGGGAGCCCCGTGGAGGCTAAGCGCATAGGAGACCTTCGCCTGCGGCGCGGCCGAGACCAGCGCTCCGAGAGCGAGAACGGCGATCATCGGCCTGCGCTTTCTCATCGAGCCTCCGAGCATCAATTCGAGTATAGTAGTGAAAATAAGACCTACATGTTGCCGAGGTCAATACCGCCCCGCTATACTCGGACGCATGACGACCATCCGATCCGTCTGCGTCTTCTGCGGCTCGTCCAACGGCAAGCGCGCCGAATACCCGGCCGCGGCGGAATCGCTCGGTACGGTCATCGCGAGCCGCGGCCTCAGGCTCGTCTACGGCGGCGGCGACGTAGGATCGATGGGCCTGCTCGCGAGGGCCGCTCTCGCCGCCGGCGGCGATGTGACGGGGGTGATACCGCGCAAGCTCTACGAGATCGTCGACCACGTGGAGCTGACCCGACTCGTCGTGGCGGCCGACATGCACGAGCGCAAGGCCCGGATGTACGAACTCTCCGACGCCTTCATCGCCATGCCGGGAGGCATAGGGACGCTCGACGAGCTCTTCGAGGCCTGGACCTGGCGCGGAATCGGCTATCACGAAAAGCCGATTGGGATACTCGACGCGGCGGGCTACTACGGGCCCCTGTTGTCCTTCCTCCGCGCGATGGTCGAGGAAGGCTTTCTGGGTCGCGAGCAGCTCGACGATCTGGTCGTCGACACGGACGCCGGCACCCTCCTCGACCGCCTATCGGCGAAGGAACCGCTCAAGGTCCTCAAGCGCCCCGAGAGGTCGAAGAGATAATCGCCCGACCCTTCGACCCTGCCGGGAAGAACGTGTATACTGCCTGGCATGCCTTCCGGAACCAAGCGCATCCCTCGAATTCCCCCCGGGGCCCCGGGGCATCCCCGCGCCGAGGCCGACCCTGCGCCTCATCGCGGACCCCGGCCGGAGCGAAAGGGGCGCGAGGCGAGCCCTCACCGCACCGCAGCCGAGGGCCCGCCCAAAAGAGCCTCCGCCCGCCTGATCTACGAGGACGAGGCGATTCTCGCATTCGACAAGCCGGTCGGGCTTCCCGTCATAGCGCCCGAAGGATCGCGGGCGCGCTGTCTCCTCGACATCGCGAGCGAGGTGGTCGCGCGGAAGAACCCGAAGGGCAGGGCGGCGGTCGTCCATCGCATCGACCGCGATACCTCGGGCGTCGTGATCTTCGCCGTAGACGGCCGGGTCAAGAGGCTCCTCATGGAGGCTTGGGACGAGCTCGTGACGCGTCGGCTCTACGTCGCCCTTGTGGAAGGATCCATGGAAGCCGGATCGGGAATCCTCGATTCCTGGCTGAAGGAGAACAGGGCCGGCGGAGTGTACCGGGCGGAGCCAGGGGAACGGGGAGCCAAGCGCGCCGTGACCCGGTGGCGAGTCCTCGCCGCGGGCTCGCGGCTGAGCCTCCTGGAGCTCGAGCTGGAAACGGGCAGGAAGCACCAGATCCGGGTCCAGCTCGCCGACGCGGGGCACGCCGTAGCGGGCGACGAGCGCTACGGAAGCCCGAAAGTCCCCCCGCGCGGGCTCGGCCGACTCTGCCTCCACGCCGCCATAATCGAGCTCGAGCTCCCAGGGCGGGGCATCGTGAGAATAGAGAGCCCCCCGCCGCCCGAATTCGCGGCCGCCCTGTCCCCTACTTGGCAGCAGGCATGGTCGTCGGAACCCACTTCGAGAAGACGTCCAAGTGGGACCAATACCCGAGGAAGGCGAAGATAGTCCATATCGCCGCCGCCCCGAGGAGGGCGATTGCAGCGAGTATCCTCACGACGCGATGCTGGCGCAGATAGTAGACTGGCAGGGATAGGACGCCCATGAGCCCCGTCAGGGCGAAGCCGCCCGCGGAGACCAGAGGCTCGTTGGTCATCTTAAGCGAAAGAAGCCTGAAACCCAGGAATATCGCGGCAGCCCCTGCGAAAGTCGCATAAATACCGAGGGAAAGCAGGTCCCAGCCGGCGATGAGAGCGATGCCTCCGGCGAAGATGAGGGCTCCGAAAAGGACCGACATTTCGCCGAAGGGGATGTTGTAGCTGCTGATGATCGGCCACGTGAAGGTCAGGTGGAGGCCCGTGACGAGGGCCAGGAACCCGCTGACGAGAAAGCCCGGAGCCAGCTTCTTGCGATCGTCGTTCAGGAACTTCAGGACGAACAGCGCCAGGATGCAGAGCCCGGCTGCCATGTTGATGAGCATAAGGGTCAGGTAATCGATGAACATCAAAGACCTCCTCGAGCTAGATACATTTCAAGTCTAGTCGACCGGGAAGATCTCGGCAAATAAGAAAGAACGGGCGGCCGCGCCTTCCCCGTCGCGGGATGCGCGGCCGCCTTTCGAAGGCCGGCTAGGCCTGGGTATCTATGACCGTCCCGGCGTAGGAAGGAAGCGGCGCCTGCGCTCCGCCGACCTGCGCTGTTGCGTTGGCACGGGCGGTTTTAGCGGCTTCTTTGTCCGGAGCGAGCTCCGCCGCTTCGCTCTCTTGAACCTGGGCCGCCTGAGGCAGGGCGACCGCTCGGCTTCCGATCGAACCTATATCCATGGCTTGACTCCTTGGGCGAGAATATACCGCCGGAGGAGGAGGAAGACAAAGCCGCCCTCGCGGCGGGCTTGCCGTAGACGACGCTCTCGCCGAGGCGGCGGCTCTCGGGCCGTCTGCCGGGCCTGGGCCTGGGATAGGAATCCGGTCCCCGGGCGGAGGCGCCGGGGTTCGCGCGCGCGGCTGCGGCCTCGGTGGCCGCCGCCTTCCGGCCTTCTTCCGCGGCCCTCTCGAAGAGGGGCCCCGAGGCGACGGGCACGCTGGCCCGCAGGAGCTTCTCGATGGCCCTTAGGAGGGGCTTCTCCTCCCTGTCGCAGAGGGCGATGGCGCAGCCCGCGGCGCCAGCGCGCGCGGTGCGGCCGATCCGGTGCACGTAGGTTTCCGGCACCTCGGGCAGCTCGTAGTTGTACACGTGGCTGATGCCGTCGACGTCGATGCCGCGCGAGGCCAGGTCGGTAGCGACCAGGACTCTCAGGCTGCCTGCGCGGAATCCGTCCATCGTCCTCGTCCTGTTGTTCTGGCTCTTGTTCGCGTGGATGGCCTCGGCGGCGATGCCGTCGGAGCTGAGAGCGCGGGCGAGCCTGTCGGCCCCGTGCTTGGTGCGCGTGAAGACGATGGCGCGCTCGTCCCCCTGCGCGCTTATGAGGGCGGCCAGGAAGGCGCGCTTCTCGGCCTTCTCGACGAAGGCCACCTTCTGGTCGATGAGCTCGACGGCGGGCTTCTCCGGAGTCACGGAGACGCGGACGGGGTCGCGGAGGATGGAGTTGGCGAGCCCCGAGATGTCGTTCGGCATGGTGGCGGAGAAGAGCAGGGTCTGCCTTTCCTTGGGCAGGAGGGCGATGATTCGCCTGACGTCCCGGATGAAGCCCATATCGAGCATGCGATCCGCCTCGTCGAGGACGACGATCTCCACCGCGTCCAGGCGGACCTGACCCTCGTGATGGAGGTCGAGGAGGCGGCCGGGAGTGGCCGTCAGGACGTCGACCCCCCGCCCCAAGGCCTTGACCTGGGGGGACTTGCCGACGCCTCCGAATACGCAGGCTCGAGCGAGGCGCGAATTGGCGCCGTAGACGGCGAAGCTCGCGTCGATCTGGGCGGCGAGCTCGCGAGTGGGCGCGACGACGAGGGCGCGGCAGCTGCGGGGAGCGGGCCGTACCGCCATTGCCGAGAGTCGCTGGATGATGGGAAGGGCGAATGCGGCGGTCTTGCCCGTCCCGGTCTGGGCGCAGCCGAGGAGATCGCGCCCCGCGAGGAGGGCCGGGATCGAGGCGCTCTGGATCGGAGTCGGCGTCTCATAGCCCTGCCGCTTTACTGCCGCCAGGATCGACTCGGCGAGGCCGAGAGAAGAGAAGCTCTGGTCGTTCATGTGAATCCTTAAGAGGAAAGATGGGGCAAGTGCCAGAATAAAAGCCTTTTACTCTTACTGGTGGCATCGCTCTCGCCCCCGGTTCACCGACCGCGAGCGAGGGCCGAGGCGAGCGGATACAAAAATCCGCTGTCGGCTTGAAAATAAGATACATCGGAACACTCCTCCGCGCCTAGTACGCTTTCGCGGAGTTTTGCGCATTCGGCCACAATGGGCTAAATATGGATCGCCCTCCCCAAGCCTGCTCGCGCGCCTTCCATGATGAGCTCGGAAAGCGTCGGGTGGGCGTGGATCATGTCGGCTACATCGTCCAAGAGGAGCTCGGAGCGCGCGGCGAGGAGAAGCTCGTGCACGAGCTCCGTGGCGCCGGCCCCCACAATGGTGGCGCCGAGAATGGCTCGAGTGCGCGGGTCGTAGAGAATCTTGGCTTGTCCTCCGGGGGATCCGATCGCGACGGCTTTGCCGACGCCGACATAGGGAAAGCGAGCCGTTCCGACCGTCCTGCCCTCGGCCTTCGCCTTCGCCTCGGCGAGACCGAAGCTCCCCAGCTCGGGCTCGCAATAGACGGCGCTCGGCACGCGAAGAGGATCGACCCCCCGCTCGTTGGGCGGAGGTGCACCTTTCAGCGTCTGCGCGATCCTCTCCGCCGCTATCTCGCCTTCTTTGGAGGCGACGTGGGCCAGGAGGGGCGTGGCAACGATGTCGCCGATCGCGTAGATCCCCGAAACCGAGCTCTCCTGGTAGTCGCCCACGGCCACAAAGCCCTTCTCCAGGCGGACGCCGGCCTCTTCGAGGCCCAATCCGCCTGTATTGGGACTGCGGCCTACCGACACGAGGAGACGGTCCGCGGCGAGGCTGCTCTCGGTGCCGTCCTTGGCCTTCAGCCTGAGCTCCAGGCCCTCGCCCTTCTTCGAAAAGCCCTGCGCGGCGATCCCGGTCAGGAGCTTCGCGCCGCGCTTGGCGAAGGCGGAGGCGACCAGGGCCGCCGATTCCTCGTCCTCGATGGGGAGGATCCGGTCCATGAGCTCCACCACCGTCGTCTCGACGCCGAAGGCGCCCGCGATGTACGCGGTTTCCATCCCGATCGCGCCGGCGCCGAGAATTGCGAGACGCTTGGGGAGATCGCGGGAGAGGAGGAAGCCGGTGGAGGAGAGTATCATCTTCTCGTCGAACGCGAAGCCCGGCAGCTCCTTCGGCCTCGAGCCCGTCGCGACCACTACGGCCTTTGCAGCGAGGCTGACGGGCTCGGATCGGCTCTGGCCGGCCGGACCGGCGGCGGCCGATACCTCCACCTTCCTCGGGCCGTCGAGCCTCGCGGAGCCTTCGACGTAGTCGATCTTGTTCTTCTTGAGAAGGAAGCGGACGCCCTTCGAGAGGCGATCGGCCGCGTCTCGGGACTGCTTCCAGGGCTTGCCGTAGTCGAAGCCCGCGAGATCGACCTTCGCCCCTGCGGACTCGAGGGCGGCCCGTCCTTCGGTGAAGAGCGAGGCCTGATGTATGAGGGCCTTCGAGGGGATGCAGCCGATATTGAGGCAGACTCCCCCGGGTGCCTCCTTCTCCACGACGGCCACCGAAAGGCCGAGCTGGGCGGCCCGTATCGCGCACACGTAGCCCCCCGGTCCGGCGCCGATTATGACGACATCGTATTCGCGTTCGGGCATAGAGCTTCCTCCTAACTACAGTAGAGCCTTGCCCGGCTCCTCGATAAGAGAGACGAGCGTCGCGAGGAACCGCGCTCCGGCCGCCCCGTCGATGACGCGATGATCGCAGCCGAGGGTCAGGGCCATGGCGCGCCTGACGCCGACCGTCCCGTCATCGCGCACGAAGGGCTCGGCGACAGCGGCGCCCAGGGCCAGGATCGCCGATCCCGGCGGGTTGATTATCGCCGTGAACTCCTCGACGCCGAAGCTCCCCAAATTGCTGATAGTGAAACCCGGGCCCTCGTACTCGCTCGGGGCGAGTCCCCTTTCCCTCGCCTTGGCGATCAGGGCGGAGAGCTCCTCGTCGATGGCCGCGACGCCCTTGCGGGCGCAGTCCCGGACGACGGGGGTGATGAGGCCGTCGGGAAGGTCGACCGCCAGGCCTATGTCGATGGACGAGCGCTCCAGAATGGTCGCGCCCTCCCAGGTCGAGTTGACGTAGGGATGGCGGACAATGGCCTCGGCCGACAGCTTGATCAGGAAGGCATTGAGCGAAATGGGCTTTTGCCGGCCCGCGTTGGCCGTCGCGCGAAGAGCCATGACGGGTCCCGCGTCCACGCGCCTCTTCAGGTAGTAGTGCGGGGCCACGAAGAAGGACTCGGAGAGCCGCCTCGCGATGACCGCGCGCTTGCCCGTTACGGGGACTCTGCGGTCGGCCGCCTGGTCCGGGGCGGTAGCCCGCGGGCCCGTCGCAGCGGCAGCTCCTCGCGCCGCCTGCGGCCCCAGCTCGGCGAGGGCGCGCACGTCCCGCTCCACGACCCGGCCGCCCGGGCCCGAGCCCCTGGCGCTCCTGAGATCGACGCCCAGCTCGCGGGCCAGCGCACGGGCCAGGGGCGAGGAGGGCGGGAAAGAGGAGGGCGCCGAAGGTCGCTTCATTCCCTCCGCTGCCGCGGTCGGGACGCGAGGCGGCGCGATCGGGGCGGACGGCTCGGGCGCAAAGCTGGGCGCCCGGGGCAGCACGGGGACGGGGCCCGGCGCGGCCGCGGCCGGCGGCCGGGAAGCGATCCCCGGGGCCGCAGCAGCGAGAGGCCCCGGGTCCTCGCCGGCCTTGCCTATCACCGCGATGGGATCGCCCACCGAGGCCTTCCCTCCTTCGGGAAGGAGGATCTTCAGGAGGACCGCGTCCTTTGTCGCCTCGTAGTCCATGCTCGCCTTGTCGGTCTCGACCTCGCAGAGGACCGATCCCGCCGCGAAGGCCGAGCCTTCGGCGACCTTCCACTTGACGATCGTTCCCTCGCTCATGGTCGGGGAGAGGGCCATCATGAGAAGGCGTTCGGCCATGCTATTCCTCCCTGTAGAGGGCCCGCAGGACCGCCCTCTCGATCTTGGCGGCCGAAGGCTGGGCCGCGAGCTCGAGGGCGTGGTTGTAGGGCATGGGTATGTCCTCGCCCGATACGAGGGCGACGGGGGCGTCGAGGAAGTCGAAGCACTCTCGGGAGACGAGGTAGGCGACGTGCGAGCCCACGCTCGCGACCGGCCACGACTCGTCGACAACGACGCAGCGTCCCGTCCGCCCGACGGATTCGTACAACGCGTCCTCGTCGAGGGGCCTCAGGCTCCGGAGATCGAGGACCTCCGCCTCTATGCCCTTAGCCGCGAGCGATTCGGCGGCCTCGAGGGCCGCCAGCAGGGGCCTCGAGAAAGATACTATCGTGACGTCCTTCCCCGGGCGGGCCGTCGACGCCTTCCCCATCGGGATGAGGAACTCTTGCTCCGCCACCTCGCCTTTCGTCGCGTACATGAGCTCGTTCTCGAGGAAGACCACCGGATCGTCGTCCCGTATAGCGCTCTTGAGTAGGCCGTAAGCGTCCGCGGGGGTCGCCGGAGCCAGGACCTTGAGCCCCGGGACGTGGGTCCACAGGCTTGCGAGGGCTTGCGAATGCTGGCTCCCCAGGTATTCCGCCGGACCGTTGGGCCCGCGGAAGACGATGGGCACCGAGAGCTGGCCCCCCGACATGTAGCGCATCTTGGCCGCCTCGTTGACAACCTGATCCACCGCGAGGAGGGCGAAGTTATGCGTCATCCACTCGACGACCGGCCGCAGTCCGGCGATCGCGGCGCCGACTCCGGCCCCGGTGAATCCGAGCTCGGCGATGGGCGTGTCCCTGACCCTGTCGGCCCCGTATTTCGAGAGGAGGCCCTTCGACACCTTGTAGGCGCCGTCGTACTCCCCGACCTCCTCGCCCATGAGGAAGACCCGGGCGTCCCTCGCCATCTCCTCGTCGAGAGCCCGGTTCAGGGCCTCGCGGTACGTAATGACGGCCATGGCAGCCCCTAGCCCGCCGCCCTGGGCAGGGCTCGCGGTTCGGCATACACGTCGGCGTAGAGCTCGCCCGGAGCCGGTTCGGCGCTCGACTCCGCGAAGGCGACGGCGGCCTCGACCTTCTCCTCGGCGCGCGCGACGATGGCGTTCCATTCGGTCTCGGACAATGCTCCCTCGTCCGTCAATCTCCCCTTCAGCGAGGCGATGGGGTCGCGCTTCCTGTACTCCTCGATGTCTTCGCGGCTGCGATACTTGCCGGGGTCGCTCATCGAGTGGCCTTTATAGCGGTAGGTCCGAGCCTCGACCAGGCTCGGCTCGCGGCCGTCCCGCGCCAGGGCCACGGCTTCGAGCATCGCTTCGCGCACCTCCGCGACGTCCATGCCGTCGCAGGACCGACCCTTCATGCCATAGGCGGCCGCGGTCAGCGAGAAGTCCTCCTCGGAGGATACGCGCTTCCAGTTGGTGCCCATGCCCCACTGGTTGTTCTCGATGACGTAGACTATCGGCAGCGACCATATCTTGGCCAGGTTGAGGCTTTCGTGGAGGGCGCCCTGGTGGAAGGCGCCGTCTCCGAAGAAGCAGAGCGTGACGCCGCCGTCGCCTCTGTAGGCTTGCGCAAGGGCGACCCCCGTGGCCACCGGTATCTGCGCGCCGACGATGCCGTTGCCGCCGAGCATTCGCTTGGCGGGATCGAAGAGGTGCATCGACCCGCCCTTCCCCCTCGAGACGCCCGTGGCCTTTCCGAAGAGCTCGGCCATCACGGCGCGCGGCTCTATCCCGAGGGCCAGCGCGTGCCCATGGTCCCTGTATCCGGTGAGCACGTAGTCCCTCTCGAGGTCGAGGACGGAGACCGCGCCTACGGCGACGGCCTCCTGCCCGGTGTACAGGTGGCAGAATCCCCCTATCTTGCGGAGTCCGTACATCATGCCGGCCTTCTCCTCGAAGGTCCTGATGAGCTGCATGCTCTCGAGCATCGCCAGGAGGGAGTCATTCACGATGCGCCTCCTCGAGGCGAGGGGCGTCGGCCGAATAGCGCTCGCCGCGGAGGGGAAAGAGGATGGAGGCGGATTCGATCTCCGTCTCGATCACGCGCAGGGCCGAGGCGTCTTTGTTGAGCCGCCAGAAGGCCGTCAGGTTCGGGCCGATGGCCTTGAGGACCTCGGCGGAGAAAGAAGGATCATCTACGACGCGCGCCCTCCCCTTCAACGTCGTCACCTCGGAGAAATCGACGGCCTGCAGCACCCACTGGGCGCGCGGGTCCGCCTCGACCTCGGCCGCCTTCGGGAAGCCGCGGGCGGTCACGGCGTAGATCATTCCTTTGAGGCGCGGCAATGCGGCGGGGACCATCCAGCGCGTATGCGGATAACCTCCCTCCCCCAGGGTCGAGAAGAGGGCCGGACTGCCCCCGCCTATCAGCGCGATGGCCCTTTCCAGGATCTGCGAATATTCCATGTTCGACTCCTATGCAAGCGAGGCGCCGCGGCCTTCGAGGGCCTCGATCGCGGCCGCCGGCATTCCATAGCCGAAGCGCCGACCTTCGAGACCCGATATCCTATCCGCACCCGGCCCGCGGACCGTCGCGACGATTCCGCCCCTGACGTCGATGCGGGTACGCCCGCCGCTCCATTGCAGCCCGAGCGAGAAGGCGGGCGTGGAACCCCAGGTCCACTCCCAGCTCGCCAGTCGGCGCGCGGCCTGGTCGGCATAGGCTCCGTCCGCGAAGGGCTCGGCCTCCCGGGCCTCGCCGCCCGCCAGCTCTCCCGCGATCGCGAGCGCCGCCTCGTCGACGCTGAGCCCGGGGACCACGCTCGCGAGGTTGACGCTCGGGGACCTCACGGAGGGAAGGGCATGGCTGCGCTCCGCCTCCAAGCCACCGAGACTGGACGCAAGCCTCGCCAGGTCGGCATCCACGAGGAGGGTCCCGTGGTGCAGCACGCGCGAAGCGGTGAACCTGCGCGCCGTGCCCGAGAGCTTGGCGCCCTTCCACGGACCTTCGCACGCGACGAAGAGCCCGCCTCTCCGGCCGGACTCGGTCTCGACGCCGAGCCTGCGCAAGGCGCGCGCGATGTGGTCCAGCTCCGCGTCCCGATCGTGCTCGCCGCGCGGCACCATGATGCTCCAATTGAGATTGCCTCGATCGTGATAGACGGCGCCGCCGCCGGAGATCCGGCGCAGCACGGGAAGATCGGAGCGCGGAGAGACCTCCGCCCACGGATTCTGATTGCGCCCGATGACGATGCAGGGGTCGTTGACGTAGATGAGAATCGCGCTGCCTCGCCCGAAGCCCCGCTCGAGGAGACTCTCCTCCAGCGCCAGATTGAGGTAGGGATCATGCCTTGAGGCGCGCAACGCGATGTCGTACATCCGGAACCAATATACTAAGGAGGGGCCGCGCGGCAAAGCTCGCGCCCCGAGGCCAGGCTCATAGCCTTATGCAGAGGTCCACCTCGAAGCCCCCGGAGGGCCCCTTTCCGGGGAGCCTGAATGCGAGCGCCACGACGGGAGCGATGGCCGGCCAGCCGATCTTGTGGTTGGGACCGCGAATGACGACGGGGGGCGCGATCTCCATATCGAGGCCGTGGATCGCCGAAATCGCGGAGCCGGCGATGATGTTCGTCATCTCGCCGACGAGGCCGCCCTCGAGCTGGCTCCGTTCCTCGTCGCCGCCGGCCGCGACGCCGGAGCCGGCGAGCAGGCCGGCGACGAGCGACTGGGTGAGCCGTATCGCCACGACGCCCTGGGCCTGACCGGCCAGCCCCACGAGTCCCGTGAGGTCCCAGCCGTGGTCCTCGGATGCGCCCAGCTCGCGCGACTCCCCATCGACGGCCTCGAGCCCGAACATGTCCTTGAAGGTACTCTTGGCCGCGTGGCCGAAGGCCGCGACGATACTCGCATCCATTATTGCCCCCGCGTAAACAATAGTGGTTCGTCGTTGCGGCCGCAAGGGCCGTCGTGACTATGGCCGCGCGGCTACACAGGGCATGCGAAGATTCGCTGCCTTCCGGGCTCCTCGTCTATATTGCAAATAGGGTATACTGAGATCGAGAGCGGATATCGCGTTTTTTTTTCATGGGCCGCTTTATTCGTATTATCATTTCGAGTAGTTGAATTATGATCGACGACGAGAGGCATAAGGTCTCCGGGAGGGAAACATGAAGGTGTTTTTGAACGTTTTGGGAATCGTCTGCTTGCCCGTCGGCGCCATATGGCTGCTGCAAGGGGCGAAGATACTCAATTTCGGCGCGATGGCAGGCCATAGGCGATGGATCCTGCTCGGCGGCGTCATCATCATCGCCGGCATCGTCATCCTGATCCTTAATAACCGAAAGGCCAAAGCCTAGCGCCGCAGGCCTGCGGCCTTGCGCGAGACCCTCCGCGGATCGGCAGCAGCAGCGTAGACGCGCCCCCGGGCCGGGCTCCCAGCCTGCCCGGGGGCCATAGCCTAGCACTCCCCGAGCGGGAGGGCTGTCCGGCCGTCTAACGCGGCTATTTCAGTCCGTGTTCGTTGAAATAGGCTCCATACGCTTTTGATGATGGACCTGCCGATGAGCCAGTGTCCGGGGCTCTCAGCCGGCGGGCTGCTCCATGCTCACCATCGACGCCCGCAGACCGCCGTCGGAAGAGGGAGTCAAGCGCACGGAAATCTTCGATCCGACCATCAGGTCGGCGGGCTTCAACAGGGTCATCCGCCGGATCTCCGCTCCCTCGGGCACCACTACGGCCGCATTGAGCATTTCGTATTTCAGGTAGAGCGTCCGCCCCTGGATTTTATCGACCTGTTTGACCACTTCCGCGTTGGTCATCACCTGGCCCGAAGGCATGGGGAATTGCCCCTTGCGAACGCGCTGCCAAATTTCGGGAGTGAATACGTTGATCACCGTCGCCGTCAGGCTTCCATCCGTCCCGCGCGTCGCCGCGACCCCGAGAGCCTCGCCCGGCTTGATGGAGTCGAGGGTCGCGGCCACCCGCTTCAGGATGAGGGTATCGGGTTGGATGAGTACCCTCGAAGAGACCCCATCCGCCCCGGCGAGAACGAGGGTCGATCCCTCGATCGAGACTATCGTCCCCTGTATCGGGGCCTGGCCGGCAGGAGCTGCGGCCGACGGCCCCGTCATCGCTCCCCCCGGCTTCGAAGTGTCGCTCTGGGCGGAGAGCGTCAAGAGCGGGATCGCGAGCAGAATATCGATGAGTATCGCTTTGGCCAGTCGCGCCGGCCCTTTGATCGCCATTCGCATGAGGACCTCCAGCATTCAAAGACATAGCCTAATGACTATATACTGAATATACCGAAGAGAAGATCCCCAGTCCATTATTGACCCGGCAATCGAAAAGCTGTAATAGCATCGAAGAGGACTTAGCCCCGCGGCTATATTCGCCCCTACCATCCCGTCCTGCCGGCGGCGACCGATAGGCCGCCAGTACCCGGCCGATTCTGCGATCGATTTTCGACGCGGAATGGATCATTTGGTCAGCCTCTCGGTAGCCCTGCCGTCGGACCAGGTCCCGACCAGCAGCTTGCCGTCCTCTTCGACTTTGTAGACGACCGGATAGCTGTCACCCCAGTCTACGGTCAACACGCCGTTCTCCAGGCTGCCTACGCCCACATAGGTCGAGCTTCCGACCTTCCAATCGAAGCCGTAGGTCCCGTCGCTCTTGGCGGTGACGACGCAGCTGCCCCGATAGGCCGAGCCGTCGGGATTCGTTCCCGTAGCCTGATAGCTGCCGCCGAGGCCGGCCGGAATGCCGGCCGGGGAAGTATCGCCGCCGGACGAAGGCGGCGACTGATCCGCCGGTATTTTGTATACCGCCACTGTCTCGCCGCGGGCTTTACGCACCAATCGATCGGCGAGAACCGGGAAGACGTCGATGAATCCGCCCAGGGTGTAGCTCAAGACCTGATCGCTCAAGTCGACGATGCCCGTCTTTACATCTATGCCCTTGACGATGACAAGATACTTGTCGGCGAACTTGGCTATCGAAACCAGCATGACTTTGTTGGCTCCGGCCAGCTCGCCGATCTTGGCCGCCTGACCATCGGTGATTCCCGAGACCTGAAACTCCTGTTCCTTGACGATCTTATCCAGGAGCGAGCGTTCGACGATCCGGAACTCGTTGCGGTCGACCAAGGCAACCTGCAACATCTCGGTGAGCGTCGCGGTATCGATGGTCTCTCCCGGCACTCGGGACACCACGTCGAGAACGGCTACCTTGAGATCCTTCATGTTGAGCCATTCGGAAAAAGCCGGCCCTGCCATCAAGGCTAGGGCCATGAGAACCAAGGCTTTCCTCATCGGGACCATCCTGAAACGATACTAAGGCATAGTCTGACCGACGGCAAGACTAATTGCAAAGCCCGCGCATCGGTCAAGCCGGGAATGGGCGTTCGCCGAGCTGGAAGCAGGTATTCACCGAGTCGGTCGGCGGGCTTCCCTTACTTGCCGTCCTGCATATACTTCCCGATAAATTTCAGTTTGAGATCGCGCAATGCCGAAGAAATCGAGACTTTGTACACGTGCGGATTGAGCAGCCGAAGATAGGTCGAGTCGAAGCGCTCGAGGCGGGCGCGAAGGCCGCCCCTGATGTCCGCCAATGCGGGCAGGGCTGCGCAGATCTTGCCGCCTTCCATGACTTTCGAAAGCAGGGGACGGGCCTCGGAGGGTCGTAGGCGCAGGCGTCGCCAATCGGCGGAAGGGTGGTGGAGGACGAGCTCCTCGCCGGGGCGCGGCTCTTCGTCTTCGAGGGTCATGAGGTCGGCCAGGGCGAGGCCGTCCTCTCCGTAGAGCCGCCAGAGCTGCTTGATGCCGGGGTTGGTGGACTTGTCGGGGTTGTCGGAGAATTTCATCGTGGGCTCGACGCGTCCCCCCCGCGTCACGGCGGCGAGTTTATAGACGCCGGGGAAGGAGGCCTCGCCCCCCCCCGTGACGAGCTTGGTGCCGACGCCCCAGGAGTCGACGGGCGCTCCGGCCGCGACGAGGTGCTCGATGATATCCTCGTCCAGCTCGTTGGAGACGACGATGAAGGCGTCCCTGAAACCGGCGGCGTCAAGTTCCCTCCGAACCTCGCGCGAGAGGTAGTCTATATCGCCGGAATCGAGACGCACGCCGAATCGCTTGCCCGCGGCCGCGAGGGCCGCCCCCGCGGCTATGGCGTTCTTGACGCCGCTATCGAGGGTGTTGTAGGTGTCGATCAGGAAGGCGGTGGAGTCCGGGTAGATCGCGGCGTAGGCATCGAAGGCTTCGCGCTCGTCTATGAAGGACATGACCCAGGAGTGTGCCATCGTCCCCATCACCGGTATACCGAAGAGCTTGCCGGCCAGGGTGTTGGACGTCGCGTCGGCACCGCCGATATAGGACGAGCGCGAGGCCGTGATGGCGCCGTCGGGGCCCTGGGCCCTGCGGAGGCCGAACTCCATGAGGCGGCCGTAGCCCGAGGCGCGCCATATCCGGGCGGTCTTGGTGGCGACGAGGCATCCGAAGTTGAGCCGATTGAGGACGAGCCCTTCGATGACCTGCGCCTCGATCAGGTCGGCCTCGATGCGCGCGAGGGGGCCGTGGGGGAAGACGATCTCCCCCTCGGGGATCGCCCAGACGTCGCCGCGGAAGCGGAAGGCGGAGAGGTAGTCCAGAAAGCCCTTATCGAAGGTCCGCAGCGACTCGAGATACTCCAGGTCCCTGCTCGAGAAGCGGAGCGATTCGAGGTCGCGGAGGAGGGGCTCGAGCCCGGCGAAGAGGGAATAGCCGCCTCCGAAGGGATGGTGCCGAAAAAAGACGTCGAAGACCGCGCGGCCCTCCCGTCCCAGCTTCCAGTAACCCTGGGCCATAGTGAGCTCGTAAAAATCTGTGAACAGGGCGCTCGCCACCGAGCCCTCCTCGAGACAGGCCGCGTCGCTCACGATAGGGACCCCGATTCGACGAAGACGGCTCCTTCGCGGCGCATGGAGTTGACGGCGCGGGCGGCTCCGCCGGGCGGGATATCAACGCCCCGGACAGCATCCTCGACGACATGGACCCCGTAGCCTAGGCGGAGGGCGTCGAGTACCGTGTACAGCACGCAGAAGTCGGTCGCCAGGCCGGCGACGAAGAGCTCGGAGGCGCCGACGCCCCGCAGCCACCCGTCGAGGCCGGTCGAAGTCGTCCGGTCGTTCTCGAAGAATCCTGAATAGGAATCGAGCCTCGCGCGCGCGCCCTTGCGGATGATGAGCGTGGCCCTGTCGGTCGCCAATCCCGCGCGAAAGGCGGCGCCCGCGCTCCCCTGGACGCAGTGATCGGGCCAGAGGACCTGGGGGATGCCTTCGGCCTCGACGCTGTCGTAAAGCTTGCGGGACGGCCACGAGGAGGCGAAGGAGACATGCCCCCTCGGATGCCAGTCCTGGGTGAGGACGACGAGGTCGAACAGCGGCGAAATCGCGTTGACCGGGCCCACCGTCTTGTCCCCGCCCGTCACGGCCAGCGCGCCGCCTTCGCAAAAATCGTTCTGGAGGTCGACGACCACGAGGGCGCTCTTTTTCCTATCGATGTCCACGGCAATCCTTTAGCGCGATCGCGATTCGCGAGCCCGTCCGGCTGTCGAGGCCCGTCAGGTGGAATAGTAGCGCTTTCGAGTCGGAAAGGCTATGCTCCGTCCCATGACGGAGCCATCGAGCCTCCTCGGGAATGTCCGCGCGATCGTCGCCGAGGTGGGCGCCTTCCAGCTCTCGGAGTGGCGGCAGCGGCCGGCGAGGCCTCCCGAGGGCGAAGCCTCGTGGATCGAGGAGAAGGCGGCGAAGGATCTCGTGAGCTTCGTGGACATCGAGTCCGAGCTCCGCCTCTCCCGCTCGCTCAAGAGCCTTGTTCCCGGCTCCGCCTTCTACGGCGAGGAAGGCGAGAAGAGCCGCGGCGAGCTCACCTGGGTGGTGGATCCGGTGGACGGGACGACTAACTACGTGTCGGGACTCGATTGGTTCTGCGTTTCGGTGGCCCTCTTCGAGATCGGCCCGGAAGGTCGGTCCCGGCCCACCCTCGGACTCGTTCACCGGCCTAGCGCGGACGAATGGTATTGGGCGACGAGGGGCGGGGGTGCATGGGAGGGGCGCGGCCGGGACGCGCGGCGCCTCGGGGCCGTCGCCGCAACGAGTCTGCGCCGCAGTCTGGTATGCACCGGCACGCCGTACCGCTCGCCCGACACCGCAGCCGCCTTCTACGGCGCCGCGGCGGCGGTGACCGCGGCCGCTCTCGACATTCGCAGGCTCGGCTCGGCCGCCCTCGACCTCTGCCAGGTGTCGGCGGGAAGGCTCCAGGCTTTCTGGGAAGTCGATCTGAAGGCATACGACGTGGCCGCGGCGCTCCTCCTCCTCGAGGAGACGGGCTGCCCGATCTCGGCGATCGACGGCTCGCCCTACGATCCCTTCGGGAGCGCGAGCATCGTGACCGGGGCGCCGGGGGCGGCGGAAGAGCTGCGGGCACTGATTGCGCCCTTCTACGCGGCCATAGGCCGCGGCTAGCCCGGCGTCAGCCGAAGGCGATGCCCGCGACGAAGCCGAGGCTCCAGAGCGCGAAGGCGCCGAGCACAGCCCTCATGTTGGCCCCCTTCGTGTCGTGGGAGAAACCCCGCTTCAGCATCCGCGCGTAGATCGGCACCGAGGCGAGGGCCGTCGCCGCGCCCGCGGCCGCCGCCCCGATAGGCACGACGCCCGAGAGCGCCGCGCCCAGGGTCGCGACGTAGGAACCGGCGGCGAGCGCCACGGGGAGGTAGGCCGCCCGCCTCCGGCCCAGGATTATGGCGAGGGTCCTCCTGCCCGCGACGAGGTCGCCCTCCATGTCGCAGGCGTTGTTGACCGAAAGGATGGAGGCGATGAAGAGGGCCCCGGGGATCGAGGCGAAGAGGGGTTTAGTTCCCAAGCCGCCTGCCTGGAGCCTATAGGCGATGAGGAAGAGGGCGCTCCCGAGGAAGCCTCCCGCGACGAGCTCGCCGAGGGGCGTCCGGGACACGGGCCGCGGGCCGCCGTTGTACGAGAAGCCCGCCGCGAGGCAGAGGGCTCCCCATCCGACGACCCAGGCGCCCGCGCGCAGGGCGAGTACCAGGCCGAGGCAGGCGGCGACCGCATAGCAGCCGGCCGCGACGATGAAGGCGGCCAAGGCGGGAACGCCCTCGGTCACGAGGACCTTGTCGGGCTCCCGCAGGCGCCCGCCGCGATCGTCTCCCCTCCAGTAATCGAAGAAACTGTTGAAGGCCGTGGTGCCCATGTCGACCAGGAGCACCGCGGGGATCGTCAGGGCCAAGGCTAGAAAATCGAGCCTTCCGGCCTTGCGAAGCGCGAAGACCGTGCCCCCCGCGAGGGTCGAGATCGAGACTACTTTGGTCCTCGCCTCCACGACGCCGAGGAATTGGCTGATTGTCATCGATGCTTTCCAATCATGGCGCCTCCGCGGCGCGCCGCCCGGAGCCGCTTTTCCGCTAATCGAAGTATATCAAACCATCGAGAATTGAATAGTCGGGTCGATCGGAGGGAATATGTTCGGTATCGAGAATGAATTATTCGATCAACTCTTTTTCTTGAAGGAAAACTACCGACTCGGGGCGATCAAGGCCGAATTCGAGGCCGAGGGCTCCACTTACGCGGATTTGACCCGGCTCCGGAGACTGACCGACAAGGCAGGCGTCCAGCTCTTCCTGAAGATCGGAGGCGTCGAGGCTATGAGGGACATCAAGGACTCGCTGGAGCTCGGCGTAGACGGGCTCATCGCTCCGATGGTCGAAAGCCGATTCGGGCTCAAGAAATTCATGGACGGGTATAGAAGCATCTACAGGGACTACAAGATAAAGCTCGCCATCAACGTCGAGACCCGGAACTCAATCGAGGAACTGGACGGGATACTCGATTCGGCAGCGGGCTTCATCGACGGCATCACTTTGGGAAGGACCGATTTGAGCGCTTCCTACATGGACGAATCGGTGACTCCCGACTGCGATTTCATGACGGACCTGGTCCGGGCCGTCGGGCGGAAGGCGAAGGAGCGCGGTCTATCGTTTACCGTCGGAGGCAGTATTTGCGAGCGAACTATCGACGGGTTCAGATCCGATCCCGGCGCCGTCCGGGACGTGGATTCCATCGAGACGCGCAAGGTCGTCCTGCCGATGGAGCGCATGATCGAGAGCCCCGAGGCGCTGCGCGAGGCGCTGAGATTCGAGGAGCTCTACATCCTCTCGAAGAAGGAGCTCGGCGATCTCATGCTGGAGGCCGAGATGGCTCGTATCGCGAAGCTCGGCGCCCGGGCGCGGCAGGCTTTCCCCGTCGGGGCGTGAGGGCCGAGCCCTGGCGATGCGCCTGGCCTCGCCCATTCTAGCCCGCGCGGCTTTCGACTACCGATGGCTGCTCGACCGGGGCTACTCGCCGCGCGCCGCCCTCAAGCTCGTGGGCGACAGGCGCCAGATGACCGGCGACGAAAGGATGATCCTCTTTCGAGGCGTAGCCTCGAGCGCAGCCTCGGCGTCGAGGGCCGCCTTCATCCAAGGCGAGGCCAGGGGCCGCTCCGTATTCGTGGACGGTTACAACCAGACCCTGACCGTGATGCATTATCTGACGGGACGTCCCCTCTTCATCGCCAGCGACGGCCTCCTACGGGACGCCGGCGGATCGCACGGCCGCATCGGCGACGCGGGGCTCTTCGCGCGGGCCGCCGGCGCCTTGGTCGATCGGATCGCCCTCCTGGAACCGCCCCGCATCGCCGTCTTCCTCGACGCCCCGATTTCCGGGAGCGCCGGCCATGCGAGTCTGTTCCGCTCTCTGTTCGCGGCCAAGGGTATCGAAGCCGATGTCAGGCTCGAGGACAGCGCCGACGCGCCCTTGAAAAGGGCACCCGGCGCTGTCCTGGTCGCCACGAGCGATTCCGCCATAGCCGATGCCCTGATAGCGAGCTCCACCTCCCATCGCGAGGGAGCCCGGCTCTACGACGCCGCCCGCGGGGCGATAGAACTCGCCTTCGGCCGTCCCGAGCTTCTCGACCTGAGCCGCCTGCTGGCGGAAGGGCGCGAAGCCGAGAACGAGGCCCTGTAGCGGACGCGTAAAAGGGGCGGCTCGATCGGGGCGGAGCCTGCGGCCGGGGCGAGAGAAATGCCCTTTCCCGGCAGCGAGAGCTCGAGATCGAGCGTGGCGCCGGCTCCGAATGGAAATTCGAGACTGACGCCGCCGGTCGCCAGCGCCGGCGATCCGGGCTCGCCCCCGGCGAAGGGACCTAGGGATAGATCGAGGCCGAGGACCGGCAATCCCCGGTCGCCGTCGAGCTCGGTCTTCAGATCGAGATCGAGGCCGGCGAAGGCGGAGTCCCAGCGCAGCGAGCCTTTGAGCGTCATCGAGGCGGCAAAGCCTGATTCCCGGCGAGTCGCGCCCTCCGCCCCGGACTTCCTGGTCAAGGCGAGCGATAGAGACCCGCCGCCCGGGCCCTCGGGCGCGCGCTCCGCATCGATGCCGGCGTCCAGGGAGCCGCCTTCCCCATCGACGGGCAAGACGAGTCGCAACGCCCCCTTCCTTCCCCACCGCGGCGCATACAGGAGACTCCCGCCCTTCGCCTGCGACTCGATGGATGCGGTGACCGAGGAGGCCCGGCGCATAGCCAGGCGCGCCTCGGCCCTGGCGTCGAGGAGGCGCTCCTCGCGGGGTCCCGCGAGTTCTCGAAAGCCCGGAGAAGCGGAGGACGCCGCGAAGCGCAGGTCGCAGAGGCCCAGGATCTCCCGCGATTCGAGCCTGAGGGCTAGACTCGGGACCGCGAGGCGACCGTAGGACGCGGCCAGGGCGAAGAGCGTGGCATTAGATCCGCTCCGCCTGTCCGCGACGAGGGCGGCGTTGTAGAAAGGCCGAGCCGGGTCGACGAGGTTCGCGGCGGGCGCCCCGGCAGGATCCGGTTGCCAACCTGAGCTTTCCGCGGTCGAGCCCTGGCGGGAAGCGGCGGCGACGAGGGCGAGGCCGCCTGTCGGCCCTGAGATCCTCCAGGCGATGCCCGCGGCCGACGCATCGAGATCCCGCGCTATTCCCTTCCCCTCGCTCAGCGCGAAGAGCGAGCAGGGCCCGGCTCCGAGCTCCAGTGCCGAGGTCCGGGATTCGAGGGATCTGTCGAGCTCGACGATCGCGCCTTCGGATAGGGCCGTAGGGGAGGTCGGGTCGGCGAGGAGCCGGGCCAGCCCAGAAGCCGAGCCCGGTCCGGCGATCAGGCGCGGGCCCTTCCCGTCCCGGGATCGGAGACTGAGCCCGCCTTCGATTCCGCGCTCCCCTCCCTTCGCCTCGAGGCCGATTCCCGCGTAACCGAAGTCGCCTCCGAGGGAAAGGATCACGGATAGATCGTCGGCGCCGACGGAGGAATATGCCCCGGCGCGAAGGCTCTCCGCGCCTTGGGAAGTCGCGGACGGACCCGAGAGGAGCATCGCGCCGGCGAGGCCGAGCGATATGGAGATCGAAGGGCTAGGGTGTCCCATAATCAAGAGGACGCCCGCTCCGGAACGGGTCGCTTGAGAGACCGGCGGGGTCACTTGCCGATGGGAATGGAAAGCCATAGGATGGCGATGCGATGAACCAAGACCGTGCGCGGCAAATCCTCCTTGATATTGCCGATCCCAAGACCGAGTTCACGCTGATCTTCTCGGGCAAGGAGAGTTCGCTCGTCAACGGCCTCTACAAACCGCAGAGCCGGGAGATCATCATCCACAACCGCAACTTCTCCTCGGACGACCAGCTCGTCTACACGGCCATCCACGAGTACGCCCATCATCTCCACTGCGAGCGCAAAGGCGGGCTCGCCTCGGGAAGGGCGCATACGAACGAGTTCTGGGGCATCTTCCACGATCTGCTCGTGCGGGCCGAGGCCAAGGGCCATTACCGCAACGTCTTCGACGCCGATCCCGAGTTCGCGGCGCTCACGAAGAGGATACGCAGCGCCTGCATCGCCGAGAACGGCCGCGTCATGCTCGAGTTCGGCCGCCTCATGGTCGAGGCCCAGGCCCTCTGCCGGAAACACAAGGCCCGTTTCGAGGACTACGTGGACAGGGCCCTCGGGGTGCCCCGCGCCACGGCGGCATCGGCCGCGAAGGCCGCGATCTATCAGGTGGACCCCGACGTGGGCTGGGACGGCATGCGGATGGCAGCAGGCTTGCGGGACCCCGATGCGCGGGCCGAGGCGCTAGAGGCCCTCCGCGGCGGCGCGAGCCCGGCCTCCGTCAAGGCCCGCTTCGCGGCGTCCAAGCCGCCCGAGGAGACGGCCCAGCGGCTCGCCAAGGAAAAGGAGAGGCTGGAGCGCACAATACGGAACCTCAGGGAGCGGCTCGGCGAAGTGGAAAAGGCCCTCGCCAGATTGGGCGGGGCGGACGCTTGATCACCTTCGGCCTCTTCGACTTCGTCGTCCTCGGCGCCCTCCTCTTCTTCGCGCTTACGCTGTTCTTCTTCTCGCGCTCGGGCAACGATCCCGCGCCGAGCAATCCCAAGGCCGTCCTCGCCGCGCGCGCGGAGGCGGCGAGCGCCGCGCAGCGGACGGCCGAGCGCGGCCCCCCGGCGCCGGCCCGCCCCCTGGCCGTCTGCGCCGGCGACTCGATCACGCGCGGCAGCGTGAGCGTGGACTATGTCGCGATGCTCGCCGCTCGCATGCCCGGATGGGATTTCGTGAACGCCGGCGTGAACGCGGAACTGGCCTATAACCTGGCGGAGCGCCTGGGCGACATCGTGGCCCTTCAGCCCGAGGCGGTGACCATTCTCATCGGCACGAACGACGTCAACGCCACTTTCGGCTTCCAGGCGGCGCTCGGCTACATGGCCGCGAAGCGCCTGCCCGAGCGACCGAGCCCTTATTTCTTCCGCGAGAACCTCGTGGGCATCGTGCGCACCCTGAAGCGCGAGACCGAGGCTCGCGTGGCCCTTTTCTCGATCCCTCCGATCGGTGAGGAGCCGGGACACTACGCCTATCTGAGGACTGAGGACTATTCGCTCATCATCAGGGGAGTGGCCGAGGAAGAAGGCGTCGAGTACCTGCCGCTGCGGGAGCGCATCTGCGCCTACCTGGAGAGCCTTCCCCGAGAGGCCTCCCGGCCACTGGCCTTCCGCGAGTTCGCGGCCGCGCAGCTGCGCGCAGGGCGGATGCAGCGCTACTTGGGCAAAAGCCTGGACGAGGTCTCCGCCGCGAATCGCTTCCATATAATGGTGGACGGCATTCACCTCAATACCCACGGGGCTGCCCTGGCCGCGGATCTCGCCGAATCCTTCTTCAGGGACTCGAAGGGGACCGAGCGGTTGACATGAGGCGCCGCCTTCCCCCTATCATGACGCCGTGAGGCAATTCGAGGCCGAGATCCTGGAGAATCGCGTCGTGGCCGAATCCTGGCGGGAGCTGGCGCTTTCCTGGGACGGAACGGCGGGAGAGCCCAGCCCGGGACAGTTCCTCACGCTGAAGGTCTCCTCCTTCAGCGATCCCCTCCTCCGCAGGCCCTTCGCCTTTTCCGGTTATCGGCGCGCGGGAGGCGGACGGGCTTCGGCGATCTACCAGATCCGCGGCGGAGCGACCCGCCTCCTATCCGAACTCGCGCCCGGCTCGCGCATCGATGCCCTCGGTCCCCTCGGCAGGCCCTTCCCTCGACCCGGCGAGGGCGAGGCTCCCCTTCTGGCCGGCGGAGGCATCGGGCTCGGCCCCCTTCTCTTCCTCGCAGACTCCCTGTCGGCCGCCGCGAAGGTCCCGCGCCTGATCTTGGGCTTCCGTAGCGCGTCTCAGCTGCCTTCGATCGGCCTCCCGACCGGGACCGTCGTCTGCACCGACGACGGCTCGTCGGGGTTCGGGGGTACGCCCGTCGATTGGATATCGCATAACGTCGCAGAGGGCCCGTCTGCGGGCCCGGTCCGCCTCTACGGTTGCGGGCCCTCGCCCATGCTCGCTGCCCTCGCTGCCCTGGCCTCCGGCCGCGGATGGCCGGCCAGCCTTTCCGCCGAGCAGTGGACGGCCTGCGGGGTCGGCGCCTGCATGGGCTGCGCCCTTCCCCGGGCCGACGGCCTCGGCTACCTCCGCGCCTGCTCGGACGGGCCCGTGTTCGAGGCCGCCGAGATAGACTGGCGGCCTCGTTGAAGCCCGACCTCCGCGTCAGGATTGGCCGACTCGAGCTCGCCAACCCGGTGGGCCTCGCCTCGGGCACCTTCGGTTACGGGGCCGAGTACGAGGAGCTCGCGGACGTGGACTCGATGGGCGCTTTGTTCACCAAGGCGGTGACGCTCGCGCCGAGGCCGGGCAACCCCGCGCCGCGCATCGTGGAGACACCCTCCGGCATGCTCAACTCGATCGGCCTGGCGAATCCCGGACTCGAGGCCTTCCTGAGCGAGAAGCTCCCCGCGCTCCGCTCGAGGCGATGCGCGGTCTTCGTGAACATCGCGGGCAGCACGGAGGAGGAGTACCTCGAGGTCCTCGAGAGGATAGAGGGGGCGATAGGCGACGGTCCCGGGGGCGGAGTGGACGGATACGAGATCAACGTCTCCTGTCCGAACGTGAAGCACGGCGGTCTCGCATTCGGCACGGATCCGGCGCAGGTCGAGCGCCTGACGCGCTCCCTGCGGGTCCGGACCGGTCGCCCCCTCGTCGTGAAGCTGACGCCCAACACGACCGATATAGCCTCGATCGCCAAGGCGGCCGAGGCGGGCGGCGCCGACGCGGTCTCGTGCATAAACACCCTCGTGGGGATGGTCATCGATACGAAGAGGCGCAGGCCCGCGATCGCGACGGGGACGGGAGGTCTCTCTGGCCCGGCGATCCGGCCCGTCGGCGTAGCCTGCTGCTACAAGGCCGCCCGCTCCGTGGCCATCCCGGTCATCGGCATCGGCGGGATTGCGAGCGCGGACGACGCCCTGCAGTACCTCCTCGCGGGCGCGCGGGCCGTGCAGGTGGGCACCGGCACCTTCGTGGATCCCCGCTGCGCCCTTTCCGCCTTGGAGGGCATCGAAGGCTGGATGCGGGACCTGGGAGTGGAGCGGATCTCCGACATCGCAGGCATGCTCGACGGCTGAAGGAGGGTGGGAAGATCGAGGCGACTGTTGCATTGCTCATATCGGGCGACCGCCACACTCCCGCGGGCAGCGCCTCGATAGGGATCGAGAGGAGGGCCGGCCCTCCCCGACGAGCGCGATAAGCGCTATACTGACTCGGCGGAGGACGACATGCAGACCCGAGTACATTTCATCGAGGAGCTGTCCAGGCTCAACCACGACGTCCTCGCGATGGGCACCAGAGTCGAGGAGAGCCTGCGCAAGGCCCTCGAGGCGCTCAAGGGACAGGACGTCGAGCTCGCCCGCGAGGTCAAGGCCTCGGACGAGCTCGTGAACGCCTTACAGCTCAAGATCGAGGACCAGGCGGCCGTCCTCATAGCGACGCAGCAGCCCGTGGCGCGGGATCTCCGCGAGCTTGTCACCGTCTTCAAGGTGACCGACAACCTCGAGCGCGCGGGCGACCATGCGGTGCATCTGGCCAAGGCGGCGATCAAGCTGTCGGGCGAGCCGCCCTTCCGCCAGATCGACGGGCTCTGCAGGATGGCGGAGATCGGCTGCGAGATGATCCGGGGCGCGGTGGACTCATACCTCAATCAGAGCGCCCAGGACGCGAGGAAAGTCGCCTCGGCCGACGACGCAATCGATGCGGAGCACAAGCGCCTGGTCCGGGAGGTCCTCGAGCTCATGCGGGAGCGCCCCGACCAGGTCGAGCGCTCGTCGCGCCTGCTCACGGCCTCGGGCTTCCTCGAGCGGCTCGGGGACCACATGACCAACATCTGCGAGGCGGTCGTGTTCATGGCCGAGGGCCGCCACGTGGAGCTCAACGACTGACGCGCAGGCACCGCGATGGCGAAGACGACGATCCTGGTAATCGAGGACGACCCCGACATCAGGGAGCTCCTCTCCTACTCGCTCTCCAAGGAAGGCTGGACCGTGGTCCTGGCCTCCGACGGGGAGGAGGGGCTGGCCGCGCTGCCGTCGGCGAATCCCGATTGCGTGGTGCTCGACATCATGCTCCCGGGCATGGACGGACTCGAGATCCTCCGCGCCCTCAAGTCGGACGCCTCGCGAAGAAGGTTGCCCGTCATCCTGGCCACGGCCAAGGGTGAGGAGTCCGACATCGTCTCGGGCCTCGAGCTCGGGGCGGAGGACTACGTCGTCAAGCCCTTCAGTCCCAAGGTCCTCGCCGCCCGCATCCGCTCGGCGCTCCGAAGGACCGTGGGCTCGCCGGGCCGGGGCTCCCGATCGGAGAAGACCCTCGCCAAGGGCGACATACGCCTGGATGCCGACCGCCACGAGCTCCGCGTCAAGGAACGCAAGGTCGACCTGTCCGCGACCGAATTCGCAATAATGGAATTCCTGCTCCGCAATCCCGGCTGGGTCTTTTCGCGGAGTCAGATAATCGACGCGGTCAAGGGAAAGGACTATCCCGTCACCGACCGCGCGGTCGACGTGCAGATACTCTCTTTGAGACGCAAGCTGGGCGAGGCGGGCGAGGAAATCGAGACGGTGCGCGGCGTCGGATACCGCCTCAGGGACTGAAAAGCGATGGCCGCTAGCCTGTTCAAGCGGAGCCTGGCACTCCTCGCCGCGGTGCTGGCCGCCGCCCTGGTCTTCGCGGCTTTGGGCATGTCGGTGATGGCGAAGGCCTACTCCGACGTGAACGCGAGCGCCCTCTTGCGGTCGGCGAAGGCAGTGGCGGCGGCCTTCCCGGCCTCGGCGCTCTCCGATCCGGCCGAGGCCCGGCTCATCTGCGCGGAGAGCGCGCGAGCGAGCGGCTATCGCGTCACCTTGATCCTGCCCGACGGGAAAGTCCTGGCCGACAGCGAGGCGGACCCGAGCGCCATGGAGAATCACGCCCGGAGGCCGGAAGTGGCGCAGGCCCTGGGGGGCGCCGCCGGCGTCGACCGCCGCGCGTCGGCCACCTTGGGCGGGGAGCTGCTCTACGCCGCCGCCCCCATCCGCCTCGGCCGCGAAGCCGCCTCCAGGACAGCCGGAGTCCTCAGGCTTTCCCTCGGCGAACCCAGCCTCGAGCGAGCCTTCGCGCCCACGCGATGGGCCATAGCCGGGGCCGCCCTCGCCTTCGCCGTGGCCGCCCTGGCGGCCGCGGTGGCCTTCAGCCGCATGACCGCGCGCCCGCTCGCCTCCCTGGCGCGGGCGGCGCGGGCCTACGGCTCCGGCGAAGCCTCCTCCATGACGGCCGGCAGCAGGGCCATCCGGCCCGAGGATCCCGAGGAAATGCGAGTCCTCGCGGCGACCCTCGACTCCATGGCCGTGGAGATAGGCGCCAGGATCTCGTCGGCCAGGAAGCAGGGACGCGAGCTCGAGGCGATCCTGGACGCGATGACCGAGGCCGTGCTCGCTCTCGACCCCTCGCTCGAGATCACCATCGCCAATCCCGCCGCCGCGGCGCTCTTCGGCATCGAGGGGGACGCGTCGGGCCGGAGCCTCCTCGAGGCTACCCGGTCGAGCGAGCTTCAGGCGGTGGCCGCTGATTCGCTCTCCTCGGGCGAACGGCGCTCCAAAGAGATCGCCCTCTTCCTCCCCTCCGAGCGCTGGTTCCAGGCCTTCGCGGCGCCGCTGGGCATCGCCGAGGGAGCAGGGGGACTGGTCATCGTGCTCAACGACATAACCGAGCTCAGGCGCCTCGAGCGGGTGAGGCGGGATTTCGTCGCCAACGTCTCGCACGAGCTCAGGACGCCGGTGCAGCTGGTCAAGGGTTTCGCGGAGAGTCTATTGGAAGGCGCGATGAGCGATCCCGACCAGGCGACGCGCTTTCTCGGCATCATCGAGCGCAATGCGGCCAGGATGGAGACTCTCATCTCCGACCTCCTATCCTTGGCCTCGCTGGAGCGCGACGACGAAGGCAGGCTCCGGCCCGAGCGGGCGGAGATCGGGCCTATCCTCCAGGACGCCCGCGAGGCGATCCTGCCGAAGGCCGAGGCGCGGGGAACGCGGGTGACCGTGGAGTCCGAGGCGGGCCTGGCCGCGAAGGTCGAAGCCGGCCTCCTGGAGCAGGCCCTCGTCAACCTCATAGACAACGCGGTGAAGTACTCGCCGCCTTCCACCGTGGTGAGCGTCGGCGCGCGCTCGGAGGGCGGATCCCTCGTCATCGAGGTCAAGGACCAGGGGATAGGAATACCGGCCAGGGACCTGCCCCGGGTATTCGAGCGGTTCTATCGCGTGGACAAGGCCCGCTCCCGAGAGCTCGGCGGCACGGGCCTCGGCCTGGCCATCGTACGGCATATCGCGATAGCGCACGGCGGCAGCGTTTCCGTCGAGAGCTGGGAGGGCGAGGGCTCGACCTTCAGCATGCGGATACCGCTATGAGGGCCTTATACCCCCGTACCTTGAATCGTCGTACGCAGCGAGCCTGCGGGTTATGCGTCCCTCCTCCGAATCATCGCCGGACGAAGCCGGAGGGGCCGTCGGCGCCCACGGCCACGATCAGCTCCCCGTCCTGATTCAGGAACCGACAAATCCCTTCCGGGAGTCGCGCCGTGAAGGATTCCGGCGCGGGTTCGAAGGGGCTTTCTGGCGCCCACGGACCGGGACCGGGCAGCTCCACCGGCGAACGCATGGGCTCCTTGTACGCGTCGATCCTGAACTCGAGGTCGGAAAGGCGGCGCGCTGCTTCGAGGGAGGGGATGAGCCAAGGGTCCGAACAGCGGGCCGAGGCCTCCCTGGCGAGGCGCGACAGATCGTAAGCCCAGGGATCGAGGCCTGCGCCTTCCAGGTCGGCGGCGACGCTCGCAGCGTAACCTCCGGTCCAATCGAGGGTCAGCTCGTCAACGCCTTTGCCGCCCGGTCTCGGCGCCGCCAGGCCCTCGGGATAGATCGCTCCCGCGGGCATGAGGGCCCGGCCTCGGACGGATGGCAGGGCGATGATCGCCTGGGGCCGGCCCCTGTCGACCTCGACGCGAAGGGTCGAGCCTGGAATCGCGGACGCTGATCGAAGCTGCCCGCCGGCGGCCTTCCATGTCACGACCATCCGCAGGTCGGGGAGGCAGGCCCAGGCCAAGGGCGAAGGCGGAAGGACGAGGACAAGCTCATGCCGACCCAGTGGCCCGAAGGACGATCCCGGCCCCGATGCCGCGGAGCAGGACGCGCAGGCTAGGGACAGGAGGGGAATCGCGGTAGTCAGTCTCATGCCCCTGGTTCGCGCTCGACGGGTCCCGGCGAATGAAGCTCCGCCTTCAATCCTCTCCTCAGCATCCTGAGGCGGCCCCGGTATTCTTCGCTGGCCCAATCGGGGTAGGTCCATGGCAGTGGCCGATAGTCGCCCCGCTCGTACACCAGGGTGAGGTCGGCGTAGATCCCGCCCGAGAGGGCGATGCGCTGAGGCCTGTCCTTCGTGGTGGCCAGCACGAATCGCGAGAGGGAGAGCAGACCCGGATCGAGATTGAAACCGCGGCGTCCCCCGACCATGTAGGCCCGCTCGAGCGAGTTGGTGAAGGCCTTGATCGCGGCCAGCTCGCCCGGGTCGACGAGCTCGGCGAAGGAAAGGAAGCTGCGCCTGGGGCGTCCACCCATCTCCTCGTCGTAGTAGCCGCTCCAGGCGAACTCCAGGTCGGCGCCCACGGCCTCCGCCGGGCCGAAGCGCCGCTCGAGCTCGGATTCGAGCAAAGAGCAGAAGGCGGAACTCGGCGAGCTGAGCACGCCGACCACGAGTCTCGCCGGCTGGAACGCTGATGCCGATCCCATGCTTGCCTCGGAATGTATTTTAAGCGATACTCTCTATACTATGGAAGACTCGCAGGCCTTCTCGCGCCAGCTCGAGGAGCGACTCGACGCGAGGAGGGATACGCTGGACCGCATCGAGCTGCCCAAGCTCAGGGAATCATGCAAGCTTTTCCAGTCGGCCTTCGTGGGCTTGAACGCCATCCTCCACAAGAAGGGGGTCCTCCACGACGATCCCTACAAATACGATCTCAAGATCTCGGACGTGAAGATCCCGTCGGAGAGCCCCTTCTCGGAGTCAGAGAAGGCAGACCAGATGAGCGTGCGGGTCTCCCAGTTCGAGGCCTACCTGGACTTTCTCAACAACTACTACCAGTTCAGTTGCGACTTCCTCACCATGGGCCGGATCAAGCGCATCCTCGCCCTCGTCAAGTACTTCAATTTCTCGCAATTCACCGAGACGAGCACCCATCTCAATACGAGGGCCCTCGCCGAGATCGCGGGAATGGTGAAGAAAGGGACCGATCAGCTCTCCGCGGGGCTCATCGGCGACGCCTCGAGCCAGCTCGACAAGGCCAGCCGCGACATACTCGGCTGCCTCAAGGAGCTCACCGACTACCACAAGGAGCGCTACAAGCTCGATTTGCGGCAGATCGTCATGCCCGGCCTGCCCATTGACGCCGACATGGCGATCGGCAGACGCGAGGAGGCGACCAAGCTCATCAAGCGGAAATTCGCGGAAGTCGCCTCCGAGCGGCCCTACTATCCGGAGCTCGTCGAAGAGCTGATCCTCGAGGACTACTCTTCCGACGGACCCTCCCTCCGCGACGACCTGCTCCGGCGCTTCGCCGCGGCCGAGGAGAAGAAGTCGGACGGTGCCCCGGAGAAATCCTATAAAGGGCTAATCCTCGAAGGCGTGCGTACGCTCTCCTCGGCCTCCTTCGCCCTCGAGACCGCGGTGACCAAGCTCGAGGAGAATTCGGCCTACCTCGCATCCCTCGACCAGGGCTTGGGAGCGCGCCTGCGGCGCATGATCCGCAGGCTGTTCTCGGCCGGCGAGACGGGAAAGGTCTACGAGCTGCAGTTCGTCGATCCGATCACGAGGGCCTGCTCGATCGAGTCTCTCGATTTCGGCGTCTTCGCGGAGGAGACGGGCAAGAAAGTCCGATTCCTCGGCAGTCTGGCCCAGCGAGGCGGGCCTTCTGCCCGCCGGGTAGAGGGGATGTCCGAGGATCAGGCCTATAAATTCCTGCAGCGCAACATAGAGGAGATCCAAAGGGTCCTTCGAACTTTCGCCGCCCTAGAGGATTACTTCAAGTCCGAGATGCCCGGCGAGTCCAAGACCCGCCACAGGAGCATTCGCGTCGAGATGACGACGATCAAGGGCGCCGTCATAAAAGCGAACCAGAAGAAGCACGAGTATGTCGCGCAACGCGAGGAACTCGAGCAGATGAGGCGCCTCGGCATCAAGGACCCAGCCCACTGACCAAGGAGACCCGCATGAACGCAAGGTTGCCCGACGCCTCGACCTACCGCTCGACTCTCAGGGCCGTCCTCAGGGCGACGCTCGCGGCTGCGGCGATCGCGGGGGCCGTGGCCCCCCCGGCCGTCTGGGCAGCCTCGCCGGCCCGCGCCGTCGCCGCTAGCGTCGTCCCGGCGAACGCCAAATTGGCGAACGCCATTCTGGCGAACGACGAGGAGACGCCCAAACCCGAGGAGTTCGTCGTAGCCTTCAATGTCCTCGACTTCAATTTCGATCCCCACCACTCCATCTACTCGGCGGAGGCGCAGGTCTTCACCGCCGTCTACGAGGGGCTCTTCTCGTACGACCCGAATACCCTCGACCCGGTCAAGGCCGCCTGCCGCTCGTACAGCCGCTCGCAGGACGGCAAGATCTATACCTTCTACATCCGCGACGAGGCGAGCTGGTCCGATGGCTCGCCCCTTCTCGCGAAGGATTTCAGGGACGCCTGGCTGCGGGCGCTCGACCCGAAGACCAAGGCCGACTACGTGGAGTTCTTCGACGTGATCGCAGGGGCCCACGACTACCGGATAGGCAAGACGACCGACCCGGCCTCGGTCGGGATTTCGGTCATCGCGGACAAGATCCTCCAGGTCAAGCTCGCGTCCAAGGCCGACTACTTCACCCGCCTCCTCTGCCACCATTCCTTCTCGCCGATCCACCCCTCGATGCTCGCGGCTTCCGACTGGCGCGCCGCCCTGCCCTTCCCCGTCGATGGACCCTACGCATTCAAGTCTTTCGATTCCTCGGGCCTCCTCATGGTCAAGAACGAGAAGTACTGGGACGCCGCATCGGTCAAGATCCCGCGCATCCGAGCGATATTCACCGACGACGATGCCGACGTGACGAGGCGCTTCGACGACGGGACCATCCACTGGCTGGCCGGCCCGATGGACCTCAACGCCCTCCTCGCCCAGGGCTCGATCCAAGTAGGGCTGATGTTCAGTACCCACTACTGGTTCTTCGATTGCGGTACTCCTCCCTGGGACGACCCGGACGTCAGGCGGGCACTCGCCCTCCTCCTGCCTTGGGACGAGATCCGCTCGAAGGATAAATACCTCGCCCCGGCCGCGACTCTCGTCCTGCCCTTCGCGAGCTATCAGTCGGCCAAGGGCATCGCCGCGACCGATCAGTCCGAGGCGATGCGGCTCCTCGAGAAAGCCGGCCACAAGAACGGCGCGGGCCTGCCGAAGATCGAGATCCTCATACCCGGCGGAGGCGACGACGCCAAACGCGTCGCGGGCTTGATGAAGGATGCCTGGGAAAAGTTGCCCGATCTGGCGGTCGAGCTCAAGACGGCGCCAGCGGCAGATTACTTCAACGCGGTCCGATCGGGAGCGCAGGCGGGAGGATGGACGGTGGCCTCCACGAGCTGGATCGGGGACTTCGCCGATCCCCTAGCCTTCCTCCAGATGTGGGAGGCCGATTCGAACCTCAACGACGCGCGGCTTTCCGATCCCGAGTACGACCGTCTCCTCGACGAAGCGGCCCTCAAGGCCGGCGACGATCGCCTGGCCGCCCTGGGCCTCGCCGAGACCCGGCTCCTCGCGGGAGCCGCTGTGCTTCCCATCTACCACAGCTTGGCGGCGAATGTCGTAGATACCGACTTCGTCGACGGCTGGTATGCCAACGCGCTCGACATCCACCCCTTCAAGTATCTCGCCTTCGGAGAGCGCAAGGTCAGGTCGAACGTCGCCGCGCTGAGGTAGGGGCGATGCGGAAATTCCTCTCCGCGTTCCTCTACCTGTTCCTTGGGCTGCCCCTCGCCCTTTCCACCCTCCTCCTCGTCTCGGCCAGACCCTGGGTCCTCGACCGCGAAACGTATAGGCGCTTCGTCGATGACGACCGGCTCTATGCCGCCCTCCGCTCCCCCGAGATCGCGGCGCGCGCCCCCGAGACGATCCGGCTCGGCTCCGCCGTCTTCGAGGGTCCCGCCCTCGTCGCGGCTGCGCAGAAGGAACTCCCGCTCTCCGAGATGAAGTCGACCGCCTCGAACGCGGTGGACGGGATGCTCGACGCCCTCGAAGGCGGGATGCCCGGAACTCCGGCCGCTGTCGATCTCAGACCGCTCAAGGCGGCTCTCAGGGCGAAGAGCGCGGCCATGGCGCGCGATTACCTCGCGGCTCTCTCGAAGCCCGCTCCGGACCAGGCGGGCCCTTTACGGCCGGCAGCGGTCGCCGAGGCCCTTACGGCCGCCATCGACGCCATGCCGGACCTCGCCGAAGCCCGGGCGCCCTCCGCCCCGGTGCTCGGGCGGGCGGCGGGCGGTCCGATGGGCGTCCTGGCGCGGACGCGCGCTGGCGAGTCCCGCGGGACCGAGGCCCTCGGCGCGGAAGCCCCCGGACTCGGAGGGCGCGGCCTCTCGCAGGCACTCCTGAATAGGATGACGGCCACCATGGCGGCCGTCTCCGCCCTCCTCCTCGCGGCTCTGGGCGCCCTGGGCGGGCGCAGCGCCCTCTCGCGGATGTCGCGGGCGGGGAGATACCTCCTCCTCCCGTCTATCGTCGTACTCGGCGTCGGCGTCGCCCTGGCGATTCCCGGCGGCCTCATCCTCCAGAACCTTCTGCCCCGCGGTCTCCAGGACATGGTCGGCGGCTCCGCCGGGGCCCAGCTGAGGGCCTACCTCGCCGTCGTCCTCGGACCGATCGCGCGCTCCTTCTTCGTCTCGGGCCTCGTCGGCGCGAGCATCGGAGGAGTCCTCGCCGGGGCGAAGCGCTTGGGCGAGACCAAGGAATTGGAATAGATGGCGAGGCCCCCCGACGACGGGACCGTCGAGGCCTCGAAGGGTCAGATGGGCGAAGCCTCGAGCCTCCTGCGCAACCTCGGCTTCCCCCTCCTCCAGGTCCACCATCCCTTCAATCATTTCGATTTCTCGAGACCGGGCAGGCGCATACTCGTGATCGGGCCCATGGGCTCGGGCAAGACCGAATTCTCCGCGCGCATGTGGCGCGACAGCCTAGTCGCCAAGGCCAAGACCGGAGCCGCGCGCGATGCCACCTGCACGGACGGCGCCGACCGGCGCGACATCTTCGTCGTGCGCTCGAGCCTCGACGCCGAGCGCTTTCCCGATTACCCGGCCGACGCCCTCGCCTATCGCGGCGGCTACGAGCGTTGCGGCGATAGGATCGGGCAGGCCCGCGACTCCTTCGCCATGGAGAGCCTCCTCGCCGAAAATCCCGGCGTCGGGACCTGGATAGTCGACGAGGCGGCCTTTTTCGACGAGCGCCTGGCCTACCTCATGAAGGACGAATCGACCCGCCGCGGCATAGTCTTCGTCTGCCCGACGCTGGTCCTCAACTTCCGGCGCGAGATATTCAACCAGACCGCGCGCCTACTTCTCGAGATCGCGACCGACGTCTTCCCCCTGACCGCCTATTGCGAGCAGCCGGAGTGCCTCGCCGACTCCCTGTACACCTACCGTTACTATCTCATCGACGGCGTCGAATGCCCGGCGCCCTATTTCGATCCCCTGATAATAATCGGCGGCGACAGGACGAAGGAGGACGGGCGCGAGCCCAACTACTGCACTCGATGCGACGAGCACCACTACCTGCCGGGGAAGGAATACACCTTCTTCACGCTCAAGCCGATGGGAGAGGCGGCCGCCGGCGGCGACATCAGGCCCCTCCTCGCCGAGATGGCGGCCGTGGCCGGCGGCTCGGCGAGCTCGCGCCTCGCCACCAGCCTCCGTTCGCGCCATCTCGAGTGCGCCGAGCCCTGTCCCGAGATGCTCGAGTCGCTGCGCCTGCCCTGCCTGGCCGAGCGCGAGCTCGCCTACCTCTTCGCCGAGCAGAATCTCCTGTCGGCGGACCAGCTGCGCTCCATCGTCGCCGACCTCGGCCTCGACCGCGACTACCTCGCCCGCCGCCTGTCGGACAATAGGCGGCCGATCGACTTTTAAACTGCCGCTCGTCCGACAGGCGGCGCTCATCTGACTTTTGGCCCCCCGGCTAGAGTCGCGGCGATGAAGGCAACCGCCGGTACGGTGAGGATCACGGAGAGGCTTCCGGTCAGGGCCTGGACCAAGTCGATCGCTATCGCGTTGGAGTCGAGTATCTAATAGGGCGAACGCTCCAGCGAATAGATCAGGATGATGGTATTCAGCGACGCGCCCGTGAAGGCCAATATGAGCGTATTCGCCATCGTCCCCATGATGTCGCGGCCGACGTTCATCCCGGATCGGAGTAGATATCCCCGCGCCAGGAGCGGATTGGAGGCGTGCACCTCGCACACCGAAGAGGCGACCGACATCGCCACGTCCATGATGGCCCCCAGCGAGGCGATCAACATGCCCGCGAAGAGGAGCTCGCCCGCCTTCATGCCACTTCGTCCCGCGATGGCGAGGAGGGAAACGGCCTCGGCCGTGGCATAGCCCGAAATCCTCGTCCAGGCCGGAAGGCGAGCGTCAGGAGTACCGAGGCCGCCACGCCCGCCATGGAGCCGAGCGCGGCCGAGAGCGTCTTCGTCCCGAGGCCGCCGAGGAGCGCGAGCGATACGCAGAGCGTGGCGACGGAGACGATGAGGATCGACCGCAGTCCTCTCCTGCCGCCGATGCCGCAGAGGGCTGCCGCGAAAAGGAAGGAGAGCAGCAGAAGGGCCGGAGCTCTGTCGACGCTGTATAATGAGACCGAGAAATGCGCCGCGTCCGCGATGTCGACTCGGGCGATGAAGGCGTCGCCCGCCCTCAGGCGAATGTTCGTCGCATAGTTGAGGAGATGGATGTCGGACTCCGCCCCGGCCTTTTCCCCGTCGAGAATCCGCACCGCGAGGTCCTGATATCCGTCGAGGAGGCCGGTCGCGTCGTCCCGGTCGACGGCCTCGGCTCTCACAGCGAGGATGCGTGCCCTGGCGTAGCCGACGTGCGCCCCGCCCGAGGATCGATACAGCGGGTAGAAGGACGTGCGCCCGCTGAACCACAGGGCACAGGCGATATAGGCGCCGAGCATCGCGACGATAGCGGCCCAGCACCGGAAGCTTCGTCGCAATAGGGCTATTTCGTCTTCATGATCGAACAGCTGTCGACGACCGACATGTCGTCGGTCCTGTAGACCGTGATCTTGAGGCTGCCGCCGTTCATCTCGATATACCCGAAGGAGGGGACCTTGCCCTGTCAGCGGACCGCGCTGAAGACTTCCGGCGCCTGATCCTTCCAATCGTAGAACTTGCTGCCCGATCCCGAGTCGAAGGTGAGGTACAGAGTGCCGGTCGGATCGACCAGGGCGCCGTCGGCGTTCGCGGCCTGGTCCTTCCTGGGCTTGCCTCCCAGCATCTGGTAAGTCCTGGTGTACGAGTGGTCGCGGCCCTGGAGGACGAGGTTGATCCTATAGCGGTCGAAGATGGGAGCGTAGTTGTTCCTGCGGTCGACGACGTCGGGATCGTTGAAATGCTCCGCTTCGCTGTAGATTGCATGATGGAAGCCTACGATCCTCCACTTTGCGCCCGGGTTCTCGGCGATGGCATCGCGGATGAACAGGTCGTGGGTGGCGACGCTCTCGGTGTTGCTGTTCAGCATCAGGAAGAGGGCGTCTCCGTAGGCGAACCAGGAGTCTCCGTCGTTCCCGTAGGAGCTGCCGTAGGGGCTCGAGAGGTTGGGCGGGTTGTAATGGTAGCCGTAGTACTCTCCCATCTGGAAATCGTGGTTGCCGTCCCCGGTGGCGACGGGGAGGGATTTGAGCCGGGCCGGGCTGAAGTAGGCGATATACTCGGCATCCTGGGCCTCGCGCTTGTCGTAGTCGTTTACCTGGTCGCCGAGGGACAAGAGGAAGCTCGCGCTCGGGTACTTCCCGGTCGCCTTGTCGAGCGTATCCGTCCAGCCGGCCGTGTCGGAGTCGAGGGTCTCGGGACCGGTCGACGCGGCGCCCAACTGGGGATCGCCCACGACGAGGAAGCCGAAGCTCCTCTCGTTCCGGGTCGCGAAGCTATAGGCGCCGCTCCACTCCTCGCCGTCGTCGACGCGATAGACGTAGGAGCTTGAACCGTCGAGCCCGGTCACGATGACCTTGTTCGCGTAGGCGCCCGGGGCGCTCGCATCGCTAGTGTTGAATTGAGTCGCCTTGACCTCGGCCTGCGAGCCGAAGAAGGACCTGGCTTTCGCGGCGGGAAAGTCGCCCCCGGTCATATCGGACGCCTTCGCGACCTGTACTACCGCCTTCGCCGCGCTCCCGTAGAACCATGCGAAATCGAGCTTGGTAGCCTTGCCGCCCGGGCTGAGGTCGAGACAGGAAACCGCGTAATGGCGGCTTTCGCCGTATCCGCGAAAGCCGAGACAGCACAGAGGACGAGCGCGGCCGCCAGGATGCGCGCGCCGGTCGTTTATTTCAGGGCGAACCGCACCGGATAGCGGTAGCGCACGGCCACGGCCTGCCCCGCGACCTTGGCGGGCACGCAGGTAATGCCGCTCAACGCGTTGACCGCCGCTTCGGCGAAGCCGTAGCCCGGGTCCTTAAGCACCGTGACCTTTCGGATCTTGCCGGTCTCGTCGATGAGGAGCTCCAGATAGACGGTGGCCTCGATCCCCTGCTTGGCTGCGAGAGGCGGATACTGGATCCTGGCCAGGAGCTCCTTCACGGGAAGGAGGGGGAGGTCGGTGATCTTGAATTGCGGGAGGTAATCCGGCTCCGCCGCCGCGCCGGGGGCCGTCGCCCCCGCGGCAGCGGGGCCTGTCGGAGCCGTCATGCCGCCGCCGTTCGGAGCGGCTTGCCCTAGATCCTCCGGCAGGGCAGGGGCGGGATTCGGCGCGGGGGCCGGGGCGGCAGCTGGAGCGGGGACCGGCGCCGAAGCCGGGGCGGCTGCCGGGGCCGCCGCGGCGGGAGGAGCGACGAGGGGCTGCGCCTCGGCCCTCGGCGGCTCGGGCGGTTTTGCGGGCTCGGGCAGCATCTCCTCGACGCTGACCAGGTCTATCGACTTCGGCTCTTCGTGAGCTCGCCTCAGGTCGAGGCTAGCAGTGGAGACGATCGTGAGCGCAAGGGCCGCATGGAAAAGTACCGAGCCCAGTATCGCGATCCTCTTGAGCCCGCCGTCCTGCATCCCGAGACCGGGCCCGAGGGCCTTCATCGCTTGGGCATCTCCGTGATCATGCCCAGCTGCTCGACCCCCGAGTCCTTGATGAGCGAGACCACCTTGATGAAATCGCCGTAGGCGACGCTCGAGTCTGATTTAAGGAAGATCGATTTGTTCTTGCGGTGGGCGTACACCTGCCTGAGCGTGTCGCCCAACTCGCCTAGAGCGACCGGCCTCGAATTGACGTAGACCTGCAGCGACTTGTCGATGGTGACGGTGACGATCTCCTCGGAGACGTCCAAGGCCTGGGATTTGGCCCGGGGCAGGCTGACGGTGATCCCCTGCTGCCCCACCGAAGCCGTCACCATGAAGATTATGAGGAGGACCAGCATCACGTCGACAAGGGGCGTGACGTTGATCTGGGATATGGGCGAGCGATCCGAGCCCCGGCGATTTCCCGTGTCCATACCGGCCTCCCCCTACTTCTTCGCGTTGAAGATTCTCTGGACGATATTCAGGAAATCGTAGGAGAAGTTGTCGATCTCGCTGACCTGGCCCCGTATCCCGCCCTGGATGTAGTTGTACCCGATGACCGCCGGAATGGCCACCGCCAGGCCGATAGCCGTCGTGATAAGGGCTTCCGATATGCCGGGGGCCACTATATCCAGCGAGGTCGAGCCGGCGAGACCGATGTTGCGGAAGGCGATCATGATCCCCCACACCGTGCCGAAGAGGCCGATGAAGGGCGTCGTGGATCCCGTCGTGGCGAGGAACCCGATGTTCTTCTCCAGCCTGTCGGTCTCCTGCGTGGAGATCTTGCGGAGGCTGCGGCTGATGTTTTCGATCGCGTTCAGGTCCGTGCTCAGCCTGATCGTCCCCGCCTCGCCGGGATCCGCGCTGAGGAAATGCTCGGTCTCCCTATAGCCTTCCTTGAACAGCAGGGCGAGGGGGCTGTCCTTGAAGCGGTCGATCTCGCGATTGATGAGCGAGAACTCCTTGGTCTCCCAGAAGAAATCGAGAAAGACTCGGGTGTTCTTCCTGACCAGGTTGATCTGGACCAGTTTGTAGACGATGATGGCCCACGAGACGATCGAGAAGAAGACGAGGGCGGCCAGGACGACAAGGATGACGGGACTCATGTTCGACAGGTATTTGAGCATTGTATCTCCCCACGTGGACTAGCTGTAAAATAACCAACTTCAGCCGTCGGCTCAATCGAGGGACTTCGGATAAAGCCGGCGGCGCGGCCAACCTTAATAATAAAGTAATGGGAAAATAGGGGGGTCCGGTAATTCGCGGCCTTGCCGGGTGGTATTATCTGCGGGTGGTCAAGGCAAGATGCCTCCTGTGCCTTCTGCTTCTCCTCGCAGCCTTCGGGGCCTCGGCCGAGGTCCTCGTTGTCGTTACCGACCAAGAACTGGGCAGCCCCCTGGAAGGCGTGCAAATCCGGGTCCAAGGATCCGACCGGTCCTTCACGACCGACGCGCAGGGCGAAGCCAGGCTTCCCCCGCCCCCCGAAGGGGGAAGAGTCCTCCTCACGGCCAGTCTACTCGGCTACAAGACCTTGAAGAAGGCCTTGGATCCCGGGCAGGAGAAGGTAGTCCTCGAGATGGTCCTGGAAGGAGAGGTCCAGGGCCAGGAACTGGTGGTCGAGGCGGCGAAGCCCCAGGCGACCGACGCCCAGGGCGGATTATCCCAGGTCGTGACCAGCCAGGACATACAGGCGCAGACGATGGGAATAGTCGAGGATGCCATGTCGGCCATCAAGACCCTGCCGGGGGTCGGCTACACGGGAGCCTTCGATTCGAGGCCCTCGATCGACGGCGGGGATCCCAGCGAAACCGTGGCTACGCTGGATGGGGCCTACATTCTCGATCCCTACCAATGGGCGGGCACCTACACCATCTTCAACCCCGACATGGTGGACTCGATCAAGCTCTCCGACGGCATCATCGGGGCTCCCTACGGCCAGGTCATGTCGGGTCTCCTGGAGGTTACGTCCAAGACTCCCACGGATACGGACCGGCACGTCGACTTCGGGTTCTCCACGACCGGCCTCGACCTCTTCTACCAGCAGGCTTTCGGGAGCGAGGCCGGCATTCTCCTCGGAGGGAAGGTCACCTGGATGGAAGTCCCCCTTGCCCTGATCGACCAAGGGAATTTGTTCAGCACCGATCCCTACATCCGAAACGGCACGGCGAAGCTCTATTGGAACCCGACGCCCGAGATGAACTGGACCCTGAACGCCAATCTGGATACCGATGGAGTCGCCAGCAACGCAACGGAAAACTTCGTTTTCCACCTCTATGAGCAGGAAATTCTCGTCTCCTCCGCCCTGAAGGATCTCCTGAACAAAGACCTATTATGGAACCTGATGGTCAGCTACAACAGTCTTAGCACCGACACGGGCTTCGAAGCGCCCAGCCGCTACAATAAGCTCTATATCAACGAAGAGGACGCGATCCAGGACGAGTATCGCTACCAAGTCCGAACCAGCTTCGATTGGACGCCGGATAAGAATCAGGTGATCAGCTACGGCGTGGACGAGATGTTTGAAAACTGGTCGGAGAGCGATACCGGGACTACCTACCCATTCGCGAGCCAAGGCGACTTCGCCCCGCAAACGATCGACACGAATTTGACCGGGAAGAATACCCTCACGTCCGGGATCTACCTCAACGACAAATTTACGCTCATCCCCGGCATCCTCACCGGCGAGGGAGGCCTGCGGATCGACCACTCCTTCGTCTACGGCGGCGGCGAGATCCTCCAAACCTACCCCGTCCTGAACCCCCGGCTCCGCCTCACCTATACCTTTCTCAAGGACTGGGGTCCCGTCAAATCCATGGACGTCAACGCGGGAAGCGGCCTCTATTCCCAATTCCCCGCCGATAACGAATTCTTGGACACCCAATACGGAGTGTCCAGCCTGAACGTCGGCCCGACCAGGGCCTGGTTCAACGTGTTAGGCCTCGACATCCTGGGGATCGGGGGCGAGACTCTGAATCTCCAAGGCTACACGAAAAGCTACCTGGACCGCTTCTATACCGCCATCGACGCCTCTGGTGGGACGATACTCAAGTACGACGGGACGGGCTCGGCCTACGGCTTCGACCTGGGGCTGAAGAAGCAGACCAGGTTCTGGGATTTCTCGCTCAGCTATTCTTTCAATGTGACCCAATTATACAACCCCGGAGGCGCGGGGCTCACCCTGTCGGACTGGACTACGCCTCTGGGAACCTTGTACTACCCCTCCTACGAAGTATTCCACACCATCTACCTGGACCTGACGATCAAGCCCAACGACGGTTTCTCGATCCTGACCCAGGGGAGCATCGCCTCGGGTACCCCGGACTCCACGGGCGGCTGGACGAACTGGCAATATCCAATAGACATCAAGCTCGACTGGCACGGATTCTATCCCATGTCCAAGGTCCGCTGGGAGTTCTATTTCGGCTGCGAGGACGTCTTCGCCCTCCTATATTTCATTCGATCGAATTCGGCGGCATCATTCGACCTAGGCTTCCCCATTCCTTCGGTGGGCTACAAACTGAGTTTCTAGGAAATGGCAGGATGAAAAGACAGCAGACGTTTGTTAGCTGCATCGGCTTCCTCCTCCTCGCGGCCTGCACGACCGCGCCCAGGCCGACGGCGGAATTCGTGAGTCGGCCCGATTCGCCGAAGGCCGGCGCTAAGCCTGCGGCAGACTCCGCCCTGGTCCTGAAGCTCGGCCCCGAAGAGAAGGGCGTATCGAAGGTAAGGCTCACGGGGGGGCCTCTGCAGGGCTCCATCGTCTCGGGCGAGGCGAGACGGGAGGGAGACGCATGGCGGATCGACTTGATGCGACTCGAATGGTTCGACAACTGGGCTAACGGGTGGACGCAAGCCTCCTTCCTCCTGGACGGGCGCCTTGTCATCGAACAGGCGCCGACGGGCTGGTCCCTCGCCGTCGACAAGGCGCCGGAGCTTGATACGGTGGAGTCGGCCTCGATCCGCTACTTCGACACCTATGTGAGGGACGAGAAAGGTTTGACGGAATTCTCGCATCGATGGGACAGGATCCAGGCCCTAGCCGGTGATCTATTGCGCCGATTCCCGGATGCCGCGAGGATCCGCGACATCCGGACCTTGAGAAGCTACCTCTTTCCCGAAATCTACGGCTACGATTCCCCATCGGAACGGGGGCATGCGAAGACCGCGGTCCAAGGCATCACCTGGGATACGGACTATACCAAGGAGCATTTCGCGGAGCCGCTGAGGATACTGCGGGACAGCGGGACCCTCTTCAGGGACTACGAGGAGTCGCCGGGACTCTGGTCCTTGGCCCTCGCGTGGAAGGATTATTGGGGGATCGGAAGCCGCTCCCTGGCCCTGGTGGAGCCATGATGGCTCCTAGTGTTCCCGGGCGAAATCGAAGCTGTTCCTGGTCTTGCCGTCGGTCATCTCCAGGTTGCCCGATTCCAGGCGACGGAAGGTATACGAGAGGCCGAGACCGGAATCGAAGGCTATATCGAGCCGGTCGCCCGACACTCTGTACTTGCCGTTCTGATAGGCTCCCGCCTTGCCTAGATCGATCTGGGTGAAGCTCCCGTCGGCGTCGAACATATAGACGAGCTTTTCGCATTTCCAGGTCCCGACCACCGAGATCGGCGCGCTCTTTGGAGCGCAGGAAGCCGTGGCCAGGGCCGCGCAGACAAGGATCGCGACCGCGCCGCGATGCGCAAGGATCATGGCACCCTCCCCTGGAATCTCAGAACGCGAAGCCCAGCTCGAAGGAGAAATAGTTGTTGACGCTCGTCAGGCCGGCCACGCAGCCGTTGTTGGCGATGTACTCGAACGTGTAGCCGAAGCTGGCGTTGAGCGTCCCGATGCTCTCGATGCGCTTGGTGTAGTCGATGGAGAGGCCGGCCTGGGCGGTGATCTGGAGCACCGACTGGGTCAGGAAGCGCAGGTACATAGGCCAGGTGCCGGTATTGTAGTTGCCCTGGAATATCCACGCGGTGGAACTATTCCCCAAATTGATGACGCCGGGATCCCCGAGGTCGCCCGAGGCGTCGCCGCTCGCGCTCGTGGATGCGTTGTAGCCGTTCACCCCCGCCGAGTCGTTGCCGTGACGTATGAGACGGAGGATGCCCGAGATCTGGGCTCCGTCCACGGTCTTCGTCTTCGCCTGGAGGCTGATCCTGTCAGAGTTGGGATCGAGATCCGGGCCGATGTTCTGGCCCCCGTTGGTATAGGCGTTGGCGTCGAAATAGGGGTAGCCCGAGGAGTCAGAGCCTGCGGTCCCGTACTCGTAGGTGTACATGTAGGGGAGTACCGCCGTGTAATCCAGCGAGAGGCGCTGGAAGATCGGGGATTGAGGCGCCCAGGAGAGACTGGCCTGGGCCGCGAGCTTCCACTTGGTGTCCCAGACCCCGCTGAGCACTCCGGCGAAATTTATGTCGTCGACGAAGCCTACGAGATCAAACTTCATCGAATCGGGGAGATAGACGCTCGCCGAAAGCCCCGCGTGGGCCTTGTCGGTGTAGTTCGAGAAGGAATGCGAGATGAAGTACTCCGACAGGGGGATGAAGTAGAGGGGCTCGATGCGGTCCGTCCACACGATGGACTCGAAGGCCCCTAATTCGAGCCAGCCGTTCGGGGCCCAGTTGAAGCCGTGGATCATGAGGTACTTCCCGCTATTGAAGCCGACGGGATTGCCATTGACGTCCACGACGCCCGAAGAGGCCGAAAAGCCTTGCTCGAGCATGAAGAAGCCGAAATCCATGGTCAGGGCCGGGCTCCGCCAGGAGAAAGTCAGCTGCCCCGACTCGGGCGACTGGGGGCCTATGACCACGCCGTCGTCGTAAATGGGGCCCCAGGAAGCGCGCATGTAGCCGGCCTGGACGCCCAGGTTTTCATTCCCGTAGGACGCATCGCTCACGAGGTCCTGGCACACTTCAGTGGAGCTTCCCAGGCCGGAACCCGAGCCATAGAGGAGGTCGCGGTCATAGTACATGCCGTAAGGATTGACGGAGGCCACATTGTCGCCTTTGGCGAGCCATATATCCATACGGGCGGAAATTCCGAGATTATCCCCGATGATCGTGTTCACCGATGCGCCCGGAGCCGCCAAAACCACCTTCTCGCTCGCCGAGGAGGAAGAGAGGGCGGCGTCGGCGCGGACGTCGACGCGTGGATGGACGGCGTGGTCTCCGAGGATGTCGATGTAGCGCTGCGCCTCCTCGATATCGGCCGTCTCCCCGGTCGCGACGACTTCCTTCAGTAGGCCGAGGGTCATGGTCATCGTGTAGGGTCGGAGACGGGGCAGATTCTTCAGGAGGCCCTTCGTGGCCCAGGCGTCGATATCGGCGTACAACGGATCGTTAGGGTCGGCGACAGTGGTCTGAGCAGCGAGGGGAAACGCGAGCAGCGATGCCGCGAGCGCGAGGGCACAGAGATGAGCGACCGAGGTGGATTTCATGGCATGAAGATATCCCAAGTGAAGAGCTATTAAAAGCGGGGCAGCCCGCGAGTCCCGGGAGCATCAGAGCGGGAAAGGCAGATGATCCTTCAACAGGGCATACCCGACGAAGGCGAAGGCATCCAGGACCGCGTGGGCGACGATCAGGGGCCCGACCCTCCTTAGGCGAAGGAAGGCCAGGGCGAACACTATCCCCATGACCAGGTTGCCGATGAATCCTCCGAAACCCTGGTAGAGATGGTAACTCCCCCTGAGCAGGGCGCTGGCCGCCACGATCGCCGGCACGCGCCAGTCCATCTCGCGAAGCCTCGTCATCAGGTATCCGACCACGACGACTTCTTCCAGCAATGCGTTCTGGACGGCGGAGAGCAGGAGCACCGGCACGGTCCACCAGATCGGAGGAAGCGCCTCGGGGATCACCGCGGCATCGATGCCCAGGGCCCTCGACGCGAAGTAGAAGGCGAGCCCCGGTATTCCGACAAGAGCCGCGAACCCCAGTCCGGAAGCCAGGTCGAAGCCCAATCGGCGCGGGCTGAGGCCGATGGGATCCGCGCCCGCGTCTCTATCCCGGTTCAGCAGATGGATCGCCAGCAAGGCGGGGACTACGCCAAAGAATATCCCGGCCAATTGAAACGAGAGGTCGAGCCAGGGCCGGCCCGACGCCCTCGACGGATTGAGGACGGCGGATTGAGCAGACAGGGACTTGCCCGCCGTCAGCTTCCCGGCGAGGTCGACGATCGAGTAGACGGCGCTTCCCCCGAGCGAGACGCCGAGCACCAGGAGGATCTCGGCTCGAATCGAAGTCCTCGCGCGCCACCTCATGCCCTCTCAGCTCCCATTCCGTCCTTCCGCGCTACCGGTGCTCGCGGGCGTAGCGGATCATCGCCCTCAGGTTCTCGAGAGGAGTCAGCGGGGAGACTTCGCAGCCGGCCCCGACCACGTAGTTCTTTCCTACGATCTCGTGACAGCGTCGACAGGCTTCGTAGACGCGTTCCGGCCTGCCCTCGAGGAGGTCCGTGATGGTCGACACGTTCCCGCAGAGCGTCCTGCCGGGGCCGATGACCCTCCTGGCCTCGGCGAGGCTCGCGGGGAAGTCGATCTCGTATATGTCGACGGGAAGCTCCCGCATCCGCGGGAAGAGCGGATCTGTGTTGCCGCACATATGGAGCCTCGTGATGGTATCCGGGCGCCTCCGCTTGATCTCGCTCAGGACTCGATCCTGCCTGGGATGGAGGAAATTCGAATAAAGGGAGGGGCCGATCATGCTCGCCGCCGCGTCGCTCATGCCTATCGTATCGGCGCCGGCCTCCACTTGGGCCAGGGCATAGCGAACGGCGACCTCCGCCGTAAAGTCGAGCAAGTCCCCGACGAAGGCGGGATCGTCGAGGAAGTCCACCATGACACTGTTCAGACCGCGCAGCTCGGCCCCGAGGGCAAGGGGCCCTTCGACCCATCCCACGATGGACATGCCGGGACCGGCGCGCTCGCGCATGATCCTGATGGCCTCGATCCGGTCGCGCATACGCCCCGGCGCCTCGGGATCGGGCAAGCTCCACCCGGCGAGCTTCGACTTGTCGGAAAGCGCGGCCCTTCCCTCGTTGATGGCGGGCCCCTGGTCGACGAACCAGTCGACGCTCCCCTCGCCGTCGATGTCGATGACTTCGCGGGCGGGGTCGGAGCAGGTGAGGAGGCAGTCGACCCCGAAGTCCTCGGCCGCCTTGAGCTGCGCCTCGGCCATCTTCCGGCCGTCCCGCGTATAGTCGATGAACCTGATGCCGGCGTTCTTCGCCGCGAGCATCATCAGCATGGGCTGCGCGGGGAGGCGATCGACCGGCTGCCCCGCGACGACGGCGCGGATCCTCTCGAGCGGCGTCATGGGCCCCTACCTCGCCCGAGCGTGCTCGGCGACGGCGTCGAACATCGCTATGATGTTCTCGCTCGGGACGTTCGCCATGATGTTGTGGATCTGCTGGAACACGAAGCCGCTCCCTTCCTCCATCACGGGAAGGCGATCGAGCACGTGGGCGCGCACCTCGGCCGGGCTGCCCCGCGAGAGCACCGTCTGCGTGTCGCAGCCGCCGCCCCAGAAGGCGATGCGCCCGCCGAAGTCGCGCTTCAAGCCCGCGGGCTCCATGCCCGCGCAGTTGGTCTGCACCGGATTGATGGAGTCGAGGCCCGCGTCGATGAAGTCGTCGAGGAGCGGCCTCACGCCGCCGCAGCAGTGCAGCTGGGTCCTGACCGGGGCGAGTCGCTTGGCCTCCCCCCAGAGCTTCCGCTCGCGCTCCTTGTAGAACTCGCGGTACATGGTCGTGGACATCTGGGGCCCGGTCTGCATCCCGAAGTCGTCGCCGAAGAGGACGACGTCCGCCGAGGGCCCCACCGCCCCCAGGACCTCGCGCAGGTTGCGGAGGTGCAGGTCGAGGATCGCGTCCAGGAGGCCGTGGACCTTCGCGGGCTCCAGGGCCATCCACACCATGAAATTCTCGGTGCCGCAAAGGTACTGCGCCAGCTCGTAGAGGCTGCCGCCGAAGAGGAGGACGATCGCCCGGTCGGTCGAGCGGCGAAAGGCCGCGGCGCCCTCGGCGAGCGCCTCGTAGCCGATGCGTCCGACGTCGGGCGGCGTCGCCGTCGACCACATCACCGAGCCGACCGCCTCCTCGATGCCCGAGAGGTCGTCCGGTATGCCTCCGGCGTAGGGCCAGTAGACTTGGTCGAAATAGAGCGAGCCCGACTTCTGGAGGCCGGCCTTCCTCCCCTCGCCGTTGTAGAGCCACCAGTCGGCCCCTTCCTTGCGAAGGTCGGCCCAGGCGGGCACGAGGCAGGGCGTCCCGTCGGGGAGCGACCATTCCTTCCAGTCGGAATCCGCCTTCGAGAAGCCTCTGCCCAGCTCCACGGTATCGACGCCGAAGCGATCGAGCAGATCCTCGTCCACGACGGCGAGCTGCTGCACGACGTCGAACACGCGTACAGGCCGCCTTGGAAGACCCAAGGCCGCCCGCAGGCGCGCGTAGGCTATCGCCATGATCCCGCTGGAGCGGTGGGCGCCGAAATCGACCGGGACCCTGTCGACCGGCCGGTGCTCGAGCGCGGCCTTGACGCGTTCGCGGCTGTTCATCGTGATGCTCCTTTCGCGTATGTCACTGGTCGACCTTCGCCATCACCATGCCCGAGATGAAGTACCTCCGCAGGAACACGAAGAGAGCGATCGTCGGGATCGAGATCGCGAGGACCACGGCCATGAGCATGGGCACGGAGCTGCCGCCGAAGCCCATCATCGACGCCACGGCGACCATCACCGGGCGTATGGACTCCTTGCGCGTGAGGACCATGCCGAAGAGCAGGTCGTTCCAGATCCAGGTGGCCTGGAACAGGGCGACGACGGCCGTCGGGGCCTTGGAATTGGGGATGAATATCCTGAAGAGCATGCGGAGCGGACCGCAGCCGTCGAGCTTCGCAGCCTCCTCGGTCTCGCGGGGGATGGTCGTGTAGAAGCCGCGGTAGACGAAGAGGGCGAAGGGAATGCAGATGGCCGAGTATACGAGGATCATGCCGAGCCTCGTGTCGTAGAGGCCGACCGAGTTGTAGAGTTTGTAGACGGGGATGAGGTACATCTGGAAGGGGAAGATCGTCCCCGAGTAGATGAGGAGGAAGAGTGCGAAGTTGAACCGGGGCTTGAGCCGGACGATGCTGTATCCCGCCATCGAGGCGCAGAGGATCGCCACGACTGCGCCGACGGACGAGTAGATGAGCGAGCTGACGATATGGTCCTGGATCCCGTACTGCGCCATCGCGTTCCGTAGGTTGCCCAGGAGGCCGAAGGTGGGAGGGAGCTCGTAGAACTTCTGCGAGACGAAGTCATGAGGCGTCTTCAGGGCGACGAGGATCGTGGAGAGGACGGGCACGAGCCAGAGGATGGCGAGCGCGGCGATGACGAGGTAGGTGAGGATGCGGGCGAGCGCCTGTCTCATTGTCTGCTCCTCAATAGTACAGGAGGTCCTTCTTCCACATGTTCTTTATGTAGAAGACGGATACGAGTATGACCAGGATGGACAGGAGCACGGAGATCGCCGCCCCGTAGCCCATGTTGAACATGGTGAAGGTCTCGCGGAACATCGTCACCGCGAGGGTCTCGGACGATCGGTACGGTCCCCCCCTCGTCATCACGTAGATGATGTCGAAGGTCTTGAAAGAGTTGACCATGGCCATCGTGATGACGACGGTAGTCACCGGCCTGAGCATGGGAAAGGTCACGTGGACGAAGGTCTGCCACCGGTTCGCGCCGTCGATGATGGACGCCTCGACGGGATCGCGGGGGATGGTGGACAGGCCCGCCAGGAACAGGACCATGCTGGTGCCCAGCTGCTGCCATACCCAGGCGAACAGCATGGCGATCGTATTGAGCGGCACCGAGGTCAGCCAGCTCAGCTTGAATCCCTTGATGAAGAGCCCCAGGATCCCGTTGAGGACGCCGAGGTCCCGCGAGAACATGTTCGCCCAGATGGCCCCCGTGGCCACGAAGGAGATGGTGAGCGGTATGAAGAACAGGGACTTGAAGAGATCGGCGAGTCGGAGGCCGCGGAGGAAGATGGCGACGACCAGCCCTCCGATGACGGGGAAGGCGAGGGTCGCGACGACCCAGAAGAGGGTATTCACGAAGGAGCGGATGAAATTCGAGTCGGAGAAGAAGGCCACGTAGTTGCGCAGGCCCACGAAGATCGCCTTCGAGATGCCGTCCCACTTGAAGAAGCTGTACCAGAGATTCTGAGCCATCGGGACCAGGAGGAGCCCCGCGACGAGGAGGAGGGCCGGGAGGATGAAGAGGTAGCTGAGGATCAAATTCTGGTTCCTGGGTCTCGGCCCTGCTCGCACGCTGGACTCCTTGCGGCGGAGATCGCATTGATCCGGATCGAGGACGGCGGCCGAGGCGGACCCCCGCGGGCAGGGTCCCGGCCGCCCCCCGATCCGACTGCTACTTGCTCGAGGACCAGTAGTCGGAGGCGACCTTGTCGAGGTCGGCCAGCACCTGGTCGAGCTTCGAGGGGTCGAGGATGAATTCGGCGAACTTGTCCACGGCGGTCTCGCAGATGGCCGTGGGAGTCGCCTCCCAATAGCGGTTGAGTATCTGGTACTTGTCCTTCACGAGCATGGTCGCGAGGTCGGCCTTGACCTTGGGCAGGAAAGTCGTGTCGGCGGTGACGGTCGGAGGGAACTGGTTGAGGAGCTTCGGGAGCACCGCGCTGCCCTTGGGAGTCATCATCCAATCGATGATCTTCCTCGCGTCGGCCAGGTTGGGGGAGTTCTTGGCCACCACGATGGGCGCCGCCTCCATGATCGCGACCTTGCCCACCTTGGGGTTCGGCGGGGGCATGACGAAGAAGCCGCAGTCGGAGTCGGCCACGCCGTTGCTGGTGAGGGTCGTGTAGTACCAGGACCCGATGGGGACCATGCCGACCTGGCCCTGCTGGAAGAGCCGCGGCGTATCGGAGAAGAGGTCGGTGGAGGGATCGGTGAAGTAGCCCTTGTTGATGAGATCGGCCCAGACGCCGAAGGCGGCCTTTACGCCGGGATCGGTGTACTTCGCCCTGCCCTCGCAGAGGTCGACGTAGAGCTTGGGATCCTGGCGGGCGACCATCTCCTCGAACATGATGAAGGTCGGCCAGCGGCCCTGGACGCTCTGCGCCATGGGGGTGACGCCGCCGGCCTTGAGGGCGTCGCAGACCTTCAGGAACTCGTCCCAGGTCCTCGGCTCGCTCAGGCCCAGCTTCTTGAACGTCGACTTGTTATACCAGACGCCCCAATACTCGATCGAGTAGGGCAGGCCGTAGACCTTTCCGTTGAAGGTGAAGGCCGAGCGGACGCCGGCGGAGAAATCGGCCTTGTGCTTGTTCCAGAGGTCGGTGAGGTCGGCGACGAGGCCCTGGTCGATGAGGTCCTTCATGCGGTACGTGGACCACCAGGTAAAGAGCTCGGGAGCCTGCTTGGTCGGGAGCGCCGCCCGGACGGCGGACATGAAGACGTCCGTCGACGGATTGGCCGATTGCGTGATCCCGACGCCGACGGCGCTCTGGGACGCGACGCCGAGAGCTTCGTAGAAAGGCCGGTAATCGGGATTCCCTCCCTTGTCGTGCATCAGGACGACCGTCGGACCGGCGCCGAAGGCGGCGGAGCAGACCAGCAGGAGAAGCGCGAGACCTAGAACGAAAGCTCTGGAACTCTTCATGGTGCCTCCTCTTCGAATTGGAAAATCCTGCGATTTCCTCGCTCATCCTAATCATACTTGGTAGTCTGTCAAGAATTTAATTAAATTTCCTCGCTACTTAAGTGAATATTTAACGACCCAGATGAAATAAGTTAAATTATCGCTTGATCTCGTCCCTTCCGCGTCTATTATTGTGCATCGTGACGAAGAACGTGAAGCTCAAGGATATCGCGGAGCGCGCAGGCGTCTCGGTGGCTGCCGTCTCGATGGCACTGTCGGGCAAAGGCAAAATATCGGCCGAGGTCTGCGACCGGATCGCTTCGATCGCGGAGGAGCTCGATTACAGGAAGTTCGGGCCCAGCGCGGAGCGGCGAAAGGTCAACTTCCGCTACGTCACCATCCTTCACAACGAATCCTACATGTATTCCTGGAATTTTTCTTACGTGCTCATTTCCGGGCTCGAGGCGCGGCTGATACAGAAGGGCTACTACCCCCTGGTCATCCACATGAACCAGGACTGGGAGACCGACACCATAATCGACGAGATCCGGGCCAGCAAAAGCGGGGCCGTCTTCTCCATCGGCAACTCCCACGAGATACTGTTCCCGCGGCTCGAGGAATTCGGCATCCCCCTCATCGTCGTCAACAACAGCCACTACCAGGGCAGGTACTGCTCAGTCCTGGCCGACGACATCCAGGGCAGCTACGAGGGCGCGCTCAAGCTCATCGAGAGCGGGCACGCTCGGATCGCCTACCTCGAATACAGGCGGCCGACGCTTCCGACCATCGTCAAGGACCGCTATTACGGTTTTCGCAAGGCTCTCGAAGAGCATGCCCTCGCCTTCCCCGCCGAGTGGCGGGTCACCGTCGACCTCGAGGACCAGGAAGGTCTCGAGCGAAGCCTCGCGGCGGTCTTTAAAGGCGCGCGAGGCCCCACGGCCTTCCTCGCCCACGACGACTACTTCGCCGCCTGCGCCATCCCCGCGCTGCGCAGGCTGGGCCTCGGCGTGCCCTTCGACGTCTCGGCCGTGGCCCCCGGCGACGTCCTCGACTACTCCCAGCCCTTCCTTCCCCGAATATCGACCATGCGCATCGATATCGAGCTTCTCGTGAAGACGGCCGTGGATCTCATGATGAACTGCCTGTCGCGAGAGGGCAAGGAGGTCCTCGTGCTCAAGACGAGACTGCATTACGTGGATCGCGGCTCCATCCGCCGCCCATAACCCGCGCGGACTGCCGCCCTACGAGAAGAAGGATGCCTCGACCGCCATGCAGATGGCGTGATAGATGGGAAGGTGGAGCTCTTGGACTTTGTAGGTCTCGACCTCCGGGACTGCGATGATCACATCGGAGAGCTTGGCGAGCGCTCCCCCGCCCCTGCCCGTCAAACCGATCACCTTGAGCCCCAGGACGCGGGCGAGCACGGCGGCGTGGAGGACGTTCCTCGAGTTGCCCGAGGTCGAGATCCCCCAGAACACGTCTCCGGCGACGCCGTAGCCGAGGAGCTGCTGGGCGAAGACGAGCTCCGGGTCGGCGTCGTTGGCGAAAGCCGAGCTCAGGGCCGAGTGCTGCGTGAGCGCGATCGCGGGAAGCGCCATCTGCAGCCTCTCGGCCAGGCGAGCGCCCATCGCAGGGTCCGCGGCCGCGAGGCTCGCGCGCAGAGATGGCCCGCAGGGGCGCTTCAGGATGAAGCCTTTCATGAGCTCGCCGACGATATGGTCCGCGTCGGCCGCGCTCCCTCCGTTCCCGCACACGAGCAGCTTCCTGCCCGCCCTGAAGGCCTCGATCAGGAGCTCGCAGGCCCCGAGAATCTCGCCGCCTAGCGGCGCGAGCGCCGGATATCGATGCGCGAGCCCATCTACGTAGATCGTGTTCTTCCCTTCGCCGTTCATGTGCCCCCCACCACCGTCGACTCTAGCAGGCCGGGCTCTTCTCGTCGACCCGCGAGCGGCCGTCGAGCGCCGAAAGCGTCCGGTAGAGGGATACGAAGAAGGCCCTATTGTCCGCGCAGGTGTAGTCGACTGGACAGCCCATCCTGTAGAAGGTCTTCATGAACCTCAGATAATAGGCCGGATCGCTGATCGGGGGCTCGCCCCGGCTCCAGTCCCAGCCCGCTTCCTGAAGGTCCACGATGTGGATCTTGCAATCGCGGATATCCGCCCCCCGCTGCAGCGAGACGTTCCGCGCCATGGACAGCGACTTCTCGAAGATCATCGGCGACATGACGGCGGAGCCTACCGAGAGATAGACGCCTCCCTCCAGCCGCGCGACGCTCGAGACGAAGGCCAGGAAATCCCTCTCGGCCGTCCTGCCGACCGCGGCGCCGCGGTTCGCCGAGTGGGTATAGATGATATCGTGGCCGAACATCGGATGGCTCGTAAAAGGAAGGCCGAGGGCGAAGGCCGCGGCCTGCGCGCTGAACTCGGCGAAGGGATGCGGGATGCTCAGCCTGCCAGCGGGGAGCCCGAGCTCCTCGAGTAGCTCGAGCAGGTCGCAGGCGGCCGCCCGCTTCCCGGGCTCGAGGCCGGAACTCTCGAAAGGCGCCGTAATGGTCGCCCGTAGCCCTTCCCGCGAGGGGATCTCGAGCCCATCCCGCGAGATCATCGACCCGATCGACTCTCCGTAGCCGAGGCCCCGCCAGGCGCCGACGGCGAGGCCCAGGTTTATGAAGAGCCCCGTCTCCTCCCAGGTCCCGAACCGGCCCTCGCCGACGTTGGCGCGCACATCCTCGCTGCTGGCCCCCTGGAAGGCGAATTCCCAGTCGTGGATGACGCCGGCGCCGTTCGTAGCCAGGTGCGTGACCCAACCCCGCCTCGCGAAATCGCCGAAGAGCCTTCCGAGTCCATTCTTGATGGCGTGCGCGCCGAAGGCGACGATCACGCTGGCACCCTTCTCCCTCGCCTCGAGGATTTCCTCCGCCATGATCGCCGTCCTCTCCCGCAATGCCTCGGGAATGGGCGTGCTGTCCCTCTCCGGATCGACTGATCGCTCCGCGATCGAGACCTTGTTCTCGCGCTGGGCGAGGGGCAGATAGCGCATCGACGAGCGATCGAAGAGCTTCATGACCGGGGCTCCCAGCCGAGCCAGGCTAGGAGCTCGGCGCTCCACGAGAAATCCGGGATGATGGCCTGGGCTCCGCCGAGCACCAGGCGGGACCGCTTGGCCGGGTTCATGCCATGGCGCCGGCTCTCGTCGCTGGCCACGCCTATCGCAGTCGCGCCCCGCTTGCGCGCCTCGCGCATTTCGACGGGCCCGTCCCCGAAGACGGCGCATCTCGCCCTGCCTTGCGCGTCGAGGCCCCCTAGAATGGACTCCAGGACGAGGCGCTTGGGATCCCGGTCGATATCGCCGACGGCGCCGCGGATGCCGCCGCCGAAGAAGTCGGCGTAGCCCAGCGCCTCGGCCTCCCGTCTCAGGTCCGCCTCGTCGGTGCCGCTCGCGAGGTACAGCGTCGTGCCGGCATCGTGCAGCCGTCTCAGGAAGGCGATCGATCCCTTGACCGTATAGTCCTCGGCGCAGAGCGCGCCGCTCCTGACCCGGGCAAGCCGAGCATCTACCATCTCGAGGAGCTCGGCGTTGTACATGGCCTTGTACTCGGCCGGCGTCGCGATCCTATCGGTGTAGCCGAAATCGGCGACGAGCCTGCACAGGGCCCGCATCTGGACGAGAGTCTGGACACCTGTCGTCCTGTCGATGAGGCTCCTCACGGCCGATTCCACGGAGGCGTAGACCTGCGTCGAGACCGAGCCCAGCGCCTTCCCGAGGACGCAGCGGATCATGACGCCCGACATGATCTCTTCCCATCCCTGCCGGAGCGTCGATATGGTCCCATCGTGATCGAAAACGGCCGCCTGCGGGACCGCCGGAGGGGGTCTCGCGATGATCTCGATCTCGGTGCCCGGCAGGCGCTCCCCGAGCCGAGGGTCGGCCGCCAGCTCGGGGCTGTAGCGGTAATCGGGCGAGGCGCCTATCTTCAGGATGTCCTCCGGCGAGGGATGGCCAGTCTGATGGATCCGCGTTATGGAGACGCCTGCGGCGAGATTGCCGAGCTCGGCAGCGTCGGCGATGGCCGCGCCCGAGGCGACACAGGCCGCCGCGGCCGCGAGGAAGGCGTCGCCCGCCCCAACCGCGTCGATCCGGTCGATGACATGGAGGCCGAGGATCCTAGTCGCGCTGACCCCGTCGAAGACGACGGCGCCGTCCTGTCCCCGCGTGACGACGACCGGCTTCCCCCAGCGGGCGAAGAGCCGTTCGGCGACGGCCTCGTCCGAAAGCCCGGCGACGGCGCTCTCGCCGAGAACGATCGCGCAGATCCGCCTCGCCTCGGCGGCGTTCAGCTTGTGGACGCAATCCTTGTAGACGTCGTTGAGGCTGCGGCAGTCGCAGATCCAGGCCTGACCCGCGGGACGGCGGGACATGACCTCGAGGAGGCCGCGCTGGAAGCGCTCGTCCTGGAAGCCGGACAGCACCTGCTGGTTGACGACCACGGCGCCGTACTCCGCCAGGCCCCCCTCCAGCCTCTCGAGGAGCATGGCGATGGACTCCTCGCCGGGGACGTTGAAGTTGCCGTAATCGAGCCTCGGCTCCTCCTGGCCGCCCGAGTACACCTTGCAGTAGACGTGGGTGTCCCAGCCCGGGCCCTGCACCGCCAGCCCGCCGGTCCCTATTCCCTCGCGCCGCAGGATGCCCGTCGCCATGTCGCCGTAGGCGTCGGCCCCGATCACGCCGAAGAGGTCGACCTTCTCCGCGCCGAGGCGCTTGACGTTCATCGCCACGTTGCCCGCCCCGCCTAGATCGAAGGTGAAGCGCTCCACGGACCGCGTCGCGAGCCCCGTTTCGACCGAGACCTCGCTTTTCCCGTCGCTCACGAAGACATAGGCGTCGATGCAGACATCCCCGATGACGGCGACTCTCGCATCGGCGATCTTATCGAACATGGCTTCAAGCTTCATGGATGCCCCTAGGCTCGGTTATCGTGTTCTCGCGCGTACGCGATCATGGCCCTGAGGTTCTCGGGCGGCGTAGCCGGGGAGACTTCGCAGCCTGCGCCTACGATATAGCGATCTCCGCAGCTGGCGTGGCAACGAGCGCAGGATTCGTACACCTGCTCGGGAGTGCCCTCGAGAAGATCGGTAATGGTCGAGACGTTCCCGCATATGGTTCTCTCCTCCCCGAAGGCCCGATGCGCCTCCCGCAAGTTCGCAGGGAAGTCTATCTCGTAGATGTCGACCGGCAGAAGTCTCATCGCGGGAAAAAGGGGATCGGTGCGACCGCACATATGGAGCCTGATGATCGCTCCCGGATGCTCGGCGCGAATGGCGCGCAGTATGCGATCCTGAACGGGGTTGACGAAAGAACCGTATAATTCCGGGCCGATCATGCAGGCCGCAGCGTCGCTCATCCCGATAGTATCGGCCCCGGCTTCGATCTGCTCAAGAGCGTAGGGTACCGCGACTTCGGCGCAGAAATCGAGAAGATCCCTGGTGAATGGCTCGTCCTCGAGAAAGTCGATCATAATGTTGTTGAGACCGCGGAGCTCCTGCGCGAGGGCGAGCGGCCCCTCGACCCATCCGACGATAGACATGCCCTCCCCCGCTTCTCTCCTCATGATCCGGATCGCCTCGATCCTCTCGCGCATGCGTCCTGGAGCCTTCGGAACGGGCAGCTTCAGCGAAGCCAGGCGATTCTTCTCGCCAAGGACGGCCCGGGCCTCGTTGATCGCGGGCCCCTGATCCGTGAACCAATCGACGCTGCCCTCCCCGTCGATGTCGATGACCTCGCGCGCCGGATCGGAGCAGGTCAGGAGGCAGTCGACACCGTAGTCGCTCGCGACCTTGAGTTGGGCTTCGGCCATCAGGCCGGGATCCCTGGTGTAGTCGATATACTTGATTCCCGCGTTCTTCGCGGCGAACATCATCAGCATGGGCTGGGCGGGCAGATGATCTACGATATCCCCGGATATCATTCTCCGAGTCCGCTCTAGCGATGTCATTCAGTCCTCCTAAAGTCGAGTCGATCGCCCCTACCGGTCCGGATCCCGATTCCTCGGCGTCGAAGACGCAAAACGGCGGCGCGCAGCGCCTTCGGCATTCCCGGCTGCGCGATCAGGCTACCGGATCGTACTCCCTGAAAGCCTCGTACATGGCCCGGATATTCGCGAGGGGCACATCCGGTCCGATCTCGCCGCACGAAACTATCCCGCCGGCCGAAGTTCCGCAGGCTTCGAAGGTCCGATGCACCTCTTCCTTGACGCGGACCGGGCCTCCGAACGACATGACCTTCTGCCGATCGATATCCGTTCTGAACGCGACTTTCCCGCGGAGGTTTCGGGCGACCCAATCATGGCCGACGACCGCGATCTGGCAATTGAGGACATCGACGCCCGCTTCCACGAGGTCGACAGCGATATCGTTGATGCGCCCGTCGGAGTGGAACCACACGTCCATTCCCGCGTCCTTTACGCGCCTGAACATCTCGCGGTATCGCGGCTCGAAAAGACGGCGCCAGGCAGCAGGATCGACGAGGAGATTCTCCTGCCCGCCCCAGTCATCGGCGAAGTGAATTCCCTGATAGTCGAGCTTGGTCCATTTGTCGATCCACGCGAGGTTGAACTCAAGCATCCTGTCCATCAGCCGTTCCAGCTCGGCGGGCGCCAAGGCGAGGTCCACGAGGAAGTTCTCCATGCCTCTAAGCTGTTGAAGCTGCTCGAAGTAGGTAATCCAGCCGCCGCGGGCGTACCAACGCCCGTCGCGTCCGACCATATGGCCGCTGTACTGTCTGCCCTTGGGAGGTCCTGCGCCGAAATCGTCCGGCCAGGCATAGGCATCGACGTCGCCTATCTCCTTGATCGGCCACTCGATCGGGATGCCGCAGACGCCCAAGGTCTCCGAATGCCATACCGTGCCGAAACTGTCGATATTGCGTCCGGCCCTATATAGCACCGGATAGTCCCCGACAGGGAGATCGCTCATGTAATCCCAGCCGAAATCGTCTCGGTAATCGGCCAGGATATCCAGGAGCTCCTCACCGTACTTCAATTGCGCGGCGGGCAGCACCGCATGACTGATCGGGCTGCGATCCGGGCCCTGGAAGTGAATCGCCTTTCGTACGCGCTCGCTACTGTCCATATATCACCTTTTGCTTTCGGATGCCGCTACGGAACCGTAAACCCGAAAGAAATATCCCTTCGATCCGGGGTCGTCGGTCAGAAAGATGAGAAGCAGATTTACCGGGCCGGCGATACCTTCCGTGTCGAACGCGATAGCCACCTTTTCATCCTGGCCCGGGAGCAGCTCGACGGTTTTCTGGACGGCCAGGCATGGGCAAGTCGGCAGGATCGTAAGCAGCTTCTTCCTGCCGCTCTCGTTCGCTATACCGAGTTCCATTGCGGGCCTGCGGTCCGCCGGTATGGAGCCCAGGTTCCATTCCGATGCGGACAGGCGGATGCCTTCGAAGCGCTGGGCCGAGAGAGGACTCGACGATGCGGCGAAGACGATTAGCAGGCAGCAAAAGACGGCCGCGGATTTGATCGGAGGCACGGATCCTACTTTCCGCCCGGTCCCGGGCGACGTCCTTTCGCTCATTCGGAAGTCTTGGTTCTCTGCATCGCGCTCAGGATGACCGCGGCGAGAATGATCACCCCTCGCGCGACATCCTGCAAATACGGATTCACTCCCATGAGTACCATGCCGTTGCCCAATAGCCCTATGAAGAGCACGCCGAGAAGAGTCCCGAATATCGTACCTTCGCCGCCGAAGAGGCTCGTGCCGCCGATTATGACCGCCGATATGCAGTCGAATTCCCAGCCGACGCCCACGCCCGCGTATCCGGAGCTCAGGCGCGATGTCAGGAGAACCCCGCTGATGGCCGCGAGCAAGCCCGTAGTGGCGAACATCATGATGCGAACGCGCCTGATGGGTATTCCGGAAAGTCTCGTGGCCTCTGCGTTCCCCCCGACTGCGTACACCGATCTTCCGTAGACGGTCCTGGTCGATACGAATCCGAAGAGCGCGATCGTCAGGATGAAGATTATCGCGGGGAAGGGTATGCCGGCGACGTATCCGCCGCCGAGAAAGGCGAAACCCTCGTCCGTTATCGGGATCGGATACGCGTTCGTGAGCACGAACGCCACTCCTCGAAGCGACAGCATCAGGGCGATGGTGACTATCAAGCCGGGAATCTCCCATTTCACCCGTATATAGCCTGCGAAAATTCCGACGATCGTCGCCTCGGCGAGACAGACGACGATGGCGAGGGGAATCGGGATATGAAGCTTGATGATGAGGACGCCGAGCAGAGCCGAAGTCAAGGCGACGACGGATCCGACGCTGAGATCGACCTCGGCTCCGATCAGGGCCATCGTCATGCCGCAGGAAATGATGCCTACGAAAGAGACCTGCCGAAGCACATTTATCATGTTGCGCGCAGTGACGAAATTCGGAGCGGTTACGCTGAGAATGACGAAAAGCAAGATCACTGCCAGGGAAAGCCCAAATTTGCCGAGAAAGCTTCGTATTCTCCGGTTCTGCTTTTCTACGGGCTTATCATCGCAACTCGTCTTGGATAGCGTATTCGCCGCCGGTTCTGGGCTCATAGTGGGTATCTCACCTCGCTTCGCTCATTGAGATGGTTAACAATCGCTCGATGGTCGTGTCCGCGGTACTTACGATCGCCGCAATGCGCCCTCCATTGAGGACTAGTATCCTGTCGGAGACTTCCATGACCTCATCCATCTCCGACGAGACGAAGACCACGCTTATCCCCTTCGCCGCGAGGTCGCGTACGAGCTCGTAGACCTGGTTCTTGGCCTCAATGTCGATACCCCTCGTCGGCTCGTCCATGAGAAGGACGCGGACCTGAGAGTTCAGCCATTTCCCTATTACCAGCTTCTGCTGGTTCCCTCCGCTGAGCGACTTGGCCTCCGCGTCCAGATGCGGCGTCTTGATCGATAGCGACTCCACCATTTTCTGGGCTAGAAGGCGCTCGCGGGAGATGGAGATCATGTCTCTCCAGCTGACTTTGTCGAGACAGGAAAGCGTCAAGTTCTTGCAGACGCTCATCATGGCGACGATCCCCTCGCTTTTCCGGTCCTCGGGGGTCATGCCGACGCCGAGTCGCTTCATCTTAAGGGGGCTCGGGCGATTAACGCGCTCGCCGTCGACGAAGACGCATCCCGAGTCGACGGGGTCGAGACCCATGATCGCCCGCAGGAGCTCCGTTCGCCCCGACCCGAGGAGACCGGCGATGCCGAGCACTTCGCCCGAGTGGAGCTCGAAGGAAAGGTCGTGGAGGCGGTTCTTCCGCTCGAGATTCGCGACGGAGAGGCGAACCGTATCGGAGACCTGGTGGATCGCGGCCTGCTTCCTCTTCCATTCGCTGCCGATCATCATATGGACTATGCGTTCGGGCGTCGCCTCGGCGATCGGAAGCGTGTCGACCTGACGTCCATCCCTGAACACCGTGAGACTATCCACCACCCGCGGGAGCTCCTGGAGCCGGTGGGACACGTAAATCACCGCCACGCCCTTGCTCGCGAGCCTCCTGACCAAGGCGAGGAGCTCGTCCACCTCGTGGGTGGGAAGCGCGCTCGTCGGCTCGTCGAGGATGAGGACCTTCGGCTTGGTGGCGATGGCTTTGGCGATTTCGATCATCTGCCTCTGGGGAAGGCTGAGACTCCTGACGACGGCCTTCGGATCGATCGCCAACTCCATCATCTCGAGAGCCTCGCGCGCGACCCGGATGGTCTCTGCCGTGTTTATCATGTTGACAACGAACCTGCGCTTCATGGGCCAATGCCCCAGGAGAATGTTCTCCGCGACCGTCAAACCCAGGATGAGGCTCATCTCCTGATAGACCGTCGCGATGCCCGAGGCGAAGGCGTCGGAAGGATTCCTGATGGATATCCGCTCGCCTCCGATCTTAATAGTGCCGCCGTCGGCCTGGGTTGCGCCGCTCAGGATCTTCACGAAGGTCGATTTTCCGGCGCCGTTCTTCCCGACGAGGGCCCGTACTTCCCCCTCCGCGAGAGCGAAGTCGACGCAATCGAGGGCGAGGACGCCGGGATAGGATTTGCTAATGCTCTCAGCCTGCAGAATGGGCGCCGCATTCATAGCCGCATCTCTCCTTAGTTTCGCGGAAGTCCGAAATCGACTTGTCGCCGGGGGCTTCCCGCTCCGTTTGCGGGACGGGAAACCCGGAATGGAGCATCGTCCTCGACGCTCGAAGCGCCCTTACTGCTCGCTCTTGTATTTTTTCACGGCGTTTTGATCGGCGCGCGAGTAAAACGCGTTGGGGACGACATTGTAGTAGGTCACGCTCTTTCCCTTCAGCACCGAAATGGCCGCATTGATGGATTGCGCACCCATGAGGCGCGGCGACTGCCCGGTCACCGCCTGGAGGATGTTTTCGTTCGCCGAGAGGAAATCGGCAAGCTGGGTGCTGATGTCGGTACCGAAGACGAAGACTTTCTTTTGAAGGTTCATGGTGCGCACGGCGATCACCTCGCCGACGGTCCCTCCCTCGTTCTCGGACCAGAGGATATTGATCTTCTGGTTGGCCTGGAGGATATTCTCAGCGACGTTGGAGCCGACGTCGGGCATGAAGCCTTCCTGGTTGGCGACTTCCGTCCATTTTACGTTCGCCTCGTTGAGGGCCTTCCTGAATCCGTCTCCCCTCTGCTTGCAGGCCTCGAAGCGGTCGCACTGCAGGATGCCGACGTTGACATCGCCCTTGATGTTCTTCGGGAGCCATTTTACCAGATACTGTCCGGTCTGGTATCCGAGCGAGGCCTGGTCGGTCTCGTAGAAGGCGGAGACACACTTTTTCGCATCGACGTCGTCGATGTTCGTGTTGAAGCAGATTATCTTGACACCGGCCTCGAAGGCCTTCTGGATAGCCGGAACTGATGCGGTCGCGGATTCGGGAGTGATCACGATCGCGTTCACTCCGCGAGCGACGTAATCCTCGATGAATGATGTCTCTTTCGAGATATCGTGGTCGTGGACGCTGACCAGGAGGTCGACTCCGGCTTCCTTCGCGGCCGTCTCCATTCCTTGCTGGATATTCTGAAAGAAGCTGTCTCTTCCGAAGAGGATCGCGCCGATCGTTATCCGCTGGGCGCATAGGCCGGGCGCCGCGACCAGCGCGCACACGAGCGTGGCGATGAACAGTACTGACATTTTCGTCTTCAGCATTTTCTTGCCTCCTTGGTAATTGGAAATGGGAACCAAGATGCGGGACTCTCCTTGCGTAATAAAGATGCTAGGTCCTTTCGCCTCCTTCCGGCCGAAACTCGGCCGCGCCTCGATTCGGGGATCGCGCGGACTATATCCGCGGATGGGCAGTCGACTCTCGTATGATCAGCTTGGTATCGAGGATTATGTGGCGGTGCGGGGAAGACGGTCCCTGCGCGATCCGCTCGGTCAGCAGCTCTACGGCCGCTTCTCCCATCCTGCGGATAGGCTGGGCCACGGTCGTCAATGGAACGCGAAGCATGGAGGAGATCGGGACGTCATCGTATCCAACTATCGAGACATCGCCGGGGATCGCGAGCCCCATCTCAAGTATCGCGCGCATGGCCCCGATGGCTATCGCGTCGTTGAAGCAGAACAGAGCCGTTTGGCGCGTGCTTCGGGCGAATAGCTCGCGGGTCGCCTTGTAGCCGCCGTCCTCGGTCTGTCGCTCGCACGACGCTGCCAGCGAAGGATCGAAAGGTAGGCCTCGCTCCGCCAGGGCTTCGTAATATCCCTCCACGCGCTCCCGAATCGAAGCGCTGGCAGGCGAAGGGGGGGTCACGATCGCGATACGGCTATGACCCAGATCGAGCAGATGGTTCACGACGCCGCGAGCGGCCTCCCGGTTGTTCACCGTCACGTACGAGCATTCTTCGCCGGCGAAGAAATAGTCCAGGAACACGACAGGACAGACCGCGCTCTGCCAAATCTTGAAGGTCTCGCGCGACGGATACGACACGGTCGCCAGGATCCCGTCGACGCGCTTGCGGCTGAAGGTCCGCAGGTACATGAGGTCCTTTTCATGGGCGGCGTCGCTATTGCCGCCGATAAGGTCGTAGCCGCGGGTAAAGGCGGCATCCTCGATTCCCCTGACCAATTGTCCATAGAATGGGTTCGTAATATCGTAGACGAGATAAGCGAGCGTCCGCGTCCGCTTCGTGACGAGACTTTGCGCCGCATGGTTGGGCTCAAAGCCGAGCTTCGCGATAGTCTCGAGGACACGCTCGCGCGTTTGCGAAGTGACAAGGCTGCTACCGTTTATCACGCGCGAGACTGTTTGAGTAGAGACTTTCGCGTGCTCCGCGACTTCACGAATAGTCGGGCGATCCATTTTACCACCGATAGCGAAACTTGATTGTTAACGCTAACATTAAGATTAATTGCAATTTCTTTCGAAATTTCACTATTCTATAGAAATGTTAGCGTTGACATTGGATTATTAAACCAAGTCTTGGAGTCTGTCAAACTTTTTCGCAAAAACATGATGCGTCTGCCCGCGCCGCCGGCAGGCAAGGTCTCAGGCCAAAATATCGATTCCCTTCGACGAAGGATTGCGGGTAATCGCGAAGAAGTGCTCGGGGCAATTGGGGCCGCAATAGTGGTCGCCGGAGGAGGCAGTGACGGCACCAGCCAACTCGCCACCGCTCGGACGGATGGCGCCCGAGGAGGTCTGCGGACTCGCGAAGAGCCGCTGAACCTGTGGACTTAGAGGGAAGCCTAGCCCTTCGCTAGTCATACTACAAGTATCCTTCGCTTGCGCCAAAAGATCAATGAAGCCGTCCTCAAGCGCGAATAAATTAGTTGCCTAAGTCAAGCATTATTTCTATTATTCTCTCATGCAACCAGATGCTCTGGAGGAAGCCGTCGGCGAGTTCCGCCGTTTCAACCGTTTCTACACAAAAAGAATCGGAGCCCTCGGGGACAAGCTGCTCGACAGTCCCTTCGCCTTGACCGAGGCGCGCGTGCTTTTCGAGCTCGCTTCCAGGATCGACGCGGGGGAGGAGACCCATGCCGTGGACCTTCGCGCCGGGCTCGGCCTCGACGCCGGCTACCTCAGTCGTATGCTGGGGCGCTTCGAGGCCATGGGCTTGATCTCGAGCCGAAGGGCGGCGGGCGATGGTCGGCGACGCATGTTGGCGTTCGAGCCCAAGGGCAGGGAGCTGTTCCGCGAGCTCGATGCGCGATCCGGTCTCGACGCCGCCCGAACGCTGTCCTCGCTCGGCGAAATGGACCGCGCTGCGCTAGTAGCGGCGTTCCGGAAAGTGGAGCGAATCCTAGGGGACGGGTCCGCGCGCAGACCGGTCCCGATCTTGCGCGAGCCGGCTCCCGGCGATCTTGGCTGGGTCGTCTGGGCCCACGCCGAGATCTACGCGCGCGAGTACGGCTGGGGATCCGCTTTCGAGGCCGTCGTCGCGCGGATCGTCGCGGATTTCGCATCGGGTCGGGATCCGCGGCGGGAGCGCGCGTGGATCGCCGTCGCCGAGGGGGAGCGTGTCGGCTCGATCTTCCTGGTCAAGGCCGACGAGGAGACTGCCAAGCTCAGGCTCCTCATCCTCGCGCCCGAGGCCCGCGGCCTCGGTCTCGGGCGACGCCTGGTCGATGAGTGCCTGGCCTTCGCGCGCTTGGCCGGATACCGAAGAGTGGTCCTGTGGACCAACGATTCGCTCGTCGCCGCGCGCTCCATCTATGCCAAGACGGGATTCGCCCTCGTCGCCAGCGAGCCCGAGACGGACTTCGCGCCCGGCACGATGAGCGAGACCTGGGAACTCCGCCTGTAACCGATGCAATACCTCGCAGAGAGCTGCGAGGTATTGTTCGCTCGGTAAGGGAATTTATTGTACGAGGGCCTCATACCCTGTACCTTGAAGCGTCGTGCGCAGCGAACCGCGGGGTATGAGTCCCTCCTCCGAGTCAAGGCAATTATTGATAAGCCCCGATCGACCATGGGACGGTCCTTGCAATCCCGTCCCTGTCGACACCCAAGTCGGTCCCCGACAGGGTCTCTCCGCCTTGAGTCACCGCCGCCGGCGTCGAAGACGTCAAATGCCAGTCCGTCGTGGTCCAGCCTGCAGCCGTCCAGGTCATTTGCTTGAAACTCGGGTTCGTCGAAACGTTATTGCCGGATCCCGGCAAGGAATTAACCGCGGATATCGCGGTGAGGTTGGCAGTCGTGGACTGTACATACAATGCATCCGGACAATTGTAGATGTCATTGTTTCGTAGTTCATTGGGAGAGGATGAAGCCCCCTGCTCGACGATTCCATATTGGGTTTGATTGAATATGATCCCGTGGTCTGAAAAGACTATATTGTCGTCTATCACCGGACTGCATGTGCTTACGGTTACTCCGATCGCAACAGAGCCGGCGGTAGTCGAGCCGGTCCCAGGATTGCCGATATCGATCGTGTTGCACTGAATAGTCGCCGATGAACTGACATTCCAAATTCCCGTCGATATGACTGAATCGCCCGATTGTCCGACCCCGGCATGGATGATGTTGTCGTAGATCTGGGCGATCGATCCGGCTTCGTTATCGATTCCCGTTACGGCGACGCAGCCGAGCCCGCCGTCGATGGAGTTACGCAATATCACGGCATTCGCGGCGTTGTTGTAGATGCCATAGGACGCATTAGGCAAGCCGGGGGTGCCGCCGATCGTATTGCCCACTATCCTCGGTGTTGATCCCGAATTGAAGATCCCCGTGGCCGAATTGCTTCCTTGCCCCCACGAGACCACGTTCGCCGTTATCAGAGCCGAGCCGTTATTGGTGAATATTCCGATCGAATCCAGGCCGACCCCCTCCATTGATCGTATTGTTCGCGACGACGGCGGAGGAGTTGTAAACGCCGACCGCCGTCGAAGTATCGGCGGTCCCGCCGTTGATGCTGTTGTCGCTGATGGTAGGGTTGGATGCGTTGCAGTACACCCCCAGCGACGTATTGCCCGAACCCCCGCCGCCTGTGATCGTGAACCCGTCGAGGAGCGTGGAGCTCGTCAGGTTTGTACCGCAATCGACCGCGCGCAATTTATTGCTCGACGCCGTGTTGCTCGTATCTTTAATAGCGGAGACGAACGTCGCAGGGCTTCGGTTCGACCAATTCGTCTGGTCGTAGCCACCCAGCAGCGAGATTCCGGGAGCCATCACGACCTGCGTGCCCGCTACGTAGCTCACGTTGTACTGTCCCTGCGCTACGTGCACCTCGGCCGACGAATAGTACTTGGCAGCCGACGCGATCGCGGACGTGATCGTCTTCTTCGGAAGATCCGGCGTGCCCGGATTGCTGTCCTTGCCGTCCAAGGCGCGAACGTACACTACTCCGTCGAGAACCCCGACCGTGATTACGATCGGCTGCGCACTGTAGCCTTGAGGATCCTTGCAATCGACGACCAGGACCTTGCCGCTGCCGGGACTCCAGAGAGTGAGGGGATTAACGGTCAGCGTATCGGAAGGATTGGACTTGGACGTCCACTTTCCCCCGTCGCTCTCGGGCGCCATCGTGCCCCCGAGGACCAAGGTCGAGGCGTTCATCGTCTTACTGAAGCTCACCACGATCGGCGTATTCCGGGCGATTCCGTTCCCGCTCAGCGCGGACGCACTCGTCTTAGCGGTCGAGTAATCCTTTACGACCTGCGCGAGCGTCGCCTGCATGGGATTCGCGCACGAGCAAAGAAGGAAAGGGCCTGTCATCACGGCGAAAGCGAGAATGAATGGCGATTTGATCACTATTGCTCCGTCGCCCATTGTATATCTGTCCTTCTCGCCAAAGTGTCCTGCGCACGCGCGCCGGTATTGACCCCGCTCTGCTGCCTTAGGTAGGGGAACTTATCGGTCGAACCAGGATCGCTCTTCTCGGCATAAGCTACGTACTTGTCGACTTGGGCCGCGTTGGCTAGCTCGTAGTTGACCCTGGCCAGCCCCACGAGGACCTTGCCGTTGCCTGGGGCTACCCTCTCCGCGCGTTGCAGAAATGCCAGCGCAGCATTAAAATCGCCTTGAATGAAGCGGATGTTGCTCAGATTCAGCATCGCCGGAACGTACTCGGATAGGTCCAGGGCGGCGAGGAACTGCGCCTCCGCCTCTTTTGTCTTCCCGTAGCGCGCATAGAGAACGCCGAGGTCGTTGCGCTCCTTCGCGGGCATCGCGATCTTCGCGATTCTGGCCGTCAGGTCCCTCACTTTACCGTCTATCTCGCCATCCACGAGCGCCGATATCTCGGGATCGTACGCGGCCCGCACCTCCGAGCGCGAAGGGTAGTCAATGGACGCGACATCGCTCGGCGCGCCGGACATATCGTACTCCGCCCAGCAATCATGGGACGGGTAGAAGGCCGCCTGCCCCGTATCATTATTCTCCTGCCACTCTCGGGCACCCTGCCGCCAGGCTTCGCCGAACCTGGAACCGAGCATCGTTACCTCGAGGGGCAGCCAAGTCTTGCCGTCCCTATAGATCAAGTCGTTCGCCGAGCTGAAGGTCGTCTTCGCCGCCTCGGGAGCCACGCCGAGCGACGCGGCGATGAAGATATGCCCGGGAATGGTGATGAAGGCGGTCTCAATACCTACGGACTCCAGCATTGACGACACGAGAATTGAAAGATCGCTGCAATCTCCTCCCTTGTAGGAGAGCGTCTGACCCGAGAAGGCCGCAAAATCGATTATTCGCGGATTGTCAGAGGCGTCCTTGTAGGTGGGAGTGTTGGGAACGATTACGTATTTGATGCCGTACGAGGACAGGGTCGTGAAGACTCCCAGCGCCATGCGGAGGTTCTGGTTCAGAGCCGCGGGCCCGGCGTCCCGCACCACGCCTGCGATGAGGTTCGAGAAGCGGAGCACTTCCGGGTCGGTAGGAGTCAGGAAGGACGCCACCTTGCGATCGTCGTCCCAACTGATCGCGTTGCGGTTGAAGATACGCACCGTGCAGTATGACAGCGACGTCTCTCGACGCCCGTTAATCGAGTACTCGGCGCGGATCTCGGCGTTGGCGAGCGCGCTTTGCTTCAGGTCGAGCGCTCTGCGCGATAGGAGGAGGCCGAGGTCGAGAGGCTCGCTGCTGCCGGGTCTTATCCGTCCCGGGATCTTGATCGTCGTAGGCGCGTCCATGAAGTCTTTCGCGAAGATCGACACGGCCACGTCGCTTATCGGGAAACGTTCACCGTTCGCCAGCACCGCGCTCCCCGGCGGCTTCTTCGCGTATTTCTTGTAAATGGACGGATAGAGGTCCTCGAATTGGATCTTCTCCAAGTATACCTTGCGCGTCAGACCCTCGAGGTGAAAGCTGGTGCCGATCGTCGCCCTGAGTCCGAGGTTCATGCCCACATACCATAGGAGATCGGCATCGACGCCCATACTCAAGCTCGGGCTCAGGTAGAAAGTGAAGCCGCCTCCGCCGCCGGCCGAGGGATCCCCTCCCTGTTGGTTCGGGTAGGCGAGGCCGGTGGGATCTACTGCCGTCTTGTTGAAAAAGCCGAAATATCCCCCCACGGAAAGATATCCGTACAATGAAAGCCGCGGGGCGATCTCCCAGGTCGCTCGCGGGCCTAGTCCGACCGAGATTATTGAAATCGATGAATCGGAAAGAGTCGGGAGGTAACTATATGCAAGGTCCGCCGAAGCGGATAGCCAGGGTAGGAAAGGCAGCGGAACGCTGGCCTTCATGTCCATTGCGCCGCCGAGGTTGAGCAGAGTGAAGCCCGACTGGATCGGGTACTCGATCCCAGGCGTCGCCGTGATGTCCATGAGAGAGAGGATCGATTCCCGGCCATCGGGCTGCTGCGGCGTTTGCGTCTGCGCGTCGATCGCCGACGATGTGCATGAAGACAGGAGGAGGATGAAGGCCGCGAATCGATGCATTATCTTCGCGCCTCGAGCTCGGTCGGAAGCGGCAATGCCTTTCCTTCTGCCGGAGAGAGTGCCTTGCTGCTTGCGGGATAATTGACCGGGACGGTCTGCTCGAACCCGGCCGTGACCGGAGTTCCAGGGAAGCTCTCCTGATTCGAGCTGCCGATGCCGACGACGAAGCCCGTCAAGCCGCCCGCGTTGAGCGTCGTATTCGTGATCTGCAATAGATTTTCATACATGGTGTTGATATAGAATACCAAGTAATAGTTACCATCTGAATAATGTATATAGGCGACATCGATTTGATTAAGCTGATCTCCTTGGAGAATGTCCGAAGAACTAGTCCACGGCAGCAAGGTGTTCCAATTACCGTTTTGTTTCTGGAGTACCTCGTAATACCCATTCGTCGATAAGAGAAATATAAAAAAGTTATTGGGATCGGTGTAGGAGAACAGGACTCCATACCCTGCAATTGATCCTGGCCCCCCTGCGTAGCCCGATATCTGGCCGGCAAGAAGCTCCAGCCCAGTGGTCACACTCGGGCTTGAACTGGTCAAAATGAGAGAGGATCCGGGAATCGTATAATACAGATAGCTGCCGCAGTTGCCGGGGTCGCTCGTCTTGAAGGATTCAAAGCCATTGGAGACGCCCCATATGGCCGCGAGGGTCGTCCCCCACTGGGCGCCGGAAAGCGCGCTGGAACCAGTGACATTCGTGGCCTGCACCTTATAATAGTACGTAGCCGAACTGGTCAGGTTAGCGTCAGTGAAGCTCGTGCTGCTTCCATTATAAGCGACAGTAGTAAAAGTCCCCGTGGAGCTCGTATCCCTGTAAACCTGATACGAGATCGCCCCGGAGGACGTCGTCCAGGAGACCACGAGGGAGGACGAAGTGGCGCTTCCCACCGTGAGCCCGGTCGGAGTCGTGGGAGCGTTGCCGCCTGCCAAGGTCCTTCCCGATACTGCGCCGGAAAGCGCGCTGGAACCAGTGACATTCGTGGCCTGTACCTTATAATAGTACGTAGTCGAACTGGTCAGGTTAGCGTCAGTGAAGCTCGTGCTGCTTCCATTATAAGCGACAGTAGTAAAAGTCCCCGTCGAGCTCGTATCCCGGTAAACCTGATACGAGATCGCACCAGAGGATACCGTCCAGGAGACCACAAAGGAAGACGAAGTGGCGCTTCCTACCGTGAGTCCGGTCGGAGTCGCCGGAGCGCTAGCTCCGCTGCCTAGTGTGGTTCCCGGAACCGCGCCTGACAAGGCGCTCGTCCCATTTTGATTTTTCGCCAGACACTTATAATAGTAGGTCGTCCCCGGGATTAATCCAATGTCCGCATAAGCTGTGGAAGGGCCGTTGTATACTTGAGTCGAGAACGAACCTGAAGGACTCGCGTCACGGTAGCAAATATAGCCATCCGCGCCGTCGGAGCTGTTCCAGGATACAGTCAGGCTTGTCGCAGTGGGGCTGCCGACGCTCAGTCCTGTCGGAGTCGGCGGTGCGCCGCTGGTTGTTCCTCCCGGTATGGCGCATCCCAGGATAATGAGCTCAACGACCGATATGGATAAGAGAAGCGGTAATCTGAAGTAATTGGCTCGTCTACTCATGCGGCTGCCTCCCGATCGTTATCGAATGATTTTCATATTCGCTTTTCATGGTTCCCGAAGCATCCGCGACGCACAAGGAAGGAATCATCGTATATCCTCTCCCCAGGTCGTCGTTCCCTTCCTTTCTCGAGAACCTCTTCGGCATCTCGCCAGTATATCCGGTCCCGGCGATGCGGGGGCTTCCTCGCCGCTTCAATCATGTCGGGTAAAGGCTCAAAAGCATGCCCGAAAGGCTACGGAGGTGATATAGTGCTACCAAGGAATTATGACGAAATCACTCGGGACCGATTTCGATTTCAAAAACGCCGCGGGGGAGATCGCGGGCTTGCGCATATTCGACGAACCCGCGATCGAGGACCGGGTGCCCCTGCCTCCCCTCTTCGGGGAAGGTACGCTCACTACCATCGCCAGCCGCCCCGATATCGGCATCATGATCGTCAGGCACCGTCCTTCCCAGGAATCGATCATCGTCGATACGCGGATTCCCGTGCCGATGATAAAGATGGGCTATGCGATGCAGGCCCGATCCTGCTCCGCGTGGCTGGACGGCTTCTCGAAGCCCGAGCCCGTATCGAGCGGCAGCCTCTGCGTCTCCTCGCCGACCTCTGTCATCCGCTTCAAGGACGCCGACTCCGCCGATTTCGATTTCCTCACCCTCACGATGGGTTGCGACTTTATCCTCGGGCTCGTCGAGGAATACGGCGAACGCCTCTCGCCCGACTTCGAGCGCCTACTCCGCGAGCCGGGGGGCGAGCCCTCCCTCATCGTCTCGACCTTCGGTTGGGAAGCCAGGGGGGCGGTCGAGAAGATCCGCAACCGAGGATACGTCGGGGCTCCCGGTCGGCTCTACGCGGAAAGCGCGACTCTGGAGCTCGCGGCGATCTCGCTTCGCGGCCTCATCGGCTCCGAAGACGGCGGGGCTCGCAACAAGGCCTTCTCCGCTAGGGACGCGAAGCGGATGCGCGAGGCCGGAGAGCTCCTCGACGGCCGCTTCATCCATCCCCCTTCGATCGCCCAGCTCGCGCGGGAGCTCGGCGAGAGCGAGGCGAAGCTCAAGCGGGACTTCAAGCGCGCGCACGGCATGGGTGTCCACGAGTACATAGTCGCCAGGAGGATGGACTACGCGAAGCAGCGGATCCTCGAGGGCGAACTCAGCGTCAAAGAAGCCGCCTTCATCGTCGGCTACAAGAGCCCGAGCCATTTTTCGGAGGCCTTCGCGCGGCGCTTCGGCTTCAGTCCCGGTAGCAGGTCTCGTCGTTAGAGCGTCCGGCTTTTTCCCGGATCCTCTCCATGCTCCCGAAGCATGCTTCTTCGAGCCGCAAGAGCCCCTTCTTGGAATAAAATGGAATAATGCCCGGGCGCCGGGCCCGCCAGCTTGACCGTCCTTGTCTTTCTGCTTCGATCAAGCCTCGGCGAGCCCCGCTCAATCCTTGCTTCGATACCCCAGAGTCTGGCCGAAGAGCACGCGCTGATCCGCGCGCAGATTCAGCGTCTTGGAAAGCTCGGGCTTGTTGCAATTGTGGAACCAGGCCCCGAGGCCCTGGGAAGCTGCGAAAAGGTAGACATTGGCCGCTATCAGACCCGTATCGACATAATAATAGGCCTTCTGGGTCTCGAGGTCGTTCAGACCCGGTTCCTGATATCCGGCCTTGCCGAACTTCGCGACATCGACCACGTAGATGAGACGGACGGGCGCCTGGGCCCCCATCTGCCCCTGGCCCTTTCCGAGGGCCAAGACCCGGAAGTCTCCCGCCGCCACCGGCGAGAGTCTGTGCGGGATCGGCTCGTAGAGGTAGATGCCTTCCTTCAGCGCGACATAGACGTCGATCTCCTGGGAATTGCTGGCCGAGGCCGCGGTTATTCCCGGAATGTCGAAGGGCCCCTTCGTCCGGTTCAATCCGCAGGCGCACCAGAGGAGATTCGACAGCATCTGCGCGGACAGCTTCCTGTCGCCGATGGATCGCGTGGTCCTTCTTACCCGAAGCGCCGCGAATACCGATTTGTCGCGGCCGGGGGTGGGCTTCGGAAGCGCGATGGTCTTCAGCTCGCTTGGTCCTTCTGTCGTCTTAGCCATTTGATCACTCCTCCTCTTTAAGGAAGCTTCAGTAATCGCTCGGCGTTGCCATGAGCGATCTTCTCGAGGTCCGTGCCGGGAATCGGAGCCGAGTCGAGCAGCGCCCGTCCCGCGGCGTTGGGGCTATAGGGATAATCCACGGCAAAGAGGATGCGCTCGGCGCCGAGGACCGAGAGCGCGCATAGAAGAGGGTGTACCGTGAAATACCCGCTCGTCGTTATATGGAAGTTCGCGCGGAAATAGTCGCTTACCCTACGCTGCAGGTGGGGGGCCGCCCGGCTCAGGAGGATGTCGGAGCGGGCGAGGCAATAAGGGATGAATTCGCCCATGTGGCCGATGATGACCTGCAGTTTCGGGAAGCGGTCGAACACGCCGGCCACGATGAGCCTGAGGCTGTGGAGACCCATCTCGGCGTGCCAGCCGTAGCCGCTGATGGAGAGGGCGTGAGCGACAGCATCAGGGAGGCCCCCGTAATAGGCCTGGTAGACCTGGGCGGGAGGGGGCGCGGGATGGAGATAGATCGGGGCGCCGAGCCTCTCGGCCGCGGCCAAGACCGGCTCGAATCGCGGATTGTCGAGGAATTGCCCCTCGGTGGTCCCGTCGATCATGGCACCGACCAGACCGAGTCTGGCCACGCATCGCTCCAGCTCGACGGCAGCCCCTTCCGGGTCCAGCAGCGACAGGGCGGCGAAGCCGGCGAAGCGGTCCGGCCGCCGACGCACCGCCTCCGCGAGGACATCGTTCGAGCGTCGCGAGAGATCCTTCGCGCCGGCTGCATCCGATCCGGGCGCCGCGTCGACGGCGGAGAGGGAGAGCACCTGCATGTCGATGCCCGCCGCGTCCATTTCGGCGAGCCTTCCTTCGCCCAAGTCCGCCAGCTTCTTTCCGACTTCGGCCATGTATTGACCGACGGGCCCCGCGATCGGACCCGCGACGGTAGTCGCGTTCGCGACCGAGAAGTGCTCTTCGATGGCTATGGTCTTCATGACTTCCCTCCAGCCCGCCCGAAGCGGTTATGATGGACGAAGTCCCCAACCTCGCGCCGAACCCGCAGATAACCGGCGGAGGGCGTCGATGCAAGGAAATAGCCCAGCCTGATGGCGTAGACGAGGACGAGGGACTCGGGGATGCCCAGGATGCGCTTGACCTCTTTTTCGACGCCGGCTCCCGCGTAGGAGCTGACGACGTGGAAGCCGATTCCCAGGGACGCGGCCATGAGCCACATGTTCTCCGTCGCGCAACCCAGGCTGATGACGCCCAGGAAGTCGCCTTCGGAGGCGGGCGCCCTCCTCTTCGGATCGTAGACCATGAAGAGCATGGTCGGACTCGTCGGCAAGGGTCTCGCGGCGGCCTTCATTTCATCAGCGGTGGCCTTCGGATAGCTCCAGGCCGGAGGGAACCTCGTGGCCAGGACCCCGACCTTCCTTCTCTTCAGTTCCTCCTCGGTGAACGAGAGCTGAGCCCGGTTTTCCTCGATGAAGTCCATGGAGAGCGGATTCTTCAGTTTGGTCAGAGCCACGAGAAGCTCCGGATCGTCCACGGCGACGATCTCGAAGTTCTGCATATTGTGGGCCGTGGGAGCCCAGCGTCCGGCTTCGAGAATCAGCTCCAGGTCGCCGGCCGAGACGGGCCGGCCGGGATCGAACGGGCCTCTCGCGGACTGTCTGTCCCGGATCAGCTCGAGAATGTCCGCCATCTTCATACCCCCTTCACTCGCCGGCTTCGAACCATGACGTGGTTCCCGCCTGGCAATCGTAGAGCCTGAACTCGACGATCCTGTAATCTTGGACGCCCGCGATCTTCATGGGGTCTCCGTCGAAATAGGCTTCGACCTCCCGCGCGGAAGCGCCCTTCATCAGGATTACGCCTCCCCCGCCTGCCGCCTTCGGGCCCGAGACCAGGATCCAGCCTTCGGCGAAGCCCTTGTCCAGGTATCGTTGGTGCTCCCTGATGAGCCGCTCGAGCTCCGTCTCGCCTACCGGAGAGGGATCGCGAAAGACACTCTCGATCATGAAGTATTCCATGGGCGTCACATCTTCAGGACCGAGCGGAAATGCACCTTCGCCGTCATCATCTTCTCGTAGGCGAGGGCCGCCTGCTCGAGGGGAAAGACCTCGACCATGGGAACGATGCCCGCGAGGATGCTGAAATCGATGGCGTCCCCGACCTCCCCGGCCCCCGAGCCGACGATGGACCGCCCGCCGCCGATGAGCATTCCGGGCGCGATCTGGAGCATATCCCGAGAGGCGCCGACGATGACCGCCTGACCGTTGCGCCCCAGTGCGCCGACAAGCTCGGAGACGGCCTTTGCGTTGGGGGCGGTGCACAGGATCACCTTCGCCCCGCCCAGGCGCCGCAATTCCTTCACGGGGTCGGTCGAATCCGTGTCGATATACTCGTGCGCGCCGAGCTGGAGCGCCAGAGCCTTCTTGTCGGTGCCTCGGGACAATGCCACAGTCCTGAACCCCATCTTCGCCGCGAACTGCACCGCCAGATGTCCCAGGCCTCCGAGGCCCTGGATGGCCACGAGATCGCCCGCCTTCGCGTTGCTGCTTCTCAGCGCTCCGAAGGTGGTCCGTCCCGCGCACAGGAGCGGGGCCCCGGCCACCGGATCGAGCTCGGCCGGAATGCGGAGGGGAACCTCCGAGCGGGCCACCATGTACTCGGCGTAGCCGCCGTCGGTCGAGATGGCCGTGGTCATCGAGTTCTCGCAGGCCCAGAAATCGCCTCGCCTGCAGGCGGCGCATTTGCCGCAATGTCCCCCGTGCCAGCCTACGCCCACCCTCTCGCCGATCCGAAAATCGCCTACCGCCGGTCCGAGCTTCGCTATCGTCCCGATCACTTCGTGCACGGGAATCCTGGGATACTCGATCCCGGGAAATGTGCCGTCCTTGACGATGGCATCGCCGTGGCAGACCCCGCAGGCTTCCACCTTGATCAGCACTTCTCCCGCTTTCGGCTCGGGAATCTCCCGCTGCACGAGCTCGAACTCGCCTCCGGGCCTGCCCACCTGCGCGGCTCTCATAGTCGCCATGTGCTTCTCCTCCCGCCTTCGCTCTTGGATGGGGCCGCTGCCGAGCGCCCTCTACCGCCGGTGATCGAGACAGTGTCGCCCGATTCTTTCATACGAGGCGGCTTCCTCACTGTCTCGAGGGAAACATGTTCCTTGCGTTCGAGTAATACTTGTCGAACACCCTGTACACCGTGGCGATATCGTCTTTCGACACGCCTACCGCGATGAAATTGGCCCACTCGACCAGGACATTACGAATTACCGCGGAGCTGTCCCTGCCCTTCGCGGTCAATGAGACCAGATAGGAGCGAGAGTCCTCCGGGTCCACTTCCCGGGAGACATAGCCCAGCTCGACCAGCCGGGCGACCGCCCTCGTCGTATGCCCGTTGTCGACCAGGACAGCGCGACTCAAGTCCTGCATCGAGACCATGTCATTTTCGGACAGCTCCAGGATGAAATAGAACAAACCGCTGCTCAGGCCGATGCTCTTCAGCCGCTCGTTTATGAAGGCTTGTGCCATGCGGACTACCTTATTAATGACGAGGTTCGGCTCGCTTATCATCCGTCAGGACTTCCTTCCGAATTGCTTGACTTATCAAGTATAATGAGCATTTTACTTGATAAGTCAAGCAAAATACCGGCAAACCGCCCACTTACCCGCGGGATACGGAGTCGTCAGCCGCCGAAGGTGGCCACGGTCTCCTTAAGGAGCCGCCGAATCGGGAGTCCCTGCGGGCAGATACCCTCGCACTGACCGCACTCGGTGCATGCCCCGCTCTTGCCCGCGATCCTGGTATAGCCGGTGAGCCATGGATCCTTCGTATCCCACATCGAAGCGGCATTTAAGGAGGCCAAGAGCTCCGGAATTTCCACGCCCTGCGGGCAGGGCTGGCAATACCGACAGGCACTGCAGTCGGCCTTCATACGCGCCCGCAGCGCGGCGCGCGCGGCGCCGTACACTTCGAGCTGCTCCGCCGTCAGCGCGCCGGGGACGGCCGCGTCCGCGACCCGCAGATTCTCCTCGAGCTGGGCTGGATCGTTCATGCCCGACAACAGGAGGCTGACGCCGCCCTCGTTCCACACGTAGCGCAGCGCCCACTCCGCCGGGCTCCAGGCCTCGCTTCGCTCGTCGAAGACGGCCTTCATCTCGGGAGGCAGGTTCCTGGCGAGACGCCCGCCCTTGAGCGGCTCCATCACCACGACGCCGACGCCTTTCTCCGTGGCATAGCGCAGGCCCGAGTAGCCGGCCTGGTACTCGGTATCCATGTAGTTGTATTGCAGTTGACCGAAGGCCCAACCGTCGTACTCGTCGATGATGCGCGGGAAGTCCTCTTTCCGTCCGTGGAAGGAGAAGGCCGGAAAGCGGATCAGGCCGCGCGAGCGGGCGCCGTCGAGGAACTCCCGCACGCCGAGATCCCGCATTCGGTCCCAGGCGGCTCCGTCGAGACCGTGCACGAGGTAGAAATCGATATGGTCGGTCCGCAGCCGCTCGAGCTGGCGCTCGAGGAAGCCGTCCATGTCCTCCCGGGCGCGGATGATCTGCTGCGGCAGCTTCGTCGCGAGCTGGACCAGGTCGCGGCAGCCGCCCGAGAGGGCCCGGCCGACGAAGGGCTCGCTCTGGCCCGCCTGCCCGAAGGCGGTGGCGTGATAGAACCACGCGGTGTCGACGTAATTTACGCCCGCTTCGATCGCGTCGCGCAGGAGCCGGGTCGCGGCCTCCTCGTCGATCTTGTCCGGGGAGCCCGAGGTGGGCAGACGCATGCAGCCGAAGCCCAGCGCCGAGACTTCGATGCCCGTTTTCCCGAGAACGCGATAGTTCATCCTAGATCCCCCATCCTAGCTTTTCTCCCACAGCCGCGCCCCGAGCGCCTGCTTCAATTCCAGCTGGCTCAGGAACTCGCGGTAGGTGGCGCTCAGGTTGTTGAGCTTCGCGAGCTCGATCGATGTCTGGGAGTCGAGGTACTCGAGGTTCGTCCCCACGCCGATGTCGTACTGGACCTTGGCCATGTTGAGGGCTTCCTGGGCCTGAGCGAGCTGGGCGAGAGAATTGTCGGTCTGCTCGTGGCTCGAGGCGACGTCCTGGAGGGCCTGGAGTACCTGGGTCGTCACCGTCCGTCTGAGCGCGTCAGTGCCGCTGCGCGCAGCGGCGAGCTTCGCGTCGGCCTCAGCGCTGCGCCGCTCGGTGAGGAGGCCGTCGAATACCGGGACGCTGACCATGAGACCGAAATCCCAGTTGAAGAGCATATTATTCACGTCGGCATTGGTGAATGTAAGGATGCCGTTCTTGATGCCGGCCTCGGCGTGAGTCGAGATCGTGGGCATGTGCCCGAGCTTGGCGAGGCTCAAGGCCAGCTGGGCCTGCTTCTCGGAGGAGAGGGACTGCGCGATGTCCGGCCGCTGGCCCATGGCCGCGGAGAGGGCGGCCAGCGCGTCGCCCGGAACCGGCGCGAGCGAGAAATCCCCCTGTATGTCGAAGTCCTCGCCGGGCCCGAGACCCATGAGCTCCTTGAGCGCTATCCTCTGCTTCTCGTATTGGCCCTCGGCGTCGATGCGCTGGCTCTTCACCGAGGCGAGCCGCACCTGGGTGGTGAGGACGTCGTAGTGGGTCGAGGAGCCGGTCTCTTCGCGTTTCTGGGTGTCGCTGAGGTGCTGCTCGAGGGTCGCGAGCTGCTCGTCCAGGACCTTGATTTCGGAGCGCAGGAAGAGGGCCGAATCGAAGACCTGGGCCGTCTGGAAGGCTATGCTCGTCTTGATCTGGTCGATGCCTATGCCCGCGGCGTCGACGCCGTTCTCGGCGAGCTTGACCTGGAGCTCGCGCTTCCCGAAATCGTAGACGAGCTCGCTGGCCCCGAGGTGGAAATCCAATGCATTTTGGGGCGCCAGCGCGGCCTGGATGTCGGGCCCATGGAGGGCGGACAGATCGATCGCCATACCTTCCTGCGGCCAGAGGTAGACGTAGGAACCCTCGGCCGAGACGTTCGGCAGGTAGGCGCTCTTCGCCTCCTCCTCCTTGGCGCGGGCGGCCGCAACGCTCGACTCGGCCTGGAGGATCAGGGGCTGGTTGGAGACCGCCTTGGCGATGACGTCGTCGAGACCGAGGGCGGGCGCCGCCGCGCCCTGGGCGCCGGCGAGCCGCGATGCCGCGGCGAGGGCCGTCAGCGCTATCAATGTCTTAAGTTGCATCACATACCTCGTCGATTTGACTTGAATCGGATCAGTCGACCATCACCGGTTTCGGCGCGCCCGCCTGTCTGTGGCTCTCCTTGAGGAGGAGGACCGGGATGACGGCGGCGGAGGTCACCAGCGCGGCTATCGTGAACACGTCGCCCACCGCGGCGACGAAGGCCAGCTTCCCGAGCCGCTCCATGAGGAGGGCCTGGGACTTGGATATCGCCGAGCCCGCGGTTCCTCCGGTGGAATCGATCGCGAAGCGCGAGAGCCGCGCCATGACTTCGTTGAAGCTCGGGGAATAGAGGCTCACCGCCTGGCCGAGCGAGCCGATGTGGAACTTGACCCGCGTGGTGAGCATGGTGCCGAAGAGGGCGATGCCGAAGCTGCCCCCGATCTGCCTGAGGATGTTGGTGAGTCCCGAGGCCTGCGCCATCTTCCGCTGCGGGATCTGGGATATCGACACCGCCGAGAGGGGCGCGAAGATGAAGCCCATGCCGAAGCCGCGCATGCAGATGGGGATCATGACCTGGCCTATCTCGGAGAAGAGCGAGAGGTAGCGGTTCACGAAGAGGCTCGCGGCCATGAGCAGGAGACCGAACATGATCGGGACACGGGCGCCGATGCGGTCGTTGATGGCTCCCGCGATGGGCGCGGAGATGGCGGTGAGCACTCCCATCGGAAGGAAGACCAGGCCCGCCTGCAGCGGCGTGTAGCCGAGGGAGGACTGCAGGTAGAGAGGGAGGAGGAAGGTCGAGCCGAACATCCCCAGCCCGAAGATGAAGAGCACGAGGTTCCCCAGGGCGAAGTCGCGATCCTTGTAGAGGCTCAGGTCGATGAGGGGGTGCTCGACCCGCATTTCGACGACGAGGAAGGCGACGAGGCCGACGACCGAGGCGCCGAAGCAGCATAGGATGAAGTTCGAAGTCCAGCCGTCGGTGTTCCACGCCGCGTTGCCGTCGGCGAGGGCCAGGTTGAGCCCGCAGAGGAAGACGGTCATGCCGATCAGCCCGAGGACGTCGAAGGAGCGGCTCTTTTCGCTCTTGTGCTCGCGCAGGACGATGAAGCCGGCCAATAGGGCCAGGATCCCGACGGGCACGTTGACGTCGAAGATGGTGTGCCAGGAGTAGTTGTCGATCAGGTAGCCGCCGATCGTGGGCCCGAGCGAGGCCGACGCGGCCGAGGAGATGGACCAGAACCCGAGGGCGACGCCGCGCTTCTCCGGCGGGAACTCGCGCGTGATGAGCGTCATGCCCACGGGCATGATCACGCCCGCGCCCAGGGCCTGGAGGACCCTGAAGAAGATGAGGCTCGACATATCCCATGAAAGGCTGCAGAGGAAGGACCCGAGCGTGAAGAGGAAGACTCCGCCGAGGAAGGTGAACTTGTAGCCGACGTGGTCGGCGAGCCAGCCCGATGCCGGCAGCATGACCCCGAAGGCGAGCATGTAGGCCGTCAGGACCCACTCGGTGATGTCGGTGGAGACGCCGAAGGCGACCGTGAGCTTGTTGAGCGCCACGTTCACGATCGTGGAGTCGAGGACGCCCATGAAGGTGGCGATGCAGGTCGCGAGGAGCACGAGCCAGGGATAGCTGGAGTGTCCCGGCTGGAGCGAGGGCGTCGCGGCTACGAGCCTCTCGCGCATGCGGGATATGCTTGAGAACATGGTATTACCTCGCGCCGGTCACGACGCGCACTTCGGCCGACAGGCCCGGCACGAGAAGCGGATCGGCCTTGGGATCGGCCGCGCCGGGGTCGGATAGGACGATCTTCACCGGGACCCGCTGGGTCACCTTGGTGAAGTTGCCCGTGGCATTGTCGGGCGGGATGAGGGCGAACTCCGAGGCGGTCGCCGTGCCGATGCTCTCGACCTTCCCGGTGAATTTGTGGCCGGGAAAGGCGTCGACCTCGACGGTCGCCGGGTCGCCCGGCTTGAGGGAGCGGATCTGGGTCTCCTTGAAGTTCGCCTCGACCCAGAGACTGTTGAGGTTGTAGAGCGTATAGATGGGCTGGGCCGGCTGCACGATGTTCCCCGGCATGGTCCACTTCTTGGCGACGACGCCGTCGATGGGCGATTGGATTATCATATGGGCCAGATTGGTCTCGACCGTGGAGTATTGGGCCTCGGCCATCTTCTGCTGGGCCAGCGCGATCTTGCACTGGGTCTGGGCCGACGAGAAGGCGATGGCGAGGTGGTCGTACTGCTCCTGGGGAATGATCTTGGCCTTGAGCTGGGCCGTCGCCCGATCGAGGTCGCTCTGCGCCTGACCGAGTTTGACCTGGGCCAGGTCCACGTTCTGGGCGGCGAACTCCTTGTTCGCGATCGCCTGGCTCTCCTGGGCCCTGAGCGTAAGATCGTCGAGCTTGACGAGAGTCTGCCCCTTGGCGACGTGGTCCTGCTCCTCGACGGTCAGGGTGACGATCTGTCCCAGGGTCTGGGCGCTCACCACGATCTGGTCGCCGCGGATCGCCGCGTCGTCCGTGGCCTGCGAGCCCCCGTTCGCGAAGAGGAAATAGGCCCCTCCCGCGGCGGCCACGAGGACGATGACGAGGATGACCAGCCCTCCCTTCCCTTTCTTCTTCGGGTTCGCGCCTCCGTTATCTCCCATGGCCGCCGCCTCTTGAGCGGTGTTCCTAGTGTCCGACATGTCGATCCTCCGTCCTTATTTGCGTTCGATCTCTTTGAACATGCTTACGACCGCTTCCAGCCCCCGTCTCAGGGCCGCCAAGTCCTCGATGCCAATGTCGCGGAGCTGCGCGCTCGGCCAGTTCTGCGGACCGACGAGCTTCTCGAGCAGGGCTCGGCCATCCCGCGAAAGCCGGATCATCGCCCTGCGCCGGTCCGAGGGGTCCTCGGCCCGCTCGACGAGATCTGCCTGCACGAGCCGCTCGACGAGATAGCTGGCGGTCGATTCGCCCACGCCGAGATGCTCGGCGATGCAGCCAACCGTCGAGGAGTCGGATTGCGACACGACCACCAGCATCTTGAATTGGGGCAAGGTGAGCTGGAGGTCCATCCAGGCCGAGGTCGTCGATCTTCCGCGCGCTTTCCACACTTCGTGGAAGAGATCTACGATCTCGTCCACGAGGGAATCGAGGTCCTTCGCCCGGTCGCTTGTAGGCATGGGACAAAGATGCTGAATATGTTCGATGATGTCAATATAATTGAGACGCTTAGATAAATTGAGCTTACAAGTATAAAACCGTCCTCCCGGGCGGCGCTAGGACGACAGTTCCCGCTCCGCCTCTTCCATAAAGGCGGCCAGGCTGGCGGCGTCGGGGAAGACCGCCCGGAACGAGGCCGGCCCGCCCCCGCCCTTGCCGCCTGTCCGATCGAGGCAGGGCTTGAGCCGCTCGCCGAGCCGCTCTCTGGGCTGGGAGGAGAGGACTTGGACCGTGCGATCCGGCAGCGAGGCCAGGAGGGCCGCGAGGCCCAAGCCGGCGAAAGCCTTCGCGGACAGCATGAGGGAATCGGCCGACCGATCCTCGTAGCGGCGTACGACGAGGCGCGGTCTGTCCGTCGGAGCACCGCCCTCGGGCGCTCGCGCCTCGGGAGCGGCCGCGGCCTCGGCGGCGGCGCGCTCCCGCTCGAGGGCGCCGAGCGCCAGCTCGAGGGCCCTGCGCCTCTCGGCCTCGCGCGCCGCGGCTTCGGGCAGCTCGGCCACCGAGCTGCCGAGGGCCCGCGCGGCGTCCCGCGAAATGCGCGACACCGCGCGGTAGTCGGAGGCAGCGCGGCCACCGGCGACGAAGGACAGCCGCGTCATGCCCTTGTACTTCTCCGTCCCGAGAATCCGCACGAGGCGCAGCTTCCCCGTCGAGCTCAGGTGAGTCCCGCAGCAGGGCGTGTAGTCTATCCCGTCTATTTCGACTATCCGCACGACCTCCTCCCCGGCGGGGGGGCGTTTGCGCAGCGGGAAGGAATCCGGGTCCTCGGGCGGGCAGGAATGGACGCGGATCGGATAATCGTCGGCGATGATCCCCTCGACGAGATCCTCCGCCGCCGCCAGGTCCTCGTCGGAGATGGCGAGGACGTCGAAGTCTATGAGGCAGCGCTCCCGGCCCAGGTGCACCGAGACGGTCGGGGCGCCCATGAGTCGCATGAAGGTCGAGGACAAGAGGTGCTGGCCCGAGTGCGCCTGGGAGTAGTCGAGGCGCCGCCCGCCGTCGACGCGCAGGCGCACGCGATCGCCCGCTCCGGCCGCCAGGGGGCGGGCCAGGGTGTGGAGGATGCGGCCTCCGGTCTCCGTAACGGCCGTCACGGAGACTTCGTCGCCGCCGGCGAGGGGTGAAACGCTCCCCAGGTCGCAGCTCTGGCCGCCCCCCTCGGGATAGAATATCGTCGCGTCGAGCTCGAGCGCGGGAGCATCGGGCGGACCCGACAGGGCGAGCACCCTCGCTTCGGTCTCGAAGAGCTCGGGTCGCGAGTAGTACAGCTTCTCCGTATTCGGCATGCCGCATTGTAGCGCAAGGGCGGAGCCTTGGAATATACTTTCCGTCTGGGAGGCGCGAGGGGATGAGCGACGAAATCATATCGCGGCGGGGCGAGACCGACTTGATAAGGGAGGTCTTCGTCTACGCCCACCGCTTCATGGGCTCAGTCTTCGTGTTCCGCATCGGGGCGAGGCTCATGGACACTCCGTCCTTTTCGGGACTGGTCAGCGACCTGGCCCTCCTCCACGAGAACGGCATCAAGATCATCCTCGTGCCCTCGGGCGGGGCGAGGATCGACGAGCTCCTCGCGATATACGGAATAGAGACCGAGCGCGCCGAGGGGCTCCGGATATCCACCCCCGAGGCGATGCCCCTCATCGAGATGGCGGCCTTCGACACGGCGACCCGGCTCATGAACCAGCTGGCGCGCAACGAAGTCGAGGCCGTGGTCGGCAATTGGGTGCGCGCCCGCTCCTATGGGGTCCGCAACGGCATCGACTTCCAGGCGACGGGCATGGTCGACAAGGTCAACGTCGAGCTCATCCGCCGCTCGATCGAGGACGACTTCGTGCCCATTCTCCCCTGCATCGGCTGGAGCGCCATCGGCGAGCCTTACAATATCTCCTCGATCGAGCTGGCCACCGAGCTCGCGGTCGGCCTCAAGGCGCGCAAGCTCTTCTTCCTTACCGACGGCGAGCTCTTCGCCTCCGAGGACATACGCCTGCCCGTCGAGGGGGTCGCCTCGCGCGACGGGATGGTGAGCCGCCTCACCGTCCAGGCGGCCGAGCGGACGCTCGCCGACAATCCCGAGGCCCTCGGCCGGGCCGAGCGCGACATGCTCGCCCACTCCATCACCGCCTGCCGCCACGGCGTCGAGCGAGTCCACTTCCTCGACGGCGGCATGGAAGGAGTCCTGCTCAAGGAAGTCTTCTCGACCCTCGGCTCCGGCGCCATGGTGCACGCCGATCCCTTCGAGAACATCCGGCCGATGCTGGAGGAGGACATACCCGAGGTCCTCCGCATCATGGAGCCGCTCATCGAGCAGGGCAACCTCGTGCGCAGGACGGACGGCGACCTCCAGCGCGAGTGCGCCGACTACGCGGTCTTCGAGACCGACGGCACGATACGGGGCTGCGGCGCGCTGCACCGCTACGGGAGCGGGCGCGCCGAGATAGCGGCGCTCGCCGTGGACGAAAGCTACAGCCACCTCGGCATCGGCCACCGGATGGTGGGCTACCTCATCGAGGCGGCCCGGAAGGCCGGTCTCGCCGGGGTCTTCGTCCTGACGACGCGCACCTCCGACTGGTTCCTGAGCCTGGGCTTCTCGCCCGCGACGGTCGCCGATCTCCCCGAGGACCGCCGCCGGAGCTACGATCCCGCGCGGAAGAGCAGGATATACAAACGGGACCTGGGGCCGAGCCCCATACTGGGCTTGGCCGGAAGCCGGCCGGAGCTGACTCTCGAGTGAGCGGAGCCTCATGAAGCCCGCAGGGCGCTCGGGCCTGCAATGACCTCGTAAGGAATTCGACAGGGACTCTTAAGAAACAAATCCCCGCGCGCATTGTATTTTACTCGTAGATCACGACCAGGAGGTCAGATTTGAAACGCTTCATCCCGATTCTCTTCGCACTCCTCATTCCCGCGACGATGTTCGCTCAAGCCAGGAAGGTCGACGAAAACGCCCTTCTCAAGAATCTCGGGCTGAACGACACTCAGGTTTCCCAGGTTCTGGCGCTCCAGAAATCGACCCGCGAGACGACCCATGCGGATCTCACGCACATTCGGCTCATCAAAGCGCAGATCGACGAAGCCCTGCTCGCGGCCAACCCCGACGAGCAGGCGATCAACGCTCTGATCGACAAGAAGGGCCTGCTCAGGACCGATATCGAGAAGAATCGGCTCTCGGCGCGGCTCCAGCTCCTAAAGATCGTAGGGCCGGACGACTTCTCGAAGATCGCCATGTTCATGAGGGAACGAAGGCAGCGCCGGTTCCAGGAATGGCGCGACGAAGGGCGATTCGACCGACAGGGCTTCATGCCCGAGGGCGGAGCGCCCGCGATTCAGTAAAGGAATACCCTCCGCCTCCCGCCCCCTCGTCCCGCTTGTCAGGGGGACGGGGGGGCGGCATTATAAAGAATCGGGAGGCGGCCATGGACAGCGCACAGCGCATCGCCCGGGAAATCCTGAAAGTCGCGGACATCGAAGTGAACGGGGAGCGTCCCTGGGATCTCCGCGTGCGCAACGCCGATTTCTTCGGCCGCGTCCTCGCCGGCGGCTCCCTCGCCCTGGGCGAGTCCTATATGGACGGCTGGTGGGACAGCGACCGGCTGGACGAGCTCATCGCGCGCATCCTCTCGAACGATGTCCAGCATATGGTCCGGCCTTCGCCGCGAGTCGTCCTCCTCTGGCTGAAATCGCTGTTCCTGAACGCCCAGCGCAGGAGCCGGGCCTACAACATCGGCGAGCGCCACTACGATCTGGGCAACGACCTCTACGGCCTCATGCTCGACAAGGGGATGAACTACAGCTGCGGCTACTGGAAGCGCGCGAAGGATCTCGACCAGGCCCAGGAGGACAAGCTCGAGCTGATCTGCCGGAAGCTCTCCCTCGAGCGGGGCATGCGGGTCCTCGACATCGGCTGCGGCTGGGGAGGATTCGCGCGCTACGCGGCGGAGAGGCGCGGCGCCCAGGTGGTCGGCATCACCGTCTCGAAGGAGCAGGCCGAGTTGGCCAGGGCCCGCTGCCGGGATCTTCCCGTCGAGATTCGGCTCCAGGACTATCGCGATCTCGACGAGCGCTTCGACCGCATCGTCTCGGTCGGCATGGTCGAGCACGTCGGCTTCAAGAACTACCGCCGGTACATGTCGATCGCCGCGCGCTGCCTGGCTCCAGGCGGCCTCTTTCTCCTTCACACGATCGGAGCGAATCGCTCCGCGCGCTTCACGGACCCCTGGACCGACAAGTACATTTTCCCCGACTCCATGCTGCCTTCGCTGCGTCAGCTCGCCGAGGCGGCGGAGGGCCTTTTCAGGATCGAGGACCTGCACAGCTTCGGACAGTACTACGACCCGACTCTCATGGCCTGGGACCGGAACTTCACCGTGGGATGGGAGAGGATCAAGGACCGGTACGGAGAGCGTTTCTTCCGGATGTGGCGCTACTATCTCCTGGGCAGCGCGGCGTCCTTCCGCTCCCGCCAGATCCAGCTCTGGCAGATAGTCCTGTCCCCCTACAAGTCCTCATCCGTCTACGAGAGCGTCCGGGACTGACGGTGCCCACGGCGCCGAATGCATCGGTGCCGCGGGCATCCGGAAGGGTCACAAAAGCTCGTACTTGAATCCGATGTTGCAGACGAGGGACCAGAAGGTTACGTCCCATGGATTAACCAGCGTTACGACACTCGTGTTCGTGAGACCCATGTTGAACTCGAGCGATGGAGAGAAGGTGAAACGGGACCCGAGCTTGAAGTCGGGGCCTCCGGAAAAATGCAGGCCGTATTCCCACTGCGCCGTGTTGCTCGTGTCGAGGGTGTTAGTACCGTTAGTGAGGTACGGAGGGAATTGGGGGGCGTAGCTGTCTTTCGACTGACCGCCAAGGAAGTAGCCGGCGAAACCGCCGGCGCGCAGCGTCAGGCCCGTTCCGGCCGGCAACTCAAAATGCCCGACGATCGCGACCGGAATGAGGATGTAGTTATACGCGGAGTCCGATGTCAGAGTTATTCCTGGGCCGAATGATGAAGCCAGATAGTTCGATGAAACCCCGTGGAAATCCAGCATGGCGTACTCGGCTCCGGCAGAGAGGCCCAGCGAGAAGGATCCGAAGGAGAGTGCGTAACAGTCGAGGACGAGGCCGCCTCCCGCGGCGAGCGCGGCGCTTCCCGTCGAGTTCGGATCGCTCGAAGTCCCCAGAGTAATTCCGGCCCCTCCCCTCGCTTCGATGCTGAGTCCCGGAGCCGCGGCGAGCGGGATGACGAATATCAAAAGCGACGCAAACAAAACAGCCAGAATACCGTTTCGCATTGGGAGCCTCCAAGTGTCAGGTGGTAGTGGTGAGAGGTATATTCGCGCCGCGCAATTTTCGTGTCAAGAAAATAATGGAATTTTCGTCGAACAATTCGATGCATGGTATAAAAAATGAACATTCATTCTTTTATGGTCCACGTAGAATGCCCATTCGGCCATCGAGCTGTTTCGCATCACCTGTCCCGTTCTTCGGGATCGCCCGGAAGTGTCGATAGGCTTCGGCGAGATCCCGCGAATCGGCGATATCAGGGGTCGGAGCGTCGCCGAAACGCGAAAAGGATAAATCTTCCACTTTTATTAATTCCGTCGATCCGCGGGTCGCCGGAGAGACTCGAATCGAAATGTTGATTAAATTTCCTACGGGAGGAAGGACTCATGATCGCCCGCGCCGCAACTCTCGCTCTTCTCCTGACGATCCTCGCGCCCTTGGCCGGGCATCCCGCCGAGGCGGGAGCCCAGGTCGTTACGCTCCGGATGGCGGTAAACGTGCCGACGAACAGTCCCTGGGACCTCGGCCTCCAACGCCTCGCGGCCGAGTTCTCCCGCGTATCGGAGGGCAAGGTCAGGCTGGAGTTCCCGCCGAGCGCCCATATCGCCACGGAATCGGACATCATCCAGAAGATGCGGCTGGGTCTGGACGGAGCCCTCCTCTCCACCTACGGCCTCGCGGAGCTCTATCCGGACAGCCTCGCCCTCTCCATGCCCGATTATATCGGCAACGACAAGGAGTTCGACGCGGTGCTCGCGGCGGTAAAGCCTCTGATCGAATCCAAGCTCGAGGATCGCTACGTAGTCCTCGCGCTCTCCAAAGGCGGATGGGTACGGTACTTCTCCAAGACTCCGATCGTGTACCCGTCCGACCTGGTCGATACCCGCATCTCGATAGAATCCGGCAACGACAAAGAGGATCTGTTCATGCAGGGCCTCGGCGCCAGGGTGGTCCCCGGCTCGATCTCGGATTTCCTCCTGCAGATCAACTCCAACGCGGTGGACGCCACCTGCCAGAGCCCCATCTTCATAGCGGCCCTGTGGTCCCAGCTCCGGGGCAAGATCGCCTACATGTCCGCCTTCAAAGTCGCCCCCTTCATCGGCGCGGTGGTCTTCAACAAGTCGAGCTGGGACAGGGTTCCTCCCGAGCTCAGGCCCCGACTCCGGCAGGTCGTCGCGGATATGGCGGAGAGGACCGGCCTCGACAGCGCCAGGCTCGAGGAGGACGCCATAGCCTCGCTGGACGGGATCAAGATCCCGCCCGAGCCCGACGAGGCCGCCGCGAAATGGGCCGAAGTCTCCGCCCGGTGGCGGAACGGTCCCATCGCGCAGATGTTCTCTGCGGATATCCTCGCCGCCATGGACGCGGCGTTGGCGGGGTTGCGGCATTCCAAGCCGGGGCCCGATGCCCGCGTCTCGAGCCGCCAGGCCGATCGGGCGATGCCCTGAGCGAAGTCCCCGGCATCAGGAATGCAGCCTCGCGTAGACCGTGACTGCCTGGACGGATTCGAGGATCGGGGGCAGGGAGCCGTAGAGCGCATCCTTGAAGTAGAGCAGATAGGCGACGCCGATGCCGAGGTGGGCGGCGACATCGCGCTCGTAGGCGAGGTCGAGTATGCCGACGATCGAGTAGTCGACCGGGGCGGGCGGGTCGGATGAGACGTAGACGCCCGGGATGGCCTGGAAGCCGTAGCAGGTCAGCTCGAGGCTGAGGGTCCCGAGCCGAGGCTGCGAGGCGCTGAGATAGACTTTCGCCTCCTCGCCGAAGCAGAAGTCGTAATCGCGGCCCTGTTGATTTATGCCCTGCGCCCCGTCGAATTCCCGGAAGTACTCGTTCTCGTTGGCGCCGAGGACCACGGCGTTGACGTGCAGCTCGCCCTTGAGCGCGAGTCGATCCGCTTCCTTCCGCTCGCCGATGAGGCTGAGGCCCACGGCGTTGGCCTCCAGCTCGACGATCGAGCTGTAGACGTAGTCGTAGTGGAGACAGGAGGCGAAGGAGAGCTCGGTTCGCTGGTCGTCCACGAGGGGGAGGGAGAAGAGAGTTCCGTCGGAGAAGAAGGACAATCCGTAGAAAGATGGGGACAGCGCGAGATCGAAGCGCTGCTCGAAGTAATCGAAGGGAGCGCCGCGATCGCCGAAGGGGTCCCCGTAGACGATCGTATCGCCGACCACGCCCGCGATATCGCCGGGGCCCGGCGCGATGCCGCGCAAGGGGTCGAGTTCGAGATAGGGCGCGACCATGCCCGCCTCGAGCGAGAGCGCGACGCGGCCGCGGGCCCCCTCGTCCCGATCCTTGCCGAAGAGCGCATCGTCGGCCGCGTCCAGGGGGCTCGCGACGAAGCGCGCGGCCGAACCCTGGCTCGCCGCTTCGATATAGAGCCTATGGAGCATCTCGCCCAGCGCGATCCCCCCCATGGTCGTGGTTATCAGGCTGTTTACATAGGGGTCGTCGACCTCGCCGAAGACTTTCCACATCAGGGCTCCGAAGGCCGTCCCCGCGGCCGACTCCCAGAAATCGAAGCCGTTCGCGCGGCCCGCGATGAAGTACAGCGAGCCTTGGATCGGATGGCCGATCTCGGTGACCGGAAAGGGGGCTTCGTCGGTTATACCCCAGGGGCCCTCTACGTTGGCCCACGCGGTCTGGAGATTCGTCTGCGCCCAGTCGCCGGGAAGGTCGAACAGGGCGGGAATGAGGAAGCGGTCGAAGGAGTTCACGACCATGTTGTTGCCCTCGATCTCGGCGAGGGCGAGGTCGTAGCGCGGCCGCACGATCGAGAGGCTGTCGGAGCCGAGGAGAGGATCGGCGGCGCCCGCGTCCGACCCGATGGGGGCCGACGAATCCGCATAGGCGAGCGAGGCCTGCGCAAGCAAGACGCAAGCGCCGAGGGCGATCGTCCGCCTTCTGCCGTAGTGTATCGTCGAGCCATGGCGTTCTTCGCCCCTTGCCATTTTTCGGAGGTCTCCTTAGGCCCACGTCGGGGCTGATCGAGTTTTTGGGTACTGGGCGGATTTTTATTCCAGGACGATTTCGGGTCCTGCGGGAGCAGATCCTACCAGTAGTATCTTCTGTGGTGCCAACCGAAGAAACCGAAGGGCCGCCAGTCGCCGTAGACCCAGACCCAGCCGCTGTTGCCCCATACCCAGTAGCCGGGCATCCACTGGTAGCCGGGACCCGGGGCTAAGGGCACCGCTTCCACCAAGGGGGCGGGAGCGGCCGCGGGGTCGGAGTTCGAACTCGCCGCTGCGGGCGGGGACGGAGCCGCCGCGGGCGCATCGTGATCCAGGATCGCCTGGATGACCGAAGAACCCACTTTGTCGTCCTTGAGGACGATGATGTCGTCGACCGAAAGATTGAAGACGGCCTTGGAATTCCGCACATAGGCGAGGAGGACCTCATCCCCGACACCCGCCGCCGCCAGCTTAAGCAGATCCGCCTTCGCCTGAGCCTGGGGAAGCGGGGTCTCGGATTGCTGGGCCGTCGCCCCCAGAACGGGAGCCAGGAACAGGAAGGCTAAAAACAAGCCGGTAAGTCTAGTCATGGGTTCCCCTTCTTCGAGCTCTGCGCTATCAGGTCGCGGTTGTATTGCGCCAGGCCGTCGTACAGACTTATCAGGGCCGAGTGGTCGGTGATGCCGCTGATTATGGCGGCGACCAATCCGGCTCCGATGGCCCCATAGACTATGCCGCCGTTGAGGTCGGCGCTGGACCATCCCTGATTGGCCGTCGCTATGCCGTAGACCGCGCCGCCGATCACCAGACCCAATCCGGCCCAGGACAGGGCGCGCGAGCCGGCTTGGAGCCTGGCGAAGTCGCGCAGATCGACCTCGACCGCGGGATCGGCCTGCAGTACTTTCTGCAGAGTCGGGCTCAGCCCGTTCCGATAGGAATAGGCTTCGCCTTGGTACAGGATATAGCCGAAACGCAGCCGGAAGAGCTGATCCTGCGATATCCCGCCTCCCGAAGGCTCGACGAGGCTCGGCGATCCGGCCTTCCCGCCGAGGGCCTCCGCGATCACGCTCTGAGGCACGCCGGCGGCCTTGAGCGCCAGGACATCATCGGTCGAAAGCGCGAATGGAGTCGGGCGCGTGCGAACGTAGGTCGACATGACGGACTCCTCGACGCCGGCTCGAGCCATCCGGATAAGGTCCTGCGCCGCGGGGCTCAAGGTCCCGCCCGATGCGGATTCCTGGGCGAATGCGAGGCCCCCCAGCATCAGCAGTCCGACGACGATCCATGCTTTTCGGCGCACCTTCACCTCCAAAGTCGTCGCGGCGGCATCCCGCGATCGGGAAAGAACGCATCGAGACGACCTTTCGCTCACAATGTACAACCGGAACGGCCCGCATGGTACCGATATTTCCTAACAAGTTCATGTAGAAATTCTTACGAAATAGTTAATGCGCTGAGGAGACCGGGCTCGAACCGGAGCCGACATTTTAATGGCCTATTAACTCCCCGGCGCCAATACCTTACACCCAATTAACACCCGGACTTATTACACTCTTCGCAAGAACTGGCCGGAAAAGGCTTTGGAGGCACGGATGAATCTGCTGCTGTGGATCCCCGGAATGTTCGTCCTCGGAATCGCGCTCTTCGCGATCTGTCTGTGGTTCGTCAGGGCGTGCGAGAAAATCTGACCCAGGTCAAGGAGGCCTTCGAATCATGATCTACGTGACTGCCGTAGTGGCGCTCTTGCTCTTCGTCTACCTCGTCGCGGCCCTGATACGGCCCGAGCGCTTCTAGCCTGTTAAGGAGAAAACGCGATGTTCGTACAAACATGGTTCCTTCCCTTCGCGCTCATCGTCGTCGCGATCGCGATCGCCATCCCCCTGAGCCGCTATATCGCCTGGGTCATGGACGGCAAGTATCGGCCGCTTCCGGTGTTCCGGTGGTTCGAGAAGCGGCTGGACAGCGGAGAACAGAACTGGAAGCAGTACCTGATCTCGCTTCTCGTGTTCAACGCCGTGCTCTTCGCCTTCGGCTTCCTCGTCCTGGCCCTCCAGCGTTGGATGCCCCTGAACCCGGACCATAAGACAATGCTGGCTCCGAGCACGATCCTCCACAGTGTCATCTCCTTCAGCACGAACACCGACCTGCAGCACTACTCGGGCGACCAGCACCTTTCCAACTTCAGCCAGATATTCTTCGGCTACTCGAACCTCTTCCTCTCGGCCGCGATCGGGCTCTGCTCGCTTACGGCCATCATCCGCGCCTTCCGCAGCGACCCTTCGGTCGGCAACTTCTTCCTGGACATGTGGCGGGTCGTCGTCTACATGTTCCTCCCCATCGCCTTCGTATTCGCCATAGTGTTCATCTGGCAGGGCAGCCCTATGACCCTCCAGAGCGCCCACCTGGCGACCACGCTCGAGCCGGGCTCGATGGGGCTGACGGACAAGGGCGCCGCGATCCAGCAGAACATCGTAGTCGGTCCCGTGGCGGCCTTCGAGTCGATGAAGATGCTCGGGACCAACGGAGGCGGCTTCTACGGCATGAACTCGGCCCACCCCTTCGAGAACCCGACCGCCCTCTCGAACTTCTTCAACACCCTCGAGATGATGATCTTCCCCTTCGCCCTCGTCCTCATGTTCGGGCGCATGCTCAAGAGAATGAAACACGCAGTCGTGATCTTCTCGGTCATGCTGACCCTCATGGTTGGAGTCATCGTCTGGGCCGTCGCCTTCGATACGCTCAAGCCCAATCCCGGCCTGACCAGCCATGCCTCGGGGCGCAGCTACGACATCCCGAGCGCGGGCGCGCCGGGGGGCAAAGTAGCCTTGGCGATACCTGCCGTCGCAGGCCTGCCAGTCGACCAGCACCTCGGCAACCTCGAGGGCAAGGACCTGCGATTCGGGACTTCGGCAGGACCGGTCTTCGCCGCCCTGACCACCGACGTCACCTGCGGCGCGGTTAACGCCGAAACGGACAGCCTCAATCCCCTCGCGGGCATCTCGCCCATGGTCGGCATGTGGCTCAACTGCATCTTCGGCGGCAAGGGCGTCGGCATGATCAACATGCTGATGTTCATCGTCATCGGGATATTCATAGCGGGCATGATGGTCGGCAGGACCCCCGAGTACCTGGGCAAGAAGATAGGCGCCCGGGAGGTCAAGCTCGCCGTCATCGCCCTCCTCATCCATCCCCTGATGATCCTCGCGCCGAGCGGCCTCTACGCGGCCATGGACTGGGGCATAAAGGCGGTAAGCAACGCGGGGGCCCACGGCCTGTCGCAGATCGTCTATCAGTTCTCTTCGGCCTCCGCGAACAACGGCTCGGCCTTCGACGGTCTCGGGGTCACCTACGGATTCTACAACGCTGCGAGCCCCGCGCCCGAAGCGGTGGCCTGGGACATCGGCACCACGATCGTGATGGCCATCAGCCGATTCCTGCCCATCATCGCCATGGTCGCCATGGCCGCCTTCCTGGGGGCCAAGAAGACCATTCCCGCCGGGCTGGGGACCCTCAGAGACGACACCAAGACATTCTATCTGTTGCTGCTGGGAGTCGTCCTCATCATCGGAGCCCTCCTCTTCCTGCCGGTCGCGGCCCTCGGGCCTCTGGCGGAGCATCTGGGACCGATACCCTTCGGCGGCTGACGGCCCGGAAAGGAGAAAAAGGAAGCATGGACATGAAGACCAAGACAAAGACAACGATAATGGCGGACCCGAACGCCGAGATCGCGGCTTCGGACAAGCTGCAGTATGTCGTTTCGTCGGCCGAGATCTCGCAATCGCTGCGCCGCAAGAAGGCCAAGACCCTCTTCGACGGCCCGACCGCCTGGACGGCCTTCAAAAGATCCTTCGTGATGCTGCGCCCCGACATCCAGTGGAAAAACCCCGTGATGTTCGTCGTCGAGATCGGCACCATCCTGACGCTGCTGTACATCATCCAATTCGCAACCGGGAAGTTGAAGAGCAGCGTCCCCATCGGCTACTTCATCGCGCTCGACGCCTGGCTCTTCCTCACCGTCCTCTTCGCCAATTTCGCGACCGCCTTCGCCGAGGCGCGGGGCAAGGCCCAGGCCGACTCCCTGAAGCGGGCGCGGCACGATACCCTCGCCTATCGGCTCACCAAGACCGGGACCCTCGAAGAGGTCTCCTCGAACGAGCTGAGGCCCGGCGACCGCGTGTCCGTCTCGGCGGGGCAGATCATCCCCGGCGACGGCGAGGTGATCGAGGGCGTCGCCTCGGTCGACGAATCGGCCATCACCGGGGAATCGGCGCCGGTGATCCGCGAGGCGGGAGGGGACCGCTCGGGCGTGACCGGCGGTACCTTCGTGCTCTCGGACCACATCACGGTCGAGATAACCTCGGGCCGCGGCGAGTCCTTCCTCGACAAGATGATCGCCCTGGTCGAGGGCGCGATCAGACAGCGCAGCCCCAACGAGATCGCGCTGGCCCTGGTCCTCTCCGGCCTCACCCTCATCTTCCTCATCGTGGTCGTCGCCCTGTGGCCCATGGCGCGGAACGCCGAGCTGTACATGGCGAGCTATCTCGGAGTCGATTCCGTGCAGAGCCTCGGGACGGACGTCCCGACCCTCATCGCCCTCATCGTCTGCCTCATCCCCACCACGATCGGCGCCCTTCTCGCGGCGATCGGCATAGCCGGCATGGACCGCTCGCTCCAGGCCAACATCCTGGCCAAGAGCGGGAAGGCCGTGGAGCTCGCGGGCGACATCGACGTCGTCCTCCTCGACAAGACGGGGACGATCACCGTCGGATCCCGGCACGCGACCACCTTCCTGTCGGTCGGGAGGTATTCGGTGAGCGAGCTCGCCCGGCTGGCCGGCTACGCTTCGGCCTCCGACGAGACGCCCGAGGGCAAGAGCATCGTGAAGCTGTGGAAGACCTACGACGATCGTCCCCTGGGGATTCCCGAGGACGCCAACATAGTTCCTTTCAGCGCGCAGACGCGGATGAGCGGCGTGGACCTCCCCGACGGCCGCAAGATCCGCAAAGGGGCCATCGACGCGATAACCCGCTTCGTGGAGGGCCAGGGCGGCATCGTGCCTCCCCAGCTCCAGGTCGTCGTGAACAACGTCGCGGTCAAGGGGGCGACGCCCCTGGTCGTGGCCGAGGGCCGCGAGGTCGCGGGGGTCATCGCCCTCGAGGACATCCTCAAGCCCAACATGAAGGAGCGCTTCTCGCGGCTGCGGAAGATGGGCCTGCGGACCGTCATGATCACCGGCGACAACCCCCTGACCGCCAGGACCATCGCCGCCCAGGCCGGAGTCGACGACTACCTCGCCCAGGCGACTCCCGAGATGAAGCTCGAGTACATCCGCAAGGAGCAGGCCGAGGGCAAGCTGGTCGCGATGATGGGCGACGGCACCAACGACGCTCCCGCCCTCGCCCAGGCGGACGTCGCGCTCGCGATGAACGCCGGGACCCAGGCCGCGAAGGAAGCGGCCAACATGGTGGACCTCGACTCGGACCCCACCAAGCTCATTGAGGTGGTGGAGATCGGCAAACAGCTGCTTATCACCAGGGGCGCCCTGACCACCTTCTCGATCGCCAACGACGTCGCCAAGTACTTCGCGATCGTCCCGGCGATGTTCGCGGGCACCCTGCCCTGGCTCAAGGCCGTGGATATCATGAACCTGCACTCGCCGACCTCGGCCATCCTCTCGGCCGTCATCTTCAACGCCCTCATCATCCCGGCCCTGATCCCGGTCGCCTTGCGGGGCGTCAAGTACCGCGTGAGCGGCGCCGAGGCCCTCCTCCGCCGCAATCTCCTGATATGGGGCCTCGGCGGGATAATCCTGCCCTTCATCGGGATCAAGCTGATAGACCTGATCATGACCGCCCTGCACCTGGTCGGCTAAGGAGGATATGGACATGCCGCGCTATCTTTCGAAGAGTCTCATGCTACTGGCCTTCGCCGTCGGCATCTGCTGCATCGTGTACCCGGCGGCCCTCCTCGCGACCGGGCAGATCTTCTTCCCCTTCCAGGCCAACGGGAGCATCCTCAAGGGGCCCGACGGGAAGGCGCTGGGATCCAAGCTGATCGCCCAACCCTTCACCAAGAACGAGTACTTCTGGCCGCGGCCCTCCGCCGCGGGCTCGGGCTACGACGCCTCGGCCTCCTCCTCCTCGGCCCTTGCGCCCTCCAACTACGCCCTGCGGTACCGCGTGGCCCAGATGCTGGGCCCGATCGCGACCTATCGCGGCGGGGCCAAGGCGGGTCAGGCCGTGGGCCCCGACATCGAGACCTGGTTCCAGAAAGACCTCTTCCAGGGCGCTCCCCACCTCGTCGCCCAGTGGGCGAGTCTGCACAACTCGGCCGCCCAGGGCTGGGTGAGCGCCGACCCGAGCCACGGCCCCTACGTGGACGCGTGGGCCAAAACCCACCCGGCCGTCGTCGCCCAGTTCCTCAAGGACAACCCCGGCACGCCCAAGCCCCAGGCCGCCGACCTGGCCATAGTCTTCTTCCAGAGCTTCTCGGCCGAGCATCCCGGGACCTTCCCCTCGGCGGTGACCACCACCGACGCGAAGGGGCAGTCGGTCACGACGGTCAAGCCCGTGACCACGGGCTCGGACATCCAGTCGAACTTCTTCGATATGTGGCGCCAGGAGCATGCGGAAGTCGCCCTCGAGGACGTGCCGGGCGACTACGTGACGACCTCGGCCTCGGGCCTCGACCCGGACATCACCTTGCAGAACGCCGAGTACCAGCTCGGCCGCGTCGCGGCCTCGTGGGCCGACGACCTCAAGCGCAAGCCGGCCGAAGTCAAGGCCGAGATCGAGACGATGGTGGAGAAGGAAGCGAAGGCTCCCCTCGGGGGCCTCGCGGGCGAGAAGCTCGTGAACGTCCTCGTGGTCAACCTGGCGCTTCGCGACCGCTACGGAGAGCCGAAGTAGCGCGGGATACCGCGGGGGGCCGCCGAAAGGACCGGGATCCCCCGCGTGGAGGCGCGACGATGCTTAGGCGGGAGGCATCCGATCATGAAGAGCAAGTCCCTTGGTTCGTCCTTTGACGAGCTCCTCGCGAAGAAGGGCATCGCCGAAAATTCCGATGACGGGGCAGTCAAACGGCAATTCGCCTATCAGCTCCGCGAGACCCTCGAAGCCGAGCGTATCAGCAAGACCGAGCTCGCCGCGCGGCTCCATACTTCCCGCTCGGCTCTCGACCGCCTCCTCGACCCCGAGAACGATTCGGTCACGATCCAGACCCTCAAGCGCGCGGCCGCGGCTTTGGGGAAAAAGCTCAGACTCGAGCTTGTCTAGGCCTAGACGGCTCAGTCCGAGACCGCCCTTTTCAGCGCCGCATACGCCTCGGTTCCCCTGATCCTGTCGTTGAGCCGGGCCCGGTCGAAGGCGGTCCTCCCGGTATTGTCCCTCAGCTTGGCGTTCGCGCCGGCTTTCAGGAGGGCGAGGACCACCTCGGGATTGTCGTTGAAGCCCGCCGCGCACATCAAGGCGGTCCATCCGTCGGCCCGGGCGTCGACCTGGGCCCCGCGCTTTACGAGAGCCGAGATCACTTCCGGGTTCGTGTTGCCCGCCGCCGCGCACATGAGAGCAGTCGAACCATCGTCGGCCCGGGCTTCGATCTTCGCTCCGGAATCCAGGAGGGCCTCGATCGCCGCCGGATCGCGATTGAACCGGGCCGCGTACATCAAGGGAGTCCAGCCGTTCACGGCGTCCCTGGCGTTGCCGTCCAGGCCCTGGCCGAGGGCCTTCTTGATATCCAGCGGGGATCCTGCCTTGACCAATTCCATGAGGCTCGCATTCTGAGCGTTGGCCGAAGCCGCCGCGATGAAAAAGGCGACGGCCGCAACCGCGTGGGGCTTCTTTTTCATTTTTTTCTCCTCCACGACTAATATACTTACCAGGGTGTCGAAAATGGCCGCGGAGCCATTTTCGACACTACCATGCTTCCTGCAATGGTCCCAAACCCGCGAATGCTCCTCGCGCAATGCAATTTGAAAAGCGGCGACGGCGATGCGAACTTGTAAAATCGACAGTTGTAATAAAGGATTGAGGCTCGAAATGGAAAGTTTTGAGACTGAAAATGGAATGTTTTGAGACTGGAAACGGAAGGTTTTCAGCTGGAATCAGAAAAATTCTGAGCTTGATTGGGAAGTATTTCGAGCTCGAAACGCTTTATTTTCGGCTCGGCTGCGAGGCTATCGCGGCTTCAGGATTCCGAGCCTGGCGCCGACCCGCGCGAAAGCGCCGATAGCGAAATCGACCTGCTCCGCGCTGTGGGAAGCCGAGAGCTGGACACGAATGCGCGCCTTGCCTCGAGGCACGACCGGGAAGGAAAAGCCTATAGCGTACAGGCCCTCCTCCAGGAGCTCCGAGGCCATCGACTGGGCGAGCCTCTCGTCGTAGAGCATGACGGGACATATTGGATGGGTCCCGGGCCTCAATTCGAAGCCGGCCGAGACCATTCCTTCCCGGAAGCGCAGCGTGTTGGCCTCGAGCCTGTCGCGGAGGGCGGTCGAAGAGGAGAGGATCTCGAGAGCGCGGAGAGTCCCCCCGACGATCGATGGCGCGAGCGTATTCGAGAAGAGGTAGGGCCTCGCTTTCTGCCTCAGGTACTCGACTATCTCCTTTCGGCCCGCGACGCAGCCGCCCGAAGCGCCCCCGAGGGCCTTCCCGAAGGTGGTCGTGACGATGTCCACGCGCCCCTCGACGGCATTGTACTCGCTCGTGCCCCGCCCGGTCCTGCCGACGAAGCCCGTGGCGTGCGAGTCGTCGACCATCACGAGGGCGTCGTAGCGCTCGGCGAGGTCGCATATCGGCCCGAGTCTGGCGATGTCCCCGTCCATCGAGAAGACACCGTCGGTCGCGATCATCCTGAGCCTGCTGCCGGCGGCCTCCTTGAGACAGCGCTCCAGGCCTTTGGCCGCCTTGCCCGTATCGGGATCGGGTTCTTCGACGTCGCGCATGTCCCCGTGCTTGTATATCCAGCGCCTGGCCTTGCATAGGCGTATACCGTCGATAATCGAGGCGTGATTGAGGCTGTCAGTTATGACCGCGCAGTCCTCGTCGAGCAGGGGCTCGAAGACTCCGCCGTTGGCGTCGAAACAGGACGAGAAGAGGATGGAGTCCTCGGTCCCCAGGAAATCGGCCATGGCGCGCTCGAGCCGTTTGTGCGGCCCCTGGGTACCGCAAATGAAACGCACGCTCGCCATTCCGTAGCCCCAGGCCTCCAGGGCTTCGGCCGCGGCGGCTCGCACGCTCGGGTCGTTGGCGAGCCCGAGATAGTTGTTCGCGCAGAAGTTGATGACTTCCTTGCCGTCCGCGACCCGCAGGACCGCGCCCTGGGGAGTAGCGATGACGCGCTCGTCCTTGTAGAGCCCTTCGCCGCGAATTTCGGCCAGCTTGCCTTCGAGCTCGCCCTTCAGCCTTCCGTACATTCTCGCTGCCTCCGTGTCGGCATGATCACTGCGACGAGGTGCCTTCCTTCTCCAGTTCCTCGAGGATGAGGTCCATCTCCGCCTCGAGGCGGGCCAGACTCTCCTCGGCGCTCGCGAAGACATCCTTCTTCGCCTCCGCGGGCGCGTCCTCTCCCGGGGCGGCGTCGACACTAGCGCCCATCCTCTCGAAGGGACCCGCGAGGGCCTCCGAGATCCCCGGCCCCTTGGCGGCGGCGGCGCCGCAATAGGGGCAGAAGCGGAAATCCGCCAGGATGAGGCTGCGGCAGGAGGGGCAGAAGCGCACGTTCACGGGCGTCTCACAGGAGGCTCGCGGCCAGCTCCGCGAGCTCCGAGCGCTCGCTGCGCTGCAGGGTGACGTGGCCGAAGATCCTCTGGCCCTTGAAGGCCTCGACGAGGTAGGACAGGCCGTTGGAATTGGCGTCCAGGTACATGTTGTCGATCTGGTAGGGATCGCCGGTGAGCACCACCTTGGTGCCCTCCCCCGCCCTCGACACGATGGTCTTGATCTCGTGGGGCGTGAGGTTCTGGGCCTCGTCGACAATCATGTACTGGTTGGGAAGGCTCCTGCCCCGTATGTAGGTGAGCGCCTCGATCTCGATCATCCTGTCCTTGACGAGCTGCTCGACGTTCTTGACGTTCGGCCTCTTGTAGTCCGTGAGGATCTGCTCGAGGTTGTCGAAGAGGGGCTGCATCCAATTGGCCATCTTGGCCGACTTCTCGCCCGGCAGGTAGCCGATGTCCTTGCCCACGGGCACGACGGGGCGGGTGACGAGCATCCGCGCGTACTTCTTGTCCTCGCAGACGCGCTTGAGGCCCGCCGCGATGGCTAGCAGCGTCTTTCCCGTGCCCGCCTTGCCGACCAGGGTGACCAGGCGCACGTCGTCGTCCAGGAGGAGCTCGAAGGCGACGCGCTGCTTGTCGTTCAGCGGCGAGATGCCGGCGACGGGAGAGTCCCAGCCCGGAAGCGCGAGGATCCTGCCCTGGTCGGGATCGCCCTTGGCGAGGGCGGTCTGCCCCGACACCCTGTCTTTGAGAAGGATGTACTCGTTGGGGTAGAGCCTCTCCTTCCAGGGCAGCTCGCCCGTACCGGTGAGCCGGACGATGGCTTCGGCCGAGGAGTCAATCTCGCGCATGCCCTGGTACAGGGCGGCGATATCTACCTTCTGCTTCTCGTAATCGACCGCCCTGACTCCGAGCGCCGTCGACTTGACGCGGGCGTTGATGTCCTTGGACACGAAGAAGACTCGCCGACCCTCGGCCTGGAGCGCGTAGGCGCAGAGGATTATCTTGTTGTCGTTCCTGTCGAGCTCGATGCCCGGGGGGATCTTCTCCGGCAGGTTGAGCGATACTTTGAGCGTCGAGCCGTTGTCCAGCCGCACGCCCTCGTTGAGGTTTCCCTTTTTCGCGATGCTGTCGAGGAATCGTATCGCCTCGCGCGCGCTCTTGCCACGCTGGTCGGGATAGGTCTTGAGCCCGTCGAGCTCCTCGAGGACCTCGAGGGGTATGACGATCTCGTTGTCGCGGAAGGACATGATCGCCTCGGGGTAATGGATGAGCACGTTGGTGTCTATTACGAAGGTCTTGTACTTCCGGTCTTCGTCATGGTTCATGCCGCCACCGCCCACTGCCCATCCACGCAATCACTATAGCATATCCGTCCAGAATTGAAATAGGTCTTAATATATGGTTAATTAGCATAAATATTTACATCGAAAGTACATAGAAAGGATACAAGGACAGGCGGGGCATACTCTTTATGAAGGTCTTCCGATGAGTTTTCTTCCGCTATATAGAGGGGAATACCTTCATATTCATTCTATTGTTTTTGCGATTTCTCTAGTGCCCGATATCCCGCGGCTTGTGGTGGGCAGCTGCGGTTCTCGCGTCTGAAACATCGCGTTCCGGCATCTCGTCCTCCTTCGAGGCTTATCGGCTTCCCATCAAGGGCGCCACGAGGAGCCCGATCCCGTAGGTGATGGCGGCCTCGCCCAGCCCGATCAGCATCATCTCCAGCCCGCTCTTCCACCAGACCCGCCCCGTGACCACTACCTTGGCCGCCCCGACCGCGAAGTGGGCCAGGGTGCTGACGACGAAGGAAATAGCGAGCGCGATGACGCCCGTCGCAAACAAGTAGGGCAGCACGGGAATCGTCGCGCCCAGCGCGGTGGCGGCCGTGGCGCTCAGCGCAGACCGCCAGGGGTTCGGGAATGCCTGCTCCGACAGGCCCAGCTCCTCGTGGGCAAGGGTCTTGAGCATCTCCTCGGGATTCATGGCCATGCGCGCGGCCATGGCGTCGGCCTCGACTTGCGTAAAGCCCTTGAGCTGGTAGAAGAGGGACAGCTCCTCCTGCTCTTCTTCGGGCTTCTCCGCGATCTCCCGGCGCTCGCGCTCCATCTCCGCCTCGTGCACTTCCTTCTGGGCTTTATCCGCGAGGTAGGCGCCGCTGCCCATGGACAGGGCCGAGGCGACCATGGAGGCGAAGCCGCTCAAGAGGACGAAGGCGCCGTTGACATGGGTCGCGCCAGCGACCCCGCTCACCACGCCGAAAGCGGCCCCCAGACCGTCGTTGATGCCATAGACGGCCTGCCCTATCCAACCGCCGCCGCGCACGTGGCGCTCCTTGCCGAGGATGCCCTCGAGTAGACTGAGCGGACGCCCTCCCTCGGCCTCCATGTCCCTCAGGACCCTGTCGTGCGCCCGCTCGGCCGTGCCGGCGTCGCGGAAGGCACGCCTGTCCTCTTCGGTGGGAGCGAGGGCCGCCAGGGTATCGTAGCCTCCGTCGGCGCTCGCCTCGGCCGCCTCCATTGTCTTTACCACCGCCTCGGAACCTCGGCTTATGAGGGCCTTGCGGCGCTCGATCTCGGGCGGGGTTTCCGAATACGCCCCGGGGTCGGCCTCCAGCTCTCGCAGGCGCTTTTCCCATCGTTCAGCGTGCTTTTCCTCTTCGGCCGCCATCCGCAGAAAGATGTCCCTCCGCCGAGGGTCGGGCTCCTTCTCCGCGGTGGCCGCGTAGATGAGCGCGCTCGATTTCTCGTCCCTCCAGGCCTTGCGAAGCTCATCGATGAACCGATTCAAGTCGGGCATGGCGAGTCTCCTTTTTGCATTCATCCGCATTATTCCCCGGCATCCTCCTCCGGCGCAAGTCGACACCGGGGGCCATGGAATAGCCGATCGGCGATCTTCAGCGTCTTACTTCGCGCTCTTCCGGACCGCGCGGCGCTCGGCCCGCCGCGAAAGCAGCCGGTTGAATACCAGGACGAGTATCAACACCCCTCCCCAGATCACGTCTCGGTAGAAGTTGGAAATGTTGTTGAACATGTTCAGCCCGGAGGATAGGAACTGCAGGATGAGGATCGCCAGGGTGACTCCCGCGATATTCCCGAACCCGCCGTTCGGGTCGATGCCGCCGAGGACGGCGATGAGGACGCACTGCAGGGTATAGGGCGCCCCGTAGTCCGCCTTCGCCGAGTTCGCGCGGGCCATCATGATGAGGCCCGCGACCGAGGAGAGCAGTCCCGAGAGCATGTAGACGCGCAGGACGATGGATGCGTTGTTGAGGCCCGCGTAGCGCGCCGCCTTGGCATTCGTGCCCAACATGTACATGTAGGTGCCGAAGCGCGCGCGGGAGAGGATGAGCCCGATTCCCACCGCGATCGCAAGGTAGAGGACGAAGGAGAGGGGGAAGAAATTGAAGAACTCGGTGTTGCCGATCTTGGAATAGAGGAGGGGGAGCCTGCTCTGCGGCCGGCCGTTGGTGATGCCGATCGCGATGCCCGTGTACAGCTGCTGCGTCCCGAGGGTCGCGAGGATCGCGGGGATGTTGAAACGGGATATCAAGAGGCCGGCGACGGTCCCGCAGGCCAGGCCCGTGGCGAGGGCGAGGAGGACGGCGACGCAGAGATAGGGAATGACTTGCTGGGGCGGAGCGCCCTGCGGCACCGCCCCGATCAGGTACTTGGCGGCCACGATGGCCGACAGGTTGGCGGTGCCCACGACGCCCAGGTCGATGCCCCCGGTGATCATCGCCAGGCTGATGCCGATGGCCATGATGCCGTACTCGGGGAACTGCCGCATCATCGAGTTGAAGTCGGCGAGCGTGACGAACTGGTGGGGCCTCAGCGCCGCCATGAGCGCGAAGACGAGCGTCAGCAGGACGAGGAGGCGCAGGAGATTCTGGTCGACCTTCCGCCGAGTCCTCGGCTCGATGGCCCGGTTCTGTGCTTTCCGCATGGCCGACTCCTAGGCCTTCTTCGCCTGGACGCGCAAAAGGCGCCTCTTCACGCCGATCTGGCGGGCGGTCACGCCTGTTCCTATGATGATGACGGCGCCGGTGAAGACGCGGGACCAATAGGTCGGTATCCCCATCAGTATCAGACTGTTCGCGAGCACGGTCATCAGGGCGACGCCCAGGATGGTGCCGGTCAGACTGCCCAGGCCTCCCGTGACGCGCGTCCCGCCGAGGACCACCGCGGCGATGACGGTGAGCTCCATCCCCAGCATGGTCGACGGGTCGGCGTAGGCCATCATGGAGATCCTCACGATGCCCGTGATGCCCGCGAGGACGCCGACGAAGCCGTAAAGGAAAATCTTGATGGCCTTCACGTTGAAGCCCGCGCGCTCGGCCGCAGCCTCGTCCCCGCCGATCGCGTAGATGCCCCGACCGAGCATCGTGTACCTCAGCAGCAAGAACACGAGGACGAGGATGCCGGCGAGGATGAGGACCTGCGACGGCATGTTCGAGGTGAGGCCGGACTCGGCGTTCACGGCGGTGAAGAGCGTCTCCTTGCCGTGGATCGAGATCGCGGGGGGCACGTCCGAGGCGCTGGCCGCGAAGGCGCCGTACATGATCCCGGTGTACAGGCTCGATGTGCCCAGGGTCACGACGAGGGTGGGCAGGCGGAGGATGCCGATCAGGAAACCGTTCAGCGCGCCCATGAGGAGGCCGAAGCCGGCGGCCATCGCGTAGGCGAGGAGCACGTCTCCCGAGTAGTGGGAGGAGAGGAGGATCCTGTCGGTCACGTACATCGCGAGAGAGGCGATGGCGGTGAAGGAGACGTCGATCCCGCCCGAGACGATGACCATCATGCAGCCGATCGAGAAGAGGGCAGGCACGATGAGCGACCTCGTCAGGTCCACCAGGTTGTTGCCCGAGAAGAACTGCCCCGACCGCGCCTGGATCAGCAGGCCGAGCGCGACTATCGCGGCGAGGACGTAGGGCTCCGAGCTCCGGAGCATCCGCCGAGGGGAGATCACCTTCGCCGCCTCCTAGGCCACGCCCGTGGACAACTCGCCGAGCCTCGACTCGGTCGTCCCGTCGGGGTCGAGTTCCTGCGCGAAGGAGCCGTCGCGCATGACGACGATGCGGCTCGCGCACGCGAGCACCTCGGGCAGATCGTCGGAGACGATGATCACGGAGAGGCCGCCCGACGCGAGTTTCCGTATGAGGGCGTGGATGTCGTACTTGGCCCCGATGTCCACCCCCATGGTCGGGCCGTTCAGGATGAGGACCGAAAGGTCGTTCGCGAGCCAGCGGGCCAGCACGACCTTCTGCTGGTTGCCTCCCGAGAGGACGCGCACGGGAAGGGAAGCGTCGGCGGCGTCGATCGAAAGCTCCGATATCCAATGAGCCGTCGTCTCGGCGATCCTCTTCCTGCGGAGGAATCCAAGCCGGCTGCTCAAGCGCTCGAGCACCGCGATGACGGTGTTGCGCGCGATCGTCTGCGACTGGAAGAGGCCTTCCGTGAGCCTGTCGGAGGGCACGTACCCGATGCCCTTGCGGATCGCCGACTTCACGCTCCGAATCTTGACGGGCTTTCCGCCGATCTCGATCGTGCCGGAGTCGGGCCGCAGAATCCCGAAGAGGGTCTCGACGAGCTCCGTCCTACCCGATCCCAGGAGCCCCGTGATGCCCAGTATCTCGCCCGGGGCGAGGTCGAAGGTGATGTCCGAATAGGAGCCGCGGAGCGATAGCCCCTTGACGGAGAGCAGGGGCGCGGAGGCCGGCTTGGCGGGGCGGTAGGACTCGTCGGCGAATTCCCGGCCCGTCATATGGAAGGCGAAGGCCCTGCGGTCCAGGTCCTTGGTGCTGCCCGCGGCCACGTTCTCCCCGCTCCGGAGGATCGTGAAGCGCTCCGAGATCTCGAAGACCTCGTCGAGCTTGTGGGACACGAACAGGATCGAGATGCCGCGCGCCTGGAGGCTCTTGATGACTGCGAACAGGGCCTTCACCTCCTTCTTGGTGAGGGCCGAGGTGGGCTCGTCCATGATGATGAGCTTCGAGTCCTGGAGCAGCGCGCGGCAGATCGCGATGAGCTGGCGGTCCGCCACCGACAGGTTCTCCACACGCTCGTCGAGATCGATGTCGAAACCGATCAGGGAGACGGCATGCGCCGCGATGGACCGGGCCCTCCGGTAGTTCACGAGCTTGCGGTCGTCCATGAGCTCCATGTTGAGCGCGAGGTTCTCCATGACCGTCAGGTTGGGGAACACGGAAAAATCCTGGTAGATGACCTGGATGCCGAGCGCGATCGACTCCATGGGACTGAGGCGGGAGAAGCGCCGCCCGGCTATCTCGATGACGCCGGCGTCGGGCTCGTGCGCTCCCGATATGACCTTGATGAGGGTGGATTTGCCCGATCCGTTCTCGCCCGCGAGACAGTGGATCTCGCCGGCGCCGATATCGAGGCTCACCCCCTTAAGGGCTTGCACTCCGCCGAAAGACTTGACTATTCCCTCGACCTTGAGCACCGAGTCCGGCATTGGCGCCTCCCGCGGGCCATCATATCATAAGGCGCGGGCGGGAGCTCGGCTCTCCGCCCGCGCCAAGCGATGGATCCGCGATCAGAAGCCGAAAGTGTCGACGTTGCCCTTCGTTATGGTTATCCAGCCCTTGCCCTGCAGGACCTTGGTGGAGCCGGGCGCGAACTGCATGCTGGTCCAGCCCGGGGCCTTGAGGTTGAGCCCGTTGGCGACCTTCTCTCCCTTGAGCACCGCGACAGCCATGGCGAGCTGGGCGTAGCCGGCGTCCTTGGGATCCCAGAGGAGCACGGCGTCGACGGTGCCGTCCTTGAGGTAGACTTTGTTCTCGTTGGGCAGGCCCACCGAGGTCACGAAGGCCTTGCCCTTGAGGCCGAGCTCCTCGATGGCGCGGGCCGTGCCCGGCGTCGAGAGAGAGGAGGTGCCGAAAATGCCCTTAAGGTCGGGATACTTCTTGAAGAGCTCCTTGGCGCGCTCGTAGGCCGTATCGAGGTTGTCCATGATCTCGACCCTCGGCTCCGCCGCGAGGAGGGTCATTCCGGGGTACTTAGCCTTCTGGTAGGCGACGCCGGCGTCGGCCCACTCGTTGTGCGAGGCGTTGGTGACGTTGCCGACCATCGTAGTGTAGACGCCCTTGCCGCCCATCATCTTGGCGAGCTCCACCATGATCGTCTGGCCGAGGCCCTCGTTCGAGAAGGCTTCGATGTCGTAGAGGCAATTCTGCTGAGAGCCGCCCTCGTGGTCGATGACCACGATGCCCTTCGAGAGCGCCTCGCCGAGTACCGGCTCGAGGGCTGAGGGATCGACCGGCACGACGCAGATGGCATCGACGCCCTGGGCGATGAGATCCTCGATGACCTGGGCCTGCATGGCGGCGTCGGTCTTGGGCGGACCCTTCTGGAAGGCGTTGAGGCCGCTGTCCTTGGCGTATTGCTTGACGCCTACTTCCATGCGCACGAACCAGGCGTTCGTGGCGTCTTTAGGCACGAGCGCGATCTTCCAGTCCTTCATCGGCTTCGTCGACTTGAAGGTCATGGGATCGTAGGACTGGCCGAAAAGGGGGACTGCCAAGGCGAAAACGAAGGCGAGCGTGAGCATCGAGAGAATTGTCCGTTTCAATTGGCCCTCCTCAGGGATGAAAGGATACTTAATGTTAGCATGACTCATGACGCTGTCAAGCGATTTTTAGTGATGCACTAGTCGACTCGATGAATGCGTTGGTCGAGGAAAACCAATTCTCTTAAAGAACCTCCAAACATGCGAAATCGCGAAATCAAAAAAAAACGAAGCGCATCGTAGTGAATAATATGCAATTTATGGAAAATAGTGCGGCATCCTCAATTTCTCCGCATTGAAACCCGCGAGCGCCGCGAAGATTCGAGGTACCGATCCATGAATCTCTTTGCAACCACTTAAGAACTTTACTAAACGTTCATATAAGTGATCGTTGACAAATCGATAGCTCGGGTTTACTTTGCATTATTCCATTCTCCGGGAGTGAGTCGGCCGATGGCTGTAAGGATGAAAGATATCGCTCAAGTGGTCGGCGTATCCCCTGCCACGGTATCTTTGGTCCTCAACAACAAACCCGGGGCCGGCGACGATCTTCGAGAGCGAATAATGAAGACGGCCCGGGAGCTCGGCTACACCGCCCCGCGCAGCTCGAAGGCCGGGTCGCTCTGCCTCCTCCACATCGCCCGCCACGGCCACACGGTGAACCGCGACCACGATGTCTTTATCTCCGACTACATCGAAGGGCTCGGCCAGGGCGCGAAGCAGTCGGGCTATTCCCTCGAGATACTGACCTTCAAGACCACGCCCATAGAGAGGATACTGGAAGTCGCGCTGGGCAGCTCGGCGGAGGGCTTCATCGTCCTCGGGACGGAGCTGAGCCCGCAGGACGTGGAATCCTTCGGCGTGCTGCGGAAGCCCCTGGTCTTCATCGATACCTACCACGAATTCATGAATTTCGATTTCGTGGACATGAACAACGGAGACGCCGTCTTCATGCTCCTTTCCTATCTGCGCGATATGGGGCATCGCAAGATCGGCCTGGTGAAGGGCGCGGTCGAGACGCGCAACTTCAGGCTCCGCGAAGAGGCCTACGCAGCGAGCCTGCGCAAGCTCGGCCTCGAGGCCGAGGAATCCGCTGTATTCACCGTGGACCAGACCTATCACGGCGCCTACGACGACATGTCCGCGATCCTCGCCCGTCGCCCGGCCCTGCCCACGGCCCTCCTGTGCGAGAACGACATCATCGCGAGCGGTTGCCTGAAGGCCCTGAGGGACGCGGGCATCCGCGTTCCGGACGACATCTCCCTGGTCGGCTTCGACGATCTTCCGCTGTCGGCCGTCGTCGACCCGCCGCTCACGACGATACAAGTCTCCAAGGCGCAGATCGGCCGGATGGCGATCCAGCTCATAGTCACGCGCATCCTCTCAGACGCGGACATGCCTTCCGTGAAGGTCCTCGTCGGCGGGAAGCTCGTGGAGCGCCGCAGCGTGCTGCGGATAGGCGATTACGGCGAAGATGGAGGAGGACCCGAATGAACTATTCCATTATCCTCGGCAATCTCGGCAACACCTGCGACAGGTTCCTGTCGACCGGCTACAAGGACCAGCCGACCAAGGAGACCATGATCAGGCAGGCTTCCGAGATCCCCGGCGTGACCGGGGTCGAGCTCGTCGGCACCTGGGACATCACCCCCGCGAACGCCGACGAGATGGGCGCGCTCCTGGCCAAGTACGGCCTCGCCTGCGTCTCCATCCTCCCCGACCACTTCTCGCAGAAGCGCTGGGGCCGCGGCGCCTTCACCTCCCTCGATCCGGCCATCCGCGGGCAGGCCCTCGAGGAGACGATGATCGCCGCCGAGCTCGCGCGGAAGCTGGGCTGCCCCCTCGTCAATCTCTGGCCGGGCCAGGACGGCTACGACTACCCCTTCCAGGCCGATTTCCGGCAGGCGCGCCGATGGCTGGTCGACGCGATACGCGCGGCGGCCGCGGCCTTCCCGGACCTGCGGTTCTCGCTCGAGTACAAGCCCAAGGAGCCCCGAACCCACTCGTTCATGGCGCGCGCGGCGGACACTCTCCTCGTCGCGAAGGAGGCGGGCCTGCCCAATGTGGGCGTCACTATCGACACCGGGCACTCTCTCGTCGGCGGCGAGAACATGGCCGAGGCCGCGGTCCTGCTCACCGACTACGGGACCAAGCTCTTCCATATGCACTTCAACGACAATTACAGGTCATGGGACGACGACATGATCGTCGGGTCGGTCCATTTCGTCGAGTTCGTGGAGCTGCTGTACTGGCTCAAGGAGATCGGCTACTCGGGCTGGTACTCCATGGACCAGTACCCTTATCGCGAGGACGCCCAGGGCGCCCTGCGGGGAAGCGTCGAGTTCCTCATGGGGATCGAGGAGATCCTCGACTCCGGCGCGATGGCCGAGATGCGCGGTCTGATCGCCGAGGGCGACGCCGTCAAGTCCTCGTCCTGGATCAGGTCGAAGCTCTTCGCCCATCGCTGATCAGGGAGGGGAATCCCGCGATGGCTCCTTCGAGCCGCAGCGGGTACCGGCCGACGACAGCCGACAGCGCGCCAGCACCGGCCATCTCAAGCTCTACTACGACGAGATAATCGCCGGGCTGAGGGGGGCGGAGGCAGTATTGATCGTGATGGACTCGACGGAGACCCTCACGACCTACTTGGGAGGAGGAAGCTGGGGATTGGCTTTCCTGAGGCTTTCCGAGGTCCCGTCGAACAGCGATATGGACAATTCTCGATCCATGGGCCATCCTCATTCCGATGACAGACGAGCAGTTCGCCGCGGGCATCATGGGGCAGATGCGCGTGGCGCCCGCCCTGGCGCTCGACGCCGCCTCGCGGATTGTCGTCGTGAGCGACCTTCATATGGGGGACGGCTCTGCGAACGACGACCTGCGGCGCAACGGCGAGCTCCTCGCCTCCGCGCTCGAGCGCCGCTACCTCGAGGGAGGCTCGACCCTCCTACTGAACGGGGACATCGAGGATCTGCAGAAATTCCCCCTCGCCAGGATCCGCGCCGCGTGGCGTCGCCTCTTCTCGCTCTTCGACCGCTTCGCCCGCGAGGGCAGGCTCTACAAGATATGCGGGAACCACGACGACGCCCTGCTGGAGGCCTCCCGCTATCCCTATCCCCTCTACCAGGGCGTGAAGCTGGGCTGGGGCGGGAGGTCTCTGTACGCCTTCCACGGCCACCAGGCCTCGGGCTTTCTCGCCAAGCACAACGACCTGAGCGGCGCCGTCGTCCGCTACCTCCTGCACGGCCTGCGCATCCGCAACAGGAGCCCCTCGCACGACTCGGGAAGGCGATACCGCGTCGAGCGGCGCATCTACGACTTTTCCCGGGGCGCCGGCATCGTCTCGGTCATCGGCCACACCCATCGGCCCCTCTTCGAGTCCCTGTCCAAATACGACCGCCTGAGGTTCGAGATCGAGCGCCTCTGCGCCGAGTACAGCGGCGCGGACGGGGGGCGGAAGGCCGAGATAGTCGAAACCGTCGGCTTATATAAGGAAGAGTTCCGAAGGATGGGCCGAAAGGAGAGGCGACGGGGGCGGAGCGGGAGCCTCTACGGCAACGATCTCCTCCTTCCCTGCCTGTTCAACTCCGGCTGCGCGGTGGGAAAGAAGGGGATCACCGCCATAGAGATCGAGGACGGCCGGATCGCCCTCGCCTACTGGTTCGAAGAGGGCAAGGAGAGGCGCTACCTCGAGCGCGAGGCCGAGCCCGCGACGGCGCTCGAAGGCACCCCCTACCTGCGCGCCCTCATCGCCAACGAGGGCCTGGGCGACGTGTTCGCCAGGATGGACCTCTTGTCCTGAGACCGCCGCGCGGCTATCGATGCAGAGAGGCTATCGTCTTCTCGAGGAACTCGAGCCCGTAGCCCCCGAGCTTGACGAGGACGCCGAAGAGGAAGCCGGAGGCTATCGAAGCGACCACGTCGGTCCGGAAGGACTTCTCGTTCTCTTCCCGCACGGCCAGCGAGATACCCTCGACTACGATCGCGCCCGCGACGATCGCGACGAGCATGACCATGATGAGGCGGATGCGGCCGAGGCTCGATGCCGCATCGAAGAGCCTGCTCGAAAGGTAGTAGACCGCGGCGGCGATGACGCCCCGCCACAGACCGCGAGCGTAGGCCCTCTCGTCGATGCGCCTGAGGAAGAGAGGGAAGACGCAGAGCGCGAGGATGAGGGCGAGACTCCCGATGGTTATGCCCTTGAAAGCCTCGCGGGACATCCGCGAGTCGAGATCGTCGGCGAAGACGGCGAGCCTCGAGAGGGCGGCGTCGAAGGGATGGAAAGCGGCCTGGACCGCCGCGAGGACGAGGGCGGCTATCGCGAGCGCCAGGGCGATCCCGGCGAGACGCCGGAGGTAGCGGCCGAAGCGGGACGCCATGGGCCTATTGGTCCGTTCCGCCCGCTATTCGCCTGGCCGGCCTGAGGAAGCCGAAGAATGAGCCGACGAGGCCGCCGATGATGTGGGCGAACTGGGAGATGTTGTTCACTGCCCCGGGCGTCACTTTGGCCGCCACCGCGTTGAATACCTCCCGCCCGAGATAGATGACCATTATAAGGATGAAGGTAAGCGGAATCTCACCCTTCCTGAAGTTGGTGAAGGAGGCGAGGAGGATCATCATGAAGACGATGCCGCTAGCGCCCAGGAGGATGGTGCTCGGGAAGAAGAACACCTGGAGGAGACCGGTCACCAGGGCGGTGGCGAACATCATGAAGAGGACGGAGAGCGAGCCGTAGCTGGCTTCTAGGATGGGCCCCAAGAGGAGGATGAAGCTGAAATTGGAGATGTAGTGGTCAAGGCTCGCGTGGCCGAGGGGGTGGCTGACGAGCTTGAAGTAGTCCTGGAAGCGGTTCGAGTGGAAGGGCGCGGGGGTCGAGAACCAGGCGCCGGTCAGCCCCGGGAGGAGGGTTCCCGACAACAGGAGGACCAGGCCCGCCGCGAGCGTGAAGGTGAGGGTGATGGGCGCGTTGTAGCGGATTCGCATCGAGAGACTCCTATATCTATATATCCAGGTCTATTGAGACGGGGCAATGGTCGGAGCCCATGACCGACGGATGGATGGCGGCGCCCAGGACCGCGGGCAGGAAGCCCTCGTCGACGCAGTGGTAGTCGAGCCTCCAGCCGACGTTCCGCTCGCGGGCTCCGGGGACGCGGTAGGTCCACCACGTGTACTGACCGGGCTCGGCGTTGAAGCGGCGGAAGGAATCGGCGTAGCCCGAGGAGAGGTACCTGTCCATCCAGGCCCTCTCCTCGGGCAGGTAGCCCGGGTTGCCTTCGTTGGCCTTGGGATTGGCGAGATCGATCGGCCTGTGCGCGATGTTGTAGTCGCCCGCCACGACCACGTGGCGCCCCGACGCTACGATGCCGTCGCACAACGCGAGGATCGTGTCGCAGAAGCCGAGCTTGTAGCCGAGCCTGAGCCCCGCGTCCTGGCTGTTAGGGAAATAGGCCGAGACGAGGACGTAGTCGACGAAGTCGGCGACGAGGGCCCTTCCCTCTTCGTCGTACTCGCCCTCGCCGAGGAAGGAAATGGATCGGGGCTCGCGCTTCGAAAAGATGGCCACGCCCGAATAGCCCCTGCGCTTGGCGGAAGCCCAATAGCCGTGGTAGACGCCTCCGCGGCCGTCGGGAGGAGACAGGATTTCCGGAGGGAGCTGATCGGGGCTCGCCTTCGTCTCCTGCACGCAGAGAGCGTCGGGGCTTTCCTCGGCCAGCCAATCGAACAGGCCCTTCCCGGCGGAGGCCCGAACCCCGTTGACGTTCCAAGAGAATAGCCTGGTCACTGGTCCTCCTGCACGACTCGCACCTCGAAATGGAGGCGCGGACCCGCGGTCTCGCCCGTCGACCCAACGTTCCCGACGATCATACCCGATTCGACTTCGTCGTTCAACCGGACTCGCCTGGTCGAGAGATGGCCGTAGACTGTCGACCAGCCCCCGTCGTGCCGTATGACGATGTACTGCCCGAGGACAGGGTCGACACCGGCCTCCGCCACCCTGCCTTCGCGCGCGGCGTAGACTTCCGTCCCCATGGGCGCGGCGAGATCGATCCCCTCCCAACGGGCGGCGCGATGCGCCGAAGGCTTCTCGCGCATGCCGAAGCCGGAGGAGAGGACCCCCGTAGGCAGGGGGAAGCGGAAGAGTCGGCCGAGGAAGAGGGCTCTCTCTTCGGGGCTGAAGCCGGCCCCGGGGTAGAAGAGGAGGACGGATTCCTCGCCGCCGGCACGGACCGTTACCGGATACCCCGAGTCCTTCTCGCGATAGGAGAGGAGGAGGTCCAAGTCGGAGCCCGGGGTCCGGGACGCGAAGATCCCGGGAGCGCTCGGAGCCAGGAGGCGTTCGCCGGGCAGGAAGGAGCGCGCCCGATCGAGGCGATTGACGGTGGCGAGAGTCTCGTAGGGCAGGTCGAGGCGGGCGGCGAGCGAGAAAAGGTCGATCGCCACGCCGACCGTATAGGTGTAGAAGACGAGGTCGGGCGGCTTCGAGCCGCTCCGTATGGCCGCGTAGGACTGCTCGAGCAGCTCTTGCCGCTGGATGGAGATGACGTCGTCCGGCCCCAGGGACGACAATGCCGGATAGGCTTGGGCTTGGGCCGCGGCCGTCGCGCCCATCGCCGCCGCCAGCAGCGCCAGCGCCGCGCGCGATGGCGGTCTCATGGTGCCCGGCGGCCCTCTCGAGCCGAGTGCCGCCGGCGCAAGGCGCGCGTTACCGAAAGTGCGACGAATAGGACGGCAAGGGCGGCGACGGCGGCCGTGTAGCATGGGCCGCAGCTTGTCGCGAAGAGCCAGATCGGCCACGCGATCGCGAAGGACAGCGCGAGGACCAAGGCGGCCGAGAAGGCGAAGGCCCGCGCCCCGGCGAGGCGGGAGCGGGTTCCAGAGTCTTTGGGGACTGAAGAAGCCATCGATTCCCCTCCGGGCCCTGCCGCTCTAGGGCGCTTCGGCGGACGAGGAGCCCGGCTCCGCGTCGCTGCCCAGTACGGAATCGACCAAGGCGCGCATCTCGCTATCCTCTCCCGAGGCGCCGGTCGACGATTCCGAGCCCGAAAGCGCGAGATCCGTGTTCAGCCTGAATACCCCGTCCCGGTATTCTATGATCCCGCCTTCGGCGCCGTCAAAGATCTCTTCTTCTTCCTCACCGAGGAATTCGACCTCCTCCCAAGGCTGTCCGTCGCCGACGACGAGGAGCTCCTCGAGAACGCGACCTCTGTCGAAGGCCGCGAAGGGTCGATAGGCTATCCATGGCCCGAGATAGCGGTCCAGGTCCGATGCGCCGCCGCCGGCCTCCTCTTCGGCCTTTTCCGCATCGACCAGGATATCGGTGTCGCTATCGCCCGGCGCTTCGCCTTCCGGCTCGAACGAGATCGCGGCACCCGCCGCGTCTTCGCGACCGGCAAGGGACTCGGGCTCGGCCAAGGGCAGGCTCTCGAGCTCCTCCATCTTGGCGGGCTCTTCATCGTTCTCCACGCTCTCCGAGGAAAGCGACAGCTCCTCTGCCTCGGACCTAGCTAGACTCTCCTCGTCGCCGCGCGTATCGGCCAAAAAGGCGGAAGCGGCCTCCGCTTCGGACCTGGTAGCGTCGGCCTCGGCCGCTCCGGCCGGTCCCTTGTCCCATTGCTCGAGCGAGGAGAGGTCTATAGAAGAGAGCAGGAGCTCGAACTCGACTTCCTCCAGAGGCTCGAGCCCGGAGTCTCGATCCTCCTCGGAGACGGCGAGGGGCTCGGCGAAATCGGCTCTTCCCTCGTTTTCGGCCTCGGCCTCGAGCATGTCGAGCTCCCCGGCGCGAGTCGTGTCGTCGAGGTCGATGAATCCGATGATGTCCGAAATATCGCCCTCGTCCGCGAGCTCCAGACCGGAGGATTCGGGAATGACCGGGATGTCGTCATACTCATTGGCGGACAACTCGTAGGCCTTGGTGGAGTTCGAACGCGAGTCTTGCACAGTTATCGGCTCTACGGACTCGAGCTCTTCTACGGACTCGAGCTCTTCTACGGACTCGAGCTCTTCTACCGACTCGAGCTCTTCTACCGACTCGAGCTCTTCTACCGACTCGAGCTCTTCCGGCGCCGGGGGCGCCGGAGACCGCAAGGAAGTTGATTGTACGAGTTCGCCTTCGGCGAACTGTGGTTCTACCGGCTCGAGCTCTTCCGGCGCAGAGGGCGCCGGAGACCGCAAGAAAGTTGATTGTACGAGCTCGCCTTCGGCGAACTGTGGTTCTACCGACCCGAGCTCCTCCGGCGCAGAGGGCGCCGGAGACCGCAAGAAAGTTGATTGTACGAGTTCGCCTTCGGCGAACTGTGGTCCCGGCGCTTCGGCCGCCTCATCGGCTCGACTCGCCGCGTTGAGCTCGTCGGCATATCTTACGGATACGGGCTGTATTCCTTGGACGCCGCCCAGCTGAGGTCTTTCCCCGTCGGCCTCTTCAGCTGCTTCCGCTGCTTCCAGCTCTTCCACGGCCTCGGCTAGGTCGGCCGCCTCTAGCTCTTCTACGGCTTCCGCTTCCTCTATATCCTCGATCTCTTCCGGCGCAGATTCCGATTGAAGGGCTTCGCGTTCCGCGAACTGGGGTTCGACGGCCCCGGTTACGTCCGCGGCCTCTAGCTCTTCTACGGCTTCCGCTTCCTCTAGGTCCTCGGCCTCTTCCGGCGTTGAATCCGATTGGAGGGTTTCGCGTTCCGCGAACCGGGGTTCGACGGCTTCGGCCGACTCCGCAGGCTCCAGCTCTTCTACGGCTTCCGCTTCCTCTACATCGTCGGCCTCTTCCGGCGTCGAATCCGATTGGAGGGCTTCGATTCCGGCTGGAGTTTCGACTTCGGGGCGCGTCGCGCGCGCTAGCGGCTTCGCGCCGCTTTCCGGGAGTCCGATGACAGTCGCGGCGGGCAGTACGAAGCTGCCGCTTTTCAAGGCCTCGCCGAGGAGGCGCTCTATGTCCTTGAGTCCTATCGAGCTTCGCTCGATGGAGCTGCGCTCGACGGGGCCGCGATCGCTCTCGGCCCTGCCTCCGAGCACGGCGAGAATCTCGTCCCAACTCTTGTCGATCAGGTCGTCTACATCGGCCTGACGGTTCTTCCGCACCCTGCCTAGGCCCGCTCGAATCGCCTTCCTGACGTCGGGCCTCCGGGACTCGAGCTCGCGGTGCCAACGTCCGAAATCCAAGTCGGACTTGTTCTCGACGTATTCCTCGAGCAGGTTGATCTGGAAGCGCTTGATCCTGTCCGAGAGGACCGTCATGCGGTCCTGCCTGATATTGAACAGGAGAAAGGCGAGGAGGTATGCGGTCACGAAGAAGGACGCGAGGAGGATCCACTTCATGGCCGCCGGCAGCGAGAAATCGCCCGCTGGCACGATGAAGCCGACGCGGCCGGCTCCCTCGACCTGCCTGGAGAACAGCACGAAGGATTCGCCGGTGCCGGCCGAGGCGGCGATCGGGATGGGCTTGTCGTCCAGCCCGGAGGACCAGAGCTCGGCGACATGCTGCGGGAGGACCGATCGGTAGGCCGCGGGCACGCGGAGGAGGAGTCCCGCCTCGCCCGCGGGCACGACGGTCTCGCCCACCGGGGCCAAGTCTTCCCTCGCGAGAAGCGAGACCAGGGCATCGAGCGAGACTTGGAATATCGCGCTCCCCCTATAGATGCCGTAGCTGTCGGAGAAGGGGAGGGAATAGACGAAGCGGCCCGAGCTCGGGTCGACCCGAACGAGCCCCTTCGATCCCTCCGGAGCGGCCACCGAATCGTAGGGAGGGTCGCCGCTCTCTCCGTAGTTGCGGTAGACAGTCTCGAGCTGGCTTTTCGAGCGGATATCGCCGGGAATACTGCTGAAGTGCAGGCGCTTGCCGTTGGAGTCTATCAGCCGAACGCCGGAGAGGCCCGCGGTCTCCTCCTGGAGCTTTCCGAAGAGGTTCGCCCGGTCGAAGGCGTCTTGGGAGCTGAGATTGGGCAGGAAGCTCCTTCTCACCGGATCCTGGGCCAGGACTGAGCCGAAGCGGGCCAGGTTGGAGGCGTGGAAGCCGGACTCGGCCTCGGCGACCTTGGCGAGCGAGGACTCGATGCCCCGCGCGAGCGCCGGATTCCGGAAACTCGATTCGATCACGTCGAAGAGTCCCGAGAAGGCCGCCACGGCGAAGGCCGCGAAGAGGAGTACGGCAATAAGGAGACTTGCGCTCGCTTTCTGGCCTACCGTCATCTCCCCTTCGCCTTCGCTCCCTTCATCAATATATCGAATGGGCCTTCCATCGAATATCGGTTCGGGGAAGGCCACTCTATACCGTAAACGGGCCCGGAGAGAAGTCCGGCGGGCCGGCTCCGAGCTTGATCCCGAGGGGCTCCGGACCTATACTTGGGGAATGCGCATCCGCGACCTCAACCTGAAGTTCAAGGTCCTTCTGCTCTCGCTCGGGGGAATGCTCGTCATTACGGTCATAATCGCCCAGTTCTACATAAGCGATATAACCGCGCAGGCCAGGTCGGCCATCCTCGAGAAGAGCAGGGCGATCGTCTACACGGTGGAGGCCACGCGCGACGCCATGGCCGAGCGCGTCCAATCCGGGGTCGTGACCGACCTCGCGGCGCTCGCCAAGAAGGTGGATCGCTCCACCCTCATGGAGGCCGTTCCGATAATCACCGCCATCGAAGTCGCCGGCAAGAACGCGAAAGAGGGAGATTACGAGTTCCGAGTCCCAAAATTCCAGCCCCGGAACCCGGCGAACGAGCCCAAGGGCATCGAGATCGAGGCGCTCAAGAAGCTCGAATCGGGGGAGCTCGGCGAGTACGTCAAGTCCGATTCGCGGAACGTCTACTTTTTTCGCCCCATAAAGCTGAGCCAGGACTGCCTCCTCTGCCACGGGGACCCCGCGGGATCGATCGATCCTGTAGGCGGCGTCAGGGAAGGCTGGAAAGCCGGGGAGGTTCACGGCGCCTTCGAGATCATCTCATCCCTGAGGGCGGCCGCCCTGACCCAGGCCGCCGCCACGCGCAATATCGTCATCGCCGCCTTCGTCCTGACCCTCGGCATCGGACTCGGCCTGTTCTTCGTCATCAGGGTCGTCATGAAGCCCCTCGCCAGCTATGTAGCGACGTTCCGGAAGGCGGCCACCGGCGACCTGACCGTCAGGGCCGACGCGAAGGGCCGGGACGAGATAGGGAAGGTGGCCGACTTCTTCAACAATTTCATAGCCGCCCTGCAGGACATGATGACCGAGGTGAAGTCGGTGGCCATCGGGGCCGAGGCGATCTCCTCCGATCTCGCCGCGAGCTCCGAGGAGACCGCCGCGAGCCTCCACGAGATCAGGGCCAATACCGAGGGCATGAAGAACAAGATCATCCTCCTCGACACCGAGGTCTCGGGCAGCGCGCATTCCGCGGCCGACGTCGACGAGTTCATCGGCAGCCTCGCCAAGCTCATCGCCGACCAGGCTTCCGCCATCAACGAATCGAGCGCGAGCATCGAGGAGATGAGCGCCAACATAAAGAACATCGCCGACGCGGCCGAGGAGAAGCTGAAGATCGCCAACGAGCTCGAGTCCTCGGCCCTCGACGGCCAATCCGAGATGGAGGAGACCGAGCGAGGCATCAAGAAGGTCGCCGATTCCGCCGGCGTCATCATGGAGATGATTCAGATAATCCAGGACATCGCCTCGAAGACGAACCTGCTCGCGATGAACGCCGCCATCGAGGCGGCCCACGCCGGCGACTACGGCAAGGGCTTCGCGGTGGTGGCCGACGAGATCCGCAACCTCGCCGAGTCGAGCGCCGAGAGCGCCGATTCCGTGACCAAGGCCCTGGGCGAGGTCTCCGCGAGCATCCAGCTCTCCGAGAAGAGCACTCGCCGCACGGGAGAGGTCTTCGACCAGATCGTAGCCAAGATCAAGAGCGTAGCCTTCTCCATGTCCGAGATGAAGAACGCGACGAGCGAGCTATCCATCGGCGCGCAGCAGATCCTCGAGGCCCTCGCGTCGCTGCTCGGAACCACCGAGGAAGTCCGGAGCTCGTCTTCGGTCATGAGCGAGAAAGTCGGCGCCATAACGCGGGCCATGCACCAAGTCTCCGATATCTCGGCCGATACCAAGAACGGAATGGAAGAAATCACCATAGGGATCACCGAGATTTTCAAGGCCGCCGAGGCTATCGCCGAGGCCGGCACCAAGAACTCGGAATCGGTGAAGGCATTAAATGCGCTCGTCGGCAAGTTCGTGGTCGAGAAAAAAATGGCATAGACAGCAGTTTATGCATTATTCAACCTCATTTACTACGATTCTCGTATATTTATGCAATTTCCTGCAAATCACTTGACTTTTTATACAGAAAATTAGATTCTTGTGCCCAATTCTTCCAAAAGGAAGGTATGATGGGCCAACAATTTACGGACGGGCAGATGCCCGCCGGACTACCGCCCCGACAGGGTCTGTACGATCCGCGGGAAGAGCACGATTCCTGCGGAATCGGTTTCGTCGTGAACATCAAGGGACGCAAGTCCCATCAGATAGTCAGCCAATCGCTCACGATCCTCAATTGCATGAGCCATCGCGGAGGCGCGGGCTACGAGCGCAACTCGGGCGACGGGGCGGGAATCCTCACGCAGATCCCGCAGAGGTTCTTCGCCGAGGTATGCCCAGAGTCGGGCATCGAGCTCAAGAGCGCCGGGGACTACGGGGTGGGCATGGTCTTCATGCCGCGGAATCCTTCCACGAGGGCCGTGGTGAAGGGCCGCATCGAGAAGCTGATCTACGAAGAGGGGCTCTCCTGCCTGGGATGGCGCGACGTCCCCGTCGACGTGTCCTCGCTCGGCAACATCTCGCGCTCGGTGATGCCGCATATCTGCCAGGTCTTCATCGGCAAGTACCCGGGCCGCGGGCCCGGCGCCTCCGCCATCGGGCTCGACGACATGGCCTTCGAGCGCAAGCTCTACGTCGTGCGCAAGCGCGCCGAGAAATCCACCGAGGGAAGGAGCGAGAGCTCGGCCGATTACTTCTACTTCTCGAGCCTCTCCTGCAAGACCATCGTCTACAAGGGGATGTTCACCTCCGAGCAGGTCGAGCCCTTCTACCTCGATCTCTCCCACCCCGCCTTCGAGTCCGCCCTCAGCGTCGTGCACTCGCGCTTCAGCACGAACACCTTCCCGAGCTGGGAGCGCGCCCACCCCTACCGCTACCTGATCCACAACGGCGAGATCAATACGCTCCGCGGCAACGTCAACTGGATGCGCGCCCGCGAGTCGATGATCAAGACCGATCTCTTCGGGCCCGACGTCGCGCGGATCATGCCCATCATCAATCCGAGCGGGTCGGACTCCGCCATGTTCGACAACTGCCTCGAGTTCCTCTACCTGTCCGGCAGGCCCCTCTCCCACGCCATGATGATGATGATCCCGGAGCCCTGGTCGGGCCACGAGTCGATGAGCGACGAGAAGAAGGCGTTCTACGAGTACCACGCCACTCTCATCGAGCCTTGGGACGGGCCTGCGGCGATGGCCTTCACCGACGGCTCGAGCGTGGGTGCGGTGCTCGACCGCAACGGCCTCAGGCCCGCGCGCTATTACGTCACCCTCGACGACACCGTCATCCTCGCCTCGGAGGTCGGCGTCCTCGACATCCCCGCGGACCGCGTCGTACGCAAGGAGAGGCTCCAGCCCGGCCGCATGCTCCTCATCGACACCAAGGAAGGGAGGATAATCGACGACGACGAGATCAAGGAGAGGGCGGCCTGCGAGCATCCTTACCGCGAGTGGCTCGACGAGCACATGATAAGCCTGGAGGACCTCCCGCAGCCGCCGCGCCTGCCCGAGCCCAGCCACGAGACCGTGTTGAGGCTCGAGAAGGCCTTCGGCTACACCTACGAGGACGAGCGCCAGGTGCTGGTCCCCATGGTCCGCGACGGCGTCGACCCCGTCGGCTCGATGGGGAACGACACTCCCCTCGCTGTGCTCTCGGACAAGCCCCAGCTCCTGTACAACTACTTCAAGCAGCTCTTCGCCCAGGTCACGAACCCGCCCATAGACGCGATCCGCGAGGAAATCGTCATAGGCCCGGAGACCTTCATGGGCTCGGAGGGCGACCTCGTCCACCCGACCCCCGAGGCCGCGAGGCAGATCAAGCTCTCCAGCCCCTTCATCGACAACGACGAGCTCGAGAGACTGCGCCACATCACGCGGGCCGGCTTCAAGGCGGTGACCATCCCGATCGTCTACCGGTCGGTCGAGGGAGGCTCGGGCGGCGCCGGCGCCGCGCTCGAGCGGGCCATGGACCGCGTCTGCGCCGAGGCCGACAAGGCTTTCGCGGAAGGCTGCAACATACTCATCCTCTCGGACCGCGGCGTGAACAAGACCACGATCCCGATACCGGCCCTCCTCGCCGTGGCGGGCCTCCACCATCACCTGATCCGGAACGAGACCCGGACCCGCGTCTGCCTCGTCCTGGAATCGGGCGAGCCGCGGGAGATCCACCATTTCGCGATGCTGATCGGCTACGGCGTGTCGGCAATCAACCCCTACCTCGTCTTCGAGGCGATCGACGACATGATCAAGACGGGCTTCCTGCCCGACCTGACGCACGACAAGGCGGTGATGACCTACAAGAAGGCCGTCACGAAGGGCGTGATCAAGGTCATGTCCAAGATGGGCATCTCGACGGTGCAGAGCTACCAAGGCGCCCAGATCTTCGAGGCCGTGGGCCTCTCGGGCGCCCTTGTCGACAGGTACTTCACGGGCACGCCCTCGCGCATCGGCGGCATCGGGATCGAGGAGCTGGCGGCCGAGGTCGAGGAGCGGCACGCGGCCGCCTTCGACGAGCGCGCTCCCGACTACGGCACCCTGCCGATCGGCGGGGATTGGCAATGGCGCAAGGACGGCGAGTACCACCTCTACAACCCGGAATCCGTCCATCTCCTCCAGCGCTCGTGCAGGGAGGGCGACTATGCCGCCTTCAAGCGGTACACGGCGCTGATCGACGACCAGTCCGCGCGGCAGTGCACCCTCAGGGGCCTCATGAAGTTCAAGCCGACGAAGGCGATCCCTATCGACGAGGTCGAGGAGGTCGATTCCATCGTGAAGCGCTTCAAGACCGGCGCCATGTCCTTCGGATCCATCAGCAAGGAGGCCCACGAAGCGCTCGCCATCGCGATGAACCGCCTCGGGGGCAAGAGCAACACGGGAGAGGGAGGGGAGAATCCCGAGCGATTCGCGCCAGACGCCAACGGGGACTCGCGCTGCAGCGCGATCAAGCAGGTCGCGTCCGGCCGCTTCGGCGTGACGAGCGAGTACCTCGTCAGCGCCAAGGAGATACAGATAAAGATGGCCCAGGGGGCCAAGCCGGGCGAAGGCGGCCAGCTCCCCGGCCGAAAGGTCTATCCCTGGGTGGCCGAATGCCGCAAGTCCACGCCCGGCGTCGGGCTCATATCGCCGCCCCCCCACCACGATATCTATTCCATCGAGGACCTCTCGGAGCTCATACACGACCTCAAGTGCGGGAACCCCGAGGCGAGGATCTCGGTCAAGCTCGTATCGGAGGTCGGCGTGGGCACGATAGCGGCCGGCGTCGCCAAGGCCCGCGCCGACGTGGTCCTCATCTCGGGCTACGACGGAGGGACCGGAGCCTCGCCGCGCAGCTCCCTCAGGCACGCGGGCCTGCCGTGGGAGCTGGGTCTCGCCGAGACGCACCAGACACTCCTGCTCAACAACCTCCGCTCCCGGATCACCGTCGAGACCGACGGCAAGCTGATGACCGGCCGGGACGTCGCGATAGCGGCCCTCCTCGGCGCCGAGGAGTTCGGCTTCGCGACCGCGCCCCTCGTCGTCCTCGGCTGCGTCATGATGCGCGCCTGCAATCTCGACACCTGCCCGGTAGGCGTCGCGACCCAGAATCCCGCGCTCCGCAAGGCCTTCGCGGGAAAGCCCGAGCACGTGGAGAATTTCATGCGCTTCATCGCCCGGGACCTCCGCGAGCGCATGGCCGACTTGGGGATACGCAGGCTCGTCGACATGGTCGGCAGGACCGACCTCCTCGACATGGAGCCCGCCAAAGGCAATCCCAAGACCCGGAGCCTCGACTATTCGAAGATCTTCTACAGGCCCCAGGTGCCGAACGAGTGGGGCAGGCATTGCGAGAAGGCCCAGGACCACAGCCTCGACGACTCCCTGGACAGGAGAGTCCTCCTCAGCCTCTGCGAGCCGGCCCTCGAGCGCGCGGCCAAGGTCAGGGTCACGATCCCCATCCGCAACGTCAATCGCGTGGTGGGCACCATCCTGGGGGCCGAGATCACCAAGCGCTTCGGCGCCAAGGGCCTGCCCGAGGACACTATCAGCCTCAAATTCGTGGGTTCGGCGGGCCAGAGCTTCGGCGCCTTCCTCCCGCGCGGAGTGACCCTCTCGATCGAGGGCGACTCGAACGACCATATAGGCAAGGGCCTGTCGGGCGGCAAGATAGTCGTCTACCCGCCGGCGGCCTCGCCATTCAAGCCCGACGAGAACATCATCATCGGCAACGTGGGCTTCTACGGGGCCACCGCGGGCGAGGCCTACATCTGCGGCATGGCCGGCGAGCGGTTCTGCGTGCGCAACTCGGGGGTATCCGCCGTGGTCGAGGGTGTCGGCGACCATGCCTGCGAATACATGACCGGCGGCGTCGTCGTCGTCCTGGGCCGCACCGGACGCAACTTCGGCGCGGGCATGTCGGGCGGCGTCGCCTACGTCCACGACGGGGACGGCAACTTCCCGACCCGCGTCAACCGGGAGATGGTCGATCTGGAGGACCTGACCGATCCGGCGGAGATCTCCCGCCTGCGGGAGCTCGTCGAGCGCCACGCGAAGGCGACCGGAAGCGCCCGCGCCAAGCGGATGCTCGCCGGATGGGCCGGCGCGGTGAAGCGCTTCGTCAAAGTGATGCCGCGCGACTACAAACGCATGATCATCGCGATCGACAAGGCCTCGCGCGACGGGCTCTCGGGCGAGATGGCCCTCATGGCGGCCTTCGACCAGAACAACCTCGACCTCGCCCGAGTATCCGGCAATTAGGAGACAGCATGGCCAAACCTACCGGCTTCATCGAATACGAGCGCGCCCTGCCGCCGGACCGAGCCCCGGCGGAGCGGGTCAAGGATTGGAACGAGTTCCATACGGCCTTCAAGACCAAGGCGGAATTCCGCGACCAGGCGGCCCGCTGCATGGACTGCGGCACTCCCTTCTGCCACGGCAGCGTCGTCTACGACGGCGCCGCCTCGGGCTGCCCGATCAACAACCTCATCCCCGAATGGAACGACCTGCTGTATCGCGGCCTCTGGCGCGAGGCCCTGAGTCGGCTGAGGCTGACGAACAATTTCCCCGAATTCACCGGCCGCGTCTGCCCGGCCCCCTGCGAGGGAGCCTGCACGGTGGGAGCCATCCCCCTGCCGGCTGTCGCGATAAAGAACAACGAGGTGAGCATCATCGACCGCGGCTGGGAGGAAGGCTGGCTCGTCCCCGAGCCTCCCGCGAGGCGGACCGGCAGGAAGATCGCGGTCGTCGGCTCCGGGCCCGCGGGCCTAGCCTGCGCCGATCAGCTCAACAAGGCGGGCCATGAGGTGATCGTCTACGAGCGGGCGGACCGGATCGGCGGGATACTCATCTACGGCATCCCGAACATGAAGCTCGACAAGAAGGTCGTGGCCCGCCGCATCGACCTGATGGCGGCCGAGGGCGTGCGCTTCGTGCCGGGCGTCGAGGTAGGCCGGGGCCCGGGGAGCGGGATGGGGCTCCAGGCCGACGACCTGCGCGCCAAGAACGACGCCGTCGTCCTCGCCTGCGGATCCACGAGGCCGCGGGACCTTCCGATAGAGGGACGCGGGCTCGCCGGCATACACTTCGCGATGGACTACCTCACGGCCAACACGAGGAGCCTCCTCGACTCCGGCCATGCCGACGGAAAGTTCATATCGGCCAAGGGCAGGGCGGTCGTGATAATCGGCGGCGGCGACACGGGCACCGACTGCGTCGGCACCTCCATACGCCAAGGGGCGAGAAGCGTGGCCCAGCTCGAGATCATGCCGCGCCCTCCCGAGATCCGCGCTCCCGACAATCCCTGGCCGCGCTGGCCCAAGATACTCAAGACCGACTACGGCCAGGAGGAGGCAGCCGCGCTCTTCGGCTCGGACCCCCGGATCTTCCTCGTTACGGCGAAGAGGTTCCTGGGCGACAAGGAGGGCCGCGTGAGCGGCGTCGTCGTCGTCGACGTCGAGTGGAAGAAGGACGAGAAGGGCCGCTTCGGGCCGCAGGAAGTCCCGGGAAGCGAACGGACAATCCCCGCCGGCCTGGTGCTGATCGCGATGGGTTTCCTCGGCCCCGAGGAAGGCCCGCTCAAGGCCTTCGGGGTGGAGACCGACGAGCGCGGCAACGCGAAGGCCGGCTACGGCTCCTTCGCGACGAGCGCTCCCGGCATCTTCGCCGCCGGCGACATGAGGCGCGGTCAGAGCCTCGTCGTCTGGGCCATCGCCGAGGGCAGGGGCGCCGCGCGGGAGGTGGACCGCTTCCTCATGGGGGAGACCCGCCTGCCCTGACGCCGCTCCATCTACTAAAGTTCCCCCTCTTCCGCCATACTTGAGGCATGGGCGGAAGGAGAAGCTTGCTTCTCGTCGAGGACGAGGCCATCCTGGCCATGGGCACCGCATCCATACTGGGCAAGCGAGGCTACTCCGTCGAGCACGTATTCACGGGAGAATCCGCCCTGGCCCGGATGGCCGAGGCCCCCGAGGGGATCGACCTCATCCTGATGGACATCAATCTCGGCGAGGGGATGTCCGGCACCGAGGCGGCAAGGGAGATCCTGAGGAGCCGGGACATTCCCATCGTCTTCCTCTCGTCCCATACGGAGGAGTCCATCGTCGAGTCGACCGAGGAGATCAGCTCCTACGGCTACGTGGTCAAGAACTCCGGTATAACCGTGCTCGACGCGTCGATCCGGATGGCCTTCAGGCTCTTCGACGCTCGAAAGAGCATAAACGCCCAGAATATGGCCATCGAGGCGGCCAACGAGCAGCTGCGCGTGACGGTCGAGGAGCTGACGGCGTCCAACCGCCGGCTCGCCTCCTCCGAGGAGAAATTCTTCAGAGTCTTCAGGCTGATCCCGGACTCGATCACTATCGACCGCCTCTCCGACGGCGTCTTCATAGACGCCAACGCCGGCTTTACCGAAATGACGGGCTACGCGAGGGAGGAGGTCGCCGGGCGATCCTCCCTGCCCGGCGGCGCGGGCGTATGGGCGCGGACCGAGGACAGGGAGACCCTCGTCCGGCGCCTCGCGGGCGCGGAGGAGACCGCGAGCCTGGAAGCCCAATTCAGGCGCAAGGACGGCAGCCTCTTCACCGGCATGATATCCGCCAAAGTCATAGAGATCGAAGGGGCGAGGTGTATCCTGTCGATCACGAGGGATATTACCGAGAGGAAGCTGGCGGACGATCTCATCAAGGACAGCGAGTCGAGGTTCAGGGCGGCCTTCGCCAACGCGCCCGTCGGGATGGCCCTCCTCTCCCCGTCCGGAGACCTGCGCATGATGAATCGCTCGTTCTGCGCCATGCTCGGCTACACGATGATGGAGGCGACCTCCCTCGACTTCAAAGCCCACATGCACCCCGAGGACCTGGCGCTGGGCGAGGAGGCGGTCAAGAACCTCCTGAGCGGGAGCCGGACCACGATCCGCTTCATCGCCCGGTACCTCCACAAAGAGGGCCGACTCGTCTGGGTCGACGAAAGCGTCTCCCTCCTGCGAAGCGAGAGCATCGAGGCGCAGGGCCTCATCATCCACGCCCTCGACGTCTCCGAGAGGAAGGTCGGCGAGGAGAGGGCCGCCAGGCTCGTTCGCGTGCGGGCCGCGGTGAGCGAGGCGATGCAGCTGATCGTTCGCGAGACCGATTTCCGCAGGCTCCTCGAGGGGGCCTGCAGCATAGCCGCGTCGCGTAGCGGGCTCCGAATGGCCTGGATCGGACTGGTCGACGAGGACGGGGGTGTCGCCAGGCCCTTCGCGAGCGCCGGCGCCGTCGACGGCTACCTCGACGGCCTTGCGATACCGATCTCCGGATCGTCGGCGGGCCGGGGTCCGGCCGAAACGGCCTTGCGCAAGGGCCGGCTGTCGGTGAGCCCCGATATAGAGCGCGATCAGCGCACGGAGCCGTGGCGCGAAGGGGCCCTCGCCAGGGGTTACAGATCGATGGCCGGCTTCCCGCTTCGCTCGAGCTCGAAAGTCATCGGCGTATTCTGCTTCTATTCGGGCGAACTCGATTTCTTCGACCCGGAAGCGACGGGACTCCTCGCCCAATTGGCCCAGGACATATCCTTCGCCCTCGATTCCATGAAGAGCAGGGAGCTCCGCGAGGACGCGGAGCGCAGGTTGAAGGAGAGCGACCAGCTCTACCGGGAGAGCTTCAGGAAGAGCTCGGCGGTGAAGCTCCTCATCGATCCGGCGACATCCGAGATACTGGACGCCAATATCGCCGCCTCGAAGTTCTACGGCTACGCGCCCGAGAGGCTCGTGAAGATGAAGGTGACGGACATCAACGCCTCGCCGCTCGAGGAGATCCGAGAAAGCTTGCGGAGCGCCAGGGCGAGCGAAGAGAACCACTTCTACTTCAGGCACCGCCTGGCCTCGGGCGAGCTGCGCGACGTCGAAGTGTTCTCGAGTCCCATCGAGGTAGGGGACAGGGTCCTCCTCCATTCGATCGTCCACGACATATCCGGGCGCAGGAGATCCGAGGAGTCGCTCAGGCGGCTCCTCGCCGAGAAGGACACCTTGATGAAGGAGCTCCAGCACCGGGTGAAGAACAACCTCAATGTGGTCACGAGCCTCCTCGAGCTCGAGAAGGGGAACTCTCCCGGATCCAAGGCCGGCAGAGTCCTGTCGGAGGCCATCGCGAGGGTGCGGTCGATCTCGGCGATCTACGAGCGGCTCTATCTCTCCGAGGATCCCGAGAGCGTGGACCTCGCGCTCTACGTCCAAGACCTCGCGAAATCCCTCTTCTCGACCTACAACCTCGATCCCGCGCGCATAACCCTCGGATTGAGCGCCGATCGCGTCCTCCTGGACACCAAGCGCTCGGTCCCCCTGGGACTGATCCTCAACGAGCTCCTCTCGAACGCGCTCAAGTACGCCTACGACCCATCGGGAGAGGGAGGCGAGGTCCGCGTCGAGCTCGCGGAGAAGGGGGGCCGGATAAGCCTGAGGGTCTCCGACGACGGCGCAGGCATCCCGGACGGCTTCCTCGGCCCCGACAGCCCGAGCATGGGCATAACCCTCGTGCGCCTCCTGGCCCAGCAGCTCGACGCGGAGCTCCGCATCGAGAATAGCGGCGGGACTCGCGCGCTCATATCCTTTTCGGCCTAGGGCGGAACGCACGGGGTTCTCGACGCTCGCGCTAATGGAGTATGATCCTTCCGCGGAGATCATCCAGGCATGACACTACGCGCGAAGAACGAGGAAGGGGATCCTGCCGAATCTGGCGGGGCCATCGGCGCCCTGCGCGTCGAGGAGGCGCTGCGGCTCGCGCTGGAAGCCGCGCCCCCGCCGAGGACCGAGAGAGTGCCCTTGGAAAGGGCCCTGGGCCGGGCCCTCGCGGAGGAGGCCCGCGCCAGAGTCGACCAGCCCCCCTTCGACAAGTCGGCGATGGACGGCTTCGCCCACTCCTCTTCCCTGCCGGCGCCGGAAGGGCCGTGGCGCGTGACCGGGCTGGCGGCCGCGGGAGCGTCCCGCCTTCCGCCCCTGGGACCGGGCGAATGCGTCCGCATCATGACCGGCGCGATGGTGCCGCCCGGAACGGCTGCCGTCCAGCGCATCGAATGGACCGAGGCCCTGTCGCCTCCCGGGCCGGGGCTCCTCTACTCGGCCCTGGTGAGGTTCACCCGCGCGGAGGAGGCGGACAACCTCGTGCGGCGCGCCGCGAATCAGAGAGCCGGCGAGCTCCTGTTCGGCGCGCGCGTCCTCAGGCCCCAGGATATCGGTATCCTGGCTTCCTCGGGCTATGACGAGATCCTCGTCGCCGAGCGCCCGCGGGTCGCGGTCCTCTCCACGGGCGACGAGCTCGCGTCGCCCGGCTCGCCCCTCGGGCCCGGCGCCGTCTACGATTCCAACGGTCCGCTGCTCGCCGCGCAGGCGCTGGATTGCGGCTGCGACGCGAGCTTCCTCGGGGTCGCGAAGGACGACGAGGATTCGCTCCTCCGAGCGATCGAGGCGGCCCTCCAGGGACGGGATGTCCTGATCGTGTCGGGGGGCGTATCGATGGGCGATTTCGACCGCGTACCGCGCGCGCTCGTCCGCGCCGGGGTCGAGGAGGTCTTTCACGGCCTGGCCATGAGGCCGGGCAAGCCGGTCTTCTTCGGAACGCGGCGCGGCGGCGCGGGCGCTCGCGCAAGCGCGGCGGCCTTCGGCCTACCCGGCAACCCCGTCTCATCCTTCGTCGCCTTCGAGATGCTGGTGCGCCCCTATCTGGCCGCGCGCTCGGGCCTCGCCTGGAAGCCGCGCTCCGTCGGAGCCCGGCTCGCCGCCGCCGTGTCGCGCGGGGAAACGGATCGCGAGGAATATCTGCCGGCGCGGCTCGAGCGGGGCGCGGAGGGTTTACCCTCGGTCCGGCCCCTCGAGTACCGGGGATCGTCCATGCTGAGCGTCCTGGGGGAGGCCGACTGTCTGATAGGCATCGCCATAGGCGTCGAAGGCATGGCGGAAGGGAGCGTGGTCGATGCTCGACTCGTTCGGCCGTGAGATCCGCTGCCTGCGGATATCCGTGACCGACCGCTGCAATCTCCGCTGCGTCTACTGCATGCCGGCGGAGGGCGTGGCGTCTATGCCCCACGAGCGCATTCTCTCCTACGAGCGCATGGCCCAGGTCGCGGCGGCGGCCGCCCGCCTGGGCTTCGACAAGGTGAGGCTCACCGGTGGCGAGCCCCTCGCGCGCAGGGGCGTGGGGACCCTCGTGTCCCTCATCGCGGCCCTGCCCGGCATAACAGAGCTCGCTATGACCACCAACGGCACCCTGCTCGCGCCCGTCGCGAAGGATCTCGCGGCCAGGGGCTTGAAATCGGTCAACGTGTCGGTCGATTCGGTCGACCCCGCGAGATTCGCCGAGCTCAGCCGGGGCGGCCGGCTCCGCGACGCCCTGGAGGGAGCCCTGGCGGCCCGCGACGCCGGGCTGAGGGTGAAGCTCAACGCCGTGGCCTTCGAGGGTCGCGAAGCCGACCTCGAGGGCGTGGCTGCCTGGGCCGCCGGGCAGGGAATGGGCTTCCAGAGCATCGCGCGCTACAGACTGGACGAGGAGAAGCGGGACGGGGGTCCCTGCGACCGGCCTCCCCCCTGCTCGCGCTGCGATAGGATCCGACTCCTCGCCGACGGCACCCTCAGGCCCTGCCTGCACGGGGCTGAGGGCATCCCCGTCGATTTCGGCGACGTCGAGGGCAGCATCCGGCGGGCAGTCCTCGCCAAGCCCCCGATCGGACTGCGCTGCGAGGGCTTCTCGCCCGCCCAGATAGGAGGATGACATGGAAGAGGGCCTGAGCCACGTCGACGAGGCCGGGGCCGCGCGCATGGTGGACGTCTCGGCGAAGCCGCGCGTCCGCAGGACTGCGACGGCCGCGGGCCGGATCGATCTGGCTCCTTCGACGGTCGAGCTGGTCCGGCGCAACGCCCTCCAGAAGGGCGATGTCCTCGCCGCCGCCCGCATCGCGGGCATAATGGGGGCGAAGCGCGCGAGCGAGCTCGTGCCCCTGTGCCACAATATCGAGATCGAGCATGTCGCGGTCGAGCTGCGCGTCGACGATGCCGGGATCGCCATCGAGGCGACGGCGAGCTGTACCGACAAGACGGGCATTGAGATGGAGGCCTTGACCGCCGTCTCCATAGCCGCCCTGACGGTCTACGACATGTGCAAGGCGGTGGACCCGGGCATGGTCCTGCGCGACATAAGGCTCGTCGCGAAGACGAAGGGGGAAGTCTGAATGGCGGGCCCGGCCGGCCAGGGAGAGTTCGAGATAGTCTCGCTCAACGTCTCCTCGAGGATGGGCACCCGGAAGAGTCCGATACTCCGGGCCAGCTTCGCCGTCGGGCGGGGAATCGAAGGCGACGCCCACGCGGGCGTCCTCGAGGACCGGCAGGTATCCCTCCTCGCGGTCGAGGAGATCGAGGCGGCCTCCGCGGCCTGCGCCGAGGCCTCGCCGGGAGCCCCCCCCCTCGCCCCGGGCGACTTCGCCGAGAACGTCACCACGAGGGGGGTCATCCTGCACGAGCTGCCCCTGGGCACTCGGCTCTACCTGGGGACGGCCGAGCTCGAGATCTCCAAGATCGGGAAGGAATGCCACGCGGCCTGCGAGATCAGGCGCCTCGTCGGGGACTGCGTGATGCCCCGGCGCGGGGTTTTCGCGCGCGTCCTGCGCGCGGGGGAGGCCGGCGTTGCGGATCGCTGTCGTTACGGTCTCCGATAGGGCCTACCGGGGAGTCTACGGGGATCGCTCCGGCCCCGCGGTGGAGGAGGTCCTCCGGGCCGCCCTGCCCGACTCCTCGATCGTGCGCGAGATAGCGCCCGACGAGCGCGGCGCCATACTCGAGGCCCTCGCGCGGCATCCCGAGGCCGAGTGGATCCTGACGACGGGAGGGACCGGGCCGGCGCCGCGCGACGTGACGCCGGAGACGACCCGCGAGTTCTGCGACCGGCTCCTCCCGGGCTTGGCCGAGTACCTCCGCGCCCGTTCGCTGGAGGAGACGCCGATGGCCGTGTTCTCGCGCGGCGAGGCGGGCATGCGGGGCCCGCAGATCCTCGTCAATCTTCCCGGCAGCGAGAGGGCCGCGCGATTCTGCGCCGCCGCCCTGGCCCCCCTGATGGCCCACGGCAGCGCGATGGCGCGCGGCGAAGGCCACTAGGCCGGGATGGACGCGTCCGAGCGCTTCACTCCCGAGGCGGCCGAAACGCTGCGGGGGGAGATCGCCGAGAACGGCGGGGGCGAGGTCTTCGCCGCCTGCCGAATCGGCGAGGACGGACGGATCGACGAAGTCCTGGTCGTCGCCCGGGGCACCAGATCCTCGGTGCCGGCCCTGGCGGCCTACCTCGAGCGCGGGGACGTCATCGTGCACAACCATCCTTCCGGGACGCTCAGACCCAGCGAGGCCGACGTCGGCGTCTCCGCCGAGGCCGGATCCTCGGGCGTCGGCTCCTATATAGTGAACAACCCCGTCGATCGAGTGCACGTAGTGGCCGAGCCCGCGAGGCGCAAGCCCTATTCCAGGCTCGACGAGGACGAGATCTCCGGCGTCCTCGACGAAGGCGGCAAGCTCTCCGGCCTGATCGCGGGCTACGAGCCGCGCAAGAGCCAGGTCCGCCTGACGCGCGACGTCACCAGCGCCTTCAACGACGGCGGAGTCCTGGCGGCCGAGGCGGGAACCGGCGTCGGGAAGTCCTTCGCCTATCTGGTGCCCGCCTTCGCCTGGGCGATAAGGAACGAGGAGCGCGTCGTCGTCTCCACGGCGACGATCAACCTGCAGAAGCAGCTTGTCGACAAGGACATACCCATAGTCCAAAAGCTCTTCAGGAAAAAGACGAAGGCCGTCCTCGTAAAGGGCCGGGGCAACTACCTCTGCCGCGCGCGCCTGCGCGAAGCCCTCGACGAGGAGGGGATTTTCGCCGGGGACGATCATCCGCTGCGCCGCATCGAGGGCTGGGCGGGCACGACGGCGACGGGCGACAGGGCCGACCTATCCTTCTATCCGGACGAGCAGCTCTGGTCGCGCGTCTGCTCGGAGTCCGAGGCCTGCCTCGGCCTGCGCTGCTCCGAGCGGGAAGGCTGCTTCGCGCTCAGGGCCCGACGCGAGGCGGCGGACGCCCACGTGGTGGTCGCCAACCATCATCTGCTCTTCGCCGATCTCGCCGCTCGGATGGGCGGCGCCGGCTACGAGGCCACGGCCGTGCTGCCGGCCTTCCGCGCCCTCGTCCTCGACGAGGCCCACGCCGTCGAGTCGAGCGCGACCGCCTTCTTCTCGGCCGAGATGACGCGCTTCTCGGTCAACAAGCGCCTTTCCCGCCTGACGCGCCGAAAGGGCGGCCGCTCCTTCGGTCTCATTCCCCGCCTCCTCGCTCTGCGCGACTTCCCGGCGCGCAGCCTCGACGGGCTCCCGGACGCGATAGCCGAGGCGCGAAGGGCGATGGACGATCTTGACAGCCGCGCCGTCCGACTCTTCGAGGCCCCGCCCGCGGCGCCGGCCGGCCATAAGGCCGAGCGGAGCTACCGACTCTCCGAGAGGAGCCCCGCCCTCCAGGACTTCCTCCTCTCGCCGATGGCGGCGCTCGAGCGCAAGCTCCTCTCCTGCGCCCAGTCCCTGAGCGACGCGCTCGACGCGGCCCTTTCGGAGGGTCCCGAGGAGCTCGCCCAGGAGCGGACGATCTACGAGGCGAGGCAATACCTCCGCTGGCTCGGCGATACCGCCTCCTTCTGCGCCAGGTTCAAGGATTTCGCCGACTCGCCGGAGACCGTCTTCTGGATGGAGAAGGGCAGGACGAGCCAGGGCGAGGCCTTCGTCCGCTACACCCAGACTCCGCTCGACATCACCGGCCTCATGGACGAGGCGGTCTTCACGAAATTCCGGTCGGTCGTGTGCACCTCGGCGACGCTCTCGGTGGGCGGGAGCTTCGATTTCTGGAAGGGTCGCGTGGGCCTGGCCCGATCCGCGGCGGCCGTCGAGACGGCCGTCTATCCCTCGCCCTTCCCCTTCCGGACCAACGCCCTGCTCGCGGTCGACACGGGGGCGCCCGGCCCCGAAAGCCCGGCCTACCGCGACTACGTGGACCGGGCGGTGCCCCGTCTCCTCGAAGCCTCCCGGGGCCACGCCCTCGTGCTATTCACCTCCTACGAGGCGATGAAGAGCGCCTACGAGGTCGCCCGGCCCAAGATGGCCGAACTCGGGATCACGCTCCTGCGGCAGGGCGAGGACGAGCGCTCTAAGCTCCTCGACGCCTTCAAGGCCGACCTCGGATCGGTCCTCTTCGCGACGGACTCGTTCTGGGAGGGCGTAGACGCGCCGGGGGAGACCCTCCAGCTCGTGGTCATATGCAAGCTCCCTTTCCGCGTCCCGACCGATCCGGTGCAGCTCGCGCGGAGCGAGGCCGTCGAGAGCAAGGGCGGGAACGCATTCATGGAGATATCCCTTCCCGAGGCCGTCATCCGGCTCAAGCAGGGCTTCGGCCGCCTCATCCGCCATTCGGAGGACCGCGGCGCCGTGGTGATCCTTGATTCTCGCATCGCCACAAAGCGCTACGGCCAGCTCTTCATCCAGAGCCTGCCCGAGTGCCGCCTCGTCGCGGACGGCCTCGAGGCGATAGCGAGGGCAGTGGGGAAGTTCCTCTTCGATTGGTAGTCCGCGATTGCCCGCCGTCCGGGGATCGTGTAGACTCTCGCGCATGCGAGTCTTCCGATTGGAGAACTCCGTCCAGCGCTACGCCTGGGGCAGCACGGACGGGATAAGCGAGGCGCTGGGGATCGCCAATCCCGGGGGCGGCCCGCTCGCCGAGATATGGATGGGCGCCCATCCCAGCGCCCCTTCGACCGCGATCGTGGAGGGAGTCAGGATCGGGCTGGACGAGCTGATCCGGCGCGACCCCGCGGCGACCCTCGGGCCCGCCGTCCTCGAGAAGCTCGGAGGCACCCTTCCCTTCCTCTTCAAAGTGCTCTCCGCGGGCACGCCCCTCTCCATACAAGCGCATCCCGGCAAGCGCAAGGCCCAGCTCGGCTACGAGAGGGAGAACCTCGGCGGGATCCCCGTGGACGCGGCCGAGCGCAACTACCGCGACCCCAACCACAAGCCCGAGATGGCGGTCGCGCTCACCCGATTCGAGCTCGTTTGCGGGTTCAGGCCGGTCGCCGAGATCATCGCCAACATGAGGCTCGCCGCGCCCGGGGAGTTCGAGCGCAGCCTCGCGCGCCTCGAGCGCGACCCGAGCCGCGTCGAGCTGTCGGTATTCTTCTACGGCCTGGTCTCGGCGGACGAACGGTCGCGCTCGTCCCTCCTCGATTCCGCCGCGAGGAGGATCGCCGGGGCCCTCGAATCGGGAGAGCTCCCCGCGGGGCGGGAGGGAGCCTTCCGATGGGTGCTGCGGATCCTGGAGCTCTTCCCCGGGGACGTGGGCGCGATCATGCCCCTCATCCTGAACCACATCGTCCTCGAGCCCGGTCAAGCCTCGTTCATCGCGCCCGGCGAGCTGCACGCCCACCTCGCGGGCACCTGCCTCGAGATCATGGCGAACTCGGACAATGTCATCCGGGGAGCCCTCACGCCCAAATTCGTCGATCTGCCGGAACTCGTATCGGTGCTCAGCTTCAACCCCGAGAGCCTGCCTCCAGTCCGTCCCTCGGTCGTCGCTCCCTGCGAGGAGGCCTATCCGATCTTCGTGCCCGATTTCGAGATATCCCGGATCGAGGTCGGGCCGGGACGGAGCTACCGCCGAGGCTCGCACGGGCCCGAGATATTGCTCTGCGGCTCCGGGAAGGCCGTCATCGATTGCCCGGGAGAGGGTGGCGTCTCCCTGGGCCGAGGCGAGGCCGCCTTCGTCGCCGCCGACGCCTGCGACTACGAGATATCGTCCGAGGGAGCCCCGCCGGAGAAGGCCCTGGTCTTCCGAGCCTCGGTTCCCGTGTTTCCGTGACGATATGGGCGGACGGCGACAGCCTCCAGGCCGAGCTGCGAAGGCTGATCTGCCGACGCGCCCTCGGCGAGGCCGCCGCGGCCGCCGCCGAAGGGAGGCACGCCCGCTTTCGCGCGGTGTTCGTAGCGGCGCGGATGCCGCCCCTCGAGCTCGGTCCCGGAGTCGAGGCGATAGAGGTCGGAGGCCCCGGGGAGCGTGAAGACGCGAGCCGTGGCGAAGGCGCCGCCGACGATCGCATCGCCCGGGACGCGGTGGCGGGCGACCTCGCCGTCACGAGGGACCTGCCCCTCGCCGAGCGCCTGGCCGACATGGGCCTGCGAGTCCTCAACGATCGGGGAGGCGTCTTCACCTCCGAGAATGCGCGCGAGCGGCGCTCCCTCCGCGACGCGGCCGTCGAGCTTCGCGCCCTCGGCCTCGCTCCCGAGTCTTCCCGGCGCTCGAGCTGGGGGCCCCGCGAGGCGAAGGCCTTCGCCGACGCCCTGGACAGGGAAATCGCGAAGGCCCTGAGGCCCTAGCGGGCACTCGGGACGCTCGAGGCGCCGGACCGGCGCCGGCCGCGGGCCTTCCCGGCTCCGCGTCAGGGCGAGGCCGATGGGGACTCCTGCGTCCTCGGAGGCTCGGCGGGAGTCTCCGGCTCCGCTCCCGGCTCGGGAGAGGGCGGCGGCGGCGCGTCCGCGGCGGGGGCTGGCGCCTGCGCCTGCGGATCGAATCGCGCGGACAGATACTCGTATCGCTCGCGCAGTATTCCGTTCCTCTGCAGCGTCCCCGGCCCGTACTTTATGGGCGAGGACAGGAGAGCGACGAGGCGCGCGGATTCGTCGCGCGACAGGGACGAAATTCCGCGGCCGTACCATTTTCGCGCGGCGGATTCCATCCCGAAGATGCCTTTCCCCCATTCGGCATAGCCGAAATACAGTTCCAGGATCCTGTCCTTCGGCAGGAGCGCCTCGAGCTCGAGCGCCGTCAGGATCTCGAGGTACTTCCTGAAATAGCTCTTCTCGGGAACGAGGAATAGCGTGCGCGCGACCTGCATCGTGAGGGTGCTGCCGCCGTAGAGCGGCCGGCCTACGCGCTTGTTGATCTCCCTCGCGCGCCGGAAGGCCTCGAGATCGATGCCATGATGCTCGTAGAACTTGCCGTCCTCGACGGAGATCAGCATGGAGCGGATGTAGCGGGGAATCCTCCGGAACGGGACCGGCTTCGGACTCTGGATGCGCCAGCCGAAGCCCCATTTCCGGTAGGCCATGAGCACGGTGGCCGGGGGGTCCACGTAGCGGTAGGCCGAGATTAGGAGGACCGTCGCGACGATGTAGGAGAGCTGAAGGGCCGCGACGCACGCGAGTACGAGCCGGGCGATATCGCCGAAGGTGCGCGCTCGACGCGCCGGCCTCGGAAAGGGCAGGAGCCCGGGCGGCGGCGAGAGGCCGGCGGAGGAGGATCCGCCCTCCCCGGGGGCCGCAGCCAGGGAGACCGCGAGAGCGGCCGCCTGCTGCGATTCCAAGGCGGGCCAGCCCAGGCTCCGATCGCGCCGTCGGGCGTAAGAGAGAGCGCGCCTTCGATACTGTGGGGGGGGCATGATGCAGAGCCATGCTAGCATGGTGCGCCCGGCATCGGCAATCACGTTGACATGCCCGTGGCCCAGGGCTACTCTTGCCGCGCAATGAAGAAAATCCTACTCTTGGTTTCCCTGCTGTCGGCTGCCTCCGCTCTCGTCCTGGTCGCGGAGCAGTTGAGCGGCATACCAGGGCTCGACCGCTTCACGCTCGCCAACGGTCTCGAGGTCTACGCCTACCGCGACGACGCCCTCCCGGCCGCCCGGATCCGGATCGCGTTCAGGACGGGCGCCATATCCCAGGGGCCGGAGAGCGCCGGGCTCTTCCGCCTCTACGAGCGCATGCTTTTCGGCGGCTCCGCCGCGCATCCCGGATCGGCGAGCGTCAAGGCTGCCTTCGCCTCTCTGGGCGTCACCGGATCGAGCGGGGGAACGGGCGCGGAGAGCGTCGACTACCGGGTCACCCTGCCCTCCTCCGAAGTCCCGCGCGCCCTCGTCTTCCTGGCCGGTCTCTTCGAGTCGCCCGTTCTGGACGCCGACGAGCTCGCGGCGGGGAAAGAGGCGGTCGCGCAGGAGATCAGGGACCGCTCGGCGGATCCGGACTCGATCTACGAGGCCGCGCTCGAGAGAAGGCTCTTCGCCAAATACCCTTGGACGCGGGATCCCGCGGGGAGCGAGAAGGTCGTGCGCTCCGCGACGCTCGCCTCGCTCCGGGTCCTCGCCTCCGCCTGGTTCGTGCCGAACAACGCGGCGATCTTCGTCGGCAGCGACATCGATCCCGACGAGCTTCGCGCCGCCGCGCAGTCCGCCTTCGGCGGCTGGGCCGCGGGACGCGAGCCCTGGACGAAGGGCCCACCCCGGAACCCGAAGCCGGGGGTCGTCAGGCCCACATGGGTGGTCTATCCCGATCCCGCCATCCCGGAGGGGACCGGCAGGATCGAGGCGCGGTACCGCGGCCCCGACCTGGCCTTCGACCCCGCCTCGTGCTGCGCCGCGGACCTGTGGAGCTCCCTCGTATCGCCGCCGGAGGGCCGGTTCAAGACGGCCCTCGAGGCCAACGTGCCGAGGCTCGGAAGCGCCGACGGCATCGCGGCCGGCTACGTCGGTCAACGCGACGGCGGCTGGATCTCCATCTCCTCCTATTTCATCGTCGATCCGGCCCTGCCGGCCGTCGACAGGGCGCGAGCCTTCAAGGAGAGGGAGCGCGCGTTCGAGATCACATCGATGAAGCTGGACCCTTCCTACTTCTCCTCCGACGACTACGATGCAGCGCGCAAGCGCATCCTGGACGAGCGCGCGACGGCGACCGGGGACGGGGAGGGAATGATCGACACTCTCGCCTTCTGGTGGGCCGCGGCATCGATAGACTATTTCGTCGGCTATCCCGCCGCCCTGGCCAGGACCGGGCCCAAGGAAGTCTCGGCCTTCCTCGATACCTACATCATGCGGAACCTCGAGGTGGTCGCCGTCAGGATGAACCCCGCGGACTACGAGAGGGAGAAGCCCTCTTTCGAGGGGGCGGGCTTCGAGGCGATAGGCCCCTCGAACGCCTTCTGGTGGCAGAGATAGGCGGGGGGCCTTTAGCAGGCTGTTGAAATACTCGAAGCATTTCAACAGCCTGCCAGGCAATTGCTCCGCGAGCTTTGCTCGCGAAAGACCTTCGGTTTTCTGCGCAATCGCGTGTTTCAAGGTAGTGTTGAAAAAGGCTCCGCAGCCTTTTTCGACACCCTGTTAGTCGTCTTCGTCGATGGCGGAGATGGAGGGCAGGGCCCTCAGGGCCTTCACGGCCCGCTTCACGTCCTCCCGAGACTCGAACTCCATCGTGAAGGAGCCCGAGAGGCTCCCGTCCCCCCGCTCGCCGAGGCGCCCCTCGCGGAGCCTGCCTTTGAACTTGCGAACGGCGTTCTCGATCTCGGCGAAGAGGTCCGGGCTCTTTCGGGACGTTATGCGGAAGCGGGCCGTCGCGAACGAGGCGGAGTCCTCCCAGCTCACGTCGATCCGCCGCTCCGCGAAATCGGCTATCGCATGGAGGGAGCGGCAATCCGCCCGGTGCACTATGATTCCCCGGCCGCGCGAGACGTAGCCGACGATCTCGTCCCCGGTGACGGGCTGGCAGCAGCCCGCGATGCGGATCATCATGTTCTTGGCGTCGCCTATGGCGACGCCCGCGCGATCGTTGCGGACGGCCTCGCCGGGCTCCACGGCGCGGTACTCGTAGGCTTCCTTCTGGGCGGCGGCGCCCTTGAGCGCGGCGGCGGCCTTGACGATTTCGGTCATCCTGGCGACCGGCGCGGGGGGCGGCTTCTGGCCGGGCGCGTGCGCGGGAAGGGTCGCGGGCTCGCCGGGCTTGGCGTGGGCCTCGCCCTTCGGCCCGCCTCGCGCGGCCATCGCGCCGCGATGCCCCGCGACGATGTTGCGATCGATCGCCAGGGCCTCGCCGTCCTGGACCAGCCAGGCGCGAATCTTCGCCTTGGCCTTGCTCGTGCGCGCGATGCGCAGCCAGTTCATATTGGGGCGGGCCTGGGGCGACGTGAGGATCTCCACCACCTGGGTGTTCACGAGCTCCGCGTCGAGGGGCACGATCTGGCCGTCGGCCTTCGCGCCGAGGCAATGGATGCCGACGTCGGTGTGTATCGCGAAGGCGAAATCCAGGGGAGTAGAGCCGGAGGGAAGCTCGATGACGTCCCCCCTGGGCGTGAAGACGAATATCGAGTCCTTGAGCAGCTCGCGCTTGATCTCCTCGAGGTAGACCGCGCCCTGGGCGACGAAGTCGCCCCACTCTCTCAGGCGGTTGACTATGGGCATGTCCTCGGGCCTCGGGACCTCGGCCGCGGAGCCTTTCTTGTACAGCCAATGCGACGCGACGCCGTATTCCGCGACTCGGTGCATCTCCCGCGTGCGGATCTGCACCTCCAGGAGGCGGCCCTCGTAGCACATCACCGTCGTGTGGAGGCTGCGGTAGCCGTTCGACTTGGGCATCGCGATGTAGTCCTTGAAGCGCCCTTCCATCGGCTTCCACAGGCGGTGCACCATCCCGAGCAACGCGTAGCAATCGTTCTCGCTCGAGCAGATGAGCCTCAGGCCCAGGAGGTCGAAGAGCTCCTCGGCGCCCTTGGCCCGCTTGCGCATCTTCTGATAGATCGAATAGAAGTGCTTGGCGCGGGCGGAAGCCTCCACCTCGACGCCCTCGGACCGCGCCGCGCCCAGGATCTCGGCCTCGATGCGCTGGAGGAAGGACTCGCGTTCTCCTTTCTTGACCGCGACGATGTCCTTGATCTGGTCGAAGGCCTCGCGGTTCAGGGACTTGAGCGAGAGGTCCTCGAGCTCGTCCTTCATCCAGCTTATGCCCAGCCTGTCGGCCAGGGGGGCGAAGATGTCGAGGCACTCGGCCGCGATCTCCTTCTGCCTCTCCTCCTCGAGGTACTTCAGGGTCCTCATGCTGTCGAGCTTGTCCGCGAGCTTGATGATGATGACGCGGATGTCCCTCGCCATCGCGAAGAGCATCTTGCGTATCGTCTCGGCCGCCTGGACCGTCTTATTCTTCGCCTTGAGCGCCGCCAAGCGCGAGCTATCCTCGACGAGGAGGGAAACCCCGGAGCCGAAGCCCTCGCTTATTAGGGCCACGAGGGTCTTGCGGCGCGCGGCCGCGGCCTCGGCCTTCGCCCGTTCCGCGGACAGGGCCTTGCGCTTCGCCCGGGAAGCGCCGGAAGGCGCGGTCTCGGTCTCCTCGACGGCATCGTCCTCCTCGGGCGCGACCCCCTCGGGATGGCCGTCGAGGGCGTCGTGGAGGAGGCCGGCGATCACGGAGTCCGCGTCGAGCCCGAGGCCGAGGAGGATGTCGGCGACGCGGAGGTCGTGCGTCCAGGCCCCCTCCCCCGACGCCCGGAGCTTCCCCGAGTGCCTTTCCTCGGTCCACGCCAGGGCGGAGGCGATGCGGCGGGCATCGTCGGCCGAATAGGCCTCGCCCGCGCGGGCGAGGAAGCTGGTCCTCAGGTCGTCCACGATTTCCTCCCCAACGTGACGCGCGCCCTCCCCCCCAGGTCCAGGCGAGCTTCGATACCCGACAGGCCCGATGCGCGGATCAATCCGGCGACCTCCTCCGCCTGCTCGCCGTCGGCCTCGACGAGGAGGGCCCCACCGGGAGCCAGGGCCAGAGCCGCCTCGCGCACGAGTCTCCTCATCAGGTCGAGCCCGTCCCCCCCTCCGTCGAGGGCCATGCGCGGCTCGGACCAGCCGAGGGCCAGCAGGGCTTCGGCCTCGACCGACGGGACGTAGGGCGGATTGGCGACCACGAGGTCGAGGTCCCTCCCGGCCGAGGCGAGGAGATCGCCCGCCTCGAAGGACAGAGCCCCGCCAGGTCGATCCGGCGCGAGCAGGGCCGCGGCGTTGGCGCGGGCCAGGTCTAGGGCCCCGGCGGACAAGTCCGACGCGGATATCTCCCAATAGGGCCTGTCGGCCGCGAGGCTTATCGCGACGCAGCCCGAGCCGCAGCATGCCTCGTGAACACGCAGTGGGCGCCCCCCCGAGATCGAGTCGCCGATCTCGAGGGCCGCCGCGACGAGGGTCTCCGTATCGGGACGGGGCACGAGGACGCGCGCGTCGACCGTGAAATCCCGGCCCCAGAATTCCTTCCGGCCGAGAATGTAGGCGACGGGTCTGCCGCGGGAGCGGGAGGCGACGCGGGCTCTGTAGAGCTCCAGCCGTTCCTCCTCGACGGACTCGGGCCCCGATGCGAGGAGCCCGGCCGTATCGAGGGCAAGGGCGTCGGCCAGGAGGAGGGAGGCGTCCAGGAAGGGCGTCTCGGTCCCCGCGAGGGCCGCCGCTCCTTCCCGCAGCGCATCCCTCACCGTCATGTCTGGCGCATCCCGCCGGCCGCCGCCTGGGAAGGCTGGGCCTTCGGCTCGGTCTCGGCCTTCATGAGGGCCTCGCGGGCCGCGCGGACGAGGGCGTCCACCAGCTCGCCGATATCGCCCTCCATGGCGAGCTCGAGCTTGTACAGCGTGAGGTCGATGCGATGGTCGGTCACGCGGTTCTGGGGAAAGTTGTAGGTGCGTATGCGCTCGGAGCGGTCTCCCGACCCCACCATGCTCCTGCGCTCGGCGGCCCGCTCGGCCTGGCGCTTCGCGTCCTCGAGCTCGAAGAGGCGGGCCCGCAGTATGCGCATGGCCTTGGACTTGTTCTTCAGCTGGCTCTTCTCGTCCTGGCAGTGCACGACGAGACCGGTGGGGATGTGAGTGATGCGCACCGCCGAGTCGGTCGTGTTGACGCTCTGCCCGCCCGGGCCCGAGGAGCGCATCATGTCGATGCGGAGGTCCTGATCGCGGATTTCCACCTCGGTGTCCTCGACCTCGGGCAGGACGGCGACGGTGACGGCGCTCGTGTGGATCCGCCCCGAAGCCTCGGTGGCGGGGACTCGCTGGACGCGGTGCACGCCCGACTCCCAGCGCAGGCACTCGTACACCGCGTCGCCCGCGACCGAGAACACTATCTCGCGGAAGCCGCCGAGCTCGGTGCCCGAGGTCTCCATGACCTCGACCTTCCAGCCCCGCCTCTCCGCGAAGCGCGAGTACATCCTGAAGAGGTCGGCAGCGAAGAGGGCCGCCTCCTCCCCGCCCGTGCCGGCCCTGATCTCGACGATGGCGGGCTTGTCCGCCAGCTCGTCGCGCGGCGCTATGAGGTCCTGGAGCTTGGCCTCGATGGCCGCGCGGCGCTCCTCGAGCTCCTTCGCCTCCTCGCGCGCGAGGTCCCGCATTTCGGGATCGGTCTCGTCCCTGACTATCGACCTGGCGCCCTCGAGCGAAGCGAGGACCTCCCGGTACGCGGCGTAGGCCTCGACGACGACGGCCAGGCGCGAGCGCTCGCGCATGGCCTCGCGGAACCGCGGGGGGTCCCTGGCGAGGTCGGGGTCGGAGACCACTTCGTCCAGCTGGCGCAGTCTGTCCGAGAGGGCCTCGAGCTTGTCTATCACGCTCCCTGCCTCTCCGAGAAATACGGGCAGGTATAGACGACGATCTCCATCTCGCTGTCGGCTCCCGCCTTCTCGATTCCGGTCGACAGTAGCTTCTGTATCCGGCAGTTGCCTATGGCGGCGCAGAGCGGGCAGGCGCCGTTGCCGCGGGGATTGATCTCGAGCTTCATAGGGCGATGGTATACGAAAAAAAAGAGACCGTCCACGAGGGACAGCCCCTTTTACGCGAGACCGGGCTCGAGAGCCGCGATCCTAGTCCTTGACGCCGGCGGCGGCGATGGCGGCCTTGAAGCCGTCGAGGCTGTCCTTGAGGGCCTTGAGCTGGGTCTTGGACGCTACGACGTCGGTGAGGGCCTGAGCGTCGGCGAGGCTCTTGGGGGCGGCGGCGAGGCCGGCCTTGATGGCCTTGAGGTCGACCTTGGCCTTCTTGGCGGCGGCCTTGGCATAGAGCTTCTGCACGGCGGGGATCTCGGCGGCGATATCGGTCCCGAGCTGGGTCACATCGGCCTTGGCGGCCTCGAGCCCGGCGGCGGCATCGGTCTTGGCCTTGGCGGCGGCGGCGGAAAGGGCGGCGGCGAGGGCTTTGGTCTTGCCGTAGTCCTTGGCGCTCAGGTTGGCCTGAAGAGCGTCGTTCGCATCGCTGGCGGCCTTGAAGGAATCCGCGGCGAGCACGTCGGCCTGGGCAGTCTTTGCCTCCGCGAAAGCGGCGTTGGCGGCGTCTACATCGGCCTGGGGAAGCTTGGCTGCGCAAGAAGCGAACACGAGAGCGAGAGCCAGGACGGGGAGAAGGACCTTGAGGTACCTCATAACGAAAACCCTCCGGAAATGTCGGTCGGGAAAAACCCAGCCGGGATACTTGGATGGCCGGAGAACATACACGATGTTCGTTGAAAGCCTATCCTTCGTATCTACGCGCGAAATAGTACATCGAGCAGTAAAGATGATCAATATCTTCTAGAAAATACTTGTAAATTTTGTTTTTTGCGCTATTTAGCGATATAACTCTCGATTATACATAATAATACTCCTTATTGGCCAATTTTCAGAGATATCGTCGCTACCGTCCGTTTCATGTAAATTCGTTAAGGAACAGTGACAAACAGCAATTTGAGACACAAGAGGCGCATAGGGTCACGCAATCCCAGGCGCTTCCGCGAAGCGTCCACCTGCCTTGCAGCGGCGTCCCACCGCGGTTATCATTCGACCACCATGCTCGACTACAAATACATCAAGGACAACCTCGATGCGGTCAGGAAAAACGTCGCCGACCGCTTCATGAAGGCCGATCCCGACCTGGTCGTCAAGCTCTACGACAAACGCCTCGCCGTCCTGCGCGAGCTGGAGGACGAGCGCAGGAAGCGCAACGACAACGCCGCGGCGATGAAGGGAAAGCTGGACCCCGAGGCGCGGCAGAGGCTCATCGACGAAGGCAAGACCCTCAAAGAGCGAATCGCCGCCCTGGAGACCCAGTCCGCGGAGGCCGAGGCCAGGCTCGACGAGGAAGGCCGCAAGATCCCGAACATGGCCCACCCCGAGGCTCCGGTCGGCAAGGAGGACAAGGACAACCTCGAAGTGAGGCGGGTGGGCGAGCCCACTACCTTCGCCTTCGAGCCCAAGGACCACGTTCAGCTGGGGCAGGAGCTCGACATCATCGACTTCGACGCGGCCACGCGCGTCTCCGGTACCAAATTTTACTATCTCAAGAACCAGGGGGTGATACTCGAGCTCGCCCTGGTGCGTTACGCGCTCGATATCCTCATGAAGAAGGGCTTCTCCCTCTTCACCACCCCCGACATCGCCAAGACGGAGATACTGGAGGGCATCGGCTTCAATCCGCGCGGGGCGGAATCCAATGTCTATACGGTCGAGGGCGAGGGGACCTGCCTCATCGGGACCGCAGAGATCACCCTCGGAGGCTACTACTCCGGCTCCGTCCTCGATCGCGCCGACCTCCCATTGCGGCTCGCCGGCCTCTCCCACTGCTTCCGCCGCGAGGCCGGCGCCGCGGGCCAGTTCTCGAAAGGCCTCTACCGCGTCCACCAGTTCACCAAGGTCGAGATGTTCGCCTACTGCCTCCCCGAGGATTCCGACCGCATCCACGAGGAGCTCCGGGCCATCGAGGAGGAGATCTTCTCCGGGCTCGGCATTCCCTTCCGCGTCGTCGATACCTGCACCGGCGACCTCGGCGCCCCGGCCTACCGCAAGTGGGACCTCGAGGCCTGGATGCCCGGGCGCAACGGCGGAGAGTGGGGCGAAGTGACCTCGACCTCCAATTGCACGGACTTCCAGGCTCGCCGCCTGAACGTCAGGTACAAGGACGAGGACGGAAAGAGCAAGTACGTCCATATGCTCAACGGTACGGCGATAGCCTGCAGTCGCGGGCTCATCGCGGTCATCGAGAACTTCCAGCAGGCGGACGGGTCGATAAGGATACCTGCGGCGCTGGTCCCGTACTGCGGGTTCGACGAGATCAGGAAGATGGAGAAGAAGTAAAGGGGAAACACGACCTAACCCTTTCAACCGCCAGCATCATCCCATAGGCACGAATCGTTATCGGCCTGATACGGGGGGCCTGCTGGCTGCGTGGGGTCTCGCTAGTCCTCCGGGCCTTCGGCTCGGGAGCTGCAAGGAATAGATCGTATGACCGCTATCGCGGGCGCGGCATCGCCTTGAGGGCCCGGTGGGCTGCGGAATCGCTCAACCCCTGTCCGCCGTCACCCCCGACAATAGGCGAGAACGATCCGGGCAAAAGTGCCTTAGGCGCGGGCGGCGGGAGTGCCATTACCATCACTCTTTTTCTCTCTGCTCCCCTCGCTGCCCTGTGGTCGGCCAGGCAGTGAGACTAACTTAGAAGATCTGCAACGTTATGTTTCCCAATAGCGATCCCTGTCTGCTGCTTAATCTGCTCCTTCCTCAGCCTTTTCCGGAAACCATCGCCGCATCGTCTCGACGAGACGACAAAGTCCAGGCTCCACA
>CAYOIX010000007.1:0-136337 GCA_964404145.1 uncultured Treponemataceae bacterium
CGAGCGGATCGAGGAAGAGCGCCGGCTCCTGTACGTGGCCATGACCCGAGCCCGCATCGGCCTCCACCTCTCCTGGGCCCGTTCGCGGAGCTTCCGAGGACGCAGGCTCGAGCTGCCGCCCAGCACCTTCCTCGAGCGGATCGAGGAGCTCGTGCCCCTGGCGGAGTCCACTCCGCTCAGACCGCGCGACCCCCAGCTCGGGCTCTTCTGATAGGCGCCGCCCGCCTGGGCCGCGTTCCGCGCCAAACTTCGCGGTGCGGCCCGACGGCGAATCAGCCCGGCGGCCAGGAGAGGGCGCGGCCCCCCAGAACATGGAGGTGGACATGGTCCACGGTCTGCCCCCCGTCGTCCTTGCAGTTGAAGACGAAGCGCGCGCCCTTCTCGGCGCATCCCAGCTCCTTCGCGAGACCCTGGGCCTTGTACACCAGACGCCCGACGAGGGCGCCGTCCTCGGGCCCGAGCTCCATGAGGTTCGCGATATGTTTCTTGGGAACGACCAGGAAGTGCACAGGAGCCTGGGGCCTGAGGTCGTGGAAGGCCAGGAACTCCTCGTCCTCGTAGACCTTGCGGGAGGGAATCTCTCCGCGAACGATCTTGCAGAAGATGCAGTCTTGCATGCCGCATAGTACCGCATGAAGGCGAACTTCGTCTCCTTACTGACCCGGCAATTGAATAGCTGTCATCGCATCGAAAATGAACTTAGCCATGCGGTCCATTTTCGATGTTCACGACGACTGTCTTATTGCCGGGTCAGTAAGGCCCCCCGGGTCGGCGCTTGCCCGCGGGGAGCTCTGCGGGAGAGCGAATCGCGGCGGACGGTCGACGAGGCACATTGGCCGGGAATTGAGGTTCTTGTGGGAAGGCCTCAGAAGGAGAAGAAGCAGGCGCTTGCCCGCTACCTCGATGACCAGACGCTTTTCGACGAGATGCGGCGTGTCCAACGCGAGCTCAAGGATGCACCGATAACCATGGAAGAGATCACCGCGGAGGTGAAGGCAGTCAGAAAGGCCCGAGCTGCTCGTGCGCGCGGTAATTGATACCAATCTCTGGATCAGCTTCCTATTCGGGAAAAAGACCGCCGATCTTCTTGCGCTCGATCCATTCCGATCGGTGAGGATCCTGAACTATCGAGGCTTCAAGGCCATGTTCGAGGAAGAGTAGCTGGGCCAGACCGGTCGAAGGAGCGGAACGCCCGATCATGCGGCGAGGCCGCAAGCGGACGACAGCGCGGAGCGCGTATCGCGCATAATCGAGCCTTCCGTTCAGCCGGAAGTCTGGCGAAATCTCCAATCTGAAAAGATATTCAGCCTGAGTTCAAAATGTTTTCAATCTGAATATGAAGCGTTTTGAATTGAAAACAAAACTTTTCCAGTTCAGTTCAAAAGTTTTTAGGCATGACTCCAAATGATCTTTCGGCTGGAAAGGACTGTCGCGAAAGCTTCGCTTGACACGACAGAAGCCGTCCCGACAATATTCCGCTTGCAGTGAACGAAAGCTCCGCTTCTTCCGCAGCGCCAGCTGCCTTTGTCGCCGCGATCCTCGAGGGCCGCTACGGGAAGTACCCGGACGAAAGCGCCGGAGCCGTCCTCGACCAGCTCGTCTGGTTCCTCCTGAGCACACGCACGACCGTCGAGAATTGCGAGGCCGCCTATTCCGCCCTCCGCGCGGCCTATCCCGACTGGGAGGCGGTCGCCGAGGCCCCGCCCGAGTATCTCGGCGAGCGCCTGAGGCCCGCCGGTCTCTTCCGCGCGAGGGCGGCCAACCTGAAGGCTTCGCTCGCGATCATCCGCGGGCGCTTCGGCTCGGCCGATCTCGAGGCCCTCCGGTCCTGGAGCGACGAGGACTGCGAAGCCTTCCTGCGCTCCCTTCCGGGCGTCGGGCTCAAGGTGGCGCGCTGCGTCCTATCCTTCGGCCTCGGGCGCAGGCGCTTCGCGGTCGACGCCCACATCTGGCGGGTGACGCGCCGTCTGGGCTGGCACTCCTTCCCGGGCGACGCTCCCTCCGAGCGGGGCGCCGACGCGATCCAGGGCATGGCCCTGACAGCCGAGGACCCCCTGTCGCTCCACGTCAACCTCATCCGCCTCGGCCGGGAGTTCTGCCCCGCGGGAGAGCCCAAATGCCGAGACTGCCCATTGGCGACGGGCTGCCCGGGCGCTAGTATTAGGGATTTGTAAATTTCAGCTGCAATTCATTTCCTGCATTTTTTCTATTGACATCTTCTCTTCCAAGACTTATTCTCCAGTTATGACTGCAACCTCATTCTCCGAAAATAAAAATATACTCCTCCGCGACATCGCAGACCTGAGCCTCGGCTACTCATATCGCGGACGCATAGACACTTGCCCCGACGGCCCCATCCGTTTAATACAGATGCGCGATCTCACGGACGATCAGCTAGTTGATGTCGATAATAGCGCGCGCAGCCTCGATCAGGGTTTCGCCCCCTTGCACTACTTGAAAACGAACGATGTAATCTTTCGCGCGCGGGGGACGAACAACACAGCGGCTTTCGCCTCGGCGGTCACGGAGAGCGCAGCCCTCGTCTCGCCGCTCATCAGAATCAGAGTCAAAGATGACTCTGTCCTCTCGCGCTATGTTCAATGGTTCATCAACCATCCTGCTGCGCAAGCCTTTCTCGGCTCCGGTTCCCAGGGTTCGCTCGTGCGCATGGTTTCCATAGAGCATCTCGGGAAATTGCCGATAGTGGTCCCGCCCCTCGAGGAGCAAAAACGCATCACCGAGCTGGCGGATCTTTCGGTGCGAGAAGCCACTATCCTGCGCCGACTCGCCAACCTGAAGGAAACATATTGCCGGCTTCTCATCTCGGAGAACCTTCTCGGAATAGATACTAGGAGCGCGTATGGAAACTAAGATACACCAGGGCGACATCAACGCCGCGGCCTGGGCTGCCTGCGACAGCTTCCGCGGGGCGGTCGATCCGGCTCAGTACAAGGACTACATCCTCGTCATGCTCTTCCTCAAATACGTCTCCGACATCTGGAAGGATCACTACGAGCGCTACCGCGCTCAGTACGGGGACGACGAAGCCCGTATCCGCAGGCGTCTCGAGCGCGAGCGCTTCAATCTCCCTGAGATCGTCCTCACCGAAGAGGACAAGAAAAGCAGGAAAGTCGTGGAAGTCGACCGCTTCCTCGCAAGCTACTACTCGCTCTACGATCGCAGGGCGGCGACCAACATCGGCGAGCTCGTCAATATTGTTTTGGAGCACATTGAAGAGGCGAACAAGCAGAAGCTCGGCGGCGTATTCCGCAACATCGACTTCAACTCCGAGGCCAACCTGGGCCAGACCAAGGACCGCAACAGCCGGCTCAAGAACCTCCTCCAGGACTTCCACAAGGACGAGCTCGACTTGAGCCCCGGCAAGGTCTCCGAGGACGTGATCGGCAACACCTACATCTACCTCATCGAGCGCTTCGGCTCTGACGCGGGGAAAAAGGCAGGCGAGTTCTACACCCCCCACAAGGTCTCGGAGCTGGTGGCGCGACTGGCCGCGCCCGAGGCCGGCGACATGATCTGCGACCCCGCCTGCGGCTCGGGCGGTCTCCTCCTCGAGGCGGCGCGCGCCGTGGGTGGCCCCGACTACGCCCTCTACGGCATGGAGGTCAACGGCTCCACCTGGGCCCTCGCCCGCATGAACATGTTCCTCCATGGCATAGACTCGCCCCGGATCGAATGGTGCAATTCGCTCACGAGTCCCGCCCTCGTGGAGAACGATCGGCTAATGCGCTTCGGCGTCGTGGTCGCCAATCCCCCCTTCTCCCTCGACAAGTGGGGCGCCGACGAGGCCGAGAAGGATCGCTACAATCGCTTTTGGCGCGGGCTTCCGCCCAAGAGCAAGGGGGACTACGCCTTCATCAGCCACATGATCGAGTCCGCCCTGGAAAAGGAAGGCCGCGTGGCCGTCGTCGTGCCCCACGGCGTCCTCTTCCGCGGCGGAGCGGAGGGCCGCATCCGCCGGAAGCTCATCGAGGACAACCTCCTCGACGCCGTAGTCGGCCTCCCCGCAAACCTCTTTCCCAGCACCTCCATCCCCGTGGCCATCCTCGTCTTCAACCGCGCCCGAGAGAAAGGCGGAAGCCTCCACAGGCGCAAGGAGGTGCTCTTCATCGACGCGAGCCGCGAGTACCAGGCGGGCAAGAATCAAAACTCGCTTCTCGATGAACAGATCGAAAAAATCCTCTCCACCTTCAAGAAGCGTGCCGCGATCGAGAAATACTCCCACCTCGCCGCGTCCGACGAGCTCGCCCAGAACGACTTCAATCTCAACATTCCCCGCTACGTGGACACTTACGAAGAAGAGGAAGAGATCGACATCGTGGCCGTCGAAGCCGAGATCGAAAAGCTCGAGGGCGAGCTGGTCGAGGTGCGGAAGACGATGAAGAAGTATTTAAAGGAACTGGGGATATAGGAGGAATCTATGAATCCCGAGCGTATCCGTAATCTCAATAAGATATTCGAAGATGCAGCTAAGGAAATCGATGGCGTCGAATTCTGGCTCGCACGCGAGCTGGCTCCGCTCCTCGGATATGATCGCTGGGAAAATTTCGCGAAGGCGATAGAGCGCGCGAAAACCTCTTGCGCTCAAGGAGGGCAGAAGGTAGAAGACCATTTTCGTGACGTCACGAAAATGGTCCCGCTAGGCTCCGGGAGCGAGCGTTCCATCAGCGAGATCATGCTCACTCGATACGCGTGCTATCTCATTGCCCAAAATGGAGATCCCCGTAAAGAGGAAATCGCCTTTGCCCAAAGCTATTTCGCCCTACAGACCCGCAAGCAGGAGCTCCTCGAGGAGCGACTGGTGCTCGCCGAGCGCATTACCGCCCGGAAGAAGCTCGTCGCGACGGAGACCGAGCTCTCCAAGACGATCTACGAGCGCGGCGTCGACGACAAAGGCTTCGGCCGTATACGGAGCAAGGGCGACGCGGCCCTCTTCGACGGGTATACGACCATCGCGATGAAGAAGAAGCTCGGCATCCCGGAGAACAGACCACTCGCCGACTTCCTGCCCACCATAACCATAAAGGCCAAAGATCTCGCCACCGAGATGACCAACTTCAACGTCCGGAAGAAAGACCTTCGCGGCGAGGCGGATATCACCGACGAGCACGTCCAGAACAACCAGGAAGTCCGCGGCGTCCTCACCGGACGAGGCATCAAGCCCGAGGAGCTCCCGCCCGAAGAGGACATCAAGAAACTAGAGCGCCGGGTGAAAGTTCAGGATAAAAAGAGCCTCGGTGCTGAGGGGCCATCGACGAAACTCACGAGCGGGGGAAAGAGGGACGAATCGCATGAATGAAGGCGGGATCCGATTCTTCAAATGGACACCATCATCGTCGGTCTCTATTCCAGTAGCAATCTACAATGACGATCTATGGTTCTCCGCTCGCTCGCTCAAGGAATTGTTGTCAACTACCAGGCAGAATATATCCATTCACATTCTTGACTTAAAATCTTCCAGAATGAATTTCGAAGAAAGCTTAATTGTGGTAGAGCAACAAGAAGGCAATCGGACGCTCGCCAGAAAATTAAAACACTATCCTTTCGATGTCGCGCACGCAGTCGCACTTCGAGCGAGGAATTATGAGGTCCTTAACCAATTAGTAGAACTCGCTAATGTCCAGGGGTTGAAGAAAACGGCTTATAGAATCCCCCCAGTAAAAGAAAGAAACTTTGCAGAGCTGCTTCTCGGTTCCCTCAACGGAATATCAGAGGTGGTCACGCAATACCGTGTGGATCGCTACTATGTAGATTTCTACCTGCCCTTCGAACACTTGGCCATCGAATATGACGAGCGTCACCATGCAAAGCCGTTTTGTAAAAAGCGTGACAAGACGCGCGAAGAATATATTTCTAGAGCTCTAGGCGCAAAGTTTATTCGCGTTAAGGAAGGATCTGAAATAGCAACATTGAACCAAATATTGCAAACTATCCTTTTGTCTGGAAGGAATGACCAATGAGCCGCTCATTTACTGATACCGGCGAGCTAGTCCTGCATTCAAATGAAGAGGGCGAGGCTCAGGTACACATTAAGGGCTTTCAAGGCGATTTATGGTTCACTCAGCTCGAGATAGCTAAACTATTTCAAATTTCCAAGCAAGACAGCAACTCACTTATTAACAGCATTTTCTCCGACGGAGAACTACAAGAGCTTTCTGTTGTTAAATCCGTCATGACGAGTGTCGATGACGGGGAAAGCTGCAAGACAACGCTCTACAACCTCGACATGATCCTCGCCGTCGGCTATAGGGTCCGCTCGCCCCGCGGCACCCAATTCCGCCGCTGGGCGACGAGCGTCCTCAAGGAATACCTCGTCAAAGGCTTCGCAATGGACGACGCGCGACTCAAGGCACCCGGCGAGCACGACTACTTCGACGAGCTCCTCGAGAGAATCCGCGACATCCGCGCCTCCGAGAAGCGCTTCTACCAGAAGATAAAGGATATCTATACGACTGCTGTCGATTACGACTCTAAGAGCTCCGCGGCCCAGCTCTTTTTTAAGAAAGTCCAAAACAAGATGCTCTGGGCAATCACCGGATACACTGCGGCCGAGCTCATCGCAAGCCGTTCCGATCCGAAAGTCGATCACCTCGGTCTTAGCTCCTGGAAGGGAGCCATCGTTCGGAAGGGCGATGTCACCGTAGCCAAGAACTACCTCAAGGCCGACCAACTCGACGAACTCAACCGCATCGTCGGCATGTACCTCGACTACGCGGAATTCCAGGCCAAGAGTCGCAAGACGACGACCATGGCCCAGTGGGAAGAGAAGCTCGATGCTTTCCTCTCGTTCAACGAGCGTGACGTGCTGAAAAATGCGGGCAAGATCAAGGCCGATGTCGCGGAGAAACTGACCCTTGATCGTTTTTCGCAGTATGAGACCGCGAGACTCGAGTCCGATAGAGAAAAGGCGGACGTGGAAGACATCGCTGAGATAGAGAAGATCGGGAAAGACCTGGAGAAGAAATGAAAAGGAGACTGGACTATTATATCCGCATTAAACACGGTTTCGCGTTTGAAAGTCAGTACTTTGCTGAACGCGGGAAATACATATTATTGACACCGGGGAATTTCTACGAGTCCGGGGGATTCCGAAAAAATATAAAGAAAATAAAGTATTATACAGGTAGTATTCCCGAAGATTATATTCTCCACAAAGATGATTTGCTCGTTGTAATGACAGAACAAGCTCCCGGCCTTTTGGGAGCACCTGCACTTATTCCTCGAGATGGATGTTTTCTTCATAATCAACGATTGGGATTGATAGAGTTTAAAAAGGAAAAGGAATTAAGCAGGGCTTATTTGTTCCACCTTTTCAACCTACCATCCATCAGACAAGAAATATCAAAAACCGCTGGAGGAACCAAGGTACGGCATACTTCTCCGGCAAAAATTGCAGCGCTTGAAGCATTCGTTCCTTCGCCTGATGCTCAAGAAAGGATCGCACATCAACTTTCGGCCTGGGATTCTGCCATCGAGAAGACCGGAGGCCTGATCGAGATGAAAGAACGCGAGTATTCCTACCTAGTATCTCGCCTAATATCTATTCCCTCAACCCGATGGCACACCTATAGCCTCGTGCAAATTTGCGAACCCGTAACACGGAAAAATACAGTAAGTGAGACAAATGTCCTTACAAGTTCCGCGGAATTTGGACTAATTAGCCAACTCGAGTATTACAACAAGAGCGTCTCCGCAGACGATGTCAGCGGGTATTATTTACTCAAAAAAGGTGAATTCGCCTACAACCGGAGCTCTTCCAAAGGCCATCCTTACGGAACCATCAAACGCCTCGAGAAATACGACCAAGGTGTCCTATCGACCCTTTATATCTGTTTCAAACAGGTAGAGATAGAAAAGTGCAATTCCACCTTCCTGGCGCACTACTTCGATTCTGGAGTATTGAACCAGCAGCTCGCAGAAATATGCCAAGAAGGTGCCCGGAATCACGGTTTATTGAATATCTCAAGAACAGATTTTTTCAGCCTCTCGATATCTCTCCCCGAAATCGAGACGCAAGGGCGCATTGCAGATATCCTGAACACAGCTCGGAAAGAAATTATTAATCTCCGGCAGCTTAACAAGTTTTATTTGCAGCAAAAGTCCTTCCTCATGTCCAAGCTCCTCACAGGCGAGTGGGAGGCGCCCGGTTCGGGCGCGGAGGCACCGTGATGTCCAAGAAGAAGCTCATTCCCATGGCGATCTGCTACGACTTCGACGGGACCCTAGCGCCGGGGAACATGCAGGAGCACAATTTCCTGCCCTCGTTGGGCATCGAAGCAGCGGCGTTCTGGGCCGAAGTCAAGGCCCTCGCGAAGCGGCAGGAGTCGGACGAGATCCTTGCCTACATGAAGCTGATGATCGAGCGTGCCCACTCGGGCGGCATTCCCGTGCGGCGGAACAACTTCCAAGCCCTCGGCGCCAAGCTCGAGTTCTTTCCCGGGGTTAGGCAGTGGTTCGGCCGAGCCAGGGATTACGCGAGAGAGAAGAATGTGAAGCTCGAGCACTTCATCATCTCCTCGGGCCTGAGGGAGATGATAGAGGGCACTACGATCGCGGGCGAGTTCGCCAAGATCTATGCGTCGGGCTTCATGTACGACGAGAATGGGGTCGCCGAGTGGCCCGCCCTCGCCGTGAACTATACGACCAAGACCCAGTTCCTGTTCCGGATAAACAAGGGCACCCGCGAGGCCTACGACAATTCCGTCATAAACACCTATGTTCCCAAGGAAGAGCGGCCCATACCCTTCGAGAACATGATCTACATCGGGGACGGGTCGACGGACATCCCCTGTTTCCGCCTCGTGAAGCAGGAGGGCGGCTGCTCGATCGCCGTCTACCCGAAGGGTGACGAGGTCGCGAAGACGCGCGTCGAGGAGATGGTGTCGGGCGGCCGCGTCAACCTGATCGCTCCGGCGGACTATTCGAAGGACTCGATGATCGATCGCTGCGTCATCGCCTGCATCGATAGGATCGAGGCCGTCTCCCGCATGGGAGCCTCTCTATGAAGGACTTCCCCTTCGGCGAGAAGCGTCTTTCCCAGGTCCCAGCCCTCGCCCAGCTCGTGAACCTGGGCTACGAATACCTGAGCTCCGAGCAAGCCCTCCGCGAGCGAGGAGGCAAGCTCTCTGGGCTCTTCCTCGAAGGCATCCTCCGCGAGCGGCTCAAGAGGATAAACCGCATCCGCTACCGAGGCGAGGAGTACCGCTTCAGCGAGGAGAACATCCAGTCGGCCATGCAGAGGCTCAAGAGCGTCAAGTTCGACGGACTCCAGCGCACGAACGAGCTCGTCTACGACATGCTCAGCCTCGGCTTCTCCCTCGAGCAGAGCATCGAAGGCAGCTCGAAGAGTTTCCCCTTCTTCTTCATCGACTGGAAGCATCCCGAGGCCAATGCCTTCCACGTCTGCGCCGAGTTTCCGATACTGCGCGAACGGAGCGACGACGCGGTCCGCCCCGACATCGTCCTCTTCGTGAACGGGATCCCCCTGGCTGTCATCGAATGCAAGGCGCCGAGCGAGGACCTAGGGCAGGCGGTGTCGCAGATGCTGCGCAACCAGGGCGAGGACTACGTACCGAGGCTTTTCGCCTATGTCCAGCTCGTCATGGGAACAAATAGGAACGGGGCCACCTACGCCACGGCAGGAACTCCCGCCAAGTTCTGGTCGATCTGGAAGGAGATGCGCGAGCGCGAGTCGGACATCCTCCCCTCGATATCCGATCCGCTCGGCGAGAAGGCCAAGTCGGCCCTCTTCTCGCCGCCCTTCACCCAAGCCCGGCCATGGTTCGAGGCGGAGGAAGGGAAGAATCGCCTCGTCACCGCTCAGGACAGGGCCATCTACCAACTCTGCAGACCCGAACGCCTCCTCGAGCTCGCCTACAAGTTCACCCTCTTCGAGGACGGCATCAAGAAGATCGCCCGCTACCAGCAGTACTTCGTAGTGAAGTCGGCGGTCGAGCGCGCCAGGCGATTCGACAGCGAGGGGCGGAGGAGAGGAGGCGTCGTCTGGCACACCCAGGGCTCGGGCAAGTCCCTCACCCAGGTCATGCTCGCGCGGAGCCTCGCCCTGGACTCGGGGATCCCGAACCCGCGCATCGTCCTCGTGAGCGACCGCGAGGATCTCGACCGTCAGCTCGGCAACACCTTCGCTGCCTGCGGCCTCGAGCCGGCCAGGGCCAGCTCGGGCAAGAACCTCCTCTCCCTCGTCGCCTCGGAGCGGGCCGCCATCGTGACGACCCTCATCCAGAAGTTCTCCAAGGCCGTGAAGGCCAAGGACTTCGTGGACGAATCGCCCGACGTCTTCCTCTTGGTCGACGAGGGACACAGGACCAACTACGGCTCCTTCGCCGCGAGCACGCGCTCGATCTTCCCCAGGGCCTGCTACCTCGGCTTCACGGGCACCCCCCTCCTGAAGAAGGAGAAGAACAGCTTCGCCAAATTCGGCGGCCTCATCGAGCCGCAGTACTCGATCCGCCAGGCCGTAGAGGACAAGGCCGTCGTCCCCCTCCTCTACGAGGGCCGCCTCGTGGAGATACGCCAGGACAAGGAGGCTATAGACCTCTGGTTCGAGCGCCAGACGGCGGGGCTTTCGAAGGAGCAGAAGGCGGACCTCAAAAAGAAATACGCCCGATCTGAGATGCTCCAGAAGGCCGATCGCGTCGTCTACATGCGTGCCTTCGACATCTCCAGGCACTATACGGACGCATGGAAGGGCACGCCCTTCAAAGCCCAGCTGGTCGCGCCGAGCAAGCTCGCCGCCCTCCAGTACAAGAAGTACCTCGACGAGTTCGGCGAGGTCAGTTCGGAGGTCGTCATCTCGCCCCCCGACGAGAGGGAGGGCTACGAGGAGGCGGAGACCGACCCCAAGGACGAGGTGAGGGTCTTCTGGGACAGGATGATGCGCCGCTACGGTGACGAGCCGAAATACGTGAGCTCTATCGTCAATCAGTTCAAGTACGGCGACGATCCCGAGATCGTCATCGTCGTGGACAAGCTCCTCACGGGCTTCGACGCCCCGAGGAACGCGGTGCTCTACCTCTGCAGGGTGCTCAGGGAGCATTCCCTCCTCCAGGCCATCGCCCGCGTCAACCGCCTCTACGAGGGCAAGGACTACGGCTACATAATCGATTACGCGGGCGCCCTGGGCGAGCTCGACGAAGCCCTCTCCATGTACAAGGCCTTCGAAGCCTACGACGAGGCCGACCTCTTGGGCGCCGTATCCGATATCGACGCGGAAGTGCGAAAGCTCCCTGGGCGGCGCTCGGATCTCTGGGAGCTGTTCAAGACCCTCGGCGCATCGGGCGACGAGGAGGCCTACGAGCGCCACCTCGCGGACGAGGAGGCGCGCGAGGATTTCTACGCCCGCCTCACGGCCTACCTCAAGACCTTTTCCATCGCTCTTTCATCCGAGCGCTTCATAACCGAGACCCCGCCGAAAAAGGTAGAGGAGTACAGGTCCGACCTGAAGCGATTCCAGAACCTCAGGCTCGCCGTGCAGAGGCGATACGCCGAGACGATCGATTACCGCGACTACGAGCCCCGTATCAGGAAGCTCCTCGACACGCATATACAGGCCGATACCGTCACTCGGTTGAACAAGGCCGTGGACATCTTCGACGACGCGGGCTTCTGGCAGGTCAAGGCCGAGCAGGGCGTCTACGGGGCCTACGCGCCGGCCGCCAAGGCCGACATGATCGCCCATGCCACGAAGAAGGCCATCCACGAGCGAATGGACGAGGACCCCGCCCTCTACCAGCGCTTCTCGGAGCTCATCCAGGCCGCCATTGACGACTTTCGGGCCCGGCGCATATCCGAGCTCGAATACCTCCGAAGGGCGACCGACATAGGCGAGGCCGTACGCTCGAAGCGCCGCGACGACGCGCCCGAGCGGCTCGCCGGCAAGGACGACGAGCTGGCCTACTACGGCGTCGCCCTGCCCAGACTTTCAGTCCCCGGCCTCGAGAATGAGCGAGCGGTGGAATGCGCGGTCGATGCGGCCCTCGCCGTCGAATCGATCCTCGCCAGGCACAAGAAGGTCCACTTCTGGGACGACATTGACGCTCAGAAGAGCGTCGAGAACGACATCGACGATTTCCTTTTCGACGTAGCTAAGGCGAAGTACGGGATCGAGCTGAGCGCGGAAGAGATGGACGACTTCATCGAGAAGACGCTCGCGGTCGCCAGGCGGAGATTCAGATGAGTTCTCCGGGAATGCTTTATACCGTCGAGCGCAGGGCCAAGAAGACGCTCGAGATCGCCGTCCTGCCCGATTCGACCATTTTCGTGAGCGCGCCGATGGACGCCAGCGAAGAAGCCATAGAACGCCGGGTCCGGAAGCGATCGAAATGGATTCGCGCGCAGTTGGCTTATTTCAGGGAGTTCGAGCCCAAGATGCCTCCCCGCCACTATGTGGCAGGCGAGACGCAACTCTACCTGGGCAAACGATACCGCCTCCGAATCCTCGCGGGCGAGGAGCAGGTCCGCATCGACACAGGCTATCTCGCGGTGCGAGCGCCGGACCCGGCGCCGAGCTCGGTCGAGAGAAGCCTCCGGGCCTGGTACCGGGAATCGGCCGAACGAGTCTTTCCTCCCATGCTCGATGCGCAATGGGACCGGTTCGACTATATAGGAGAAGACAGGCCGAGGCTTTGCGTGAAAATACTGAAGCGGCGTTGGGGCAGCCTATCCGAGCGTGGCGCGCTCACGCTCAACCTGGACCTGATCCAGGTCCCCCGCGCTTGCATCGAATACGTAATCTGCCACGAGCTTTGCCATTTGAAGCATCGCGGCCACGGACCCGGTTTTTATTCCCTCCTGGCGCGCATGATGCCTGATTGGCGCGAGCGCAAACAGCGCTTGGAGCGGTCATCACCACTGAACAATGGACCCGGGATCAGTGAAAAGCGGGGAAGAAGCAAGTTTGTCGAGGGAAGGCGCTAAGTTAGGCGAGGGCCGCGACTAACTTGGTCGGCCATAGGGCCCAACTTGGGGGCCGGGCGCCACCAAGCGGGCGGGCACCCGCGACCAAGTTCGGCGAAGCCGGCGATCCACGTGGTCCGGGGCCCCGGATGGGCGATACGGGGCCGCCCCGCGGGGCGGCCCCTCGCTATGCGAGCCGGGCGCCAGGCGCGGTCACCCCGCGCCCGGGCGCCGATGCCCGCCCTACTTCCTAATGCTGTAGAAGGCCTTCCTGCCTGCGAACTCGGCGATGCCCTCCATCTCGTCCTCGATGCGCATGAGCTGGTTGTACTTGCAGATGCGGTCGGTCCGGGACATAGAGCCCGTCTTGATCTGGCCGGTCTCGCGGGCGACGGTGAGGTCGGCGATGAAGCTGTCCTCGGTCTCGCCCGAGCGGTGGGACACGACAGCGGTGTAGTTGGCCTTCTTGGCCATGTCGATGGTCTCGATGGTCTCGGTCACGGTGCCGATCTGGTTGAGCTTGATGAGGATGGAGTTGCAGGCCCCCAGCCCGATGCCCTTCTCGAGCCGCTTGGTGTTGGTGACGAAGAGGTCGTCGCCCATGATCTGGATCTTGCCCCCGAGGGCCTTCGTCAGCTTCACGTAGCCGTCCCAGTCGTCCTGGTCAAGGCCGTCCTCGATGGAGAGGATGGGGTACTTGCCCACCCATCTCGTGTAGAGCTCGATCATCTCGTCCGAGCTGAAGAGCTTGTCGGGGTTGGACTTCCAGAACTTGTAGCCCTTCTTGCCGCCTTCCTCGAAGAGCTCGCTGGCCGCGGGATCGAGGGCTATGCCGACCTCGTCGCCGGGCTTGTAGCCCGCCTTCTCGATGGCCTTCATTATGTACTCGAGGGCCTCTTCGTTGCCGATGTTAGGCGCGAAGCCGCCCTCGTCGCCGACGGAGGTGTTGTGGCCGTCCGCCTTGAGGATGGACTTGAGGTTGTGGAAGACCTCGGCGGTCATCCGCACGGCCTCGCGGATCGACTCGGCGCCGACGGGCATGACCATGAACTCCTGGAAGTCGACCTTGTTGTCGGAGTGCTTGCCGCCGTTGATGATGTTGGCCATGGGTACCGGCAGGAGGGTCGTGTGGGGCCCGCCCAGGTACTTGTACAGCGGTATTCCCAGGAAGTCGGCGGCCGCGCGGGAGACCGCCATGGACACGCCGAGGATGGCGTTGGCGCCGAGCTTGGCCTTGTTCTCGGTCCCGTCGAGGTCGATCATGGTGCGGTCGATGTCCACCTGCTCGAGGGCGTCCAGGCCGCAGATCTCGGAGGCGATGGCGGTGTTGACGTTCTCGACGGCCTTGAGGACGCCCTTGCCGAGGAAGCGCTTCTTGTCGTCGTCGCGGAGCTCGACGGCCTCGTAGTCGCCGGTGCTGGCCCCGGAGGGGACGGCGGCGCGGCCGAGCGTGCCGTCCTCGAGGACGACGTCCACCTCTACGGTGGGATTGCCGCGGGAATCGAGGATCTCGCGCGCCTCGACGTATTCGATAATGCTCATACTGCACTCCTCGTCTGTCGGGATGGGAACAGCTAAAACACTATCGGCGCGGACTGGCGGAGTCAAGCGCCGCCCGCCGGCGAGCCTCGCCGACAACCCGATCGAGGGTGCTTTTCATCTCGCCGGGCGTGAAGCTCTTCAGTATGAACTCCGTGCCGATCGGCGGCCTCCGGAGCCCCGGCCTCGCATAGGCGCTCAGATAGACGAGCCGCCGCCCGTCCACCAGCACCTCCTTCGCGTACCAGGAGGTGTAGGCCTCGAAGAAGTTCCCGTCGAGGCTCTCGAGGAGCCGATTCCTGTAGCCGACCTCGGCGGCGGACAGATCGTCGCGGACCTGCTCCGCTCGGAAGCGGTAGCCGACCTTGATGCCGAGGAAGACGACGCCCACTTCCTGGTAGAACCGCACGAGGGGGCCCTCCCTCTTCTCGATCCGCGCCGCGAGGAGTCTGGGGGAATAGCGCAGGGCCTCGGTCGGGTCGTCGAGGACGGCGAGGAGGGCGGCGAGGGGGAGGTCGTAGACGCCGTGGACCTCCGCGAAGCCGGCCAGACGCCGCTCGCCGCTGGCGGGGTCCCTGTACTTCCTGAAGCCCATGGCGACCATGGCCGGCTTCTCGACCAGGGCGGCGAGCTCCGCGCCGGGGGCCACGCCGTACCTGACGTCGAATCCCTCGTAGGGATCCTGGCGCGAGTCCGCCGCGGCCTGGGCTCCCGCGAGGGCGGCCAGGAGGGCGAGGAGGAGGGGGATGGCCGAGGAAGCCGCCATGTTATCCTCCCCGCGGGGCCCGCCGGCTCAGGGTCTTCCGGCGAGGACGTCGAGGATGCGCTCGAGGTCCTCGAGCGAGTAGTACTCGATCGCGATCGTGCCCTTCTTGCCGTCCCCCTTGACGCTGACCTTGGTCCCGAGGGCCTCGATGAGGCGCTCCTCGACCTCGCGGATCTCGGGCTCCTTGGGCTTCGGGGGGCGGCCGGCCTCCCTGGGGGCGCCTCCCCTCGGCGCGTTGAGCTCCTGCGCCCCGGCCTCTGCCTCCCGGACCGATATGCCCTCGGCGACTATGCGGGCGAAGAGGATGTCGCGCCTGGCCGGATCGACCACCGAGAGGAGGGCCTTCGCGTGGCCCGCGCTCAGGTCCCCCGAGCGCAGCGAGGCGAGGACGGACTCGGGCAGCTTTAGCAGGCGCAGGCTGTTGGCCACGGCGCTGCGGCTCTTGCCGACCACGTCGGCCACCTCCTCCTGCGAGCGGCCGCCCATGGACATGAGGGAGCGGTAGGCCTCGGCCTCTTCCACCGGGTTGAGATCCTCGCGCTGGACATTCTCGATCAGGGCGATCTCGAGGCGCTTCTCGGGAGAGCTGGGGCGGACGATGACGGGCACTTCGGAGAGGCCGGCCAGGGCGGCGGCCCGGAAGCGGCGCTCCCCCGCGACTATGAGGAAGGTTCCGTCCCCGGTCTCCTCGACCAGGATGGGCTGGATGAGACCGTGGGTCCTGAGCGATCCGGCGAGCTCGGCGAGCGACTCCTCGGGGAAGCTCCTCCTCGGCTGATCGGGATTCGGCTTGAGCCTGGAGAGGGGCATGGTCCGGACTCCGTCGCCGCCGGGGACGCTCTCGAGATCGTTCTCGGGGATCAGGGCGCCAAGGCCCTTCCCGAGGCCGAACTGCCTAGCCATTGACCTTCCCCTCGACCGGGGCCCGGAGGGCGGCGGGCATGCGGGCGAGGAGCTCCTTGGCGAGGGCCTCGTAGCTCTTCGCGCCGATGCAGGCCGGATCGTAGAGACAGATGGGCTCGCCGTGGGAGGGAGCCTCGGAAAGCCGGACATTGCGGGGCACTATGGTGCGGAACACCTTGTCCCTGAAGAACTCGGTGACCTGCTGGACCACGTCCTGCGCGAGCTTGGTCCTCGAGTCGTACATCGTGAAGAGGATCCCGCAGACCTTGAGCGAGAGGTTCATGCCCTTCTGGACGAGGCTCACGGTCTGGAGGATGAGCGAGAGACCCTCGAGCGCGAAGTACTCGCACTGGAGCGGGATGAGGACCTCGTCGGCCGCGACCAGGCCGTTGAGGGTGAGGATGCCGAGGGAGGGGGGGCAGTCTATCAGGATGAAGTCGTACTCCCGCGCCACGGTCTCCAGGGCCCGCTTCAGGTACTCGTTGCGGTCGGCCTTGTCGACGAGCTCGACGGTCGCCCCCGAGAGGTCGATCGACGAGGGCACCAGGTCGAGCCACTCCACCTTGGTCGGCTGGATGGTCTCCTTCAGCTCCGCCTGGCCCGAGATGACGTCGTAGATGTTCCGGCCTCCCGGCCTGCGCCCGAGCCCGCTCGTAAGGTTGGCCTGGGGGTCGAAGTCGACGAGGAGGGTACGCTTGCCTGCGAGCGCGAGATAGGCGCCGAGATTGATGGCGCTCGTGGTCTTGCCCACCCCGCCCTTCTGGTTCACGAATACGATGGTACGCGCCATGCAGCCTCTCCGCGCTCTAGGTTCGGAGAGTGTAGCACAGGAGCGCGGCCGCGTCCAAGCGATGGAGGGCTCCTCGGCTTGACCCGATGGCCGCCGTCTGGCTACATTGTGGTACCTAAGGAGATCCCATGCTCAACGATAAAGTCCTCCAGGCGATACAGGACGTCCGGCCCTCCCTCCAGGCCGACGGCGGCGACATAGAGCTCGTGTCGGTCAGCGACGACGGCATCGTCAACGTCAAGCTCACCGGAGCCTGCGGCTCCTGTCCCATGTCCACCATGACCTTGAAGATGGGCGTCGAGAACTACCTCAAGAAGACCGTCCCCGAGGTCCGGGAAGTCGTCCAGGTCTAGTCCGCGCCCTTTAGTTCACTCCGTCGTCGCAGGCTTCGTCCATGGCCGCCGCCCGCTGCGCCTCGGCGGCCTGGGGCGCCGTGCAGGGCTCGAGATCGTCGGCCTTCGCATCGACCTGCGGCTTGACTGCCTCGACGGCTTTTCCGCGTTCCTTCACGCCTTGGCTTTCAGTTTTCATCGTATACCCCCTCGGGACGGCGCCTCGTCGGCCCCTTCCCGCCCTAAGCCGAAAATACTATCGCGAACGCCGCGGCGGATAGGCCGGCTTCAGCGATATTGCTTGGCGAGGCGGGAGACGACGGCGGCCATGTCGGCGAGCCCGACCTGCTGGCTCACGTGGCCGAGCTCGAAGGCCACCTTGGGCATCCCGTAGACGACGCAGGAGGCCTCGTCCTGGCCGAGGGTCAGGCCGCCCTCCCGGTAGATCGAGCCGAGCTCGCGCGCGCCGTCCTTGCCCATGCCCGTCATGATGACGCCCATGGCCCGGTTGCCGTAGAGCCGCGCGACGCTGCCGAAGAGGACGTCGGCGCTCGGTCGGTGGCCGTTCTCGGGCGGAGCCTCGGACAGCCTCGCGACCATCCCGAGGGGCCGCTTCTCGACGACAATGTGCCTGTCGCCCGGCGCGATCAGGACGCGCCCCTCCCGGAGGATGTCGCCGTCCGCCGCCTCCTTGACGTCGAGGGGGCAGATCCTGTCCAGGCTCTTCGCGAACTCCTCGGTGAAGCCGGGGGGCATGTGCTGCACGACGAGGATGGGCTGCGGGATGTCGGCGTCGATCTTGGCGAAGACTTCCCTGAGGGCGTTGGGGCCCCCGGTCGAGATGCCTATGGCGATGACCTCGATGGGCCCCGGCTGGCGCAGGGGCTTGGGCGCCTCGCGCCGCAGGCGCTCCGCGTCGCGCTCCGCGGCGCGGTCCTCGAGGACGGGGGCCGGCTCGAACATCCTCTCGGGCGCCTCGAAGGCGTATCGGTGGGGAATCTTGCCCTTGCGCCTCTGGCGCTGCGAGCCGTAGGCGAGGAGGAGCCGCGACAGCTCCCCCGCGACGGTGTGGATGTCGGAGGAGACCGAGCCCGAAGGCTTGGTGACGAAGTCCGAGGCGCCGAGGGAGAGGGCCTCGATCGTGATCTCCGCCCCCTCCTTGGCGACCGCGGAGAGGACGATGACGGGGATGTCCAGGCCGAGGCGCTTGCGCTCCTTGAGGAATTCGATGCCGTTCATCTCGGGCATCTCGAGGTCGAGGACGATGACGTCGGGATCGCAGCGGGGGATCTTCTGGAGGGCGAAGAGGCCGTTCATCGCCTTGTCGGCGACCTTGAGTCCCGGGGTGGCCTCGATGATCTTGGACACCAGGTTCCGCATGAGGGCGGAATCGTCGACGACGAGGACCGAAACCGGATCAGGCATGGCGCTCTCTCCCGTCAGGCGTTCTTGCGATAGAAGGTCGCCCAATCGGTCTTCACGAATTCGAACCTGGTGTTCATGCCGAAGAGCGACTCGGAATGGCCGATGAAGAGGAAGGACTTCGGCGCCATGGCCTCCCAGAACCTCTCGATCGCCGCCTTCTGCGCGGCCTCGTCGAAGTATATCAGGACATTGCGGCAGAAGACAACGTCGAGGCCGCGGAGGCCCGAGTCGTTCTTCAGGTTGTGGTAGTCGAAGCGGACGCCCTTCTTCAGGTCCTCCTTGAGCTGATAGCCGCCGGGCTTGCGGTCGAAGTACTTGGGCAGGTAGGCTTCCGGTATCCCCTGGACGCGCGAGTCGGCGTAGAAGGCCTCCTTCCCCACCATCAGGCACTTGAGCGAGATGTCGCTCGCGACGATCTCGAAGCCCCAGCCGAAGGGCAGGATCTCCTTCAGGAGCATCGCGAGGGTGTAGGGCTCCTCGCCGGTGGAGCAGCCGGCGCTCCAGAACCGGAGCTTGCGCTCGGCGCCCGAGCCCTTCATCTTGAGGAGCTCGGGGACCACGGACTTCTCGATCGCGTCGAAGTGGGCCTGGTTCCGGAAGAAGCGCGTCAGGTTGGTGGTGACCGAGTCGAGGAGGGTCTTGAGCTCTTCCTTGTCCCTGGTGATCAGGGAATAGTAGTCCTTGAGGCTCTCGAGCTTCTTCTCGCGCAGCCGCTCCTTGAGCCGACTCTCCAGGATGGAGCGGTTGGTCGCGGAGAAGGTGATCCCGCTCGCGTCGTAGATGAGCTTTCGATAGAGCTCGAAGTCGGCGTCGCCCAAGAAATCGGACATTACCCTGGTCTCCGTTTTCCCCGCATCTCGAGCGGGAACGCGTAAAAAAAGCATAGGCGGCGCCCCTGGGGGTGTCAATAGCGGCCCTTTCCCGAACTTCGGCCGGCCGCAGTGAAAATCGCGCCCGCGCGGGATAGGCTTAGGGCGATATGGGAAACGGAAAGGTCGAGCTCCGCGTCCGCGGCGTATCCATGGAGGACGACGAGCCGGTCGCGATCCTCGAGGATAGGAGCACCGGCCGGCGCCTCCTCGTGCCCGTCGGCCCCTTCGAGGCGAGCGCCATCATCCTCGAGATCGAGGGCATCTCGCCTCCCCGCCCCCTGACGCACGACCTCCTCGCCGAGTTCTTCGAGGCGGGGGGCTTCAGCCTCGACGCCGCCGAGATCTTCGGCGAGGCCGACGAGGGCGCGAGGGCCAGGCTCTCCTACCGGAAGGGCCCCCGGAGGATCGTCAAGGAGGTCCGGCCCTCGGACGCCCTGGCCCTGGCCCTGAGGCTCGGCGCCCCGCTCCTGGCCGACGAGGCCATGCTCGAGCGGCAGTCCCGCGCCGCGGCGATCCAGCGGCGCCCGCGAATCCTCGCGCTCGAGGACTGGAAGGCCAGGGCCCTTAGGGCTTAGCCCGCGGAGAGGCTTGATGCCGGCCCGAGTCGCTCTTACAATTCCCCCATGGGATTCCTCGAAAGAATAAAAGATTGGTTCGCCAGGGCCTTGTCGCGCGATCCCGAGGAGACGCGCCGCAGGTCGGAGCTGCGCAGGCTGCAGGGGCTCCTGGCCGAGTTCAAGCCCCCCTATTACCGGCCTAAGCAGAACCTCGTCCTGCCCGGCTTCGCCCTGGCCGTCTACCATTTCTACGCCCTCCTCCGGCCGCTCGCCGAGCTGGCCCGCTCGACCGTCGCCAACTCCGACCTGAGGATCTCCCAGCGCTACTTCGACTACCTCGTCGACCGCCGCCTTCCCTCCGCCGAGCAGGCGCGCAAACGCTACTTCTCCTACGAGGGCATGTCGGAGCGCCTCCAGGCGGCGCTCAGGCCCGACGAGGAGCTCGACTCGATCATCCGGGAGTTCCAGGGCTTCCTCGGCTCCCTCGACGCGCTCGGCTCGCGCGCGGTCAACGCCGATCTCTACGAGGTCGAGCGCTTCATCGACCTGTGCCGGCACGACTACGAGCGCATCATCGGCCTCTTCGACCCGAGCGCGAACCTCGACGACCCCCGCTACAAGCCCGACTTCGCCCCCGTGCCAGGCGAGCAGGTCCTGCCCGAGCTCATCGACTTCTACTACCTGACCGAGTCCTTCGACTTCTCCCCCCTGTTGAAGGAAAGCGTGCTGCGTCTCCTCGAGAAGCGTCAGCCCGACGGCTTCGACGAGGCCAAGAAGGCCAAGATCGACAAGGTCTTCGCCCAGCTCGGCAAGACCGTCTCCGAGAGGCTCGACAAGGAGATCCTCCTCGCCCTGATCCGTCTGATCAAGGAGGAGCCGGCCTTCTCTCCCTCCACGCCCCGCGAGCGCCGGGACTTCCTCGACGCCTACCGCGCGCGCCTGGTCAGCCAGTTCGACAAGGACCGCGAGCGCATCCTGCGGGAGCAGCACGAGAGCGCGATAGCCACCGACATCAGGAGCCTCTTCGGCGAAGCCGAGATCCTGGAGGTCGAAGGCTACGACGAGGAGCACGATTCCTTCCTGCGGCGGGAGAGCCCGAACGGCTTCGTATGGATCAAGCCGCTGCGCATCCTCAAGACCTTCATCACGGGCGACTTCGAGCCCCTGCTCAAGGAGTCGGTCAAGCGAGTCCTCGTCGAGGGCTACTTCGACAACAAGGGCTTCCAGAACAATCTCGCCAACATCCTCTACCAGTGCGAACGCTCGGGGGGGCGCATCCTGGAGTTCGAGGAGCAGCTGAAGGGCACCGGCCGCATCTCCCTCGTGGCCATGAAGCGCTACATCGAGGAGATGCGCAGAGGCAAGGACATCGCCTCCTTCCTGAACCGCCTGGTCGACGCCATCAACGACAAGGCCCGCGAGATCGTCGAGGACGAAGTCGGCCTCTTCGCGATGCTCGGGGAGGCGCTCGGCGACCTGCTCTCCGACTTCAGGCGCTCGAGCCCCGACTTGGTGACCAACATCCGCACCCTGGGCGGGGGCCGCAACAAGGAGATCCTCGCGCAGGTCCAGGGGGGCCGCGAGCGCATCATGGTCCTCGTGAAGATCATGCGCAACTTCACCTTCGTGAAGACTACCCTCGCCGTGCCCGAGACCAAGGCCCCCCCGCCGGCGGAGGAGATAGCCCTGCCCCCCATAGGTCCCGAGGAGTCGGAAGCCGCCGAGGAGCTCTAGCAGGCTGTTGAAATACTCGAAGCATTTCAACACCCTGCTGGCGAGGCCCCCCTTCGCGGTATACTGCTACCATGCGCAGCAAGAGGAAACTCGCGGTCCCGGGCCTGGTCCTCGCCGCCTGGTGGGGCGCCTTCGCCCAGGGCGCTATCGCCGGAGGCGATTACGCCGGAGGAGATTACGCCGGAGGCGCCTCCGTCTCGCGTCTCCTGCCGATCGAGGCCGCGGCCCAGCTCGCCGCCTCTGGCAAGGCCGTCCGCTCCAGCTCGGGCGATCCGGGCTTCCTGCCCGCCCATCCCGCCTCCGCCGGCATCAGGGAGGCCCTGGCCGCGGAGAAGCCCTCGGTCCTCGTCGAGGCCGTCTTCGCCCTCCCGCGGGCCGAGCCCGCCGGCGCCGCCGCCAGGTCGGCGGAGCTCTCCACGATCTACGGCATCCTCAGGTCCCTGGGCTCGCTCCAGGGCATCGAGTACTATTCCGCGAGCCACAAGGCGATGCGGACCCTGTACGCCGAGTCCTACATCGTCGACGGGCCCTCGTCCACGACCAGGCTCGCCGATCCCCCGCCTCCGGCCCCCGGCGCCCTGCCCCCCGCCGAGACCCTCTTCGCCTTCCAGCGCGACCTGAGCTTCGGCGCGAACAGCTACCGCTACGATTACGCCGCCTACCCGGACGCCGTCCTCCTCAAGAGCGGCAACCTCACGCGCATGAGCTACGGCATCCTCCCCCTGATCGCTCCGAACGGACTGGCCACGAGGCTTCTCGTCATCCAGGCCGAGGACGCGATCCTCTTCTACGTCGAGAGCGGCGCGAAGGCCCCCGACATGTTCAAGGGGAGGCTCGAGGAATCCTTCGCGAATCGGGCCGAGGCGCTCTTCAAGTGGTTCCAGGCCAAGTCCGCCGGACTCGGAGCTAGGCGCTAATCGCCGAAGATCCTCGCGCCGATATCCGGCCTGAACCAGGCTCCCTCGAAGCGGGCGCGGGCCGCGAGGTCGTAGGCCTCGCCGCGGGCGGCTTCCCAGTCCTCGCCGAGGCCGACCGCGGTGAAGCAGCGCCCCCCTCCGGTCATTACTCGGCCGCCGGGGCCTCGGGACGTGGAGGCGTGGAAGAGGAGCTCGGTCGCGCCGACCCCGCCGAGGTCGACGGGAATTCCCTTCGGATAGCTCCCCGGGTAGCCGGGCGCGGCCACGACGACGCCGCAGGCTGTCCGCCCGGAAAAGCGCGGCCTGAGCGAGCAGAGCGCTCCTCGCGCGACGCCGGAGAGGAGTTCGCCGAGGCTCGTCTCGAGGAGGGGGAGGAGGGACTGGGTCTCGGGGTCCCCGAAGCGCACGTTGTACTCCAGGAGCCTGGGTCCCTCGGCGGTAAGCATGACCCCGAAGAATAGGACGCCCCGGTAGGCGAGACCTTCGGCCTCCATGCCCCGGAAGGTGGGCTCGACGATCTCGCGCTCTATCCTGGCCATCGCGCCCGCATCGGCATAGGGCACGGGACAGACCGCCCCCATGCCACCGGTATTGGGACCCCGGTCTCCCGCGCCGGCCTTCTTGTGGTCAGCGCAGGCCGGGAGGACGAGGTGGTCGCTGCGGTCGCAGAGCGCGAAGACCGAGAGCTCGCGGCCGACCAGGTACTCCTCGGCCAGGAGCTCGTCCGACTCGAGCACCGCCTCGCCGAAGGCCAGGAGCTCCGCGGGGTCCTCCGACTCGAGCACGCCCTTCCCCGCCGCGAGCCCGCTCTTCTTGAGCACGATGCGCCTGCCGCGGTTCTCGTCGACGAAGCGCCCGAGACTCCGCGCGTCGGAGAAGCGCGAGGTGGTGGCGCAGGGCACGCCCCATCGCTCGGAGAAGGAGCGCGCGAAGGCCTTGCTGCACTCGAGTCTCGCGGAGGCTCTGGGAGGGCCGAAGGCGGGAACCCCGGCCGCCTCCAGGGCGTCGATCAGCCCCGCGGCGAGCGGGCCTTCCGGGCCTACGACGACGAGCTCGACCCTGAGCTCCCGAACCGCGGCCAGGACGGCCTTCGCGTCCTCGGGGTCGATCGGGAGCTTCGCGGCCAGGGCCTCGGTGCCGGCGTTCCCTGGCGCGCAGAAGACGCGGTCCCCCGCCTTGGCGAGGGCCCAGGCCAGGGCGTGCTCGCGCGCCCCCGATCCCGCGACCAGGATCCTCACGGCCTGCGGCCTTTCCCGTCGACGGCGTCGAGGAGTCCCGCCACAGCCCGAGGGAAGATCTCGCGCTCGACGGCGTGCACCATAGCCTCGATTTCGGCCAGGGCGCTGCCGGGCCGGGCCTCGAAGGAAGCGCAGGCGATTATCGGGCCCGTGTCCACGCCCGAATCGACGAGGTGCACGGTGGCGCCGAACAGGCTATCCCCCGCCTCGAAGGCGCGCTCGATCGCGCGGGAGCCGGGCCACTTGGGGAGGAGCGAGGGATGTATGTTCACCATCCGTCCCTCCCGCGGCTTCACGAAGCCGGGAGAGAGGATGCGCATGAAGCCTGCTAGGGCGACGATGTCCGCCTTGGCCTGGTCCAGCGCCTCGGCGAGCTCCGTCTCGGCCTCGCGGGCGCCGCGCCCGAAATAGGGGACGTAGCGGGAGGGGATCCCGAGCCCGGCGGCCCGCCGGGCCGCATAGGCCTCCCTGCGGTCGTGGACCAGGAGGACGCACTCGTGCGGCCTGCCCTCGATCGCCCCGAGCGATTCGGCGAGGGCCTGGAAGTTGGAGCCGTTGCCGCTCGCCAGGACGGCGAGCCTAGCCACGGACCAGCTCTCCCGCCCTGAAGAGGGCGATCCCCTTGGAGGCCGCGATGTCCACGAGGCCCTCGGCCTCCTCGCGCTTCGCGATGACGGCCATGCCGATGCCCATGTTGAAGACCGAGCGCATCTCCTCGTCGCCGATCCCGCCGCCGGTCTGGATCTTCGCGAAGATCGGCGGGACTTCCCAGTCCCAGGCGAAGCTCGCCCGCAGCCCGCGGGGTATCACCCGCTCCACGTTGCCCCCCAGGCCCGAGCCGGTGATGTGGGCCGCGCCGAGCACTCTCCCGGTGGTGATGAGCTCGAGGAGCTCGCGCACGTAGATCTTCGTCGGGACGAGGAGCTCCCGCCAGGTCTCGAGGTCCTCGGGGTCGACCGCCTTGCGGGCGAGGCTGTGGCCGTTCGAATGGACGCCCGCGCTCGGCATGCCGAGGACCAGGTCCCCCTCCTCCATGCCGTCCAGCCTCGGGAGCATCTTGTTCTTCTCCACGATGCCGACGGCGAAGCCGGCGAGGTCGATGTCCTCGGGGCCGTAGAGGTCGGGCATCTCGGCCGTCTCGCCGCCGGTGAGCTCGCAGGAGGCCTGCTCGCAGCCCGCGACCACGCCCTCGATGACCGCGTGGAGCACGCCTTCGTCGATCTTCCCGCAGGCGATGTAGTCGAGGAACTGCATCGGTCTCGCGCCGCAGACGACGAGGTCGTTGACGCTCATCGCCACGAGGTCGATGCCGACGGTATCGTAGCGCCCGAGCTTCTTGGCGACGAGGAGCTTGGTCCCGACCCCGTCGGTGGTCGACAGCAGCACGGGCTCGCGGTAGCCCCGCAGGTCGAGGGCGGCCCCGCCCGCGAAACCGCCCAGGCCCTTGGACACCGCCTTCGAGGGAATGCCCTTTATGAACCGGGCGAAGTCGTCGCCCTTGCGAATCGAGACGCCGGCCTTCTCGTAGTCGAGTCCGCTCATGGGCTTTCCTTTCGGCCCGCCTCGGGCGGGGATCCCGCTTTCAGCGGGAAAGGATGATGTCCGTCGAAGCAGGCGCTGCAGAAGCCGCGGTCGCCGCCGAGGGTATCGAGGAGGAGGTCCACCGGGAGGAAGCGCACCGAGTCCGCCCCTATCTCCCTGGCTATGCCCTCGGGGTCGAGCCGGTTGGAGATGAGCGCCTCCCTGTCGGGGATGTCTATGCCGTAGTAACAGGGCCACTTCAGCTCGGGCGCCGCGAGGCGGAGGTGCACTTCCTTCGCCCCCGCCTCGCGGAGGAGGCCGACGATGATCCGGCTGGTCGTGCCCCGCACGAGCGAGTCGTCCACCATGACGACGCGCTTGCCGGCGACGACCTCGGGCACGGCGTGGAGCTTGAGCCTCGCCATGAGCTCGCGCTGGTCCCTGGTCGGCAGGATGAAGCTCCTCCCGGCGTAGTGGTTCCTCGCGAGGCCGAAGTCGAAGGGCAGGCCCGAGCGGCGGGCGTAGCCGATCGCCGAGATGTTGCCGGAGTCCGGCACCGGTATGACGAGGTCTGCGAAGGCGCCTCCTCCGTCCTGGTCGGCCAGGGCCTCGCCGAGGAGGACGCGCGAGGCGTGGACCGACCGACCGAAGACTTCGGAGTCGGGCCTCGCGAAGTAGATGAGCTCGAAGACGCAGCGCCTGGGAGGCCGCCGGGGCTCGAGGAAGAAGGAGACCTCGCCGTCGTCGTCGAAGATCGCGACCTCCCCCGGCTCGACCTCGCGGTAATCGGCGGGGGCCATGGCGTGGAGGGCGCAGGTCTCGGAGGCGACGTAGACCGTGCCGCCGGATCGGCCGATGTAGAGCGGCCGGAAGCCGGAGGGGTCCCTGGCCGCGATGAGCGCGCCCTCGTGCATGATCGCCAGGCTGTAGGCCCCCTCGAGGGGCTCGAGGGCTTCGCGGAGGAAGCCCTCGCGATCGCTCCGGCGCGAGCGCGAGAAGGCGTGGAGCATGAGCTCCGAGTCGGCAGTGCCCTGGAAGATGGAGCCTTCCTCGGTCAGTCTCGAGCGGAGCTCCCCTCCGTTCGAGATGTTGCCGTTGTGGGCGAGCGCGATCCGGCCTTTGTTGCAGTCCACGACTATGGGCTGGGCGTTCTGCACGCTCGTGCCGCCGGCCGTCGCGTAGCGGACGTGCCCGATGCCCATGGTGGAGGGATGGGACTCCTGGAGGAATCTCCCCAGCACGGGCACGACCATGCCGAGCTCGCGCCTGGAACGCCAGGCCCCGGCTTCGTCCCAGGCGATGCCGCAGGACTCCTGGCCCCGGTGCTGGAGCGAGAAGAGCATGTAGAAGAGGGCCTTGGGAATGTCTATGGGATCCGCGCAGCGGATGCCCGCCACGCCGCAATAGTGGCCGAGACTCGGGACCGCGGCGCTGGGCTTCATGCCGGATAGTAGCAGGCGCGGGCGCGCATGGTCAAGCTTCGGGCCGGGGGCCGGCGACGAGGAAGCCGGGGAGGCGGTACACGTCCTCGACGCCGTCGACGAGGATCGCGCCCATGCCCAGCTCCATCGCCGGAGCGAGGTCCACGTCGACGCGGTCCCCTATCGAGACGCAGCGCGCGCTGCCCAGCCCGAGCCTGCGCGCCGCCTCCCTGAAGGGCCCGGGCGCCGGCTTGCTCGAGAAGGTGTCGTCGAGCCCGACCAGGACCGAGAACCTCGAGCGCACGCCGAGCGCCTCCACGCTCTTTTCGCCGACCGAGCGCGGGTTGTTCGTCACGAGGGCGAGGGCGTAGTCGCCGGACAGGAGGCCGAGGGCCCGGTCGAGCAGCTCGTCCCGCGCGAGCCAGTCGGCCGGCTCGATGCACTCCTCGCGCCAGCGCACGCTCGTGGCGATGTCGACGCCGAGCTCCGCGAAGAGCCTTCCGAGGCTCGTCTTCCCGAGGCCGGCGGCCGCCCTCCGCGCGCGGAGCGCCTCGATCCTCGCGGCCGCGGCCCGGGGAGCCAGGCCGAGCTCGCGCCCAAGCCGCTCGACCAGGACTTCCTCCTGGAAGGCGGCGTAGGCGCGATGGGTATAAAGGGTGTTGTCGAGATCGAAGAGCAGCGCCGCGGGATCGACCCCTTCCGCGAGGACCCGCATCTCCCCTCAGGCCGCCCCGTGCGGAAGGGGCTCGTCCTCGGGATCGCGGTCGCCCTTCGGCCCCGGGCGCTGGTGGATCGCCGCCGCGCCGTGGGCGACCAGGCCGGACCCGCCGTCCTTGGCCACGCGCTCGAGCTGTCTCTTGATCCGCTTGGCCACGAGCTCGCGATTGTCGAGCATCGAGGAGACGGAGCGGTTGTGGTGCACGAGGCTGATGATCTGCGCGAACAGGCCGGTCACGTCGGCCTGGATGTACCATTCCTTCTGCAGGAGCTCTTTGTGGTGCACCGCGTTGGTGCCGATGATGCGGAAGAAGAGACCCTGCCTGTAGGCAGCCTCGAAGTCCTCGATCGCGCCCCCGGAGAAGAGCGGTAGCGAGACCGCGCAGATCACGCGCTGGGCCCCGAGCTCGCGCAGGTTCTTCATACCTTTGATGAGGGTCCCCCCCGTGCCGATCATGTCGTCGGCCACGAAGACGGTCTTGCCGTCCACCTCGCCGAGGAGCTTCATTTCGCTGATGTTCGAGTCCGAGGCGCTCCGCGTCACCTTGGAGTAGTCGCGCTCCTTGTAGAGCAGGGCGAGCGGCTTCTGGAGGGCGTTGGCGTAGAACTTGTTCCGGTCGACGGCTCCTGTGTCGGGAGCGAGGACGACGAGATCTTCCTTCGAGATGTCGATGATCCCGATGAGCTTCTCGATCACCTGGAGGGAGGCGTGGAGATTCTCCAGATGGAGGTGGTTGAAGCAGTTCTCGATCTCCTTCGAGTGGATGTCGAGGGTGATGATCCGCGTCACCCCGAGATTCTCGAGCATCTGCCCGACGCGCGACGCGGTGAGCCCCTCGCGGCCCTTGCGCTTGTGCTGCCGGCTGTAGGGATAGGCGGGCAGCACGAGGTTCACGCGGTCCGCTCCGGCCTGGACGGCCGCGTCGACCGTGACGAAGAGCGAGAAGATATGGTCGTTCACCGACAGGTTCCGGTGGACGGAGCCGTCGTTGAACGCGATGGGCTGGTGGTTCTCGATGTCCTGGAAGATGTACAGGTCGAGGCCCCTCACCGAATCGAGTATCTCGGTCTTGACCTCGCCGTTGGGGAAGTAGGTGTGCCGGGTGTTTATCTTGAAGCGCGGCGGCCGGTATTGGTTGACGTTGCCCGGTATGTACAGGAGGCTCGACTGGATGTCGTTGTCGAAGTTGACCTTGCGGGTGACGAGCTCCTGCGAGATATGGTAGCGGGAGGCCAGGGCCAGACTCTTGCGGTCGAACCTGCGCTTGTATATTCCTGCGAGCCTGCGGATCACCTGGTTCGCGAAGGCCTCGGCGCCAGGACATGCCAGGATTCCGAGCTTCGTGGGATCGGAGTAGCTCATGCGGGGTACCTTCAGTCGACGGGGCTTGCGCAGAGGCTACCCTTTCGGGCCCCCGATGTCAATGCCTCACGCCCTGCGGGGAGGCTTTCGCTTTACGCCCGGGACCCCCTGTGCTATCTTCTCGCGATGAAACGCACGGTTCTCCGCATGCTGGACGAGGCCGCCTCCGGGTGGGGCGACCATCCCTACGCCCTCAAGAAAGGCGCCAAGGGCTGGATCCCGGTATCCTTCGCGCAAGCGCGCGAACGCTCTCGCGAGTTCGGGGCCTGGATCCTGTCGAGGGGCTTCGAGAAGGGCGACCGTCTCGCGATCCTCGCGGAGGGCAGTCCCGAATGGGTCGTGGCCGAGAACGGCCTGATGCGCGCGGGCTGCGTGGCGGTGCCCCTCTCGATCAAGCTCCTGGCCGAGGAGATTCCCTTCCGCCTCGACCACTCCGAGGCGAAGGCCATCCTCACGACTAAGAACCAGCTCGAGAAGGTCCTCGATTCGCTGGCGTCCATCGCCGACCGGGGTATCCTCCTGGTCTACCTCGACGACGATACGGCCTGGGCCCGCGAGGTCGCCTCGGGGCGCGGCCTCTCCCCCGATCGCGTGGTGGGTTTCGACGAGGCCCGCGAGGAAGGTCGCCGGGCCCTCGAGCTTCCCGGCTCCGCGACGCTCGCCCGCCTCGACGCCATCGCCGCCGAGACCGAGGAGGACGACACGGTGACCATCTGCTATACATCGGGCACGACGGGCAATCCCAAGGGCATCATGCTCACCCATCTCAACTACTGGACCAACTGCCACGACGGCGTCGACCTGTTCAAGATGCCCGCCGGCTTCCGCACCCTCATCGTACTCCCGGTCGACCATTCCTTCGCGCACACGGCCGGGCTCTATATCGCGCCCATCATCGGCATGTCGCTGTATTTCGTCGATTCCAGGGGCGGAGGCATCGCAACCCTCCGCAACATCCCGATCAACCTCAGGGAGGCGAACCCGACCTTCGTCATGACCGTCCCGGCCCTCTCGGGCAACTTCATGAAAAAGATCGTCGCGGGGGTCGAGGAGAAGGGCGGCCCGATCGAGCGTATATTCAAGGCGGGAATCGCCGCCGGAATAGCCTGGAACGGGGACGGCTGGAACAAGCCTCCCCTGGCGGTGCGCTCGCGGGCCTTCCTGCCCTACATGCTCGCGAAGGCCCTCGTCTTCGACCGGATCAAGAGGATGGTCTTCGGGAACTCGATCCTCTATTGCGTGGGAGGCGGCGCCCTCCTCGACAGGAAGCAGCAGGATTTCTTCGCGGCCTTCGGAGTGCCCGTCTACCAGGGCTACGGGCTCACCGAGGCCGCCCCGATAATCTCCTCGAACAGCCCCCACAGACACAAGTTCGGCACATCGGGCAGCCTCTGCCCCTCGATCGAGTGCCGGCTCCTGCGGGAGGACGGGAGCGAGGCGGCCGTCGGCGAGAACGCGGAGATCGTGATCCGCGGAGGCAACGTCATGAAGGGCTACTACAGGAACCCCGAGGCCAGCGCCGCGGCCCTCCGCGACGGCTGGCTCCATACCGGCGACCTCGCGCACTGGGACGAGGACGGCTTCCTCGTGGTCGTCGGGCGGGAGAAGGCCCTCCTCATCGCGGAGGACGGCGAGAAGTACAGCCCCGAGGAGATCGAGGAGGCCGTGGCGTCCTCCACCGACCTCGTCGACCAGATGATGGCCTGGTGCGAGCAGCGCAGGTACGTCGCCGCCCTGGTGACGCTGGACCTCGCCAAGGTCGAGCGTCTCGTGGTGGCCGAGGGCATCGCGGACGCCCGCTCTCTCCTCGAGAGGCTGAAGGACGAGTTCGCGCGATTCCGCGACGATCCCAAGGCCAAGAAGGTCCAGGCGGCCTGGCTGCCCGCGGTCTTCCAGATCGTGCCCAGGCCCTTCGGCGATGAGGACGGCACGGTCAACTCCACCATGAAGATAGTCCGCCACCGGATTGCCGAAGTCTACGCCGACCTGATCGAGTACTCGTACACGCCCGAGGGATCCAAGACAACGAACGACCGCAACCTGGCCACGCTGCGGGAGATGTTCGAGCTGAAGTAGGGGAGCCGCGCCCCTACTTCCTTTCGATGAGGAGTCTGTTCGCCTCGAGCCGCGACGCCACGAGGCCCCTGTCGGCCAGCCAGGAGAGGTAGGAGCGCAGGGTCGAGCCGAGGAGCGCGTACTGGGTATGGTTCAGCTCGAGCGCATAGGACTCGGCTAGGCGGGCCGCCAGGGACTCCGGCGTGGAGGGCTCGGAGCAGAGCTCGAGTATCCGCTCCCCCACTTCGAGGATCTTGGCCTTGTTCGCCGCCGCGAGGGGCTCGATCTCCCGGGTGGGCTCGGCGTGGCTCGGGACGAACCAGTCGGCGGCGATCGCGGCCAGCGCATCGAGGGTGGCGAGGTGCGCCGCGACGTCGTAGACGAAATAGTAGCTGTACTTCCGCAGGATATCGACGCTGGCGACAGAGTCCGCCGCGAAGAAGACCCTGTCCGGCGTCATGAATCCGACCATGCCGACGTAGTGCCCCGGAAGAGGGAGGGCGTCCAGGCCGGTGCCGGGAACGGGGCAGGGCGCCGAGAGGAGCTCGGTAACCCGGGAGCCCTTGGCCATGAGGAATTTGTTGCGCAGCGGCGGCAGGGGAAAGCCGCCCCAGAGGAAGCTCGGCTCGAGCGCGGGCTCCTCGATGAAGGCGGCCTCCGCCCTCGAGGCGGCTATCCTGCAGTCCGTCCTCGCCTGGATGAAGGCGTTGCCGCCGCAGTGATCGGCGTTGGAGTGGGTGTTCGCTATGCAGGATACGAGGAGACCCGCGGCCTCGCAGGCCCGAAGTATCTTGCGGCCGGCGTCGTCGTCGTTGCCCGAGTCCACGAGGATGGCCCGGCCGTCGCCCGGCGCGTAGACTCCAACATTGGTCGCGCCGAGGGCGACGTAGGTCGATCCCGACAGCTGGGTCAGCGCGAGGCTAGCCAAGGATCGGCTCCGCGACGGCGAAGCGCAGGCGCACGACCGCGCCGCCGTCATTGACCCGCTCGACCTTCCCCTTGAGCTGGGCGCCGAGGGCATCCATGAGCCTCAAGCCCAGACCCGCCGCTCCGGCCGGAAGGCCGGGACCCTCGTCCTGCACGATGAGCTCTACCTCTCCCCGGCCCGGGGAGCTCAGGGCTATGGTCACATCGCTCGCCCCCCGGGGCCCAGCCCCGTAGAGGATCGCGTTCGTCATGGCCTCGGTCGCGAAGAGTCCGAAGGGCACGGCCTCGTCGGCGCCCGCGACGATCTCCTCCAGTTCGAAGCTCGCCTTCGCGTCCCTCGCCAGGTAGATCTCGGCCATGACTTCCCATAGGGCGCGGAGATAGCCCCCCAATTCGATCCGCGCGATCTCGGCGTCCTCGAAGAGCCGCTCGTGGGCGATGTTCATCGCCTTTATCCGCGCCCTCGTGCGGTCGTTCAACGCGCGGGCCTCGTCTCCGGCGAGGTTTTCGGTCTCGAGATTCAGGATGCTCGCGACGATCTGCAGGTTGTTCTTCACTCGATGATTGAGCTCGGCGAGAAGGGCCCCTTTCTCGGCGATGCTCTGGCGAAGCCTCGCTTCAAGGATAGCCCGTCTGCGGAGCTCCCCGTACACCAGGACGAAGAGGAGGACGCTCGTGACGAGGACGTAGAACCAGCCCTTGCCGGTCGAGAGGGCGATCAGGGCTCGGGGATTAGCGGTCAAATTGAGGAGAAGGCGGTCCGAGAACAGGATCCAGACCGCGCCCAAGGCGAAATAGGGCAGCACTATGAGGAGGACCGATTGGACGATCGAGCGCCTTTTCACCGCATGATTCCCATGCCCCGAGCGTTCGTCTACTCCGGAGTCTTCTCGCTCGAGTCCTGCCCTTCTGTCTCGGCATCGGCCTCGGGGGCTTCGCCTTCCTGGCCTTCTCCCTGCTCGCCCTCCGGCCGGTTCTTGAGCTCGGCATGCCGGAGCTTCTTTTCCTCTTTTTTCTTCTTTTTCTCTAATTCCTTACGGCGCTTCTCGCTGCTGTATTGGTTCGGCCTCATTTTTTCTCCTCGGGACGCCGAATCGGGCACGTCTTAATTCGATAGTAGCACAAATCGCCGGCGGACGCTAAGGTACGGCGAAGAAAGCGCCCCGGTATTCGGACATATTCACTTGTAGGCTCTCGCCGCCAGGACGGCCTTGCCCCAGGAGTCGAGGAGCCGTTTCCGCTTCTCCTCCGAGAGGCTCGGCACGAACTCGCGCTTCCTGCGCCAATTGCCCGCCACCTCGGCGAGAGAGTCCCAGTACCCGGTCGCGAGACCGGCCAAGTAGGCTGCCCCCAAGGCGGTGATCTCGCCGACTTCGGGCAGGATGACCCGGCGATCGAGGATGTCAGCCTGGAATTGCATCAGGAAGCTGTTCGCCGAGGCGCCGCCGTCGGCCTTGATGCAGCGAATATCGGCGCCCGCGTCCTTCTCCATCGCGTCGAGGAGGTCCTTCGACTGATAGGCTATGGACTCGAGGGCGGCGCGCACGAAATGCGCCTTCGTCGTGCCCCTCGTGATCCCGACGACCGTTCCGCGCGCGTCCGCGTCCCAATAGGGTGCGCCCATCCCGACGAAGGCGGGGACGAGGTACACTTCGCCGGAATCCTCGACCGAGCGCGCCAGCTCTTCGCTCTCCGATGAGTCGGCGAGCATTCCCATCTGGTCCCGAAGCCACTGGACGACCGCCCCCGCGATGAAGACCGAGCCCTCGAGGGCGTAGGTATATCCCCGGCCGAGATCCCAGGCCACCGTCGTCAGGAGGCCATGCCTCGAGGCCACGGGCGTCGGTCCGGTGTTCATCAGGGTGAAGCAGCCGGTGCCGTAGGTGTTCTTCGCCTCCCCCGCCTCGAAGCAGGCGTGGCCGAAAAGCGCCGCCTGCTGATCTCCGGCGCAGCCGGCGACGGGTATCTCGGCCCCCAGGAATTCCTTGCGCGCGAGCCCGAGCACTCCCGAGCTCGGAGCCACTCGGGGCAGGATGGCGGCGGGTATCTTGAAGAGCTTGAGCAGCTCCTCGTCCCAGGCCCCGGTCCTTATATTGAAGAGGAGGGTCCTGCTCGCGTTGGTCGGATCGGTCAGGTGGGCGCCGGTGAGCTTGTAGATGAGCCAGGAATCGATCGTCCCGAACATGACCTCGCCCCGCTCGGCTCGGGCCCGGAGGCCCGGCAGCCGGTCGAACAGCCACATCAGCTTGGTCCCCGAGAAATAGGGGTCGAGGACGAGGCCGGTCCGCTCGCGGACCAGGTCCGAGAGGCCGAGCGCGCGCAGCTCGTCGCATATGTCGGAGGAGCGTCGGCACTGCCACACGATGGCGTTGTAGACGGGCTTGCCGCTGGCCCGATCCCAGACGACGGTCGTCTCGCGCTGGTTCGCGATGCCCATCGCGCACACCTGGTCGCTCTCGATCTGGGCCGCCTCGATGGCCCCCCTCGCCGCCGCCAGCTGGCTGGCCCAGATCTCCTCGGGATCGTGCTCGACCCAGCCCGGCTTCGGAAAGATCTGTTTGAAGGGGATCTGCCTCTGGCCGATCGCGACGCCGGATCTGTTGAACAGTATCGCCCTCGAGGAAGTCGTGCCCTGATCCAGCGAGAGGATGTATCGCTCTTTCATGCGGCCGATTATAGGTCCGCTCGCGCGATAAGTAAAATGCGGCTTCCTGGCCGCCGGGCGGCGATTCCCCGAAAGAGCCGCCGCGAGGACTTGAACATTCGAGGCCAAATGTCGATATTTAGCAAGTCGTCGCGGGCGCGTCGCGCTCGGAAGACACCGCCGATTTATTCCGACTTGCGGGCGGTTTAAAAATCCACGCTAAAAAGGAGGCATTACATGCCTGCCCTTCCTCGACATCGGATAAAGGATCTCTCCCTGGCCGAATGGGGCCGGAGCGAAGTGGGGCTCGCCGAGCGCGAGATGCCCGGGCTGATGGCCCTGCGGGCCAAGTACGGCGGCTCGAAGCCCCTCTCGGGAGCCCGAATCACGGGCAGCCTCCACATGACCCTGCAGACCGCCGTCCTCATCGAGACCCTCGCGGATCTGGGCGCCGACCTCCGCTGGTGCAGCTGCAACATCTTCTCCACCCAGGACCACGCCGCCGCGGCCGTCGTCGCCGGCAGGGGTAAGGGCGCGGCCGCGCCCGGCGGCCTGCCCGTCTTCGCCTGGAAGGAGGAGACCCTCGACGAGTACTGGGAGCTCCTCGATCTCGCCCTGGCCTTTCCCACCGATTCCGGCGACTCGTCCCAGGCGCCGGTCCAGGGACCGAACCTGATAGTCGACGACGGCGGCGACGCCACGCTCATGTTCCACCTCGGAGTCCAGGCGGAGAGGAATCCCGAGCTCCTCGACCGGGCCGCGGGGAGCGAGGACGAAGCCGCCCTCCTCCGGCGGCTGAAGGCGATCCGCGCATCCGATCCGACGAGGTGGTCGAGGGCCGCGAAGGCACTGGTCGGCGTCTCCGAGGAGACGACGACCGGCGTGCACCGCCTTTACCGCATGGAGAAGGAGGGCAGCCTCCTCATCCCGGCGATCAACGTGAACGACTCGGTCACGAAGAGCAAGTTCGACAATCTGTACGGCTGCCGCGAATCCCTGCTCGACGGCATAAAGCGCGCGACGGGCGTGATGATCGCGGGCAAGGTCGCCGTCGTCGCCGGCTTCGGGGACGTCGGCAAGGGCTGCGCCCAGAGCCTGCGCGGCATGGGCGCGCGTGTGGTGGTATCGGAGATCGATCCCATCTGCGCCCTGCAGGCGGCCATGGAGGGCTATGTCGTGGACCGCCTCGAGGAGCACCTCGCCGAGGCTGATATCTTCGTCACCGCCACCGGCTGCGTCGACGTCATCACGGCCCAGCATCTCGCCCGGATGAAGGACGGCGCCATAGTCTGCAACATCGGCCATTTCGACCACGAGATCGATGTCGCGGGGCTCAAGAGGATACCGGGCGTGAAGAAGCTGAACGTCAAGCCCCAGGTGGACAGGTGGGTCTTCCCGGACGGCCGCGAGATAATCCTCCTGGCCGAGGGGCGGCTCGTGAACCTGGGCTGCGCCCAAGGCCATCCCTCCTTCGTGATGTCGGCGAGCTTCACCAATCAGGTGCTCGCCCAGATCGAGCTCTGGGAGCATCGCGAGGGCGCCAGGCCCGGAGTGCGCGTCCTTCCGCGCCGGCTGGACGAGGAAGTCGCGCGGCTCCACCTGGACAAGCTCGGCGCGAGGCTGGGAAGACTCAGCGATGCCCAGGCCGAATACCTGGGACTCGAGGTCGAAGGGCCCTTCAAGGGCGACGCCTACAGATACTGAAAGGACGTGCGATGCGCGATTCCAGATACCTCTTCACTTCCGAATCGGTCGGGGAGGGCCATCCCGACAAGGTCTGCGACCAAGTCTCCGACGCAGTCCTGGATGCCTGCCTCGCTGACGATCCCGAAAGCCACGTGGCCTGCGAGTGCTTCGCCACCACCGGCATGATCCTCGTCGGAGGCGAGATCACCACGGCCACCTACGTGGACATCCAGCAGCTCGCCCGGAGCGTCGTCTACGACATAGGCTATACGAATCCCGATTACGGCATCGATTACGAGTCGATGGCCGTCCTCAATACCATCCACGCCCAGTCCCCGGACATCAACCAGGGCGTGGTCGGAAAAGGGCTCAAGGAGTTCGAGGGCAGGCAGGGCGCGGGCGACCAGGGACTCATGTTCGGCTTCGCCTGCACGGAAACGCCGGAGCTCATGCCCGCCCCCATTATGTACGCTCACAAGATCCTGATCCGCGCCGCCCGGTTGCGCAAGGCCAAGACGATACCTTGGCTGCGCCCGGACGCGAAGAGTCAAGTCACCCTGGAGTATTCCGGCCATAAGCCGGTCCGGATCGACACGGTCGTCGTCTCGCATCAGCATGATCCCGACATTCCCTACGAAACGATCAGGGAGGCCGTCATCGAGGAGATCATCCGCCCCGTCCTCGAGCCGACCGGCCTCCTGGGCGCCGACGTCAAGATCTTCGTCAATCCCACGGGCCGCTTCGTCATCGGCGGCCCGGCGGGCGATACCGGCCTCACCGGCCGCAAGATAATCGTGGACAGCTACGGCGGGATGGGCAGGCACGGCGGGGGCTCCTTCTCCGGGAAGGATCCGTCCAAGGTGGATCGCTCCGCCGCCTATGTCGCCCGCTACGTCGCCAAGAACATCGTCGCCGCGGGCCTGGCGGAGCGCTGCGAGCTTCAGCTGGCCTACGCGATCGGCGTTCCCGACCCTGTGTCGGTCATGGTCGACACCTTCGGCACCGGAAAGGCTCCCGACCTTCGCATCGCCGAGGCCGTGCGGAAGGTCTTCGCCCTCGATCCCGCGGGAATAATCTCGGCTCTCGATTTGAAGAAGCCCATATATAGGAAGACCGCGTCCTACGGCCACTTCGGTCGCGAGGACTTTAGCTGGGAAAAGACGGATAAGGTGGAAGCCCTCAAACAGGCAGTCGGCTGAGCCGACCCGACGGGGGCAGGAAAGAGGCCGCGCGGCGTATCCGCGCGGCCTCTTGGTTTTCGGAGGGGCCGATCATGCTCCGACGGCCACGCCCTTGCCTACACGCTGCTGGGGCATCTTCGGATAGGCTTCGGTGGATGCGAGGCTCCTGGCGATCTGTTCCGGCGGCAACTCGTAGTTCTCGAGCTCGCCGGCGAAATAGCTCGCGTATCCCGCCAGGTCCAAGAGGCCATGGCCCGAGAGGCCGAAGAGGATCACTCGCTCCTTGCCCTCGTCCTTCGCCAGCTTCGCTTCGCGAATCACCTGGGCCACGGCATGGCTGGTCTCCGGCGCGACTATGATGCCTTCGCTGCGCGCGAAGGTCACCGCAGCCTCATAGCACTCGAGCTGGGCCAGGGCGCGCGGCGAGAGCAGTCCCTCGACGGCCGCCTGGGACACGAGGGGGGACATTCCATGGTAGCGCAATCCGCCCGCATGGATGGTCGGAGGGATAAAAGTGTGCCCGAGGGTGTGCATGGGCAAGAGCGGTGTCATTCCGGCCACGTCGCCGAGATCGTAGCGATAGCTGCCCCGCGTCAAGCTCGGGCAGGAGGATGGCTCTACCGGGATTATCTCGATCTCGGCGCCGGCAATCTTGTCGGCGATGAAGGGAAACGCCAAGCCCGCGAAGTTCGAGCCGCCCCCCACGCAGGCGATGACCTTGTCGGGTCTCTTCTCGCCGGCCTTCTCGAGCTGCTTCTTGGCCTCGAGGCCGATGATCGTCTGATGGAGCATGACATGGTTGAGGACGGACCCGAGCGCGTACTTGGTCTTGCCGGAAGGATCGAGCACCGCCTCTTCGACTGCCTCGCTGATGGCAATGCCGAGACTGCCCGGGGACTTGGGATCGGCGGCTAGTATGTCTCTCCCGGCCTTGGTCGTGTCGCTCGGGCTGGGAACGCAGGTCGCGCCCCAGGTCTGCATCATCATCTTCCGGTAGGGCTTCTGCTCGTAGCTCGACTTCACCATGTAGACTTTGCACTCGATGCCGAAGAGCGAAGTCGCGAAGGCCAGGGCCGAGCCCCATTGCCCGGCGCCGGTCTCGGTCGTCAGTTTCTTGACGCCGGCCAGCTTATTGTAGTAGGCCTGCGCGACCGCGGTGTTCGGTTTGTGACTGCCGGCGGGCGAAACGCTTTCGTTCTTGAAGTAGATCCTGGCCGGCGTGCCCAAGGCTCGCTCCAACCCGTAGGCCCTTTGAAGCGGACTCGGCCGCCACCTATAGAGGATCGACAGGATCTCCTCGGGGATATCGATCCAGCGGTCCTGGGCGACTTCCTGTTCGATGAGGGCGGGAGGGAAGATCGCCGCCAGCTGGTCCGGAGTGACGGGCTTCCCGTCGGGCCCTAAAGGAGGAAGCATCTGCGTAGAGAGATCCGCGGCGAGGTTGTACCAACGCCGGGGCATCTCGCTCTCATTGAGAAGGATTTTCGTCTGCACTGGTCGCTCCTTGTGTTACTACAAGCAGTAACCAAAATACCAAGGCCGTTCGGCCCTGTCAATAAGGTTCTTGCCGAACGAAGCCTCGTGCTGAGTCGAAATCTTGGGCAAAATACTCGTTTTAGTGATAATAAACATTCAGTGGGTGGAAACAGTGTTCCACGTGGAACATTGTAGATTTGTTTCCCGTGAACTCGGCCTACTCCTCTTTCTCTTCCGGTGGCAGGGCCCTTTGGTCGATCATCTCCTCTTCCTCGGGGGGTGAAACGGTTTTTGCGCTGCTCAGGAGCAATTCTTCCTCGGCAAGGGCTTCGGCTTCCTCTTCTCGCGCGACCTTATCGAGGCCGATAATGAAGTCGGGGCGATCGATATTGAGGACGCGAACTCCCTTCGCGCTTTTGCCTTGAACACTGACGCTTGCGGCAGGGAGCTTCAAGGTCTTCCCCTGCGACGTGATGACGATTACGTCATCAGAATCCAACACGGTAATCGCGCCTACGATTTCCCCGGTCTTCTCCTCGGCGCTATAGATGATTTGCCCGTGGGTGGCGCGCCCGTGAACCGTAAAGTTATCGAACTCGACTCGCTTGCCGTAGCCGTACTCGGTAAGGACCAGCATTTTATGTTCGGACGAGACTCGAAGCATGGCAGTCAGTTCGTCGCTATTCTCGAGTTTGATCCCGCATACGCCGCGAGAGGCTCTCCCCATGGCGCGGACATCTTCTTCCGTCATTCTGAGGGCTTGGCCTTTCCTGGTAATCAGGACGACCTCGTCTTGCCCCCTGGTGAGACAAGCCGAAACGAGCCGATCGCCTTCGTCGAGGTTGATGGCGATTATGCCGCGAGTCTTGGCGTTGACGAAATCGCTTGTCGCGACTTTCTTTACGACGCCGCGGAGCGTTCCCATGAGGAGGAACTCGGTCTCCGAAAAATCCGAGAAGTCGACGATGGCGGTTATTTCCTCGTTGGGAGAAATCGCCAACAGTCCCTTTATGTGCGCTCCCCTCGCCGCGCGAGAGGCTTCGGGTATCTCATGGACCTTGAGCCAATAGGCCTTGCCTTCGCTCGATATAAATAGAAGATAATCGTGCGTGTTCGCGATGAAGAGCTGCTCGAGATAGTCATCCTCGATGAGCGTAGCGGAATTCGATCCCTTGCCGCCTCGGCCCTGGCTTCTGTAGGCGCTTACGGGTATGCGCTTCACGAAACCCTTATTGGAGATCAGTATTACCATCTCCTCCCGCTTTATCAGGTCTTCGATGTTGATCTGCTCGACTTCGTCGGCCACAATATCGGTTCGGCGCTTGTCCCCGTATTTTTCCGCGATGCCCAAGGTCTCGGTCTTGACCACGTCCCGTATGCGCGACTCGCTGCCGAGGAGCTCGATGAAGTAGGCGATGCGCACCTCGGTCTCTTTGAGCTCGGCTTCGAGCTTGGTAGTCTCCAGACTGGTCAGCCGTGCCAGCCTCATGTCGAGGATGGCTTGGGACTGTATCGCATCGAGACCGAAACGAGACTCGAGGCGCTGCTTCGCCGTGTCCGTATCCTTGCTCGTCTTGATGATCTGGACGACTTCGTCGATGTTCTGGAGGGCGACGACGAGGCCGCGAAGTATGTGCGCCTTCTCCTCGGCCTTGCGCAGTTCGTAGCGCGATCGGCGAGTCACGACTTCTACGCGATGCGCGACGAAATGGCCTATCAGGTCCTTCAGGCTGAGGAGTTTGGGTCTCCCGTCGACGATGGCCATGTTGATCACGCCGAAAGTCGTCTGGAGCGGCGTGTGCGCGAAAAGCCGATTGAGCACCAGCTTGGGGATGGCGCCCTTCTTGAGCTCGAGGACGATGCGCATCCCCTCTCGGTCCGATTCGTCGCGGAGGTCGGAGACCCCGTCGAGCACCTTGTCGCGAATCAGGTCGGCGATGCGGGTGATGAGGGTGGTCTTGTTCACCGCATAAGGTATCTCGGTGAAGATGATCGCCTCTCTCCCCCCCTTCATCGTCTCGATGCCGAACTTTCCGCGCACGACCAATTTTCCGCGGCCGGTCAGATAGGCCTCGCGAATGCCTCTGCGGCCGAATATGATTCCGCCCGTCGGGAAATCGGGTCCCGTCACGAGCCGCATGAGCCGATCGATGTCGATCTCGGGATCTTCGATGAAGGCCGCTATCGCCTCGCTGATTTCCTTGAGATTGTGCGGAGGCATGTTCGTCGCCATGCCGACCGCGATGCCCGATGAGCCGTTGACGAGGAGGTTCGGCAAGGCTGCGGGCAGGACCGACGGCTCCTTTAGGGACTCGTCGTAGTTGGGGACGAAATCGACCGTCTCCTTGTCGAGGTCGGCGAGCATCTCCTCGCCGAACCTCGCCAGCTTCGCCTCGGTGTATCGGCTCGCGGCGGGCGGGTCTCCGTCGATCGAGCCGAAGTTGCCCTGGCCGTGGACCAGGGGATAGCGGAGCGAAAAATCCTGCGCCATCCGGACGAGGGCGTCGTAGAGCGAGAGGTCGCCGTGCGGGTGGTACTTGCCCATCGCATCGCCGGTAATGCGCGCGCTTTTCTTGGTGGCCGCGTTCGAGCGCAAGCCCAGCTCGTCCATGGCGAAGAGCAGGCGGCGATGGACGGGCTTGAGGCCGTCGCGAACATCGGGCAGAGCCCGCGCCACGATTACGGACATGGCGTAGTTAAGGTAGGCGGTTCTTACTTCGTCCTCTATGGGGACGGGGATCACCTTGCCGGTAATCTCGGTCATGATGCGCTTTCCTTATACATCCAGGTTGGAGACATAGATGGCGTTCTCTTCGATGAACTGGCGCCTGGGCTCGACCTGCTCGCCCATGAGAGTCGTGAAGATGGCTTCCGCCTGCACGGCGTCGTCCATGCTGATCCTCATGATATTTCGCCTGGCGGGATCCATGGTAGTTTCCCATAGCTGGTCGGGATTCATCTCGCCGAGACCCTTGTATCTCTGGATGGCGACCTTCTCGGGATCCTTGCCGCTCGTCGCCAGGATCCTATCCTTTTCCGCGTCGTCGTAGGCATAGAACAGCTGCTTGTCGTAGCTGATCTTGTAGAGGGGCGGCATGGCCAGATACACGTGGCCTCTCACCAAGAGCTCGGTCATGTAGCGGTAGAAAAAGGTAAGGAGGAGGGTCCTGATGTGGGAGCCGTCGACGTCCGCATCGGCCATGATGATGACCTTGTGGTAGCGGAGCTTGGATAGGTCGAATTCGGGGCCGATGCCGGCGCCGAGGCTTTGGATGATAGGCTGCAGCTTGTCGTTGCCGATGACCTTATCGATGCGCGTCTTCTCGACGTTGAGCATCTTGCCCCACAAGGGCAGTATAGCCTGACAACTGCGGTCGCGGCCCATCTTCGCGGATCCTCCGGCCGAATCGCCCTCCACTATGTAGATCTCGCATTTCGTCGGGTCCTTTTCCTGGCAGTCCGCGAGCTTGCCGGGCAGGCCGGCGCTCTCTAGAAAGGACTTGCGCCTGGTCAACTCGCGAGCCTGCCTGGCCGCGATCCTCGCCTTCGCCGCCAGGACTGTCTTGTCGAGGACGGCGGCGACGATCTCCGGATTGCTCTCGAAGATGAAGGAGAGCTGGTCCACGCAGAAACCGTCGACAATGCCCTTGACCTCGGAGTTGCCGAGCTTTCCCTTGGTCTGCCCCTCGAACTGCGGATCCTGGACCTTGATGGAGAGGATCGCGGCAAGGCCTTCCCGAACGTCGTCGCCCGACAAAGTCTCGTCCAGCTTCTTCGCGAGCTTGGACTTCTTGAAGGCGTCGTTGATCGCCTTGGTGAGCGCGGACCTGAACCCGAGCAGGTGGGTCCCGCCCTCCCGCGTATTGATACCGTTTACGAACGAGAACATCGTCTCGTTGAAGCCGTCGTTATACTGGAGCCCCACTTCGATCTCGACGTCGTCGCGGGAGCCCGTGAAATATATCGGCTCCTTGTGGAGCACCGTCTTGTTCTTGTTGAGGTACTCGACGAACTGCTTCAAGCCGCCGTCGAACTTGAAGTCCGCGCTGCGCGGGGTGGAGAGCCGCTCGTCTACGAGGACGATCTTGACACCTTTGTTCAGGAACGCGAGCTCGCGCAGGCGGTTCGAGAGGACATCGAAGGAGTAGACGGTCTCCTCGAAGATCGTGGAGTCCGCCTGGAATCGGATTACGGTCCCGCGCTTTTCCGTCGAGCCTATCAGCTTGACGTCCTCTTCCGGAATTCCCGTAAAGTATTTCTGGAAATACAGCTCACCGCCGATATGGACGAAGGCCTCGCACCACGAGGACAGGGCATTGACGACCGAGACGCCTACGCCGTGGAGCCCTCCCGAGACTTTGTAATTCTGCTTGTCGAATTTGCCGCCCGCGTGGAGCTTGGTCATCACCAGCTCGAGGGCGGAAACGCCTTCCTCGGGATGAATGCCGACAGGAATGCCGCGGCCGTTGTCCTCGACGCGGACGACGTCGTTCTTCTCCAGGACCACGAAGATGTCGGTGCAATAGCCGGCCAGAGCCTCATCGATCGAATTATCCACCACTTCGTAGACGAGATGGTGCAAGCCGTCGATGCCCGTAGAGCCTATGTACATCCCGGGGCGCTTTCGGACTGCCTCGAGCCCTTTGAGCACCTGGATGCTATTCGCCGAATAGGTTGATTCCATAACCGACCCGATGGAAAAGGTGGAAGGCGGGGAAAGCTGTGTGGTAGCGTCCATCCCGATTCGGGAAAAAACGCTTGCCGCCTTTAGCATTCCGAGTATACTCGGAATGGCCGACTTAGTAAAGGCAAGCGCGGACAAGACGGGCGCCGAGCCGAGGCCGCAGAAAGCTGTGGAAAACCTGTTCGCATATCTTCAAACTGTTATGGAGCAATTAAAAGCGGAAGCCGCCGTCCTTGGGCGGCAAAGATGAGCCATTTTGCAAGAATCTGTAATTATTTGACTATCAATAAAATAGACATATATACTACATGAAATTGGGGTGACTGGACGGAATTTTGGAGTTTTTTTGATATTCTTGGATGAAGTCGGATTTTGCTTTGTACTTGAAACGCTGTGCATAACTTGTGTATACCAAGTGCCTTCGTACGAGGTATTCGATGGGCAGCTGGAACTTTAGCGTCTTCTGGGACGAAGTGATGAACCAAACGAGAAGCGAGCTCGGCGACCACGAGTTCGCGATGTGGTTCAACATCCAATACGATTCCTCGTCGGAATCGGCTATAACGATTCGGGTACCCTCGAGCTTCTACAAGGACCAGCTGGTAAAGCAGTACCAAGGCTTCCTCGAGAGCAAGCTCTTCGATCTTGCAGGCAGGCGGATAGCGATAGAGTTCATCGTGGTCAAGCCTACTCAGTCGGCGGATCCGGCCTTTTCGCCGCAAGGCGGCGATGGGCAGCGAAGCCCCGAGCCCCGTCCCAAGATCGAGGTGAATGTCCCTGCCGCGAAGGTCAAGGAAAAGCACTCGCAACTGCGCTCGGACTACACTTTCGAGAATTTTGTCATCGGCGACAACAACGGCTTCGCGTCCAATGCCGCCCTCGCGATCTCGAAGAACCCCGGTACGTCCTATAACCCCTTTCTCATCTACGGCGGCGTCGGCCTGGGCAAGACCCATCTCATGCAGTCTATCGGGAACAGGGTATGGCGGGACAGCCCCAAACTGAAGGTCATCTGCATCACCGCGGAGGAATTCACCAACGAGTTCATCCAGTCGATCCACGATAAGACGACGCAGAACTTCAAGAATAAATACCGCTATGTCGACGTCCTCCTGATAGACGACATCCACTTCCTCCAGAACAAGCTCGGCAGCCAGGAGGAGCTCTTCCATACTTTCAACGCCTTGTACGACGCCAACAAGCAGATGGTCTTCACCTGCGACCGCCCGGTATCTGAGCTGAAGAACCTTTCCGACAGGCTGCGCAGCAGGTTCGAGCGCGGCCTCAACGTGGACCTGCAACCGCCGAACTTCGAGACGAGAAGCGCTATCTTGAAGAAGAAGATCGAGGCGGGCAGAATTTCGGTGCCGGATGAGGTAATAGAGATAATCGCCAAGAACATATCGACGAACGTGCGCGACCTGGAAGCCGCCCTTACCAAGCTCATAGCCTATGCCGAGCTCGTCCACCGGGAGATCACGCTCGAGATAGCGCAAAACCAGCTCAAGGACGTGTTCAGCCAGTCGAAGCACGGGAATGTGACCATCGACAATATCCTGAGGGTCGTGGCCGACTACTTCAAGCTGTCCTACAACGACCTCAAGGGAAAGAAGCGCACGAAGAACATAGCCCTTCCACGACAGATAGCCATGTTCATCGCCAGGGACATCACCGAGTACTCGACCACGGAACTGGGCTTCGAGTTCGGTGGTCGGGACCATACTACCGTCATGCATGCATGCCAAAAGATCGAGGAGCGATTGAAGCTCGATCCGAATCTCGAATCGACTATCGGGGCCATCGTCAGGGCCATCAAGGACTACAGCTCCAAAGCCTAGGATACGGCCTCGGAAACTTGTTAGGAAGTCGGTCCCGCCTGTGGCCAAGTGCCAAAGCTGTGTGATTGTGGGGACCGCGGACGACGGATCATGGACTTATACACAAGATACAATTTATTATGATATAACAAAATATTATGAGTATACACATACCAACAGGGCTTACTATTATTGTTACTGTTTATATAAAACTAGTGTATATAGTATCAGGAGCAATTGTCTGCTACATTCATTAAAAGGGAGGCTCCCATGAAGTTTACTTGCGAAAAAAACTCCTTTTCCCGCGAGATATCCTTTGCGCAGGAGATTATAGCCTCGAAGAACGCTCTTTCCATCATGTCTAACGTGCTTCTATCGGCGACCGAAGGCTCGCTCTCCCTTAAGGCGACCGATATCAAGGTGAGCTTCGAGACGGTCATTCCGGTCGATATGATCGAGCCGGGAACCGTGACCGTCTTTTGCGACAAGCTTTCCGGCATCCTATCCACCATACCCGATGGAGATATATCGATCGAGCAGGATGACTCGAAAGTTATCGTCAAGCCGACCTTCAAGAAGGTAAGGTTCCAGCTGAAGACGATATCGAGCGAGAAGTTTCCCGAGCTGCCGGACATCGGCGAGGATTCCTATTTCTCCGTACCATCCAAGGATTTCAGGGAGATGGTTGCCCAGACGATCTTCGCGGTCTCGGACGACGAGACGAGATATTTCATGAATGGCGTCTTCATGGAGAGAGTGCCCGGGGGCCTCGTCCTGGTGGCTACGGATGGTCGTCGCCTCTCCTATGTAAAGAAGGAATTCGACGCGCGGATTCCAGATTTCAAGGGGGTGATAATCCCGCCGAAGGTGCTCGCTATCGTGCACAAGCGCGCGTCCGACGAGGGCTTGATCGATATCGCCGTCTCAGAGAAGAGCATTTTCTTCCGTTTCGGGTCATATAAAATATCGTCGGTCCTCATAGAAGGACAGTTCCCAAATTACCAGAAGGTGATTCCTGAAAGCCAAAAGAACAGCATCGTCCTGAGGCGGGCGGATCTCCTGGACGCGCTGAGGCGAGTCGCCATATTCGTCGAACAGAAATCCCGGCGCACCTTCTTCTCGATTTCGGATAATTTGATCGTCATCTCCTCCGAGGAGAGCGACCTCGGCACGGCCCGCGAGGAGTTCGCCTGCGAGTATTCCGGTCCCGAAGCCACCATCGCGCTCAATTACAGGTACGTCGAGGAGCCGCTGAAGGTCATGGATGCCGAGAACATCAGCATAGCATTTACCGAGCCCAATCGAGCGATCACCCTGACCCCGATACCGGGCGGGGATTATTTCCATATCGTCATGCCGATGCAGATCGAGTAGGCGGGCGCCAAGCTAGGTATCCGGCGAGAACCGATGCCGCCATGCCCTATATCAGGATCAGGATTTCTTCGTTCCGAAACCTCGCCGACGCCGAAATCGATATCGACGCCGATCGGGTGTTCCTCGTAGGCGAGAACGGACAAGGGAAGACGAATTTCCTCGAGGCTCTCTATTACCTCTCGTACGGAGCGTCCTTCAGAGGACCGGTCGACGCGGATGCCGTCCGCCGAGGGGCGTCCGCATTCGCGCTCGCGGGCACGACGAAGCCGGACCGGGAGCTCGATTCGCCAACGGACCTGATACGGGTGAGCTGGGAGGATAAGGTCAAGGAAATTCGGAGGAACGACAAGCCGGTCCGCGACAGGAAGGAGCTCGTAGAGCTCAATCCCGCAGTCGTGTTCTGCCATGAAGATTATTTCTTCGCCGCGGGCGAGCCCGAGCGCCGCCGTTTCTTCTTCGACCAGTCCGCGAGCATGGTCTCCGCGGGATACATCGACATCCTGAGGGATTACCGGAGAATCCTGAAGCAGCGGAACGCCGCCCTGAGGGAAACGCGCCTAGAGCTGTTGGAATTGCTGGATATGCAGATGGCGGGCAAGGGCAGGGAGCTGATGGTCGAGCGCGCCAGGCTCCAGGTCGCCTTCGACGACCGTTTCGCCCTGAGATACGAGGCCGTCTCGCTGCTCGGAGCCGATGTCCGCGTGAAATATCGCCCCAGCTGGTCAGTCGACGGAGACATCGACGCGATCCTCGAGAGACTGAGGGCCAAAAGAGCGGAAGAGCTCGCCCTGGGTACCAGTCTCTCGGGCCCGCACCGCGATCGATGGTCCTTCGTCTCCGGCGGAAGGGACTATGCGGGAACGGCATCCACCGGCCAGCTCCGGCTTCTCTCTCTGACGCTGCGAATGGTTCAAGCGGAATATTTTACCCAATCGACCGGCCGTCTCCCCGTCCTTCTCCTCGACGACGTGCTCCTTGAGCTCGACAGGGGGAAGAGAAGACGCTTCCTCGAGCTTCTGCCTCCCTCCGGGCAATCATTCTTCACCTTCCTTCCGGGAGAACCCTGGGAGGAGTACAAAAGCGGTTCCACACTTGTCTACGAGGCGCGCGATGGGCGACTCGAGGATTAAAGCCGTCTCGGACCTCTTGTCCACCTTCTTCGACAAGGAGAAGCTAGAGCGAGGGGATCAAGTGGCCGATTTTTTCGCGGCTTGGCCCTCCTTCGTCGGTCCGCGCCTGGCTGCCCATTCGCGCGTAGCCGACGTGGATAAGGGCCTGCTCATCGTCGAGGCCGAGCATCCGGGATGGATTCAGCTTCTTCAATTGAGACAATCCGACATCCTCGGGGACGTCGCCCGACGCTATCCCGAACTAGGCCTCCGCGGAATCGCGTTTCGACTATCGAACAAAACCGCGGCGAGACCCGGACGGGCCGAGCCCGAGGAATCGCCGGAAGCTCTTCCGGCCCAAGATCCGATGGAAGGGGCTACCCCATCCATGGCGCTCGAGGACATCCCCGATCCCGAGTTTCGTGCTCTCATGAAGAGTTTGAGAGACTCCCTCCAGGGCAAGGGCTGAGAACCCGAGGGCCTCCAATATTGACGAAGGTTAGGGTTGTGGCTATACTTAGCGGACTTAGTCTTCGAATCGATCGGCGGACCCTCTAAACACTGAGCCTGGGCGTCTGTCGTCGCTCATAGTACTTAAGGAGCCTGGAGCATGAAGCGTACATACCAACCCAGCAAGGTTCGCCGGACGCGTAAGTTCGGATTTCGCGCGCGCATGAAGACCAAGGGCGGGCGACTCGTACTCAAAAGGCGTCGCGCCAAAGGTCGGCTCAAGCTGACCGCCTCCGACGAGAAAAAACCTTACTGATCGGCGCCCTCGGGGCTAGTGGTGGCGATATCCCCGGGCAAGGGCTATCCAAAGCCGACCGGCTTCGGAAACGGACGGAGATCGAGAGGGTTTTCGCGCGCGGAACCCGGTTTTCCTGCAAAGGCATGCGGATTCACGTCATGCCTAACGGTCTCGCGGCGAATAGGGCGGTGTTCGTTCCCGTTCGGTCATATGCTAACGCGGTCGCGAGGAATAAGGCGCGGAGAATCGTACGAGAATGTTGGCGTATAGGAAAGTCGCGTCTTTCGCGGGGATACGACGTGGCGGTTGTCCTGTATCCGGGGTTTGACCTCTTCGACGCAAGGAAGGCTCAGCTCGAGCGCTTGCTTCGTCAGGCCGGGCTCCTCGCTTGAAGACTCATGAAGCGGCTCTTTGCCTTTCCTTTAATCTTTCTCATCTCCGTCTACAGGGCAGTCATATCCCCGCTCAAGCCGCCAACCTGCCGATTCTACCCGACCTGCTCGGCATACGCGATCGAGGCACTGAGGAAATACGGACCTATAAAGGGCAGCGGCCTGGCGATCAGTCGCATCCTTCGTTGCCATCCTTTGAACCCGGGAGGCTTTGACCCAGTACCATGAGCATACTCGACGGCAACAATCAGACAGGGGATAAACGGACCCTTATAGCGGTCGTACTCTCCGTAGTGGTAATCACGGGCGGCTTCCTCCTCCAGGCGAAGCTTTTCCCCTCGGCCCCCGCGAGGGTCGCGCAATCGGCCCAGCCGGCGCAATCCGCGACGGGGAGCGAAAAGGCCCTCCCGGCGCCGGCACCGGCCGTCGCGTATACGCCCGCGGCCGCGAGCGCCAAGGCGATAGCCGCGCTGCCCTCGGACGGACCGGCGACCGAGCGGAATTACACGATATCGACGGACCTCATCGAGGCGGTCTTGTCGAACCGGGGCGGGGATATCGTATCCTTGAAGCTGAAGAAGCACAGCGACAAGGACGGCGCGGTCGACCTTATCGTGCCCGGGCGCGACGGCGCGCAGGGGCTCTCGCTCGCGTTCGGGGACAGCGGCGCCGCGCCGGTTTCAGATTTGATGAACGCGATGATGCTCGATAATTCGACCATAGAATTCTCGAGGACATTCTTCGCGTCGGTTCCCGGCAAGGCCGCGCCCGTACCTTTCACCCTGAAGAAGACCTATACCTTCCGCGACGGCGAGTACATGTTCGGCCTGGCCATAGGGCTCGAGAATTCGGTCAACGAAATCCTCTCCCTCGATACCGCGGGCATGGCTTATTCGCTCACCTTGGGGCCTCAGATCGGTCCGAGGCTGAGCGCCATGCCTGGCAGCAACAATACCGATTACCGCAAATTCGTCAGACTCGTGGAGGGAAAGAAAAAAGAGGAGCGTCCGAAGGCCGGCGTTCCCTTCATCGTGAAGGACCAGCCTTCCTGGGTCGGAATATCAGGGAAATACTTCTCCTTCGTCGCCGTTCCCGAGATCAGCTCCTTCAAGACCACATTCTTCATGAATCAGGACCCCAAGCTGTTCCAGACCGATTCCATCTCGATCGCGCGGCCCGCGATCAATGCCAGCAAGCAGGTCGACGCCTACTATTTCTATTTCGGTCCCAAGACCAACAGCGAGCTCTCGAAATACGACTACGCGGACCGCAACGCCTTCCAGCGCAGCGGCCTTAATCTCGAGCAGGCCGCCGAATCCTCGGGCATCCTCGGCTGGCTCGAAGCGATCATGAAATTCTTCCTGAATTTCTTCTATAAGCTCGTCCCGAACTACGGCATCGCGATAATCCTCGTCACGATCCTGGTCAAAGCTGTGCTTTTCCCCCTGACAAAGAACGGTTCCGTCTCGGCGGCCAAGATGCAGGAGCTCCAGCCCAAGATCCAGGAGCTCCAGGCCAAGTACAAGGGGAATCCCCAGAAGCTGAACCAGGAGATGGCCGAGTTCTACAAGAAGGAAGGCTACAACCCCATGTCGGGCTGCCTCCCCCTCCTCATCCAATTTCCTATCTTCATCGCGATGTATAACTTGTTCAACAATCATTTCGACCTCCGCGGAGCCCTGTTCATACCGGGATGGATCCCCGACCTCTCGGTTCCCGAGGCCATCGTCACCTTCCCGACCGTAAACCTGATGATCTGGCAGGTCGGCGCCCTTCGGGCGCTGCCGATCATCTATCTCGTAAGCCAGCTCCTCTACGGCAAGTACACGCAGATGAACTCGCCGGGCCAGAGCGCTTCGCAGATGAAGCTGATGATGTACGGGATGCCCATCATGTTCTTCTTCATATTGTACAACACGCCCTCCGGCCTCCTCGTGTATTGGATCGTCTCGAACGTCCTCTCCATCGGCCAGCAAGTCGTGATCAACGATATCCTGAAGAAGCGGAGGGCGGTCTTGGCCGCCGCGGCGCCCGCGCCTGTCTTGGCCCCCAACAGGAAGCGCGCGAAGAGCAAGAAGAAATAAACCGCATTCCTCTCTTAGGAGTAATCATATGGTCTATGAATTCGAAGGGCGGTCCGAGAAAGAAGCGATCGACGCCGCGGCGGAGGAGCTCGGCCTCGAGCGCGACGGCTTCGACGTCGAGATCCTCGAATCGCAGGGCGGCAGCATCTTCAAGAAGGGCAAGGTCCGGATCCGCGTGCATACGCGCGACGAGGCCCAGGCTCCCGCTCGCCGCGAGAGCGCCGGCAATCCCCTGCCCGCGGACGAGTTCGAAGCGAAGGTGCTCGAGTTCACCAAGCGGATGATCGAGGGAATGGGCTACGGCTGCGAGGTGGTCGTCCTGTTCCGGGAAGAGAAGAAGCTCGGCATAAGGATCGACAGCGAGCACGCGTCGATCATCATCGGCAAGAAGGGGAAGAACCTCGATGCCCTCCAGGTCCTCGTGAACGTGTACTCGGGGCGCCTGGGACGAGAGGATACCAGGGTCATACTGGATTCCGAGAACTACAGGATTCGCCGCGAGGAGGCCCTCGTCAGGCTGGCCTACGAGACGGGGGAGCAGGTCCGGCGGACCAGGCAGTCGGTCCTGCTCGAGCCGATGAACCCCTTCGAGCGGCGTATCATCCACACTACGCTGAACGACATCGTGGACATCGAGACTAAGAGCGAAGGCGACGGCCTCTATAAGCAGGTGCGGATAGCCATTCGCGGCAAGGCCTGATCGGGGACGGCGCAGGATGAAGGGAAACAGGATCGAGCGCATCGCGGAGTTCGAGTCCGGCTATTCTCGCGTCGAGGAGCTCGTCGCCGGAATCGGCGCCGAAGAGCTGAAATATGTGCCGCCGATCGGCGACGCCTGGTCCATCAACGACTTCCTCGTCCATTTCCTCGACGCCGACATCAGTCTCGCCTTTCGCGTCCGAGCGGCGATCGCGGAGCCCGGAAAGGCCGTTCCCGTCTGGGAGGAGGAGGACTGGCACGACGCGCTCCATTACGGCGACGAGGACGGCCTCGCGTGCCTCGCCCTCGCGAAAGGCCTCCGAGCCTTCTCGGCCGCGAGCCTCCGCTCCGTCGCGGACGCCGATTGGTCGACCTACTTCATATCGCATCCTTCGAGGGGGCGCATCGATCTCGGGGCCCTCGTCGAGATGTACGAGCAGCACATAGTCTTCCACCTGCCCTTGATAAATCGGAACAGGCAAGCCTGGCGGAATCGCGGAGGATGAGGCGGAGGCGGCTTATTTGCCGATCTGGGGAGTCCCGGCCCCGACGAGCGATTTCAGTTTGAGGTACTCGGTATTGAGCTTGGCGGTCCTGGCGTTCAACCTGGCCAGCCTCTGTGCCAGGAGGCGCGCCAGGAAGATGCCGTAGTGCGGGCTGCCCTTTATGAGATTCACGAAGTCCTGCTTGGATATCTTTATCAGCGCGCATGGGCCCTTCGCCACGACGGTAGCCGAACGGCGATTCGAAAGCAGGAAGGACATCTCGCCCATGAATAGGTCGTCCGGCGTGAGCGACGAGACGAACTTCCCCCTCGAATATACGTAGAGCGTGCCCGAGACTATATAATAGAGGAAATCGGATTCCTCGCCCTCCGAGCAGATATACTCGCCGTCCTTGAAGGTTATCTCCTCCGAGCGCTCGAAGATCTTGGGTATAGCGTTGGATTCCGCTTTTCGATGGTATATCTCGAAGGCGACCTCGTTACCCTTCTCCGAGTAGGACAGCTCCCTCACGTAGAGGTTGACCATCTTCATGCCCATTCCGTGCAGGCCCGGCGTATCCGGGGTGACGGCCATCCTCGCGCGCCAGTCGAATCCGTCGCCCTCGTCCCTGATCGAGAATCGGGAGCGCTCCGGGGTTATCGTATAGGAGAAGTATACTTTTCGGGCCTTTACGCTCGGGTCCCTGTTCTTTTCGCGGATGAGCTCCATGATATCGCCGTTTCGCTCGAGCCAGGCTGTCTTCTCGTCGTATCCGATCTTGCAATTGCCGTGCTCTATGGCGTTTATCAGGAGCTCGAGGAGGGCGACGTGGAGTTTCTCCTTCTCGTCGCGGTCTATGAGGCTCGAATTGTAAAGGTAGTTCGTCACGAGGTTCGTGTACGTGGTGATATCCAATGGATCGTTGTCGATGACGAAGGCTCCGGATATCGTCTTCAAAAGATGCTGCTGAATCCCGCGCTGGAACAGGATCTGCTTGTTCTGGCGCAGGATCCGCAAAAGCCGCGGAAGGTTCGACATGAACTCTTCCTTGCGGAGCAGGGCGATGATATTGGCGTCCTGCATGGCCTCGAGGAGCTTCTTGTCGTCCATGCCGTCGTGGATGCCGACGATGCCGCCATAGTGGAGCCAGGGATCTTCCTGTATCTCCTGGAGGATGCCGAGGCAGTCGAGGGATCGATCCGAGAAATGGAATATCTTCATCTCGGGGAGCTCGTATTTGAGGAATTCGATCACTTCCCCCCTGTCGGAGAAGAAGACAGGCACGAATTCTCCATCGGAACGCGAGAACTCCGCTCGAATTACATCGTTGAGCTCGCCATCGCTCGAGACCACGGGAATCTTGCGCATGAACACCTCGTATCTACAAGGTTCTCGGCCGTTTCCGAGTTCCGGTTGACATTTTTTTGCCCCTATGCCTTGATTGTCACGCTGTGTTTTTGGGCCTATAGCTCAGTTGGTTAGAGCTGCGGACTCATAATCCGTCGGTCCCTGGTTCAAGTCCAGGTGGGCCCACATCGTCGTCGAAGGGCGCGCATCGGCCGCAAGCAAGCCCATTCCCGCCTGAGTTGATCTGCATACCGAAAAGTGAGTAATTTTCATCATCCGATAAACCAATGCGAAAGTCTTAGGGGCGGCGATCCATCGAGAGCCGTGAAGGAGAAGCGAATATGGGCGGAAGCTTGTGGTCGGAGCGTCAAAGCGACGAGTGGCGGACCAAGGTCGGTCTGGCGGAGATGCTCAAAGGCGGCGTGATAATGGACGTCACCAGCGCCGAGCAGGCGAGGATAGCCGAAAAGGCCGGCGCGGTGGCGGTGATGGCCCTCGAGCGGGTTCCCGCGGATATCAGAGCGCAGGGCGGCGTGGCCCGAATGTCCGACCCGAAAATCATCAAGGAGATCCAGGCTGCGGTGTCGATACCGGTCATGGCCAAATGCCGGATCGGGCATTTCGTCGAGGCTCGGATACTGGAGGCCCTGGAGATCGACTTCATCGACGAGTCCGAGGTCCTGACGCCCGCCGACGACAGGTTCCACGTGAATAAGCAGGCATTCAAGGTTCCCTTCGTCTGCGGTTGCAGGGATCTGGGCGAGGCGCTCCGCCGCATAGGCGAGGGCGCCGCCATGATCCGTACCAAGGGGGAGGCCGGCACCGGCGACATCATCGAAGCCGTGCGCCACATGCGCACGGTCACGGACGATATCGCCCGGCTCTCCCGCCTCCGGGAGGAAGAGCTGATGACCGCCGCCAAGGAGCTCGGCGCTCCCTACGAGCTCGTCGTAGAAGTGGCGCGCACGGGGAGGCTGCCCGTTCCCAATTTCTCCGCCGGAGGCGTAGCGACCCCCGCGGATGCCGCCCTCATGATGGAGCTGGGCGCCGAGACGGTCTTCGTAGGCTCGGGCATATTCAAGTCGGGGGACCCCGCGCGCAGGGCGACGGCCATCGTCGGCGCGGTCGCCTATTTCAAGGATCCGAAGAAGCTGGCCCAGCTGTCGGAGGATCTCGGCGAGCCGATGGTGGGGATCGGACTCGAGGAACTCCGCGAGGATCAGCATATGGCCAAGAGAGGCTGGTAGGGGGATGAGGCGGGTCGGGGTGCTGGCGCTGCAAGGGGACTACGCCGCGCATCGGGCGGCTCTCCAGGGCGCCGGCGTCGAGTCCTTCGAGGCGAGGACCTTGGCCGACATCGACGCGGCCCGCGCCCTCGTTCTCCCCGGGGGCGAGAGCACGGTGATGGGGAGCCTTCTGGTGCGTTTCGGCCTCATGGACCGTCTCGTCGAGCGGATCCGGGAAGGCTTGCCTGTGCTCGGTACCTGCGCGGGGCTCATTCTCCTGGCGGCGAGGATAGACGGAAGGGAGCAGCCCGGCATCCGGCTCCTCGACGTATCCGTGCTCCGGAACGCATACGGGAGGCAGATCGCCAGCTTCAGGGCGAGGGTGAGCACGGAGCTGCCGGGCGCGGAGAGCATCGAGGCCGTCTTTATCAGGGCTCCGCGGATCACGTCCATGGGCTCGGGGGTGAGCGCGCTGGCCTTCCACGGCGGCGATCCCGTCCTCGTTCGCCAGGGTTCGATCGTGGGATGCACGTTCCACCCCGAGCTCGTCGAGGGCGCCGCCATCCATCGCTGGTTCCTGACGCTCTAGGGCGCGCGCGTCACGAGGACCTTGTCGATCCTGTTCCCGTCCATATCCAAGACTTCGAGGACGAAGTCGCCCCATCGGCACTTCTCCCCTGCCCGGGGGATTGTTCCCATGCGATCGAGCACGAGCCCCGCCACCGTGTCGAAATCCCAGGAGTCCTCGAGATCCATGCCGAGCTCCAGGGCGAAGCGATCCAGGGGAAGCGCTCCGTCCAGCAGGTAGCTGCCGTCCTGGCGCTTTGTGATCTCGGGCTCGTCCCCGTCGCCGGCCCAAGGCAGGGCGCCCACGATGGATTCGATGAGGTCCGACAGGGAAAGCAGGCCCGATACGCCGCCGTACTCGTCCAGGATGAGGGCGCTCTTCGCGCCTCCGGTCTTGAGCGCGGCGAAGGCCTTCAGGGCCGAGACGGACTCCGGCACGAACACGGGCTCGCGCAGGAAGGCTCGAGGCTCCTGGAAGGATTCCGACGCGATCGCCGCCAGGCATTCCTTGACGGGCAGCATGCCTACGACCTTGTCGAGGTCGCCGTCTACCGCCGGAAGATAGCCGTAACGGGCGTTCTCGACGACGAGTCTCCGGGCCTCCGAGGGTCCGTCGCGGAGGTCGACTTGAACGACTTCGGTCCGAGGCGTCATCAGCGACGTCACCCGGCGGTCGCCGAGCGAGAGGACGCCTTCGACCATATCCCGCTCGCTCTTCTCAAAAATGCCGGTCTCGGCGCCTTGGGCGATGAGGACGCGCACCTCTTCCTCGGTCACGACCGGCTCCTGGCTTCTCTTCGCCCCGATGGCGGCCACTATGAGATCGGTCACCGCGGAGAGGAAGCGCGCAAGCGGCGCGAATGCCAGGGTGAAGAAGCGAACGGGGCCGATTACGGCGGCCGCTATGACCTCGGGCCTGGAGAGAGCGATATTCTTCGGCACGAGCTCGCCGAATATGACCGATACGAAGGCGGTGAGTATGACGACGATCGCGACCGAGAGGGTGCCGGCGATCGAGGCGAGGATGGGCAGCGTCCTGAGGGCCGCCTCCAGTCCGCGCGCCACCGTGGCGCCGCCGAAAGCGCCCGCCAAAGTTCCTATGAGGGTGATGACGACCTGGATGGTGGAGAGGAAGCGCGAGGGATTTTCGGCCGTCTCGAGCGCGAGGAGGTAGTTATTCTTGCCTTTTTCGGCCTCGTGCCGGAGGCGCGCTTTCCGCGAAGACACGACCGCCATCTCCGACAGCGAGAAGAAGCCGCTGAGGAGGATGAGGCAGAGGAGAACCAGGATTTCAAGGGCCATGGCGGGCGAGAGGGTAGGCCGGGGCGGAGGGAGTACCCATCATTTGCGGACAATGATACTATAAAATCGCGCGTATCGTCGAGTATCGCGCGCCTCGCATGCGCTTGAGCGGCGATGGACAGGGCTCCATATTTGCCAACCGCGAGATGAGGGAATATATTTGTCCAATGCGCGGATCACGAAGATCCGGTATTCGGGCCATCGCCATGGAGAGGTGAATGATAATTAAAATGTTTTGGGAGAAGTGCTCGGAGTTCGTGGTCGAGGACGAGGATGGCTACTTCATCGAGGCGGGCCCGGCGGAGGCCATGGAAAAGATAGTTCCGGCGCTCAGCAAGCATGAGAAGCTGAAATTCGAGCAAATGAAGGGAATATACGTGGCCAAGGCCACGGACGGCATCGTGCGCGAGGGCTGCTACTACTTCCTCCTCTCGCGCGACGCGCAGGCCATCAAATTCGAATCGGTGGCCTTCATGACATCGGACCTATCCGCGCGCGGCGGAAAGGTGAAACGGCTTCCCGATATCCCGCTAGAGAGGATCGAAGACATCTCCTCGATCGATCCCGCGGCGTACTGACTCGGCGGAGGGACTCATACCCGCAGTCGGGGGCGCCACTGCATTTATTGACTCTTGCCCGACGGGTGACGAGGACGTATCCTCTGCTCATGCAACGCTGCCCTTGGTGCGGTAACGATCCTCTCTATATCGCCTATCACGATCTGGAGTGGGGCTCACCCCTCCACGACGAAGAGCGGCACTTCGAGTTCCTCCTGCTCGAGACCCAGCAAGCGGGGCTCTCCTGGCGCTGCGTGCTGGGGAAGCGCGAAGCGTTCAGGAAGGCCTATGCGGGCTTCGATCCCTCGAAGGTCGCCCGATTCACCCCCGCCCGAATCGAGAAGCTGCTCGGCGATCCGGGCATCATACGGAACAGGCGCAAAATCGAGGCGGCTGTCGGCAATGCCCGCGCCTTCCTCTCCGTGGCCGAGGAGTTCGGGAGTTTCGACGCCTATATCTGGCGCTTCGTGGCGGGGAAGCCCATCGTGAATTCCTGGAGAGACCTGTCGAGCGTGCCGACTACGACCGAGGCCTCCGCGGCCCTCGCCTTGGATCTCAAGAAGCGCGGCTTTTCCTTCGTCGGACCCACGACGATGTACGCGCACATGCAGGCAATCGGCTTGGTGAACGATCATCTAGTCTCGTGCTTCCGCTGGAGCGAGCTCGGCGGCGAACGCGCGTGAAGGAGCGGCTATGGAAATTGGCTTGCAGGCGATCAAGTCGCGGGCCTCGGTCCGAACCTATACCGACGAACCGCTCACGGACGGGGAACGGGAGGCCTTGCGCCGAGCCTTCGCGGAGGCGGTTCCGGGTCCCTTCGGGGCGACACCGCGCTTCCTCCTCGCCTCGAGGGACGAGATCGAGGACGATGCCTCGCACGCGACCTCGGTAAAAGGCGGTCTCAGGATCGGCACCTACGGGATGATCGTCGGGCCGCGAGTCTTCATCTCGGGCGTCGTGCCCAAGCGACCCTTCGCCTGCGTGGATTTCGGCTACTGCCTTGAGGGCATCGTGCTGCGCGCCACCGAGATGGGGCTCGGCACGTGCTGGATCGGAGGCGCCTTCGGCCGGGGGGCGATCGCCCGGGCCCTCGGCGCGGGAAAGGACGAGTTCGTCCCCGCGGCGACGCCCGTGGGCCGCGCCGCGGACAGGCAGGCCCTCCGCGAGCGCATAGTCCGGGGCTCGGCCAAGGCCTGGACCAGGAAGGATCCCGCCGAGATCTTCTTCGAGGTCGACGATGCGGGGCGACTCGACCTTCTCCGCGGCGCCGGGGAGTGGGCGGAGGCGCTCGAGGCCGTGAGGATCGGGCCTTCGGCTTCCAATAAGCAGCCGTGGCGCCTCGTCGTGGACAGGAGGCAGGGATCTTCCCTCCATTTGGTAATGCACGAGGACCAGCGCTACAACAATATGCTCGGTCTGGTAAAGCTCCAGGAGCTCGATATGGGCATCGCGATGCGCCACGTTGAGGTCGCTTCTCGGGCTCTCGGCCCGAGCGGGTCCTGGAAGCGGATCGAGCCCGATCCGATCGTCCTGGAGGAGCCGCGCAGGTACATCGCGACCTTCGCCTAGGCAATTTGCCTTGTCGGCGGCGAATCGCTAATTTTAGTACATCTTGATACGAGAATTGCGGGGGCGATCATGATTTCCAAGAAAATGTCGGAAAGGATCAACGAGCAGATCAATCGGGAGATGTTCTCCGCCTACCTCTACATGGCCATGTCGGCGCGGATGACCGAAGCAGGCTACCGCGGCATCGGGAAGTGGCTGATGATCCAATTCCACGAGGAGATGTTCCACGCGATGAAGTTCTACAGTTACCTGCAGGACCAGGGATCGGCCGTGGACCTCAAGGCGATCGCCGTGCCGGCCTTCAAGGAAACGGGGATCAAGGAACTGTTCCAGCACGTGCTCGAGCATGAGCGGGGCGTGACGAAGAGCATCCACGAGATCATGGCCCTGGCGATCGAGGAGAAGGACTACGCCACCCAGGTCCTGGATCAGTGGTACGTGAACGAGCAGGTCGAGGAGGAAAAGAACGATCTGGAGATCCTCCAGGCGATCGACCTCGTAGGCAACTCGAGTCAGGGACTCTATCTGCTGAACGTCGAGCTGGGCAAGCGCGATCTGGGGGTTTTGAGCGACTTCACGAAGATGGGCGGGGGAGATTGACGATCGCTCCAGGATGAAGGGAGAGGGGCGGGTCCTTCGGGCACTTTGCCGAGGACCTGCTTTTCTTATAAGCTGGCCGCGGAGGCTACCGTGTACCGAAGCACGAGGTCCGACCGCGCGGCCGTGGCGCCAGAACTCGCCCTGCTGGAAGGCATCGCACCCGACGGCGGGCTCTACGTCCCCGCATCCCTACCCAGCCTCGACCCGGCCGCGCTCGGCGCGGGAAGGTTGAGCTATCAGGAACTGTCCCTCCTTATATTGAGGCGCTTCTTCCCGACCTTCGACGACGAGGAGCTGAAGGCGGCGCTGGGAGCCCAGGCCGAGCGCTTCCCTCCGAGCAGCCCCGCGCCGGTGGTCTACAAGAACGGCCTAGCTTTCGTCGAGCTGTATCGGGGTCCAACCTTCGCCTTCAAGGATCTCGCGCTCAGCCTCATGGGGCCGCTGCTGGGCCTCGCGAGGGCCAAGCTCGGGATAGACGAGGAGATCGTGATCCTGGTCGCGACCTCCGGCGACACCGGCAAGGCCGCGCTCGAGGGGCTGGCTCGGCCCGGTCGCCCGGCGAACGGGATCAGGGTGCTCGTATTCTATCCCTCCGAAGGCGTCAGCGCCGTTCAGAAGCTGCAAATGACCAGCCACGACGCGCCTGGCGCCGTAGTGATCGGCATAAAGGGAAACTTCGACGATGCCCAACGGGGAGTAAAGGCGATCTTCGCGAGCCGGGCGGCCGCCGATTTCGCCGAGAGACGGAAGATGCGGCTGTCGTCAGCCAATTCGATAAACATCGCGCGGCTCCTGCCGCAGATCGTGTACTACGTCTCGGCCTGGAGGGACATGCGGGACGCCGGCGCCCTGGGATCCGACGGGACCATGGATGTCGCCGTTCCCACGGGCAATTTCGGGAACATCCTCGCGGCGTGGTACGCCAAGCGCATGGGCCTCCCGATCGACAGGTTGATATGCGCCTCGAATCGCAACCGCGTTCTCGTCGATTTTTTCGGGACGAAGCGCTACGACAAGAACAGGCCATTTTTCAGGACCGAGAGTCCCTCGATGGATATTTTGATCTCGAGCAATCTCGAACGTCTGATCTTCCATGCGACAGGCGAGGATCCGGCCAGGACCGCGTCGCTGATGTCTAGGCTCGCCGAGAGGGGAAGCTACGAGCTCGACGCCGCCGAAGCCGAGTCCCTTTCCGATTTCCGCGCCGGCTGGTCGGACGAGGCCGCGGCGGGGGACGCCGCGCGGCGGCTTTTCGAGGGTTCGGGCTATCTCGTCGACCCCCATACTGCCGTCGCCGTCTCGGTGCTCGAGAGGATGCGCAAGGAGTCCGGGGAGATCCGGCCTACACTAGTCGCGGCGACGGCGAGCCCGTTCAAGTTCCCCGTATCCGTCGCCAGGGCGATCGGCATGGGCGGGGCCTCGGCGAAGGGGGACTTAGGCGATGCGCTGTTCGAGCTCGAGATGGCCGAGCGCCTGGCCGAGGCGGCTCGGCTCGAGCTGCCTCCGGCCATACGCGCGCTGCGCTACGCCCCGGTGCTGCACGATACCGTCGTGGATGCTTCCGAGATGGGAGCCGTCTTGGAGCGCGCCCTCGACGAGCCGCTCAGGCGAAGCGCGATATGAGCGAAGGAACCGCTCGGCGGGTCCGGGTACGGGTGCCCGCGACGAGCGCCAACCTCGGGCCGGGCTTCGACGCTCTGGGAATCGCCCTTTCCGTCTATAACCGCTTCGAGGCCGAGGAAGCCGATTGCCTTGAGCTTTCGGGCTGCGACGAGGCCTTTCGCGGAACGGACAATCTCTTCGTCCAAGGCTACCGTCGCGGTATGGAAGCGCTCGGCTCGCCCTTCGGCGGCCTTCGGGTCCGCTTCGAGGCGGATATTCCCGTGGCGCGGGGCCTGGGGTCCAGCTCGGCCTGCATCGTCGGCGGGATTTTGGCGGCCAACGCTCTCCACGGCGGGCGCATGGGCAAGGAAGCGATGCTGGACCTCGCCGCATCGATGGAGGGCCATCCTGACAACGTCGCGCCGGCCATCCTCGGCGGCTTCGTGGCCGCGGTAGTGGACGAAGGCCGGGTTCGCGCCGTTCGAGGGGCGATCGGCGAGGGGATAGTCTTCAACGCCCTGGTGCCCCCATTCGAGCTGGAGACCTCAAAGGCCCGAGCGGCGCTGCCGAAGCTCCTGCCTTTCAAGGATGCCGTCTTCAATGTCGGTCATGCGGCGCTCGCGGCGGCCGCTTTCGCGACGCGCGATTTCGAGGCGCTGCGGGACGCGTGCAAGGATCGCATCCACGAGGATTATCGCGCGCCCTTCATTCCCGGATTCGGGAGAATCGTCGACGCGGCGCGACGCGCGGGGGCGATAGCGGTATTCCTGAGCGGGGCGGGACCCACGGTCATGGCGATAAGCCGGGCGGGCGAGACCGGATTCGCGTCGGCGATCGCTCCAGCCCTGGAAGAGCGGGAAGAAGGCAGGTGGCGACTCGTCTCCCTCGTGGCCGACGACACGGGGGCCGTCCTCGAAGGGTAGCGACGTCGTTTTTCCCTCCTCAGGAGGAGGAAATCGGTATACACTCGTGTACGTACACGGTAGACGGCATGGCGAATGACCCTTTCGCGAGCACGGGCCGCATTGCCTCGCAGACCAGCCTCGGCGGCCGCCTCGGCAGGTCCAGCAGCCTGAGGCTGAAGCTCATGATCTATTTCCTGGTCATCCTCCTCATTCCCCTTATCTCCCTGGGCTTCGTCGGTCCGGCGCTCTACGCGAGGTCGATCGAGCGCGAGACGACCTCGCATATGGCGGGCATGATCGGTCAAGTGAATATGACCATCGAGCTCCGGGTCCGTGAGATGGAGCAGCTCATCGATCTCATCGCGCGGAGCGAGGTCGTGACTTCTTTCCTGGACAAGGGCTTCGCGACCGCGGCCGAGCGCCAGGACATCCTCGCTATGCTCGCATCCGTCTCGGAGACTCATCCCGAGATAGCCGGAGTGCTGGTCGTGGCCGAAGACGATGCTTGGGTGAGCGACGGCTTCTCGAGAACGACGCGCGATCCGCTCACCGAGGAGCAGTGGTACGCGATCGCCCGCGAGAATCCCGGCGATGTCAGGCTCATAGCCAGGCCGATCGGACGGAACATCCGCTCCACGCGGCAATATGGCGCTGACGAAGTCGTATCCATCGTGAAGGCGGTGACCGGCGAGACGGACGGGAAAGTCCGCGGCGCCGTCCTCATCGACATGAGGCTGTCGACGATAGAGGAGCTCTTCACCGACTCCTCGCTCGGCAAGGGCGGCTTCCTCTTCATAGCCGACTCGGGAGGCGAGATGGTCTACGCCCCGGTGAATCGGGTGGCCTATAGGATACCGCTGATCGAGCTCACCGGGGACTCGCAATCGGCCATCATGACCGTCGGAGGAACCGACTATCAGGTGCTCGCCCGCAGGTCCCCCTATACCGGCTGGAAGACGCTCGGAGTCTTTTCCCTGGCCGAGATGCTCCGGGAAGTCCTCCTCATCCGCTCCTGGACCTACGCGATCGGCGGCATAACGATGCTCTTGGCTATCGTAGCCGCCTATTTCTTTACCTCGTCGATCGCGAAGCCCGTCCTCGACCTGCGTAGCCTGATGAAGCGCGTCGAGCACGGCGACCTTTCCGTCCGCTTCTCGGGGGCCCCCAACGACGAGATAGGCGAGCTCGGCCTGGGCTTCAACGAGATGATCGAGCGCATCCAGAGCCTGATCGACCAGGTCTATACTGAGCAGCAGTCCAAGCGCGACGCCGAGCTCCGGATACTGCAAGAGCAGATCAAGCCGCATTTCCTTTACAACACCCTGGATACGATACAGTGGATGGCGCAGGAACACCGGGTCGACGACGTCGTCAGCATGGTAGGGGCGCTCACCAGCCTGTTCCGGATCGGCCTCAACAAAGGCCGCGAATTCATATCGCTTTCCGACGAGATCGAGCACGTCGAGAGCTATCTCTGCATTCAAAAGATGAGGTATGAAGACAAATTCGATTACTCGATAGATTGCGAGCCCGCGTTGAGGTCCCGTCGGGTGCTCAGGCTCATGCTCCAGCCGCTCGTCGAGAACGCGATATACCACGGGATAAAGGAAAGGAGGGGCCACGGTTCGCTCGCCGTGGAGGCGCGCGTCGAGTCGGGCGATCTCCTGCTGTCCGTGAAGGACGACGGCGTCGGCATGAACGAGATAGCGGTGGCCCTGCTCAACGCATCGCTCGACGAGGGGAAGCCCAACGTCGGGGGATACGGAATACGCAACGTCCACGAGAGGATTCGCCTGACGTACGGAAGGCCCTACGGTCTCTATTACAAGAGCGTCTATGGCGAGGGCACGGAGGTTACCGTCCGGCATCCGCTCCTGGATTCGGAGGCTTGATATGTGGAAGGTGCTGATCGCCGACGACGAGCCCAAGATCAGGCGGGGCCTCAGGTCCCTCCTGTCCCGATGCGGCGGCGATCTCGAGATAGTGGGCGAGGCGGAGGACGGGGAGATCGCCTACGCGATGGCGGTGAAGGAGGAGCCGGACATCCTGCTCATAGATGTCCGGATGCCATTTCGCAGCGGCCTGGACCTGATCAAGGGACTTCATGCCGCCCTGCCGGGGAGGATCTTCATCATCGTCTCCGGCCATGACGAGTTCGAATACGCCCAGGCGGCGGTCAAGCTCCAGGTCTTCGATTACATCCTCAAGCCGGTGGACGCCGAGAGCTTCATCGCGGTGGTCAGGAAGGCCAAGGCGGAGCTCGAATCGCGCCGCGAGGCGGGCAAGTACGCGGCCTGGGCGCGCGAGCAGCTCGATCGGAATCTCCCGGTCCTGCGCGAGCGCTTTCTAAAGGATTGGGTCGGCGGTTCGCTATCCAGGACCGAGGTCCTGGAGGCGCTCTCCTTCCTCCAGATCGAGCTTGTCTCGCCCGCGACCCTCTTCGCGGCACGGTTCGCGGAGCGCGCGGGCCACGGCGGTCCCGGCGGCCGCGGCGGAGACAAGGGAAAGCGGCTCGCTCTCGTGGCGATGCGGACCATCATGGAGGAGGCGCTGCCGCCGGGCGGAGCGTACGTCTTCGAGGACGACAGGGAGACTGTGCTGGCCTTGGGCCCGGGCTTCGGGCAGGCCGAGCTGATGGCCCTGGTCGAGGGAATCGAGCGCCGCGCGGCGGAGCAGGTCTACCAAGTTCCCTCGCTGGCGACGCGGGCGGTCCCCGAGCCGCTCGGAGGGCTCTGCGACGCCTACGAGGAGCTTTGCGCCGAGCTGGCGGACTGCGGCAACTGCGAGGCCTTCGTCGTGCTCGCGCGCAACTACGTCGACAAGCATTACTGGAATCCCGATCTCTGTCTGGAAGACGCGGCGGAGGAGCTGCAGATCAGTCCGGGCTACCTGTCGCGGCTCATGAAGCGCGAGACGGGCTTCTCCTTCGTCGAGTACCTCAATCGCATCCGGGTGAAGAAGGCGACCTTGCTGATGAGCGATCCGTCGGCCAAGGCCTTCGAGGTCGCGGAGCGCGTGGGCTACAGGAGCCAGCACTACTTCAGCAGGGCATTCAAGAAGGTCACCGGGAACTCTCCGACCGACTACAGGAAGGGAGCCTAGGATGGGCCAGCGGGGGTCCTGGCCGGCCGCCGTCATCGCGATTTGCGCCGCGGTTATCCTCTTCTCGTGCGCGCAGGCCCCGCGCGGTTCCGGGCTACGCTACCTCGTCGGCTTTTCCCAGGCCAACCTGACCGAGCCGTGGCGAATAGAGATGACCGAGGAGGTCAAGGCGGAGGCGGCGCGATACTCGGACATGAAGATCATCTACACCGACGCCGCCGACTCCACGAGTCGCCAGATAGACGACGTCCATCGTCTCATGGATTACGGGATCGACCTGATGCTCATCTCGCCGACCGATTCCCACGAGCTGACTCCCGTCGTCCGCGAGGCTTACTCGAAGATCCCGGTCATAGTGCTCGACAGGGCAGTCGAGGGCTACGACTACAGTCTGTTCATAGGACCGGACAACGAGCGGCTCGGCCGCGAGGCCGGAGGCGTCATCTCGGAGCTGCTCGGCGACAGAAAGGGCGCCGTCCTCGAGATACAAGGAAGGTCCGGCTCGCCCCCGACGCTTTCCCGCAGTCAAGGACTTCGGGACGTGCTCGCGAAGCATCCCAATATCCGGATCGTCGACACCATCGTTGCCGACTGGCTCCGCGATACGGCGGAAGACCAGGTCGCCGAGCATATCAGGGTGATACCCGATCTCGACGTGATCTTCGCGCAGAACGACGCTATGGCGCTGGGAGCCTGGCGGGCGTCCAGGCTCGCGGGGAAGCGGGGCGTCAGGTTCATCGGGATCGACGGGCTCCCCGGGCCCACCGGCGGCATAGAGCTCGTGAGGAAGGGGGTATTGTCCGCTACGTTCATCTGTCCGACGGGCGGCAAGGAGTCGGTGATATATGGCCGCGATATCCTCCAGCACAAGGAGGGCATCCCGAAAAAGATATATCTGCGTCCGCGGAAAGTGACTCCCGGAGTCCTCGCCCAAGGCGCGCCCGATAGCCCCGCTCTCCGAAAGCCTCTGGGCGAGGCCGGAAGGCCCATCGTCCTCGGCTTCGCCCAAGTGGGCTCCGAGAGCGAGTGGCGGGTGGCGAATACGAAGTCGATAAAGACCGCGGCGGCCAAGGCCGGCATCGAATTGCTTTTCGAGGACGGGAAGCAGAAGCAGGAGAACGAGATCGCCGCCATCCGCTCCTTCATCCGCAAGAAGGTCGACGTGATCGCCTTCTCGCCGGTCGTGGAGTCGGGCTGGGACGAGGTGCTCAGGGAGGCGAAGGCGGCGGGCATTCCGGTCATCCTCTCGGACCGCGCGGTCGACCTCAAGGACGACTCGCTGTGGTACACGTTCATAGGATCCGATTTCCTCGAAGAGGGGCGGCGCGCCGCGCGCTGGCTCATCGAGAACACCCGGGCCATGGGCCCCGTCAACATCGTCGAGCTCCAGGGCACGATCGGCTCCGCCCCCGCGATAGATAGGACCATCGGCTTCAAGGAAGTGATAAAGGACTACCCGAATTACCGGATCATCGCCTCGGAGAGCGGCGATTTCTTCAGGGACCAGGGCTACGAGGTGATGAAGGGGATCCTGGCGCGGGAGCGCAGGAAGATCGACGCCCTCTTCGCGCACAACGACGACATGGCGATCGGGGCGATCCAGGCGATGGAGGAGGCTGGCCTCCGACCCGGGAAGGACGTCGTCATCGTCTCCATCGACGCTGCCCACGGCGCCTTCAAGGCGATGATAGAAGGAAAGCTGAGCTGCACCGTCGAGTGCAACCCCCTTCTGGGCCCGCAGATCATGAAGGCGGTCCAGGACTACATAAGCGGCAAAGACTTGCCGATTCGGATGATCACTTCGGAGGGCGTTTTCCCTGCCGAGAAGGCGCGCCAGTATTTGGCGGGTAGGGAATATTGATCGCGCGACGACCCTCGGCCAGGTCTCCTCCCCGTCGCCGAGGGAAGCACCAGCCTTGGTTCGAAAAGTGCATAAAATAGCCGTTTGATCTAAATCGCATTTGCGAAACATGGCCCTTAATGATTACTGGGACCTCGAGAAGCATCGATCTTTGACACATCACCAGGAAGATAGGAGCGAGGACATGAAGCAGTTCTTAAGAGGGATTCCGATATCGGCCTTTCTGCTGTTTTTTTCCGCCGTGGCGCTGTATTCCGCGGAGGCCAAGCCCGGGACCTTAGTCTGCGTGGGACTGTACTCGGAGACGAGCGACGGCTACGTGAGCTCTCGCGTCGCCGGGAAGGGCGATTGGGTACCCGTGAAAGTCGGCGACGTCATTCCGGCGAACGGGGAGATACGGATCAATGTGGACAGAGATTGGGTGGAGCTGTCTCCGGCCGGCAATCCGAACGCCGTATACGAGATAGACGGGCCCGATTCCGGAACGATCGTGAAGGCGGTGGCCAGTATCCTGAAAGGCAAGCCCAGGATGGTCGGCTTTCCCAAGGGAAGCGTCAGCAGCCCCGATCCGAAGTTCAAAGACAAGCTGGTCGTGAAGCAGTATCTCGGAAGGCAGATCTATTTGACGAGCGACGGCGACCACAAGGACATCAAGTACGGGGATGTGCTGGATATCACCGGAAAGATCAGGATCATCGCGATCAACAATACGATCACCCTCATGAACGCATCCGCTGGCGTCACCACGGTCGTCGGGCCGCTCAACTTCACCGTCGAGCAAGTTCTCAAGAACGAGGCATTGTACAAGTACCTGAATGTTCAGAAATGACCAGATAACTGGGAGGAGGAGCAGGGGAAAAAGGAAACAGCGTTTCTCGACATGATCCAGCAGGGGTGCGTTTCGGGCTTCCCCGCCGGCCTATGCCCGACGAGGGAAAGTTGCATGTCAAGGTGTCAGCGATTCGAATAAAGGAGACTATCTTGAGGAAAGTTCTGGTAGTTTTGATAGTGGCGATGGTGCTCTTCTCGGTGTCCGCATTCGCGGCGCCCAAGACTTGGGTCGTCGGCTTCTCCCAAGTCGGGTCGGAGAGCGAGTGGCGGACCGCCGATACCATCTCCGTGCAATCTGCCTTCGCCAGCGATCCGAGCTTCGTCCTGATATATGCCGACGCGCAGCAGAAGCAGGAGAATCAGATAAGGGCTCTGCGCACATTCATCGCCCGCAAGGTGGACTGCATCGTCTTTACGGCGATCGTCGAAACCGGATACGGTCCCGTCCTCCAAGAGGCGAAGAAGGCCGGGATCCCCGTCATTATGATCGACCGCGATGTCGCGAAGGAAGACCAGGGTCTCCGACTCACAATCATGGGCTCCGATTTCACCAATGAAGGCAAGGAAGCCGGGACTTGGCTCGCCGCATACTTGAAGAAGATGAATTTGGATGACGGCACCACGCCTATCGATATCGCCGAACTTCAGGGCACCACCGGCTCGGCTCCCGCAATCGAGAGAGCCGCCGGCTTCCGGCTGATCTCGAAAGATCATCCCAACTGGCAGATCAACCACTCCCAGACCGGCAATTTCACCTCTTCCGAGGGCAAGGCCGTCATGGAGGCTTTCCTGAAGGCCGATCCGCATATCCAGGTCCTCTTCGCCCACAATGACCAGATGGGGCTCGGCGCTGTAGAGGCGATCAAGGAAGCCGGCCTGAAGCCAGGGAAAGATATAATCATCGTCAGTATGGACGGCGTCAAAGGCGCCTTCCAGGCGATCGTCAACGGCGAGTATAATTGCACCGTCGAATGCAACCCCCTCCTCGGGCCCCAGGCGCTCCAAGCGGTCAACGATCTTCGCGACGGCAAGAAGCTCCCCTCCAGGATCTGGACGATCGAAAGCATATATGACGAAACCAATGCGGCCGCAGCCCTGCCGACCCGCCAGTACTGATCTTTAACGATTTTATATATCATAACGATCAAGGCCACCTCGAAGCCTCGGGGTGGCCTTGATCGATAGGGTCGAACGCGTATTATGCTCAGCGGGAGGCAGGGGAATGTCCGACATGGTCCCGATCGTGCAGATGAAGAAGATCAATAAGTTTTTCCCGGGGGTGCGCGCCTTATCCGAGGTGGATTTCCGCCTCTTTAAGGGCGAGGTCCACGCCCTCATGGGGCAGAACGGGGCCGGTAAATCTACCCTGGTCAAAGTCCTTACCGGGGTTTACAGACAGGATTCGGGCGAAATGCTGCTCGAGGGGAAACAGATCAGGCCGGATTCTCCCCTCGCCGCCCAGAAGCTGGGAATCAATACCGTCTACCAGGAAGTCAACCTCTGCCTCAACCTCTCGGTCGCCGAGAACGTTTTTATCGGCAAGGAGCCGATGAGTCTCGGTAGGATCGATTGGAAGACTATGAACAGGAAAGCCGAAGAGGTGCTCGCTCGGCTGAACATCAGCATCGACGTGACGAGGACGCTATCGTCCTATTCCATCGCGGTGCAGCAGATGGTGGCCATCGCCCGAGTGCTCGACTCATCGGCCAAAGTGCTGATTCTCGATGAACCGACATCCAGCTTGGACGAGAGCGAGGTAGAACAGCTATTCAAGGTGATCAGGAAATTGCGCGACGAGGGTTTGGCGATCCTGTTCATTACGCATTTCCTTGACCAGACCTACCAAATTTCGGACCGAATCACCGTCTTGAAGAACGGATTCTTCATCGGAGAATACGAGACCGACAAGCTGCCGAAGCTCGAGCTGATTACCAAGATGCTCGGCAAGGAACTATCGGAATTCAGCTACTCATCCAAAGGCGATGAAAAGCAGAAAGCCGCTGCCGCGGCGCTCAAGGACAAGGGCGCCGTCCTTCGAGTCAAGGACCTGGGCTTGCAGGGCTCCATCGCGCCCTTCGACCTCGAGCTTGAAGCGGGCGACGTGCTGGGTCTGGCGGGGCTCCTAGGCTCGGGCAGAACCGAGATGGCGAGGCTCATATTCGGTATCGACATCGCGGATCAGGGCCAGATCCAAATAAAAGGGAAGAAAGCCGATATCGCCTCGCCGCGGAAGGCAATGATGGCTGGAATCGGATTTTGTTCCGAGGACAGGAAGAGCGAGGGCGTCTTTGCCGAGCTCTCGATACGAGAGAACATCATCCTCGCCCTCCAGGCGAGGCGGGGCGTGTTCAAGTACCTCTCGCTCAAGAAGCAGGACGAAACCGCGGAAGCGCTGATAAAGTCCTTGGGGATAAAGACCCCGAGCGCGAACAACGAGGCTAGGCAGCTCTCGGGCGGCAACCAACAGAAGGTGATGGTTGCGAGGTGGCTGGCTACCGACCCGAGCATCCTCATATTGGACGAGCCGACGCGAGGCATCGACGTCGGCGCCAAGCTCGAGATCATGGAGCAGATACTCAACCTCAGCAGGGAGGGATTGGGCATCATCTTTATATCTTCGGAATTCGAAGAGGTTCTCCGCTGCAGCAATAGGATAGCCGTCCTCAAGGATAAGGCGAAGATCGCCGAATTGAGCGGCGAGGAGATGACCGAGAGCGGCATCATGCGCACTATTGCAGGAGGGAAATGATTATGGCCTGGTGGAGATCCCTGACGAACAAAAAGCTATTCTGGCCGCTCTTCGCCCTCGCCGTCCTTCTGATTTTCAACCTTTTTTTCACGCCGCATTTCTTCCGCATGGAGATGAAGGAGGGGCATCTCTACGGCAACGTGATCGACATCCTGAAAAACGGCGCGCCGATCATGCTCCTCGCGATCGGCCTGACCCTCGTCATCGCGACCAAAGGCATCGACATCTCGGTCGGATCCGTCGTCGCGATCTCGGCCGGCGTTGTGGCTATGCTTATAGGCGGGGATCTCCAAGGCCACCCCAAATATCCGATCCTAATGGCTATGGGCGCCGCGATCCTCGTGTCGATCTTGGCGGGGATGTGGAACGGCATGCTCGTTTCGCGCGTGCGTATGCAGCCCATCATCGCTACGCTGATTCTCTTCGTGGCCGGCCGGGGCATAGCGATGGTGACGACCAACGCGATGGTCGTCTGGCTCTACGCTAAGCCCTTCGCCCTTTTGGGACAGGGCTACATCCTGGGCCTGCCCTTCTCGATATACATCGTCCTTATCCTCGTATTGCTGACGGCCTTGGTGACGAGAATGACGGCGCTGGGATTGTTCATCGAGGCGGTCGGCATCAACCCGACGGCTTCCCGCTTCGCCGGCATCAACGCCAAGAATATCCTATTCGGGGTATACGCATTCAGCGGCTTCTGCGCTGGAATATCCGGGCTCGTCGTATGCTCGACCGTCATGAGCGCCGACGGCAACAATGCGGGCCTCGGCTATGAGATGGACGCGATATTGGCCGTCGTGATAGGTGGGACTTCCATGAACGGCGGGAAATTCTACCTGCTCGGCAGCATCGTTGGGGCCTTGATCGTCCAGACTCTGACGACCACCATCTACGCCTTCAATATACCGCCGGAGATCTCGAAGGTAGTAAAAGCCTTGGTCGTCTGGGCAGTCTGCTTGCTCCAGTCGAGCAGTTTCCGCTCCATGATCGCCGGAGCGTTCGGCAAGAAGGAGCTTTCGGCATGAAGAAAAAACTGTCAATCGACCCGAGGAATTTCTCCTCTCTGGTGACTCTGGCCCTTTTCGTCCTCATGTTCGGAGCGGGTTCAGTATCCTTCCCCGGCTTTCTCTCCGTCCAGAATTTCCTGAACCTCTTCATCGATAATGCATACCTGATAATAATAGCCGTGGGTATGACCTTGGTGATAATTTCGGGGGGAATCGACCTGTCGGTCGGTTCCATGCTGGCCCTGTCCACGATAGTGTCGTCGAGTCTCCTGGAGAAATCGCACTGGAGCCCGGTCTTCGTGATTCCCTTCGTCCTCCTGATAGGCGTGACTTTGGGCCTCTTTATGGGCTACCTGATCCAGACCTTCAATCTGCCGCCCTTCATCGTCACCTTGGCTGGCCTGTATCTCGCTCGAGGTCTCTGCTATGTAGTGAGTCTCTTCACGATCGCAATAAACAATGCTTTCTGGCAGTCTGCGGCGCACGCGCAGATAAATCTCATCGGCAACAATTTCATCTCGCCCAGCGTGCTTATCGCTATCGTCATCCTCCTGGCCGGGATGTTCATTTCCCGCTATACGAAATTCGGGCGGACCATCTACGCGATCGGGGGCAACGAGCAGTCGGCCATCCTTATGGGCCTCCCCGTAGCGCGGACGAAGATTCTCCTCTATGCCTTCAGCGGCTTTTGCTCGGCCCTGGCGGGCATCGTCTTCTCCTTTTACACGCTCTCGGGCTACGCCCTGGACGGTCAAGGCATGGAGTTGGATACGATCGCCTCGGTAGTGATAGGCGGCACCTTGCTTACCGGCGGGGTGGGAAGCGTCTTGGGGACGCTCTTCGGCGTCTTCGTCTATGGGACGATCCAGGTATTGATCGTATTCCAGGGAACGCTCAATTCCTGGTGGACCAGGATCGCGATCGGCTTCCTGGTTTTCGTATTCTGCCTGTTGCAGAGGCTCTTCGATTCGAATCGGGGCGGGAGGTCGAAAAAGGTCGCGGCGCCTCAACCCGGCGGCGCTCCGGCTCATGGCTGAGCTCCCGCCGCCATGATGCGCTCGGCCCGCGCGCCGCGGCTTCCAGGCTCGCGGGCCGTCCTCTCGACCGCCCCTCGGCCCTATCGAGGGCGATCCAGCGTTGATCTATAGCGAGAGGGGGCATATACTACAGGGAATTCCTCCGATGGAACGTGAAGGATAGGCTTCATGGAGGGGCGGGAACCTGTGGAGAAAAAACAAAATATCAGGCTCCTGGGCAATATCCTGTGCATCCAGGCTGGGTCGATTCTCGCCGCCTTCTCTCTCGAGCGATTTCTCGTGCCCAACAGGTTCATCGGCGGCGACGCCGTGAGCTATCTGAGCGCCCTCCCCCTCGGCGTCCTCGTCTTCGCCTTCAACCTGCCCTTCCTAGTCCTCAGTCTCAGGCCAATCGGGAAGAAATTCCTACTTCACGCGCTCCATGCCGTCGCCTCGTTTCCAATACGGATCTCGGTCTTCAGGACCGAGATCGTCTCCAATCGCTCGATGGAGATTTCGAAGATCAAGAACGCCGGGAAGGGAGATAAATAAAGGGGGTCGGGCTTGTCCTGGGAATCGAGTGGTCCTGGTCATACGCGCGAGAAAGGCATCGCCCGCAGGCTGGCCCTTGCGGCGGGAGCCCTCGCCATCGCCTTGTCCGCCGCTTCGTGCGGAGATCGCGACTCCTACGTCTCGCGTAGCGAAAGCTTGGCCGACGGCCGCGAGGGCCGCGCGAGCGTAGTCTTCAGCTTGAATCGAAGGCCGGTCAAGCTCGAGCTCTATATTCGCGTCGATGAAGGCATGGCCGTGGTCGAGCTCGACCACCCTGATGGAAGGACTACTGAGACCCTCGAAATCCAGGGTCCAGGCATAAAGGATATCAGGAAGGAATTCGCCAAGGAGCCGGGGAGCTGGGGCTTCTCGGTGACGGCGAAGGGAGGAAGCGTGTCCTATTGGGCGGCCCTGCACGATCACAAGAGATACCAGGGCCCCGATAGTCAGGCCAGGCGCCTCGTGGAGAGGAAATGAAAAGATCTGCGTGCGTTGACGTATTTCCCGACGCCTCTTCCGCCGCGGCGGCGCTGGCCGACTTCGGGAGGTCTTTTGCCCCGCCCTCCTCGGTCCGGACGGCGGCGGAGGTCGTGGACTATTCGACCGAGGGAGCGTGGATAAGGCAGCTCGCGCGCAAGTTCGTCGGAGTCGCGGGGATTTATCGGCGATGGGCCGAGGAGAACGTCCCCAGGATGATCAAAAGCTCGCGCTACGTGATCAACCAGGAACAGTTCGACCTTCTCGTACGCCGGACGGGGATGGACCTGCTGCGCACTTGGCGCGATCGATCCGCCGATAAGCGCGCGCGGCTATCGCTCGGGGCGGCCTTTCGGATCGTCGACGGCCTGTTCATGTCGATCAACGAGGCGGAGGGCTGCCGATCGAGCCTCATTCAGGCTTTCCTCCATGTCCCCCTCGAAGGCTCCACCCTGAAGCCCCTCCGACTATGCGTCGACGAGCTTCTCGACAGGGACTTCGCGATCGAGATCCCTACCGTCGTACCCGCGGGCTTCGTCGCGACCGAGGAGCAGTACGTCCTGCTCCAAGAGGCCATCTTCGCCCTCGCGGCGCGGGCGGGCGTGCCGCCCATTCTCTACGGCTACTTCTGCGCTGACTTCAACCTTTCTTGAACAGTTTCTTCAACCTGTCGAGAAGGCCGCCCTTGCTGGCCGGAGCTGGGGCCTTGGCGGCTTGAACGGGCGCGCTGCGGGGCTTCTGCGCCTGAGGTGTCGGCCCTTGCCGACGCGGCGCGGCTTGCGGCTGCGGACCAGCCGCCTGCCGGGACGGAGAGGCTCCTTGCCTCTGCGGGGGCCTGCCTTGCTGCTGCCTTTGTCCGTTCTGCGGCGCTTTCTGGCCGACTGGCTGACGGGGCGCCGCCTGGCGCTGCGGATCTCCATGCTTGACCTCGCGAGGAGCTTGCCGCCTCTCCTCGCCCGCAGGCCGCCGCGGATCCTCCCTGCGGGGAGGAGGGTCCCTGCGCGGAGCGCCTTGTCTGCCCGGGCCGGGTCTTCCGCCTGCGTAGGCGCCGCTTCTTCCTCCGCCGAATCCCCTCGCCCCTTGCCGCGAGTCGCGGCTTCGTCCTTCGCCGCCGCGATCCCGTGAGAAGCGCATGCCCGAGCTCCGATCCTCGAGGAGGAGGGCCTCGTCGAAGGGCAGGACGGGGATCTTCGAGCCCAAGTATTTCTCTATCGAGTAGAGGCCATAGACGAATTTCTCGCAGGCGAGGGTTATCGCCTTGCCCGCTTTCCCGGCTCGCGCGGTGCGGCCGATTCGGTGCACGTAGGATTCGGCGTCTTCAGGTACGTCGTAGTTGACCACCAGCTCGAGGGCTTCTACGTCGAGGCCCCGCGCGGCGACGTCGGTAGCGACGAGGATGCGTATCTTCCCGGCCTTGAGCCGTTCGATGACTTCGGAGCGCCTGGCTTGGGGAAGGTCGCCCATGATGAACTCGCAGTCGAAGCCGTTGACCTTCAGCCGCCGCGCGAGCTCCTCGACCATGAACTTCTGGTTGCAGAAGACGAGGCAGCTCTCGGGCTTCTCGCGCTCGAGGAGCCCCATGAGGAGCGAGAGCTTCTCGTGCGAGCCGACGTGGTACAGCTCCTGAGTGACGAGCTCGACCGTGACCTTCTCGGGCTCGATCGAGATTTCCTTGGGCTCGCGCATATACTCCCAGGCGAGATCCTTGACCCTGAGGCCCAGAGTTGCGGAGAAAAGGTAGGTTTGGCGCTTCTCGGCAGGGGGCAGGTAGCGCAGGAGCTTGCGCAGGTCGTCGATGAACCCCATGTCGAACATGCGGTCGGCCTCGTCGATGACGAGAAAGCCGACGTCCTTGAAGAGCATCTTGCCCTGCTGCAGGAGATCGATGATCCGACCCGGGGTGCCTACGATGATCTGCACGTCGGCTCTGAGCATATCGACCTGGGGACCGTAGCTCACGCCCCCGTAGAAAGCGCCTGCGGTAATGGGCAAGTGCTTGCCCAGCTTCTTCGTCTCTGCCTCGATCTGCACCGCCAATTCCCTGGTGGGCGCGAGGATGAGGACTTTTCTGGTCCTCAAGGCAGGATCGGACATGATCCTCTGCATGATCGATATGAGGAAGGCGGCGGTCTTGCCGGTTCCCGTCTGGGATTGGGCATAGATGTCCTCTCCCGAAAGGGAGTGTGCGAAGACCATTTCCTGGACGGGCATGCAGGTTGTGAAGCCCGCTTCGTCGATTCCCCTCTGCAGGTCGGGATGAAGGTTGAGTTCCTGGAATTCCATGTGTATGCTCGATGTAAGGAAGATAGTTCGAGTATAATCGATCCGTGGACAAGTATTAAGGGGTCGGCGCGACCAAAGGGGAAACATGGCGAAGAAAGCGGCCTTGGCCATCACCCTCGTTGCTTTCGGGGTCCTCCGCGTTTTCGCCCAGGGCGACGAAGGGGGGCTCATTGAAGGGAACAAGTGGGCTTTCCTGGTTTCGGCCCCGACGGGCTGGGTTTGGGACGCCAGGACCCTGCGGATCCAGGGGATTTCGGGGCTTTTCTATAAGGCTGGGACCGAATACTCGCCCTCCAAGCTCAATATTTACATAAGTCCCACCTCCAAAGGGCCGGGCGAGCCTGTGGCTTTGAGCGACTTCATCCAGGCGGACGAGGCTACTTTCATGAAATCCAATCCCGGAACCATCATCAAGGATATCGCGCCCTATTCGCCGGGTTTGGATTACCGCTTCATCCTGCGGGATTTCGACGATCAGAACGAGAATTACTATCAATCCCTCGCCTACTACGAGGGCGAGGATGCTTTCTTCATCTTCGTCCTCTCCTGTCGGAGCCCCGCGGAGCGCGAGGATGAGCGCGCTTCATTCCTCGAGCTCCTGGATTCTTTCGTCTATATACGCAAAGAGTGATCGACGGTCGGCGGAATCGAAGAATTCCGGGAATGAGCGCGGAACTCGACAAGCGCGGAATAGGCTTCGGCGTCGTCCGCGCGGCGCTCGCCCGGGGAACCATGGCCGAAGACGCCCTCGTGCGAGCCGAGGGGACGCATCGTGAGTACGGCCTCGCTCGTAGGGCTCTTCGGCAGGCTCGACTGGACGAGCTCGATTCGGAGAAGGTCTACGGTCCATTCAGGGTCTATGCCCGCTCCAAACTCGTCGTCATCCTCATAAACCTCGAATTCGCGCGACGGCTCCGGGGCCGGGTCGCCGTCGATGCCGTATTCAGGCCTTTGGTGCTCGGCATCGATGAAGGCGCCGAGCCGACCGTCGAGCTCGCGGTCTCTCCCGAACGCGAGGGGCTTACCGGACTGTACTTTGCGAGATATAAGGCCCGAGAGCTGCCTCGCCGCATCGGCCCTTGTCGGGCTCGACCCCAGGAGTAAATCATGAAGAAAGAGATCAAACCTTATCGTCCCGTCTATCCTTCGCCGGCGGCCTTGATAACATCGGTCGACTCTAAAGGAAGGGCGAACATCATCACTCTGGGCGAAGTATTCAATATAAGCGTACGCGATCCGGTAATTCTCGGTATCGCTGTTCGCCCGGCGACCTATTCGCACGGCTTGATATCGGAGACGAAAGAATTCGTGATCAACCTGCCGACGGTTAAGATACTCGAGAAAGTCGACCGCTGCGGGGTGGTCTCCGGCAGGTCATGCCCGGACAAATTCCGCGAATTCGGGCTTACGCCCGTCCCTTCCGTGAAAGTGAGGCCGCCCTGCATAGAGGAATGCCCCGTTAATATCGAATGCGAGGTGATGGATATCCTGAGAATAGGCGATCATGATCTCTTTCTCGGCAGAGCGATCTCGATGCGCGTCGACGCCGATAAGCTCGATGAGAAGGACCAGATAATGGATGAGGCTTTGGATCCCATCGTCTACATTACGGGACAGTATTGGAGCATCGGCCAGCCCATCGGCAGACTATATTTCTCAGTCGAGGAGGATCGTAAAGGCGGAGTATAGCAGGAGCGCCGACATGGCGCCCTTGAAGACGAGCCGCACTCTCCTATCGTTCAAGCGACGATTGAGAGCCGAACCCGCCGAGCACCATGTCAAAACCGCCAAGAAGCCGAATAAGGCGAGGCCTATGGCCGAGAGCAGAATTCCCAGGCCGTTCCTGGTCAGGATTTTGAAGAACATACCGTAAAGCGTTATTCCATATAGGATGACCTTGGGATTGATGAGTTGGAGGAGCATTCCATTCGCAAATGTATATTTCTTTTTTTGAAGACTGGAATTCTCCCTTTCGATGAATATCGAGACGCAGAGCCATAGCATGTAGGCAAAGCCAAGGTATTTGATGATACTGGCAATGTTCGCGAATTTTAATCGCAGGAAATAGCTGCAATATCCGGATGCAATCATCAGCAGGAAGAACCCCAGCGCGATGCCCCAGAGATAGGGCAGCGATCTCTTCACTCCGAACGTTACGCCCGCTGCCGTGGCCGTGATATTGTTTGGACCGGGTGTGAAGGTGGTACTGAAGATATACGCAATCAAGGCTAGCGTGTCTGGAGACATCCCTTCCCCCCGTGCAACTGATATACTTTGTTGTGCTATAAAACGTACATAATGAACGCTATATTGTCAAGGATGTCGTATGGATGATCTTACGAAACAGCTCGCCCTTAATTTAAGACTTATAAGAGAAGGGAATAACTATAGCCTCGATGACATAGCGGATAAAACCGGCGTCAGCAAAAGCATGCTCCGGCAGATAGAGCGAGGAGAATCGAGTCCGTCTATCTCAACCGTATGGAAAATCGCGAATGGATTGAAATTATCGTTCACAGCCTTGCTGGCCAGCCACCAAGAGCCGATTTCAATAGTCGGATTCGTCGACAACGAGCCCTTGGTGGAGAAGGATTCGGGTTATAGGCTTTTCCCCTTGTTCCCATTTCAAAGCGACAGGAACTTCGAAGTCTATTATATCGAGATCGATCAGGGAGCCCGGCTGGATTCGGAAGGACACTCCGGCGAGGTTGAAGAATATGTCTTCGTTCATTCCGGAAGTTTGACCATCGCAGTGAATGGAGTGGATCGCATTATCGGAACCGATCAGGCGATACGATTCAGTGCGTCCAAAAACCACAGCTATTCGAACGCCGGAACGGGGTTGGCGCGCGCGATCATGATCATCTACTACGGGTCGAGATGATGCAGGGGCTCGGCGATATTGGGCGTCCCAAATCCTATTGCGCGGCGAAGGCTCGATTACGCCCCTGGTTCTTGGCGGTATAGAGCGCCGCATCGGCGCGCCGCACGAGGCCGTCGAAGTCCTCATCGGGAGCGCGTTCCGCCGCGCCGAGGCTCGCCGTGACGCTCGGGCCGTCTACATCGGATGAGGCGACCGCCTCGCGGATCTTCTCCGCGATGGCGAGGGCCTCCGCAAGGGCGCAGGAGCGCAGGACTATGAGGAATTCCTCTCCTCCCCATCGGCACGCCAGATCCGATTCGCGAAGACAGGAGCGCATGGCCTGCGTTGAGCGGACGAGGACCGCGTCCCCCGTCTGATGCCCGTAGCCATCGTTGACACTCTTGAAGTTGTCCAGGTCGACGATGACGAGGCACAGCGAGCTGCCGTCCCGCTTCATGTCCCGGAAGGCCTGATCGGCGAGGATCCCCAGGGCCGGCCTATTCAGGAGGCCCGTGAGGCCGTCGACCGTAGCGGTACGCTCGAGCCGGGATTGAAAGCGGTTTATGGTCAGGCTCGTGAGGACCAGGACGATCGCAGTGATAGCCGCGCAAATCGCGAGGTTGAGCCTGAACGCGTTGCGGATACCCGCGAGCGCCGAGTCCTCGTCCTTCTCGACGAAGAGCCGCCAGCCCAATTCGCTCACCATGCGCACGTTGAGAAGCCATTTCTTGCCTCCCCTGGCGTACTGGAATGAACCGCGCTCCGCGGCAAGCAAGCTCGAGGCGATTCCTGATAGTCCTTCGACGTCCCGAATGCTCTTCGGCGCCGCGTTTCCCATGAGGGCGTCCATGCCTCCCGGCGCACCCGCTACTATCCTGCCGTCTTTGTCGACGAAGTAGACCGAGCGTCCGTACTTTTGCCGATATTCGGCGGTCATGCCCGCGATCGCAGCGATGTTGATGCCGATGCCCGCGGCGCCGATAAATCGTCCCTGGTAGTCCAGCACTCGGTAGTTGATGAAGACCGTCAAGGCATCGGCGTGCGCGAAATCGCGGTCCACGTTTATCTCGTAGGGCGCCTCCATGGCCTTCACGCGGAAATACCACTCGTCGCGGTCCTCCTTCTCGCTCACCGATTTGAGGACGCGGTCGGATTGATAGTAGATGCGGCTCCGGTCCGAGACCATGAAGCTCGTGAAGGCGTCGTATTTGCTCCTCACCTGGCCCAGGTACTTTACCATGTCCGAGGGCGTCTTCTCGCCTTCGAGGATCCAATCGCGGAGGAAGGTATCCGAGGCCATCATCGAAGAAATAAGGATGGGACGCACCAAGTCCCGCTGGATTTCAGAATAGACGGTGTCCGAAGTTACGGGAAGTTCGTTATCGGCTATGGAAGCGCGTAGGGCCTCCCGAGAGGCCGTAAAGCCGAAAAAGCCCGTACCGGCGAAGCCCAGCGTCAAGAGGGACGCGATAAGGACGATAAGCCGCCGTCTGTCTCCGATACCCGTTCTCATTCGATCTCCATGCATAGACTATAATGCATAATTCGACCTCCGTCGTTCGAGCCCCGTCGCGGCGAAGGGCGGGAAAGCGACTAGAAGATGAGTTGGTCGAGCTTCTTGTCGTTCCTCTTCCAGTCCGGATCGACGCGTACCGAGAGCTTGAGCCTCACCTCGTAATCGAAAATTCCGGCAAGGTCGGCCTCGGCCTCTTCCCTGATGCGCTTTATCATCGAACCGCCCTTCCCGATAAGCATGCCCTTCTGGGATTCGCGCTCCACGACGAGATCGTATTGGGCGCTGAGGCTGTCGTCGGCTCCGCGGACGGAGTCCTCGTAGGACACGTATACGGCATGGGGCAGTTCGTCGCGCGTGTGGAGGAAGACCTTCTCGCGGATTATCTCCGCGATGCGGAAGACGGGCTCCTGGTCGGTGTAGTACTCCTCGGGATACCAGGCAGGGCCCTCAGGCGCTCGCGCATAGAGGGCGACGAGAAGCTCGTCGAGCCCCGAACCCTCGAGGGCGGAGATCTCGAAGACCTTAACCCCGGGGAATTTCCCCGTGATGAAGAGGAGAGACGCGTCCGGATCGGCCTCGGGAGAATCCATCTTGTTGATCGCCGCGACGAGACGATCCTTGGCAGGTACGAGGGCGGCGGCGATGGCCTCCTCTTCGGGCCCCGGCTTCCTCGTCGCGTCGACGAGGTAGAGGACAATGTCGGCGTCGGCGAAGGCTTCCGCCGAGACTTCGCGCAGGCGGAGGTTCAGCTTCTTCTCCGAAATATGGTAGCCGGGAGTGTCGAGGAAGACGAGCTGCCCCTGGCTCTTGTTGACGATTCCCCGAACCGCGTTTCTGGTGGTCTGGGGAACCGGGGAGACGATGGATACCTTTTCGCCGCAGAGCGCGTTGACCAGGGTGGATTTGCCGGCGGAAGGCCTGCCTGCGATCGCTACGAACGCTGATTTCGGCATCGTCGCCTCAAGCGGAATAGGAAGCGGGCGGCTTAAGGCCGGTCCAAAGCTCGAACTGCGCCGCCGATTGATAGCGGAGCATCTTCCATCCGTTCGTTGTCCTGCAGCCCGATATCGCGGCGCGCTCGAGGAGGAGGCTGCGCTCAGGACGATAAATGAGGTCGAAAATCGCTTCCTGGCCGGTAAAATCGTACCAATCGAGAGGATCGCCTTGGCGCTCCCCATCCATGCCGACGCTCGTAGCCTGTATTATAATGTCGGAATGGCCGGCGACGAGCTCCGAGGAATGCTCTGTGCAGGGACCATAGGCGAAGCCGTAGCGCTGCGAGAGGATGCGCGCCTTGGAGACCGTCCTATTGAGGATAGCGGCGCGCACCCCGAGTCGAGCGAGGACGTGGGCTACCGCTTTCGCGAGGCCGCCCGCGCCGATCAGGGTCGCCCCGAGGCCGCGAATGTCCGACTTGCCCAGGAATTCGAGGAGTGCGCGCTCGAAGCCCTGGGCGTCCGTGTTGTAGCCCGTCCAGCCTCCGTTCTCGCGTACGAGAGTATTGCACGCGCCGATATCGTCCACCTCCGGCGAGCGGCGTGAAAGATATGGCAGGAGGGCTTCCTTGAGGGGTACCGCGACGGCCGCACCCCGGGCGCCGGTAGCCTCAAGCGCGAGGAGCAGGGCGGCCGCATCGCCCGACGGAATGGGGACGTACACCGCGTTGATGCCGGCGGCCCTGAACGCGGCGTTGTGTAGCTGGGGCGTCTTAGACGACAGCACGTTGGTACCGCCGCCGAGGGCGTAGACCGCGGTCTCGCGGTCGAGCTCGCGGAATCGATAAGTCTCCTCGAGGGTCGACGGGTCGAGATGGCCCGGAGCCGCTCCGGGCAGCCCGGCTCGGATAGCGCTCGTGTAGGAGATGCGGCAACCGAGCCGCTCGGCGAGCACGCGGCTCGGCATGCCGTATTCGCCCATGCCTATGATGATGCGATCGCCCGCGGGCAGGGAAGACGCCCATGTGAACAGCCTCGCGAAGTCGCCGGCGCCGTGCGGAGTTACCGCGAGCTTGGGTATCTCGTCGGGCTCTGCGGCCAACTCCGCCCACGCCTCGTCCAGGTCGGCCGGCATGCCCGAGACGTAATGGCGGGAGCGTATGATCCTCGTGCCGAAGGTGTGGCAGGCCTCCTCGATTGACGGGACTCGGAAATCGCTCTCGAGATCGACGTATGCGTAGTTGGCGCTCTGGTCGGGCCTAGCGTACGCGATAGCCTTTGCGAGCATGACGAGACGACGGCCCTCGCCGTCGACGAAGCTTCCGCCGTCGCATTTCCGCCGAACGGCAAGGATGCAGGGTACGTTCGCGAGCAGGGGAAAGTCCCGGACTGCAAAGGCCTCTGATGGATCGAGGAGGTCGGCGCGGAGTTCCGCGATGTCTATCTTCGCGCGATAGCGATCGAGGACGGCGAGGTTCTCTGCGATGGTGCTTGCGGTGAGCGATAGGCAGACGAGAGGCATGCTTCCTCCTAGAAATCGGCTCGGTAGAGGTATACCTCCGCTATGCGATCCTCCTGCAGGGCGAGGCGGAGCCTGACCGGGTAGGATTTATAGGGCATCCTATAAAGGAGGAAGGATGGGCCGCTTTCATACGGCTGGCCGAGCGCCGATAAGGCCTTATCCGAGCCGTCACCTAGGAAGAGGCCGTAAATCGAGCCGGCATAGGGCTTCGTGAACCGGACCTGCCAGACTCGGTCCCCGTATATGAATAAAGTATAGCCGGCGTCGTACAGGAACGCCACGTCATCCTGCCAGGCGGCGTCGCCTCGGACCGCATTCACCGAGACCGGAGGTCCGAAGCGAGACCAGGAATCGGCGAGGCTTAGTCCCAGGAGGGCGGCGGGATCGTCGTCGAGGATCGGGGGGGCGCCGGGGATCTCCGGAGGGTCGACGCGAGCTCGGTCTTCCGCGCCGAGGATGGCGGTCGCGGCGAGGACGAGTAGGGCGGCGAGCCCTAGGCGTCGGGTCGGCGTCGGGTGTCGTATCATATGCAAGCGACTCTACAGGATGCGGCCCCGACTGTCCATGCGCGCTCCCGGGTTCGGCTAGTCGAGACGCCGGCTCGAGTCTTGCCGCGCCGCCGTCTTTCGTAGAGAATAGGAAAAATTCGCTTCAAGGAGAATTACGTGCCAAGCGAAAACATCGCGAATCGGCTATCTTCCGATGCCCTGGAGGCGTTTCTCGACGGCATTCTGGCCGAGCTTCGCGATCCCTCCGACCCCGTCGCCCTGAACGAGATCAGGGCGGCATTCCGTAAAAGGGTCCCCTTCAACCTGCGCTCCTATGCGGCGGCGGCACTCATCCTCAGGGCCGCGGGTCTTTCGCGCGGCCCCGGTCGGCCGATTGCGAAGGAGTCTCCGGCTTCGGCTCCCAAGGAGCAGCAGAAAGGCCCTAAGGACAGATCCTCGGATCGCCCGGCCCGACAGTCCGCGAAGGACGCGAAGCCGAAGGCCGGCGAGCCTCCGCGCGCGAGCGATGCCGAGCGCAAGGTCCCGCTCTCGCGACCGCGCTTCGTAGGAGAGAGCGTCACTCTCTTTTTCTCGATGGGAAAGCGCCAGCGCCTCTACCCGCGGATCCTGATCGACCTCATCATCGAAGTCGCCGGTCTCGTTCCCGATTCCATCGGCGAGGTTCGGGCTTTCGACAACTATTCCTTCGCGGATATTGATCCGCAAAAGTCGGATGTCGTGATTTCGTCGCTGGACGGCTACGAGTTCAGAGGCCGCAAGATCTCGGTCGGCCCCGCCAAGAAGCGCGATGGACAGGCTGTGGCCGACTAGACCGCCCAGCGCCAGACCGCGAAGGCAAGGACGAAATTGACTAGGACCGCCAGGGCGAACGATAAGCCCGCTGCGACGGCGTAGAGGGAGGCTTTCCTCTCGATGCGGCGGGCCAATGTTTCGGGGACGCCCTCCGGCGAGGGCTCTCCCGCCAGGGGGAATCGGCCTTCTCCGGAAAACCGGAGCGGAAGCCTCAGCGAGTCCCGCAAGGTCCGCGAGGCGAGGGCCCAGCGCCAGAGTCTATGGTATGCGATGAAGAGCGCCAAGCCGGGCGGCGCGAAGGGCAGGACGGGGGCGGCTCCGGCGAGGAAGATGAGCGCGCGTACCGTCGAGAATGGCGATGGGCTCGAGAGGAGGAGTATCCCGCTGATGACCGCGAGCCCGAGGGCGAGCGAGATTCGCGCCGGATAGTTCCAATACTCGTTTTGAGCCCTTCCGCCCGCCACGAGTCTAGACACAAGATCGGCGTCCCTCCCGTCGTAGCAGACCGCCAGGAGGCTCCCGTCCGGGGCGTCGACGAAGACGGGGCGTCCCTCTTCGATCGCGAGCGGGCCGGCGACGAAGATGCTGGTTCCTTCGACCAGCGACGAGACCGAGCGCCAACGGAGGCGCTCGATGGACCCTGCCTCGGCCGGCGCCTCGGCGCTGCCGGGGGCGGCAACATAGAGAGGAGCGTGCGAGAGGTCCACGAGGGCGCTGACCTCCCTCCCCCTGACCCAAATCCTGTCTTGCCCCTCGATGGCCTCAATGGTGCCATAGAGACGGAAGCTGCCGGCCAACCCGCGACCTTCGCGCTCGGCAGCGGCGAGATCGCCATAGCGAAGCGTCGGGGCTCGGCTGAGCAGGATCACGCGCTCGCGGAACCGTCGCCACTGGTTCCGGAGCGTGAACGCGCCCGCGATGGGGATCAAGAGATAGAACACGATCGCCGCTATGAAGGCGGCGTATGCGGGAAGGAGCACAGCTTGCGGTCCTCGACCTCGAAGGATAAGATTCAGACTACCATGCTGGAGAGGCTGACGGTAGGACCCATCGCCGAGAACGCGTATGTCATCCTTGAGGGCTCCTCCTGCACGATCGTGGACCCGGGCGCCGAGGCGAGGCGCATCCTCTCGTTCCTGGATTCCCGGGGCCTCGTGCCCTCGTTGATCGTCGCGACCCACGGCCATCTCGATCACACGGCGGCGATACCGGAGATTCTCGCGGCTTGGCTCGCCCGCGGCGTCGAGATACCACTCGCCGCGCATGCCGACGATGCCTCCTACTTCGGCGAGAAAGGCGAAGGAACGAACCGGGCGCTCTTCGCCGCCATAGGAGCGCTCGGCTACTTTACTACGTATTGGCGACCGATTCCAGCGCCGCAGATCCTGCTCTCCGACGGCGATACCCTCCCCGGAGGCTCCTATCGGACTATCCACAGCCCGGGGCATTCTCGAGGATCCCTATGCCTGTACGACGCGGCCTCCTCCATCCTCATCTCGGGCGACACTCTTTTTCGCGATGGCGTGGGTCGCACGGACGGCCCAGACTCGGATGGGGCCGCGCTCCAGGCGAGCCTCCGGCGCCTTCTCGAGCTGCCCCCGGGGACGCGCGTGTTCCCCGGACATGGCGAGGAGACGACTATCGGGAGAGAGGCCGGGCTTATCGACTCGAATTAGGTCGCTCGCCTAGTTCGAGATCGCGGATCTTGTTCCCTCGTCCGCAGAGTGGGTCTCGGCCTCGAGGTCGGCCAAGCCCATCTTCAGGAACAGCCAGGGAGCGCCCGCGGCTACCCAGGCGCCGAGCAGGGCGTAGCGGAGGAAGCGAATCAAGGGCGGACCTCCCTCCTCCAGTCCCGCGAGGAGGAGCTTGGGAAGGGCGTAGACTATAGCCACCGTCGCCATGCCGAAGAAGTAGCGCAATGTCCGCCTGAGGATCTTTCCCGCGACGGAGAAGGCAGGCCCTCGCCTAGCGTAGATGGAGGCTCCCACGAGACCGAAGAAGGCTCCCGAGAGCGAAGTGTCCTGGATATAGAGTACGTTCATCACGAGGGCGACGGCCGCGGCGAGGGCGAGGGCCATCGAGTAGCGGAGACTCGCGAAAAGACGCTCGAGCCTGTCTCCGCAGAGTCGGTCGATACCTAGCATCGCCGCGCCGATGGCCCAACCGGCGATGACATCGGTCGGGAAATGGACGCCGAGGTAGATTCTCGAGATCCCCACCAGGAAAGGCATAGCTATCGACAGGACGAGGCCCCAAGGAGCGCGAAACAGCGCCGAAGCCGAGCCGAAGAGGACCGTCGTATTCTGCGCATGCCCCGATGGCAAGCCGAAGCCGCTTTCCTTGACCATCCCGAGCGCAGGGACGAGATCGTAGGGCCGCGGCTGCGCGAAAATCAGCTTGAGCCGCAGGTTGAAGGCGCCGGACAGGAACACGAGGACGCCGATCCTGATGCCGCGACGCTTGTCGACGCACCAGTAAATCAGGGGCAGGAGCGCCAGATAGAAATACTCGGTTCCGAGGAAGCTGAGCCCCTTCATCGCCACGGTCAACGCGGGGCTGGCGAGCGACTGCGTGTCTTTTACGACGTTCAGGCCCCAGGAAAGCAATTGGTCCATCGGAACGGCCTCCGCCCTCATTCTACGACCGGCCCGAGTCCCGTCGCAAGCGCGGTCTCGAAGCTCTCCTCGGGCATCGGTCGAGCGAAGAGGAAGCCCTGGTATTGGTCGCAGCTAGCCTCGCCGAGCCAGGCGAACTGATCCGCGTTCTCGACTCCCTCGGCGACGACGGAGAACCTCAGCCGGTGCGCCAGGTCTATGACCGCCCCGGCTATCGTGGTCGCTCTATCGTCGCGAGGCAGGGGCTGGACGAAGGATTGCGGCAGCTTGACGCAATCGACCGGGAAATCCCGCAAGGTCGCGAAGGACGAGTACCCTGTGCCGAAATCGTCGATAGAGATGGAGCATCCCAGAGTCTTGAGCTCCGCCAGCTTTTCTATCGCGGCCTCCCCGTCTTCCATGATGCCGCTCTCCGTGATCTCGAGGTCGAGCCGCGAGGCCGGGAGGCCCGTCGCGGAAAGTATGGCGCGCACGTCCTTTACCAGATCGTCGCTGCGGAATTGGTAGGGCGAGATGTTGACGGATATCGGTATCGTGGATAGCCCCTTCGTCGCCCACGAGGCCGCGCTCGCGCATGCCTTGGCGAGGACGACGCGTCCGAGCTCGCCGATCAAACCGCAGCGCTCCGCGGCGCCGATGAACTCCAAGGGCTGCCTCATACCGCCTTCCGGAAGGCGCCACCGCGCGAGCGCCTCCGCCCCGACTATCCGTCCCCGCGCATCGACCTTGGGCTGGAACCAGGGGAGGAAGGCCTCCGCCCGGAGGGCGCCCCGTAGCTCGTGCTCTATGCGGGAATTCGCGATGAGCCTGGCGTGGAGGGCCGCGTCGTATAATCTGTGCGAGCCTGGCCCGTCGTCTTTGGAGAGCTGGAGGGCCGCCGCCGCGGCCCTGATCAGCGATTCGGCGCGAACTCCATCATTGGGATACATCGCGAGGCCGAAGGACGCGGATAGGCCGAGCTCCGCTCCTCCGACGGTGAAGGACCGGTCGAATACCCGCCGCGACTTGTCGATGATATCCTTGGCGTCCTCCGGGTCCTTTACATCGGACAGGAGGACCAGGAATACGTCTCCGCCCGAGCGGGCGACGACGTCGTCGATCCGGAATGAACGGGCGAGACGGTCCGCGGTCTCGATCAATATAGCGTCGCCGGCGCCGGGGCCATGAGTCTCGCCGACGCGCTTGAACCTGTCGAGCCCTACTGCCATCACTCCCAGTATCCTTCCGCGCTGAGCGGCGACCTCAACCGCGCGGGCGAGCTCGAGCTCGAAGTTCTCGCGATTCGGCAGCCGCGTGAGAGGATCGTGGCTTTCGAGGAATTCGGCCCGTAGCTCCGCCTCGTGGCGTCCGGCCGCCTCGCGCATAAGCTCGTCCTGCCTTCGTCTCAGCGCGCTGCCGAGTTTCCCGCGCTCCTCGATCGAGCGGCGCAGCCCTCCTATGAGGTAGAACTGAGCGGCGCCGGCGATGATGCCGAGACCTAATCCGTCGACCGCCGACAAAGTGTAGAGCAGCGGTTCCTCCCTCCAAGAGAGCGCTCCGGCGGTCTGGGCCGCGCCGATCGCTATGAAGACCAGGGCCTGCGTCGTCCAGGCGCAGACCGCTCCCTTCATTCCGAAGAATAGGGTCGCGAGCATGGTGGCCGCGCATATCCAAGCCGTTCCGATGGAGATGTTCCCCAAGCGAAAGACGAGATACGTTCCAGGAACGAAGAGGACGGCGATGAGCGAGATGTATATCATCCTCCCCAGGAGGGACTTGCCTAGATTGAGGGCGATGATCGCAATATAGGTACAGATGAAGACCGAAAGGTATTGGGTATCGCCGCTGCGGAATGCGTAGACAATGTTGGGCGCTATCAGGATGAATCCGAGAAAGAGAAAGAGGCTGAGTAGGTTCTCGGCGGTTTTACGGCGATATTTATTGGTCCAGTCGCGGAGAGGGGGGCCTCGTCTGGCGATTGGAGTTCTTGGGGTGCCCCGGAGATGGCCGTCATTTCCGGGGCATTCCCTCATGTCTTCGATATCCAATGCTACTCCGTGAAAAAGCAATATAAAGCGAAGTGCACTTTATAACATATTGGACATTTTGATAAGCTTCACTATTCCTCTTTCAAAGGTTTATCTTGACGAGCTTCGACCCGCATAGTAGAAACGATTCGCCGCCGGCATGGTGAAATGGCATACACGGCAGACTCAAAATCTGCTGCCAGCGATGGCTTGAGGGTTCAAGTCCCTCTGCCGGCATTGCTATATGGTAGTTTTCGAAAACTTCGCGCATTCGAAAATGGGAATCGCTGTCGATTTTCCGGTGGTCTAGGGCGCTATCGGCGGCGTATCATTTTTGCAAGAGGTACCGAGCATGCCCGAGCTACCACCAGTTACCGTAATGGACGCCGCATTCCGCGGTCGGGATGAGTCCTTCGATGGGCTATTCTTTGCCGCGGTCACTACTACGGGGATATTTTGCCGTCCTTCTTGTCCGGCACGTAAACCTTTACCAGAAAATACGATATTCTACGCGACCGCCGCCGAGGCTCTATTCGCCGGCTACCGTCCTTGCCAGCGCTGCAAACCGTTGGCTTCGTCCTCCGATCCGCAGTGGACTCTCGATCTCGTCGAACGCGTTGAAGCGGCCCCCGAGCGCCGAATACGCGATGCTGACCTCGTCACCGAAGGCCTCGATCCGGCGACGGTGCGTCGGCGCTTTCAGGCGCGTTATGGGCTCAGCTTCCAGGCTTACCAGCGCGCGCGTCGATTGGCAGCCGCCTTCGAGGCGATAAAGGCAGGGGGCAGCCTAGACGACGCAGTCTTCGACCACGGTTATGAATCGCATTCGGGTTTTCGAGATGCCTTCTCTCGGCTTTTCGGCGATGCGCCTGGCCGGGTATCGAAAGACTCCGGCGGAGACTTCATCCGCCTGGCCTGGATCGACGGGCCCCTGGGGCCTCTGATCGCCGGGGCTGTCGAGGGGGGAATCTGCCTCCTCGAGTTCATGGACCGTCGTATGCTCGAGACCCAGGCATCGGTCCTGCGATCTCGCCTGGGATTGCCCGCCGCTCCAGCTCCCCATCCCCATCTTGAGCGACTTGAGAACGAGCTCGGAGAGTATTTCGCCGGAAAGCGCTCGGAGTTCGACGTACCGATTCATGAACCCGGAACCCTTTTCCAGGAGAGGGTCTGGGCCGCCTTGCGCGAAATTCCCTACGGCGAGACCAGAAGCTATGGCGATCTAGCGAGAATCCTGGGCGAACCGGCCGCCGTGCGCGCCGTCGCCCAGGCCAACGGTCGAAATCGTATCGCGATCCTAGTGCCCTGCCATCGCGTGATCGGGGCCGACGGCGGCCTCGGCGGCTACGGCGGCGGCGTTTGGCGCAAACGCAGGCTCCTCGAGATCGAGGGTGCCAAGCTTTCGTGAGGGATCCGGCGTGCAGGCCGGGCTGCGCCGCCTGCTGCATCGCACCCTCCATCTCCTCGCCGATTCCCGGCATGCCGGACGGTAAGGTCGCGGGCGCCGTCTGCGTCCGGCTGACGGGTGGAGGTCTGTGCGCTCTTTTCGGTAATCCTGAAAGGCCGGCGGTCTGCGCTTCGCTGCGCCAATCGGCCGAGATGTGCGGCTCGTCCCGCGCGGAAGCTCTCGCTTATCTGACGGCTCTCGAGGTTCTGACGGCCCCCGGGTCCTGAAGTGAGGAATTTCCCTCGCTTCCCGACATTATCCTCTCTAGCATTTTCTCCATGCTTATCTTTATTTCGTCGAACCGTCGGCTCGGGGTCGCGAAGGCGATACGATCCTCCCTCTCGGGGTCTTCAGACTCGCTTTCGCCGGGGCGGGCGACTGCCCAGGCCATGTGTGGCTGCGTGAACTCGAGATGGAATTGTATCGCCAGCACCTTAGGACCATACCTGAAGGCCTGGTTGGGCCATGCGCCGCTCGACGCGAGGAGTCGGGCCCCGAAGGGCAGGTCCCAAGCGTCGTCGTGCCACTGTATCGCGAGAAAGCCGCCTTGGTCGTCGGCTATCGTGCCGAGGACGGAATCCGCGGCTCCTTGCTCGTTGAGCAGAAGCCTTTTGAAGCCGAACTCGGGCGCCTCGCTCCGATAGACGCGCGCGCCGAGCAGGCGCGCGAGGAGCTGGCTACCGAGGCATATACCGAAAACTGGCGTGCCGGCTTTGAGGCATCTTTCGAGGAAGCGCAGCTCATCGATTAGCCAGGGATTGGCCGCGTCGTCGTATGCGCTCATATAGCCACCGTATACGATCACGAGATCATAGAGACGCGGGTCGGGCGCCTTCTCGCCGTCGAAGATGAGGAGCTTCTCCGTCCTATCGCCCCGTTTCGCAAAAAAGGCCTCGTCGTTGTACCCGAATTCCGGTTGCCAATGCTCCACCTTCAAGATGCGCGCCACGCAGGCCTCCTTGCTTTACAAGAAAAATACCCGGAATCCATAGCGAAAGAAAAGGGTCGAAGCGTTGGCGGGCTACCTGGGCGAGATACCCGCAGGGCCGCCTTCCTCCGATAAAAGCTGCGCCTCGCGAAGGCGGAGCGAATCGATGGACAGCAACCTTCCGTCTCGGAGTCGGGCTTATCGGTGTCCAGTGGATAGTCTCGAGCTACCTTATCGTAATATCCGCCCTCGTCCTCGCATTCGGCAAGATCGCCGACAAGCTCGGCAAAGTGTGCATATTCGAGTACGGATTCATCCTCTTCGGGCTCGGCTCCCTGCTCTGCGTCCTTTCATGGAATCTTCCCTTCCTCATCGTCGCCCGCTCGGCTCAGGCGGTCGGCGCCTCGATGTTCATATCCTTCTAACCAGGGCATCATCGCGACCATCTTTCCTCAAGGGGAAAGAGGCCGGGCTCTGGGCTTCCTGGGCAGCACAGTGGCGATAGGTACCATGGTCGGCCCGCCCCTCGGGGGGATAATGGTCGATCTCTTCATATTCGGCATGAGGTCCGTCCTCCTGGCCGCCGCGCTGCTCTGCCTGGCCGGGATGGGGCTCACGCTGGCTGGGGATCGTCGCGGGCTATTTCCTGATGGGCATCTTGATCGATTCGATATTCAAGCCTCTGCTCGGCGCGATGATCCTGTCAGCATAGCTTTGGGGTTCGTGACCTGGGTAACACTAAAGGCGAATCTCGAGCTCCTCCCGCTGACCTCGGGTTCGAGCGCGTTAGGCGCCTACGGAGCCTTGACCTTCGGGTACTTCGCGAGCGCCTTCTCGAAGCCGTCGTTCGCGCATTCCTCGAGGATCCTGGCCGCGGTCGGGAAGACCGATCCGGCGAGGGTCTCGCCCTCCTCGGGCGAGAAGTCCGATAGAACGTAGCCGGCGATGTCGGGATGCTCGGGGCGGCCGATCCCGAAGCGCAGGCGGGCGTAGTCGCGCGTTCCCAGCCGCGCTTCCAGCGAGCGCAGGCCGTTATGGCCGCCCAGGCCGCCGCCCATCTTCAGGCCGATGAATCCGAAGGGCATCTCGATTTCGTCGTGGACGGCCAATAATTCGGCAGGCTCGATATGGTAGAACCGCATGAGCTCCGCCGCCGAGTCTCCGGAGAGGTTCATGTATGTCTCGGGCAAAAGGAGCCAGGTGCGCCCGGCATCCGTCTCGCGGGTCGCGAACCGTCCTTTGAATTTCCGCTCCCACCGAAGCTCGCCGAACCAGGGCAGGGATTCCAGGAATTGCCAGGCCACATTGTGGCGGTTCCTCGAATATTCGCGGCCGAAGTTGCCGAGGAATGCATATAGCCTGATCATGTCTCGACTCCCGGGAGAGGTTTGACCGTCCGCGCGGGGGATAGTACATTTTCGGGCAGGCGGGCATCACGGAGGGTAGCATGAAAGTCGATCCCAGGTTCAGCCTATCGATAGCGGACGGGGATCGGCAGAAGACCTTGACCTTTTTCGCCGCGGAGAGCTGGGCGATCGGCGAAGGCTCCACGTCGCTCTTCGAGGCGGATTTCGGCGAGCTCTGCGACCTCGCGGGCGTAGAGCTCGATGTCCGGCGCTCATTCGAGGCCGTTAGCGGGCGGATGATATTCTCCAACGGATGGCAGTCCTGGTGCTTCGGCGGCGAGCTGACCGCCGGCGAGCGAGTTCGTCGGGCCCGGATAATCCCGAATATCGCGGTATATTGCGATGGGCCGGGGCCCTTCGAGGCAAGAGGCGAAATCCTTTCCCGCTTCCTGACCTATATCCGCGCGGGGGACGCCAGGCTCGTGCTCGCATCGACGGGAAGGCCGGAACGGGCGACTCCTCCGGTCTCGTTCAGAGTCGACCGGGCTTCGCTGCGCATCCGCGCGGAGCTGGGCGCGAGGGGAGGTCGGTTCGCGAAAGGCGAGCTCGTCTCGGAGATCCGACTTTTCTTCCGCGCAGGATACTTCGAGGCGAAGGACGCCCTCCGCGAAGCCTTTCGCGGGTTCGGGCACTTCGAGCGCCTGGCCTTCCTGGGCTCGGGAGGGTCACTGGTCCCCGGAGGCTACGAATCTTGGTATAACCATTACACCAGCATCGACGAAGGGATAATCTCGCGGGATCTCGATTCGATCGGCGCCAACGACAACCTGATCAACGTGTACTATCTTCGGAGAGGCAAGCCGACGGTATTCCAGATAGACGACGGCTGGGAAAAGGCAGTGGGGCAGTGGGAGCCGGACTCCGTCAAATTCCCGCGCGGGATGAAGCCGCTGGCCGATGCGATCGAGGCCAAAGGCATGATTCCGGGAATATGGATCGCGCCCCTCCTCGTCACCAAGGGCAGCGCGGAGTTCGGGCGTCGGCCCGAATGGCTGCTTCGCGATGTCGCCGGGAGGCCGGTACCGGCGGGCTATAATCCTGGCTGGGACGGAGTGTTCTTCTGTCTCGATATCTCGCTGCCCGAAGTCGAGGAATACCTCGACGGCGTCTTCGAGCGGCTCGTCGAGGAATGGGGATACAGATACATCAAGCTCGACTTCCTATATGCCGGTTTCATCGAGGGTTCCCGCTCGAGGCCGGCGGCGTTTTCCGAGGGCGGCGCGGCATTCGAGCATTACGACCGACTGATGCGCCGTCTGACCGCTCGAACGACCGATTCGCGTGGTCGACGAGTCGCCTACCTGGGCTGCGGGGCGCCCTTCGAGCCGTCCTTCCGCCATTTCCCGCTCATGCGGATCGGCGCCGATACGAAGGAAAAGTGGGAAGATGGGTTCTTGAGGCGGGTCGTGCGCCATCAAGGCAGGCCGGCGGCCTATACGAACCTTTCGCATTCCATCGGTCGAGCCTTCCTCGACGGGACGGTGTTCGTCAACGATCCCGACGTCGTCTTCTGCAGGACATCGAGGATGGACTTGGGGGAGAGCGAAAAGGAGCTCGTGGCCCTCGCCGATTTCATGCTCGCCTCCCAGATCATGTCCTCCGACGATGCGCACGGTTTCGGCGGGCAGGAAGAGCTCGCCTTCACGGCGCGCGTCGTGGGTCTCTACGATAGGCTCGCGGGCAGGGAGTACGGAGCCGAGCGGACGGGAAAGGATGCGTTTCGGATCTTCAGCCGGGACGGGAGGGTTACGGGTTTGGCGAACTTGTCGGACAGGCCTCGGGTCGAACCCTCGACGCGATGGGACCTGCGAAAGGCCATCGTCGCCCACGCGCGGCGGGGCGCAGGCACTCTCGCATTCGCCCCGAGGAGCCTATCGCTGTTCGAAAGATGAGGTAATCAATGGAAAAGACCGTCTTCGTAATCGGCCATCGGAATCCCGATACCGACTCCGTGGTCGCGGCCGTAGCCTATGCCGCTCTCAAGCGCGCGACCGGGATGCCCGAAGCCCGCGCGGCCCGCGCCGGGGCGGTGAATCCGCAGACCGAGTACATCTTCGATCGTTTCGCCATGGAGTTACCGGTGTTCATCTCCGACCTCGTACCTAAGGCCGAGTACTTCCTCTCAGGACCGGCGAGGACCGTCCGAGCAGACACCCCGCTTTGGTCAGCCCTGGCCCTGCTGGGGGAGGGAGCCGGGGAGGCACTCCCCATCGTCGACGACGATGGCCGCTATCGCTCGCTGCTCCACTACGGTTCCTTCGCCCAGAACATCATAGCGAAGATAAACCCGCGCAAGAAGGCGGTGATACCGACGAGCGTCGGTCATCTCATGGAGACGATCAAGGCCCAGGCCATCGTCTCCTTCGACGAGGGCGAAGTGTTCAAGGCCAACATGATAGTCGCGGCCAACCAGACGGGATCGGTGAAGGCCGTGCTCGAGGCCGAGAGCGCGGCCAACAAGGTTCTGCTGGTGGGGGACCGCGACGACGTGCATAGGCTGGCCTTGGAGGCCGGGGTCCGCGTTCTCATCGTCACCAACGGCTTCGTCGTGGGCAAGGAACTGCGCGCCCTCGCCGAAAGCAAGCGAATTACCGTGCTTGTCTCGCCTTACGATACTTCGAGCACCTCCCTGCTAGTCCTTTACTCTACACCCGTTCACGCGATGGGCGACTCCGAGACCAAGCCGATCCACAAGGGAGAGCGGGCTCGCGACGCCAGGAAGACTCTCTCCGCCTCGCCCAGCAGGTCGGCCGCCGTCGTCGACGAGGATGGGCGGGTGATCGGCTTGCTCCGCGAAGGCGATCTCCTGCGGGAGCCCAGCGTAGAGGTGATCATGGTAGATCACAACGAATTCGGCCAGGCCATCGAAGGCATCGAGAACTATCGGATTCTGGAAGTCATCGACCATCATCGGCTGGGCTCCTTCTCGACCAAATACCCCATCACCTTCATCAATCGCGTTGTCGGATCGACGAGCACCATGATCGCCGGGATGTATCGCGACCAGCGCGTGCCCATCCCCAAGGATATCGCCTCGATACTTCTCTGCGGCATTCTCTCGGATACGCTCATCCTTCGATCCGCGACGACGACCGAGACCGATCGCGACGAGGCGGAATACCTCGCCAACATCGCCGACCTCGAGATCGCCGAGCTCGGCGAGGGCATCATGCAATCCGCGTCCAGGGCGGCGAGCAGGCCCGCGGCCGAGATCGTGCGCCTCGACCTCAAGGAGTACGAGACGCAGAAGATCAAGCTCAGCGTGAGCCAGATCGAAGTCTCCGATACCGCCCTTGTATTGGAGAAGCGCAGCGAAATCCTCGAGGCCCTTGCGGGGATCCGGAGCGAGAAGGGGTATTACCTCTCGGCCTTGATGGTTACCGATATAACCGAGCTCGTAAGCCTGCTCTTCCTCGTCGCGGACAGGGATTTTCTGTCCCTAGTCGGCTATCCTTCGGACGGCGAGGGCGTTTACGTCCTCCGGGACGTGCTCTCGCGGAAAAAGCAGCTGATGCCGGCCGTCTTCGAGCTCGTCGAGAAGGCTTTGGGCTAGGGGGCGAGGGACGCCGCCCCATGACATTTCTTGTACTTCTTTCCCGAGCCGCAAGGGCAGGGATCGTTGCGGCCGACCTTGGGACCTTCTCGCACGACGGTCTCGGGTATGACCTCTCCGTCGGCGAAGAGCCAGGCGCCTTCTCGCTTCACGAACGAGGCCTTTTCGTGGTGCGTCTCGCGCAGTCCGCCCTGGACATAGGTCGCCCTGAATTCGACCATCCCTTTCTCGTCGCCGGGGCCTCCGCCCTCGGTTCCCAGTATCTTGAGGCCGAGCCATTCGGATCTCTCGCTCCAGCGCCTCGTGGCCTCGATATCGATTCCGTGATCCTCGTCGCGCAGGCACGTGGAGACGATGTAGTCGATAGCCTTGGTGGCGTATGCCGCGTATCGGCTACGCATAAGCGCCTCGGCGGTCGAGGGCTTGGCCTTTCCCGAGATGAAAGCACCGCAGCAGTCGTCGTAGGGACGGCCTGAACCGCAAGGGCAGGTTTCCATGAGCTTAAATCCTCCGAACGATCTTTGTACAAGGAAGGCGGGAGCTAGGCAAGGCCGGATGCTAATTCCCGGGTCGGCCGCCCGATCTATCCTCGAGCATCCGCGATACGAAGCGTACTTCGTCTTGCAGCTTGCGTACGCTCTCGTCGCGCTCTTCGACCCGGGTTTCGAGGGCGGCCAGTCTATCCCTGAGCGATTCGATCTCGGTCGAGGGGAGCCTCCCCGACGCTTCCTTGGCCTTCGATTTCGCCTGTACCATCTTCGTCGCCATGTCGCCGAGGACGCTCACGACGGTTACCGCTACGACTCCCAGCACGATTATCGTCACCACAGCCATCTGATTCCCTCCTTGCGGCGCTCGCGGACCCGCGTACCGGCGTCCGGAGTGTCCCTTCGCTTGAAGTAATGTCGCGCTTAATCCCGGCTAGGTCAATGCCGCGAATCGTCGAGGCCTTGACTTTGTACTATTATTTCCTGCCGATCGAATCGGCCGCCGCCTTGAAGAATCGCTCGCGCAACGCATCCTCTCCCGGCTCGGAGCCCATCGGCACCACTCCGCCGGCCGAATGGGCGTGGCCGCCTCCACTGCCGATTCCCCCCAGGGCGGCCCGGACCAGGCCAAAGGCCGAGACCGACTCGCTCTTCGAGCGCACGGATATGTGTATCGAGCCTTCGTCCTCCTGGGCGACGACGGCGGCCGAAAGCTCTTCGGCCCTGAGCGCGAACTCGGCAAGCACCGCGAGGGCCTCCTGCCCGCAAGGACCGCGAATGAAAGCGAAGAGCAGGCCGTCGCGGACCTCGGCCTTTCCCAGGGCCGCGACTATCAGGCCCAGCTCCTGAAGATCGAGGGCCGTGCGGACTACGCGACTCGCAAGCTCCCAGTCGCCTTCCCGGTAGAGCGAGGCATAGGCGGCGAAGTCCGCGTCGGAGCAGCTGCGGCTCAGAAAATCGGTATCGGACTGGATGCCCGCGAGCAGGGCGGTTGCGATGCCCCGCGGTGGCCGCCATCCCGCTTCCTCCCAATAGCCGCGGATCATCGTTGAGCAGGAGGCCAGCTCGGGGCGAAGGTCGAGGAAGGGAGCGCTTACCGTTCCCGATTCGCAGTGATGGTCAATTACGGCGACGAGTTCCCCCGCCGCGAGGCTGACATTCCCGTTCGCGGGGGAGCCGTCGACGACGATGACCTGAAGCTCAGGCTCGCCTTCGGAAACCGGGGCGAGGTCGATGTCGAGCTCGTAGATGAGGCTTCTGAGGCTTCGGCTCCTGAGTTCCCCCCGGTAGCGGCATGCTGCGGAGAATCCCCGACGGCGGAGCAGGGAAGCCAGGCCCCAGGCCGAGGCTACCGCATCGATGTCCGGGTAATCGTGAGTCTGTACGGCGACCGGTCGCCGAGCCTCGAGGAGCCCGGCCAGCACGGGGAATCGATCAGCCATTTGGTCCCGGGCCGAGCCGCTTGCGCTCGGCGAGCAGTAGGTGGTATTCGAGAGTGCCCTCTCGCTTCATGTCCTCGCCGAGGGCGAGGTACTTCGAGGCCAGTTCGATCTTGCCCCTGCAGATCCAGTATTCGGAAAGGTAGAAAAGCATCGCGGACTTCAGATCGAGCCTCTTCTCGGCTTGGATATCGAGCTCGATCTCCGAGGTAGCGTCGTTCTGGTCCTGAATCAGGCGGAGCATGGCCCAGTAGATGCCGTTCTTCCCGCGGTCGATCCCCGGAGCCAGGGAGCCGGCGTAGACGGCCGCGTCCTTCGGCCGCCCCAAGCGCCACAAGGCGAGGCTGGAAGCGATCGCGTACTCGTAGCGGGAGGGCGAAGAGGCGTAGGCCCGCTTGAAATCGGCCGCGGACTCCGCCCAAAGCCCGAGGCGGAAGGCCGCCGCCCCCGCGGACTCGAAGGCGTACCAGTAGTCGGGATAGAGCTCGATCACTTTTCGGTAATCGTCGAGAGCGGCGTCGTCCTTGCCCGCCTGTTCAAGTATGCCGCCGCGGTACACGTAGGAGAGGAAATATCCCGGGTCGAGGGCGATGGCGCGGTCAAAGTCGGCCTGGGCTCCGGCAATCTCCCCCTCGTCGAGCCGGTAGCGACCGCGGTCGAGATAGAGCCAGGATTCGTCCGGGGCCTTTGATATGGCCGTGTCGAGATCTTCCTCCGCTTCCTTGTATTTTCCCTGCTGATACCTCGCGCGGCTTCGATCGGAATAGGCGAGAGGAGAGGCCGGCTCGAGCGCGATGGCGGCGGAAAGCCGGGCTTCCGATTCCGGGTACTTGGCCTCCCGGTAGAGTGCCCTGCCTAGCCCGAGCAGCGCATCGACGCTTTTCGGATCCGTCGTCAGCGCGCGCCTGAAGAATTCCTCCGCCTTCGGCCAGGATTTTGCGTCCAGTAAATAGTCGCCCCAGGCGCTAAGGACCGCCGGGTCGTCCGGGGCGGCGGCGAGAGCTCGATCGAGGTAGGAGCGACGAGACTTGTCGTCGTCGCCGAAGCGGGCGAGCTCGGCTCCCATTGTCAGGGCCCGCGGATTCGCGGGGTCGACGGCGAGGATTTCGTCGACGCCGGCTCTGGCCTTGTCGAGCTTGCCGGCGGAAACGAGGGCGGCGACCTGGGCGAGCTTGAGTTCGGAGTCGGCCGGCGCGGCGGCGGCGAGATCTCCGAGCTTGTCGGCGGCGGCCGCGGCTTCGCCCTTATCGAGGAGCTTCTCCGCCGCTTCGACCTCTTGAACGCGCTTCCGCTCGGGTCTCGATTCCTTGGCAGGAGGCTGCTTGGCCGAAGCCGCCGCGGTCTTGGGCGCTCCGGCGCACCCGGCCAAAAATGAAAGGACGACGACGACTGCGACGATCGCCGTCGATATGCGCGGCGCCCTCGGGGCGATCATCAAGAGGCTTTCCCTATTGGGTTCGACGCGGTATCCAGGCTCATGATCCATACTTTCCCGCTCCCCGATCAGGCTCCCACGATGGGGCGCTCGATACTATCCCGGGTCGTCCCATTATACAAGGTTGCACAAGGGACTGTTACCGGCTATAGTCCATACCTGCAATGCAAATCGGAGCCTTCAGGCGGGCGCTCGGCCTAACGGTCCTATACATCGGCCTGTTCGTCCTTATCGTCGTCGTGCAATTCTCCAAAGGGCCGGGCCTCACCGCGAATTTCGGGTCGCTTTCCATCAACGCCTCATTTCCGAAGGCAGGCCACGGCAGCTCCGCTCCCGATTCGCTGCGCCTTTCCTATCCCGGACTCTCCTTCCTCATATCGCCGAAATCGGCGGCGGAAAGCGTCGGCGCGGATGGCGCCTCGACTCCCATTTACCTTGTATCGGTAACCAAGCTCCCCAATGGAATGCTCGTCAATTTCTCTTCCGGAGTCGCGCTTAAGGCTACTGCCGACAATGGGCCGCCGGAGCGCTTCGGGCTTGCAGCCACCGCGCCCGACGGCGTAGCCGCCGTACGGCTCAAGCTCGCGCTGTCCCGCTTCGCCCGGCTCTCGGATAGGGACGGTCGTCGGAGCCTCGATACCGGAGGCGCATCCTACGATATTAACTTCGGGGCAGGCAGCATCGACGCGACGGGCGGATCGCTCTCCTTGCGGCCCGGCGATCCTGGCCTCGCCCTCGCGAAGCTTCCGCCGGCGGAGCCCAAACCGCCCCAGGCGGCATCTTCAGGGGGTCTCTTGGCCCAGGTTCCCAAAGATCCCGAGACCTTCAAGGCAGAAATAGCGGCGTGGCGCGAAAAGGTATGGTCGGGCCTTTCCTCGACGCGGTTCGAGGCGGATAGGATCGCATGGAAAGGCTCGGACGGCCTCCCGGCATTCTCCGAGAAGGCCCTGACGGCCTATCTCGCCGAATCCCTCGCGCGAGGAGCCTTCCCGGAATCCCTGGCGCGGATTCGAGCGGCGAAGGACAAATGGGCCGATAAGCTCGGTTACCTCTCCGCTCCGTACCTGGGCGGCTTGGTAGCCAAGATGAAGGGGCTCGAGGCCTCCGACCTCGCCGAGACGAAGCGCCTGACCCAGCTCGTCGCCGATAAATCGCCGTCGATCCTCGAGAAGGACGGCCTCCTTCGCTTCCTCCTCGACCGCGCGCCGGCTTCTCTCGCCCAGGATGCTTTCCGCTACGTCTCGGGGATCGACCCCGCGAAGCTTTCGATCAAGCAGGCCGTCGGCCTATTGAGCTGCGCGCTCGACGCGAAGGCCCTGCTCAATCTCAAGGACGAAGACAATCCATTCCGCGATCCCGCCATTGCGGCTGGCCTCATCGTCGCGGCGGCCCGCAGGACATCGAGCGGGTTATTCCTTGTCACCGATGACGATGGCTCCAGCGATATACGGACTTCGCTCGCCGGTGGCTGCTTCCTCGCAGTCTACGGAGCCGCGAACGCGAAACCGGCGCTCGTCGGCATCGGCCAGGGCCTCGTCGAAGGCGTTCTCGCGCTCTCCGACGCGCAGGGCTTCGCCCCGGCTCGCGTCGTCGATCGCGGAGGGGCGGTCGAGCAGCGGACTGGCACGATTGCCCCGGAAGAGCTCTATCCTCTCGTCGCCGACAATCCCTATTATCCGCGCGAAGTCTCCTTCTACCGCGACATCGCGCCCGGGGTCTGGGCTTGGACCTGCGCTCCCTCGCTCGTCGTCCAGGCCAGCGCCTCGCGCTATGTATTCACCGCTGCCTTCCCCGCAGGGCGATCCCATTACCTGGCCTTTTACGGAATCAAGCCCTTCGCCAATATCCAGCTCTACGACATCGATTACAGCCCCGACAGTGAATTCGAGAGCTACGACGCCTCGGGATATCTCTATAAGAAAGAGGCCGGGGCGCTTTATGTGAAGATGAAGCACAAGAAGGACAACGAGGACATTAAGCTCGCCTTCTAGCCGACCTTCATATTGACGGTCTGAGGGGCTTTCTGTAGAGTGCCCCATGCGAATCGAGACCTGCTATCGCCGTCCGGAACTCGACGGCAGGGGCGCCGTGCCGGCCGGAATTCTCGCGGGCGCCAGAGGCGGGGAAGCCTCGGTCCGGGTCGCGGACGTATTCCTCATCGATTTCTCCCTGTCGAAAGAGATCGCGGAAGAGCTTTTCTCCGATCCGATAGTGCAGTTCGTCGCCGAATCTCCGCTGCCGGGGCTTCCTTCATTGGAGGCCTGGGACTGGCTCGTGGAAATAGCCTATCGGCCCGGAGTCACGGATACACTGGCGCTCACGGCGCGCGAGGCCGTCGAGATCGCCTGCGGGGCCCCGATAGGTCGTCCTTGGGTACTGCAGACGGCGAGGCTCTATATAGTCAAGGCCGGGCGATCGTCCGCCGAGATCGTCCGCCGGGCCTTCTCGTCTCTCTGGAACCCTCTCGTGCAATCGGCGACCTTCGTATCGAGCGCGGAATGGGAGGGCGGCGCGCGGCTGCCGGATTTGTACCCGACCGTAGCGATCGACGACGATCAGGAGCCCGAGCTATTCGATCTGGGCGAGCTGGACGACGACGGGTTGGCTGACCTCTCCACAAAGCGGCTCCTCGCCTTGAATCTTGCCGAAATGCGCGCCATCCAGGCCTACTTCCAGTCTCCCGCTACTCGCGCCGCGCGCTCAGCCGCCGGCCTTGGCGAGGCGGCGACCGACGTCGAGATCGAGATGATCGCCCAGACCTGGAGCGAGCATTGCAAACACAAGATCTTTAGCGCCGAGATCGAGTACTCCGAAGCCGGAGCGCCGACGCGCGAGATCTCGTCGCTCTTCAAGACATTCATCCGCTCGACGACCGAAGAACTCGCGCCCTCCCGGCCCGACCTGCTTTCGGTATTCACCGACAATGCCGGCGTATTCGAGTTCAGCGAGGGCGCCGCTGTCTGCGTAAAGGCCGAGACCCACAACTCCCCCTCGGCTCTCGATCCCTACGGAGGGGCGATCACCGGGATCGTAGGCGTCAATCGCGATATCCTGGGCACCGGAATCGGCGCGTCCCCGCTGTTCAATACCGACGTTCTCTGCTTCGGACCGCCATCCATCCCGGACGAGGAAGTCCCCGAAGGGCTCAAGGTCCCCCGCGAGCTTCTCGCCGGAGTGCATCGCGGAATAGTGGATGGCGGAAACCAGTCGGGCATTCCCGTCGTCGCGGGGGCATTCATATTCGACGAAAGCTACATGGGGAAGCCTCTCGTATTCTGCGGAACCGGCGGCATCATGCCGATGGAGGTCCGGGGGAAGCCCTCCTGGATAAAGGCCGCGAGGCCCGGCATGCTGGCAGTCATGGTCGGAGGGCGGATCGGCAAGGACGGCATCCATGGCGCGACCTTCTCGAGCCTGGCCCTGGACGAATCCAGCCCCTGCTCCGCCGTGCAGATCGGCGACCCGATCACCCAGAAGCGCATGAGCGACTTCCTCTTGGAGGCTCGGGACGCGGGGCTCTATGCGGGCATTACCGACAACGGAGCCGGCGGTCTCTCCTCGAGCCTGTGCGAGATGGCCGAGTCTTCGGGGGGCGTTCGGATCGATTTGGACACCTGCCCCTTAAAATATCCGGGACTCTCCCCCTGGGAGATACTCGTCTCGGAGAGTCAGGAGAGGATGAGCCTCGCAGTCGGGGCGGAGAGCCTGCCTGCGCTGCTCGGCCTCGCGTCGAGACGGGGCGTAGAAGCGAGCGTCATCGGCGAATTCACGGCCACGGGCAGGGTCGAGGCGACCTTCCGCGGCCGGGTCGTCTGCCTGGTCGATATGGAATTCCTCCACCGCGGGCTCCCGACCATGCGTCTCACGGCTCGCTGGATTCGGCCGACCGTCGAATCCCATCCTCTGGCCGAACGCGAGGATTGGACGCCCGTTCTGCTCTCGATCCTGGCTGATCCCGACGTCGCGTCGAAGGAAGCCCTGGTCAGGCAATTCGACCACGAAGTAAAGGGCATTTCGATAGAAAAGCCCTTCACCGGCTTGCGCATGGATGCGCCGAGCGACGGGGGCGTGCTAAAGCCTTTGTACGATTCATGGCGCGGCCTGACCGTCACGCACGGAATATGCCCGAGGTTGTCGTCGCGAGACGCTCGGGCAATGGCCCTCGCGGCCGTCGACGAGGCCTACCGCGCCCATATAGCCCTGGGGGGCGATCCGCTACGGGCGGTCGCTTTGGACAATTTCTGCTGGCCGGATCCCGTCCTGTCGCCCTCCAATCCCGACGGGGCGTATAAGCTGGCCCAGCTCGTACGCGCCTGCGAAGCCCTCCGCGAGGCTTGCCTCGACTATGGTCTTCCCCTTGTTTCGGGCAAGGACTCGATGAAGAACGACGCTTTCGCGGGCGGGAAACGCATCTCCGTGACTCCGACGCTCCTCGTTACCCTGGTCGGCATCGTCGACGATGTCCGTAAGGCAAGCTCGACGGACTTCCTCGCGGCAGGCGACCTCCTCTACGTGGTGGGCGCTACCGGAAGCCTCCTGGGAGCTTCGATCCTCGAGCGCGCCCTTGAAGGCCCCGGCGGCCGTCGCCCCTCGCGACCGCTCGGACCCTGCCCCGTCGCCTCTCCGTCGGAGCATCTGCCGGTCTATCGCGCCATCGCGCATGCCATCGGCGGCCGGGTCCTTCGCTCCTGCCACGACCTTTCGGACGGAGGTTTGGCCGTCGCTCTGGCCGAATCCTGCCTGGGCGGCCGGCTCGGAGCCGACCTGCGCCTGGACGCGATGCCGAGGCGCCGAGGACCGCGAAGCCTCGGCCGAGAAAGAGAGTATCCGGATGCGGCTGCCCTGCTCTTCGCCGAGGATACCGGCCGCTTTCTCGTCTCCCTGCGAACCGAGGATCGCGAGCGCTTCGAGCGCAGCATGTCTGGCCTTCCCATCGCCTTTCTCGGCAAGACCATCGACGAGCCGAGGCTCCGCATCGAGCTCGGCGGAGTACGCGCATTAGACGCGGATCTCGGCGAGCTCGAGCGAGCCTACAAGACGCCAATAGCGTGAAAGGATGAATGTGGGACCGAAAGCGATAGTCCTCTCAGGCTACGGGTTCAACGCGGATGCCGAGCTGGCGGAGGCCCTGAGGTTGGCGGGAGCCGTACCGGAGAGGCTGCACATAGCCGACCTCATGGCGGATCCCGAGCGCGTCCTGGGGGCGCGCATCCTCGCCTTTCCCGGCGGCTTTTCCTTCGGCGATCACCTCGGCTCGGGCCAGGTAGTCGCCCTCCTCTGCCGGAGGACGCTCAGGCGGGAGCTGGAACGCTTCATAGTTGACGGCGGCCTGGCTATCGGGGTGTGCAACGGCTTCCAGGCCCTCGTAAGGATGGGCATATTGCCCAACCGCGACGGTCTCTGGGGCCGAGAGGTTTCGCTCATCCAGAATGAGTCCGGACGCTTCGTCGACGGCTGGTATGGCGTGCTCTTCGAAGGCAAAAGCCGCTGCCTTTGGACCGAGGGTCTAGCGAGGCGCCTTCTGCCGGTACGGCACGGAGAAGGTCGCTTCGTCGCGCGCGACGAAGCGACTCTGCAAGCGCTCGAGGATGAGGGACTCGTCGCGGTACGGTATGAGGGCGAAGGGCCCAACGGCTCGGAGCGGGCGATCGCAGGAGTCTGCGATCCGAGCGGCCGAGTGCTGGGCCTAATGCCGCATCCCGAAGCCTTCCTGGTCCGCGAGAATCATCCCTACCGGAGGCGGGCGTCGCGAGACGATCCGGGTATCGAGCTTTTCGAGAATGCCGTTCGCGCCGCCGGCGACGCGACCTGACCCGACTGGCGAACGAGTCGGTCAGGGTTTATAATCGAGTCAGTTATTCACCTGGAGGCGAGCGAGAACGATGGCTGAAGCATCCGACATAGAAGCCCTCCGGCTGGAATATGAAAAGCAGCTCTTCGATCTTCGCCAGCTCCTCGAAGTATCGAAGAGCCTGAATTCCGTGCTCGATTACCATATCCTCATCGATGCCATTTTGTTCAACGTGATGGGGCAGATGAAAGTGCTCAAGGCCGGCATCTTCGCGAAGAAGAGCCTGGACTCCACTCGCTTCAGCCTTCACCGCAACTACAAGGGATTCGATATCGCGCACGGCACAGACTACTCGATAGCCGAGGATAATCCCGTCATCAAGCTGTTCACGCGGCAATACGGCTGCTATACGCTGGAGGACCTGCGCCAAAGGATCGGTTCCTTCGCAGGGTTCGAGGGGATCGCCTCGCTCGATCCCAGCCTCATCGTACCCCTGAAGGCCAAGGGCACGGTCAACGGGCTTCTCGTGATGGGCGAGAAGATAGGCGACGAGGGATTCGACGTCTATGAGCGCGAATACGCCCTCAATCTGGCCGGTCTGGCGGCGGTCGCCATCAACAACGCTTTCCTCTTCGAGATGACCACGACGGACATGATGACTCGCCTCAAGATGAAGCATTATTTCTACACCGTGCTGCTTGAGCGGATGGCGCAATGCTCGACCTCCTCGAGGCCCCTCTCGGTCGTCATGATCGATATCGATTTCTTCAAGAGATTCAACGATGCCCATGGCCATTCCTGCGGTGATGCGGTGCTCAAACAGGTCGCCCGGGTCATTCAATCCGGCGTGCGCGGCGACGACCTCGCCGCGCGATACGGCGGCGAGGAATTCTGCCTCCTGCTGAACGAGGCCGACTCCGAGCGCGCGTTCCAGGCGGCCGAGAGGGTCCGCGCGAGCGTCGAGTCCATGCATACGAGCTATGAGGGCCAGAGTCTCGCGGTAACCGTCTCGCTCGGAGTGGCGCAATACGACCCCGCTCGCGACGTTTCGGGCAAATCGCTCATCGACCGGGCCGATCATGCGCTCTACGCCTCCAAGCAGGAAGGGCGCAACCGCGTGACGGTCGCGGTCTAGGACGGCCATGGCTCGGATCAAGGTCGCGAACAGGGCCGGGGAGGACGGACTTCCGGCGGATGTGGATTCCACTTCGGCCGTATCCATACTGAACTCGCTGCTGGGCGCGGGGATCCGTATCCGGCACGATTGCGGCGGCAAGGCTCTCTGCGGGACCTGCGCGGTGCGCGTGCTGTCCGGGGGGAAGGGCCTGTCGCCCGTAGGGTCGCTGGAGGCCGAGCGGCTCGCGGCGGGGCGTAGGCCCGACGGTATCCGCCTCGGCTGCCAGGCCCACGCGATGCGCGATATAGATATCGAGGTCGTCCTCGACTGACGAGGGTGGCCGACGATTGTACTATTGCGAGTTCCATGGCCTGGCTCCCCTGTCCCACACGGTCCGAGGGACCGCCTTTTCGCGCGCATGCGGCTTCGATCGACCGTTTCCGGAGGTAAATGATGCGGCATTGGTGGGAGGACGCGGTTTTCTATCAGATATATCCGAGGAGTTTCGCCGATTCCAACGGCGACGGAATCGGCGATCTCGCGGGCATCGCGGGTAAGCTCGGGTACCTCGAGGACCTGGGCGTCGATGCGCTCTGGATATCTCCTTTCTTCAAGAGCCCAATGAAGGACTTCGGCTACGACGTCTCCGATTATCGCGAGGTGGACCCGATGTTCGGCACCTTGGACGATCTGAAGCGGCTCGTCTCCGAGTCCAAGAAACGGGGCATGCGAATCGTCCTCGACCTCGTGGCCAATCATAGCTCGGACGAGCATCCCTGGTTCGTCGAGGCGCGGTCGTCCAAGGCTTCGCCCAGGCACGGCTGGTACCTCTGGGTGCCGGATAACGGGCGACCGCCCAATAATTGGAAGGCGATCTTCGAACTGGGGACGGCCTGGCATCCCAACCCCGCCACCGGTGAGCGCTATCTCGCCACTTTCACGAGGCATCAGCCGGAATTCGATTGGCGCGAGCCCGAGCTGCGCGAGGCTATTTACGACATCATGCGCTTCTGGTACGGACTCGGCGTGGACGGCTTTCGCCTCGACGTCGCCACGGCCTATTTCAAGGACTCCCAACTCCGCTCCAATCCCTTTTCCCTCAAGGCTAATCCGGATTTCTTCCAGAGGCATATCTACGATCGAAACCGCCCCGAGGTCCACGAAGTCTTCAAGGAAATGCGCAAGATCTCCGATGCCGCGGGCGAGCGCGTCCTGATAGGCGAGACCCACGGCAAGGACACGCTGCTCGCGGCCTCCTGCCACGGCGAGCGCGCCGACGAGCTCCACATGGCCTTCAATTTCGATTTCCTGTACAAGAGATGGGGCGCCAAGGCTTTTCGAGAGTCGGCGGAACGCTGGTACTCCGCCCTTCCCGAAGGCGCCTGGCCCAACTTCACTTTGAGCAACCACGACCAGCCGCGCCATGCCTGGCGTTACCGGGGCCGCGGCGCGAGGTCGGGCCGACTCCGAGATGCGCGAGCGCGCGTCGCGGCCGCGATGCTGCTCACCATACGCGGCACACCCTTCCTGTATTACGGTGAAGAGCTCGGCATGACCTGCGAGCGCCTGCCCCGCGGCGCGTTGAGGGACCCCCTCGGCATCGCGACCTGGCCTTTGAGGTCCTTGGGGCGCGATCCCGCGCGCACGCCGATGCAGTGGGACGCGAGCGCTAACGCGGGTTTCTCGTCGGCGACCCCCTGGCTGCCCGTCAATTCGGATTACCGCACGAGGAACGCGGCCGCCCAGGCCGGCGATCCCGCTTCGCTCCTGTCCTGGTATCGATCGCTAATCTCGCTGCGCCGCGCGAAGCCGGCGCTTCGCGCGGGGAGTATCGCCTTCCTCGCATTAGATCCCGACGTCCTCGCCTACGAGCGCGTCGCGTTCCCCGCGGGCGCGAACTCGGCCGAGAGTCTGGTCGTCCTGCTCAACTTCGCTTCGGGACCGAGGGCCATCGGACTCGAGAAGGCGGTACGCGTTATCCTCGGGAGCGTCCGGGAGGACGGGACGGTCCTGGAGGCGGGTAGAGTCGAGCTGGGGCCCTGCGAGGTCATAGTGGCTTCGATCGAGTGATCAAGCCGGGGCGGAGCTGAGCTCGAGCTCGCCATTCTTGACCATGATTCCGTAGACGATGAGCTGGAGCAGGACGCGCTCGTAGCTCGCGCCCATCGTCCTCGCCTTTGCGTCGAAAGCCGAGGTCAGCAGCACGATGCGCTCGCAGGCGCGGCGGGAATAGCGGCGGATCGCCGCCGCGCTCTGTCTCTGCAGGGTCTTGCTTCGTATCTGGAGCCTGATGCAGGCCGATTCGATGCTCTCGCCTTCCTCCATGAGCGCATGAAGCCGGCACAGCCTGCGAAAGCTCCAGGTCAGCGCCGCGATGATCTGGACCGCGTCGCCCTTGCGGTCGGCGAGCACCGCCTCGAGGGTCTCGAGGGCTTCCGCGAGGCCGCTCGCCGCCATGCGCTCGAAGAGGCTGAAGGCATCTTCCTGTCTGTTGCGCGCTATCGCGGCTTCGACGTCGGCTTCGCCGATCGTCGCCCCTTGAGGGAAGACGATTGAAAGGCGCGAGCATGCCGCGTCGAGGGCGCTCGACTCGTTCTCGACGAGCTCGAGCAAGGCCTCGATTCCGCTCTCGTCGATCCCCAGGCCGAGCTCGCGCAACCTCTTCTCGATCCATCGAGGCTTTTCGCCCTCGAACATCTCGAAGAATGTCCGCTTCCGATCCTTGCCCACCGCGTCCTCGAGCGCTTTCTCCGCATAGAAGGCGTCCGTAACGAGGAGGAGTACCGCGCCGGGAGCGGGCGCGGCCAGATAGGCGGCGAGGGCTCCCAGATCTTCCTTGCCTTTGATGTTCTCTGCGCCCCGGTACTCCACCACCCTCCGCGAGGAGAAGAGCGACCCGTTGAGCAGGAGGCAGAGCACCTCGCCCAGACCGGTCTCGGAGGCGTAGGCGCGGTGCTCTTCCGGCGGCGACCCGTCGGCGGCCGAGATGGCCGAGCGCAGCTCGGAAACGAAGGCCGCGCGTTTCCCGGCCTCGGGGCCTGCGAGCAAATAGGCGCTTTCGATCTTCATCGTCGGCTAGTATTTCCGGATGATGCCGCGCAGGCGGCCGAGGATCCTCACGTCCTGCGTATAGATCGGCGCGTAGGCGCTATTCTCGGCCATAAGCTTGACCCTGTTGTTCTCGCGGAAAAAGCGCTTGAGGGTTACCGCGTCGTCTATCATCGCGACTATGATCTCGCCGTTGTCGGCCGTCTGGCGCTGTTCGATGACGGCGAGGTCGCCGTGGAGGATTCCTACGTCCTTCATGCTGTCGCCGCGCACCGATAGCGCGAAGCAGGTGGCAGTCCTGACGATGTCCGCGGGGACGTGGACGACCCCCGAGTAATTTTCGTCGGCCGTGATGGGCCTGCCGGCCGCGACGCTGCCGAGGAGAGGCAGCTCGACGACCGATCGCTCGGGCTTGTCTCGTCGGAGGAGCTCCAGGGCCCTCGAGCGGTTCTCCCCGAGCCTCAGGAAGCCTTTCTTCTCGAGGGCCTTCACGTGGTCGTAAGCGCCCTTGACCGAGATCGAGAAGCTTTCCGCAGTCTCGCGAATCGTGGGAGGATAAGCATGGCTATCGATGTAAGACGAGATGAAGTCGAGCACTTCCTTCTGGCGGGCCGTAAGGGTCTTCATCTTTCCTGCTCTATCCCGAATTTCTTGATTTTGGCATGTAGGCCGCTCGGATGTATCCCTGACATATCGGCGGCCTTAACGACGTTATAGTCGCACTCTCTGAGCTTTTCCGCAAGGTAGTCCCGTTCGAAGAGCTCTTTGGCCTCCGCCAAGCCCAAGGAGCCGTACCGACGGGCGACGAGGGGCTCGGGCTTCTCCCGCGATCCCTCGTTCAGTACGCGAGAAACCGTCTGGGCGGATACGATGCGCTCATCGCTCATCACGGCCAGGCGCTCGATGAAGTTGGCGAGCTCGCGGACGTTCCCCGGCCAGCTCCGCGCGGAGAGGAGGGCGAATCCCTCGGGCGATATCTCGCGTTCCGGGGCGCCGGCCGAAGCGGCCTTCGCGAGGAAATGGCGGCAGAGCTCGGGAAGATCCTCGCGGCGATCGCGCAGCGGAGGCATGCGTATCGGGACGACCGCGAGACGGAAGTACAGGTCTTCGCGGAAGCGGCCGGCCGCTATCTCGGCGCGGATGTCCTTGTTGGTGGCCGCGACGACGCGCACGTCCACTGATATGGTCTTCTCGCCGCCGAGGCGCTCGAACCGCATCTCCTGAAGGACGCGCAGCACCTTGGCTTGGGCGGGCGGCGAGAGGTCGGCGACCTCGTCGAGGAAGAGCGTACCGCCGTCCGCCGCTTCGAACCTTCCGGCGCGCCGCGTGACCGCGTCCGTGAAGGCGCCCTTTTCGTGCCCGAAGAGCTCGCTCTCGAGAAGGGTATCCGGGATCGCGGCGCAATTGACTTCGACGAAGGGCCTCTTCGAGCGCTTGCCCTTAGCGTGGATGGCACGCGCGACCAGCTCCTTGCCCGTGCCGTTCTCTCCGGTGATGAGGATGCGGGCATCGCTCGGCGCCGCCTGGTCGATCAGGGCTCGCACCTCGGATATCGCGGGCGAGGATCCGATAAGAGGCTCGAAATCGATCGGAGAGGATGCTATGCGCTTGAGATCTCGATTCTCCCGCCGAAGCTTCCCGATCTCGAGGGCGTTCCGCGCGGCGGTCAGGAGGCGATCCATCGAAAGCGGCTTCTCGATGAAGTCGAAGGCCCCGAGCTTGAGGGCGCGGACGGCCATGTCTATCGTGCCGTGGCCCGACACTACGAGAACCTCCATCTCGGGCCTACGCTTCTTCATCTCCGCGAGGGCGTCCAGCCCGCCCATCCGCGGCAGCCAGATGTCGAGCACCGCGAGGTCGGGGCGATGGGCGGCCAGCTCTTCCAAACCGACCACAGCGTCCTCGGCGACGATCACCGAATGGCCCTCGTCTTCGAGAATGTCCCGAACCGTGGACCGGATGCCGGGCTCGTCGTCGATTACGAGGATGGTCGCCATCTCGCGCTGCCCCCTATTATTCGAATATCATCGATCGAGCGGGAGATCGACGTAGAACGTAGTCCCGGCCCCCTCCTCGGACTCGAAGCGGATCGCTCCGCCGTGCTCGGCGACGATCCGCTCGACTATCGACAGGCCGAGGCCCGTGCCGGCGCTCTTGGTCGTAAAGTACGGCATGAAGACCTTCTCGCCCAGCGAGGCGGGTATGCCGCGGCCCGTATCCCGAATCTTGAGCCTACAATAACGTGAATCGGCGGCCTTAACAAGATCGGCCGCTATCTCGATATCGCCGCGGCCGTCCATGGCGTCGATCGCGTTGGCCAGGAGATTCCCCAAGGCCCTCTTCATCGCGGCTCGGTCGACCCGCAAAGTCATTCCGGTCGGCAGTCCGTCCAGTCTGAACCGAACCTCGGGATAGGAGGCGGCGTAGAGCGCGACGGAATCCGAAATCATGCCCGATAGCTCGACCCAGCCCCTTTGAGGCTCGGGGAGGGAGGCGAAGGCGCGAAAATCGCTGAGCAGCGCGTCCATCCCTTCGACTTCCTTGACGATGGCGAGCATCGATCCCTCGATGATCGGCGCCGCGAGGGAGGGATCCGACTTCCATCGCCGGAGCACGCGCTCCGCCGCGAGGCGTATGGGGGTGAGCGGGTTCTTCAACTCATGCGCGAGGCGCTGGGCGATGTCCTGCCACGCGTCTATCTTCTCCTTGCGCAGCTCGTCCGACCTGGAGCGCTCGATCTCTCCGAGCATCCTATTGAAGGAAGCGACGAGCCGACCGGTTTCGTCCCCGGGCTTTACGATGAGCCGCACGCCGAAATCCCCCGCGGCGACGCGGCGGGTCGCCTCCTCGAGACTGATGAGGGGTTCCGCGACGAGATCGGCGGCGGCGCCGCCGAGGAGGGCCGCCGCGAGGAGGAGAGGCAGCACCAGGAAGCAATACAGAAGGACGAGGAGGGTCGCCCACTTGGCCGAGAAGGGCGCGAGGAAAGCCGCGGTGCGCTCGGCCTTTCCGAGCGAGGCCGCGGCGCTATCGAGCCCTTTGGGCAACCGGAGGCTGAGGACAGCGTAGGTCCCGCCTACTTTCGAGCCGCGCAGTGGCACGGCGTAGCGGACCAAGCTCGTGCCGCCCGATGAGGACGCGGCGAGGAGGTTCCCCGCCGAACCTGAATCCGGCGACGGCGGCGGCGAGGCCAGCCTTGCCGAGGCTGGTCCGGCGAAGTCCGCGCTCCGGTCGCCCGCGAAAAGCTCTATGGCCTCCATGCGGGGATCCCGAGTCTTGAGCTCCGAGAGGATGGCCGAGGCGCCGAAGCCGCGGCCGATGGATTCGCCGGCCAGGCCGGCGGCCGCCCGCTCTATCCGGCCGAGCTCCTCGTCGTACCACGCGAGCGCGAGGGCCTGCCCTTCCGACAAGGCCTCGCGCATGTCCGCCGAGGACGAGGAGGATTGGGCCGCGTAGGCGAGTCTGATGAGGAAGAGGCCTTGGGGAAGCGAGGCCGCGGCCACCGCGAGGAAGAACATCCCGGAAAGGCGGAGCCTTAGCCGCGAGCCGTAGCGCCGGGCCCTGATGTCGATCGCCAGGCCGCGCATCCGAACGACGAAGAGCGCGAGGAGGGCGGCGGGCAGCACGGCGAGGAGCGCCGCCGGGAGCCTCTCGTACAGGTCGGGGAAGGACGGGGCGCCGGAGAGCACCGAGGACGCGAAGGCGTAAGCGCCCAGGCTTATCAGGACGTATACGATCAGGACCGACAGGAGCTCGGGGAAGGAGCGTCTGCGAGGCGCGAGAGGTCCGGCCATCGCTTTGCGTGGCGCCGGGCTAATCCTCTTCGAAGCGCGCCTCGAAGAGGGCCTGGATCGCCGCCGCCGCCGCTTCTTCGTCCTTGCCCTCTGCGAGGATTCGAAGGGGCGTGCCGAAGCTCGCGCCGAGCGTGATGATGCCCATGATCGACTTGGCGTTAATCCGGTCGGAGCCTTTCTCGAGCCAGATACTCGACCCGAACTTGCTCGCGGTTTGAACTATGAGCGCCGCGGGGCGCGCGTGGATGCCCGCCCTGTTCTTTATGCTTACCGTCAGCTCGGTCATCGATGCTTCCTTGGATCGCAGTCGAGGGTCGAGGGGCATCCGCCTCCCGGCGCTCGGCTAAAGATAATCATCCCTATTGAAATAAAGGGCCCGCGCGTTCTCGCTCTCGAGCCAGCGCAGCACGTTCTGGTTGAACTCCTTGGCCGAATGATAGCCCATTTTCTTCAGGCGTTCGTTCATGGCGGCGGTCTCGATGATGATCGGGATGTTCCTGCCCGGTTTCACCGGAATTTCCAGCTTGGCGATTCGGACTCCGAGTATCTCGGTAGTAAGCTCCTCGGTCCCGATCCGGTCGTAGACCTTGTTGGAATCCCATTCCTCAAGGCCGCAGACGAGCTGGATCTGCTTCTTATCCCTGATCGCGCCGACTCCGAAGAGATGGGTCACGTTGATGATGCCGAGGCCCCGGATCTCCATGTGGTGCCCGATCACCTTGTTGGCTCCCTGGCCCATGAGGGTGGACCCGTTCACGCAGCGGATATCCACGACGTCGTCGGCCACCAGGCGGTGGCCGCGCTCGATGAGCTCAAGGGCCGTCTCGCTCTTGCCCACGCCGGAGTCGCCCGTCAGCAGGAGGCCTATGCCGTATACCTCCAAGAGGACTCCATGGATGGTAGTTTGGGGGGCGAATATATCGGAGAGCACGCGAATGACCCGGCTCGAGAACTCGCTGGACGTGAGATCGGTTTGGAGGACCGGGCAATCCCCGGCCTCGGCGGCGGCGAAAAAGGACTTCCCCGGCGAGAGATTGTGCGTGAAGATGCAGCAGGGCATCGGATAGGCGAAAAGCTTCTGGAGGTTATCGGTCCTACCCGCCTCGTCGAGCATCTTGAGGTAGGCGTTCTCGCCGCGGCCGAAGATCTGCAGGCGGTTCCACGCGAAGGAGTCGTAGTAACCCGACAGCGCGAGGCCGGGCCGATTGAGATCGGGCGTCGTTATCTCGCGGGAAAGCCCCTTGCGACCACCGATGCATCGGAGGTCGAGGGCGTTCTGCTCCTTCAGATCGAGGTCGAGGAGGTCAAGAACGGTAAATTTCTTCTCGTCGGTGGACACGTTTCGAGTCTACTACGGATGCGCGCGAGGCGCAATGACGAACGGGGCGGCACGCCGAGGCCTCCGCGCATCCGGCGCCTATTTGCGCTCCTGCACCCTCTCCTTCTCCTTCGCGATCTTCTGCTCGAGCCTGTCCATCAGCTTGTCGATGCCGGGATTCACGTCGAATTCCCTCTCCTCCATGTGGGCCTGGAGGCCCCAGCGGAAATTCACGGTCGCTTCGAGCTTGAATTCCTTGTCTTTTGTAATGACGAAGATAAGGTCGACGATCATGTCCTTCGCGTACCCGATCCTCTCCACCTTGGCGTTCAGGTAAGCCCTGCTGGTCTCGCTCAGTTCGAAATGCACGCACCGGACATCGACGGTCATTCGAGCCTCCTTACGTATATGGATCGTCCTAGACTCGCTTCCTCCCGAAGGATGAGCCGAGGTCCAGCTCGCCGCGGTACTTTGCGACCGTCCGACGCGCGAGCTTGATGCCCTTGCGCGCGAGCACCTCGGTAATGTCGCGGTCGGAGAGGATCGAGTCCTCGGCCTCGATTATCTCCTTTATCACCTGCTTCACGCCTTCCTTGGAAAAGCTCGAGCCCCGCGACCCGGCGCCCGAGATGGAATTCGTGAAGAAATAGCGTAGCTCGAAAATGCCCCAATCCGTCTGCATGTACTTGCGGTTCGCGATGCGCGAAACCGTCGTTTCGTGCACTCCCACCTCGTCGGCCACGTCCCTGAGCGTGAGGGGCGCCAGTCGCTTGGGGCCCTCCGCGAAAAAGGCTCTCTGGAATTCGACCACCGCGCGCGCGACCTTGAGGAGCGTCTGGTTGCGCTGATGGATCGATCGGATGAAGAATTTGGCCTGCTTTATGTTGTCGCGCACGAAAGCGCTCGTCGCCCGATCCGATGTGCGCGTCGTAGGGGCCCCTCGCGCAACGCCTCGCTTCTCGGCATCCGCGCGCTCGGCGAGTCTGTCGAAAAATGGGTCTATGCCGAGCACCGGGATCTCCTCGTCGTTGAGCACGATGACGAAATCCCCGTCCTTGAGCTTGACCATGAGGTCGGGCAGCACGTAGCGCGGCTCTTCCGTGGAATAGGCCCGGCCGGGAAAGGGCGCGAGCCTTTTGATGAACCCAAGGGACTCCTGGAGCTCCTGGTCCGAGAGCCTCAGGCGCTTCTGAATCTCGGCATGCTTGCCTTTCTCGAGGAGCTCCACGTGCTCGCGGAGAATCTCCACCGCGGCCGCCGGCGCATCCCCAGAAAGAGATGCTTGGACCAGAAGGCTCTCGCGAAAGTCCGCACAGCAGGTCCCGGCAGGCTCGAATCCACGCACGAGGGCCAGGATCTCGTCGATCTCCGATCTGGGAGTCTGGGGAAAGAATACATAAGGGTCTTCCTTATGGAAGCCGTCGTCGTCGAGGTTCTGGATGAGGGCCTCGCCGACGGCGCGCTTGCCCTCGCCGATCCGTTGTAGACGCAGCTGCCAGAGAAGATGTTCTTGCAGGGTCTCGGGCCTCGCGATCGCCCCTTCGATGAACATTCTCTTCGAATCGTCGTCGGAACCTGAATGGGCCGAGAAACCCGGGTCGGAGCTGTTCTCGAAGGGAGAGAGGTCTTCGGTTTCCTTCGGCTCGCTTTCGGGCAGGCTCTCCAAAGAGACCGTGGACGCATCCGAAACGACTTCCAGGGCCGGGTTAGACTCGATCTCTTCCTGGATCTGCTCCTTGAGCTCCTGAAGCGGCATCGCCATCAACTTGATGGACTGAATCATCTGCGGGCTGAGTTTTTGGCGTTGTTCCGCGATCAGCGCGGGCTTCTGAAGCTGCACCCTTGCCTCCGTGCTTGAAATTTAAGCCCTAGGCCCCGAATGTCAAGCAGGGAAGGACGAATGTAGGCGGAAAATGAGAGCAATAATCATGCCGAAACCCAATAAATACCTCAAATAATAGCTAATATCGGAATAGTTAGGGGTGTTTCGTATTGACGTCATCGGATATTAGTTATTACTTTATTGATACTTCAGAGGGCTGCCCGAGCCCCGAATTAGGTGGAAAGATGTCGATTAAGCAGCAGGAGACTCACGGAGAGCCCGAGGAAACGGGTACCGGGTCTTCACCGCCGCCTGTGGAAACGGCCGGCGAAACCGAGCCGGCGACGGCCCCCCAAGGCGACGAGCTCATCGTCGAGGCTTTGCCCGACGAACAGGACTCCGCGAGGATCGCGGCGCTGGAGTCCGAAGTCGCATCGCTCGCCGAGGAACTCGCCTCGGTTAATGATAAATACCTTCGGAAGCTCGCGGATGATGTCAACTTCCGCAAGCGGATGGCCCGAGAGAAGGAGGAAGGCCAGCGATTCGCCGTTTCGAGCCTCCTCCGGGACCTCATTCCGATATTGGATGATTTCGACCGAGCTATAGCGAGCGCCGAGATCCAGAAGGATTATGCGATCCTCCATGACGGCGTTCTCCTAATCAAGCGGCAGTTAGGCTCCTTGCTCGAATCCAAATACGGCTTATCCCGATTCGAGTCCCTAGGCAGGCCCTTCGACCCGAACCATCATGAGGCCGTGGCGATGGTTCAGGGCGGTCCGGAGGACGGCGAGGAGGCGGTCGTGGCAGAAGAATTCCTCCCCGGCTACGGTCTGCACGATAGGATACTCAGGACCGCCAAAGTCAGGGTGCGGATGCCTCCCCCCCAGAGCCCCGCTGCAGACGCCGCGGACGCCGATTTAAGCGCGAATTAGGAAGGAGCGGATATCATGGGAAGAATAATCGGGATCGATCTCGGCACTACGAACTCCTGCGTGGCTGTAATGGAAGGCGGGGAGCCGGTAGTAATAGCCAACTCCGAAGGTCAGCGCACGACTCCCTCCATAGTGGGATTCACGCCCAAGGGCGAGCGCGTGGTAGGCCAGCCGGCCAAGAACCAGATGATCACCAATCCCGAGAATACGGTCTACTCGATCAAGCGATTCATGGGTAGGCGATACCAGGAAGTGGGCGACGAGACCAAGCTCGTCCCGTACCATGTCGTGGACAACGGCTCCGACGTCCGCGTCGACATCTCGGGCAAGGGCTATAGCCCCCAGGAGGTTTCGGCCTTCATCCTCCAGAAAATGAAGAAGACGGCCGAGGACTACCTCGGCGAGACGGTCAGCGAGGCCGTCATCACGGTACCGGCATATTTCAACGATGCGCAGCGCCAAGCCACCAAGGATGCCGGCAAGATCGCCGGCCTCGAGGTCAAGCGAATCATCAACGAGCCGACGGCCGCCTCCCTCGCCTTCGGCTTCAATAAGGACCAGAAGAAGGAGAAGACCATCGCCGTGTACGATCTCGGCGGCGGCACGTTCGACGTATCCATCCTAGAGCTCGGCGAGGGCGTCTTCGAGGTGAAGTCCACCAACGGCGACACCCACCTGGGCGGCGACGATTTCGATCGGCGCGTGATGCAGTGGCTGGTCGACGAGTTCAAGAAGGATACTGGCATAGACCTCTCGCAGGATCGCATGGCGCTCCAGCGCCTCAAAGAGGCGGCGGAGAAGGCCAAGATCGAGCTCTCCAACGTCCAGCAGACGGAGGTCAACCTACCCTTCATCACGGCCGACGCCTCCGGCCCCAAGCATCTCCAGAAGACGCTTTCCCGCTCGGCTTTCGAGCGGATGATCGACGACCTCCTCGACCGCTCCAAGACCCCCTGCACGAAGGCCCTCGCGGATGCGGGCCTCACGGCCGCCCAGATCGACGAGGTCATCCTGGTCGGAGGCTCCACGCGCATACCCAAGGTCCAGGCGATCGTCAGGGACCTCTTTAACAAGGAGCCGTCCAAGGGCGTCAACCCCGACGAAGCTGTAGCCGTCGGCGCCGCGATCCAGGGAGGCATCCTCGGGGGCGAGGTCAAGGATGTCCTCCTTCTCGACGTTACGCCCCTTTCCCTCGGCATCGAGACGCTGGGCGGCGTCTTTACCCGCCTCATCACGCGCAATACGACGATACCTTGCCGCAAGAGCCAGATCTTCTCCACGGCCGCGGACGGGCAGACGGCCGTCTCCATCCACGTCCTCCAAGGCGAGCGCGAGATGGCGGGCCAGAATCGCACCCTCGGCCGCTTCGACCTCGTCGGAATCCCTCCGGCGCCTCGCGGCGTGCCGCAGGTCGAGGTCACGTTCGACATCGACGCCAACGGCATAGTCCATGTATCGGCCAAGGATCTCGGCACGGGCAAGGAACAGAAGATTCGGATCGAGGCGTCGAGCGGGCTGAACGACGAGCAGATCGACAAGATGGTCAAGGAGGCCGAGGCGCACGCCGCCGAGGACAAGCGCGAGCGCGAGAGGGCCGATGCCCGGAACGAGGCCGACGGGCTTCTCTATACTACGGAGAAGTCCCTCAAGGATTACGGCGACAAGGTGAGCGCCGAGGACAAGGCCGCCATCGAGACGGCCGCATCCGAGCTCAAGAAGGCGCTGGACGGACAGGACGTCGAGGCGATGAAGCAGAAATCCGAGGCCCTCAAGCAGGCCTCCTACAAGCTCGCCGAGGAGATATACAAGAATGCCTCCCCCCAGGGCGGCACCGGAGGGGCCTCGCCCCAGGGCGGCACCGGCCCCGACGGCACGGCTGGGGCGGAGGGGGGCGCATCCGGGAAGGCCGGCAGCGCCGAGGACGTTGATTACCGCGTCGTCGACGACGAAGAGAAGAAGTAGATTGAGATTGCAGGATTGAGAAAGGGGAATTGAGGGGGGCTCGCCTTCTCCGGTTCCCCGTTTTCCGTTCTCGATCATCCATTGCGTACCGGGGTTCATCTTGGCCAAGCGCGATTACTACGAAGTCCTGGGAGTGGGAAAAGATTCGACCAAGGACGACATAAAGAAGGCCTATCGGCGCCTCGCGATCCAGAACCACCCGGATAAGAATCCGGGCGATAAGGCGGCGGAGGAACGCTTCAAGGAGGCCACCGAAGCCTACGAGGTGCTCGGCGACGACCAGAAGCGCCAGGCCTACGACCAATTCGGCTTCGCCGGTGTCGAAGGCATGGGGGGCGCCGGATCCGGCCAGGACTTCTCGTCGGTATTCAAGGATTTCGAGGACATATTCGGCGGATTCGGCGGCGGCGGATTCTCGAATATCTTCGACACGCTCTTCGGCGGCGGCAGCGGGGATGGCAGGAGCCGCGGCGGCGAGCGAGCGACGCGCGGAGCCAACCTGCGCTACGATCTCGAGCTTTCCTTCGAGCAGGCCGTCTTCGGCACGGCCGTCGAGATCGCCTATACGAAGAACGATTCCTGTAAGACCTGCCACGGCTCGGGAAGCGCGGACGGAGCCGGCAAACGCGTATGCCCGACCTGCCAGGGCTCGGGGCAGGTGCGCCGTAGTTCCGGCTTCTTCTCGATCGCCCAGACCTGCCCGAGCTGCCGCGGCGAGGGCTCGGTGATAGAGAAGCCTTGCCGCGATTGCGCCGGCTCGGGGCTGGCCAAGAAGAAGCAGAAGATCAAGGTTACGATCCCTCCCGGCGTCGAGGACGGCAAGCGCGTCTCCATCCCGGGTCAGGGGGATACCGGTCCCAACGGAGGCGCTCCCGGGGATCTCTACGTATTCATGCACGTCCGGGGCCACGAGTATTTCGAGCGCGACGGCGCCGACCTTTATTGCGCCATCCCCATCAGCCTGACGATGGCCACCTTGGGCGGGGAAGTCGCGTTCGACACCATCGAGGGCAAGAAGATAAAGGTGAGCGTGCCGGCGGGCTCGCAGTACGGGAAGATGCTCCGCGTACGCGAGGAGGGGGTACCCGTCTCTGGGGGACGCCGCGGCGATCTCTATCTCAAGCTGCTCGTCCAAGTGCCGCAAAAGCTGACGAAGCGCGGACGCGAGCTCCTCGAGCAGCTCCGCGAGGACGAGGGCGAGCAGGCGGAGCCGCAGCCCGTGAAGCTGAGCGAGCTGAAGGCCTGAACGGCGCCTCGTGAGTCGCGGCTTGACGCCCGACTTCCCGCCCTGCCGCGCGGGAGTCAGTATGCTCTGTCGAGTAGTCGCTCGGCGAGGCAGCCGAGGTCGTCGCGGCCTTGCGACTTCGGGAGCCGAGCGATTTCGGCCAAGGCGCGAGAGGTGAAGCGCCGGGCATCGCCGCGCGCGAGTTCCGCTCCGCCGATCTCGATCGCGCGAGCCGCGGCTTCCGCCGCGGCCTTCGTCGACGCCGCACCGCCTTGCGTCCCCACCCGCGCGAGTATGGCCTCCATTCCGGGCCGATCCGCCTTCAGCGCGTAGATCAGCGGCAGCGTACAGAGCCCCTCGGCGATATCCTTGCCCACGGGCTTGCGCACGACGTCCTCGGCCGACTCGAAATCGAGTATATCGTCGATCACCTGGAAGGCCATTCCCAGGTCGTAGCCCGCTCGCCGGAGAGTCTGGGCGGTCTGGGCGCTCACCTTCGCCTCGGAGGCGCCCGCGTAGAGCGCCAGCGAAAAGAGCGCCGCGGTCTTGCCTGCTATGGTGCGCAAGTACGATCGGACGCTGGCGGAGAATCCGTATTTCCCGATGTCCTGCGATATCTCGGCCGAGCAGACGGCCGCGATCAGCCTCGCCAAGGCTCGCGCGTTCTCCGGCTCGGCGCATTCAGAGGAGAGGAGGAAGCAGCGAGAGAACAGCCAATCCCCGGCGAGTACCGCCTCTTTGACGCCTATGCTGGCGTGGAGGCTCGGACGGCCGCGGCGCGTCTGCGCTTCGTCGATGATGTCGTCGTGGACTAGCGTCGCGACGTGGAGCAGCTCGATGGCCGCGGCGAGCTTTTCGATGCGGGCAGGATCGACGGCGCGCCCGAAGCTCGAGCCGATGATGAGGAGGGCGGGCCGCAGGAGCTTGCCGTTGGACTCCGCCGCGGTCGCCACGACCTCTCTCAAAGGAAAGCCTCGGTCGTCGACGCTGGCATCGATCAGCGCCAGCACTCGCTCGAGCCGAGCCTCGATCTCCGGCCTGTCGCTCCAGAAATCCGTCATCGCGTGTTCGATGCGCGATTACTTCGTCGGATCGTCGCCATAGAGGTGGGAGCGCCGCGCGAGCCTCGTGCCGTTCCACCATTTCTTGAAGAGGGGGACCGACCAGTAATCGAGGCCGAATGCCCTGCCGGCGCCGCCCATCATCACGATCGCGGCGAAGAAGAACCACGCCTGGTTCCAGGCGAACATGCCCGAGAGCGTGAAGACGAGGCAGAGCCCGAGGCTCGCCACGGCGCCGAACCAGGTGAAGAAGCCGCCGAGGAGGACGAGGCCGATGCCGAGCTCGGCCACGACTACCAACGTTTGGAAGAGCTGGTAGGGCAGGTACGAGAAGATGCTGTCCATGAATATTCTCTTGAACCAGAGGACGATTCCCGATTGCGGATCGAGTATGGGCTTGGTCATGTCCCATATCTCATGGAAGGCCGTCGTCGGCGAGCCGGCCGACGCGCCCGCGGCGGCCGTCGCCGCGCTGGTGGCAGCAACCGCGCTTGCGGCGGCCGCCCCGGTCGCGGTCGTCGCCGCTCCTGATCCCGCGGCGCCCGTCGCGGCGCTCGTCGCGTCTGCGGCCGCCTTGACGCCGGCCTGGACGATGCCGGATGAGAACATCCATCCGGATTTCGTGCCGGTGGAGAATGCGAGCCAGCCTTGGCCGATCTTGTTTATGCCTTCGAAAAGCCAGGATAGGCCCAGCCAGAGCCGGAGCGGGAGGGGCCAGTAGCCGCGGACCTTGTAGGCGAGGAAGCCGCCGACGATGGATCGGCCGCTCTTCATGTCCAGGAATTCGTGCTTGAAGTATTCCCAGACCTGATTGAGGCCCGCGATCCTGAATAAATAGTACATATTGATGAGGTGCTTCATCGCCAGCGCGACGAAGCCGCTCGCGTTCAACCCGCCGGCGTTGGACACGCCATAGCGTCCCCCGATCGACACCATGAAGCCGTGGTAGTTCGGCCTGAACTCATGCCCCTTGCCGCCCTCGATGTCCGCTATGATGTTCCCGGCGGCGGCCTCGGCGCTGAAGTGGGCGGATTCCACTATCATCGCCATCGGCTTGCCGTCTACGAGGAGGCCAGCATTGTCGCCCACCGCGAAGGCGAAGGGATACTTCCGCGTCCGAAGGCCTGTGTCGGCCTCGATTCGATTTCGCTTGGACATGGGAAGCCCTAGGCCGGCCGCGAATTCCGATCCTTTTACTCCGCAGGTCCAGATGAAGGTCCCGGTCTCGATCGGATCCCCTTCCTTGATAAGGACCTTCCCCGGCTCCGCCCCGACGATGGGGGTCCCGATCATGAGCTCGCAGCCCATCCTGCGCAGGTACCTCTCCGCCTTGACGCGAAGCGGCTCGTCGAGGATGGGCAGTATGCTCGGGAGGGCCTCGACGACGACTACCCTCGTCTCGGCCGGATCGAAGCTATGCTTGCGGCATATCTCATCCCGGTACTCGAGGAGTTCGCCGGCCATTTCTATGCCGGTGAAGCCGGCGCCCGCGACCACGAAGGTGAGCAGCCGTTTGCGCTCCGCGGGATCGGTCTCCTCCGCGGCCTTCTCGATTATCGTCTCGAGATGATGCCTTATCCGAATCGAGTCGTCGAAGGACCAGAGAGTGAAGCAATTGTCCTGGACGCCCGGCGTGCCGAAATATTCCGGTTGGGCCCCCATGCCGATCAGTACATAGTCGAAGGGATATTCCCGGGACTTGGAACGGGCGATCTTGGCATCGAAGTCGACCTTCTCTATCGTGTCGACGACGCATTCTATCCGCCTGGCTCCGAATATCTTGCGGAAACTCACCTGGACGGACTCGGGCTCGGCGCGCCATCCCGCAACTTCATGAAGCTCGGTCATCAGAGTATGGAAAGGTTTCCTGTCGACGAGAGTTATCTCTATCTCTCCTCGATTGCGGAATCGCCTTTCGAGGATTTTCCCGGCCCAGGTGCCGCCGTAGCCCCCCCCTATGATCAGAATCCGCTTCTTATCTTTCATGACGCGCGTCTCCCTTTAATGCCGCCGGCTCGATTTTTGACTTTGAGATCGAATGTTGAGCGAATTCTACCTTGAAAGTCAAGAAACGGCTATATATTTCTTTATCGAGTCATGCCGGTCCGCCGAAGCTCTCGCCCTGACTTTCTTTTTTGGCTTTTTTCAGTTACGATCGATGTCGGCCCGGAAATGATCCTTCGATGAGCAAACGGGCTTCAATCCCCGGGCCGCGGCGGAAGCCCAAGACCCCTGATCGAAATCCCACTTCAATAAGCGAGTTGGCCATGGACTTTCAACGATTCGGTATCGACCCTCGGCTCGCCAAGGCCGCCGAAGGCCTCCCGACAAGTTTCTTTTTTTACGAGAAGATGCTGTCCCACGCGGTCGAGCTGCAGGAGAACGTTTGCGTCAAGATCGCGCTCGATGCCGGACGAGAGGAGGTCCTCCTCATGCCCGCGCTTCAGTGGCTCCTTTCGGGCGAGGAGCGCAAGCTTCTCGTGGTAGTGCCCGACTCCGCGAGCGCCGGGCGCTGCTCGGACGCCATCGGTCGCCTAGGCTCGGCCGCCGGCCTCGGAGTCTGCCGCGTCTCGAGGGACGACGGCGGAGCCGGAGACCAAGCCGGCGCAGGCGGCGAAGGAGCCGAGAAGCCGCCGACTTTCAGGCTCGAAGGCGATCCTTCCGCATCGGTCCTCATCGGCATGGTCGACGACTTGCTCGGCGCCCCCGCCCTGAATCTTCGCGATTACGGCTTCCTCGTCGTCGACGGAGTCGATCGGCTGGCCGAGCTCCCTCCCGAGACAGTCCGAAGGTTCTGCGCTTGCCTCCTCCCCTCGTGGGAGAGGCGAAGCGCCCTCGCCTGCTCGAAATTCTCGATCAAAGTCAAGAATCTGGCCTGGGATCTTGCGGACAATCCTTCCGAGATCAGCATCGAGGGCGAAGTCGCAAAGGCCCAGAGCGTGCTAAAAGAGACCTGGAAAGTCCCGGTGGAATCCAAGGTAAAATTCCTCCTCGGACTCATCGTCCGCGAAAAGCCGGTCCGGCTGTGCGTGTTCTGCAATCTCAAGGATACCGCCAGCGACCTGACCCGCCGCCTCGCGGCGAACGGCATCGCCTCCGATACCATTTTCGGTCCGCTCTCGCCCGAGCGCAAATTCGCCCTGATCGAGAAATTCAGGGCCGGGGACAGTACATGCCTCGTGCTGAGCGACGAGGGCGCGGACGGACTCACGCCGGGAGTCTTTCCCCTGGTCGTCAACTATGATATCCCTCTCGAGCCCGAACTCTTCGTCAAGCGGCTCGAGATGCTCGATCGCTCGGATCCCGGCGCCAAAGTGGTCAGTCTCGCCTGCGATCGCTATATCTACGGCCTTCCCGCCGTCGAGCAGTACATCGACGCCAAGCTGGACCTCTTGCCCGCGGAGGAGTCCATGCTTTCCGCGGTCGATAGAAGCGAAGCCAGGGGAGGCGAGAGACGACAGAGGGAGAATAGCTATCCTCGGGATGCTCGACGAGCGCAGCCGCAAAAGCGCGACGCCAACCGTCGCGAGGATACGCGTCGCGAGGATACGCGTCGCAACGATTATCCTCGCAGCGGCCCTGATATCCGCAAAAGCATCTCCGAGGCTACGGGCGGAGCACTCGAAATGGGAGACGGCTTTCCCCCTGATTCGAGGCGCGCGAGGTCCGCTCCAGGGCGACAGCCTGCGAACAGACCGCCGGCGAAGGGCGAGCCTCGCCGTGGACAGGTCACCCCGAGGGAAGGTCCCACGGGAAGCAAGGACGGCAAGCGGGAGGACGCCCGTCCCGAGGAAGCTCGACGGGGGGCGGGGAAGGCCTCGTCCCAGCGCGGACCGCAATCGCGACACCCCGCGAGCCGAAGTTCGGGCCAAAAGGCGGCGGGCCCAGGCATACCGGGGCCCGGCATGCCTGGAAATCCCTATGACATGCCTATCGAAGATCGAATGAAGCTCTATCGAGAAAGGTACGGCCGCGGTCTCGGCGAGAACGAGGCTAGGAAGGGCCAAAAAGGACAGGGAAGCGGACAAGCTGCGCCGCGCGGCGGCCAACGCGCCCCCGGCCAGGTACAGCGTCCTCAAGTCAAGCGCGGTCCTTCAGAGCGCCCCCAGGCGCCGCGGGGCCCCGTCCAGGGAGGGGATGAGCTCCCCAGTCGCTCGGCCAGAGTCCCGGAGGCCGAGCGAGCGCCTGAAGGATCGAGGCCAGGGCCCGAGCAAAAGCCGGCGGGCTTCGTCAGCCGCATAATTGGCGGGCTTCGGAAGAAAAAAGGCTGAGTACCCCGCCTAGGCGGTGGCCTATTTCGCCGATCGCTTGAGCATTTCGGGGGACTCCTTGATAAAGCAGAGCAGGAATCCGCTTACCGCGAGGAGCAGCGCGAGGCCGATTATCGAGGGCATATAGGAACCGTTGAACGCGCTCTTGAGACCGTCCATAAGAAGGATGAGGAAGCCGGAGGCCTGTACGACGATCGCGAAGATGCCGTTGCTGGTGCCTTCCGGCGCAGGATGAGTGATTTCCGCGCCATATTGGTAGGCGAGCGGCGTAAGCCCAGTGATGCAGAACCCCATGACGAAGAAGCTGGCGACCTCGAACGCGAAGTCCCTGCCGAGGGCGAGTCCCAGGGTCGCCGGGACCGCCAGGAATAGGCCGATGAGCAATAGAGGCTTGCGCCGCCGTATCGTATCGGAGATTCCGGGTATCACGATGCTTCCGACTATGCCGCCCAGAAGCAAGATCGACGTCAGGAGGACTCCTTGTTCGACGGAGAGCGATTTTTCTTTGCCTATACCGTCTATAAGGGTGAAGACTCCGTTTACGATGCCGCTGCCCAGGAATAGGGCGATGGACATCAGGTAGACATCGCGCTTCTTCAGCAGTTGCCGCAGACCTTCGAGCACCAAGGCTCGGGTATCTTCCCCGGGCGGGCTCGCCGGGGTCGGCGGCTTCGCCCGAGCGAAGACGAGGAAGAACACTACGGTCGCCGTCGTCGCGATCGCGTAGATGAGCTGCATCCCGGCGAAGCCGGCTGCCGCTACCAGCGAGGGCCCGAGGACCTCGCCCAGCCCGATGCCGGCGAACAGGGCGAGAAACATGACTCCGATGATGGTTGCGCGCTGCTTCTGCGGGAACCACAATGCGGCCAATTTCGTGAATGCGTTGAGGAGGAAAGGCTGCCCTATGGATATCCCGATCGCGCCGATGAGCGCCGCCGCGTAGCTCTGCGGGAAAACCGCGCGAAGGATGGCGAAGGCCCCCATGAGGGTCGCTCCGAATCCGACCGCCTTCTTGAATCCGAAAGTGTCGATGGCCCACGAGGCGGGAAAGGATATCGGGAGGTAGATGAGCATGAAGAGGTTGGCGAGGAGATCTATGTCCTCGCGCCTTACGCGATAGGTCGAGGATGCGATGGTGGCGATCGGAGCATAGCAGATCCAGAGCACTTGAATCATGACGTTGATGAGCATGAATGCGACGAGCACTACCCATCGGTAGGGATATATCCTCACTTCCGTTTCCGCCATTGGAGCCTCCGAACGTTATATACACTGATCCCGAGAATTACGGAAGATCCCTAAACCGGTAAAGTATTGACTCCGCCCTTGGGGTCGACTAGGATTTGTCCGAGAAACGCCGGATGCAATGCGCTTGCGGCCATCCTCCCGTCAAGGCGGCGATTATATGAAGATTATCTCGCATACGGTAAAACCCAAGATACCGCCCGCTCTCTCATCGCTCGAGGAAATGGCGCACAATCTCTGGCTATCCTGGAATTTCGAAGCCATCACCCTATTCATGAGACTCGACTACGACGTATGGCTCCAGTCGAACCAGAATCCCGCGATGATGCTGGGCATGGTCGCGCAGGAGCGCTACGACGAGCTTGCGCAGGACGATTCGTACATCGCGGCGCTCAAGATGGTCGAGGAGAAATTCGAGCGCTACAAGAACGGCGAGTCTTGGTACAAGGGCGAGCATGACGGAGTCGTGGCCTATTTCTCGATGGAGTACGGGCTCGACGTCTCCCTTCCGACGTATTCGGGAGGCCTGGGGATCCTCTCGGGCGACCATATGAAGGCCGCGAGCGACATGGGCCTTCCTCTGGTAGGGGTGGGCCTCCTCTATCGGCAGGGCTATTTCAAGCAGTACCTCAACCCGGACGGGTTCCAGCAGGAATCCTATCCGGAGAACGACTGGTACAACATGCCGGTCCATCGTTGCCTCGACGCCAAGGGCAAACCCATAATCATCTCGGTCGAGATGGCGGGGAGGGTCGTGGCCGCCCAGATTTGGGAGGTGACGGTCGGCCGCGCCTCCCTATTCCTCCTCGATACGAACATCGAGGAGAACGCGCCGGAGGAGAGGGCCATAACCGCGGCCCTTTACGGCGGCGACACCGAGACCCGCATCCGCCAGGAGATACTCCTCGGCGTCGGGGGCATCCGGGCGCTCCGCGCCCTCGGTGTGGACGTCGTCGTCACGCACATGAACGAGGGGCACTCGGCCTTTCTCGCCCTGGAGCGCATTCGCGAAGTGATGGTCGAGCGTTCTTTCTCCTTCGCCGAGGCCGTCCAGGCGGTCTGGCCTACCAACATCTTCACCACGCACACGCCCGTACCCGCCGGCAACGAGCGTTTCGGCCTCGATCTAATGGAAAAATACTTCAGGGCCTGGGCGCAGCAGCTCGGGATCGAGTGGCAGGACTTCCTGTCCCTGGGGCGCGAGAGGCCCGAGGACCACAACGAGAGCTTCTGCGTGACCGTCTTCGCCCTCAAGCTCTCGGCTTACGCGAACGGAGTCGCCAAGCTGCACGGCGTAGTCTCCCGAAGGATGTGGGCGGGCCTCTGGCCTTCCTTGCCCCTCGACGAAGTGCCGATCTCGTCGATAACGAACGGCGTCCACCCGCGCACCTGGGTTTCGCACAACATGCTCGAGCTCCTCGACCGTTATTTCGGCCCGCGTTTTTATGAGGAGCCGGCAAACCTGGATATTTGGGACCGTCTCGACCGAATCTCCGACGAAGAGCTGTGGCGGACGCATGAGCGCCGGCGCGAAAGGCTGGTCGTGTTCGCCCGAGACCGGCTCAAGAGGGCGATGAAGCGGGCCGGGGCCGCGGAGGGCGCCTTGCACCGCGCCGAGGACGTCCTCTCGCCCTATGCCATCACGATATCCTTCGCGAGGCGCTTCGCCACGTACAAGCGAGGCAATCTCCTCTTGCGCGATCCCGAGCGCCTCCTGCGGCTCATATCGGATACTCAACGGCCCGTACAGATCATCTTCGCCGGCAAGGCCCATCCCCATGATCTTCCCGGCAAGGAAATAATCAAGGAGCTCGTGCATTTTTCCCGGCGCGAGGAAGTCCAGAGCCGCATCATCTTCCTCGAGGACTACGACATGACGATGGCGCGCTACCTCACTTCCGGTTCCGACGTCTGGCTCAACACCCCCCGCCGGCCGCTCGAGGCTTCGGGCACCAGCGGGATGAAGGCGGGCGTGAACGGAGTCCTCAACTGCTCCATCCTCGACGGCTGGTGGGCGGAAGGCTACGGCCCTGAGGTCGGCTGGGCTATAGGCTCGGGCGAGGAATACCAGGACGAGGAGCTGCAGGATCGAATCGAGAGCGAGGCCCTCTACGACCTCCTGGAGCACGAGATCGTCCCGCTATTCTACCAAAGAGGCCGCGACGGCCTGCCTCGCGATTGGATCAAGCGGATGAAAGCCTCGATGAAATCGGTGGGCCAACGATTCTCGACCCATCGAATGCTCAAGGAATACTCCGAGAATTTCTATTTCCCCGCGCTCGCCTACGGCAGGCGCCTCGAGGCCGAGAAGCTGGAGCCTGCGAAAGAGCTCGCGGCATACTTGGCGAAGGCGCGCAAGGCCTGGCCCGAGGTCGCCATATCCGAGATCCGCGCGGACGCCAAGCCGATCATGGAAAGGGGGGACTCGGTAACCGTTACGGCCCTCGTGGACTTGGGCGGCCTGGAGCCCTCCGAGGCGGCTGTCGAGCTCTACCACGGCCCCGTCACGATCCAGGATGGCATCACAAGCGCGGCTCGCGGCGAGATGAAGGCTGTCGAGCGCAAGGGAAAGGCATGGGAATACCGCATTACGATAGTCTGCGACAAGACGGGGCAGCACGGCTATTCCGCGCGCGTGCTTCCTAAGCACCCAGCCTTGGTCAGCCCCTATGTACCGGGATTGATACGCTGGGCATGACGATTTAGCCAGGGCGCCCCATCGCCCACGGGCGCGAGCGATTATTTCGAGCACTTTCAGCTCTTGCGCTTCCTTTTTTCTCGTTATATCATTAAATTACGATTTGATGCGGTAATATTATATTCTAAGTAATTTAAAAACGCCCGATCGTCCCACGGCACCTTGTCTTAGCACCGAACGTAGCGTTGACCTGACCGGTACGGGCACCGGTAGAGCAATCCCCCTCGTGAAAGGGGGCTTGGTACCTCGTGCCCACGGAAGGTCCGTATGGTCGAACGCCCGATTTCGAACACTGATCAAACCTCCCTTCTCATGGTGGTCGCGATATACCTAAGCATTTTCGCCTTGGATACCTACCTCGCGGCCTTCGGCCATCCCTCCCGCGTCGGGATGGATGGCCCGGGCGGCGCGATAGGCATGCCTGTCGGTTCAAGGAGGACAAAATGAACAAGGAGACGATCCTGGTCGTCGAGGACGAGACCATCGTAGGACTGGAATTGAAGGAGGACCTGGAGCGCCTGGGCTATTTCGTGCCCGAGGTCCTCGAGACGGGCGAAGCGGTCGTCCAGGCCGTGGCGCGCCTCCAGCCCGATCTCATGCTTATGGACATACGCCTGCGGGGGAGCCTTGACGGCATCGAGGCCGCCTATCAAGCCAAGGCGGAATTCGACTTGCCGGTTATCTACCTTACGGCCTACTCGGACCCGGACACGCTTAGGCGGGCGGCTTTGACCGGCCCGGACGCCTTCCTCCTCAAGCCTTTCGACGAGCGCGAGCTGGCGGCAAACGTTCAGCTCGCCCTTTCCCGGGCGAAAAGCGGCGAGCCGCTGCGTCGGGAGCTGCGCGGCGCCATGTCGCTCGTCGACGCCTTGGATGAGCCCGCCCTCATCGCCGACCTGGACGGCAGGATCGCGCACGCGAACAAGGCCGCGGTCGCCTTCCTCAAGGTCCCCGATCCGAGCATGCTCGCGCGGGTCGAGCTCTCGCGCATACTCGAGCCCGGCTGGAAGGAATCGGGACGAAAGCTCGTCAAGCTCCAGGAAGGCGGCGAAGAGGCGGCGGGCAAGATCGCCTCCGTCGAGAGGCTGCTCCGCTCAGATGGCAGGGAGTACGGCACCCTGATCGTTTTCGGAAGCATGGAGAGACGCGAGCGTCTCCTCCTCGAATCCTCCGCGGCGGAGGCCAATGCCGCCTTGATCCGCCTCCTGCCGGGGCCATCCGCCGCCGGTCCCGGCTACCGCGTGGGCGGATTCCTCGAACCTTGCCTCTCGGGATCCGGCGATGTGTACGACGTGTTCTCTGCCGGAGAGGGTGAGATCGCCTTTTATGGCCTCGACGTGATGGGTCACGGCATCCTCGCCTCCCTCATGGCCTTTTCGCTCCGCGAGCTCCTGCCGGTGCTCGGCTGGGGGCGGGGCGAAAGGGCTCCCGCGCCCACCGAGGTCGTGCGCTCGCTCTATGAGCGCTACGACCGCTACGATCGTTACGGGCGCCTGGGCGAGGGCGCGATCGGCAGCACCTTCTTCACGATCGCCTATGGGACTATGGACGCGAAGACGGGGGACTATAGGATCGCGCGCGCGGGATACACGCCTGCGCTTCATCTCGAGGCCGGCGGAAGGATGCGCGTGCACTACACGAAAGGCGCTGCGGTCGGGGTGATAAGCGACGCGGAAATCGAGGAGGCGACAGGCACCCTATCGCCGGGAGATCGCCTCATCCTGGCCTCCGACGGGCTCCTCGCCGCCTTCGGCCCCGGCCTGCTCGAAAGCGCCCTCGAGCGGCTCAGCGCCTACGCGGACGGCTTCCGCGGCGCTACCCTCGAGGACTTCGTCGGCGGATTCCGGCGCCGTCTGCGCGAGGCGACCAAGGGAGGGCAGATGGACGACGACGTAAGCCTCCTGGTCATCGAGAGATCCTAGCGCGTTCGGACGCGGTTCCCTTCCGACCCGCCCCGCGCTACAATGTGACCAGCTCGGGAGGGCCCATGGAGGAATCCTTCGATGTCGCGATCATCGGCGCTGGAGTCTGCGGTGCCAATATCGCGCGCAGGCTTTCGGCATACGAGCTCGATGTCGCCCTGGTGGATAAGGAAGCCGACGTCTCGTTCGGCGTCTCCAAGGCCAATTCGGGGATAGTCCACGGCGGATTTCATCACAACAGGAAACTCCTCAAGGCGCGCCTCGAGATCCAGGGCGCCATGATGTTCGATCGCCTAAAGGCCGAGCTCGACTTTCCCTTCGTCCGCTGCGGCATTGTGGTCGTGGCCCTCCACGAGGACGAGATGCGCGCGGTGGAGCAGCTCTACGCGCAGGGCGTGGAAAACGGCGTCATCGGCGTGGAGATGTGCTCGAGGGAACGGATGCTCGACCTGGAGCCCAAGCTCAGCGGGGACGCCCTCGGGGGCCTCTACGCGCCGGGCGGCGGAATCGTCGAGCCATACCGCTTCGTGTTCTCCCTCGTGGAGTCGGCGACGAGGAACGGAGTCCGGCTCTATACGGATTGGGACTTAGTCTCGGCGGCGCGCGAGGGCGAGGCATGGTCGCTGCGCGCCGCGGACGGCAGGAAGATGCGCGCCCGATTCGCGGTCAATTGCGGCGGCCTCTTCGCGGACGAAATCTCGCGGATCTTCGGGGCAGAGGCCTATTCCATAAAAGGCCGCAAGGGCGAATACTACCTCCTCGACAAGCTGACCAGGGCCAGGCCGGACCGGGTGGTATTCCCCGTGCCCACGTCCCTGTCCAAGGGCATGCTCGTCGTGCCCACCGTCGAGGGGACCGTCCTCCTCGGTCCCACGGCGAGCGCCGTCGAGGACAAGGGAGACTCGGCAACGACAAGGGAGCGGCTAGAGACCATCCTGCGAAGCGCGCGCACTATGGTTCCCGACATCTCGGAGACCGACGTGATCACGAGCTTCGCGGGCATAAGGCCCACCCTCGGCGAGGATTTCTATATCGACGCGTCCGCCAAGGTCCCGGCCTTCATCCAGGTCGCGGGAATACAGTCTCCCGGCCTCACCGCCAGCCCCGCGATCGGCGAGTACGTGAAGGATCTGCTGAAGAAGGTCGGCCTCGTGCTAGTCGAGAAGGCCGACTGGGATCCCGCCGTGCCGAAGGCGCCGCGCGCCAGGGATCTGTCGCTCTTCGAGCTGGACGCCCTCGCGGCCGAGGATGGGGGCTACGGCGAGGTCGTATGCCGCTGCGAGCGCGTGACCGAGGCCGAGATCGTGGCCGCGATACGCCGCGGCCACAGGACCCTCGACGGCATCAAGTACTTCACTCGGGCCCAGATGGGACGCTGCCAAGGCGGTTTCTGCACGTACAAGATATTGAAGATCCTGATGCGCGAGACCGGAATGCCCTGGAGCGAGATCGCGAAGCACGGCCGCGGCTCGACCCTGCTCAGGGGCGAACTATGAGGGAACTGTCCTTCGACGCCGTCGTCATCGGGGGCGGCGCGGCGGGGATGGCGGCCGCCCTAGAGCTCGATGCGAAAGGCCATACCGTCGCCTTGGTCGAGCGCGAAGAGCGCCTCGGCGGCATCCTCGCCCAGTGCGTGCACAGCGGCTTCGGCCTCGTCGAATTCGACGAGGAGCTGACCGGACCGGAATTCGCCGAGCGTTTCGAGGATAGGGTGAGCGGGCGGCCCATCAGCGTCTTCTGCGGCTGTACCGTCCTGGAGCTGAGTTCCGGCGAAGGCGATAAAGTCGCGTCCTGCATATCCGCGAGGGAAGGTGCGCTCAGGCTGAAGTCGAGGGCGGTCGTATTGGCCATGGGCTGCAGGGAACGTAATCGGGGCAACATCCGCATCCCGGGATCGCGACCGGCCGGCATCTTCACGGCCGGATTGGCCCAGCGCCTCGTGAACGTCGAGGGATACGTGCCGGGGAAGGAAGTGGTGGTCATCGGCTCGGGCGACATCGGCCTGATCATGGCGAGGCGCATGAGCTGGATCGGCTGCAAGGTCCACGCCGTCGTGGAGATCCTGCCCTACCCCTCGGGCCTTACCCGCAATATCGTCCAGTGCCTCCATGACTTCGGCATTCCCCTCTACCTCTCGCACCTCACGACGGAGGTCTACGGAAGGGACCGCGTCGAGGGGATAGAGGTCGCACCCATCGAGAACGGCGCCCTCATCATGGAGAAGGCCTTCAAGATCCCGTGCGACACCGTCCTTTTGTCCGTCGGGCTCGTCCCCGAGAACGAGCTGTCGCGCAACGCGGGCGTGGCGATCAACCCGATGACCAACGGCGCCTGGACCGACTCCTCCCTCATGACCAGCGTGCCCGGTGTCTTCGCCTGCGGCAACGTCCTCCATGTCCACGACCTCGTCGACTACGTCGTGGAAGAGGCCGGGCGCGCCGGGCGGTTCGCGGCGCTCTGGCTCGAGGGAGCCGGGCCCGGGCGGGAGGCGAGGATAAAAATCGGTCCCAATGTCCGCTATGTCGCGCCGGCCCGCGTCGAGATCGGCCGCGACAACAAGCTCTACCTCCGGACCATGATCGTGAAGAACGACGCGGTCCTGGAGGTCAAGCAAGGCGGCAAAGTCCTGCTTTCGTCCAAGAGGAACCACGTACAGCCCTCCGAGATGATCACGCTCACGCTCGGGAAGACCGAACTGTCCTCGGTGGGCGACCTGCCGGATGCGGCCATCGAGATCTCGATACAGTGAGGAGGAGGAAATGAGCCAGGAGCTGACCTGCATAACCTGTCCCATGGGCTGCCGCCTCGTCGTAGAGCGCGGCTCCGGCGGCGCGAACGAGGGAGGCGGCGGGCTTTCCGTCAGCGGGAACCGCTGCCCCCGGGGCGCCGCATATGCCCGCGAGGAACTCCTCGCGCCGAAGAGGACGGTCACCGCGACGTGCAGGGCCGTGGCCGGCTCGGGTTCGAGCCGCGCCTTCGAGGCGGCGAGGCGCATACCATGCAGGACCACAGCGCCCTTTCCGAAGGAGCGCGTGGACGAGCTCCTGGAGGCGATATACGCCCTGGAGGAGCGTTTGCCGGTCCCGCGGGGCCGGGTCCTCATCCGCGACGCCCTCGGCCTGGGGATAGACGTCGTCGCTACTCGCACGCTGGGTTAGCCGAGAATGACGGCCGGCCCCGCAACCTTCGACGGGGAGATGCCGTCTAAGAACCGCATCAAGGCGGAAAGAGAGGATTTCCGATGGCATTGCCTTCTGCCGCGCAGATAATCGTTTCGATAATTCCTATCGTCGGCATCGTGATGGCGGGCGTGATAGCCTTCTTCTACCTGCTGTGGAGCCATCGCGAGAAGGTCAGGCTCATCGAACGGGGACTCTACGAGGCCAGGAAGATCGATCTGGACACGTTCTGCCTCCTCGCCGGGCTGCTCCTGCTGAGCGTCGGGGCGGTCCTCTCGGTGCTCTTCATCGTCATCGAGGGCGCCACCTACGCTCTTTTGGGGGGTCTAATCCCCTTCGCGGCCGGCATCAGCCTTTTGCTCTTCTTCATGCTGCGGAGGAACCGGGACGGGGCATGAGCGCCGCGGATCGGGCGCGCGAGACGAGCGACGAGGAGGCGATCGGGCTGGTCCTGGACGGGGATACCGAGGCTTTCGCGGTATTGGTGAGGCGCCATAGGTCGCGCGTGACGAGATTGGGCATGAGTTTTTTCAGGGACGAGGAAGAGGCCGCCGATTTCACGCAGGACGTCTTCGTGAAGGCCTATACGGCCCTCGCCTCTTTCAAGGGTCGAAGCCTTTTCTCGACCTGGCTCCTCCGGATCGCGTACAACACCGCGATCAACTCGAAAAAGCGCAAGAGGGACCAGGTCTCGCTCGATCCCGACATGGAGATCGCGGGAGCTCCCGGCGCGGACGACGAGCATATGCGGGAGGAGACGGCGAGGACGGTGCGCGAGGCTATGGCGGAGCTGCCGCCGAGGCAGGCCCTCTGCATCGAGCTTTATTTCTATTACGATCTGAAGTATTCTGAGATAAGCGAGATGACCGGATTTCCGGTGAATACGATAAAATCGCACGTCTTCCGCGCGAAGCGGATACTGCGGGAACGGCTCGGGGCGATGCGGGAGGATGGGGATGCGACACGAAGCGGCGCTTGAGCGGCTCGATGAACTCGACTCCAGGGAGGACTACGGCTTGGCCCTGCGCTGGCACCTCGCCCGTTGTCGCTCTTGCTCCGCGGCCGCGGCGCAGGTCGAAGCGGCCATGCGCGCCTACCGCGAGCCGGCGCGCCTCGGCGCGGAGGCCGCGCTGCCCGAGGACCACCTCGAAGACCGCATCATGGCGGCGGTGAGACTCACGCCTCCGCCCAAGCAGGACTTCGCCCTCGGAGACTGGCTCTTTCCGGGGGCCGTGCTTGCCCTCTCCATGGTGCTCCTGCCTTTAATGGGGAACGACGTGGATTTCCTGAAATCGGTATTCGGCTCGGGATATCTGCTCTCGCTCTCGCTGGTGCTCGGCGCGGCTTTCACCGCCTACTGCGCGCTCTTCATCGCGACGCACCTCTCGGAGCTGCAGTCCTTCCTCGAGAAGCGCGGCCTGATGCCGCGCTGACGCAGCCCGCGGCAATAAACGCTTCGCTATATAGCCGCAAGGAATGGATTGTAGGGGCCGCTAACACGGCCCGCGGCAATAAACGCTTCGCTATATAGCCGCAAGGAATGGATTGTAGGGGCC
>CAYOIX010000007.1:136437-160429 GCA_964404145.1 uncultured Treponemataceae bacterium
GCTAACGCGGCCCGCGGCTATTCGCCTTCCTTGAGGATCTCTATCTTGATGCCCTCGGGCGTGTCGGTCTCCTCCTTCGGCGGGACCATAACCTTGAGGATGCCGTTTCGGAAGACCGCCCTGACCTTGTCTTGCGCGAATTTATCGGCCGGTACGTAGTATTTCTGCTTTTCGACGTCCTTGAGCTTGAGCCTGCGCTTGAAGTAGCGCACATCGTCCTCCGGCAGGTCCTCCAGCCCTATCTTGGCGTTGAATACCATGTAATCGCCCTGGAACGTAAGGGAGATGTCCTTCTCGTCGAAGCCCGCCAGCGCGAACTCGAAGACCATGCCCCGCTCGTTGGTAAGGTAGATGTTCATGGGCGGGTAGGAATAGCCCGGATAGTAGTCGGCGTTCTCGTCCTGGCCCGCATCGAACCAAGGCTTGGCCCCCGGTCCCGCGTTCACGTGGACGTTGAAGTTGGGGCCGATCTTCTCGCCCATCTTTTCGCCCATATCCTGAAAATTCGCGCCGAAGCTCTTGGCCGCATCGAATACCTCGTCGAGGATGGTACCGATATCGACGTACATACGGTTGCCTTTCACGTGTCCCTCCAGCGCCCTCCCGAAAGGCCGCCCATGGCGGGCGGCCCCGGGACCGCACAATACTACGGCTTATTTGCCTTCTTTGACGATCTCTATCTTGATGCCCGAGCCCTCGCCTGCCTTCGGAGGCACCGTCACGGTGAGCACCCCGTTCTTGAAGACCGCCTTCGCGAGCTCCTGGGCGTAATCCTCGGCGGGAACGCGGTACTTCTGCCGCTCGATGTCCCTCGGCCGGAAGCCGCGCCTCGAGAAGCGGCCCTCCTCGCCTTCGGCGCTCCCGGCTGCGGCCTTGGCGTTGAGGACGAGGTAATCGCCTTGGAATGATACCGAGACGCCGCTCTCATCGTATCCGGCGAGAGCGAACTCGAGGACAATGCTGCCGTCGTCCTTGTTGTAGATGTTGGCGGGCGGATAGAAATATGCTTGCCAGCGATCATGCCTAAATCCCGCGCCGCAGCAATTCCCGTAGAAAGGATCCATGTCCGGAGCCATGTTTTTCATCTTCGCGCCGAACTCGCGCGCCATTTGGATGAATTCTTCCAAAGTGCCGCCGAAATCGAAGCCTCTGTCGTAGTGAGCCATAGTCTCCTCCCGATGCGAGGAAGCCCGCGGCGGGATTCCTCCGCGCGCGGGACGCTGTTCGCCCTCCGTACGGAGCGGCGTGTCGCGGGCCCCCCTTCGGGCGGCCCGCGGCATATGGTTAAAGTACTGCCCCTGGGGGAGGAGGGCAAGGCCATGTCGCGGTCGATGACGCTAGGAACGATCCGCCGCGCTCTTTGCTATTCCTCGTCCTCTCCCCGGGCGCCGAGGGACCTGCCCTTCGCCAAGGCGGCTCGCCTTTCCCCATCCAGGCCCAGCTCGGAATAGCTGTCGGCCAGGTTGAGCCAGGCCTCCGCATAGCCGGGATCCAGGGAAACGGCCTTCTCGAAGTCCTTCCTGGCCTTCGCATACTCGCCGCGGCGGAACTCCACGACGCCGAGATCGTTCCAGGCCTCGGGATAGTCGGATCTCAGTACGAGGGCTCGTTCGTATCGCGACGAAGCCAGATCGAAATCATCGGCCTCGTAGGCGACGAGGCCCAGGGCGAGGAAGAGGTCGGCCGATTCGCCCTCGACGGCCAGGACGGCCTCGAGGTCCGCCTGCGCCTCGGCCGAGCGGCCGGCCCTGCGGTAGGCCTCACCGCGGTTGTACCGCAGCCCCGCGTTCCCGGGCTCGAGGTCGAGGGCGCGGTCGAAGGCCGCGATCGCCTCCTCGTATCTCTCGCCCGCCGTGAGATCCATGCCGCGAGCGTTGAGCGACGCGGCCGATTCGGGTCCTTCGCGCCCGCTCATCCGATCACCTCCCAGCCGAAGGGCCGAAGCCGCCTGCCCAGGACGCGCTTAGCCTTGGCGTTGTGGTTGAGGACTACCTTGACGGTCCCGCCTTCCTCGGTGCGCCTCTCGATCACCTCGATCCCCATGCCGCGGAACGAGGCTCCGACCTTCGCTTCCCTCAGGATGCGCCGATAGAGGAGGAATATCCCGAAGGCGTCGGGGCTCGTGCCGATATACCAGACCTTGCCTTCCCCTCGCGCGTTCACCGTAGCGCAGGGGAGGCCCGAGTAGAACTTGCGCCGGTCCGCCCAGGTCGCTATGGGCTTGGCGGTCAAAGGCTCGATGATATCGGCCCATACTTCGCCCTTGGCGGGAAGGAGACCCACCTTGATGCCCGCCCTGCCGGCGTTGAGGGATTCGAAGCGGGGGACCATTATCCCGGCCATCTCCGAGAACAGCCCGGGCAGGGCGCTCGCGACGTTCCAGTTTCGCGCATCGCGCGCCCCGCACCTGTAGCCCAGCACGAGATGGCCGCCTCTCGCGACCCAGGCGTCCAGTCGCTCGACGAGCTCGGGATCCGCCATTTGGTAGAGCGGCAGGCTGATGACCTTGTATCTATCGACTTCGACCGTATCGACGCTCTTCACGTCGGCGTTGACGTTGAAGACGACATAGGGCGCGAACCATTTGATCATCTCCATATCGTATCCGGCCTGGGCCCATTCGACCGGCTTGAGGTACAGGCCCTTGGACAGGTATTGCTCGGTCAGGACGCGGGCGTCGTCCTTCGAGTAGACCAGGCAGGCTGGACACTCCATCGGGACCGAGGCGAAGCGCGAGAAGGGAGTCTTCACCGCGAGCAGGTTCTCGCGCAGGACCCGAGCCCGCTCGGTCTCGGCGTTATCGGTGTCGAGAAGGCCATAGCATAGCTGCTCCTGGCCGTAGGGCGCGGTCCTCCACCTGAAATAGACGATCCGGTCCGCGCCTCGGGCGATGGCCTGGTTGGTCCAGAGCGCCGCCTGGCGCTCCGGCGGCAGGTAGCCCAGGCATACGTGGCCCTGGAAGCCCGAGAAGGATTCCATCACCGTGAAGCTCCCGTCCGAAAGGCCCCGGATGAAGGACTCCGCCAGGGCCTGGGCGACATAGGGAAGAGGCTCGTCCTGGTCGCCCCAGACCGGATAATTGTCCCAGCTCGCGAAATCCATCTCGCGCGTAAGCCGCTCCAAGTCGATCGCGTTGGACATGGGCGGCGGATAGAGGTTGGTCGTGATGAATGCTCCCGGGCGCGCGGCGGCGCGGAGGATCGCGACATGCTCGTCCAGGAAGGACGTGGCCGAATCGGAGCAGAAGCGGTCGTAGTCGAGGAGGAGTCCCGGATTGAAATGGGTCGCGACCTGATCGCGCGGCACGGGAACCCGGTCGAAGCGCGGGAAGCTCGCGCCCCAGAAGACGCTGCCCCACTCTGCGTTCATGGCGTCCGTCGAGCCGTAGCGGTCGGCGAGCCAGGCGTGCCAGGCCTTCCTGCACGAGTCGCAGACGCAGCGGTCGGAGCCCTCGTGCCCGATCTCGTTGTCGACCTGCCAGCCGACGACGCGCGGATCCCGGCCGTAGCGCTCGGCGCAGGCCTCGACTATCCTGCGCGAGGCCTCGCGGTACGCCGGACTATTGAAGCAGCCCATGCGCCGAGCGCCGAAATCCCTCCGCCTCCCGTCGCGGGCCACTTGGAGGACCTCGCCTTCGTCGAGGAGCCAGGCAGGGAAGGTCGCCGTCGGCGTTCCGAGTATGACGCCTATGCCGCGCTGGGCCAGGACGTCTATCGCGCGGTCGAAGAGCGAGAAGTCGTACCGGCCCTTCGACGGCTCGAGCGAGGACCAGGCGAATTCCATTATCCGCGCGACGTCGAAGCCGCAGGCCCGCATGCGGTCCGCATCGGAGGCCCACATCCCCTCGTCCCACTGTTCGGGGTACCAATCGACCCCGAAAGACGGCTTGCTGCCCACCGGTTCCCCCCTATGTCGTCGCCTTGCTCATGCAGTTGTCGAGATAGAATCCCGCGGCTCCGTCCTCGGGGATGATCTCGAGGACGCGCTTGAAGTGGTACATCGCCCCCGCGAAGTCCTTCTGGTAGTACGAGACCATGCCCTGCTCGAAGAACATGTTCGCCTTCATCTTGCGCTCGAAGAGGTCGGGGGCGATCCCGTCGAAGATCTCGAAGACCGAGACCGGGGCCGCCTTGCCCTTGACCTTGACTTTCCCGATGAAGCGGTACTTGTACAGGCCCGGGTCCTCGAGCTCCTTGAAGGCCTGATCGGAGATGACGAGCCCGACGTTGAAGGTCTTGGCGATCTGCTGGAGCCTCGATCCGAGGTTGACCGCGTCGGAGATCACGGTGTTCTCCATCCGATCGATCACGCCGACGACCCCCAGCATCAGGTCGCCGGTATGGACGCCGACCCCGACGGAGATGGGCCTATAGCCCATCTTGGCCCTATGGCCGTTGTACTCGACTATCTTGGACTGCATGGCGATCGCGGAGCGTATGGCCTCGTCCGGTCCGCTCGGGCCGGGAAAGAGGGCCATGATGGCGTCGCCGACGTACTTGTCCACGAATCCGCCGTTCTCCTTAATGATGGGCACGACGCGCGCGAGGTAGGAATTGATGAAGGCGAAATTCTCCTCGACGGTCAGGCCCTCGGAGAGCTGGGTGAAGCCCCTGATATCCGAGAAGAATATCGTCATCTCCTTCTTCGCGTGGTCCCCCAGGCGCAGGTCGATGATGTCGGACTTCTCGAGGTGCTCGAGGAATTCGATGGGAATGAAGCTCTTCAGGGTCCGCGCGACGGAATCGACGTAGTCCGCGAGGGCGTCCGCCGACTCGAAGGTGTCGGCCACCTTCTTCACGAGCATGAGCATGACTATCACGCCGAAGACCGCGACGGCCGTCGGCTCCATCAGGTAGGCGTTCCATATCCCCTCCGGGCCAAAGGCCCGGAGCGCCGGAGCCGCGAGCCCGACCATGAATGCGGGAATCAGCCAACGCGCCCGCCTGTCGCCCTTCGCGGCGAGGCGGGCGAAGAACGCTATGGCGGCGATCCCGAAGAGGGAATAGTAGGCCTCGGAGGCGGCAAAATCGACGCCGATCAGCGAGGGCAGGGCCAGGGCCCCGGCGGCGAGAGCCGCGGGGATCGCGTACAAGGGTATGGCGAAGGCTATCTTCATGCGATCGCGATACAGGGTGAAGATGAAGAAGGAGAGGGTCAGGTACTGCAGGTCGAGGGCGACGAGGCTGGCTCCCTCCGCGAGCCCTCGGCCGCCGAGGGGGAGGCGGAAGAACAGCGCACCGTCCTCGAGGAAGTAGCAGGCGCCGGCGACGAGGAGGTAGATGGAGAATGCCAGGAAATCGCTGTTCTTCTTCCAGAAGAGGAAAAGTATGAGGACGAAGAACCCCGCGATTATCAGGAATCCGTCCTGGATCGTCGCGGCCAGGCCGAAGAGGGCCTTCTCGCGGCTCACGGACTCGGCATCGCCGAAGACGACGAAGGACGGGAAGAAGGAGGCCGCCTCGAGGCCAGGAGCCGTGGCCGCTATCCCGAGGACGAGACTAACCGCGCCGCCCGTCGCGTCGAAGAGGAGGAGGGGAGGGGCGACCGGATCGCGGGCGGCATCGTAGAGCCGCAGGCCGTCCGCGTATACGGCCTCGATGCCCGAGAAGGCAGGCAGGTAGATCGCCATCCGCCCGGCGTCGGCGCCGACGATGCGGATATCGATGCGGTATGCCGCGGGACCGGCCGAAGAGTCCGCGGCGGGACTCCGCTTGCGCAGCGGGAACTCGACGATTCGGGATGCCGGGCCCTCGGGCTGGCCCCCCGTCGCCGCTCCGTCGTAGCGCTCCCAGGGGCCGCGCAGGAGGATGGCCCCCGATCCGACGCGATATGCGAAAGCGGATGCGGCCCCCGTTTCCGCGCCTACCGGTCCGGCTAAGGACAGCAGGATCGCTCCCGCGAGGAAGGCGCGCCGGACGCATTTTGTCTCCATCCCTCCAGTATATACGCGAAGTGGGCCGGACCGGAAGAAGATGGCGAGAGGTGGGAACGGCACTCTTGTCACTTATTGGACATTTTCGTATACTGTCGCTGACAAAATATCGATATTTTTTTATCTATGGGGGTTCGAATGCAGATGGCTCAGTTGGAGTTCTCCAAGGAACTCACCGCCTTCATCGATGAGTGGAAGGCGAAGCCGGGAAGCCTCATCATGATGCTCCACCGCATACAGGAGGAATTCTCCTTTATCCCTAGGGAAGCGGCGGAAAAGCTCTCTCGCTCGATTGGCCTTCCGCTTGCGAAGATCTACGGGGTCATAACTTTCTACCATTATTTCAAGACGACGAAGCCGGGGAAGCACAAATTGGCCATATGCCTCGGCACCGCCTGCTATCTCAAGGGCTCCCAGGATCTTATAGACGAGGCCCAGTCGATCTTGAGCATCAAGGGCGAGGAAGTGACGGACGACGGCCTCTTCAGCATCGACGAGGTGCGCTGCCTGGGCTGCTGCGGTCTCGCTCCGGTCCTCATGATCGGCAACGAGGTCTTCGGTAAGGTCACGAAGGACGAGCTCCCCGAAATCATAGCCAAATACAGGGACAAGTAGCCGAGTCGCCCGGGAGAACGCGATGCATTACGGTCTCGGCGACTATGTCCTCGACATCGCCCAGAACGCGGTCGAGGCCGGCCCTCGCGAGGTGAGCCTGGACCTCGACGAGACCGAAGGCGGATTCCGAGTCATCGTCCGCGACGACGGGTGCGGCATGACCGCCGAGGAAAAGGCGCGGGCCCTGGATCCTTTCTACACCGACGGGACCAAGCACGCGGCCAGGAAGGTCGGTCTCGGCCTGCCGTTCCTGGCGCAGGCGGTCGAGTTGGCGGGCGGGCGCTGGGCGATCGAGTCGGAGAGGGGAGTCGGGACGAAGGTCGAGTTCGCCTTCCCCTCGGCCAGCGTGGACAGCCCGCCGGCGGGGGAGATCCCCTCGCTCTTCCTCGGACTGCTCTGCCTGCCCGGGGATCACGAAATGCTGATTCGGCGAAGCGGTCCGCGAGGTTCCTACGAGCTCCGGCGGAGCGAGCTATCCGAGGCGGTCGGCGGCCTCGAGCGGGCGTCCTCTCTGGCCCTGCTCAAGGACTACCTGGTCTCGATGGAATACGACGATTAGACGAAAGGAGACGGATACATGGCGAAGATGACCCTCGAGCAGCTGCGCAGGCTCCGAGAGGAGAAGAAGCAGGACTTGACCCGCCGCGAAGTGGAGGGCAAGGAGATCCAGGTGATAGTGGGCATGGGTACTTGCGGCATAGCCGCGGGCGCGAAGCAGACCTTCGACGCGGTCGTCGAGGCGGTGAACGCCGCGGGCCTCGGGAACCAGGTCATCATCAGGCAGACGGGCTGCATGGGCCTGTGCTACGTCGAGCCCACAGTCGAGGTGGTCGCGCCGGGCATGCCCACGGTCATCTACGGCAAGATGACGCGGGACTTCGCGAAGGAGCTCGTGACGAAGCATCTCGTCGAGAAGAAGCTGCTCGACGACCATATCTTCGACCGGCCCGCGGCCGACATCATGAAGAACTGAGGCGGAGGAAGAGATGGCCTACAAGAATTTCATCCTCGTCTGCGCCGGAACCGGCTGCGAGTCGAGCAGGGCGATCGAGATATACGAGGCCCTCGCCCGCGAGGCGGAGGCGCAGGGCGTCAAGAACGAGGTCCAGGTCGTCAAGACCGGCTGCTTCGGCTTCTGCGAGAAGGGGCCGATCGTGAAGGTCCTCCCCCAGGAGTCCTTCTACGTCGAGGTCAAGCCCGAGGACGCGAAGGAAATCATCGCCGAGCAGGTGGTCAAGGGCCGCGAGGTCAAGCGCCTGCTGTACAAGAAGGACGCGAAATCCGTCGATACGGTCAAGATCGAGGATATCGAGTTCTACCAGAAGCAGTTTCGCGTCGTGCTGCGCAACTGCGGGGTGATCAACCCCGAGAATATCGACGAGTACGTGGCGCGCGACGGCTACTCGGGACTCGAGAGGGCGCTGTTCAAGATGAAGCCGGCCGACGTCGTAAACGAGCTGAAGGCCTCGGGCCTGCGCGGGCGCGGAGGGGCGGGCTTCCCGACCTGGCTCAAGTGGGACCTCACCATGAAGGCGCCGGGCGACGTGAGGTACGTCGTCTGCAACGCCGACGAGGGCGACCCCGGCGCCTACATGAACCGCTCCACGATCGAGGGCGACCCCCATTCCCTCATCGAGGCGATGACGATCTGCGGCTACACCATCGGGGCAAGGCAAGGCTACATCTACATCCGCGCCGAGTATCCCTTGGCCATCGATCGCCTCAAGATAGCGATCAAGCAGGCCAAGGAATACGGCCTTCTCGGGACGAACATACTCGGGTCGGGCGTCGACTTCGACCTCGATATCCGACTCGGCGCGGGCGCCTTCGTCTGCGGCGAGGAGACGGCCCTCCTCCAGTCCCTCGAGGGCAAGCGCGGGATGCCGATGCCCAAGCCGCCCTTCCCGGCCATCCAGGGCCTGTGGAAGAAGCCCACGGTCATCAACAACGTCGAGACTTACGTGAACGTCGCCGTGATCATGACCAAGGGCGCCGAATGGTACTCGAAGATCGGGACCGAGAAGTCGAAGGGGACCAAGACTTTCGCGCTGACGGGCAAGATAGCCAATTCGGGGCTCGTCGAGGTCCCCATGGGTACGAAGCTTCGCGACATTATCTACGACATCGGCGGGGGCATCAAAGGCGGCAAGAAGTTCAAGGGAGTGCAGACCGGCGGCCCCTCGGGCGGCATCATCACCTCCGAGAGTCTCGACGAGCCCATCACCTACGAGAGCCTCACCGCCCTCGGATCCATGATGGGCTCGGGCGGCATGATCATCATGGACGAGGACGACTGCGTCGTCGACATCGCGAAGTTCTACATGGCCTTCTGCGTCGACGAGTCCTGCGGCAAGTGCGCCCCCTGCCGCATCGGCACGAGCCAGATGCACGACCTCCTCGACAAGATCACGAAGGGCAACGGCAGCGAGGACGATCTCCTGAAGCTCGAGAAGATCGGAAAGGCCATGACGAAGGCCTCGCTGTGCATGCTCGGGGGCTCGGCGGCCAACCCGACCCTCTCCACCATAAGGCATTTCCGCGAGGAGTACCTCGAGCACATCCGCGACCGCAAGTGCCGCGCCGGCAAGTGCAAGGACCTCGTCGTCTACTCGATCGACCCGGTCAAGTGCATCGGCTGCCACCTCTGCGCGCGCAAGTGCCCCGTGCCCTGCATCGCGGGGGAGCCGAAGAAGGCCCACGTGATCGATCAGTCCAAGTGCATCAAGTGCGGCGAGTGCTTCAAGGCATGCAAGTTCGGCGCCGTCGTCAAGAACTAAGGAGACGAGCGAAATGGTCAACGCGAAGATAAACGGCATTCCGGTCCAGGTGGCCGAGGGCACCACTATCCTCGTCGCCGCCCGCAAGGTCGAAGTCAAGATCCCGACCCTCTGCGTCAACGACGACCTCGAGCCTTGGGCCGCCTGCGGCATCTGCGTGGTCAAGAACGGCAAGAGCCCGAAGCTGATCCGCGCCTGCTGCACGCCGCTCGACGAGGGCATGGATATCGTAACCAACGACGCCGAGCTGGTCTCCACGAGGAAGACGGTCATCGAGCTCATCCTCTCCACCCACCCCGACGACTGCCTGGCCTGCCCGCGCAACCAGGAATGCGAGCTGCAGCGCCTGGCCGCCGAGTTCGGCATCCGCGAGCAGCCCTTCCCGAAGAAGATCAGGAACATCCCGATCGATACCTCCACGGGCTCCCTCATCCTGAATCCGGACAAGTGCGTCCGCTGCGGAAGGTGCGTCAAGGTCTGCCAGGAGATGCAGAACGTCTGGGCGATCGAGTTCCTGGGCCGCGGAGAGAAGACTCGCATCGCGCCCGCCGCCGACGTGAAGCTCGGCGAGGGACCCTGCATCAAGTGCGGGCAGTGCTCGGCGCACTGCCCCGTCGGCGCCATCTACGAGAACGACCAGACGGCCGAGGTATGGGAGGCCCTTCTCAAGACCGGCGACGACGCGAAGACCTGCGTGGTCCAGATCGCGCCGGCCGTCCGCGTCGCCCTCGGCGAGGCCTTCGGGCTGCCGCCCGGGACGAACCTCACGAAGAAGATCTATACGGCGCTCCGGCGCCTCGGCTTCGACGTGATCTTCGACACGAATTTCGCCGCCGATCTCACTATCATGGAAGAGGGCACGGAGCTCGTTAAGCGCCTCACGAAGGGAGAGGGCGAGATTCCTCTCATCACGAGCTGTTGCCCCGCCTGGGTCGACTATCTCGAGAAGTACTACGGCGACATGATCCCCAATTTCTCGACCGCGAAGAGCCCTCAGCAGATGATGGGCGTCATGATCAAGACCTACTACGCGCAAAAGGCGGGATTCGACCCGGCGAAGGTCTTCTCGGTCTCGATCATGCCCTGCACGGCGAAGAAGTACGAGAACGGCCGCGACAAGACCATGTACGCGTCCGGCCAGAAGGACGTCGACGTCACGCTGACGACCCGCGAGCTCGCCCGCATGATCAAGCAGGCCGGCATCGACCTGCTCAACCTCCCCGAGTCGGAGCCGGACAGCCCGATGGGCCCGAATACGGGCGCCGGCGTCATCTTCGGCGCCACGGGCGGCGTCATGGAGGCGGCCCTTCGGACGGCCTACAACCTGCTCACGGGCACCGACCTCAAGGACGTCAACTTCACCGGCGTACGCGGGATATCGGGCATCAAGGAAGCCAGCGTCCACATAGCCGGCGCCGAGATACGCGTCGCGGTCGCCCACCAGATGGGCAACATCGCCCAGGTCCTCGACATGGTCAGGAAGGCCAAGGCCGAAGGGAAGGACGTTCCCTGGCACTTCATCGAGGTGATGGCCTGCCGCGGCGGCTGCATCGGCGGCGGCGGCCAGCCCTACGGCTGCACCGACGAGGTCCGCAAGATGCGCATACGGGGCATCTACGACGCCGACGAGGCCTCCGAATACAGGTGCTCTCACCAGAATCCCTACATCAAGCAGGTGTACGCGGAGTTCCTCGAGAAGCCCGGAAGCCATAAGGCCCACGAACTGTTGCACACGCACTACGAGTCCAAGCCTCTATACTTGAAATAAGCGGAATGGAGCTGCGAAGGGCCCCGAGGCTGGAACGGCCGAGGGGCCTTTCTCGTTTTATGCCTAATCTAACGGTGCCATAACCGAAAGCTTACCCGCAGGAGCGCATCTGTAGCCATGGGAACGAACTACACCGCTTTCGTCGCTCTGAGGCGCCTCGCGCTCCTCTCCCTGGTCGTCGGCACCCTCGCTTTCGCGGGATGCACGACTCGAACTTCACCGGCGAGTCCAGCGAAGGAGTCGGGCGCGTCCGCCGCGCCGAACTATCCCGACGTGACTTTCATGGTTTTCTCGGATACGCATTTCTACGACAGCTCCCTGGGCACGAGCGGAGCCGCTTGGGATGCCTACATGGCCAGCGACCGGAAGCTCCTCAAGGACAGCGAGGAGACGCTCGCGACGGCCTTCGAGGCGGTCAAGCTCGCCAAGCCCCGATTCGTGCTCGTCAGCGGCGATCTCACCAAGGACGGCGAGCGGCAGTGCCACGAGAAATTCGCGGCCTACCTCAAAGAGCTCGCGGACGCCGGGATCCCTGCCTATGTCATACCGGGCAATCACGACGTGAACAACCCCGACGCCGCCCGCTTCCTGCCTTCCGGAGGGAAGGAGAGAATTCCCACGGTGAGCCCCGAAGAGTTCGCGAAGATATATGCGGCTTTCGGCTATGGTCGGGCTTTGTACCGGGATCCCGCGAGCCTGAGCTATGTAGCCGAGCCCGTTCCGGGGCTCTGGCTCCTCGCCCTCGACAGCGCAAAATACGAGGATAACCTCAGACTGAACTATCCAGTCACCTCGGGGCGGATCCGCGAGGAAACCATGTCCTGGATCGCCCGGCGGCTCGACGAGGCCCGGCGGTCGGGCAAGGCGGTTATAGCCATGGAACACCACCCGATCATGGAGCACTACGACGGCATGAAGGCCAAATACCCCGAGTACGTCGTCGACGACAATTGGAAGATCGCGGGCCTCCTGGCCGAGCGCGGCGTCAGCCTCGTGTTTACCGGCCATTTCCACGCGAGCAGCATCGTACAGCGGGCATGGAAGCAGGATGCCGCCGCCCAGCTTCGCGGCAGGCATATCGTCGACGCGGAGACCGGCTCCCTCGTGACCTGGCCCTGCTCGTATCGGACCGTGAACCTCGGTGGAGACGGGACGGCGCGCATATCCACATCCAGGGTCGACCAGCTTCCTTCCTATGCGGCCGCCGGCCGCAGCTTCGATGCCGAGGGCAAGGTCGTCATCGAGGACGGCATCCGGAACATCTCCGTCGCGGCCATGAAGGGCTACCACGTGCCCGAGCGCGACAGGGAGGTCCTGTCCGGGCAGATAGTGGATGCGATGATGGCCCACTACGCCGGCGACGCTCATTTTACCGGGACAGAGATGATCCGAAAGCGCGGACTCAGCTTCATGGGCGGGCTCGTCGTGGCTTCCTACGACCGCTTCATACAGGGCCTCTGGAAGGCGAGGTCGCCGGTCGACGTCGAGCTCATGGAGGACAACGACCTCGCGATAGCTCCGGACGGATCGTGGAAGGCCTATCCCGCGTCCTCGAATCCCCGGTAGAGCGCCAGGATGCGGTCCTCGACCCGGATCCGCAGCCTCTCCCTCTCTTCCAGATAGGGGGCCTCCGGGTTCAGGCGCAGCGGAGGGCCCACTCCGATCGACCTGCGCGCCTTGTTCACGGCGACCGGGATGATATCGACGCTCCGTCCAGTCCTCTCGAAGAACAGCTTCGCCAATCGAGCGAAGCCGGTATCGAAGCGGCCGAAGGGCCTTCCTTCCTCGCTGCCCTGGATCTCGGGAAAGATGGCGACGACCTCGCCCCGCTCGAGGGCCTCGAGGCTCAGCCCGATCGTCCTGCCCAGGAAGCGCGAATTCCGGTATACGGGAATCGCGCCGATTCCCTTCATGAGGGCGACGCAGATCCGCCCGATGGCGGCGGAGAGGGCGGCGGCTACTGGCCCCTTGAGCCTAAGCTCCTTCTCCACGAAATCGGCGCGGATGTACTCGGCGGCCGAGCTCCGCTCGGTGATGTGGCGCACTACCCAAGGACGGAGGGGAGGGGCGATGCCGGTGAGGAGGGCGACCGGGCCGTAGGCCCCTTCGTGATTTCCCACGAGGATCGCGGGACCCCGCTCGGGCACGTTCCGCAGCCCGTAGATCCGCGTCCGCAGGAGAAAGGCGCGGACTACCCGGCTTCCCACGGCATAGAGGCCAACGCGGCTGCCTCTCATTTCAGCGACATCAGGCCGATGCCGACGAGGATGACGAGGGTCCCCAGTGCCTGATTGCGGGATAGGGACTCGTGGAAGAATACGCCGGCGACGAAGGCGACGGCAGCAATGCTCACGGCGGAGAAGATGGGGAATGCCACGTTCAGCGGGAGTTTGACGAGGGAGCGCGAGAAGAGGATCACCGTGAGCGCGCCCAGGACCATGCCGCCGAAGGTGATCGCCGCCGCTTTCGCTCCCTCGTATCGCGAGGCCAGCTTGTACAGACCGTTCCCCGCGACGTTGAGGGCGATCGAGAGCGCGAGGATCGGGACGTAGGACATGGCTCGAGGATATCGCGGCGGATTCCCTTGTCAATACGAAAGAGAAATCCCGCTGCCAGCTCCATCGTCCCGCCGGCCATACTATTCCGCGGCCGGAGAGGCTATAATCGCGGCGATGAAAAGCATTCTCGCCGCGGTCGGCCTGGCCGCGATCCTTTTCTCGGGCTGCTCCCGCGAGCTCCTCGGGCCGCCGCCCGCTGGCGTGCACCTTCGGGCGGAAAAGTTCATTTCCTACTACCTCGACGAGAGAGTCGGCGACGCCGTGGAGCTGGCCGTGCGCGAGAGCTTCCAGCTCTGGTCGGACGCGACCGTCTTCAGGTTCTCCTACGCGGGCAAGGCTCCCGGCCGAGCGGCGCGCGATGGCCGAAATATGGTCGTCTTCATGTCGCATTGGCCGAAGGAGCTGCCCATAGGCTCCCCCGCGTGGAGCCAGGTCTACCTGGACTCCTCCGGCAAGATCGTCGAGGCCGATATCCTGTTGAACGCCCAGGCCTTCTCGTTCACGACCAGGCGCGAAGCCGCTCCCGGCAGCCTCTATGTGGAGGACGTCCTCGCCAAGGCGATCGGCCTGTCGCTCGGCATCGGCCTGGCCTCGGACCGGGCCGGGGAGTCGGGCGACCGATACCGGGTCGCCTCCGCGGGCGACAATTTCGAGCCGGGCATCAGCCCGGCCGAGATGGCGGCCTACCTCTCGCTCTACGAGGCCGGTAAGCCCGACTGAGCGAGCGCCAGGCGGCGATTCTCGATTGCGGTCAGGTCCATCCGCTTGAGCTTAGTGCGGAAATTCGTAGTATCGTCGGCGAGGATCGAGTCCAAATAGCCCATCTGCCGTTCGACGGCCTCGCGATAGAGGTCCGCGTCGACGCCGTGACGCGCCGAGAAATGCTCCCTGGACTTGGCGGATACGGGACCGAGTGGGCCGTCGAGTCTCTCCTTCGTCGATTCGTAGAATCCCGCTGTCCTCTCGAGGATGTCGTAGGCGCTGCGGTAGCCGCCTATTCCGGCCTCGCGGAATTCGTAGTATAGGAAGAGGAGCTTCTCCAGGTAGGCCCTATCGGCCATCTGACCCAGGAGATCGGCGGCCGCGAGCGCCTGCGCGCCGACCTTCTCCGTCGCGTCCGAGAAGGCGAGTTCCCCCCAGGGCCGGGCTAGGTCGGTGGCGAGGATCATCCGGGCAGCTCCGGCGGCCGTCCCGCCGTCGAGGCCCAAAGTGCCGGCCTCTCGAAGGACGAAGGCCGCGGAGCGGTCGACGTGGACCGCGGTATATTGGGCGCCGCTGCCCTTCCGGTCTCCCTCCTCTAGGATATATCCGGAGTCGTGGAAGAGCGCCGCGACGAGGGCCTCGGCCGCCTGCTCGGGCCCGATGGCCATGCCCGAGAGCTCGCATCCGTCCAGGAGGCGCGAGGTCGCCGCGAAGACCGTGAGAATATGGATATAGTCATGGTACTCGACCGCGCAGGCGAGGTAGCCGGGGAAGCGGCCATCGTAGAGGCGCTTGGCGAGGAGGAAGGCCTTCTCGACTTTGGTGAAGTCAGCCTTGAGATAATTGGCCCTGAAGAGGCGCTTCGCGCCCGCGAGTATGGATCGCGGCTTGGCGGTATCGACGAACGACGAAAGCTGGATTCCCACCCGGTCGGCGTTGTTCATGATTTTTCCCCGGCGCCTTTCAAGAGCAAGACGATCGTCCAAGGCGTTGGTGCATCAGTATACTCCGCCGCGGGAGCGGCAACAGGGATGAGGACGAAAAATCTAGGCGTCGGAAGGCTTGCGCCTGAGCGCCTTGGACTCCGACCGGGAGCGCTTGGACGAGAGCCTGCGCTCCCGCGAAGCCCTGGTGGGCCTCGTGGCCTTGCGCTGCTTGGGGAGGCGGGCGGCCCCCGCTATCATCGAAAAGAGCCGGGCGAGGGCCGCGGCGCGGTTCCGCCCCTGGTCCCTCTCCTCGTCGGATCGGACGACGAGCTCGCCCGAAGTCGTGAGCCTGCCCGCGAGGCGCTCGGCGGCCATCGCCGCCTCGGCGGCCGAGAGGCCGAGGACCTCGCTCAACCGGATCCGCGCGATCGCCTTCGAGTTGACTTTATTGACGTTTTGGCCGCCCGGGCCGCCGGAGCGCGCGAAATCCAGCTCGGCCTTCTCTTCGATCGAGGAGCGCAGCAGGCCGAGATTCACGGCGCCGCCTCCGGCGCAGGGGAAAGAAGGCCGAGCTCGGAATCGGGGAGGAGCCCATATCCGCCTCCGCCCCTCGATTCGAGCCCGAGAGGGCGGAGCAGGTCGCCGCGCCTGAGGCTCATGAAGCCTTTGGCCGAGGCCTCGGCGTCGTCGGCTCGAGCCGAGATCGTCTCGAGCCGGCCTTCGCCGCAGAGGACGTAGCGCAGGCGGCCGGCCTTGTTGAGCATGGGCTCCGATACGACTCGGCGATTCCTCGACCTGTCCTCCTCCGGCTTCGCGTCGGGAGAGAGGAAGAAATAGGCGAACTTGACGGAGTCCCTGTCCAGGCCGGCCGCCTTCGCGAGGGAGGCGACGGGCTCGGGCGCCTGCCACGGCGACTCGGCGTGGCAGCTCCTCCCTGGGCCCGCGGCGAAAGCCGGGCAGGCATAGGAGCCGGGGCAAGGACCGAGGACGCGCCAGGATTCCGAGACCAGGCCGTCACGGAGGGCGATGAGGTCGCGGCAGGTGGCGAGGAGGGCTGGCTCCAGGAGGAGGATTCGGCCGCCCGGGGCGAGTCGCCCGGCGGCGCGGCGGACCAGGCTCAGCCTGGATCGAAGTCTTTCCGCATCGCCTCGCCAGAGCTCGTTCAGACAATGCGCCGCGACGATCAGGTCGAATGGCCCATCGGGAAGCTCCGCCTCCGATTCGAGGTCGATCCGCGCCTTTTCGATCCGCGCGGGGGGGCGGGGGCCGCGCGCCGCGATCGCTTCCGCCAAGTCCAGGGCCTTCGTCGAAGAGTCGACGAGGGCGAGGGCGTCGAGCCTGGAGCCGGCGGGGAGGGAGGCGTCGATTATCGCCGACGAGGCCGGACCCGGTCCCGAGCCGAGATCGAGGACGCGACTCGGCGAGAAGGGGCGCTCGGCGAGGGCGAGCGAGACCTGCATATAGGAAACCGGCCAGTAATAGAGGAGATAGGCGCCGAGGAGGTCTTCGGCTTCCATGTATCCGGAGCCTGCGAGGGCGCGATTACCGGTAAGGCCCCGCTGGAGGGCCAGAAGGGCCGCCCCGGCATCTTCGATCTCGCGCCCGGTCAGCCGGCCTCCGCCCCCTGGCCGCCCGACGGTCTTCCGGCCCGACCTCCAAAGCTCGGTGAGCGATCCCAGGCGGGCTCCCAGGAGGGAGCCGGCGGCGGACCGGGCGTCGCCGCCATCCTTCGGGGCGATCCTAGTCGGCCTCTTGCTCTCGCTCATCGCGCATCGAGTATGTCCGATCCAGCGCGATTTCGGCAAGCGAGAGCGAGAGCCCGACCCGCGCGAGGGCCGCCGGCAAGGCCTCGACGAGGAGCGACCTGGCGGCCGCGTCGTCGGGGCGTAGCGAGGCGAGCTCGACCGCGAAGTCGGTCATGATCGGCGGCTCCGAGCCGTACTCCCGGACGAGGCGGGCGCCGGACATCGGCCGACGCTCCCCCGCCCTCGACGGGAAAAAGCCCGCGGTCGGCATGCGGGCGCAGGGCCGGAACGAGGCGCGGCCTTCCTTGTCGCGCACGGCGGCCGCGCCGAACAGACGGCACACCAGGGGCCGCGCCGGATATATCGCGCAACGCGCGCCTCCTTCTGCGCGGCGGAGGAAGGGGCAGGGCGGAACGGCTGGAGCGCCCGCCGCGGCCCAGGAGGCCGCCTCTCCCGCGAGGCCGGGCTCGTTCTCCAAGAGCCAGGCCGCGAGATAGGCGGCCTCCGCCGGCAAGACGTCGGGGACGAAGGGTTCGCAGCACGAGCCGCAGCCGGGGGGACAGGCGAGGGGGGAGCCGCTATCGGCGGCCGTCGCGAGGAAGGCGCGCTGCTCGGCCTCGACGCGCGCGTAGATCGCCGCGGTAGCCGCGACGAGGCCCTCGAGCGAGGAGCCGCGAGGGATGGATGGAAGGAAAGGGGGTTTGCCCATGACGGCGCGGGCCGACCATAGCGGGGCCCGGGCTCGAATGTCAAGGGCGCGGGCAGCCTTGACTCGCCCGGTCGCCGTGGATAACGTTGTATGCGCAAGGTCCTCAGCATCGCGAATCCTCAAGGAGCTATCATGAGGCGTCCCTCGGCCCTCGCTTCGGTTGCGGCCCTCTTACTGGCGCTCTCCGGCGCCCCCGCGCCCGCGCAAGACGCCGTGGCCCAGTCGGCGGATGCGCCGTCGGACCTTGCGGCGGCCCGGACCGCCGCGATATCCCGATTCCTCGAGCCCTACGCCGCCGCCTCCGAGGCGTGCCGCGCGGCTATCGAGCGGGCCGCGACCCTCTCCTCCACGGGCAAATGGAAATCGGCCTTCCAGGCCATGGACGACTTCGACAAGGACAATGCCGATCCCTTCGCCCTCGCGATGAAGACGAGCCTGGTCCTCCGGGGGGCGGTGCGCACGGACATGGACCGGTCCTTCGGCCTCGCCGACCTCGAGGAGGGCCAGGACCTGGAGACGCTCAGGAACAGCCAGGGCGATTACGCGCCCATCCCCCTCGACCCACCGGCGCTCGCCCAAGTCCAGGCCGATAAGGGCGTCGAGGCGCCCGGCATCCTCTCGAAGGAGCTCGGGGACTACTATCTCGACGTCGCGGGACGCTTCTCGGGCAAGTGGTCGATCGGCGACGACCAGATACTCGCGAAGATCGCCGAGGAATATGCGAAGGCTTACGGCGCCGGTGTCTTCGACCTCGAGAGCCTCGTGAACCAGGGCGAGACCCTGGTCCGGCTGAACCGCGGCGACGAGTCCGATGCGATATTCAGGGCGGCGATCGGGCTCGACTCGAAGGATGCGGGCGTCAGGTACCGATATGCCTTGACCCTCACCTTCCGGGGCAAGAAGGCGGAGGCCCTGGCTGAGATCGACAAGGCGATCGACTACTACGGAGAGGACCAGTCGCGGATCGACGCGTTAGCCCTCGGCGCCCGGACCGCGGTCGAGCTCGGCGACCGCGCCAAGGCACAGGATTATTACGCCATCGCCGACAGGGACTATCCGGATTCGCCGACACCCGGTCTCCTGCGCCACTTGATCGCCGTCCAGACGGGCGATGCGGCGGCGGCCGCGACGGCGGCCGACGGGCTCGTCCCCCTCTACGGCTCCGATCCCAATATCGTGCGGACCCTGATCTCGTCCTGGTACTCGACCGGGGACGCCGCCGCAGCCCGGGCCTTCCTCGAGCGCAATATCGCCGGGAGCGCCGACGACCTGACCCTCGGCACCCTCGATTTCTACCTCGCCGTCCTGCTTTCCCAGGACGAGGCCACGGATGCGGACAAGACGGCGGCGCTCCAGGCGCTGGACGAGGCCGAGGCGCATTTCAAGGCCAAGCTCGGCCCCGAGAACGCAGTCTTCGGCGTGATGGCGAATATCCGCAATTCCCTGGTGCCGACTCCCGCGCCGGCCGCCGCGGGCGACTCGGCCGGCGGCGCCGACTCGGCAGGAGCGGCCGGCGCCGCTCCCGACGACTCGGCCGAATAGGAGATTCGCGCCGGAGCGCGACGGGGGCCTTATGGGAGAAATGCGGCGCGAGATCTCGGATGCCAGGGAGCTCAACGACATCCTGGTGAAGCTCGAGAGGCTCCATCACATCAGGGACCTCGCCACCCTCCTCGACAGCATCCTCTTAGAGACTCGCTCCCTCGCTTCCGCGGACGCGGGCTCCATCTTCCTGGTCGAAGGCGGCAGGCTCAAGTTCAGCTACGTGCAAAACGACACGCTCTTCCGGAACGACTTCCTCGCGAGCAAATACATCTACTCGAACAGCGAGGTCGCCATCGACCAGACCTCCCTGGCCGGCTACGTCGCGTCGACGGGAGAGTCCATCCTCGTGGGGAACGCCTACGCGCTCGAGGGGGACGTCCCCTATTCCTTCAATCCATATTTCGACGAGATATCCTCCTATCGGACCAAGTCGATGCTGATCGTCCCGCTGCGGACGAGCAAGAACGACCTCGTCGGCGTCCTCGAGCTGATCAATCGCCTGGGTCCCGACGGCTCCGTCCTGCCCTTCACGGAGAAGCAGAGGTCTATCGTCGCGCAGTTCGCCTTCTACGCCGGCGTCGCCATCGAGCGCGCGATCCTCTTGCGCGAGGTCGTGTACAAGATGGTGCGGATGATGGCCATGCGCGACCCGGAGGAGACGCAGCCCCACGTCAATCGGGTCGGCTCCTACTCGGTCGAGATTTACAAGCGCTGGGGCGTGGCCCACGACGTCCCCAAGGCCGAGGTGGACGCGTTCAAGGACATACTCCAGATGTCCGCGATGCTCCACGACATCGGGAAGATCGGCATCCCCGACGCGATCCTGCGCAAGCCGGGCCCGCTCGACGAAGCCGAGCGGGAGACGATGAAGCTGCACGTGCTGCTCGGGGCCTGCTATTTCGAGGACCCGCACTCGGAGTGGGACACCCTCGCTCGGGAGATATCCCTCAACCACCACGAGAAATGGGACGGCTCGGGCTACCCGGGCGCGGTCGCCGACCTGACCCTCGACCGCCTGCCCGGCCTGCCCGGCAAGAAGGGCCGGGAGATACCGCTCTCCGCGCGCATCGTCGCGGTCGCCGACGTCTACGACGCCCTCAGCTCGAAGCGCGCATACAAGGACGCCTGGGAGGAAGATCGCGTGCTCCACCATATGCGCGAGGAGACGGGCAGGCATTTCGATCCCGAGATCGTCGGCATCTTCTTCGAGATCTACGACGTCATCAAGGCCATCAGGCAGAAATGGGAATGAGCGCCCGATGCCTCAGATAGTCCTGCACAACGGCACCCTGCTCGCGGGCTACGCGAGCATGGACAACTGCGCCGTCCTCGTCGAGGACGGGCGGATCGGCGACGTCTTCTCCGAGCGCCGATTCGAGCAGAAGCGCTTCGACTCGGACGCGACGATCCTGGACGTGGGCGGGGCCAATATAGCCCCCGGGCTCATCGACAGCCACATCCACGGCTTCTCGGGCTACGGGACGGAGGACCTCTCGGCCGACGCCGTGGCGGCGATGTCCGAGCGGCTGGGGAGCTACGGGGTGACGGCCTTCTGCCCCACGATCTACCCGATGGACGAAGGCGACATGCTGGCGGCCATCGAAGCCTGCGTGGCCGCGATGGGCCGCGAGCCGGGCGCCAAGATCATGGGCGTGCACCTCGAGGGGCCCTTCATCTCGCCCCAGAGGCTGGGCGTCCAGCGCCCCGAATTCGTGAGGCCGGTGGACCTCGACCTCATGGAGAGGCTCTACGCCGCCGGCAAGGGCCGCATCTCGAACATGACGGTGGCTCCCGAGCTCAAGGGCATGCGCGAGCTCGCCCTCTACTGCCTCAAGCGCGGCATCGTGCTCCAGGCCGGGCATACCGACGCGACCTACGAGAACATGCTCGAGGGCATGCAGGCGGGCATCCTCCACTCCACCCATTTCTTCAACGCGATGTCGAGGCTCCATCACCGCGATCCCGGGGCGGTGGGCGCGATCATGATCCATTCGGAGATGTCCTGCGAGATCATCGCCGACGGCCGGCACGTGCATCCCGGCCTGATCAAGCTCCTCATGCGGGACAAGCCCGTAAGCAAGCTGGTGCTCGTCACCGACTCGCTCAAGCCGACCGAGCAGGCCAATTGCCCCCTCTTCGCCAACCGCGAGGAAGTCTACCTCAAGGACGAGCTCTTCCTGCGCAGGAAGGACGACGTCATCGCCGGCTCCTCGCTCACGATGATCAAAGGACTCCAGAACCTCGTGAAGTTCGGAGTCCCCCTCGAGAACGCGATCGAGATGGCGAGCTCCAACCCGTCGCGCATCATCGGCCTCGGAAAGCGCGGGCTCCTCGTCCCCGGCTACGAGGCCGATATAGTCGTATTCGACGCCTCGTTCCGCGTCCTCGCCTCGATCTCGGGCGGGCGCTTCCTGAAAAACGACCTTTGAGGAGAACACCATGCGACTCGTCATCAGGCCCGACTACGACGCCGTCTCGCGTTGGGCCGCGAACCACATAGCTCGGCGGATCAACGCCGCTCCGAAGGACAAGCCCTTCCTCCTCGGCCTCCCCACCGGATCGTCGCCGATCGGGACCTACTGCGAGCTCGCGGCCCTCGTCGAGCGGGGGAAGGTGTCCTTCGGGAACGTCGTGACCTTCAACATGGACGAGTACGTAGGGCTGCCGGAGGACCACCCGCAGAGCTACCACAGCTTCATGCGCGACAAGCTCTTCTCGAAGGTCGATATGCGTCCCTCCAACGTGAACATCCTCGACGGCAACGCAGCCGACCTGGAGGCGGAGTGCGCCCGCTACGAGGAGAAGATGCGCGCCTTGGGCGGCATCGACCTTTTCTTCGGCGGCGTCGGCGCGGACGGCCACATCGCCTTTAACGAGCCGGGCTCGTCCCTCGCCTCGCGCACCCGCGTGAAGACCCTCACGATGGATACCAAGGAGATGAACTCCCGCTTCTTCGGCGGGGACCCGGACAAGGTCCCTTCCACCGCACTCACGGTGGGAGTCGGGACGATCATGGACTCGCGCGAGGTCCTCATCCTCGTGTCGGGCCACAACAAGGCCCGGGCCCTCGGCCACGCGATCGAGGAAGGCGTGAACCACCTCTGGACGGTGAGCTGCCTCCAGCTCCATCCCAGGGGCGTCGTGGTGGCTGACGAGGATTCCACCATGGAGCTCAAGGTCGGCACCGTTCGCTACTTCAAGGAGATCGAGGCGAGGAACTTCGACAACGGCCTATGATCACCAAGGCGGCGGGTCCCGACGAGCTCCTCACCCTCGATGGAGGGGCCGATCCGGCCCTAGCCTCGTACCTGCGCCTCATGCGCCTCAAGCGACTCTACCGTCAAGGCTGGCTCAAGCGGGGCCTCCCGGAAGGCCTCTGCGAGTCGGTCGCGGAGCATTCCTTCGGCACGGCCCTCCTCGCCCTCCTCGTCGCGGGCACCGCGGGGGACGGCGGATCGATCGGCAGGGCCGACGCCTCCCGCGCGGCGATCCTGGCCCTCGTCCACGAGCTGGGCGAGTCCTACGCCGGCGATATCACCCCGGTGGACGGCGTCGGCCCGCCCGAGAAGCTGAGGCTGGAGCGGGAGGCCATCCTGCGCGCCCTAGAGGGCCATCCCGACCTCGAGTGGTTCGTCTCGCTGTGGGAGGAATTCGAGGAGGGCGCGACCCCGGAGGCCCGCTTCGTTCGCCAGCTCGACAGACTCGAGATGGGTCTGCAGGCGGCCCTCCAGGAGGCCGAGGGTTTCCCGGGCATGGGCGAGTTCTACGACAGCGCCCGAGGGACCGTGGTGGAGCCGCGGCTGCGCGCCGTCCTCGAGGAGGCCATAGCCGCGGCGGGCCGGGCCGGCGCGAGGGAGCATGGCCAATAGGTTCGTCCGGAGGATCAAGAGCGGCGATATCGGGTCGGTCCAGGAGCTCAAGTCCGAGTTCAAGGAGCTCGCGAAGCGGACCCATCCCGACCTGCGCGGCCCCGGCTCCCGCGACGGCGCCGAGGCGGAGTTCGTCGCCGCCAGGGCCGAGTTCGAGGCCGCGTTGCGCGATTTCGAAAAGCACCGCTTCGGGGCCCGCGGAGTCCGTGAAGAGGCCGAGCGCCGGCGCCGCGACGGCGGCCGTTCGGACGCCGACGGCGCTTTGGACGCCGACGGTCCCGTCTCCGAGGAGGCGTGGTCCTGCCTCTCCCTCTTCCTCAAGCGCGGCTTCCCCAAGACTCCCCGCCACGAGAAGGAGCTCCTGCGCTACGAGTACGCGAGATGGAGGCTCGAGCAGGCCCTCGGAAGCGCCGGTGCCGTCCTGCTCGGCCTCTTCGAATCCGAGCTCCTCGACCTGAAGGCGGCGGGCGGCGCCGCGCTCGGCTCCGTCCTGGCCCTCCTGCGCGACCTCATCGACTATCATTACCGCGCCATGAGCCCGATGCGCACCAACGTGGTCCTGAGCCTCGGGCGCCTGCGGGCCGATCCCGGGGTCGGCGAGGGGGCCCGCGGATTCCTGGACTTCCTGGCCCGCGATCTCGATATCGGAGGAGAGATCGGCTGATCGGCGTCGCGAACTGCCGGTCCCTCCCGCTCCGGGACAGTCGATCCAGGAATGACCCCCCCGGACAGCCTTCGCGTACTATTCCTGCTCCTCTTCATTGGTCACGGTCTCGTCGGCAGGCAGCAGTAGCATCGCATCCTCGCTCGGCAGGGCCGAGACTTTGCCGAGTTTCTTCTCCATCT
>CAYOIX010000008.1:0-61321 GCA_964404145.1 uncultured Treponemataceae bacterium
GATGGTACTGCCTTAGGGTGGGAGAGTAGGTCGTCGCCAGGCTTTTTTATTTTTTTATGCGATCGTATCATAAGCCTCAATCTTGCCCGCCTTTTCGAAAGATGCTACACTTTCACGGAACGGGGATTCTATGGAGGGAGGCATATGGCCGAACAAGAGACGCAACTTCAGCTCGTCACCTTCCAGATAAGCGAGGAACTGTACGGCGTCGACATCATGGACGTGAAGGAAATCGTACGCGTGCAGGATATCCGCTCGATCCCCAACGCGCCCGTGTACGTGGAGGGCCTCTTCAACCTTCGCGGCGAAATCATACCCATAATCTCCCTGCACAAGAGATTCCACCTGAGAAGGGCGCAGCTCGGAGAGGACGAGGAGCTGCTGTCCGGCTTCATCATCATCGACATCGACGGCATGAAGCTCGGCGTGATCATCGATAAAGTCGAGCGGGTAGTGTCCATCGAGGCCCAGGACATCCAGCCGCCGCCGCAGATGCTCACCGGGATAGGGGCCGAGTACATACAGGGCGTCATCAATCGGGAGACCGGCTACCTCATCCTCCTCGACATCCGCAAGCTCTTCAGCGCGAAGGAGCTAAGGAAGATCGAAGAGATACGCCGCTAGCCGGCTACGATCGTCCGATGAGCATAGCGGTTTTCCGTAGCTATATCCGCAGAAAGGACATGGACACGGTGCTCAATTGCCTGGTCACCGATTCGGTGGGCCCCGGCGAGTACCTGGACCGCTTCCAGAGGTCCGCGCGCGAGGCCCTCGGCTTCGACTACGGCTTCGCCGTGAGGAGTCCCCTCATGGCTTTGGGGCTCGCCCTCGATTCCCTGGCCTTGACCGAGGGAGATGCGGTGGCTTTGCCGGCCCTCGCCCCGGCCTACTACTCCGAGGTCCTCGCCTCGCGAGGGCTGAGGCCGGTATTCGTAGACTCCATCCAGGATACGGCCGAGCCCGATCTCGCCCGGATCGATGCCCTCGAGCCCCGCCCGAAGGTCTTCGTGCTGCACGAGTCCCTCGGCATTTTGCCGGACCCCCAGGCCGTGGCGGCCGTCGGCGCGACCGTCGTCGAGGACATGTCGAAGGCGATCGGCGCCTATCGCGGAGAGTCGCGGGCCGGATCGCTGGGCAAGATCGCTTTTTTCGGCCTCGAGCACGACTCGCTGGTGACGGCGGGCGGCGGAGCCTTCCTCGCGACCTGCGGGAAGAGGGAAGGCCAGGTCCTTCGCAACCTGGGAGAGACGATAGCGCCCGAGGCCAGGATGACCGACTACAACGCAGCCCTCGGTCTGGCCCAGTTGCGGGACATGGAAACCGCCATTTCGCGAAGGAGGGAGCTGGCCGCGCTCTTCGCCCAGGCTCTCGCCCGTACGCGGCATCGCCTGGTCTCGCAGGGCGGCGAGGGAGAGCCGGGCTACTGGGCCTTTCCCGTTTCCATCGCCTCGAGCGTGAAGGACGTCAGGGCCTACGCCAAGAAAAAGGAAGTCGAAACCGAGCTCGCCTTCGAGGGCAGCCTGCTCGCGAAGGGCTTCGTGCCCGAGGGCGCCTGCCCGAACGCGCGGTCGATGGCGATGCGGTGCCTCCTCTTCCCGCTGCACCAGCGGATCGGAGCCGCCGCGTCCGAGAAGATATGCAGGGTCCTCGCGACCTTGCCGTAAAAAGACGGAGGATCCATGCCTGAACGCGCCGGGCGCGTCCTCATCATCGCCAATCTCGAGAAGGAGTCGGCGGCCCTCACCGCCGAGTCCGTGAAGTCCTGCCTGCTCGCGCTCGGCTGCGATACCGAGAGCTACTACTACAGAGGGGACCCGGACGGGCCTCCCGCAGTCGCCGGCCGCGATCTCATCGTGTCCCTGGGCGGCGACGGAACCGTCCTCTACGCGGCTCGGGTGGCCGCGCCCCTCGGCATACCGATCCTGCCGGTCAACCTCGGGCGCCTCGGCTTCATCGCGGAGATCGGGGCGGCCGAATGGCCTTCGGCGATCGCCGCGTGGTCGCGCGGGGAGCTTCCCGTCTCGGAGAGGATCATGCTCGCCGTCGAGGCTTGGCGCGACGACGAGCGCGTCGCCTCGTTCCGCGCCATGAACGACGCCACCGTATCCGCCCAGGGCATCGCTAAGCTCATCGGATTCGGTATCAGGCTGGGATCGTCCACTTCGGTGCGATACAGGGCCGACGGCGTGATAATCGCGACGCCTACCGGCTCGACTGCCTACAACCTGGCCGCCGGCGGGCCCGTCCTCCACCCCGAGATGGAGGCCATGATAGTCAATCCGGTGAATCCCTTCACCCTGTCGAATCGCCCACTGGTCGTGCCGGCCTCCGAAGCCGTCGAGATTATCATAGAGGAGGGGAGGCGGACGAGCGCGATGCTCACCATCGACGGCCAGGAGACCTTCGCCCTGCACCCGGGCGACAGGATCCGGGCATCCGGAGCCCCGCAGAAGGCCCTTATACACGTTTCCGAGGGCTTCGCATTCTACGAGCTCCTGCGCTCGAAGCTGGCCTGGTCGGGAGGCCCCGGTGCTTGAAGAGCTGACGGTCCGCGACTTCGCCCTGATCGAGCGCCTATCGGTGAGCTTCACTGGAGGCCTCAACATCCTCACGGGCGAGACCGGCGCGGGCAAATCCCTCCTCGTGGGCGCCATCGGCTTCCTCCTCGGCGCCAAGGCGGACACTGGAGTGATCAGAGCGGGGGCCGAAGAGAGCCTCGTGACCGGCGTCCTCGACGTTTCGCGCAACGCCGAAGCCCAGGAATGGCTCCGCTCGAGGGGTCTCGAGCCCGAGGAGGGGAGGGTCCTCGTCAGGAGGGGGATCAAGGCCAACGGACGCGGATCGGCCTACATCCAGAATCAGAGCGCGCTCCGCTCCGATCTCGCCGAGCTGACTTCCCTCCTGGTCGACCTCCATGGCCAGCACGAGCACCAGTCGCTCCTCCTGCCCGAGAATCATCGCAAGCTCCTCGACCGCTACGCCCGCATCGAGGACGAGGTCGGCGCCTTCGCCGCCCGCTTCGCCGCGCTCGCGGCCGAGAAACGCGCCTACGAGTCGGCCCTGGCCTCGGAGGCCGAGCGGAGCCGCGAGATGGACTTCCTGCGCTTCGCAGTCGACGAGATCGCGAAGGCGAGGCTCCGCCCCGGCGAGGAGGCCGAGCTCGAGGGGGAGGAGCGTCTCCTCTCCCAGCACGAGAAGCTCTTCGCGGCCGTGGAATCCGCCCACGGAGCCCTGGCCGGCGGCGACGAGGGCGAAGGCGGGCTGGCCTCGCTCAGGCGCCTTCGCTCCGGCCTCGAGACCGCGGGATCCATCGACCCCGCGATCTCCGACCTGGCGCGCCGCTCGGACGACGCATTCTACGAGCTCGAGGACGTCGCCGATTCTCTCAGGCTCTACCTGGGCTCCATCAGCTTCAAGCCCGAGCGCCTCGAGGAGGTCGAGGGACGCCTTGCCGAGATCCGCAAGCTCAAGAAGAAATACGGCGCGACGGTCGAGGATGTCCTCGCCCGCCTCGACGAGGATCAAGGCCGGCTCGCCCGATTGGAGACCTGGGAAGAGGACAAGGGGGAGATCGAGCAGAGGATAGCCGCGATGGAGGCCGAGGTCCTCGCGGCCGCCCTCGCCATATCCGAGAGGCGCAAGACCGCGGCCTCGGGACTCCAGGAGAAGATCGAGGCGATAGTCCGGACCCTCGGGATGCCGAGCGCCCGATTCTACGCCCGCGTAGGCCGGAAGGACACCGAGGGCGGCAGGCCGGTCGTCGGGCCCTACGGGGTGGACGAGGTGGAATTCCTCATCGCTCCCAACCCGGGGGAGAGCGCGAAGCCACTGGTGCGGATCGCCTCGGGGGGCGAGCTCTCGAGGGTCGCCTTGGCGGCCAAGACCGTACTCGCCGGAACGGATTCGGTGGACTGCCTCATCTTCGACGAGGTCGACGCCGGCATCGGCGGCGAAGTGGCCGTGGCCGTCGGCCGGCACCTGAAGGAGCTCGGCAAATCCAAGCAGGTGCTCTGCATTACTCATCTAGCCTCGATCGCGGTTCGCGCCGATAATCACTATAGGGTCGAGAAGGACATCTCCGGCGGGAGGACCAGCACTCGCCTTTCGAGGATGGAGGGGCGGGTCCGGGCCGAGGAGATCGCCCGCATGCTCGCGGGGGACCCCCGCGAGGAGGCTTCGATCGCCCACGCGATGGAGCTCCTCCGGAAATTCGGCGATTGGCGGGATAGCTGATGGGAAAAATCACGCAGGAACAGCGAAACCGGTATTTCGAGAAGGTGAAGGAGTACCGCAAGACCATCGAGGCCGGGCTCGCCAAGGAAAAGACGCTTCTCGACCTCCTCTCGAAGGACGAGACCGGCGCGGGCTACAAGCGGCTGAAGCTCGCGAACGACGCCCTCGATCTCTGCTCCTGGTACCTGCTCGTCAACGGCCTCTCGGTATCCCTGCTCGGCATCAAGAACGAAGACTATCTCCTGGAGGCGCGTAAGACCGTCGTCCGGGCCATCAAGTACATTGAGGACACGGTCTCGGCCTATCTCGACGTGCCCTTCTCGGATTACGAGGCGAAGCTCGAAGATATCAAGGACTTCGACTCCGAGGGTCGCTTCCGGCTTCTGCGCAAGCTGGGATTCACGGTCCAGTCCCTCGAGGACGCCTTCGGCGAGAACTCGAAGTATTCCGCTTCCTTCATCGAGCTGTGGGGCAAAGTCGCGACCGTCGGGAAGAACCTCGTCAATCTGAAGACCGCAGTCCCCGACATGGATTTCAATTCGCCCGTCCGCGAAGTGGTCATGAGCCACCTCTCCCTGGTCAAGCAGCTCTTCCAGCGCAGCGCCGACAGGTATCGCGAGCAGTACGAGCTGTATACCCACAAGGTCCAGGACTTCAGGGCCGCCGTCATCTACCTCCAGGCCCTCCGGAGGATCCACATCGTCCTATCCGAGAGGGAGGAGGCGGAGACCCTCAAGCGCAAGGTCGAGATCTGGTCGACCAAGCTGGAGGCCGATCTCAAGAAGGCCGAGGAAGCGAAGAGCAAATAGGGGACTATCTCCCCGGGCGCTCGGCCAATTCGTGCAGAGCGTCGTAGGGGAAGAGCCCGCCCACCGTCGTGACGACGAGGTCCTCCGCGGAGCGGCCGAAGACCACGGCCGCGTCCGCCGGTAGGAATTCGGAGAGGACCTGCCTGCACGCCCCGCAGGGGCTGACCGGGCTCGCGGCGTCCGGAGTCGCCACCGCGACCATGGAGAAATCCCGCTTTCCGGCCCCTATCGCGGCCGCGAGCGCGTTGCGCTCTGCGCAGACGGTGAGACCGAAAGAGCGGTTCTCCACGTTGGTCCCGGTGTAGACCGCGCCGTCGGCGCACAGGAGGGCGGCTCCGACGCGGAAGCGCGAGTAAGGCGAGTACGAGGCGCGCGACGCCTCGAGGGCGAGGGAATAGAGCCCGTCAATATCCATCGTGGCGCTCTCCGTTAGTTGACAGCTTACCGGGCAACTATATACCATTCCGATCGGTCGGTGAAGCTCGCGCGCGCAAGGCGCGCTTCGAAAGGCGCGTCGGGGTCAGCATGGAAGAGTCGGGAAAGAGGCGCCTCACGGTGGCGGGGACCGTGGCCGCCGGGATCGTATACTTCCTCGTCTGCGCCTTTCCGCTGCAAAAGGAGCTCGTCCTCGTCCCCGGATGGACGCGGAGCCTCGCGCAGTCGCCCGCGGCGGCGGCGCCGAAGAAGGTCAACGCCGCCGGCCCGACCGTCTCGGCCTCGGCATCGAGCCCGCCGATTCCCTTCCGCCTCGGCGGACGCTTCGGCTACTTCACCGCCGACGGGACCATCCTCTTTACGGGCGCGGCGCCCTACGGAGTCGCGCTCGCTCCCGACGCCTATGCCACCTACGAGCGGCTTTCGGAGGGCTTCGCGATCCAGTCGCCGGACGGGGCGACCTTGGCCCGCGTCGCCTCCGTCGGATACCCCTTCTTCGCCGCCGGCCGGCGCTTCGTCATAGCGCCCGACCAGGCGACCGTGTCCGAGCTCTCGAGGAGCGGTGCGATAGCCTGGACCTACGAGTTCGGCTCGGTAGCGACCTGTTTCGACGCGAGTCCTTCGATGGCCGTGTTCGGCCTGATGGACGGGAGGATCGTCGGGATCGGCGCATCGGGCAAAGTCCTCCTCGATTTCGCCCCGGGCGGGTCCCATATCCCCGGTGTCTACGGCGTGGCGGTCTCGCCGGACGGCCTCCTCGTGGCGGCGATCACGGGCCTCGACAGGCAGCGTCTGGTTGTCATGGAGAAGCGCAGCTCCGCCTACCGGGTGGGATACCACCGCTACCTCGCCTCGGACTATCGCAGGCCCGTCTACATGGGGTTCACCGCGGACGGCGGCAAGCTGGCCTACGAGTCGCCGTCGGGCGTCGGCGTCTTCGACAGGACCTCGCGCGACGAGACCGCTATCTCGGTCCCGGCCGATTCGCGGCTGGGGCTCACGACCCTGGACGGGAGGCTCCTGGTCCTCCTATCCGGGAGCGGCGAGGAGAAGCGGCTCGTCTGCGCGGCCTTGCCAGACCGGCGCGTCGTCGACCTGGTCCTCAAAGCCGAGCTCGCCTTCGTCGAGACACGGGGCGATTCCATATTCCTCGGCGCCGACCAGGATATTGTGCGCATGGATCTGGCGGAGCGATGAACTGCGGTCGGCTCACGGTCGCGGCTGCCGTGTTCGTCCTCCTCGGAGCGTCGGCAGCGGCCTTGGACTGGCCCCTGTCTCCCCCCCGGGTCGCCGCCACCTTCGGGACTTACGCGAAGGGACGCGTCGTCGCGGGCATCGCGCTCTCCTCCGAGGACGGCATCGTACGCTCGGCCGAGGACGGCGAGCTGTCCTTCAGCCTCGAGGACGGCGCCAACGCCTCGGGCCTGCCGACGCCCCTGGGATCCTACATCGTCATAGAGCATCAAAAGGGCGTAGCGGCGATCTACTCGCACCTGGCGCCGGGGACGCGGTCGACCGCGCTCAAGATCCGCGCGGGCGACATACTGGGTAAATCGGGCAGCTCCGGGTGGATCGAGGGCCCGGGTCTCGTCTTCCAGGTATTCGATCGCCGCGCGGGCTCGTGGGTCAATCCCCTCCTCCTCCTTCCGCAGCTGGCCGTCGACAAGCCTCCTGTCATCCGCTCGCTCGCCCTGTCCCGCGCCGACAAGGTCTACGTCCTCGGCGAGACGGCCTCGTTCCCCCAGGGCACTTACAAGGTCGCGGTCGAGGTCTCCGTCCCTGCGGACGCGGCTTGGACTCAAGGCCCCCCTGCGCCCTACGGCATCAGGCTATCGGTCGACGGCGACGAGGCGGCGTACCTGGTCTTCGACGTCGCCCGGGGAGAAGGCGGGAGGCTCATGCTTTTCTCGAGCGCTCCCGTAGCCGCCGACGAGCTCAGGACCAAGGAAGGCCGCTACTCCCTGACCGAGCGGCTCTTCACCAGGGGCCGCACGGCCATCGAAGTGCGCGTCGAGGACGCAGCGGGCGACAAGCGCTCGGCTTCCTGGACCGTCCTCGTGGAGTAGGCGCATCGCAACGGTAAAGACTTTCTCGACCCTCCCTTCCGACGAGCCGAAGACGCGGAAGCCCTGCTGCCTCTGCGGTGGGGAGTCGTTCCGACGGGCATGGGACTGCGGCGCCTTCGCCTTCGTCAGGTGCCGGCGCTGCGGGCTCCTGCAGCAGAACCCCCAACCCGACGCGGCGGCCGTGGCGTCTCGCTACGGCGAGGAGTACCTGCGCTACGAAGAGGCCAATCAGCATGCCTTCCGCGACCTCGAGCTGCACGCCCTCGGCGACCTCGGCCTGGACGCGGCGGCCGGGACCATCTTCGAGCGGGCCGCGGCCGAGGGCCGCAAGCCTCGCGTCGTCGACATCGGCTGCGCGACCGGGGCTCTCCTGGCCGCTCTGCGCGATAGAGGATGGGAGCCGCAGGGAGTCGAGATATCGACGGCACAGGCCATCTACGGCCGGGAGCGCCACGGCTTGCCCATTTTCGCCGGATCGCTCGAGGCGGCCGCCTTCCCCGCGGGGCGATTCGACTTGGTCCACGCTTCCCACCTCATCGAGCACCTCAACGACCCCGCCTCCTTCCTCGACGAGGCCTCTCGAGTCCTCGCCTCGGGAGGCCTCCTGGCGCTGACGACTCCGAACGCCGACGGCTTCCAGGCGCGGCTCCTCGGTCCCGGGTGGAGGAGCGCGATATACGACCACCTGTACCTCTTCGCGCGGCGGACCCTCGCCGCCCTCCTCGAGTCGCGCGGATTCCGGGTCTCCGCCTGGGTGACCTGGGGCGGCTGGGCCAAAGGGCTTCGACCGGCCTTCGTCAAGCGCCCCTTGGACCCTCTGGCGAAGCGCTTGGGTTTCGGAGACGTCGTGGCGATCCTGGCCACCAGGGCCGAATGAAGGATCGCAGGGACGAGTTGTCGCCTTGGCCGCCCTGAAGGCGGTATAATGAACGGGATGGATTATTCCTTCGTCAGGGACCGGGTGGAGGCCGTACGCGAGAGGTTAGGAGCCGCAGCCGCGCGCTCCGGCCGCGGATCATCGGACGTCGAGCTGCTCGCGGTAAGCAAATTCCATCCGATCGAAGCGGCAGAGGCCGCGTGGGAATCCGGCCTCAGGTCCTTCGGCGAGAGCCGCGTGCAGGAGGCCGAGCTGAAGTATCCCGGCTTCCTCGCCGGCCGTATCGGCGCCCGGCTCGACATGATCGGCCATCTCCAATCCAACAAGGCCGGGAAAGCCGTGTCGATCTTCTCTCGCATACAATCGGTCGACTCGACCGCGCTGATACTGGAGCTCGATAAGCGGGTCCGGGCCCTCGACGGCCGTCGACTCGAGATCCTCCTCGAGCTCCACACCGGCGAAGCTTCGAAGGAGGGCTTCAGAGGCGTCGACGAGCTGTATCGGGCCCTCGAGCTCCTCCTCTCGATCGGGGACCGGAGGCTCGAGCCCCGAGGCCTCATGACCATGGCGCCCGCCGCCTCGGGCGGCGCCGACGAGTCCGCGATCAGGTCCTCCTTCCGGTCCCTGCGCGCGGCGCTCGAGGGCGCCCGCTCGCGTTTCGGCGCGAGTCCCGGCGCTTTGCGCCTCGATGTTCTCTCCATGGGGATGTCGGAGGACTTCGAGATCGCCGTCGAGGAGGGATCTACCCTCGTACGGATAGGGTCCGCCCTGTTCGGAAGCAGGCCTTCATGACCGTCCGAGCGAGGCGCCAGAGCACCGCGTCCCTCATCGCCCTCATTCTCCTCGCGGCTCTTCCTTCTCTCGCGCAGAGCCAGGCGGCCGCTCCCGCCGCATCCGCGCCGGCGAGTTCCCAGGCGGCTGCCGCTCCGGCCGCGGCCGCGCTGCCGGTCCTACCCGCGGGTCCCGAGAATCCCTACCGGCGCTTCGAGATCGTCTCTCTGGGCTCCTTCCCCATAATGCTCTTCTACTCGGGCTTCTCTTTCGACCTCGGACGGTATTTCGCGAACGACTTCAACCCGCTCTACGCCCCCTGGCCCTTCCAGAACCAGTATTCCGCGCCTCTCACCGACGCGGATCGCTACGCGAGGATCGGAGCAGCGCTGGGAGCATGTGTAGTCGTCGGGGCTATCGATGCCTATATCCACGCCATGAAGGTCAAGAAGGCCAGGCGCCTGCGCGAGGCGCTCGAGGCCTCGGAACCTTGACAGCTTGCTCGGCGCGAGAATACTATTCGTTTTCGTGGCGGTACATCCTGGCAAGGCGCTGATACTCTTCGAGGACGGGAAACCGGAAATAGAGCGGGAGGCCAGGGTGATTGCCGACCGTCTCGAAGAGCAGGGGCGCGGCGCCGTCGTGAAATGCGCTTCGTGCGTCGAGATGTCCGAGGTACTCGCATCCCGCCTCTATCTGCTCGGGGCAGGCTCCACCGGCGCCCCTTCCTTCGCCGAGCTGGCTCGCGTCTTCAAGGGCATCAACCTCGCGGGCAGGAAGGTCGCCTTCTTCGGCTCCTCGGGAGCCGCGGTAGCCTGGCTGCGCGGCATCTGCGCCGATACCGAGGTCTCCGTCGCGCATTCCGACTTCATAGGCCGTCCCGAACCCGCCGCCCTCGCGGCCTGGCTCAGGGGCGTCCTTGCGAGCGCTTGAGAGGTATCCATGGCCGCAGGCTTCGATCTCGACGACGCGATCCGCAAGGTGCCGGACTTCCCCAAGAAGGGCATACTCTTCTACGACATCACCAGCATACTCACGAATCCCGACGCCTTCCGCTTCTGCGTCGACTCGATGGCCAGGATATACGGGAGCGAGGACCTGCAGGCGGTCGCCGCCATCGAGTCCCGCGGCTTCCTCTTCGCCTCTCCGCTCTGCGACCGGCTGGGCCTCCCCCTCGTCCTCGTGCGCAAGAAGGGCAAGCTTCCCGGCAAGACGCGCTCGAGGAAATACGAGCTCGAGTACGGCGAGGCCGAGATAGAGATGCACGAGGCGGATATCCCCGAGGGCGGCAGGGTACTGGTAGTCGACGACCTCATAGCCACGGGCGGCACCGTCAAGGCGGTGGCGGAGATCCTGGTCGAGGGAGGAGCCACGCCCGCGGGAGTCTTCGCGGTGGTCGGCCTTCCCTTCCTGCATTACGAGGAGAACCTCGAGGGCCTGCCCGTCAGGACCCTCATCGAATATTCCGGCGAGTGACGCTGACGGCAAGGAGCGGGAGATGGTTGAAGCCCTCGAGAAGAATCCAGCCTGGAAAGGCCGGCGCGGCCCCCTCGTCCTGGTTATAATGGACGGCGTCGGCTACGGCCGGTACCCGGAGGGCGACGCCGTCGCCGATTCCAAGATGTCGGCCTTCCGGGCGATGGAGTCCGCGTCGCCCCGCGCGAGGCTCAAGGCCCACGGCACGGCGGTCGGCCTTCCCTCCGACGAGGACATGGGCAACTCCGAGGTCGGCCATAACGCCATCGGCTGCGGCCGCGTATTTTCCCAGGGCGCCAAACTGGTATCCAACTCCATCGCGACCGGTGCCATGTTCGAGGGCGCCACCTGGAAGAGACTCGTCGCCAACGTGAAGGGCTCCGCCGGCGGCGGGACGGTCCACTTCATCGGGCTCTTCTCCGACGGCAACGTGCATTCGCACATCGACCACCTCCGGGCCATGATCGAGCGCTGCGCGGTCGAAGGCGTCCGGAAAGTCCGGGTCCACATTCTCCTTGACGGAAGGGACGTGGGGGAGCAGAGCGCCCTCGAGTACGTCGAGCCCTTCGAGGCCTTCCTGGCATCGCACAACGCGCAGGGCCGCGACTACAGGATCGCCTCGGGCGGCGGCCGCCAGTACATCACGATGGACCGCTACAACGCGAACTGGGAGCAGGTCAAGCGCGGCTGGGACTGCCACGTGCTCGGCAAGGGCAGGCAGTTCGCGAGCGCCAAGGCCGCGATCGAGGCCTACCGCGCGGAGCAGCCCGACGTCATCGACCAGGATCTCCGCGAGTTCGTCGTCGTCGAAGGCCCTCCCGGCGGCGCGCGGGCGAAGCCGATAGGCACGATCGAGGACGGGGACTCTGTGGTCTACTTCAACTTCCGCGGCGACCGGGCCCTAGAGATCACCGCCGCCTTCGAAGAGGAAAAGTTCGAAAGGTTCGACCGGGTGAGGCGGCCCAGGGTCGAGTACGCGGGCATGATGCAGTACGACGGAGACGCCCAGGTCCCGAGGCAGTACATCGTCGAGCCGCCCTCGATCGATCGGACCATGGGCGAGTACCTGGTGGCCTCGAAGGTCAAGATCCTCGCCGTCTCCGAGACGCAGAAATACGGCCATGTCACCTACTTCTTCAACGGCAACCGCCAGGGCAAGTTCTCCGAGGCCTACGAGGATTACGTCGAGGTCCCCTCCGACCGGGTTCCCTTCGAGCAGAGACCCTGGATGAAGTGCGCGGAGATAACCGACAAGGTCCTCGAGGCCATCGAGTCCGGCACATACGCCTTCATCCGGCTCAACTACCCCAACGGCGACATGGTGGGGCACACGGGCGTCTACCAGGCGGTGGTCGCCGGCATCGAGGGCATGGACCTTCAGCTCGGTCGCCTCAGGTCGGCCGTCGAGAAGGCGGGAGGCATCATGATCCTGACCGCCGACCACGGCAACTCCGACGATATGTACGAGCACGACAAAAAGACCGGGGCCGTGACCCGCAAGGCCGACGGGACGCCGCGCGCCAAGACCAGCCATTCGCTGAACCCCGTGCCCTGCGTGATCTTCGATCCCGAGTCCAAGGGTGAGTACGGCGCGGCCCTGCGCGAGGGGCTCGGCATTTCCAGCCTGGCAGCCACCTGCGTCGAGCTTCTGGGCTATCGGGCCCCGGCGGACTACGACGAGTCCCTCCTCGTCTTCAAGGGCTAAAGAAGGGAAGCTCCGGCCCTGGAATATGCCGGGAAGAGTCATGCCTAGGCTGATAGAGGCCGATCGCGCCTCCCTCCCCGGATCCTTCGTTCGGCTGGGGCTGGGGTACGTCCATTACGAGCTCTCGGGCCCGGAGCGCGGTCCCCTCGTCGTTCTCGTGCCGGGGCTTTCCGTGCCTTACTCCACCTGGGACCGCAACGCCCCCGTCCTGGCGTCCAGCGGCTTCCGGGTCCTGCGCTACGACCATTACGGCCGGGGCTATTCCGATCGTCCGCGCGCCGAATACGGGCTCGAGCTCTTCGTCGAGCAGCTGGCCGAGCTGATCGACGCGCTCTGCCTGGCCGAGCCGGCCTTCCTCGTCGGACTGTCGATGGGCGGTCCCGTCGCCGCAGCCGCCGCGACGCGCCACCCCGGCCTCGCGCGGGCCATAGCCCTGGTCGACCCCCTCTACGAATGGCCGGAGCCCGGCCGCATAGGCCGGCTCGTCCTCTCTCCCATCATCGGGGACCTCATCATGGCGCTCAGCGGCGGGAAGGTCCTCGCCCTGGGGCAGAGGGGCGACTTTTTCGACCGGGCTTCTTTCCGCGAGTTCCTCCCCAGCTACCTGCCGCAGCTGCGCTACGGCGGCGTAGGGCGGGCCGTCCTCGCGACCATGCGAAGCATTGGGGACTGGCCATTGGCCCGCGCTTTCGAGGACCTCGGCCGCTCGGGCATCCCGGCCCTCCTGTTCTGGGGCAGCGAGGACGCCACCCTGCCCTTCGAGCAGAGCGCCAGGCTCCTTGGCGTCCTGCCGCGGGCCGAGTTCCATAGCATCCTGGGAGCGGGCCACGTGCCGCACTGGGAGAAGGCCGACGAGGTGAACGCGGCGCTCCTCGATTTCCTCGCCAGGAGCCGATGATCGGCCCGGCCGCCTTCCCTTCGTCTAGGAAATGTCCCGACAGCTCCCCCGGTCGATCAGTTGCTGCTTTATCTTCAGCACGTAGCTCTCCTGCTTCTTCTCGAGCCGATTGAGCATCATCTCCGCGCTGAATTTTCCCAGGAGCTCCGGACTCGTGCTCATCGCGGTGATCTGGGGGACATAGGGCTCGTTGTAGTCGAGCACGCCGCCGGAGGCGATGATGCTTATGTCCTCGGGGTAGGACAAGCCCATGTCCTTCAGTATCCCGATCGAGTGGGCGGCCAGGTAGTCGTCGACGAAGAAGACTGCCGTCGGTTTCTCGACCCCGGCGAATACCGCCTCGAGCTTCTTCCGTATGTCCTCGGCGTCGTTGATGTCCAGATGCAGTTTGCGCTCCGGCGGGAGAGCTAGCCCGTGCTCGTTGATCGCTTTGTAGAACCCGAGGAAGCGGTCGCTCAGCGTCGCCGGCAGCTGGTAGATATCGAATTCGGCATAGACGATGTTCCTGTGGCCGAGCTTCAGCAGGTGCGAGGCGGCCTCGTAGCTCCCCTGGAAGTTGTCCGCGCATACGGTATGGAACTTGGCCTGGAACTGGCTGTTGATGATGATGACGACCGGAATGGAAGATTCCTCCAGGCGCGTGAACAGGCGCTCCCTTCCGAAGTGCATCGAGAAGACCGCGACCGCGCGGGATTCCACGACCTGTCTGAATATCTCGTCATCGCTCATGTCGTAGCTGATCGGCAAGAGGATCGTAATGTAGTTTTCCTTGGACAGGTATTCCTGGAGCTTCAACGTCACCTGCCTCAGGATGTTCCAGGTATGGGCGAGCTTGTGATCGAAATGGAAGAGAACCGCAATGCCATTGCCTTTGCCCGTATAGGTCGGGGGTCCCTTGACGTATCCCAGGTCCTCCGCCGCGGCCTTTACTTTCTCCTGCACCTCCTTCGATATCTTCCCTTTCTGGGAAAGTACCAGAGAAACCGTCGAAGACGAGACCCCCGCCTGTTTCGCTATATCCTGCAATGTCGGTTTCGTCATTCCGTCACCTGTATTCATTGAAAATGCCATGCCAAATACTAGCATATTTCATCATGTTGCGTACTAGATAATTGAATAAATAGTGCTATCTTTGACTAAAATAGAATAATTATTTTAATAAATTATTTTATTGACAAATATCCGAAAAGTTCCAATAATGCCCATAAACGAAGTAAAACGGCAATTCGAGACAAAAATCCTTCTTCAGTAAAGGAGTTTTACTAAATTTCTGGTTTCAGTTGAATTAGGTCTTCATCCGTTCAAGACGGATTATACCCCAATAAGGAGTCATTCATGAGAATGGGATTCAAACGCGGAGTGATCTTCATCGTAGCCGTGCTTTCGATTTCTTCCTTGCTGGTCTGGGCAGCCGACGCGCCCTCCAAGGGTCTTACCCTCGGAATGGTATCGATCACCGTCAATGATTCGAGCAATGCCAGGTTCATCCAAGGCGCCACCGAGGCGGCTAAGAAGCTGGGCTGGGATACGATAGTCATAGACGCGCACGGGAGCGCGGACGAGGCGAACGCGGCCTTCCAAAACCTGAGCCTGCGCGGCGTAGGCGCGATCATCGACCTGGTCTTCCCGGTTTCTTCCCTGGGCGCGGGCTTAAAGGCGGCCGACGACGCGGGAATCGTGGTCGGAACCTGGGGCGGCGGTCTCGGAGGAAAGGTCGCGGCGACGAACGGCACCGGCGGCATCCAAGCTCAGCCTATCGTGGAGCAGATGGTGAGGGATATGGGCGGCAAGGGAGCCATCCTGGCCCTGACCTACCACGCGGGCGAGGTAGCGCGAGAGAGGGAAAATGTCCTCGATGCGGTCGTGGCGAAGTACCCCGGCATCAAGGTGACCAAGAACGAAGTGAGGATCCCTGGCTATCTGCAGGATGGAGCCGAATTCGCGTCCGCATGGCTGGCCTCCCATCCCAAGGGCAGCGGGCCGCTCGCGATTTGGGGATCCTGGGACGACCCCGCCCTGGGCGCTATCTCCGCGCTCAAGCAGCAGGGCAGGTCGGACGTGAAGGTCTATGGCCAGAATGGCAATATCGACGCCATCGTCGCCGTCAAGGACGGGTGGATGACGGCGACCGCCTGGGCGGCCGTCGAGGAAGAAGGCCGTGTCATGGTGGAGACCATGGACGCCGCGATCAAGGCCAAGGCCGCCTGGAAGCCCAAGGCGGTAGAAGTTCCCGTCGTGGTCGTGAACGCGAAGTCGATCAAGGACTTCCTCCAGAAGCATCCCGGCGCCGACGGCAGCAAATAGGCGCCTGGAGCTCAATGGATACATCGGGCAGGACGGCCGGAGGTCCCTTGCTGGGGATCTCCGGCCTGAGCAAGAGCTTCGGCGGCGTCCAAGCCTTGAAGGATGTCGATCTCGAAGTTCGTTCCGGCGAGGTGCATGGTCTGATCGGCCCCAACGGAGCGGGGAAATCCACGCTGATCAAGATCCTCTCGGGCGACATAGCGAAGGATTCGGGAGAAATTTTCCTGGAAGGAGCGCCGGTAGTCATCCACAGGCCGCAGGACGCCTATAGATTGGGATTCAGCTTCATCCATCAGGAGTTGAACCTGATACCCAAATTCTCCATCATCGAGAATCTGACCCTGGGCCAGAAGAAGGCAAGCCGCTTCGGTTTGATAGATTGGAAGGCAGTCAAGCGGGACGCGAGGGGCGCGGTCGAGAGGATCGGTTTGAGCTATCCGCTGGATACCCCGGTGGCGGAGCTCAGCGTGGCGGAGCGATGGCTCGTCTCGATCGCCCACGCCCTCATGCGGAGGATCAAGGTGATCTCCATGGACGAACCTACGGCCTCGCTCTCCTCGGAGGAATCGGAGAGGCTGTTCAAGGTCGTCCGGGAGCTGACCGCCGAAGGCGTCTCCGTGCTCTACGTGTCGCATCGGTTGGACGAGATACTATCATTGTGCGACGGCATCTCCGTATTCAAGGACGGTAGCTGCGTGCTCACCACGGACAGGCGTAGTGCGACGAGGCAGTCGCTCGTGGAGGCCATCGTCGGCGGCAAGGCGGGCGAGGCCGAGCTCAGGCTCCTCGACGACGTAGACCGGCGTCCGATAGTCCTCGAGACGAAGGACCTGAGCAAGGGCGATAGGGTACTGAACGTATCGCTGGCCCTCCATGCCGGCGAGGTCCTCGGCCTGGGCGGGCTGGTCGGCTCGGGGCGGACGGAGCTGGCAGGCCTCCTCTTCGGGATAGATCGCCCCGATTCGGGCCGGATTATCCTCGACGGCGAGGAGTTCGAGCCTAGGAGCCCGAGCGATGCGATCGGCCGCGGTGTGGGCCTCGTGCCCGAGGAGCGCAGGAGTCAGGGCCTGATCCTCAAGGACAGCGTCGAGTTCAACCTCAATTTGACCAACTTGAAGCCGCTCAGGATTCGCAAATTCCTCTGCTTGCTGAGCGCGAGGGCTTCGGCCCGCATCGCTCGGGCCGTCGTGAAGAGGCTCATGATCAAGGCGCCGTCGATCCAGAGCCCTGTGGTCACGCTCAGCGGGGGCAACCAGCAGAAGGTCGTGATCGGAAAATGGCTGTCGAGGAAGCTGAAAGTCTTCATCCTCGACGAGCCTTCACGGGGCGTCGACGTCGGCGCCCGCGCCGAGATCCATGCTAAGATACGGGAGCTTGCCGGCGAAGGGGCCGGGATTATCGTCATCTCCTCCGACAACGAGGAGCTCCCGCGGGTCTGCGACACGGTAGCCGTCATGTCCGAGGGCAGGGTCGTCGGAACGCTGAGGGGCGCTGAGATCACCAAAGAGGCGATCCTCTACAAGAGCTTCGAGCATGCCGCTCCGTGAGCCGGCAACAATTCCATGCGCAAGGTAGGTCGCGATAATGCTTCAGCCGGGGAATAGGAAGACGAAGAGGAACGCCGCTCTGCTCACGGTCAGCAAGTTCGGGACGATAATCGGCATGGCGATCATGATCTTGTCCTTCTCGGTCGCCGTCCCGGCCATCTTCCCGACTTTCAGGAACATGGTCAACGTCGCGAACCAGGCGACGCTGTCGGCCATCATATCCGGGGGCCTGACCGTGGCCTTGATCATCGGGGAGATGGACCTCAGCATCGCGAACGTGGCCAGCTTCGCCGGAGTGCTCGTGACGGGCCTGATGGTCCAGTCCCGGTGGCCGGTCGGCCTGGCCATCGCCGCGGTCGTCGCCGTCAGCGCGGCCATCGGAGTCGCGAACGGCCTCATCATAACCAAGCTCAAGGTCAACTCGGTCGTGGCTACCCTCGGCACGGGCAGCATAGTCGTCGGCCTGAACTACGCCTACGCCCAGGGCGTGCCGATAGCCTCGGGCCTCCCCGAATCGTTCAAGCAGCTGGCCTTCGGCAAGGTGCTCGGCATACCCGACAACATAGCCATCATGATTGCCGTCCTCTTCGCCCTATGGGTTTTCATCAACCATACGGAGTGGGGAGTCCAGCTCAGGGCGACGGGCGGTAATCCCGCCGCCGCCCGATTGTCGGGAATACGCGTGGACAGGATCAAGGTGCTGGGCATGTCGATCGCCTCGATCTGCGCTTCCGTCACGGGCATTCTCCTCGCCTCCCTGATCGGCTCGGGCACCTCGGCAGCCGCGGACGGATACCTCATGCCGGCCTTCGCCGCGGTCTTCCTTGGCTCGGCGACCTTGAGGGACGGCGATTTCCATATCGTAGGCACCCTGATCGGAGTCTTCTTCATCGGAGTCGGCTTTAACGGCCTCGCGATCTTCGGCGTCCCGACCTTCGTTCAATACTTCTTCCGCGGCGGGATATTGGTCCTCGCCGTCGGATTGAGCTCCGTCGCTCGCTCCCTCGCGACGAAGTGAGGGCGGGTCCCCGCAAGGAGGTGGAGATGGGCGGCTATTCCATGTGGCTCGTCGAATACGCGTACTGTTCGACCCAGCCGGTATCGAGCCTCATGTACGGCAGGCATAACCAGGGCGTCCGCACGATTCCCTTCAGCTTCCTGATCCTCAAGGGCAGGGGCCACCTCGTCGCCGTGGACACGGGGTATTACGACGAGGGCCACGCCCACGAGCTCACGCTGAGGTTCGGAGTCGACAAGGTCAAGCCCGTCGACATCGCTCTCGAGGAGATCGGGATCAGGGGCGAGGACGTGGATACCGTCATCCTCACGCATGCGCATTACGACCATATGGGCGGCATCAAGGCCTTCCCCAACGCGCGCTTTTACATGCAGCGGAGGGAACTCCTGGATTGGATAAACGTCCTCGCCCTGCCGAGGCAATTCGAGTCCCTGTCCATTGCGGTCGACCCGAACGACATCAAGAGGGCGATCGACCTGATAGCGCAGAAGCGGCTGACGCTGCTCGACGGAGCCGCGCCGGACGTGCTGCCGGGAATCTCGCTCGTCCCGGTCTTCGACAGCCACACCTACGGCCTCCAGCTGGTCGCGATCGACGACGGAGAGGGCGGGACGGATCCGTGGGTCTTCACCAGCGACGCCTGCTATTCTTTCGAGAATTTCGGGTCAAAGGGGGACTTCGACGTCTATTCCCCGGTCGGCTTCGGCGTGGGGAGCCTGACCGAGATGGTCAAGGCCCTGGAAACCATCCGAGCGCTGTCCGGGAACAGGCTCGACCGCATGATCATCCCCCACGACTCGGGCATGTGGGCCAGCTTCCCGACGGCCGGCACGAGCGGCGGCATGCACGTCGCGGAAATCAGACTCGAGGAGGGCGAGCGCTCCCGGGTCCGCTGATTCGCCGGCGCCGCCGCCTCTCGAGGAGGAAGGCCGACGCGACGAGCCCGATCGCGCCGCTGAGGGCCATGCAGAAGCCCGGCCCGGCGAGCTCCGAGACGGCCCCGGCGTAGAGTGCTCCGATGGGCGTGACGCCGCCGAATACCAATGAATAGACGCTCATGACTCGTCCTCGGTGCTCGTCGTCGGAGGCCAGCTGGATGGTGGCGTTCGTCGAGGTGGCGAAGGAGATCGTGGCGAATCCCGCGAGGCCGAGGAGGACGCAGGACAGCGCGTAGCTGCGCTGGAGGCCGCAGACGAGGATTACGGCGCAGAGGCCGACCGCTCCTCCGAAGAGCCTCAGCCGGCTGGGCCCGGACCTGCTGCTCACCGCCAAGGTGAGCGCCGCTATCAGCGAGCCGATACCCATGCACGTCATGAGGAAGCCGTAGCCCGAGGCGCTCCTTCCCAGCGATATTTTGGCGAAGGTCGGCACGAAGACGTTGTAGTTGATGACCACGGTCGAGACGACGGCCATGAGAATCAGCGGCTGGGCGATCTCGCTCCTTTTGCGTATATAGGCGAGTCCGTCGCGCGCGCTCGCGAGGACTTCGCGGGCGTTCACGATCGGCGTGGTCGAGGCCCGGGGCGGAGCGTCGATGAAGAGCAGCGCGGCGATGACGGCCACGAAGGACAGGGCGTTCAGGAAAAAGCAGGGGGCGATGCCGATCGCCTCGATCAGGAGGCCGGCGATGCCCGGGCCCAGGATGCGCGCCGTGTTGAAGGCCGCCGAATTGAGGGAAACCGCGTTCATGAGGGCTTCCCGCCCCGAGAGCTCGATCATGTATGCCTGCCGGGTCGGATTGTCGATCAGCGTGACGATGCCGAGGAAGAAGGCCAGCGCGAGGACCATCCAATAGCGCACGACATGGGTGGCCGTAATGACGGCCAGCGCGAGCGCGAGGACGGCGAGGGCGCTTTGCGTGACGATCAAGGTCCGCCTCTTCGGGAACCTGTCGATGAAGGGACCGGCGAAGACGGACAGGAACATCATCGGCAGGAATTGGACTGCGCTGACCACGCTGAGCTTGGCGGCGGAGCCGGTGATCTCGAGGACGAGCCAGGCCTGGCCTACGTTCTGCATCCAGGTGCCGACCACCGAGACGAGCTGCCCTGTCCAGAAGATCCGGAAATTCCTCTGTTTTAGCGCGGGGAAGTATCGTTCGCCGATAGCGCCGATCGCGGATCGCCTCGATGCGGGAGACACTTTCACGACGACACTCTATCCCTTGCCGAGCCAGCGAGGCAATGCGGTCGAAGGTGCCGGCATATGCGCCGAGGGGATCGCCTTTCAGTCGCTTCGATCCCTTCGGCGCCTTATTAAAAAACCACCGCGAAGCAGTGGTTTTGGGCGCTGAGGGGATCGAACCCCCGACATCCTGCGTGTAAAGCAGGCGCTCTAACCAGCTGAGCCAAGCGCCCCGACTAAGCGGCGAAATCGCAACGAAAATGCACGTTAGCACGGGGGGGCGAAGGGGTCAAGGAGTCGGCCTGCGCGTCTTCGCCGCAAAGATCGGCTTTGTCTGCTATAATGACTTGCGGGAAGGAGGGTCGATGGAGATAGTCGGCATCGGCAACGCGCTGATGGACGTCATCGCCTTCGTCGACGAGGCTTATGCCCCGAAGCTCGGGTTCCACAACAACTCGGTGGCGCACATAGACCGCGCCCGGCTCGGGTCCATCCTGGCCGACCTTCCCGACGCGACCGTCACGGCGGGAGGCGGCGCCGCGAACACCGCGCGCGCAGCTTCCTATCTCGGCGCCAGAGCCGCCTTCGCCGGCATGGTCGGCGAGGACGATCTAGGCTCGAGGTTCGCCGAGGATCTGGTCGCCTCCGGCGTCGAGTCCCTGCTCTCGTTTTCCGACGCCGCGACGGGCGTGTATTGCGCGCTGATCCGGCCCGACGGCGGCAGGACCCTCCTCGTCTCCCCAGGAGCCGCCCTCGATTTCTGCCTGGAGCCCCCTCGCCGGACTCTTTTCCGTCGCGGCGCCATTTTGTACGCGGAATGCTTCCTCCTGCGAGATAGGCCATTCTTCATGGAGTGCCTGAGTCGGGCGCGGAGCGCAGGCATGGAGATCGCGATGGACCTGGCGAGCCGTGAATTGACAGCCGTGAATCGGGATTTCATCCTCGCGATGCTTCCCGATTTTTGCGACGTCCTGTTCGCCAACGAGGACGAGTTCGTCGCCCTGACTGATTTACCACTGCGCGAAGGGCTCGCGCTCCTGGCTTCTTGGGATATAGAAGCAGTCGTAAAAAGGGCCGAGCTGGGCGCCGTATGGGCGAGCAGGGGACTAATAGCCAGCAGTCCCGTCCGCAGCATGGTGCCGGTCGACGAGACCGGCGCCGGGGATACCTTTGCCGCAGGCTTCCTTTACGGTCGCTCCCGGGGTCTTTCCAGCGAGCGATGCTTGAGGCTGGGGAACCGCGCCGCGGAAGAAGTGCTCGGCGTTCCCGGCTTCGGCGTCGATCCTGAGCGAATCCGACGCGCCGTCGAGGGAATGATCGGCTGAAAGTATCCGGCATGGCCGCATAAGGTCGTAAACCGACTCCGAAACCGTGGTATTAGCGGGTGAAACCTTGCCAACGTGGCTCAAAAGACATAATTTGTAAGCTACAAAGTGGAAAGGACGGTACGACATGGCCGAAAACGAGATCATACCCATTGACCAGCTATTGCCCAACAAGCTTCCGATTATTCCTCTTTCGGGGAGGCCGATTTTCCCAGGCATCTTCACCCCGATCATGATCGGGAACATCGAAGACGTAAAAGTGATCGAGGAGGCTCTCGCCGCCGACGGGATGGTCGGCCTGGTGATGATCAAGAACGAGTTCGAGCGGCCCAAGGCCGAAGATTTGCACCCCGTCGGAACGGCAGCCAAGATCGTGAAGAGGATCAATCTGCCCGACGGCGGCGCGAATATCTTCATTTCTACGCTCAAGCGCTTCAAGATAAAGAAATTCCTCTCGAAGGAAACGCCGATAGTCGCCGCCGTCGGCTATCTCGACGAGGAAGGGGACGACACCGATGAGATCAAGGCTCTTACAAGGGCCCTCCTGGGGGAGATGAAGCAGATCTCCGAGAACAATCCCCTCTTCTCGGAGGAGATGCGGCTCAACATGATCAACATCGATCATCCCGGAAAGATCGCCGACTTCATCGCCTCCATTCTCAATATAGACAAAAACGATCAGCAGAAGATCCTCGAGATGACCGACGTGCGGGAGCGGATGGAGAAGGTCCTCATCTTCATCAAGAAGGAACAGGAGCTCCTCAAGATCCAGAAGCGCGTCCAGCAGGAGATCAACGAGAAGATCGAGAAGAGCCAGCGCGAGTATTTCCTCAAGGAGGAGCTGAAGGCAATAAAGGGCGAGCTGGGGATGCCGACCGACGCCAAGGGCTCGGACTACCAACGCTTCAAGGAAAAGATAGAAGCATTCTCCTTCGAGGGCGAGGTGAAGGAGCAGGTGGAGCAGGAGCTCGAGAAGTTCAACCTGATGGACCCCAACTCGAGCGAGTTCATCGTGACGCGCAATTGGCTGGACCTCGTCTGCTCCTTGCCCTGGAAAGTCGAGGTCGCCGGCGATTTCGATCTCGCCAAGGCCCAGGAAATCCTCGAGAACGACCATTACGGTCTCAAGGACGTGAAGGACCGGATCGTCGAGTACCTCGCGGTGCGCAAGCTCAAGAAGGACGCCAAGGGATCGATCATATGCCTCGTCGGGCCGCCCGGCGTGGGCAAGACGAGCGTCGGGCGCTCCATCGCGCGCGCCCTGGGCAAGGAATTCTTCCGCTTCTCGGTCGGGGGCATGCGGGACGAGGCCGAGATAAAGGGCCATAGACGCACCTACGTGGGGGCCCTCCCCGGCAAGATAGTCCAGGGCCTCAAGATCACGAAGAGTCGCGACCCCGTGTTCATGATCGACGAGATAGACAAGATGGGCGTCTCGTACCAGGGCGACCCATCGAGCGCGTTGCTCGAGACCCTCGACCCGGAACAGAACTTTTCTTTTCGCGATCACTATCTCGATCTGCCATTCGACCTGTCCAACGTATTCTTCATCTGCACGGCCAACACTCTGGATACGATACCGGCGCCCCTGGTCGATCGCATGGAGATAATCCAGCTGCCGGGCTACATCGACTCGGAGAAGCTCGAGATCGCCAAGCACTACCTCATCCCCAAGAGCCTCGAGAAGAACGGGTTCAGGCGGAGCTCCGTGCGCTATACGCGGGACGCCCTCCTCTTCATCGCGGAATGCTACGCGCGCGAGGCGGGCGTGCGCAACTTCGAGAAATACCTCGACAAGATCCACCGCAAACTCGCGAAGATAGTCGTCCTCGAGGACAAGGGAGGAGAGAAATTCCCGATCGACAAGGCGGCGGTGCTGAAGTACCTTGGCAAGCCCATCTTCAGCGAGGACGACGTCAAGCTGGCCTCGAGGCCGGGAATGTCCGTGGGCCTCGCCTGGACGAGCATGGGCGGCGACACGCTCATCATCGAGGCGGTGGCCAATCCGGGCAAGGAAGGCTTCAAGCTCACCGGCCAAATGGGAAATGTCATGCAGGAATCGGCGGGGATAGCCTACACCTATGTCCGGCATATAGCCTCGGAGCGCTATACGATCGGAAGCGAGTACTTCGAGGGCCGGCAGATCCATCTGCATATACCGGAGGGAGCGACGCCCAAGGACGGTCCTTCCGCGGGCATCACCATGGCCACGGCCCTCCTCTCCCTCGTCCTCGATAAGCGGATCAAGGAGAAGCTGGCGATGACCGGCGAGCTTTCGCTGACAGGCCAGGTGCTTCCGATAGGGGGGCTCCGCGAGAAGACGGTTGCGGCCAAGCGGAATAAGATCCGCGAGATCATCATTCCCAAGGGAAATGCGAAGGACTTGGACGAGATACCGGAGCATGTCAAAAAAGGGATCGTTTTCCATCCAGTCGAACGAATGGAAGAAGTAATCGCCATCGCGATCGGTGTTTGAGACATGGGTGCCGCTGCTCGCCTTTAGTGACAGGGACTTTGGATTTGGCTGAGGTTCATACGCTGACGTATGAACCTCAGCTCTTTATATTCCGGTGCTATTTCTAGTCTTAATCATTTTGTTGTAACATTTTATCCTACTAGATTCGAAGACCAAGACTCTAACCTGAGCAAACCTGCCGACTTCTTCGAAGTATCTTTTTATGTAATCACCGACAAACACGTAGGAAATCTTCCAGACAACTTCTCCAGATCATCCGCGATATAGGGAATGCATGAGCGAAGAGACCATTTGCGCAGCACTTCCCTCCCTTTCTTAGTCATTGCGACCATTATTGAGTCCCAGCAAAAAGAAAAATGCGGAGAATTGTGGCTATTTCCTGGACCGAGAAGACGTACAACGGCACATTCTCTGCGCAAATATTTGCATCATAAGGCCTTATAGACTCGTTCCCAATTGGCCGAGATCGGAAGGATAAACGGATCTGGCACGATAGTTGCATTGTTGCCTTCGTTAAAACCTTGAGGCTTCGTCTAATCAGGAGGTATCGATGGCAGCGACCAGTGACCGAAGTACGACGATGAAGAAGACCCTCGGGTTGACCGGAGTTACGGTCAACGCGATGGCTCTGATTGCGCCTGGCGCATTCCTCTGGATGACCTACCAGCTCCAGGCGGCGAGCGCGGACGCGGCGGGAAAGAGCACCGCCCTGGATATGTGGACCGGAATTGTCGGGGCGCTCATAGTCGCCTTCCTGACGGCTATCTCCTTCGCCGAGCTTGCGCGCCGCTATCCGGACGCGGGCACCGGCAGTTCCTATTATTTCGCGGAGAAGGCCTTTCTCGACCACGCCGACCCGAAGCGCCGCAGGTGGGCGCGCGTCGCCAAGTTCATCACCGGTTGGGCCGCCCACCTCTTCTACTGGGTCTATCCGGGCGTAATGGTCGCATTCATGGCGACCTTCGTTACCTACATCGCCGGGGTCTTCGGCGCCGCGCTGCCGATGTGGAGCCAGATCGCTATAGCCTGGGCCTTCTCGGCCATCGTCGGGTATATCGCGATCCGAGGCATCAGCGGATCGACGGTGGCCGCGGTCGTGATAAATGTGATCCAGCTGGCCGCCCTCATCGTGTTCAGCATCCTGGCCATACTCTTCAGGACGAGGAACCCGGCCCATGTCGCGTCGACCGGCTGGTACCACGCTAGCGGCGTCTCGATCATCACGCCGCACAGCCTCACGGGGCTGCTTTTCCAGTCGACGATAGCCATACTGATCCTGGTCGGCTTCGAGTCGTCGACCGCGCTCGGCGCCGAGGCGAAGAACCCGAAGCGGGACATCCCGCGCGGCGTGCTTCTCTCGCTGGCCATACAGGGGCTTTTCGCCTATCTCTTCGAGTACTTCGCGGCCAACTACGCGCTGAGCGACAAGCTCGTATCGGCGGACGGAAAGCTGAACGGGATGGCCGCCGCGGCGGCTTCCGGCGCTCCCATCGGCGACATGGCGATCCAGCTGGGCAACGCCTTCCTCGGAGGGAACGGCTTCGCCTTCATGCTGATAATCGCCTTCACGGTGGCCCTCGCCATCCTCGGCACGACTCTCTCTGCGATGAATACCGGGGTCCGCATCAGCTTCGCGATGGCTCAGGACAAGGAGATGCCCGATATCATGGGCCTCCTGCACGAAAAGCACGCGACTCCACATACGGCTCTCTATCTCATGATCATCGTGTCGGGAATAATCGGCACGGTGGGCGTCCTGGGCGGGGTGGTGACCTTGACGGCCATCACCCTGGCCTCCAACCTCGGGACCTTCGCCCTTTACGGACTGATCTGCTTCATCACCTTCATCGCCTTCACGGGGAGGAAGGAGTTCAGCGGTATCAAGCACGCCATCGTCCCCTTCCTCGGGATCGCCGGCAACCTCCTCATGGTGGTCGTCATCTTCGTGATCGGAATACTATCGGGAGGGGATACGGCCAAGGAAACCTACATCGCCCTCGCGATCTCCGTGGGATGGCTGCTGATAAGCGTCATATACTTCGTCGTGACGAGCCGGCGCAGGGGACAGGCGATTCTCCCTGCCGTTTCGAGAGTGTAGTTCTTCGCGGCGTCGGGAAGGACGGCCGACGGGCCGCCCTTCCCGACTGCGGATACGAGGATCAATGACGCTAGGGATTGCTCCAGGCATAGACTTCGGCGGCCTCAGCGAGGTGGGTACCGTCCGAGAGGAGAACCAGGACTCGATACGGGTGCCGGACCCGAGCCTGCCCCTCGAGCGGGGCCTGCTCTGGGCGCTGGCCGACGGGATGGGAGGGCTCTCTCACGGGAAGCTCGCGAGCTCGCTCGCCCTCGAGACGATATACGAAGAGTTCTACGGGGCGCAGAATCCGATACCGAGGAGCCTCGGCAAGGGGATAGAGTCGGCCAATACCAGGCTTCTCAGCAAGGCGCAAGGGCTCGGCTCGGCGCGGATGGGAACGACGGTGACGGCGGCGATCGTGAGCGGGGATCGACTCCATATCGGCCACGTGGGAGACAGCAGGGCTTACCTGATACGGCAGGGCAAGACGCGCTGCCTGACGAGCGACCACACCATGGTCGGGGACTTGGTACGCATGAAGGTGCTCTCCCCGGACAAGGTCAGAGGCCATGCCCAGCGTTCGATCCTGAACCGCGCCGTCGGGCTCGAGTTATTTGTCCGCGCGGACATCCTCGAGGTGGGCCTTCTGGACGGCGATCGAGTCCTGATCTGCTCGGACGGGCTCTGGGGCTCGATAGAGGACGAGGAGATCGGGGAAATCGCGCGCTCGAGGGACGACCCCGACGAGGCGAGCCGGGAACTCGTCGACCTCGCGCTGGACCGCGGCTCCGACGACAATGTCTCCGTGATCGTCCTGAACATCAATCGGACCGCCCCGCTCCCCCAGGATGGCGCGCGCCGGGAGGGTCGCGCGCAGCCTAAGGAACGACGCGGATGGCTCGCCGCATTGACCAAGCGTGGAAGGAGTGTGATAATATAGGCACCTTTATGCTGCAGATCGGGGACCAGTTCGATCGTTTCCAGATACTGGGCCACCTCGCCCAGGGAGGCATGAGCGACATCTACCGCGCGTACGACGTCGTCTCGCAGTCCGAAGTCTCCCTGAAGATCCCCGACCAGATGATGATAGGAGATCCCGCGCAGTACGAGCGCTTCCAAAGGGAGCTCGAGGTTACGAATAGCCTGCGCCATCCAGCGGTCCTCCGCGGGCTGGGGTCGGGGAGCTACAACCGCACGCCCTATATCGCGACAGAATTCGTGGAGGGCAAGTCCCTCCGCGACGTCCTCGAGGCGGAGGCGCCCTTCTCCCAGGACAGGGCCCTCGCCCTGTTCCGGCGGATCGCGGAGGGGATCGCGTATTGCCACGAGAACGATGTCGTGCATCGCGACCTGAAACCGGAGAACATCCTGGTAAGGCCCGACGGACAGCCGGTCATAATCGACTTCGGTCTCGCCTTGACCAAGAAGTCTCATCGCGTCACCTACGCCAATCTCACGGCGACGGCCGGCACGCCGGAGTACATGGCTCCGGAGCAGGTCGAGGGCCAGCGCGGCGACGCGAGGACCGACATATACGCGCTGGGGATCATCCTGTTCGAGATGCTCGCGGGCAGGCCGCCTTACGAAGGCGACAACAACCTCGCGGTCATGGGCCAGCACCTCCGCGGCGGAGCGCCCAGGCTGGACCGAGAGGCGGAAGGAATTTCGTCCAACGTGGCGGCCATCGTGGCCCGCTGCCTTAGGCGGGACCCCAAGGAAAGGTATCCGGACGTCCGTGCCCTCGTCGAGGCCATCGATCATCCCGAGACGGCGGACCTCGCCCTCCTCGAGCGGCCGAGCGGCTCTGCGGGCGCTTCCGGCTTCTTCCGCTCGGCGGGCTTCAAGGGAGTCTCCATAGCCCTCGCCCTGCTCGCCGCTTTCGCGGCCCTCGCTTTCCTCCTGCAGCGGCTCCACAGGTAGCGGCATGGACGCGGCGGCGAAGACCAGGTTCGAGATAATGTCCCGCGTCCAGCAGGGAGGGGTCCGATACATAGAGCTCCAATTCACCGACGTCGAGGGCATGGTCAAGGACATCGTCATCCCCGCACGGGAGATCGACGATTCCCTCGTCAAGGGAATATGGTTCGACGGCTCCTCGATCGAGGGCTTCGCCCGAGTCGCCGAGAGCGACATGTACCTCGTGCCCGACCCGACGACCTTCGCGGTGCTCCCCTGGCAGAAGGGCGCCGAGGCGACGGCGCGTCTCATCTGCGACGTGTACACGCCGGACGGACAGAGCTTCGGCGGGGATCCACGGGCGGCCCTGAAGCGCGCCACGGCCGAGGCCGCGAAGATGGGGCTCTCCTTCACGACCGGCCCCGAGATGGAGTTCTTCCTGCTGCGGCCGGGCGCCGACGGCGCCGCGATCCCGCCGGCGCCCCACGACTACGCGGGCTACTTCGACGCCCCTTCCGAGGCGGTGGCCGAGCTCGGGCGCCAGATGATCTCCGCTCTGGCGGCGATCGGCATCGACGTCGAGGCGATGCACCACGAAGTAGCGGGGGGACAGCACGAGATCGATTTCCGCGACTCGGGCGCCTCTGTGACGGCCGACAACATCGTGACCTTCCGGGTCGCGCTCAAGGCGATAGCGAAGCTCAACGGCTTCTACGGCACCTTCATGCCGAAGCCAATCGCGGGCATGAGCGGCTCGGGCATGCACGTACACCAGGGCATGCGCTACGCGGCGAACGGGCGCGACGCCTTCCACGACTCCGGCGATCCCCACGGGCTCTCGAGCCTCGCGAAGCATTTCATCGCGGGGCAGCTCGCCCACGCGAGGGGCGCCTGCGCGATACTCGCGCCCCTCGTCAACTCCTACAAGCGACTCTTCGCAGGCTACGAGGCGCCCGTCCACATAAGCTGGGCCAGGATCAACCGCGCGGCGCTCATCCGGGTGCCGAGGGCAATCGAGACGGGGAACACCCGGGTAGAACTTCGCTGCCCCGACCCGAGCTGCAATCCCTATCTCGCCTTCGCGGTCATGTTGGCCACCGGGCTCGACGGCGTACGCCGCGAGCTGCCTTTGGCGGAGGCAAACGAGGAGAACCCCTACGCGACTCAGCTTCCGGGGATCACCTCGAGCGATATGCTCCCCATCTCGCTAAACGCGGCCATCGACGCCCTCGAGGAGGACGAGGTAGTCAGCGAGACCCTGGGGCCCTACATCTCGAGGCGCTTCATCGACGCGAAGCGGCTGGAGTGGGAGGAGTCGCACAGGGAAGTCACTCCCTGGGAACTCGAGAAGTACCTGACCCGGTACTGATGCTTCCCCAATAGGCTCCGCCGATGAACTTCCGGTATTCCCGGTGGACGCTCTCGAAGCGCAGGTCCAGCGCGGCCCGGAACTGCTCGACGGAAGCCTTCGCCCCGAGCATGCGCCGGGCCAGGGCGAGGACCTGCTCGGGGTCCCTCGGCAGTCGGTGGGTCTGGCGGTCCTCGTAGATCTGGAGGAAATGCTCGACCCTCCGGAGGAAGACATAGGCCTCCGCCAGCCCTTCCGAGACCTGCGCGGGCAAGATGCCGGCTTCGGCGAGGGCTTCCAGACCCGAGAGGCAGTTGGCCCGCAGCAGCCCCGGATCCGAATGGGCGTGGATGAGCTGCAGTCCCTGTACGAGGAACTCGACGTCCCTGATGCCGCCCAGGCCGGTCTTGACGTCCCTTCCGCCTTCTATGCCGCGCGCGAGGCTCCGGATGGCCTCGCGCCGGAGCGAGTCGATCGACGCGACCACCGTCTCGGGATCGCGCCGCGCGACGAAGGCCGCGCGCCCCGCCCCGAGGAAGGTCTCTCCCAGGTCGAGGTCGCCCGCGGCGGGCCGCGCCTTCAGGAGGGATTGCAGCTCCCAAAGCGCGGCCGATTCGGCGTAGTAGCGGAGGAGGGCGCCCAGCTCGTAGACCAGCTGGCCCGAGGAGCCGTAGGGCCTCAGCCGCAAATCGACGCGATAGGCGTAGCCCGCGGCCGTGTGATCCGATAGGTCCGATCTCAGTCTCTCCATGATCGCGGTCGCCGCCTCCTCGGCGTCCTGTCCGTGATCATCGCCCTCCCAGAGCCCGAGAAGGTCGATGTCGGAGCTGTAGTTGAGCTCCTTCCCGCCGAGCTTGCCGAAGGCCAGGACGCAGAAGCGCAGCGGGGGGCGGAGCCCCCCCTCTCCGGCGCTCCCGCGGATGCGCGCGAGGGCGGCCTCGATCATGCAATCGGCCAGGGAGGACAATTCGTCCATTATGGCTGCGGTCCGCGTGCCGAGGCAGATGTCGCGCGCTCCGATCCTCAATATCTCCTTGCGCCTGAAGGCCCGGAGACCGTCCTTCCACTCCTCGGGCCCCGGCGACGCGCGCGAAAGCTCCGCGAGCTCCTGGGCGATATCGCCGTCGGCCCTGCGAGGGCGAAGCGCGCGCGGGTCGCTGATGTAGTCCAGGAGGGCGGGCTCGCGGACGAGGGCATCGGCCAGGAATTGGCTGGTCGAGAGGATATCTAGCAGTATCTCGAGCCGCCTGGGCTGGGCGAGCATCCGGGCGAGGTGGGCTTCCGGATCGGGAATAGAATCGACGAAGCGCTCCCAGTTGTTGAGGGCCATGTCGGGGTCGGGCCTCTGCGACAGGATGTCGCAGGCCAGGATCGCCAGCCGGGCGAAGCGCAGGCGCCTCGGCGAGGCGCCGTCCTGGCCCTCCTGGCCCTCCGCGCCGATGCCTGAAATATTGCGGAGATTGACGAAGGCGCGCGCCGGGTTCCTGAAACCCTTCGCCGACAGGATCGAATCTCTCTCGATGTCGCTTGCCGCGCCCGAGAGTACGAGGTCGGCCGCGTTGGCCGGTCGCACCGCATAGTGCTCCTCCCCGCTGAAGTGCCGGTCGGCGAAAGCGCGGACTTCCGCGGTCCTGGCCTCGAAATCGAGACGGAGGCTCCGCGCCGGCCCCAGGTCGCCCCCGGCGATGTAGCCTATTCTCCTGGCCAGGTGCGCATACTCTTCGGAGCCTTCCTCGGGGAGGAAGAGATCGAGGGCCGAGCCCCTGAGCATCCTGAGACCGTTGATGAGGGTACGGAAGAAATCATAGGCGGCGGCGAGCTCGCGCGCCTCTTGCTCCCCAAGCACGCCGATCGTGGCGAGCTCGCCGATCGCCTCATGGATTCTCGGCGTGCGTAGCTTGCCGTCGCCCGCTCCGTGCCTGACCTGCAGTATCTGCACGGCGTACTCCAGGTCCACCAGTGCCCCCGAGCCGAATTTGGCGTTGGGCCTCCCCTGCTTCGTCTTCTCCCGCAGCTGTCGCTCGCGCAGGTCCCGGAACTCTACGATATCGAAGCCCTTCGCCGCATAGACGAGTTCGTCGCGCAATCGCTCGACCCGCTCGCCTAAGGTCTTGTCCCCGCCGACCGCCCGGAGCCGGACTAGGGCCAGCCTTTCGTAGGAGTGGGCCCGTCCTCCCGGGGCGTAGTAGGTGCAGAAGCTCTCGAGGCTGCAAGCGAGGGGGCCCGAGGCGCCGTGGGGTCGCAGGCGAACGTCTATCTGGAAAATCCCCTCCCGCTTCGCGCGGACGTAGGATTGGACTGCGCGGACCAGAGAGCCGAAGAACTCGGCGTTCTCGACGACTTTCGGGCCGGCGGTCAGGCCGGAATCGTCGTAGACGAAGAGGAGCTCGATGTCGGAAGCGTAGCCCAAGGCCGCGCCCCCCATCTTGCCGAGTCCCATGATGGCGTATTTCGCGGGGAAACCTGCCGCGGTAAGAGGCTCGCCGTGCCTCGTGGCGAGAATGCCGTACGCGAAAGAGGCGGCCGCGTCGACGACGAGCTCCGCAAGGGCGGTCAGCCTTCGGCTCAGCATCAGGAAATCGGCTCGCGGGCCCAGGATATGGTCCAGATCGTAGAGAAGTATCTCGCGATCCTTGAAGGCGTTCAGGGAGGCCACAAAGGTTTCTTCCGAGCTCGCGCCCTCCAGCGCCGATCCCAGGCGACCCGGCAGCGATTCGAGCGGCTCAGAGAGGCCCCCTCCTTCGGGTCGCGGCCCGAGCATGGGCAGGAGGGTCTCGTACTGGACGCGAACGAAATCCTCCCAGAGGAAGGTGCTGGCTCCTAGCAGGCGCGCGAGGTCGCCCATGACACTCCCGCTCGAGAGGAGCTCGAGCAGCCGTCCCTGCTCGGGCGCGGCCAGCGCCTCGGCGACGAGGTCCTCGAAGCGTAGGATGGCCGCGCGAGGGTCTCCCGCCCCTCCGAGGAAAAACGTGAATTGCTTCGTAAGGAGCACTGAAAGTTTGATGCGGTCTATTCGCGCAGGGTCGTCGATCGCTCCGCCGGAGGCGTCCGCGAACTCGAAGACGTCCTCTATCCGCGAGCCCTGCGTCCTGATCGTGACCCGCTCGATCGAGACTCCCTGGAGTGAGAGCGCGGCGCTGAAGGCGAAGAGGAAGAAGGGCGTATCCTCGGACTCGACGCGCACGCGGACGAGATCGGGGCTCGAGTCCTCGACCTCGATGACGACGGGATAGAGGACGGACCTGTCGGGCGCGCCTATTTCCTCCAAGGCGGACGCGGCGAGCTCGGCGACGGCGCGCTTCGTCCTGGCCTGGGAGTCCGCTCCGCCCCGCTCGAGGATGAGAACGACGCGCTCGAGTCTGTCGTCGAGGGCTTCGGGCCAATCGTCGCTCCAGAGCTCCCGCCTGACCCTGCCCGCGAAGGAATCGATTATCTTCCGGCGTTCGGGCCTCCGCGAGGCCGCCGCGCCCGCGCTTCTCCGCGCCTTGCCCTCCGGGCCGAAGGTGAACACGTCCCCCTCGAGGATGTCGAAGCCCATCGACGAAAGGATGCCGGTGATATAGGAGAACTCGGAAGGATAATCGAAGGCGAGTATCGTGCAGCGAATGCCCGTCTCCGGGTCTCCGCGCACGATCGAGACGACGGGACGCTCGGGCGAGAGCTTGGCCAGGGTGCGGACGTGGTCCGCCGCCTCGCGGGCGGTGAAGCGCTCGAGGTACCTGCGGCCGAGCCCCGAAAGCTGCTCTTCGACTCGCCCCGGATCGAACTCGGGAAGGAGAGAGCATACCGCCTCGAAGGTCGCTGCCATAAGACGAGTATGGACGATGCCGGAGGCTAAGCCAAGCGGCGGGCCGCGCCGCCCGAGGGGCTCGTCCCCCCGGGCGGCCGCGGCCCGCCAGGGCGTTTAGATATCGAAGTAGAGCATGAACTCCCAGGGGTGAGGCCGCAGGTCGAGCGGAAGCACTTCGTTTTTCATCTTGTAGTCGATCCAGGTCTCGATCACGTCCTGTGTGAAGACGTCGCCCTTGAGCAGGTACTCATGGTCATCCTCGAGATGCTTTAGGACCTCGCGCAGCGAGCCGGGGGCCTTGGGAACGGCCGCGAGCTCTTCGGGGGGCAGGTCGTAAATGTCCTTGTCGAGGGGCTTCCCAGGATCGATCTTGTTGACGATTCCATCGAGCGCCGCCATCAGCATCGCGGAGAAGGTCAGGTAAGGATTGCAGCTCGGGTCGGGGCACCTGAACTCGATGCGCTTCGTCTTGGGCGAGGTGGAGTACATTGGTATGCGGACCGAGGCGCTCCGGTTCCGGCGCGAGTAGGCGAGGTTGACCGGGGCCTCGAAGCCGGGGACGAGCCGCTTGAAGCTGTTCGTCGTTGGGGTGGCGAAGCCGAGAATGGAGGGCGCGTGCTTGAGGATGCCCCCGATGGCGTAGAGCCCCATCTGGCTGAGGCCCGCGTAGCCGTCGCCCGCGAAGAGGTTCTTGGACCCGTTCCAGAGCGAGAAATGGACGTGCATGCCGCTGCCGTTGTCGCCGAACAGCGGCTTGGGCATGAAGGTGACGACCTTGCCGTACTTCTTCGCCGTGTTCTTGGCGACGTACTTGTACTTGAGGACGTTGTCGGCCATGGTCAACAGAGTATTGAAGCGCATGTCGATTTCGGCCTGCCCGCCGGTCGCCACCTCGTGGTGCTGCACCTCGATGGGCACGCCGATGGACTCGAGGGTCAGCATCATGTCGCTGCGGACATCCTGCAGGGAATCATTGGGCGGGACGGGGAAATAGCCTTCCTTCAGCCTGATCTTATAGCCCAGATTGCCCGGCGTCTCGACGCGCCCGGTGTTCCACCTCCCCTCGGCGGAATCGATGTGGTAGTAGCCCTCGTGCTCGTTCTGGTCGTAGCGTATGTCGTCGAAGATGAAGAACTCGCACTCGGGCCCGAAATAGGCGATCTCCGCCAGGCCGGTCTGCTTGAGGTAGGCCTCGGCCTTGCGCGCGATGTTGCGCGGGTCACGCGTGTAGTCCTCGCCCGTCAGGGGATCGCAGATGTTGCAGATCATCACGAGGGTCTTCGCCTTGAGGAAGGGGTCCACGAAGGCCGTATCGGGCACCGGCTTGACCAGCATGTCGCTCTCGTTGATCGCCTGCCAGCCGCGGATGCTCGACCCGTCGAAACCGAGTCCCTTCTCGAAGGCCTCCTCGTCCAGTTCGTGCGTTGTTATGGAAAAATGCTGCCACAAACCGGGGAAGTCCATGAACCTCAGATCGATGACCTCAATTTTCTCTTTCTGGATGAAAGAGATGATGTCGCCTGGTGTCTTCCCGATACCCATCCGAACCTCCTTTGAGTTATGAAGCAATCCTAACAGGACTCCAATTCACTAAGCATGTTCCGTGCCTTATTGAGGGTCCACTGTTTGAAAACATCATGGCGCCGCAATCGACCACGGACGTATTTCGCGGAAATAATTCATTACAACGGCTATATTTGGAGAGTCGCGCCGCCCCTGGGGAATTGGGAAGTTTTGGTGGGGACAAGAGGAATGGGTTCAATTGGATGCAGCAACCTACAATAATGTCCGTTCATGAATAAAAGCTTCGCAAATGAAGGTTCCCGCGGCCCCGCGCCATCGTCTAAAGCCTTGCGCAGAGAGCGAATAATAGTGTATAGGAGTTGCAATGTTGAGAATAGCGAAGAGGAGCGACGCCGGGGCGATCGCCGCCATCTACCGTCCCTATGTCGAGACGACGGCCATCACTTTCGAGGAGGCGCCGCCGAGCGTCGAGGACATCGAGGCGAAGATCGCAAGGATCGGCTCCAGTTTCCCGTTCATCGTATTCGATGAGGGTGGCGAAGTCCTCGGCTACGCCTATGCCACGAGATACCGCGAACGCGCCGCCTACCGCTGGTCGCTCGAGGATTCGGTTTACGTCCGCGGGGATTCGCATGGCCGCGGAATAGGCAAGGCCCTGTTGAGTGCCCTGGTCGGGATCCTCAGAGAACTCGGTTACGTAAAGGTCTACGCGGTGATCACGCCTCCGAATCCCTCGAGCTTCAGGCTCCACGAAAGGCTCGGCTTCGAATCCCTCGGCCGCTTCCCGGACACCGCGTTCAAGCTCGGCGAGTGGCAGGCTATCGATTGGATGGAACTCACGCTGAGGCAGCCGCCCGCCTCTCCCGGCGAGCCGCTGCCTTTCCTGCAATTCGCGACCGAGAGGCCCCAGCGGCTGGGGGAGCTGCTGGCCTCGGGAGGGACGCCCGTATCGCGATAGCCGCGCTGTACGTCGTCCTCGCCCTGGCTCTCATACTGCCCTTCCTTGTGAAAAAGGTCGAGGAGAACCTTGAGCTCTTCCTCTTCGCCATAGGAGTCATCGCGGTCTCGGCTGCCTCTCGGTGGACCTGGTCCCTCGTCGAGGAGGCCCTCCTCGAGCCGATCATGATCAGCGCCGCGGTTCTGGTCGCGGGAATGCTTTTCAGGATTCTGCGCCCCGCCGCGAGGAGGGCGATCGGAGCGGCCGGTGCGGCCCTCGGTCCCCGAGCCTTCGCCTTCGTCATCGTCGTCGCGCTCGGCATAGTCACCAGCCTCGTAACCTCCATCGTAGCCGCCCTTCTCCTCGTGGAGGTCGTCGATTGCATGAGGCTGGACTGCAGGGACGAAATAAGGATCGTGGTGATTGCGTGCTATGCTATCGGCATAAGCGCCGTCCTCACGCCTCTCGGCGGGCCTCTCGCCACGATCGTCATCGCCAAGCTCAAGGGAGATCCGTACAACGCGTCCTTCTGGTTCCTCTTCGAGAGACTCTGGCCCTACGTCATACCCGCCATTCTGGGATTCGGCGCCCTAGCAGCGATCCTCGTCGCGGGAGAGCCCGAGGATGATAGGCCGAAGGAGGGTCGAAAGGAGGGCTACGGAGATGTCATCGCGAGTTCGGCGAAGACCTACCTCTTCATAATCGCTCTGGCGCTTCTCGGCGCGGGGTTCAAGCCCATCGTCGACACCTACATCGCCAAAGTGCCCGCTGCGGGCCTCTTCTGGCTCAATTCCCTCTCCGCAATACTCGACAACGCCACCCTCGCTGCCGCCGAGATCGACCCGGCGATGGGGAGGGACCAGCTTGCCTACGCTCTTTTGGGACTGGTCGTGGCTGGAGGCATGCTGATCCCCGGCAATATCTCCAACATCATCTCGGCGGGCAGGCTCGGGATAAGAAGCAGGGAATGGATGGCGGTCGGCTTGCCGATCGGAATCGGGGCGATGCTGCTCTGCTTTGCTGTCCTATCGATCCTCGGCGCCTGAGACCGGCGCCCAGCGCCCGTCTTCGATCGCGAGGCCATAGGAATCCGAGAGCTTGAGCCCCAGGGCCCGCTTGAGCCTGCGGGAGGTATCGGCGAGCTCGGACGGCACGCGACGGTCCCCCTCCGCGGCGCCGCTCGTGAGGAGGGTCTCTGCCAAGAGCTTGGCCGCGATGAAGCGGTCGTACTTGTCGACGGCGAAGGATAGGAAGCTCGGAAGTAAGCCCGACACCTCCCAGGTGACCTGCTCGGCCTGCGAGTAGCGGCCCGCGTCCTTGTCTTGGTCGCTGAAGCGCACGGGGAGGCCTCGGCCGATCTCATCGAGCCGCGGAACGAGCCAATCGAGGTCGAAGAGGCCGATCGCGCAGTTGAAGAGGATCGAAGCGCCCTGCGCTTCGATCCTCCGGACCTCCTCGAAGGATATGGCGGGTCCTATATCGGCGATCGTCCGGCCGCCCGCGGCCGTAGTGACGAGGATACCGCCTTTCACGTCGACGGCCGTCCGGAGCGAGAAGTCGAAGGACGCGGGCCGGCCCGAGAGCGCCAGGATGGCGACCTCGACCGGGTCGGGCAGGTAGCCCAGATTGTCGACGTTGCCGAGGTAGGCGAAGCGGGCGCCTGCGTCGTGTAGGGAGCGCAGGGTCGGAGCTAGGACGCGGAAGCATTGGCCGTGGCCGCCGGGCAACGCGAGGGCCGAGTCGGGAAGGCCCCGGGACCTGTCGAAAATCCGCTTCGGCCTGCCCTCCGAGGAATGCGTATAGGCGGCGATCATGGGCTGGACGCCAGTCGCCCAGCGAGCCCCGTCGAGGCCCAGCTCGCAGGCGAGCGGAGCTATGAAGGGGTGGCCGCGGTAGGCCTCGTAGGCTTGAGCGACCCGGGCGTCGTTGGACACGCTGGTCATCTGGAAGAGAGGCATGAAGGAGTCGTCCACCCTCTCGCCGCGCTCCTTGGCGCGGCGGGCGGCGATGAGGCGCGCGCGCATCTTGAGGAGGAGGAAACTCGCGCCCGGGGATCCGTTCGGCTCGAGGTAGGCCGGCGTAAGGCCCTTGGGCTCGTCCTTGCATAGGGGAGCCAGCCTTTCATACGCGGGCGCCAGGGCGTCGAACACGTCCTGCCCGAAGGCCAGATTCTTCTTCAAGTCGGCGTAGCTCGTCGCCGATCCCCCGTTCAGCACGCCAAAGGCCGTGCGGCCGAGGAGGGCGTTCCCGACCGCCCCCAGGGCAGCCGCATCGAAGAGAGTCTCGTCTCCCCGACCTTCCCGCGCGGAAGGCGGGAAGCCGAGGCCGAGGGCGCCCAGCCTTACGCGCGCCTCGCGCGAGTCGACCGCATAGAGGAGCCGGCCGCCGTCCGCGACCTCGCCGCCGGCCGGGACGGCGAGGGGTACCACCGAGAGTCCGTCGACGGCCGGGACGCCCGCCGCCTCGACCAGCCCGACGGAATCGTAGAGGCCCGAATTGTAATCCTCCAGGATGGACAGAGTAAGCTTCGCGTCGATGCCCTTCGATCCCATGTCCTGGAGCAGGGCTTCGCTCAGCCTTCCCCCCGCCGCCTCGCTCATATCGATTCCACTGCGGCGTTCGCCGCGCCATAGAGGGAAATCGAATAGTCCTTGACGATCATCACGGGAGTCCTGGCGAGGATCGCGCGGATATGCTTCGCGTAGCTCCGTTCGAACATGGCCATGAAGCGGCCCCCCTCGAGGAAGCGTTCCTCGTTTTTGGCGGGGATACCCCCTGCGAGGAAAACGCCGCCCGACGGAAGGAAAGAGGCGGCGCCGTCGGCCGCTACGCGCGCGTAGAGCTTGACGAACATGTCCATGGACTTGGCGCACAAGAGGTCCGAACCCGAAGCCTGGGCGACCAGGGCGGGGCGCTCGGCCTCGGGCGCTTCGAGGATGCCCTTTGCTGCCAAGCCGGGAAGGTTACCCGCCGCCGCCTCCCGCTCCGCGAGATAGGCGAAAATGTTGCCGATGCCCTGCCCCGAGACGCCCGTCTCCGCTCCCGGGACGAATCCGTACTTCGCCTCGAGCCAGCGCTGGAAGCCCCGGCTCTCGTCGTCGTAGACCGGAAGCGTCACGTGGCCGCCCTCGGAGGGCAGGGCCTCGACTCTGTTGCGGACCTTGACGACGTAGCCCACGCCGAGGCCGGTGCCCGCGCCGACGACGAGCCTCACGCCCGGCTGGGGGCGCGGGAGTGAGCCGTCGCCGTGGGGCAGCCGGGTTATCTGCTCTGGATTCTCGGGGTCGAGGAGGAGTACACCGTAGGAGACCGCGGTGAAGTCGTTGATGAGGGTCGTGGGGATCGAATATGCGGCCTCGATCGCCTTCGCGTCGATCGCCCATGGCGCGTTGGTGAGCGCGATCCTCCCGTCCGCGACGGGGCCCGCGCCCGATATGCAGCAGAGCTCGGGCCTCATGCCGGCGTGGTCGCGCTCGGCCTCCGCGAGAAAGCGGCCGAGGGGCTCGATGAGGGAAGGCTCGTCCTTGGTGCGATAATGCCTGTCCATGAGGAGGGTGAAGGTGCCGCCCTTCTTGCCGATCAGGGCGAGGTTGGCGTTGGTTCCGCCGATGTCCCCGGCGAGGATGACGACGTCGTAGGAAGTGCGCGATGGATTCATACCCCACTATAGACAGCGGCGCCGGGTCTTGAGAAGGCGTGCCGCGGGAAAGGCTAGATCTGCACCCGCGCGGTCAGCGAGGCGCCTAGGGCCTTGACGGCCGGGACGTAGATCGCCTGCGCGTCGAAGTCGACGATGATGATGCGGAAGGAGAGGCCGCCGTAGACTCGGAACACGGGATCGCTGGATGATGCGATATACGAAAAGCCGGTCGAAGTCAGGGAGCCTCCATTGGCGCTGAGGTAGGAAGCGATCGCGGCAGCCGAGCCGGTGGTGCTGATGTTCGAATCGAGACCTCCCGTCACGGACGAGGTACCGATGGTGTATCCCGCGCCCAGGTAGGGGACGAGAAAGAGAAGCTGCTTGCTCACCTGGGCTGTGAAATCGAAGGTGTTGGATGTCCAGCTGAGCGCCAGGTTCGGACTTGACATGGTGATCGAATCCCCGGCGCCATCGCTCAGGGATTGGCTGCCTATACCGGTCGGTGCCGTTATGCTTCCCTTTTGGTAATCGTAGGCCGCGCCGATGCTGAGGTTCGGCAGGAGCAGGTTTTGTTTGATAATGGCGTATCGGACCTGTATGCCCATGTTTGCGTAGTTCGCCGATACGCCGTAAAGGCCTTGAAGGGCGGCTCCCGCCGAGGCCGGGATGTAGCCTCCCTTGATCCCGATATCGATTGGAAGGAAGGGAATGCCGATCTTCGCGGTGGCTATGACGGCGGGAATGGGAATGCCCAGGCTCTTGAAGGCCCCGGGTAGAGAGCCGGGAGCGAGGGCGTTGAAGAGCGTCGACGCGCCGTCGGAGCTCACGAAGGCCGCGCCGGCTGTCACCCCGACCCCGAAATTGGGGAATCCGCCGATATAGGCATCCGACCAGTCGGAGCCTATGGTCGAATCGAGGGCCAGGCTCCCCGCCATATCGCCCGCGAAGCTCGAGAACGCGGTCTCGAAACCTGCGAGGGTGCTTTGCGGGTGCACGGTCGCGGCCGCCGACAGGGCGATCGCCAAAGCGACGACTGACCTTTTCATGGTGTCTCCTCGTCGGGGTAAGCCGACATACTCAAGCATACGCCGCCCGGAGGAGCTTTCCAAGAAATCATCTCTTCAGCAGCTCGAGTATCTCATAGGAAGAAAAGGGTGCATCCCGCGCCGCGTCGAACACTTCCAGATGGACATGCCCGCCGTGTCCCTGCTTCCTCGCGTTCACGCCGGAATTGCCTCCTCGGCCGAGGGAATCGCCCGCGCGGACTACGGAACCCGGCCTTTGGACGACGGAACTCATGTGAAAGTACGAGCAATAGACTCGGCTCGAGGGGTCGTAGATCACGAGGCCGTTTCCCGCAGCGGGGCTCAAGCCACCGCCCTTCCATGCGGAAGGGCCCGGCCCCCCCGACCAATCGGAGGCCGTCGCGACGACTATCCCGGGGTACAAGGCTCTGATGATCGGCCCCCTCTCGGCCTCGCCCTCTCTATCCACGGTCCGAAAGAAGACGTCCAAGGCGTAGGGATGCGCGAATCGCAGCTCGCTTTCCTGCGGCATCCAAACATCCTCGGGGGCGGCGATAAAGGGCCGTCCCGGTCTATCCGGGACGCTCGAACTCCGGCCAGCCGCCGCTCCCTGCGCGCGTCCGGGGCCCTGCATGACCGCGCAGGCGGCTGCGAAGACGGCCTCGTATCGCGCTCGGAAAGGACGCATCACGCGCGATATGCGCGCCTGGTCGCGGTAGTAATCGCCGAGTGCGTCCCTGCGACTCGCATAGTCGAGGAAATCCTCGATGTCGCGGTCGAGGGCAAGCATGCCGAGTATCGAGCGCGGTTCCGGGAAGGCGGCTTCGAGAGCCTCGCGCGCGTCGACGCCGGCGAGCCGCGAGGCGCGTACCAGAGCTCGGGCGGCGGCGGCCGCTTGGTCCGCGCCCTCTGCGGCGACGGATTCCGGGCGGAGGCGGCGACTCAGGATCGCGAGCTCGATGCCCGCTCCGCGCGCGAAAGCCGCTCTTCCCGCGGGCGCGATCGAGGCCCACCCGCCGCCCAAGAGGAGTATCGGCATGGCGACGATGGCGCAGGCCCTGCGCGCGCGCGAGTAGACCCGGCCGCTTCCGGGGCCGGGACCCTTAGGCGCGCTCAGCTTCGATACCCGATCTCGACTCCAGCCTCCGCACGGCCTCCTCGACATCCTCGCGGTGGCCGAAGGCGCTGAAGCGCAGGAAGCTTTCTCCGGCCGGGCCGAAGCCCGAGCCCGGCGTGGTGACCACGGCGCAATCCGCGAGTATGTCCTCGAAGGCCTCCCAGGAGCTCCTCCCGGGAAATTTCGCCCAGATGTAGGGGGCGTCGGTGCCTCCGTAATTCTCGATGCGGAGGCGGTCGAGGCATCCCTTAATCAGGGCCGCATTGCCCATGTAATAGGCGACAGAGGCGCGCATCTCCTCGAGGCCCTCGTCGCCGAGGGCTGCGAGCCCTCCCTGCTGGGCTACGTTCGAGGCACCGTTGAAGAGGGTAGTCATCACCCGGTTCCAGTCCTTGGCAACCTGGCTGCCGTCGGAGAAGCGGAGCTCGTCGGGAATTACGGTCCAGCCGAGCCGGACCCCCGTGAAGCCGACCGGCTTCGAGAAGGAATTGACTTCGAGGGCCACGCTCCGCGCTCCCTCGATCTCGAAGATGGATTTCGGCAGCGCGGGGTCGGAAATGTATTCGGCATAGGCGGCATCATAGACGATGATCGTCCCACGCTCCCTCGCGAAGGCCACGAGTTCCTCGAGTTGCCGCCGCGTCGCGCAGGCGCCGGTCGGGTTGTTGGGCGAGCAGAAGTACAGGATGTCGGCGGCCGGGGAGGAGGCCAGATCGGGGAAGAAGCCGTTGGAAGGGATGCAGGGCAGATAGGCGATGCCCGAGTAGCCCGTGCCGCCCGGCACCGCAGGGCCGGCCGCTCCGGCGATTACGCTGCCGTCGACATACACCGGATAGGCGGGATCCTGCACGGCGATCGACACTTCCGAGCCGAACATCAGCTGCAGCCTGCCGATATCGCACTTGGCGCCGTCGGCTACGAAGACCTCGTGCCGCTCGATCCTGCAGCGATAGAGCCTCTCCGCGATCCTCGCGCGGAGCTCGGTGGAGCCCTGCTCGTCCCCGTAGCCCGAGTAGCCCTCGCGCGTGGCGAGCTTCAGGGCGCCCAGGCGGAGACCCTCGGCCACCCGCGGGCTCAGGGGCTCCGTCGTATTGCCTACGCCCAGGCTGATCACCTTGGTACCAGGATTCTTCTCCTGGAAGGCCTTCCTCCTGCGGGCGACCTCGGGGAAGAGATAGCCCGCCGTCAGGTTGGCGAAGTTCTTGTTTCGCCTCACGCGCGTCACGAATTCCTTCTCGCCCATGCCTCTCTCCCTCATTTCCCGGAATGCGCGGGACCAACCGCCTCGAAGGACTCGAGGCGCCCGAAGTCCAAGCCGCGGAAATAGTCGTCCATGGTCTCCGCCCGGCGGATCTCGATGACCCTCCCGTCCTCGCGGAGGAGGAGCTCGGCGGATCTGAGCTTGCCGTTGTAGTTGAAGCCCATCGCGTGGCCGTGGGCTCCGGTATCGTGGATGGCCACGAGGTCGCCGACCTCTACCGGAGGCAGGGCGCGGCCGATCGCGAACTTGTCGTTGTTCTCGCAGAGGGAGCCCGTGACATCGTAGGTCTCGGTTGGCCTGGCATCTTCCTTTCCCAGCACCGTTATATGATGGTAGGCGCCGTACATCCCGGGCCTCATGAGGTTGGCCATGGACGCGTCGAGGCCCACGTACTTCCGGTAGGTGCTCTTCAGGTGGATGACGCGGGAGAAGAGCCAGCCGTAGGGGCCCGTGACGACGCGGCCGCACTCCATATATACCTTGAGCGGCGCGAGGCCCGCGGGAATCACGATCTCGTCGTAGGCGGATTTGATGCCCTCGGCGACTTGCCCCAGCGGAACGGCGCTCTGCTCGGGCCGATACGGAATGCCGATGCCGCCGCCTATGTTGACGAACTCGAAGCGGATGCCGACGGCCTTCGAGATGTCCGCGACTAGCTCGAAGAGCAGCCTGCCAGTCTCCACGAAGTAGTCGGGCTCGAGCTCGTTCGAGGCGACCATCGTATGTAGCCCGAAGCGCTTCGCTCCCCTCGCCTTCAGCTCTCGGTATCCCTCGAAGAGCTGCTCGCGCGTGAAGCCGTACTTGGCTTCTTCGGGCTTGCCGATGATGGCGTTCCCTTCCTTGAGCGGGCCGGGGTTGTACCTGCAGCACACGAGCTCCGGCACGCCCGCCGCCTTCGCGAGGGACTCTATGTGGGAGAGGTCGTCGAGGTTGACGATGGCCCCGGCCTTTCGCGCAGCCGCGAACTCGGGGGACGGGGTATCGTTCGAGGAGAACATGATGTCCTCGCCGACTATCCCCGCCTTCTGGGCGAGGACCAACTCGGGGAGGGAGCTCGCGTCGGCGCCGAATCCCTCCGAGGCGAGGATCTTGAGGACGAAGGGATTGGGCAGGGCCTTGACCGCGAAGAACTCCTTGAACCCATCCCCGAAAATCGAGAATGAGTCCAGGAGCCTCCTCGCATTACCGCGTATGGCCGCCTCGTCGTAGAGGTGGAAGGGCGTGGGATGCTCGAAACAGATTTCCTCAAGGCGCTCTTTCGAGAGGGGGACGCGCTTTTCCGTCATGCTTTTCCTTTCGGCCGGGCCTATCGGGGCTCGCGGTCACTATATAGCACGGGCATCTGACTTCAGTCCACGGATAAGGCCCGGCCTTCGGCCGTCTCCTCCTTAGGCCGAAGGGGAGCCTTCCAGCCAATGCTCGGCGGCGGCGGGATGGCTGAGGAAGTCAGTCATCGCCTCGGTGCGGCCGTAGGCCCCTGCCTGTCCGAACATAATCAGGTCGTCGGCCTCGAGGTGAGGCAGGAGGGAGACGCCGAGACGGTCGAGGGAAGTGCAGAGCGGTCCCGCGAGGGTAGTTGCGACGAGAGCGATAGGCGCAGTCGCGCTCGACTTCCGGATGGCGACGGCGGGGAAGCTCTGGCCGGTGAGGAGGGGACGCAAAAGGTGGTTGAGGCCGCCTTCGAGGATCGCGAAGCGCTCTCCCCTGCTCGTCTTCGTACGGACGACGCGCGCGAGATAGACACCGCAGGGCCCGGCGAGCCAGCGGCCCGGCTCGACGACGACTCTGCCAGAGAACCACGGGTTGGCGACGATCAGGGCGCCGAGGCCCTCGCCGAATGCAGCGATATCGAGCTCGGGCTCTCCGTCCGCGTAGGGAATCCCCAGGCCTCCGCCCAGATCGAGAAGATCAAGGGGCGAACCGGTCTCTTTCTGGAATCTCTCGCCTATGGCGAAGGCGGCGCGATGGTTCTCTAGGAGCCGCTCGGCCCTCCGCTCGTTGCTCGCCGCGAAAATCTGCAGTCCCGCGATCCTGATGCGGGGGAAGCGCGAGGCCTCCTTCAGGAAGGCGTGGAGGTCCTCCTCGTCGACGCCGAAGGCCGATGGGCTCGAGCCGCCGATTATCGGCGAGGTTTCCTCGATGCCCGAACCGGGCTGCACCCGGAGGTTGACCGAAAGGGAGGACGCGAGGCCGCTCCTCGGCCCGCACTCCGCCGCGAGCAAGGCATCGAGACGCTCGAAGTCCTCGATCCCGTCGGCCTGGATCCTGGCTCCCATCGCGAGGGCCGCTCGGAGCTCATCCCTAGACTTGCCCGGCCCGGCCAGGAGAACGCGGGCGCCGGAGGCTAGGGCGTCACGCACGAGGTCCAGCTCGCCTATCGAGGCGCAGTCGAAGGCTGCCCCTTTAGCGGCGAAGGCCGAGATGAGCTTGGATCCGGGATTAGCCTTGACCGCATAGGCGAGGATAGCCCGTTCCGGCAGGACGTCGCGGAGCGCGGCGTAGCGCCCGCGCGCGATGTCCAGGCGATAGGCGAAACAGGGCGTGCCGCGGCTCTCGGCTAAGGCACGGGCCTCGGCCTCGGAAAGGGCGAAAAGACCCGCCTTCAACGCAGGGCCTCCTCGAGTACGGTGGCTGCCTCGGTCCTGCCGTCGCGGTATTTCACGATGCACGGCGCGTAGAGCGCGATGCCGCGCGACGCGGCGTACTCGCCGCGCGCGGGGCGCGAGCCCGGTACGACGACCGCGCCTTCGGGGACCTCGCCGAGGAGCTCCCGGCCGTTTACGAGATCGTAGAGTGTCGTTGAGGCGGTGATGAGGGTTCCGGCCGCGAGGACGGCGCGGGAGCGGACGACGACACCCTCGAAGAGGCCGCAGAGCGCGCCGATGAAGCACTCGTCCTCCACGACGACTGGACGCGCCCCTGCCGGCTCGAGGACGCCGCCCACTTGGGCCGCGGCCGAGAGGTGCACGCGCCCCCCGACCTGGGCGCAGGAGCCGACGAGGGCATGGCTGTCGACCATCGAGCCCGAGCCGACCCAGGCGCCCACGTTGACGTAGGCTGGCGGCATGATCACCACGCCCGGCTCCACGTGGGCCCCCCTGCGGATCGAGCTGCCCCCGGGAACCACGCGGACGCCGTCCGCCGCGCCGAAGCGCCTGGGCGGATAGGCCGCCTTCTCGACCGCCCCTCCCGGCCAACCCGGAAGCTCGACCGTGCCCGTGGACCTGAAGCCGGCCAGGATAGCGGACTTGACCCAGGCGTTGGCGGACCAGGTCCCGCCGGGCGAGCGAGATGCCGAGCGTATCTCTCCGGACTCGAGGGCGTCGAGGAGCTCCTCCCGCGCCGCGGGCAGGCCTGGATCGGCGAGGATGGCCTCCATCGGCCTCGAGTAGAATTCTTCGAGCGAAGATGCCGTGCCGCTCATTCTCGGCTTTTCGAGCCTAGACCGAATGCGGGTAGGAGCTCGGCGAGCCTCGCTCGTGTAGCCTCCGAGGCAGGGGCCAGGGGAAGCCGCACCGCGTCCGAGCAGTATCCCGCGATGGAGAGCGCGGCCTTGAGCGGAGCGGGATTGCTCTCGAGGAAGAGCGCGTCGATGATCGGCAGCAGTCGGGCGTGGAGCATCCGCGCCTCGTCCCGTCTGCCCGCGAGGGCGGCGTCCACGAGGGCCTTGGTCTCGGCGGGCAGGATGTTGCCGAGGACCGAGATGAGCCCCTCGCCGCCCATCGCGATGGTGGGTAGGGCTAGGGGGTCGTCGCCCGAGAAGAGTAGCTTGCCCGCGGGAATCGTCCGGAGTATCTCCCCGATCTGCGCGAGGTTCCCCGAGGATTCCTTGACCGCTACGACCTGTGGAATCGCCCAGAGGCGCGCGAGGTCCTTGGGGAGCAGGTTGAGTCCCGTGCGGCCGGGCACGTTGTAGACGATTATCGGCAGCCCGGGCGCCGCCGCGGCCACGGCGCGGAAATGCGCCTCGAGGCCCGCGGGCTGCGGCTTGTTGTAGTAGGGAGTCACGACGAGGAGGCCGTCGGCGCCGAGACTGGCCGCTCGGGCCGAGAGCTCGGCGGCCTTGGCGGTCGAGTTGTGCCCGGTCCCGAGGATGACCGGGACGCCCTTAGACTCCTCGAGCGTCGCCTTCAATATCAAATCCCGTTCCGCATCCGTAACGGTCGCGGCCTCGCCCGTGGAACCGAGGGCCACGAGGAAGTCCGCCCCTGCCCCCGCGATACGGGAGACGAGAGCCCTGTAGGCGGGCATGTCGACGCCGCCGGAGCCGAAGGCTTCGGGAAGGGAGCCCGCGGATCCCCGAGTCTCGGCGGGTTTGAACGGAGTTGCTAGGGCGACTCCCAGGCCGTGCAGTCTTTCCATGTCCATCGCTTTCTCCTCAGGTCTCGAATAGCGGGTCGATCATGTCCGCGGCCAGATCGTCGAAGGTGAAGAGGCCTTCGTGGCCCCGGATCCATCGGAGGGCGACCAGGGCGCCCTTCGCGAAGATCTCGCGGGAGCCGGCCTCGTGCGAAAGCACTATCGACTCCGCCGCCGTTTCCAGCCTGATCTCGTGGTAGCCGACTTCCGAGCCGGCGCGGAGGCTCGCGATATTTATCTTTCCCACCTCGGCTCTGCCCTGGTTCCAGCCCGAGTAGCGCGGGCAGCCCGCGACGAGGGCCTCGGCGAGGAGCTTCGCGGTCCCGCTGGGAGCGTCGGCCTTGGCCGAGTGGTGCCTCTCGACGATGGCGAGCGAGCTGTCCGCCTCGAGGGCCGCGAAGCGGCCGAGCGCAAGCGCGGCCCTTCGCAGAAAGGCCACCGACAGCGAGAAATTGGGGGAGAATAGGACGCCCCTGCGGGCCTTCTTTATCCGGAGCGGATCGAGGATCGCGCGATCCCAGCCCGTCGCGCCGATGACGAGGTCGGTGCCCGACTCCAGGGCCCAGTCGACATGCTCTCCGACCGCCTCGGCGGCGCTGGCATCCAGGGCAACGTCGGCCGGGCCCGCCGGCTCCTCCCCCTTATCGATGAACCAGGCGATCTCGAGGTCCTTTTCCCGCGAAGCGAGGGACTGGACCGCGCTGCCGAGCCTGCCTCTGCCGAAGATGCCGATCTTCATGATACCTCCTATTCTCTTTCGAAGAAGGCCGCGTGGAGGCGCCGCTGAGCCTCGGCGGCCTGCCCGAGCTCGACCACGAGGCTAAGGTTGATCTCGTTCGCCCCCAGGCTAATCATCTCGACGTTGATGTCGTTGAGGGCCGCCAATGCCCTTCCCGGCACGCCCGGGGTCTTGAGCAAGCGCTCGCCTACGAGGGCCACCACCGCGCGGTCTCGCATAATCCTGACCTCACCCAGCTCGGCGAGGTCCCTGGCCAGCTCCTCGACGCCAGCTTTGCCGTCGACCGTCGCCGAGACGCTCACCTCGGAGGTCGATACTAGGTCCACGCTGACTCCCCGCCGGCCGAAGGCCTCGAAGATGCTCGCGAGGAAGCCCGCGCCGCCGAGCATGCGCGGCGTGCGCACCGTGATCACCGTGACCGGGCCGCGGGAGGCTAGGGCCGTGACCGGCTGCCCCGAGGCCGATTCCCGCGAGATCGTCGTGAAGCGCCCGTCGGGGACCATGCTGTTGCGGACGGTCACGGGTATGCCCAGCTCGACCGCGGGCAGGATGGTCGCCGGATGGAGGACCTTGGCGCCGAAGGCCGCGAGCTCGGCGGCCTCGTCGTAGCCGAGGAGCTCGACGGGCCGCGCGGCCGGCACGACACGGGGGTCGCAGGTGAGGATGCCCTCGACGTCGGTCCAAATCTGGATCTCGGAAGCGCCGATCGCCGCTCCGAATAGGCTGGCGCTGTAGTCCGATCCGCCGCGGCCGAGCGTGGTCGGCGCTCCAGCGGCGTCGGCGCCTATATAACCCTGGGTCACGGCGATCCTGCCCGCACCCAGGAGGGGCAGCACCCGCTCGGCGGCAAGCCTGCCGATCTCCTCCGCCAGCGGCTTGGCCGAGCCGAAGCGGGAGTCCGTGCGGATCACGGTCCTGGCGTCTATCCACGGAGCGCCGATGAAGGCGGCGAGGATGGTGGTGGATAGAAGCTCGCCTCGGCCGGCGAGGATGTCCAGGCTCCGCTCGGGCAGGGCGCGGAGGAGGGTCGCGCCGATGAGCACGGCGCCGAGGTCGGATTCGGCGGCGGCCAGGACCGCCTCGACCTCATTCGGCAGCGCGCTTTCAGCGAGGCCGAGAAGCTCCGAGGCGACTTGCCGATGCCTTTCGATCATGTCGCCGAGGAGGGCGAGGGCCTCGGCCTCGCGTCCCGCCGTCGCGGCCCGGCCGGCTTCAAAGAGGGAATCGGTCACGCCGGAGAAGGCCGAGAGGACGACGAGGACTCCAGATGCGGCCCGCTCGGCCGCGAGGGCGGCGACGCGGCGGAGGCGACCGGCGTCGGCGACCGAGGTGCCGCCGAACTTCATGACAATCGGTCCCGTCACAGGAACCCCTTCGCGAGGGCCAGCTCGGCGTTGAGTACGGAGGCTCCGGCCGCGCCGCGCTCGGTATTGTGGCCCAGCGCGATCATCTTTACCCCGAACAGGGGACAGGCCCGGACGCGTCCGACCATGACGCGCATGCCGCCGTCCTCCTCCGCGTCGCGTCGCGGCTGGGGACGGTCCGCCTCCGTCCTTACCTGGAGGAAGCGCCTGGGGGCGGTGCGCAGGTCGAGGCCCTCTGTGTCGGGCACGAAGCCTTCGAGAGCCTCGATCACGGCTGCGGGATCGGGCGAGCCGCGGAGCCGGAGGTTTAGGGCTATCGTATGCCCGTCGACGACCTCGACGCGATTGCACTGCGCCGAGATTACGATAGGCGCGCGCACTATCCTCTGGCCGTCGAAGGTCCCGAGGATCTTGCAGGACTCGGACTCGACCTTCTCCTCCTCGCCCTTGATGAGGGGAACGACGTTGGCCACGGCGTCGAGGGAGGGGACGCCGGGATAGCCGGCGCCGCTCAGGGCCTGCATGCTCACGACCATGGCTGCCTCGGCGCCGAAGGCGCGGTGCAGCGGGCCGAGGGTCGCGGCCAAGGGGACCGTCGTGCAATTGGGGTTCGTGACGATGCCGCCCTTCCATCCGCGCTTCCTGCGCTGGACCTCGAGGAGACCGAGGTGGGCCGCGTTGAGCTCTGGAACGAGTAGAGGCACGTCCTCCTCCATCCTGAAGGCCGAGGCGTTGCTGAAGACCATCGAGCCGCGGGCAGCGTAGAGGGGCTCGATCTCCCGGGCGGGACCGGTGTCGAGGGCGGAGAACACGAGGGGAGCGGGCGATTCCGAGGGATCGCAGGCGACGACCTTGAGCCCGCCGAAGCCCGCGTAGGGCTCGCCGGGAAGGCGCCAGTCGCAGGCCTCGGCGTAGGTCTTGCCGACGCTTCGCTCGCTGGCCGCGACGTAACGCAGCTCGAACGCAGGATGGGCGGCGAGGTGGCGCACGAAGCGCTGTCCGACGACGCCGGTGGCTCCGAGCACGGTCACGGGTATGCGATTCATATCTCTCTCCTTGGCGATGAAGTACAGGAGCCTATCACGATCCGCTCCTCGAGTAGTACAGACCGAGGTCCCTGAACAGGACTATGCCCGCGGACAGTTCCTCGCGGGTCAGCTCCTCGATTCCCGTGTGCGCGAGGGAGGCCCTTCCCGGCCCGGCGAGGATAGCGGCCGCCTTCGGCGCCATCTTTCGCATCGCGGGCAGGTCGGAGCCGAAGGCCACGGGAGCGGCCGCGAATCCGGGAGGGGTGTCGAAGTAGTCCCAGGAATCGTCGACCAGGATATTGACGGACCCCTTGGCGGGCCTTGCTGCCTCGAGGGCGGCGCGCAGGGTCCCGCCCGGCACGGTGCGCAGGGAGATCTCGGCCTCGGCGAGGTCGGGCACGACGTTCGCGGCGCGGCCGCCGGAGAGGAGCCCTAGGTTCCAGGTCTCCGCGCCGAGCTGGGGGTCGGAGGCTCCCTCCGCGGCGCGTATCGCGGCGATCCAGTCCATGAGGGCCAGGAGGGCGTTCTCGCCGAGCTCGGGCGTGCCGCCGTGGGCGGTCTTTCCCTTGCAGGTCAGGCGGGCCCTGACGAAGCCTTTCTGGCCGGTAGCCAGGTTGCAGGCCGTGGGCTCTCCGACGATTATCGCGCAGCAGGCCGAGAAGGCGGGGGCCAGCTGGATGCACTGGGTCGCGCCGAGGGAGTCGCTCTCCTCGCCGGCGACGCCGAGCCAGGCTAGGTCGCGGTGCCCCGCGTCGAGGAGGATCTCGATCGCCGCGAGCTGGGCGGCGATCTGACCCTTCGCGTCGCAGGAGCCTCGGCCCTCGACGCCTCGCTCCGTGACTCGGACGGGGATATCCGGCGGGACGACGTCGAGATGGGCGCTGAAGAGGACGCGGGGCTCGCCCCAGGTCGCGAGGACGTTCGCGCGGCCCTCGCCCAAGGGGAAGGCGCTCACCTTGGCGCCGAGGCGCCGCAGCTGGGCCTCGAGGAGGGGGAGGGCCGCCGCCTCGCGGCCGGCGGGCGTATACGTGGCGCAGAGCTCCGCTACGAGGCGTAGGGCGCTGCGTTCCACGGATTGAAGGCTGGGCATCCGGGACCTCCAATCCGATGGAGATCCCATGAAATTCGTCCCGAGGGCCGTCGACCGTCAAGTCCGTCCGGCAGGGCGCGAATTCCGATGGCGCTCCGCGGTCCCAAGAGGAGACCGCGACAGCCGTAGGGTATTAGCCTCTACGTCCAGAGAGCGCGCCACGGCCGCGCGGGCTCCCTTCGGCGATCCTCCCCTTTCTTCCGGCGTCGACAGGCGGCCTGCCCTCCTCCGGAATACTGATGGGGATCGCTCCTCCGATCGGTAGGAGGCAAGACTAGCATGGACGAATCCGAGGATGCAAGTGGTCTTCGCGATGCGCCCGTCGGATCGGGCGTATCGTCCCTCAGGCCAGGCGCGCCGCGCATGCCTGGAAGAGGAGCATGCAGGTCCTGGCGTCGTCCAAGGCGCGGTGCTCGGAGCCGGCGTCGATGCCCAGGGCCGAGGCGATGGCGCCGAGACGGTAGCTTGCGCGACCGGGGAAGGCCCGACGCGCCAGGGCGACGGTGTCCTGCGTCGCGGCCTCGGGGCGCGAAAGGCCGAGGCGGGAGAGCTCCGCGTCGAGGAAGGACAGGTCGAATCGGACGTTATGCGCCACTATCACCGCGCCATCGGCGAGGGCGAGGAGGACGGGCGCGACCTCCCCGAAGCTGGGCGACCCCGAGACGTCCTCGTCCGATATCCCGTGGATGGCTATCGCCTGGCGGGGTATCGGCATGCCCGGATCGACGAGGCAGGCCAGCGAGGCCTCCTCGACGCAGCCCCCGGGACCCCCGGCGAAGCGGATGGCGCCGATCTCGACCACGCGGCCGATCGCGCTGTCGAGCCCGGTGGTCTCGAAATCCAGGGCGAGGAAGGTCACGCGCCGATCGCCTTCCTGATGTCCGCGGCGATCGCCTCCGCCTTGTCGGCCGAGGACGCGCGCGCCGCCGGAAGGCCCGAAGTCCCGCCCTTCGACTCCGTGCGGAGGAGCACGTAGAACTTGATCTTCGGCTCGGTCCCCGAGGGCCTGACGGTCACTTTTGTCCCGTCCTCGAGTATCCATTGGATCACGTCGCTCGACGGGAGGTCTATCTTCGTCGCCGCGCCCGGCCGACCAGCGGGCCATTCGAGGCCGGTTCCGACATCCCTGACGCGGGACACCGCGATGCCGCCGAGGGCCGCGGGCTGGCTCTTCCTGTACCCGCCCATGATACCTTTCATCACGTCCATGCCCGTCGGCCCCTCGAAATACTTGTTGACACTCTTTTCCTCGTAGTAGCCGTGCTCGATGTAGAGCTCGTCGAGTCGCTGGAGGAGGCTCTTCCCCTTGGATCGCCAGTAGAGGGTCATCTCGGCCGTTAGGGCCGCGGCCGAGATGCCGTCCTTGTCGCGCACCTCGTTTTCTACTAGGTGTCCGTAGCTCTCCTCGGTGCCGTAGACGTACTCGAAGCCCCCGCTCGCGGGTCCCTCGCGGTCGAACTCGAAGCGGCGCATCAGGTCGGCTATCCATTTGAAGCCCGTGAGGCACTCGAAGCAGGTCGCGCCGTACTTCTCGGCGATGCGGGCCTGGAGATCGGTCGTCACAATGGTCTTCACGGAGGCCGGCTTCTTCGGCATAAGACCGAGCTCCCGGCGGGTCAGGAGGACGTAGTCGAGATGGAGGGAGCCCAGCTGGTTCCCCGAGATGAGGGCGAAGCGACCCTGGGGATCGGGGACCGCTATGCCGAGCCTGTCGGCGTCGGGGTCGTTCGCCATCACGACGTCGGCCTTGACCTTCGCGCCGAGCTCGAGGGCGAGCTTGAGCGCGGCCGCTTCCTCGGGATTGGGAAAGGCGACGGTCGGGAAGCGACCGTCGGGCTCGCGCTGCTCGGGCACGCTGACCACCGACAGGCCGAGATCCTTCATTACGCGCTCGAAGTGGAGGGCCCCCGTGCCATGCAGCGGCGTATAGACGATCTTGGCCTCGCCGGCCATCTTCTTGATGAGCTCGGGACGGAGGAGCTTGGACTTGACCATGGCGACGTAGGGTTCGTCCACTTCCTTATCTATCAGGACGATCGATCCCTTCGCGAGGGCTTCGTCCTTGGATATCGTCCTGACCTCGGTCACCGCCTCGACCATCCGGATTATCCCCTCGTCGTGCGGCGGTATCACCTGTGCCCCGTCGCCCCAGTAGGCCTTGTAGCCGTTGTACTTGGGCGGGTTGTGGCTGGCGGTCACCACGATGCCGGTGTCGGCTTTCAGTCTACGGATCGCGAAGGACAGCTCGGGGGTGGGCCGAAGGGAGCTGAAGAGGTAGGCCTTCACGCCGTTGGCCGCGAAGACCCGGGCCGCCACCCACGAAAAGGAGTCGGAACAGCGCCGGGAATCGTATGCAATGCAGGCCGAGAGGCTCTTGCCCGGCAAGGCCTTCCGCAGGTAGTCGCACAGACCCTGAGTGGCGCGGCTGACCACGAAGGTGTTCATCCGGTTGTAGCCGCCGCCGATCACGCCGCGCAGGCCGCCGGTGCCGAACTCGAGATCGCGGTAAAAACGGTCCTCGAGCTCCTTCCAATCTTCGGCCTCGAGGAGGGCCTCGACCTCGGATCGGAATTCCGCATCGCCCTCGCGGCGCGCGTAATCCTCCGCCCTCGCCTTGATTTCCTCGCGATCCATGATTCCTCCTTAGCGCCGAAGCTCCATCTATAGATAGTGTAGCAGATCGACGGGGGAGGAGAGGAGGGCGTCGGCGCCCGTCTCGCTGAGCTCGGCCTCGGTCCTGAAGCCCCACAGCGCGCCGAGGGCGGTCATCCCGGCGGCCTTGGCCGTCCTCATGTCGACCCCGCTGTCTCCGAGATAGAGCGTTTCCGAAGGCCTGGCTCCGAGCCGCGCGCAGGCATCGAGGGCCGATGCGGGATCGGGCTTCCTCGGGAAGTCTGCCGTTTCGCCGCGCACGAGGGCGAAGGCGAAATCGGGGAAAAGCCCCGCCGTCACCTTCTTCGCGAGATCGTCGGGCTTGTTGGAGAGGACTGCGGCGGGGACTGCCCTCGCGCCGAGGGCCGCGAGCAGCTCCCTCACGCCGGGATAGGCCTTGGTGCGCTCGAGGCAGCGGACCGCGTAGTCCGCGGCCGCTTCCGCCCTCGCGCGCTCGACGTAGTCGTCGTTCCGCAGCTCCTCGGGGAGGGCCCTGAGGATCAGCCTGCCGAAGCCGTCGCCAACCATGAGCTTTATAAGGTCCAGGTCATGCTCGGGCAGCTTCCTGCGCGACAAGGCGCGGTTGACCGCTCCCGCAAGGTCCTCGATAGTGTCCGCCAGGGTGCCGTCCAGGTCGAATATAACCGCTTTCTTCATCGCCGCGAGTATCCCAAACGGGAGGGCTAAGGTCAATTGAGGAGGGACCGCCTTTCGGCTAGAATGAATCGGTGAGCAGTAAGGAGAAGGCGCGAGGGGCGGAGGCCTTCCGCGATCGCTACAGCCGCCTCTTCGGCGATCGCTGGCCCGCCCTCGAGGCCGCCCTCGCCTCCGAGCCCGATTCCGTCCCCTTCGTCGCGGGCGAGGGGCTCGAGCCCTACTATATGGACTCGGCGTCGATATTCGCGGCTTCCTGTCTCGTCCTTCCCCCCGAGGGCAGGATACTCGACGCCTGTGCCGCGCCCGGGGGCAAGAGCCTCGTGCTCGCCTCGCGAATGGGGGCGAAGGCGAGACTGGTGGCGAACGAGCTTTCGGCCGATCGGCGGCGCCGTCTCCGCGAAGCGCTGGATAGACACCTCCCGGCGGCGGCTCGCGCGCGGGTCGAGACGACGAGCCGCGACGCCGCATCCATGTGCCGCTCCTTCGAGGAGGCCTTCGACGCGATACTCCTGGACGCTCCCTGCTCGAGTGAGCGCCACGTCCTCGCGGATGTGGTCGCCCTGGCTGCCTGGAGACCAGCGAGGGTGCGCGGCCTAGCCCTGCGCCAGTGGGCCCTGCTATCCTCGGCCCTGATCATGCTCAAAGAGGGCGGCTGCCTCGTCTACTCGACCTGCGCGCTGTCTCCTGAGGAAAACGACGGTGTCGTCGCGAGGGCGGCGGCCCGGCTCGGAAAGGCCCTCGTCATCGACAGACCGTCCCACGAAGGCTACGCCGACGCCGAAGAGACCGAATACGGTCTGTCCCTACTCCCGGACCGCACAGGGGGCGCGGGACCGATCTACCTGTGCAGGATGAGGAAGGAGCCCCGAACCGCCTGAGCGGCCCGAGGATCGGATTAGCGCTCGTTCTCGTCGTCGAAGTCGTTTCTCTTCCCGCCGAGCTTGAGGAAGGCCGCCTCTTTTGCCGCTATTACGGAAGCTAATTCGGAGATGCGTCCGACCAGGCCCGCCAGAGCCGGCGAGTCCACCGAGAGGCTAGTCTCCTTGCGCTCGGAAAAGGCCGCATAAACCGCGGCTCCAAGTTGGGCCGTGAGCCGCTCGGCCTGGGCCCGAAGCTGGACGATCTCGACCTTGAGGACCCCCATCTCGCCCCAAGTCTGGGCTTGGGCGCCCGCTTTGGACACGGCTGCTCTCGACGCGGCCATGCCTTTGTCCACCATGCCGAGCAATTTTCCGGGGAAGGCCATAACGGAAAAGTACTTCGCAAACATGCGCGCAACAATATTTTTCAAAATAATAATTCAAAACAGTCCTTGACAGCGCCCGGCCGCGCTACTATATCCTGTAGCTGGTTCTTTAGGGGCCGCTAGCTGTAGTAGAGCGCAATAAGCAAATTTTATACCATAAGGTGTGCGATGCGTTGTCCCCACTGCGGAAGTCTCGACGACAAAGTTATCGACAGTAGGACTCTGGCCAATGGAGAGAGTATACGCCGACGTCGGGAGTGCAGCTCCTGCGGGCTCCGATTCACGAGCTACGAACGCATCGAGGAAAAGCCCCTCATGGTGGTAAAACGTGACGGGCGGCGCCAGCCTTTCGAGAGGGCCAAGCTGGAGCGCGGGGTCATCCGCGCCCTGGAGAAACGGCCGGTTTCCCAGCTCAGCATAGAGAACCTGGTCAACGAGATCGAGGACGAGGCCGCGCAGAAAGGCAAGACAGCCAACGAGATACCAAGCGTGGAGCTCGGGGAGATGGTGTTGCGCAGGATGTACGCCTTGGACAAGGTAGCCTATGTGCGCTTCGCATCGGTGTATAGGAAGTTCGAGACGATGGCCGAATTCCTTCGCGAGATCGAGAATGTAGAGGAACGGGGCGAGGCGAAGGGAGGGCGATGATGGCCGGACAGCAGATTTTCCCCGAATGGAAGACCATCCTGGGAACTTCCATCGGAGACTCCCGGCCGACGCGCAATGTAGTCAAGCGCTCGGGCGAGGTGCATCGCTACGATAGGGCCAAGATCGAGGCTGCGGTCGCAAAGGCCTTCGAGGCGGTCGGTCTCGTCGGCGCGACGGGCGAGAGCGCCCGGCCGGAGCCGCTGAGGCGGGTCGTCGATCTCGTCGAGGTCAAACTCCGCGAGCTCATGTCGTCGAGGCATCCCCACTCGATACCGGCCATAGAGGAGATCCAGGACCTCGTCGAGACAGCCCTCGTCGAGACCGGAGAAGCCAGGGCGGCCAAGGCCTACATCCTCTATCGCGCCAGGCACGAGGCGATGCGAGACGCGGCCAGGCTCATGCTCGACATCAATACGACGATGGACGGCTACCTCTCCCAGGCCGACTGGAGGGTCAAGGAGAACGCCAACGTCAATTATTCCCTCGGCGGCCTGATCCTACACAACTCCGGAACCATCACGGCCAACTACTGGCTCAAGAATATCTACCCCGAAGAGATCGCCGCAGCCCACCGGGACGCCGATATCCACATCCACGATCTCTCCATGTTCTCGGGCTACTGCGCGGGCTGGTCCCTGCGCCAGCTGATCGCCGAGGGTCTCGGAGGCATTCCCGACAAGATAAGCTCCAAGCCGGCCTCCCACCTCTCGACCCTCGTGCAGCAGATGGTCAATTTCCTCGGCGTGCTCCAGAACGAATGGGCGGGGGCACAGGCCCTCTCCTCCTTCGACAGCTATATCGCGCCCTTCGTCAGGAAGGACGCCATGGGCGAGGAGGAGGTCCGCCAATGCATGCAGAGCTTCCTCTTCGGGGTCAACACGCCGAGCCGCTGGGGGAGCCAAGCTCCCTTCACGAACGTCACGCTCGACTGGACCTGCCCCGCCGATCTCCGCGACAAAGAGGCGATAGTCGGCGGCCGGGGGGCGGGCTTCGCCTACGGCGATTGCCAGACCGAGATGGACGTCGTCAACAAGGTATTCATAGAGCTCATGCTCGAGGGCGACGCTATGGGCCGGGGCTTCCAGTATCCGATCCCCACCTACAACGTCACGAAGGACTTCGACTGGGACAGCCCCAACGCCCGCCTCCTCTTCGAGATGACGGCCAAGTACGGCACGCCCTACTTCCAGAATTTCATCAGCTCGGACCTCGACCCGGGCGACGTCCGGTCGATGTGCTGCCGTCTTCAGCTCGACAAGCGCGAGCTGCGGAAGCGGGGCGGCGGCCTGTTCGGCTCCGACGAGCTCACGGGCTCGGTCGGCGTCGTCACCATCAACCTGCCGCGAATCGGCTACCTCGCCAAGGGGCGCTCCGAGCTCTACTCGCGACTCGACGCCCTCATGGACCTCGCCGCGCGATCGCTGGAGATCAAGCGCAAGGTAGTCTCGCGACTACTCGAGGGCGGGCTCTTCCCCTATACGCGGCGCTATCTCGGAAGCTTCGACAACCATTTCAACACGATAGGCCTGGTGGGGATGCACGAGTGCTGCCTCAACTTCCTCGGCGCGGGCATCGAGACCCGGGAGGGCCGGGCCTTCTCGCTCGAAGTCCTGGCCCACATGCGCGGGAGGCTCCAGGAGTACCAGGTAAAGACGGGACAGCTCTTCAACCTCGAGGCCACGCCCGCCGAGTCGACAAGCTACCGCCTCGCGAAACACGACAAGGAGAAATGGCCCGAGATAATCGCCTCGGGGGCGGCGGAGCCCTATTACACCAACTCGAGTCAGCTGCCCGCGGGCTTCACCGCCGACCTCTTCGACGCCCTCGACCATCAGGAGGAGCTCCAGGCCTCCTATACGGGGGGGACCGTATTCCACGTCTTCCTCGGCGAGGCGCCCGACGACTGGCGCGCGGTCCGCGACCTCGTGAGGGCGATCGCCTCCAACTATCGCGTGCCCTACTACACGATCTCGCCTACTTTCTCGATCTGCCCCGTCCACGGCTACCTCGCCGGCGAGCACTTCTCGTGCCCGCGCTGCAAGGCCGAGGCGGAGGAGAGGATACGCGGCGAGATTCGAGTCCTCGAGGCCGAGCTGGCCGCCGCGACATGAGGGCCTAATGATCTTGATCAGCGCCATGGTAGGCAGTTTCGCGCAACGCGCGAGACTGAGGAGTCGGGGCCGGCGGAGCCGGACTTGACCGGGGAGGGGAGAGGATGACGGATCGAAAGGGCGTCGAGGCCCGTATAGCGGAGCTTAGGGACGAGCTCGCCCGCGCGGAAGGGGCGCCTACCGAGGTGTATAGCCGAATAGTCGGCTACTACCGGTCGGTGCGCAACTGGAACGCCGGCAAGCGCGAGGAATACGGGGAGCGGCTCGTCTACGCCATGCCTTCCGAGCCGGAGAGGGGCAAGCCGGCAGCGCCACCGGCTTACGGCCCAGGCGCCGCCTGGGGGGAAGCCGAGACGGCGGAGCCCGTCGGCCTCGCTTCGGCCGGCGACCCGAGCCTGCGCGACGGCGTGCTCGTCTTCACCCGCGAGGCATGCCCCAATTGCCCGCCCGTGGCCGATTTCGTGATCTCCTCGGGCGTGAAGGCGGTCTTCGTAGACGTCGACCGCGATGAGGGCCTCGCCCTCGCCCGCGACCTCGGGGTCATGGCGACGCCGACCGTACTCGGGCTTGACGGCAACGGCAGGGAGTCCTTCAGGGCCTTCGACGTGAAGGGCCTGAGAAGCAGCCTCGGGCTCGAGACGGGACCGCGCGCGCTCGCTTGAGAGGCCTTGCCTTCATCAAGACCAGCCTCATCGATTTCCCGGGGAGGCTAGCCTCCGTGCTCTTCCTCCCTGGCTGCAATTTCCGCTGTCCGTATTGTCAGAACGCCGACCTCGTCGACCCGGCACGCAGGGCGGACAGGTTCTCATCGACCTTGGAGGAATTCTTCGAGCTCCTGATTCGTCGCAGGTCCCTCGTCTCGGGGGTCGTCGTCTCGGGGGGCGAGCCCCTCGTCCATGAAGAGACGGCAATGATCGCCCGATCAATCCGCGAGCTGGGCCTGGCCGTCAAGCTCGACACGAACGGGTCCTTCCCATCCCGCATCGCGGAGATCGAGGCCGACTACGTGGCCCTCGACATCAAGACTTCCTCCACCGCCTACGGGCGGGTGGCGCCGGACCTGCCTGGAGCGGGAGCGAGAGTCCTGGAATCCTTGGCCTATCTTCGATCCTCGGGCACTCCATTCGAGATACGCATCACCTGCGCCCCGGGTATCGTCGGGGCAGCCGAGATCGATGCCCTCGCCCTGGAGCTCGAGGCGGAGGACGAAGTCCTGCTCCAGGCCTTCAGGCCGGGAGGATGCCTCGATCCCGCATGGGACGAGGCGGTTCCCTACCAGCGCGGCGCCATGGACGGCTTCCTCGCGACGCTCAGGCGCCGCGCTCCCCGCGCGCGGATACGCGGTGCGTGAGCATGGCGCGGGCAGACGCGGCCGACGATCCTCTCGCCTCTTTCCATCCCTTGGTGCGCGAATGGTTCCTCTCGCGGTACGGCGATCCGACGCCCGTGCAGTCCGCCGCCTGGCCCGCCATAGCCGGGGGCGGCCATGTCCTGGCCCTGGCGCCGACGGGCTCGGGCAAGACGCTCGCAGCCTTCCTCGGCGCCATGTCGAGGATCGCGTCGGGCGAGCTGCCCGCCGACAGGCTCTCGGTCCTCTATATCTCGCCCCTGAAGGCTCTGGGAGAGGATATAAGGCGAAACCTGGAGGGCCCTATGGTCGAGCTCGGGGAACTGTTCCGCTCGCGGGGAGCGCAGTGGCCGGGCCTGCGCGCCGCGACCCGATCGGGCGACACGAGCCAGACCGAGCGGAGGCGCATGCTCCGCAAACCGCCTTCCATCCTCGCGACCACCCCCGAGAGCCTGGCCATCATGCTGGATTCGCCCTCGTCGCGGGCGATGCTGGCGGATGTCAGACTCCTCGTCCTCGACGAGATACACGTTCTCGCCGGGGACAAGCGGGGAGCCATGCTCGCCTGCTCGGTGGGCCGACTCGCCCTCCTCGCCGGGGAATTCCAGCGAGTCGCTCTCTCCGCCACCGCTCGTCCTGTTGAGGCGATCGCCGAGTTCGTCGGCGGGCGCGAGCTCCTCCACCGTCCCGACGGCTCGGCCGAGTACCGCAGGCGCGCCGTTTCGGTCATCGCGCCGCCTTCGGAGAAGCGCATAGAGCTGGCGGTCGAATGGCCGAAGGCGCCCGAAGCCTCGTCGACGACGAGCTCCGGCGCCGGAACGGCCCCTCGCTACGAAGCGATAATCCCCGAGATAGCGCGGAAAGTCGCAGGCCGGGAGGCGCCCGCGCGCGGCGTCATCGTGTTCACCGATTCGCGCCGGCGCGCGGAGCGCATGGCCTTCCTGATCAACGAGGAACTCGGCGAAGGCTCGGCTTGGGCCCATCACGGCTCGCTTTCAAGGGAAGCTCGACGGCTGGTCGAGGAGCGCTTCAAGGCGAAGAAGCTCGGCTGCATCGTCGCGACCGCGTCCCTGGAGCTCGGCATCGACGTCGGGAGCGTGGACGAGGTAGTCCTAGCCGGCAGCCCTCCGACTGTGGCTTCCGCCCTGCAGAGGATCGGGCGCTCGGGTCACGGCGTGGGGGAGCTGTCCAAGGGCACGCTCTATCCCTTCCATGGCATGGACTTGATCCTGGCTGCGGCCGCCTCGCGGGGAGTCGGCGAGAGGGCCGTCGAGGAGACGCGTCCGCTCTCCTGCCCCCTCGATGTCCTCGCGCAGGTCCTTCTCGAGCTGGTGCTCGAGCCCGAGCTGGTGCTCGAGCCCGAGCTGGTGCTCGAGCCCGAGCTGGTGCTCGAGCCC
>CAYOIX010000008.1:61421-153212 GCA_964404145.1 uncultured Treponemataceae bacterium
GAGCTGGCACGCGAGGAGGAATCTGCCGCCGGGGGGCCGAGGAAAGTCGACGCGTTGTACGACATTATCCTGTCTTTCCCTCCCTTCGAGCGTCTGACGCGCCCGCTTTTCGACTCGACGCTGCAAATGCTCGCGGGCAAGTATTCCGGCTCGCGGCTCCGAGAGCTCGAGCCGAGGATAGCGCTGGACGCCGCGACGGGGAGCGCGTCGGCGGGAAAAGGCGTCCGAGGGCTGCTGTATTCCTCTGGAGGGACGATACCTGACCGCGGCCTCTTCAGCATGCGCGTCGCCGGCTCCAAGGCGAGGATAGGGGAGCTCGACGAGGAGTTCGTCTGGGAGAGGAAAGTCGGCGAAATCTTCACTCTCGGGGCCCAGGCGTGGAGGATAACCGAGATCGGCAGCGAGGCGGTCATCGTGGTGCCGGCGGCTCCCGATCCCGACATCGTGCCCTTCTGGAAAGGCGAGGCTCGCTTCAGGAGCCCCGAGATGAGCTCTCGTGCCCTCGCCCTGCTCGACGAGCTCGAAGGGTGGGACGAGGAAGGAGGCGCGGCCCTCCTGGCCGCCGAATACGGCTTCTCGGCCCGCGCTGCGGCGGAGTGCGCGCATTTCGTCGCCGCCCAGAAGGTAGCCGGTCTCGGCAGGCCCTCGCTGCCCCTCTCGAGCCGCCTCGTCCTCGAGGAGCACGTCGAGGCGGGGGCGAGGGGCGACGCGACGAGGCTCGTCCTCCACAGCCTTCGCGGCCTGGCGATCAACGAGCCGCTGGCCCTGGCCCTCGCGGCCGCGATGGAGGAGGCCTGCGGGCTGCCCGTCCAGAGAATCGCCGACGACGATCTCGTGCTCCTCGCCGTCCCGAGGGTCGAGGGCCTGGATCCGTCGGCCGCTTTCCTGCGCGCCTTCGCTTCCCTCGCCGAAGGGGGGAGACTGGACAGGCTCGTGCGCTCCTCCCTGGAGGGCTCGGGCACATTCGGCGCCCAGTTCAGGGAGAACGCCGGCCGGGCCCTCCTCCTGCCTAGGGGCATGCCGGGCCGGCGCGTCCCGCTGTGGACGACTCGTCTGCGCGCGCGGAGGCTCTTCGAGGCGGTCCGCGAGTTTCCCGACTTCCCCGTCATCGTTGAAACCTGGCGCTCCTGCCTGGCGGACCTCTTCGACCTCGAGGGAGCCAGGGCTCTCGCGGCCGACGTGGCCCAGGGGCGCGCGACGATTTCCGCATTCTCGAGCAGGGCGCCCTCGCCCTTCGCGCGCGAGGCTCTGTGGAAGGAGGCGGGGGAGAACATGTACCGGGGCGACCAGCTCCAGGGGAAGGCCTCGTCCTCCGTCTCCGACTCGGTCGTCGCGGAGGCCCTCCGTTCCGCGCGGCTCCGACCCCGCCTCGATCCGGGCCTCGTGGCGGACTTCGAGGCGCGACTCAAGCGCCTCGTGCCGGGCTGGGGTCCCGACGATCCCATGGCGCTCGCCGAATGGGCGAGGGAGCGCGTCCTAATACCGGTCGCCGAGCTGCCCGCCATCCTGGCCGCGGCCGGTCCCGCCTTGGCCGGGAAACTGGAGGGCGATCCGGATTGCGGCGGCAGGCTGCGCAGACTGGTCCTGCCGGGCGCGGCTGAGGAGGTCCTGGTCCATGCGGAGCGCGAGGTTGCCCTCCTTGCCGATCCGGTCTCCCATGTCGGCGAATGGCTTCGACGCGAAGCCGCGGTGAAGCCTTCGCGCATAAGCGCCCTCTTCGGCATCGGCCCGGCGGATCTCGACGATGCCCTGGCCGAGCTCGTGGAGGATGGCGCCATCGTCTCCGACCTCCTGGTCGGAGACGCTACGGGAGACCAGGTCATCGACGCTCAGAACCTCGAGATACTTCTGAGGCGGGCGAGGGCGGCAGCGAGGCCCGAGCTAGCCGCAAGGCCGCCCGAGGACCTCGCGAGGCTCGTCTTCACCGTCCAGGGTCTGGGCGGGCACCGGGGCCTGGAGCGAGCTCTCGAGTCGCTCTCGGGCGCCGCGGCCCCAGCCGCGCTCTGGGAGGCAGAGATCCTTCCAGCGCGCGTTCCGGGCTACCGGAGCTCCGACCTCGACGCTGTCCTCGCGGTCTCGCCCTGGCAGTGGTTCGGCGCCGGGAAGGGGCGCATCTCGCTCGCCCGCGCCGATGAGCTCGAGCTCTTCCTGCCCCGGAGGAAGACGTCGCGGGACTCGGGATCGAAGCTCATTCCCGAAAGCGGGAGCGGCCTGGACTTCTGGTCGATTCGCGAACGCGCGGGCCTCTCCCCGGCCGGGACGGCGCGAGCCCTATGGGCGGAGAGCTGGAAGGGCTTCGTTGCTTCCGATTCTTTCCGCGACGTACGAGAGGGAATCGCCAACGCATTCGGCGTGTCCCTGCCCGAGCCCTCCGGCCTCGTCCCCGATTCGACGGGGAGACTCCCCTTCGGCGCGCCGAGGAGGATCCCTCGCGCGCTGCGCGAGAGATGGAGGGGCGGCGCTCCGGCGGGAGGTCGGTGGTTCAGACTCGATCTTTACGACGACCCCGAGACGGAGGAACCCGACGCCCTGGACGAGGCCGGCCTCGATGCCGCCCGGGTCCGGGCCCTCGCTTCGCGCTACGGGCTGCTGTGCCGGGCCATGCTCGACAGGGAGGAGGAGGGCCTGCGCTGGGGCGAGCTGTTCCCGGCGATGCGACGACTCGAGCTCGCCGGAGAGCTCCTCTCCGGCCGGTTCTTCGATGGTGTCGAAGGGCCGCAGTTCCTCGAACCCTCGGTTCTCCCCATCTTCGCCGCTCTGGGCCAAGACGCGCGCGCCGCCGCGGCACCAGTCGGGCCGATATGGGTGAACGCCCTTGATCCGGCGGCTGCGGCCCTTTACGCCCCGGCGGCGCGCCCATCCCTTCTGCCCCAGCGGATCGCCGTCAACAGGATTTGCGTCGATTCGGGGATCGTAGTCGCGGTCTCGACGCGGTCCTTCAGGGACCTTTCGCTCGCCGTTCCGGCCGATGACCCTCGTCTGCCGTCGATCCTGGGCTTCTTCCGTGCTGCGCGCGAGCGCGAGGCGGGAACGGAGCGGCGCGTCGTCGTCCACCAGGTGAACGGCGAGGCCGCCGCCGCCTCTCCTTATGCGGATCCGATGCTGAAAGCGGGTTTCGAGGCCGATCGCGGGCGCATGGCGCTCTGGTGAGCCGGATCGGCGACCTTGCAGCTTCGGGTTCAAGGGGCTAGACTCGGCTCCGAAGGAGGCGTCCGTGCGTATCCCGCATGTCGGGCTTCCCCGCGTCGACGTGAAGCCGGGCGAGCGCTATGCCACCGCCTCCGCGTCCGATATCAGGACCCTGCTCGGCTCCTGCGTCGCCTCCTGCCTCTTCGATCCCGTGGCTCGGGTCGCTGGCCTGAACCACTTCTTACTCGCCGCGCCCAGGTACTCGCGAAGCCTGCCCTTCACGGCCACCGAGGCGGGTCGGTACGGCATCCATGCCATGGAGCTTCTCATCAACGACATGATGGATCTCGGAGCGTCGCGCTCGAGGCTCCGGGCCAAAGTCTTCGGCGGGGCCTCGGTGCTCGGTTTCAGCTGCGAGGATAATTTCCTCTGCGTGAACGAAGTCAATCAGCGATTCATACGCGACTACCTATCCACCGAACGCATCCCCGTGCTGTCCGAGGACCTGGGCGGCATCCACGGGCGCGTCATCCATTTTCATTCCGACACCTTCCGCGTCTTCAGGCGCTTCATCAAGGACGAGAGGACGGAAATCGTCGAGAAAGGCGAGCGCGCGTATTGGCAGTCGGCGGTCGCGGCCACGGACCCCGCCGAGGGCGAGGCCATTCTCTTCTGAGGGCGGGCCCGGGGCCGGGCCCGAGGAGCTATTCCTCCTCTTCCTCGTGAACCTTGAAGGCGGCCGCCGCCTTGATTACGTCCTCGGCTATCTTGCCGGTGATCGGGGCGTAGTGGTCGAAATCGACCTCGAACGAACCCGTGCCGCTGGTCATCGAGCGAAGATCGATGGCATAGCGCAGGAGCTCGGCCTGCGGAGCCTGAGCGTCGATCTCGACGATACCTCCTCCCAAGGGGTTCTGCCCCGATATCCGGCCCCGCCTTCCGGACAAGTCGGACATCACGTCGCCCAGGTTCTTCTCCTCGGCGTAGACGCGGAGCTTCATGATCGGCTCGAGGAGGACCGGATTGGCGTTGCGGGTCGCCTCGCGGAAGGCCCCGCGGGACGCGAGCTTGAAGGCCATCTCCGAGGAATCGACGGGATGCTCCTTGCCGTCGATGATGGCCGTCTTGACGTCGACGACGGGATATCCCGCCACTACTCCCATCTCCATCGCCTGGTGAATGCCTTTCTCGATGCCGGGGATGAAGCCCTTCGAGACGGACTGTCCGAACAGCTTGTTCTCGAACTGGTAGCCCAGGCCGCGCTCGATGGGCTCGACATCGAAGACCACGCGCGCGTATTGGCCGTGGCCGCCGGTCTGCTTCTTGTGGGTGTATTCGGCGTTCGCCTTCTTGGTGATCGTCTCGCGGTAGGCTACGCGGGGCATCCTCGTCTCGGCCTGGATCTTGGTCGCGTTCTTGATCTTGTCGAGGATCATATTGATCTGGAGCTCTCCCATCCCCGAGATCACCGTCTCCTTCGTCTCGGAGTTGAAATGGACCTGGAAGGTGAGGTCCTCCTCAGTTGCCTTAATGAGGTTCTCGTTGAGCTTGTCCTCTTCCTTCTTGTTCGCCGCGGAGATGGCGAGGGTATGCACGGGGGTCGGGAGGCGCAGCTTGGCGAAGGCGAAGGGTTTGTCGTAGGCCGAGATGGTATCGTTGGTCTTGAGGTCGACGGCCTTCGCGATAATGCCGATGTCGCCCGCGACGAGCTCGCGGACCTCCTCGAGCCTCTTGCCCTGGAGAATGTACAGCTTGCCGAGCTTTTCCCTCCGGCCGTCGCGGACATTGACGATCTCCAGGTCGGGCGCCAGCTTGCCGGTGAACACCTTGACGTACGAGAGCCTGCCGGAGAACTGGTCGATCTGCGTCTTCACGACAAAGGCGGCAGCTGGCTTGGACGCGTCGACTGCCATCGCTACGTCGTTGCCGTCGGGATCCTTAATCGTCTCGGGAGCGAGCTGCATCGGGCTCGGCGCGAGGGACGCGATGAAGTCGAGGAGGGCCGCGGTGCCTGCGTTGCGCGACCCCGCCCCCGCGAAGGCGGGGATTATCCTGCCTCCCGCGAAGGCCTCCCTGAGACCGCGGAGCGTCTCTTCCTGGGAGAGCTCGCCCGCGCCGAGGTACTTCTCCATAAGCTCGTCGTCGCCTTCGGCCGCTGCCTCGAAGAGTTTGGCACGATACTCCGCGACCCGGGCGGCCATGTCCGCCGGCACCGGCCCTGCGGCTTCCTTCTGGTCGTGGGAGGAAGGCGCGGCGTAGGCTACGCCGTTGAGGACGTCCACGACGCCCTTGAACTCGCCGCCTTCGCCGAGGGGGATCGTGACGGCCACGGGCGCTACCTTGAACTTGTCCTTGATGTCGTCGAGGGCGCCCTGGAAGGAGGCCCTTTCCTCGTCCAGCTTCGACGCGAACACCATCCTGGGCTTCCCGCTCCCATCCAAGTGCCGCCAGAGCTTGATCGTCTCTATCTGGACGCCGGACTTCGCGTCGATGGTCACTATCGCGGACTCGCAGGAGCGGAAGGCCAGGATGACGTCCCCGACGAAATCCGAAGAGCCCGGCGTATCCAGGAAATTTATCTTGACGTCCCTGTAGGAAGCGTGCGTGAGCGAGGCATGGATCGAAATCTTCCGCGCTATCTCGTCCTCGCCGTAGTCGCTGGCGGTCTTGCCCGATTCGATCGTCTCCGGCTTGGCTATGGCTCCGCTCTGGTACAGTAGATGCTCGAGCAGGGTGGTCTTGCCAGTACCGCCGTGGCCGGCTATAGCCACGTTCCGGATGAGGTCCGTCGAATACGCCATAATCGCTCCTTAGTAGTAGTGCAATGCGCGTGTACCTATGAGGTAAGGTAAGCCGAGGTATTATAAACTGCCGACCCGAGGTGTCAACAAAAAATTAGGGCGACCTTGACAAGGCCGCCGGCCGCGGACTACCGTCAACCGGATAATCGGGACGTAGCCTAGAGGCTAAGGCGTCAGCTTTGGGAGCTGAAGATCGTCGGTTCAAATCCGACCGTCCCGAAGCGAAACCGAGGATCGGCAAGGAACCCGGACCGTCTTGCGGCGGTTTACCGCGCACTAGAGCCGGGCGCTTCCTGCCCCGCGGATCCCGGCGTTCATCTCCGGGAAGGCCCGAGAGGAAGCGTCCTCGACCTCCTTGCTCGCGTCTTCGAGATCTCCGCTCGCCCTCGCGATGAGCGCGATCGGAATGCCTAGGTCCTCGCCCGCATTCTGTAGAGCGAAGGCGTCGTGCCTGTCCATTTCTTGAAGGCGGAGTTGAATACGGATTTCGAGTTGAAGCCCGCCTCGGAAGCCATTTGAAGAATGTTCGGTTTATCCCCGGCGGCCGCCTCGAGACGATGCCTAACGTCCTCGACCCTGAGCATGTTGACGAAATCGTTAAAATTCATCTTGCCGCCGCCGTTGATGATCCTGGAAAACTCGTTCCTCGAATATCCCAAGGTTTCCGCGAGCTCGGAAAGCGTCAACTCCGAGGATCGGAACAGCCCGTCTCGGCGCGTGGCCTCTACGATGAGGGCGAAATGCGCTTCGCACTCTTCCTCGCTTATCTTCGGGGACGAGGACGCGCCAGTCTCCTTTTCGGGCGGCGGAGAGATGTGCTCCAGCCGAAGCATGCCCCGCCAGCCTAGGAAAACTATGCTGGCCGTCATGAGGACCGAGATGAAGGGGTTGAATGCGACCAGGGGAATCCCTTCGAGCATGAGGATATCCACGACGAGGAACGAGACGAGCATGAGCTGGATGCAGATGAGGAAGCCGAGGAGCCAATTCCATGCGTAGCGGGAAAGATTCGAGACCGCGTCCTTGATCCTTCGCCGGTACTGCCCGTACTTGCGCAGCGAAAGGATCGAATAAACCCACAGGCTGGCCTGAACGTACAACCAGATGGTCCACTCCTCGGCGCTCGAAGGCTCGATGGGCGAAACCATCGTCCGGGCGAAGGCGATCTTTGCTTCCGCGGTTTCCGCGAAGAAGGGCGCAAGATAGATCAGCGACAGGGCGAAAGGAAGGAAATGGAGGATCGTCCTCTTCGTGAAGCGGAAGCCCGGCTCCGTGAGGGCGGAGACGTAGAGGAAGAGCAGGGGGCCGATGAGGAACTGGGTGGGGATGTAGATTTTCGCTAAATGCGGCAGGATTCGATAGAGTCCCGTCGGGAACAGGACTTGATAGAATACGGCCAGGCCCGAGGAAAGCACGAGACCCGCCAAATACCGATTCGCCCCGCCTCGGCAGGGTTTGGCGATCAAGAGCGAGCAGAAGAAGACGGAGAGCAGTATGCCGAAGGCCACGACCATGCTAGCGATCTGCACCATAACCTACCTGGGGCCCCTTGCTCGGCTACGATATCAGAAAATCGAGGGGAGGAGCAATGAAATCCGCGGGCGCCCAAGAGGCGGCGGCGCAAGGATCGCGATTCCCGGGCCGGCAGGCTTCAGCCCGAGTCTTGGGCTATGGCGACGGTCGATTCGTCCCCGGACCGTCCAGCGAGGATATCGGCTAATCCTTTTGAGTCCAATCGATCTTCTCACCGATCCTAGCCGCCAGGGACTCCATGCTGGCGTCGCTATGGTGCTCGATGCCGGCGATCGCGATGTGAACGGCCGAGCCGTCCTTCACGTAGTTTCGAGCGCTGTGGTGGGCGGCGCTTATCATGAGCTCGTTGCTCCCCTTCGCGTCGATGGTCCTGACCGACCCGTTGCATGCGCAAACGTAAGTGGATTTCTCGTCGACCCAGACGCAGAAGCAGGTTCCGCGGACCGCGGCGACGGCCGTATCGCTCACGACGCGGAAGCCGTCCTGCCCGGCGACCTGGCCGAGCTTCCTGAGCACTGAGCTGAGTCCGCCTTTCTTGAGCGATACTTCCTTCACGATGCCTGAGAAATCCAGGGAGGCTATCGCGTTCTGGCTCACGCGAAGCGCGTTCTTCTCGTCGAATACGATCTCGCAGGTGGCATTGGGCCCCGTCTCGATGCGCGCCTTGGCTCCCAGCTCCTGGCCGATTTCGGCCGCCGCTCCGTCGATTTTCACCTCTCCTTCGAGGTAGACGACTTTACCGCGCGTCGGAGTGGCGGAGGCATTGGACGCCGGAGCCCCAGCGGCGACCGGCCCCTTCTTTGAGGGGCATCCTGCCATCGATACTTCGAGGGCAATGGCTGCGGCGATGACGGCGATCGCGACTCTCGTGTTCGGCTTCATGAGGATTAGCATATATTCATCGGCTTCGCTGTCAAGCCAGCGCTCTATGGAAATCGATGGCTGGGAAAGTCAAATATGTCTAAATCCTTCGACCGCGCCACTACCTATTGCGCTCAGGTTTCAGCCGATCTAGGATTGCCTTAGTGAAAACGCCGCGAGCCCTGTCGCTCACCGTCAAGATCAATCTGATAATCGTTATAGCGCTGGCCATAGGCATAGGCACGGCGCTCGGCGCCTTGGCTACGTCCTTGATATCAGCCTACAACCGAAAGACCCAGCAGGGCGTCTTCGAGAACGCCAACATTCTCTTCACCGCGATCGAGAGCGTGATGATCCCTGGCCAGGCGCCGCTCGCAGTCACTACGCTGGCGAATGTCTCGATACGTACCCCGGGGACCTTTATCTCGCTCTATCGCCGCGACGGCACGCTCGCCTTCTCGGACAACAAGACGATCGAGATAGTCAACGCGAATCTCAATATGGCGAGATTCCAGCCTCAGGATCGCCCGATCTCGGCGGCCGCGACGCCGCCCAAGCGCTTCATGGAATCGGCCCGGACGCCGCCGAACGAGCTGTTCTTCCGCGACGACGTCGGAGGGCGGGCCTTCTTCCATGCCTACCGGCCGCTCATCAATCTGCCCAAATGCACCGTCTGCCACGGAGCCGACCACACCGTCCGAGGGGTGATCGATATCCGCACCGACATCTCGGACGATGTGCGCACTACGAGCCTCGCGCTCGCCGGGACCGGGGCCGGCTTCGTTGTCGTCGTGGCGCTCCTCGCCCTGGTGATCGGCTCCTTCCTGCGCAGCGTCGTCCTGGAACCAGTCCAGTCCATCGGCAAACTCTGTCTGGATGTCACCGCCGGGCACTTCGAGGGGAGGGTGAACCTGCGCAGCAGCGACGAGATCGGCAATCTCGCCCGAACGGTCAATACGATGGTCGAGGGGCTCCACGAGCGCTTCGAGCTCACGAAGTACGTCTCGGCTGGGACGATCGGATCCCTGCGGGCGGGGCAGGCGCCCCGGAGAGTCAAGCGCATCCTCTTCTTCAGCGACGTGCGCGGCTTCACCGCCTATACGGAAAGGCACGGCGCGGATCAGGTAGTCGTGGTGCTGAACAGGATTCTGGACGAGCAATCGCGCATCATCCACGAGTGCGGGGGCGACATCGACAAATTCGTAGGCGACGAGATCTTCGCAGTATTCACGGGCGAGGACGGAGCGCGCCGCGCCTGCAAAGCGGCCCTGGCCATCGTCGGTCTGTGCGCGAGCAGGGCGGAGGAATTCGACGATCTCAACGTGGGGATCGGCATGACCGAAGGAATGGTGATCCATGGAATGGTGGGCTCGGCGAGAAGGGCGGATTTCACGATGATCGGAGATCCGGTGAACACGGCCAGCCGCCTCTGCTCCTTGGCGAAGGCCGGCCAAATCCTAGTGGGTACCGAGATGCGGAACGCCGCGGTGCCCGAGTTCGACTTCGCCGGCCCCTATAGCGCCAAGCTCAAGGGCAAGACGGACCCGCAGAAGGTCTGGTTCCTGCGGGGCGAGTCCGGGAGAAAGCCATGAAGCTCCTCGCCTCCATCGCCGCGCTGGCTCTTGTCGCTATCCTCTTCGGGGCCTGCGCGAAGAAAGAGGAAAGAATCTACGCGACCCCAGACTATCCGACCTGGAGGAAGACGACCGACATCGTCCTCGATTATCCCATACCCGGACATATGGATCGGCTCCGCATCCCACGGATGAACGCCATCGGCTTCTCGGTCGTCCCGACCCTCGTCGGAGGGAAGCTCCGTTGGGATTTTCCCGAGAACACGGTGATCGTGAAGGAAGTCTATGCCAAGCCCAAGCCCGCCCCCGGAGAGGGACCTGTCCAGCTCACGATCATGGTGAAGGCTCCCAAGGACCCCCGCTCGCAGGGGGGCTGGCTCTGGCTCACGCGGGATCTACCCGACGGAAAGGAAGAGACCTTCATGGGCAACTACTGCGTCACCTGCCACTCGAACGCCAATGAAGGCCATCCCTATTTCGACAGGAATCAAAACCAGGAGTTCAGGGACTATGTGTATTTCGTGCCCTTGGATGCGGCCGCCAGGGCCAGGTAGCGGAATATCCCCGGGACCCGCCTAGCCGAGCATGCCTTCCAGGCCTACCTTTCGGTCCGGCCAATCCTCGGAAGCGATGCTGAAGTACACGGAGTGTCGGATCCTGCCGTCGGCGGTGATGACGTGGTTCCGGAATATTCCTTCCTGGATCGCCCCGATCCTGAGAAGGGCGCGGCGGGAGCGTACGTTCAGTGAGTCGGTCTTGAACTCGACGCGAATGCAGGCAAGCTCCTCGAAGGCATGCCGCAGCATCAGATACTTCGCTTCGGTGTTGACCCTCGTGCGCAGCCATTCCCTGCCGATCCAGGTCGAGCCGATCTCCATTCGTCGATTCCCGGGCTCGATGCTCATGAACCGCGTGGTTCCGACCACTCGAGAGGAAGCCCGATCGCTCCTCGACACGATGACGAAGGGGATCGCCGCGAGGGACTCGCGGGCGGAGATCGCGGCGCGAATATAATCCGCCATCTGCTCCCGGCTCGCGATGCGAAGCGGCATGAAACGCATGATCTCGGGATCCAGCCCGATCTCGCATAGGGACTCGTAGTGTTCATCCCTCAAGGGCTCGAGCCGTATCGATCTGCCCTCCAAGACCGGCATGTACTCGTCCGGACGAGGGCGGAGGTCGCGCGACGTGAAGCTGACCGGACGGCCCTCAGGGTCGGTTCGCGGCCAAGCGCCCTCCCCCGAAGCCCCGGGAAGTTCTTCGGGGCCGGTGGTCTGAGAGCCTAGGAGCGAAGTCCCTTTCATCGTCCCGCCTTTCGAGGATATCCGGGGCACCTGCGACTGTAGCTATATAATACCCAAAGATCGATCAAAAGAACTCGGACAGAGCCGAGGACGCGGATTGCCGAAGCCCGGATTTTCAGTATTCTTCAGGTAACGTCGAAGCTTCATGCCGGGAGAGATAAAATGGAAGAGAAAATCGTCGCGGTGGCTGGAGCCACCGGCTATCTGGGCCTGAAGATCGTCCAGGCTCTCCTGACACAGGGGACGAGGGTCAAGGCCTTGGTCCGCGCCGCGAGCGATCGGACGAGGCTGGAGGCCCTCGGCGTAAGCGATTTCGCGGTCGGCGATATGATGGATCGGGCATCCCTGAAGGCGGCCCTCTCCCTGGAACCACATGCCGATGCCTTGGTCGCGAGCGCGGCGGGCTATACGAGACATAGCAAGGGGGACTCCCCGGATACGGATACCGAAGGGTATAGGAACCTCGTCGACGCCAGCAAGGATGCGGGACTTCGCCGCTTCGTCCTGATCTCGATTCTCGAATGCGACAAGGCCGTCGATGTGCCGCACTTCTACCGCAAATACCTCGTGGAAGAGTACCTGAAGGAGCGAAAGCTGCCGTTCATCGCCCTGCGGGCCGGCGCCTTTCTCGATCAGGCGAGAGATATGGCGCTTCCGCGCTTGAAGGAAGGAATCTATCCCGAGCTCTTCCGCGGGATCGCGCTGGGGATGGTCTACACCCCCGACCTGGCCCGATACGCGGCTCTGGCGGCGACCAGCCTTCCGGACTCCGCGCTGGGCCGCTCGGTGGATATCGGCTGGGAAAGCCCGGCTACCGGCGCCGACCTGGCCCAGGCCTTCTCCCGGGTCTTGGGTAAACCCGTCGACGCGAAGCCGGCCATTCCTCCTTTTGCCGCCAAAGTGGCGATGCCCCTCATGGGACTGTTCAACGAAGGTCTCCGCGACATGTCCGCGATGATGAAGTGGGTCGGGACCGGTGCCTACGTCAGCCGCGACCCGCAGATCCAGAAGGAGCTCTTCGGAGACCTGCCTACGGCGGAAGAAGCCGTCCGGAGCTACTGTCTCGACCGGGGTCTGGTCTGAGGACTGAATGCAGATCGCGGATCGGCCACCTGAGCCGGCCGCGGCGCCGTCGGGATTTCGGGCTTCCCCGCCCGGGGAGTTGTCCATGTCCGCATTCTTGACCTATGCAAGCGTTTGGATCTCGACTTTCTGCATGGCGGATCATCGTTCATCCACGGCAATAGCATTCGGAGCGAAAGCTATCTCGCAGCGGAGCCCCCCCTCATTGGTGAAGCGCAGGCTTCCCCGTATCTGCTTCACGAGCGAATCGATCAGGACCATTCCGAGAGTCGCGGAGCCCGCGGCGTCGAAGCCTTCCGGCATCCCCATGCCGTTGTCCGCGTAGACGAGGCGATATCGATCGTCGGCCCGAAGGAGGGAGATCCTTATCATCGGATCGGAGGATTCGGCGAAGGCATGCTTTAGGGAGTTCGTCACCAGTTCATTCAGGATGAGACCCAGCGGGAGCATCGCGTCGGGACCGAACTCGCTCTCGCCGACATCGACCTCGAAGCGGACCGTCTTGCCGGCCCGGTCGTAGATGAGACTTTGCGTCAGGGCTCCGACGAAATCCTCGAGCTTCGCGGACGGGAGTCCGGCCCTTTGATAGAGACGATCGTGGATAATGGCCATGCCCTCGATGCGCTCGATGGTCGTTTGAAGGACGGATTCGCATTGTCCCTCTCCTCCTTCGCGGGCCTTGAACCGCCCTAGGCTCAAAAGGGAAATGACCAATTGCAGATTGTTCTTGACTCTATGATGCGTCTCCTTGAGGTACATGTCCCGTTCGCGTACGGCCTCTCGGAGCTCGGTCTGCGTCGACCTGAGCTCCTCGAATGTCCGCTCGAGGCGGCTGCCGACCCTCTTCGAGATGCGCATCACGAGGAAGACGACCGACGAGAGGATGACAAGCGCCAGCATGGACGCGACCAGCGCCGGGTTCAAGGCAGGAGCTGGTCGGATCGGGTCGATAAGGCATGCAGCGAGGACGGACCCCACGCAGAATGGAACGAAGACGCGGAGGAGCTGTGCGCTGATGGAATCGCCGCGGAAATCGGAGAGCAAGCTCAAGGAATCGTCGTGGGCGAGTAGTAAGGATAGGCAGAGCCCGATGCATGATACCGAGGTCGGAAGCGATACGGGAACGATCTCGGACGCGTACAGAAACGGCGAGCCGAAGATATACCCGAACAGCATGACGATCGACAAGACCGCCGCCGGGATGAAGATCAGGCGGGAAAGCCACCGAATCCCGGCATGCCGCACGGAGAGATCGCAGACCAGGACGAGCATGATGATGATACCCGTAAGTGGGGAAATCTTGCCCATCGGGACGCCGCCCAAGCGAAGCCCTCCGCGAGGCAGCAATATCGCGCCGATGTCCACCGACGTGGCGAAGGCTTTCGGAGAAAGGATCAGTGCGGCTATGTAGGCGATCAAAAGGCAAGCTGCGACAGATAGCGTCGGAGATAGGATGCGCGATCGGGAATCCGCTTTGCCTCGCGCGAATACCAAGCCCGAGGCGGCGATCAGCATGAGCGCGACACTGGGAGCCATCGGTATCGAGAGACCCTCGTAGGGGTTGATGCCGCCCGCCCAGAAGCCGAGCTGGGCCAGGCAGAATGATGCATTGACGACGAGGAGGGCGGATTGAAGCCTGGCGAGGCGTCCCTGTCTCCCCTTCGCCTCGGAAGCGGCATCACCCCTCCCGTTCCCGCCGCTCGTCGGGGGCAGAATGGAGGACCCATTATCGCTTTTCATCAATATCTCGTTTTGGCCGTGCGCGACCAGGGGAAAAGGATTCGCTAACCTTACCCTGCGCCACAGCCTGTTTCCCAGCCTCGAGTCCCATTAGCGCCGATAAAGCTTTCTGCCTAAAGTCTAGGTAATTTAATTCCCTTGTCAACCATGACGAACGACTCCGGGGCGCGGCTCGGCGAAATGCCCTGCGACCCGGGATCCATCCGGATCCTTCCCGTGGTATCATTGTCCGTCGCGGGAGATGAAAAGTGCGCCAGCCGGAGAATAACGACGAGCTCATCGAGCTCGTGGAGCGTCGAGCCGATTCCTTCGTCGGAGGCGGCGTCCGGGATGGGCGGGTGCTGGCTGCCCTGCGCGCCCTCGACCGCGCGGCCTTCCTGCCCGCGGACCGGAGATGGGCCGCCTACCTGGACGAGCCCGTGGACATCGGGATGGGGCAGACCTGTTCCCAGCCCTCGATGGTCGCCTTCATGCTCGATCGATTGCGGGTCTTCGCCGGCGCCCGCGTCCTGGAAGTGGGGGCGGGTTGCGGCTACGCGGCGGCCGCCGTCGCCATGCTATCCTCCCCAGGCGGATCCGCGGTCTCGGTCGAGATCCTGCCCGAGCTCGCGTCCGCGGCCAGGGCCAACTGCCTCTTCGCTTTGGCGATGTCGTCCTCATCGGTCGAGATCCTGACGGCCGACGGCTCGGGCGGGCTGCCCGAGCGCGCGCCCTTCGACCGCATCCTCTTCTCGGCCGGGGTGCGCCTTCGCTCGTTCCGGGAGGAGCCGCTCTTGGCGCAGCTCGCCGATGGCGGGATTCTCATGTACCCCGAGACCAGGGGAAGGTTATACCGCATAACGCGACGATCCGGGAGGCTCGTCCGAGAAGGCTGGGACGGCGTAGCCTTCGTGAGCCTCAAGGGAAAGAACGCCTGATTCGCAGGCGGGTCCATACCTCGAAGCTCTGCTTCGCGTTTTTCTCGCCTTTACGCTGCAGGGTATGGACCCGAATACAATCAATTTCCTTGCGGAACGAACGATACCGCGGAGCTCTGCTCCGGGGTTCGTTCATTTCTCGGGTGATCGCGGCTATAGGGATCCGTCCGTCCGGCTCGGACCATCGCGCCCGAGTCAGCCGCCCGTCGAGAAATCTTGGACGGTGCTCTTGACGATTCCCCTCTGCGTCATCGCGCGGCGAAGGGCGTTCGCATGGAGGCTCCAATGGACTCTTTCGCTGTCGCCGCTCTGCCCCACTTGGGCCTCGAAGAATCGCAACAGGGCACGGAGCGCGGTCTCGTTCATGAAGGCGTTGATATCGACCAGATCGAGGAGGAGGTACTTCGAGCGGATGGCTCGCGAGATCTGTATCTCCTCCTTGACCGCGGAGTCGGTATACTCGTTGTCGTTGAGCCCTTTGAAGGTGTAGCTCTTGTCATGGTATTTCGAGAACCATTCGCGAGTATCCCTGTCGGCCGCCCTTCCTTTCAATATGATTTCTTCGATTTCATCCTGCGTCATATCCCCTCCATCGAGGTTCATGATAGCCGCGCCATTTCGGGAGTACAAGAGTAAGGCCGTATCGCGCACCAAGGCGCCTACTTCGCCTCCGATCTCGACGGATCGTCGAGGGCTATGAATTTCACGTCGACTCGGCGGTTCTTGGAATTGTCGTGGGGATCCAGCGGATTGTCCCAACCGGCCCCCTCGGTCACGATCCGATCCTCCGGAATTCCATATTTGCCGACGAGGAGCGACTCGACGAACTCGGCCCGTTTCTTCGAGACGGCCTTCTCCATGACGCTCGCCTCCTGATAGGCCTGGCTTCCCCGGCTTCTGTAGGTTTCCTGCATCGATGTGTCCATGTTGCCGACGAGCTCGATGGCCGTGGCGGCCAGGAACTTCGTCTGCTCGGCCACCTTGTCGAGGAGGAGCATGTTGTTCCTGAATTCCGGACGGTCTGAGGATGGATCGAATTCGGTCTGCTGAGGGTCGAAGTAGAGGACGACATTGTTGGTGAGCACGACCCTCTTGGATTCCAGGTCGACCACGTCCAGACCGGCTTTCCTGTTGAACGAACTTTTGATGGCGTTCCTCTGGTCGGCGAACATCCCTTTGTTCGCGATGGCCGCGAGTACGCTCGGGACCAGGACCTGGTCCGGCTCGTAGTCCGCCGAATTCGGCAGGGCCCCCAATTGCCTGTAATACTCCTGGGCCAAGAGGAAGACCTTGTAGGCGCCGATCGAATTGCCCTCGTCGAAGAACATTCTGTTCTCGGGGAAATTCGCCACGTGGACGTCGTCCAGCATAGTCTCGGCCGCCCGCGCCGAGGTCAGTTTGTAGAAATCGGCCATATCGTCGTAGGTCGCCTTCGGGACCGCGCCCGCGGCTTCCATCATCGCCTCCACGAAGGCCTGGACTATGGCCGGCCTATCCTGCAGGAAGTCGTTGCGGACGATGTAGCAGTCGGCGATCAGCTGATTGGCATCTTTCGAGGAGATCATGAGCCTGGCATCGGGGACATAGCTGGGCGATTTGGAATCCAGGCAATCGGTGATGTAGGGAGTCCATGAGACCCATGCGACGATCCGGCGGTCCTTTTGGAACATCTTGACGGCCTTCTCCCCGTCGGCGACCCAGACCACTTTCACGTCGCTGCCTGTGAGATTGCTTTGAGCCAAGTACCAGAGCAGGAAGAAGCCGTAGGGCGTATTGCTGGAGGTCAGGACGATCCTGCCCTTGAGGTCGGCCGCCGTCTTGATCGAGCTCCTCACTAGGATTCCGTCGCCGCCTGCCGACCAATCGAAGAGGCCGATGACCTTGGGTTGGACCCTTTTATCCGCCTTGAGGGCGTCGAAGAGCAGAGGAAGACTGTCCATGGGGGCCCAGATGAGAGGCCATTTCCCCGACGCGTAGCCCTTGAATTGCTCGGTCGCGTCCTCTTCATGGACCAATTGGACGGCGAACTTCCCTTTCTTGTAAAAAAGGGATTCCTTATTGGGCTTCGAGCCTTTATTGGCCGTGAAGAGGGCCGCGTACCCTCCCCATGTGTCCAAGGGGATGGTCAGCAGCGGAACCGGACCCTCGCCCAAGTCGACCGTGGAGAGCTGGTATCCCCCCAACGGCGGAACCACGAAAGGCTCGACCCTCGAGAAGACGAGGCCTTCTTCGCCGCCCTTTCCCGCAGGCCTCGAAGTAAGGGCCTTGTAGCCGATCCCGAGGCCTACGACGGCAGCAAGAATCACGAAACCGGTCATGATGCGCTTCAAAGTTTTCTCCTCGTCATTCGCCATCCCCGCGGTGCGAAGGCCGGCGGGCTCGGCTCAGATTATTTACGGTCCGGTCGGCTCGATCGCGATGCGCTGGTTCCTCCAGGTTGCCCGGATCGGACTATCTTCCTTAAAATAATGCATTTTGCAAAGGCTTTCCCGGCGATCCGAACGATTCGCCTTGGCGTCGGGCTTACCCCTCCTCGACCGTCTGAGGCATCAGCCGATGGACAACTGGTCCCGACAAGGTTACCCTGAAGCGGAAAGGCAAGGAGGACGCCATGAAGGGTAACGGCCAGCTGCTCGAGACGATGAATTCCCTGCTTGCGGACGAGCTCACCGCCGTGAGTCAATACATCGTCCACTCCGAAATGTGCCGGAATTGGGGCTACGGCAAGCTCCACGACAATTTCGAGCATCGCGCGATCGAGGAAATGAAGCACGCGGAGAAGCTCATCGCGCGAATACTCTTCCTCGAGGGAATGCCGATAGTCTCCGATCTCCGAGCTATGCATATCGGCAAGGACGTGACGCTGCAGCTGGCCAACGATCATGGCGCGGAGCTCGATGCCGTAAAGGCGTACAATGCCGCGATCAAGCTGGCGGGGGACGTCGGCGATTTCGCGACCAGGGAGATGCTCGAGGGAATCCTCCATGATGAGGACGCCCACCTGGACAAGATCGAGGGGCTGCAGGACCAAGTCCGTCAGATGACCGTCCCGATCTTCCTCAGCGTTCAGGTCGGATGACGGGCCGCGGGATCCGGATACTTCCGATCCGCGCCAGGCTCGTCCGCAAAGAGGCATGACATGAAACCACGAGGCCTGTTGATGACCGAGCATCGTCTCATCGAGAAGATGCTCGCGCTCGCCGAAGGAAAGTCGGCGGCCATGACGGAGGACGACTACGATCCTATATTCGTCGACACCGTCGTCGATTTCATAAAGACCTACGCGGACAGGACGCACCATGGGAAGGAAGAGAATATCCTGTTCGCCGATCTGGGCCGGAAGGACCTGAAGGGCGAGGACGCGCGCGTCATGGGCGAGCTGATCGATGAGCACCGGCAGGCGCGATCGAAAGTCGCCGCGATCGTCGAGCTCAACGAGCGCTACAAGCGCGGCGAGCGCGCGACGGCAGGCGCGATCAAAGAGATAATTTCCTGGCTCGCGTCCTTCTATCCCGTCCATATCAGGAAAGAGGATGACCGGTTCTTCCCCGATGCCGAGGCGTATTTCGACGACAGGGAACTGGCCGAGATGCTCGAGCGGTTCTGGACCTTCGACAGGGACATGATCCACGAGAAGTACAGGAAGCTGTTCGAATCGCTCGACGAGTGAAGGATCCGTCCGGGAGCTTCGGGAGCCTGAGAGCCGGGACGCCGGCGCGGACCCTCCGGGCTCACCATTGCTTACGGCGCCCTGCAGGCCATCCGGACCTCGGCCTGGAGCGGGCGGGGGCGCCGGTCGATTCCCGGACCACGAGCTCGGAGCCGAAGACGATCGAGCCCTCGTCTTCTCTTTCCCCGGCTATGAGGCGAGACATCATTTCCGCGGTCCTGCGCCCCATTTCCCTGATCGGCTGGCGCACCGTCGTGAGACCGGGCGAGAGGTAGGCGCAGATATCGATGTCGTCGAATCCCACGATCGAGAGGTCGCGCGGCACCGAGAGTCCCGCCTCGTACAGGGCGCGGATCGCCCCGATCGCGAGTTCGTCGGTCTCGGCGAACACGGCGGTAAGATCGCCCGCGCGCGCGAGTAGGCTCTTCATGCCCTCGTAGCCTTCGTCGGCGCTGTAGGAGGGAGTTCGCTCGACGACGCTTTCGTCGAAGGCAATGCCGGCATCGTCGAGCGCGGCGCGGTAGCCGACGGCGCGCTGGGCCGCGAAGGAGAAGTGCGATCCCGAGAGGAGGCCGATCCGGCGATGACCGAGGTCGGCGAGGTGGCGGGTCGCGGTCCTTGCCCCTTCCTCCTCGTCGGTATGGATCGAGTGGAAATCGAGCCCCTCCCTCTCGAAGGTGCAAAAGACTACGGGTATCGAGGCCTGCGAAAGATATTCGTAAAAGTCGGGATGGCCGACTTCGTAGATCATGATTATTCCGTCGAGCTTCTCTCCCTTGAGTCGCCTGAGGCACTTGAGTTCGTTCTCCGGCTCCCACTGGACGAAGAAGAAGGAAGTGCGGTAGCCGAAGCCTTCCAGACTATGCTCTATAGTGGCGAAGAGCTGGCGCTGGAACATGTTGAACGTGTCGGGGATGACGATGCCTACGGTGAAGGTGCGCTTGAGCACCATCGACCTCGCCGCGTTGTTCGGGACATAGCCGGTCTCTTCGACCAGCGCGAGCACGCGCTCCCGAATCTCGGGCTTTACGTAGTCGCGCCGGTTGACGACGCGGGAGACTGTCGAGGCGGACACTCCCGCCAGCCTCGCTATATCCATGATGCTTATCATAGCCATTACCGCCGATACTGTAATCCCCCAGGTCTACGCGGCACAAGACTGCGGAATGGCTAAAATACCGTTTGACATATCGCAAGATCGCCCATTGGGAAGAACGCGCCGTGGAATCGAGCTCGATCATGCTGGAGCGCGTGGCGAAGGAATTATAGGACCGGTCGGAGATCCGTCGTTCGCGGAGGATCCATGAGCATCCGTTCGAAGCTGATCTCCCTGGGCTTGGCGGCGATGGAGGAAGGATCCGACGACCTCGAGGCGATGATAGGGGCCATGATGCGGATTTCGAGCGAAGTGACGTCCAATATCTCCGTGAGGTGAACTGTTTCACGGCGGCGTGCGCCGACCCGACTGGGATTCCCGACTCCGCTTGGCGAAATATCGCGAAAAAGCATTTGACAAGGGCAAAAAGCGGGATGATAATTCGCTATATCTGAAAACGTTTGCAGAATACCAGTAGTACAACGCTGGAGGGTTGGATGGCGGGAAGGAAAGTGCGGATCGGCGTGGCTGGGCTCGGCAGACTCGGGAGACGCCATGCGCGCAATCTCGCGAACTCGGTCGGAGGCGCCGAGCTGGCGGCCGCCTGCAGCGTCATGCCCGAGGATCTGGAATGGGCGCGAAGCGAGCTCGGTATAGAATCCCTCTTCGGCGATTATCGAGCGATGCTCGAAGCGGGCGGGCTCGACGCGGTCTACCTCGTAACCTCGTCCGCCTTCCATGCATCCCAGACGATCGAGGCGATCCGGCGCGGGCTCCACGTGTTCTGCGAGAAGCCCATGGGCGTAACCGTCGGGGAGTGCCGTGAGGTCGAGAGCGCGGTAGCGGAGAGACCGGATCTCGTATTCTTCGTCGGCTTCGTCCGGCGATTCGATCCGAGCTATGCATATGCCAAAAAGCTCGTCGACGATGGTGCGATAGGCCGGCCCTTCCTCGTCCGGTCCCAGACCGTCGATTTGGACGAGTATGCCCCCTTCCAGGTAAAATTCGTGCCGACATCCGGCGGCATTTTCCTCGACATGAACATCCACGATATCGATCTGGCCCGATGGTTCCTGGGAGGAGAAGTCGAAAGCGTCTTCGCCATCGGCGGCAGCTATTCGCATCCCGAATTCGACGCGATGGGCGACGCGGACAACACGGTCGCCCTAGCTCGCTTCGCTGGCGGGCAGATGGCCGTGCTATCCGCGAGCAGGACAGCCTTCCACGGTCACGATACGCACACCGAGATCACGGGATCCAAGGGTATCGTCAAGATCGGCATCACTCCGGCGAGGAGCCGCGTCGAGATTCTCGATGCCGGAGGGGCCAGGGTCGAGTGCGTCAAGGATTTCTACGAGCGCTTCTCCGAAGGCTTCCTAGCGGAGGCCCGGGAGTTCGTCGATTGCATCGTCGAGGGAAGAAAGCCGAGCGTATCCGCGCGGGACGGAACCAAGGCCACCGAAGTCGGCTTCGCGTTGAAGGAATCATTCAGGAGCAAGGGCATCGTCTATCTTTGAATCGGGCGTCAACCGGGCCGCGTCGCGGCTCGTGGCGTGAATTCCCAAGTTCTACAGGAGGCAGGAGATGAAGAAAGTTCTTTTGATCGCTCTCATGGTGCTGATCGCGTTTTCAGCGGCCACGGCAGCTCCGGCTAAGATCAAGATCGGAGTGACCATTGCCATCTTCGATGATGTGTGGCTTACCTACGTGCGTGACGCCATCACGAAGTTCGCCGGTGAGCATCCCGACATCGCTCTTACCATGGTCGACGCGAACAACGACACCGCGAGGCAGGCCGGCCAAGTCGAGAACTTCCTCGCCCAGAAGATGGACGCGATCGTCATCCTCCCGGTCGACACGGCAGCCACCGGTCCTATGACCAAGGCGGTAGTCGCGGCGAAGAAGCCCCTCGTGTACATCAATCGCAAGCCCGACAATCTTCCCAAGGGCGTCGTGTACTGCGGATCCAATTCCATCGACGCCGGCATCTTCAACATGCAGGAACTCGGCAAGGCCATGGGCGGGAAGGGGAACGTCGTCATCCTCATGGGCGAGCTTCAGAACGAGGCGGCCATCAACAGGACTCTTGGCATCAAGAAGGTCATTAAAGAGCAGTTCCCGAACATCAAGGTCACCAAGGAGCAGACCGGCAACTGGAAGCGCGACGAGGGCCGCGCGCTCATGGAGACCTGGCTCGCGTCCGGCGATGAGATCGACGGCGTAGCCTCCAACAACGACGAGATGGCGCTCGGCGCCCTCATAGCGATCAAGGCGGCCGGCAAGCTCGGGAAGATCCCCGTCGGCGGAACGGACGGCAGCGCGGACGCCCTCGCTTCGATGGACAAAGGCGAGCTGAATAACACCGTCTACCAGGATCCCGTAGGACAAGGCGATGGAGCAATCGAGGCCGCGTACCTCATGGCCAAGAAGCTGCCCAATCCAAAGGTCAAGGACGACATCATCTGGGTCCCGTACGTGCCCATCACCAAGGCGAACTACAAGAGCTTCATGAAGTGATTCTGAGCTGAGATGTTTTTCGCCCGTCGGCTCGATGCGGGTCCGGCGGGCGCTTCTTATGAGAATACGGGGAGAAAGCCGCAAATGGGGAATGAATACCTGCTCAGTATGTCCAATATAACCAAGCAGTTCCCTGGCGTTCGCGCTTTGGACGATGTTCACCTGAATGTCCGAAAGGGGACTGTCCACGGTCTCATGGGCGAGAACGGCGCGGGGAAATCCACCCTTATGAAGTGCCTGATCGGGATCTATATCCCCGATTCCGGCACGATAAATTTCAAGGGCGAGGAACTGCATATCCTGAACACGAATTTCGCGCTTTCCAAGGGAATCTCGATGATCCATCAGGAATTGAGCCCGATTCCCCATATGACAGTCGCGGAAAACATCTTCCTGGGGCGGGAGACCAGAACGTGGTACGGTCTCGTCGACATGAAGAAAATGAACAGGAAGACCAGCGAGCTCCTCGATCATCTCGGCATCAAGCTGGATCCGACCAAGAAGATGGTCGACTTGAGCATCGCGAATACGCAGCTCGTGGAGATCGCCAAGGCCATCTCGTTCGATTCCGACCTGATCGTCATGGACGAACCCACGTCAGCCATCACGGAATCAGAGGTAGAGGGACTGTATAAGATCATCCAGTCCCTGAGGGACCAGGGCCGATCCATCATATATATAACGCATAAAATGGACGAAGTATTCAGGATCACCGACGAAGTCACCGTATTCCGGGACGGTAAGTTCATCAGCACCGATCCCACGAGCGCCCTAACGAGGAACATGCTCATCAACAAGATGGTCGGGCGAGAGCTCACCGACATGTTCCACAAGGAGAGCGTCGAAATAGGCGAAATCGTGCTGGAGGTGAGAAACCTCAGCGGCCACAAATTCAAGGACGTCAGTTTCGAGGTGAGGCGCGGGGAGATATTCGGGGTCGCGGGCCTTATGGGCGCGGGACGGACCGAACTGCTCGAGGGCGTATTCGGCGTGAAAAAGCCGCATTCCGGAGAAGTTCTCATCGAGGGTAAAAAGGTCGAGATAAAGTCGCCGGCGGACGCCATAAACAAGGGCTTGGCCCTCCTCACCGAGGACCGAAAACTAACCGGGCTTTATATCAACGCGATGGTCAGGGACAACATGTCGATCGCGAACATGAAGCAGTATATGAGGGGGCCTTTCGTCAATTTCCGGAAGATCGATGCCGATTGCGAGAGGATGCGCGATCAGCTGCGGATCAGGACACCGAGTCTGAAGCAGGTCATCAAGTACCTCTCCGGCGGTAATCAGCAAAAGGTCCTGATTTCGCGTTGGCTCCTGACCGAACCGAACATCTTGATCCTGGACGAGCCGACCCGCGGCATCGATGTCGGGGCCAAGGCGGAAATATACCGGCTCATGACCGAACTCACGCGTCAGGGCAAAACGATAATAATGATTTCTTCGGAGTTGCCCGAGATCCTTGGGATGAGCGACAGGATAATGGTGATGCACGAAGGCGACAAGATAGGCGAGCTGACGAGGGCGGAAGCGACTCAGGAAAAAATCCTGCACTTGGCGACGGGCATGAGTCTTGCGACAGCATGAATTCGCAAAGGGGATCAAAGTGAACGAGGTAAAGGTCGAATCGGCGAAGGAAGCCGCAGCGAAGAGCGGGCCGCAGAAGGCGACCCTCGACGCTTTCGTGCGAAAAAACGGCATATTCTTTATTTTCCTCGGAATGTTCATCATTGCATCGTTCCTGTCGCCGGCGTTCCTGACGAAAATAAATCTGATCAACATTGTCAGGCAGATGTGCGTAATCGGGGTTATCGCCTTGGGCGTCACCGGAGTCATAGTATCTGCGGGCATCGACCTTTCTTCGGGCTCCCTTGTCGGCATTGTCTGCGTCGTCGCGGCGAGCTTCGCGCAGATACCCGGCGGCAGTCGCGTGCTGTATCCGCAATTCGCGGGGAGCCCCCTGATCCTCTCGATCGTCACGGGCTGCTTCGTGGGAATCCTCGCAGGATTCACCAATGGCTTCCTCGTCGCCAAGATGAAGGTACCGCCCTTCATCGTTACGCTCGGCATGTTCTTGGCGGCCCGCGGCGCCGCCATGCTCTATACGCAGGGACGTCCCCTCTCCAACCTTTCGGACGCCTACAATTTTATCGGGCAAGGGGACATCTGGGGTCTACCGATCCCGATCCTGATCCTGATCGTCATGGCATTGATAACGCACATCCTGTATTCAAGGACCAAGTTCGGCAAGTATATCTACGCCATCGGCGGGAACGAGCAGGCCGCCCACGTCTCGGGCATTAATGTCACCAAATTCAAGATGCTGATATATATATACGCTGGATTCTGCTCGTCCTTGGCCGGAATCATAGTCTCCTCCCGAATCGGGTCGGGACAGCCGGGTTTGGGCGTGAGCTACGAATTCGACGCCATTACGGCCGCGGTCATCGGCGGAGCTTCGCTGACCTCAGGCGGGATCGGGACTATCCCTGGAACGATCATCGGCGCCCTCATCATAGGGGTCGTGAACAATACCCTCGACTTAACCAACGTGTCGGCCTACTGGCAGCAGATTATCAGGGGTATGATCATCGTCGGGGCGGTCATTCTCGATCAGCAGAAGAACAAAGGCAATAAGTGATCCGGTACCGGGCGATGGAGGCCTTGGATGTTCGAGCAGCTGAATTTTCGCGTTAACTACAACAGCGCCGACTACTCCGACCTGAACTTCCCGGAACACGACAAGGCCGTGCTCGGAGACCTCGGGAGGCAAGTCGCCGAAATCGCGGCCCGCCCGATCATGGCGGAGAGGAGACGACTGTGGATCCGGCACAACGGGCTCGAAAGGACGAGGCCGGTCCTGCTCTGCGATCCGGAGAACGGCTGGAACGAAATCATTCCCGAGAGCGCGATATCCTGCACGAACAGCGTCGCGCGGCATTGGGAGGACTACCTCCGGAAACTCGTTTTCTGGGGAAACGAGATGCACGACGACTTCGTCGTGGAACCAGTCTTCAACGTGCCCTACGTCTTCTGGGACACTCAGTGGGCAGTGGCCGGAAGCAAGCATGTCGCTACCGAGAAGAAGACGGCGGAACAAGGGAAGGCATACCATATCGAGACCGTGCTCGAGAGCTTCGAGCAGATCAAGGACATCACCGAGCCCGAATTGCGCATCGACCGCCCTTCTTCCGAAGCCTCGCTGGACTTGGCGCGGGAGATATTCGACGGCTCGTTGGGAGCCAGGCGCAATACCGTCTGGTTCTGGTCCTTCGGCCTCACCGACGACATCGTCTTCCTCCGCGGCATGGAAAAGCTCATGCTCGATTTCTACGACGCCCCCGAGAGCATTCACCAGGTCATGGACATCATTTTCGAAGGCACTATGAAGCGTCTCGACTACCTGGAGTCGAACGGACTGCTGTGCCTCAACAACGATGGGACCTTCGTGGGATCGGGAGGCATGGGTTTCACGGACGCTCTCCCCGCGAAGGACTTCTCGGGCAAGGTCCGTACCGAGGATATGTGGGGCCTGGCCGAAAGCCAGGTGACGGTCGGAGTCTCGCCCGAGATGTTCAAGGAGTTCGTATTCCCTTATCAACGCAGGCTCATGGATCGGTTCGGTCTCACGTGCTATGGATGCTGCGAGCCGATGGACGATCGCTTCGACATCGTGAGGGAGGCGCCGAATCTGAGGCGCGTATCGGTCTCCCCTTGGGCGAATCGGCGACTCATGTCCGAAAAGCTCGGGCGGAGCTTCATCTATTCGATGAAGCCGGCTCCGTCCTACCTGGCCGTGCCGAGCATGGACCAGGATCTGGTTCGTAAGGACCTTCGCGAGGCGCTTCGGATCACGAAAGACAACTGCGTCGAGCTAGTGATGAAGGACAACCACACGCTGGGCAATAATCCGGAGAACCTGACGACCTGGGTGAAGATCGCCCGCGAGGAAATCGAGGCGCTCTGACCGGGCGGGTTCCGTATCGAAAGGAGTGCATTATGGTAGATACAATGCGTTTGGGGCTCAACCGGATCGTCTCCCCCTCATTGGGGCTGGCCGAATTCTACGAACTCGCCTCGTCTATCGGCGTCAAGAAGGTGGAGCTTCGGAACGACATCGGGGGGAGGGATCCCATCGACGGGATGAAGCCGTCCGAGGCGGCCCGCCTCGCCGCCGATCGCGGCATCGAGGTCATCACGGTCAACGCCCTCCAGAAATTCAATCTTGCCTCGGTCCGCGCAAAGGCGACAGCCGAGCTCAAGGCCATGCTCGAGCTCGGGAAGGCCTTAGCTTGCAAAGCCATAGTGCTCTGCCCGAACAATGATGCCAAAGACGCAAGGGGCAAGCAGCAGCGATTCGACGAGACGGCGGACGCTCTCGCTTCGTTCGGTCCTATGTTTCAGGAGATGGGCTTGCTCGGCTATGTCGAGCCGCTCGGATTCGGAATATCCTCTCTCGCGTCCCTCGAAATCGCGCGGGACGCCATCAAGAAATCGGGCTTCTCCTGCTATAGGATCGTCCACGATACCTTCCACCATCATATCGGCCCGGACGACAACATAGTCGGAAAGGCCTTCGATGTCGCTTACACGGGGCTCGTGCACATTTCGGGCGTCGAGTCCGACATCGCCAAAGCGGATTTCCGCGATTCGCACCGGGTCCTGGTAGGCCCCGCCGACGTGATGAAGAGCAAAGAGCAGGTCCTCGCTATCGACAAGCTCGGGTTCAAAGGCGACTTTTCCTTCGAGCCTTTCTCCCCCGCGATCCAAAAGCTCGGGAAGTCGGATCTGGCTGCTGCTCTCAAGAAGAGCATCGAATACCTACTCTCCTAGAGGATTCACGGATAGGGGAAGGGTGAAAGGATGAGCTTCGCGCGCCGATCCGCCCTTTTCCCCTTTTCCCATGGCTGAAGATGAAGACCACTTTACAAAAAAATGATTTGAGAGCTAGCATCGTGAAAGTTCTGCAAGCGTTTGCAGACGAATTATAATGAAGTGCATATTCGTGCCGAAGGCGCGAAAGGGAGCCACTATGTCGACGTCCATCAATGTCGGAGTAATCGGATCGGGAAGGATCGGCAAGATCCATACCGAGAACATCGCCTATTTCATACCCCAGGCCAAGGTGGCCGCCATCGCGGACGTCAACATGACTCCGGCCATCGAGGCTTGGGCCAGGAACCTCGGCGTCGCCCAGATATATAAGGATCCGAGCGCCCTTCTCGCCGACAAGAGCATTCAAGCCGTCCTGATATGCTCTTCGACCGACACCCATGCTGATTTCGTCGTGAGGGCCGCTCTGGCCGGCAAGCACGTCTTCTGCGAGAAACCCGTGGACCTGACCGTCGCCAAGGTCCACGCCGCCCTGGACGCGGTCAAGAAGGCCGGGGTGTCGCTCCAGGTCGGATTCAACCGCCGCTTCGACCACAATTTCCGTCGCGTCCGCGATTTGGTGGAGTCGGGCGCCGTCGGTACGCCGCAGCTCGTTAAAATCACCTCCCGCGATCCCGCGCCCCCTCCTCCCGCCTACGTGGCCGTGTCGGGCGGAATCTTCCTGGACATGATGATCCACGACTTCGACATGGCGCGCTTCCAGGCCGGAAGCGAGGTGGTCGAGGTTTACGCGGCCGGGGCGGTACTCGTGGACCCCGCGATAGGCAAGGCTGGCGATGTCGATACCGCCATCGTCACCCTGCGCTTCGCCAATGGGGCCCTGGGCGTCATCGACAATTCGCGGAAGGCAGTCTACGGCTACGATCAGCGCGTGGAAGTCTTCGGCTCCCTGGGAGCCGCGGCCGCCGAGAACGACGCTCCGAGCACCGTCAAGCTCTCGAACGAGTCGGGAGTCGTCGGCGACAAGCCCCTCTACTTCTTCCTCGAGCGCTACAAGGAGGCTTTCATATCGGAGATGCGAGCCTTCCTCGATGCGGTCTCCTCCGGCAAGCCCACTCCCGTGACCGGGAACGACGGGCTCCAGGACCTCCTCGTGGGTCTCGCCGCCAAGAAATCCCTCGCCGAGGGTCGGCCCGTGAAGATCGCCGAGATCGCGTAAGGAAAGGATCTATGCATCTCAAGCATCCCGGTCCCTTCGCGCAAGGCTACGAGGCCATAGTCGAGCGCTCGGGCGCCGACTCGGACATGCTGATGGATTTCGGCATTCTCACCCTGGGGCCGGGGGATGCTTGGAGCTCTGGTCCGGCCGACGAGAAGGCCTTCCTCCTCATGTCGGGAGAGGTCGATTTCTCCTGGCCGGGAGGGAAGGAGCGCGCCGAGCGCTCGAGCCTGCTCGACGAGACGCCGAGCGTGCTGCACCTGCCCGACGGGGCCGAGGCCGGCCTCCGCGGCGGTCCCCGGGGCGCGCGGCTCGCGGTAGTTCGTACCGACAATGCCGCGGACTTCGCCGCGCGTTTCTATACCCCGCGGGAATGCGGAAGCGAGGAGCGCGGCAAGGGAACGATGCGCGAAACCAGCACGAGGCTGGTGCGGGCCGTCTTCGACGACTCCAACGCGCCGGTTTCCAATGTCGTGCTCGGAGAGGTGGTGGGTTCCCCGGGGAAGTGGTCCAGCTATCCTCCCCATCATCATCCCCAGCCCGAGATATACCATTATCGTTTCCTTCCCGAGAACGGCTTCGGCTTCACGACTTTGGGCGAGGACGCCTACCTGCTCAAGGACAAGGATACCGTCCTGATCCGGGATGGGCAGATCCATCCTCAGGTGACGGCTCCGGGCTACGCCCTGTGGTACCTGTGGGTGATACGGCATCTGGACGGCAGACGCTATCGCTCGCCATACCCGATTTTCGTGGACGAGCACGCCTGGGTCATGTCGCCCGACGCGAAGATATGGTCGCCCCCTTCGGAACGGGGGAATCGGTGAAGGGCCGCCGCACGCAGGGAAGGAGAGGATAATGAGTACCGTGAGACTGACCATGGCGCAGGCTCTTCTTGGATTCCTGGACAATCAATACATCGAGATCGACGGCGAGGTGACGAAGTACGTCGCGGGCGTCTTCGGCATCTTCGGCCACGGCGTGGTCTTGGGCCTCGGGGAGGCCCTGGCGTCGAAGGGCCACTCGCTGCGCTTCTACCAGGGCAAGAACGAGCAGGGAGCCGCCCACGCGGCGATGGCCTTCGCGAAGCAGCGCGACAGGCGCCAGATCATGGCGGTCACGAGCTCGATCGGGCCCGGGGCCCTCAACATGGTGACCGCGGCGGGGACCGCGAGCGTGAATCGGATCCCCGTCCTTTTCCTGCCCGGCGACTCCTATGCATGCCGGCAACCCGATCCGGTCCTCCAGCAGGTCGAGCAATTCAACGATATGAACGTGACGGCGAACGACGCTTTCAAGGCGGTCAGCCGCTATTGGGACAGGGTGTCGAGGCCCGAGCAGCTCATGACTGCGATGATCAACGCGATGCGCGTGCTGACCGACCCCGCGGAGACGGGCGCGGTCACCATAGCCCTTCCCCAGGACGTCCAGGGAGAGGCCTACGACTATCCCGAGGAGTTCCTCGAGCGGCGTGTCCACCATCTGGAGCGGAGGATCCCCACCGAAGGACAGGTCAAGAGGGCGGTGGCGGCTATCGCGGCCGCCAAGCGGCCCCTCGTCGTCTGCGGCGGAGGCGTCAGGTACTCCGGGGCCGAGGCCGAGCTCGCCGCCTTCTGCCGAAGCTTCCGCGTACCCTTCGGCGAGACCCAGGCCGGCAAGGGAATCATCCCCTGGGACGATCCCTACAACCTCTCGGGCATCGGAAGCACCGGCAGCCAGGCCGCGAACCGCCTCGCCAAGAAGGCTGACCTCGTGATCGCCTTGGGAACCAGGCTGGGAGACTTCACGACCTGCTCGAAGTGGCTCTTCCAGGACCCGGGCTGCAAGGTCCTCGGCATCAATGTCGCTCCCTTCGACGCCTACAAGATGAACGGCGAGCCTATCGTGGCCGACGCGAAGCTGGCCATGGCCGCGATCATCCGGGCTCTCGCGGCGACGGGCTACACGTCGGCCTGGGGCGGCGAGATCGAAAAGGAGAGCTCCCTCTGGAAGGCCGAAGTGGACCGCCTCTACGCGGAGGAGGATCCGGCCGGTCTGTCCCAGGTACGGTGCCTGGGCGAGCTCAACGATGTTCTCCTGCCCGAGGGCGCGATCGCGGTGTCCGGCTCCGGATCCATACCCAGCGACATGCAGCGGGTGTGGAGGACGAGGAGCAGGGGCGCCTACCACATGGAATACGGGTTCTCCTGCATGGGCTACGAAGTCGCCGCGGCCCTCGGCGTCAAGATCGCCGATCCGGACCGCGAGGTCGTGGCGATCGTCGGCGACGGGGCCTATACGATGCTCCACACCGAGCTCCTCACCGCCGTGCAGGAGCGCAAGAAAATAATCGTCGTCGTTCTCGACAATGCGGGCTTCCAGTGCATCGACAATCTCCAGGGGAGCCAGGGCATCGCGCATTTCGGCAACGAGTGGAGGTCGAGGGATCCCGCGACCGGCGAACTCAGCGGCGAGAGCGTGAGCGTGGACTTCGCGAAGAACGCCGAGAGCTGGGGCGCGGTCGGCCTTCGGGCGCGCAGCGTGCCCGAATTCCGCGATGCCGTCAGGAAGGCGCTCGCCGAGAAAGGGCCGGTCGTGATCGACGCCAAGGTCAGTCCCAAGTCGATGACGAAAGGCTATGATTCGTGGTGGAGGGTCGGGACCGCGGAAGTTTCGGACAACCCGGACGTGGTGAAGGCCGCGGCCGAGGTCAAGGCCAATGTCGCGATAGCCCGGAAATTCTAAGGAGACAATATGAGCGGAAGCAAGGTTCGGCTGGCCATAGCGCCGATCGGGTGGACCAACGACGACCTGCCCGAGCTCGGGGGCCAGATTCCCTTCGAGCAGTGCGTGAGCGAAATGGCCCTCGCGGGATTCGTCGGCAGCGAAGTGGGCAACAAGTACCCGAAGGATCCGGCCGTCCTCAACAAGGCCCTCGGGCTCAGGGGCCTCGCGATCTGCAATGCCTGGTTCTCTTCCTTCCTGACGACCCGGCCCTATGCCGAGGTGGAGAAGGATTTCCTCGCGCACCGCGATTTCCTCTACGCGGTAGGGGCCCGCGTCATCGGGGCCGCCGAGCAGGGCAACTCCATCCAGGGCAAAGAGCTCCCCGTCTTCGACGCCAAGCCCCGCTTCTCGGAGGAGGAGTGGAAGAAACTCGGCGAAGGCCTCAACAGGCTCGGCGAGAGGGCGAAGGAGAAGGGGATGGCCCTCACCTACCACCACCACATGGGTACGGGGGTGCAGACCGCCGAGGAGATAGATCGCCTCATGGAGTCTACCCAGGCCGGCCTCCTCGACCTCCTCTACGACACGGGTCACCTCGTCTTCGCGGGAGAGGACCACCTCGCGGTCCTCCGCAAATGGGGCAAGCGCGTACGACATGTCCACCTGAAGGACGTCCGCGCCCCGATCCTCGCGAAGGTTAAGAAGGACAAGCTGAGCTTCCTCGCCGCCGTCAAGGCCGGAGCCTTCACCGTGCCGGGGGACGGCTCCATCGACTTCGCGCCCGTGTTCAAGGAGCTCGCCTCCATCGACTACGAGGGCTGGTGGGTCGTGGAGGCCGAGCAGGACCCGGCCCTCGCGAACCCGCTCGAATACGCGATCAAGGCGAGAAAGTACATCCGCGAGAAATCAGGGATATAAGGAGAGAACGGATATGGCCAAAGTTAAAGTCGGGGTAGCCGGCTACGGCGTGATCGGGCAGCGGCTGGCCGACGGGGTCGCGCTGCAGAAGGACATGGAGCTGGTGGGGATAGCGGACGTGGCGCCGACGCTGTCGGTGCGCGCTCTGCGGGAGAAGGGGATGCCCTACGCGTTCTACGCGGCGGCGACGGACAAGCTGGGGGAGCTGGAGAAGGCCCATATACCGGTATCGGGGAGTCTCGAGGACCTGGTTAAGAAAGTCGATATCATGCTCGACGCGACGAACGCCGGCGTCGGGGCGAAGAATAAGGAGCTGTACGCGAAGTACGGCAAGAAGGGCATCTTCCAGGGCGGGGAGAAGAACTCGGTGGCGGACGTCTTCTTCCACGGCTACGCGAACTACGAGAAGGGGCTGGGGGCGCAGTTCCTGAAGCTGACGAGCTGCAACACGACGGGGCTGATCCGGGCGGTGGACTGCATCGACCGGGCGGCCGGGGTGGAGAAGGTGGCGATCACGATCATCAGGCGGGTGGCGGACCCGGGGGACTACCACCGGGGGCTGACGAACGCGCTGCAGATCGACCACGCGCCGAGCCACCAGGCCCTGGACCTGATGACGATCATGCCCCACGTGGAGGCGACGGGGATCCTGGTGCACACGCCGGTGACCCACGGGCACATCATCACGATCGTGATGACGACGAAAAAGGATGTTTCGCCCGACGAGGCGCTCGTCGCCTTCCGCGCGCACCCGAGGATCAGGGTGGTGACGATAGCCGAGGGCTTCCAGGGGAACGCGAGCTTCTTCCGCTACGCGCGGGACCTGGGCAACCCCCGCGGGGACATGTACGAGATCGGCCTCTGGGAGGACTCGATCGTGAAGAGCGGGAAGGACCTGATGTTCGCGATCAACATCCCGCAGGAGTCGGTGACGATACCCGAGACGATGGACGGGATCCGGGCCTCGATGCGGATGCAGGAGGACAGGATCGAGGCGACGGACGCGACGAACGCGAACCTGGGGATAGGGAAATGGAAGGACCTCGCATAAGGATACGGCCGATCGGGGAGTTCGAGCTTGGGGGGAAGACGGTGCTCTTCCGGCCGGACATCAACTCGCCCGTGGATCCGAAGACGAAGAAGATCGTCAACGCGAACCGGATCGAGAAGACGGTGCCGACACTCATGAAGCTCCTGGACGGGGGTGCGAAGGTGGCGCTGATCGCGCACCAGGGCGACACGCTGGACTACCAGAACCTGATTCCGCTGGAGGAGCACGCCGAGAAGCTTGCCGCGCTGACGGGACGGAAGGTGGGCTACATCGACGACGTGTGCGGGCCGGCGGCGGTGGCTGCGGTGAAGGCGCTGAAGTCGGGCGAGGCGGTGATCCTGGGGAACCTGCGCTACCTGGCGGAGGAGATCTCGACCTTCGAGAGCGCGGTCAAGCTGAAGGCCCAGGAGATGCTGGGGACCTGGCTGGTGCGGAGCCTGGCGCCGATCGCGGACCTGTACGTGAACGACGCCTTTGCGGCGGCGCACCGGAACGCGCCGTCGATGGTGGCCTTCCAGGAGCTTCTGCCGACGGCGGGCGGGATCCAGCTCATGGAGGAGTACACCGCGCTGAAGTCGGTGATGGACAATCCGAAGCGGCCCTGCGTGTACGTCCTGGGGGGCGCGAAGATCTCGGACGCCTTCGACATGATGCGCAAGGTGCTCGAGGACGGGGCGGCGGACGAGATCCTGACCGCCGGGGTGACGGGCCTGGTGATGCACCTGGCGCGCGGGGTCGACGTGGGGCGGGCGACGCGGAAGTTCCTGGCGGACAAGGGCCTGGAGCAGTTCATTCCCGAGGCGAAGGCGCTGCTGGAGGGCTGGGGGGAGAAGTTCGTGCTGCCCGAGGACTTGGCCTTCGAGGCCGAAGGGAAGCGCGCCGAGCTCGACGTCGCCGAGCTACCGAGGGACTGCCTCTTCCCGGACGTGGGAACGAAGACCATAGCTCGCTTCAGGGCGAGCATCGCGCGGGCGGGCTCGGTCTTCGTGAACGGCCCCGCGGGCATGTACGAGGACGAGCGCTGGGAGACGGGCACGAAGGAGATCTGGAATGCGATCGCGGACGCGCCGGGCTACACGGTGATCGGGGGCGGGGACACGATCAGCGCGGCGACGAAGTTCACGGAGCTGGGGAAGTACGGCTACGTCTGCACGGGGGGCGGGGCGATGGTGCGCTTCCTCGCGGGGAAGAAACTGCCCCTGATCGAGGCGATGGAAAAGGCCTACGAGCGGAACCTTAGGGCGCCGCTGAATCGCTAAGCGGTTTCGCGCAGGTGCGCGAAACCGCAGAGTCACGGCCCTCGGCCTTGACTGAGGATAGGATCTGATGAACCTGGATATAAGCCTTAAGAATCTCGGCGATGCATTTCCCGCGGAGTTCACGCCCGACCAGAAGGCGCGGGCGCAGACGGTGTTCCTGAAGCGGCTGTCGGTGGCGGCGCACGAGTTTTTCGGCGGGAAGATGCAGACGGTGCCGATGTGCGGGCTCTGGGGTTTCAACTGGTTCAACGTCTGGTACACGCCGGGGGTGTCGGCGGTCTCGACGGCGATCCGGGACGACAACGAGCGTTCCTTCGCGCTGTCGAACCGGGGGAACCTGGTGGCCGTGGTCTCGGACTCGACGCGGGTCCTGGGGGACGGGGACTGCACGCCGCCGGGGGGCCTGGGGGTGATGGAGGGCAAGGCCTTCCTGATGAAGTACCTGGGCGGGGTGGACGCGGTGGCGCTGTGCGTGGACTCGAAGGGGCCGGACGGGAAGAACGATCCGGCGAAGCTCATCGAGTTCGTGAAGATGGTCCAGCACTCCTTCGGGGCGGTGAACCTCGAGGACATCTCGCAGCCGAACTGCTTCCGGGTCCTCGACGAGTTGCGCGAGGCCTGCGACATTCCGGTCTGGCACGACGACGCCCAGGGCACGGCCTGCGTGACGCTGGCGGGGCTGGTGAACGCGCTCAAGCTGGCGGGCAAGAGGCTCGGCGACGCCCGGATCGTGCTCCTGGGAGCGGGGGCGTCGAACACGACGATTGCACGGCTGATCCTGGCGGACGGTGGCGACCCGGACAAGTTGACCCTATTCGACACCAAGGGCTCGCTCCACGCCGGGCGCAAGGACATCGAGTCCGACCCGCGGAACTACCGCAAGTGGGAGCTCTGCACGAAGACGAACCCGAAGCGCTACGCCAGCGAGGCGGAGGCGCTGAAGGGGGCGGACGTCCTTATCGCCCTGTCGACGCCGGGGCCGGACACGGTGAAGCGGGAGTGGATCCGCGGCATGGCGCCCAAGGCCATCGTCTTCTGCTGCGCGAACCCGGTGCCCGAGATCTGGCCCTACGCGGCCAAGGAGGAGGGCGCATTCATCGTGGCCACGGGCAGGGGGGACTTCCCGAACCAGGTGAACAACTCGGTCTGCTTCCCGGGGCTCCTGAAGGGGGCGCTGCTGGTCAGGGCGAGGAAGATCACGGACGGGATGGCCATACGATGCGCGCACTCGATCGCGGACTTCGCGGAGAAGCGGGGGATCACGCCGGATAACATCAGCGCGCGGATGGACGAGTCGGAGGTCTTCGCGATCCAGGCGGCCGACGTGGCGATGAAGGCCATCGAGGAGGGCGTGGCGCGGGTGAGCATGGGCAGACAGGAGGCCTACGACCGGGCCCGTTCCGACATCGCCTCGTCGCGGGCGCTGACCGAGGACCTGATGCGGCTGGGCCACATCAAGGAGCCGCCCGAGTCGATGCTCCGCGAGGCGCTGGACTACGCCGTCGCGCGCTGCAGGGAGTAGGAGGGCGCATGCGGCTGGGCATTCCCTATCTCGACCGCGAGCTCGAGCTCGACATCCCGAAGGAGAATCTCCTGGCGGTGGCCGAGCCCAACGAGGCGATGGGCGAGGCGCGTACCCCCGGCGAGCTCGTCAGGAACGCGGTCGCCCGGCCCATCGGGGGTCCACCCATCGCCACCTTCCTGGCCGTCTCCCGGCGCCTCCTGGTGATCGTGAACGACGCGACGCGGCCGACGCCGACGAGCGCGATACTGGATGCGGTGGGGGACGAGCTGGAGGCGCGGGATGCCCGCTTCCTCGTGGCGACCGGGGCCCATCGCGGACCTACGGAAGACGAGTACCGCCAGATCCTCGGACGGCACTACGAGCGATTCAGAAGCCGCATCGAGGCCCACGACGCGCGGGACCGGGCCAACCTGGTGGACCTGGGGCGCACACGGAACGGAACGCCCATACTCCTCAACCGTGCGCTCCTCGATGCCGACCACGTGGTGGCGACCGGCTCGGTGGAGCCGCATTACTTCGCGGGCTACACCGGCGGGCGCAAGGCCTTCCTCCCGGGCGTGGCGGGCTTCGAGACCGTCGAGGCCAACCACAAGCTCGCCCTGGATCCGCGGGCCCGGGCCCTAGCCCTGGCCGACAACCCGGTGAGCCAGGACATGGACGACGCGCTGAAGCTCCTCACCGCCCACGTCTTCTCCATCATGACCGTCCTCGATAAGCGCCAGGGCCTGGCGGACTGCTTCGCGGGCGACATACGGGCCTCCTTCGCCTCTGCGGTGGAGAAGGCCAACGCCATCTTCGCGGTGCGGCTGCCGGCCAAGGCGGACATCGTGATTTCGGTGGCCAAGCACCCGATGGACATCGACCTCTACCAGGCCCAGAAGGCCATCGACAACGGCTCCCTGGCGCTGGCGGACGGGGGCGTCCTCATACTCGTCGCCTCGTGCAGGGACGGGGTCGGCGACAGGGCATATATCGAGCTCCTGGGCTCCTCGTCGGGGCCGGCCGAGGCGATGGCGCGCATCAAGGAAGGCTACCGCCTGGGCTACCACAAGGCCGCCAAGATAGCCCAGGTCGCTTCGCGCGCGAGTATGCGCGCGATCAGCGAACTCGACGCGGCGACCCTCGAAAAGGCCTTCATCGCGAAGCGCGGCTCGCTGCAGGGAGCCTTCGACGAGGCCCTGGCCGAGAAGGGTCCGGGGGCGCGGGTCACCGTCCTCCTCGACGGCACGGTGACGGTTCCCCTTATCGGCTGAAGCGCAAGCGCGGTCCCGCGGCCAGGGAGCCGCCTAAACTCGCGAAGGCGAATGCAGGTTCACGGAGGCAGTGATGACGAAGGAAGAGGTCGGCGAGCTGGAGCGGCGAGCCATGACGATTCGGGCCCTGACGATCGAGGCCATCGGCAATCTGGGCGTGGGCCACATCGGGGGCGCCATGTCGATCGTCGACATCCTGGCCCTCCTGTACTTCAAGCGCATGGACGTGGATCCCGCACAGCCCCGGCGGGCCGACCGCGACCAGCTCGTCCTCTCCAAGGGCCACGCCGGCCCCGCCCTCTACTCGACCCTCGCGCTTAGAGGCTACTTCCCCCGCGAGTGGCTCTCGACCCTCAATGTCGGAGGGACCGCCCTGCCGAGCCACTGCGACCGGAATCGGACGCCCGGGATCGACATGACCACGGGCTCGCTCGGCCAGGGCTTCTCGGCGGCCTGCGGGATAGCCCTGGGCAACAGGTTGAACGGCATACTCTCGCGGGTGTACTGCATCGTCGGGGACGGCGAGTGCGACGAGGGCCAGGTCTGGGAGGCGGCCATGTTCGCGGCCCACTACAAACTCGACCGGCTCACCGCCTTCGTGGACCACAACAAGATGCAGATCGACGGCAGGACCGACGAGGTCATGGGCCTCGGATCGCTTTTCGACAAGTGGAAGGCCTTCGGCTGGTTCGTCCAGGAAGTCGACGGCCACGACATGGCGGCGATGGATCGCGCCATCGACGCGGCCGAGGCCGAGCGGGGCAGGCCCGCGATGATCATCCTCGACACCGTGAAGGGCAAGGGCTTCAGCCTCGGCGAGGGCCAGGTGGCGAGCCACAACATGAGCTTCGGCATCGAGGACGCGAAGAAGGCCATCGCGGCACTGGAAGGACGCTAGGATGGAAAAGAAAGAGATGCGGGCGGCCTACGTCGAGACCCTGATCGAGCTGGCGCGCGAGAACCCGGACATCGTGATCCTCGAGGCCGACCTGATGAAGGCCACGGGCACGGGAGCCTTCGCGAAGGCCTTCCCCGACCGCGCCTTCAACTCGGGCGTGGCCGAGGCGAACATGGTGGGCGTCGCCTCGGGATTATCCGCGGCGGGCAAGATCCCCTTCGCGGCCACCTTCGGCAGCTTCGCGGGCAGGAGGGACTACGACCAGTTCTTCCTCTCGGCGAACTACGCCCGGCTGAACGTCAAGCTCGTCGGGACCGACCCCGGCGTCACGGCCAAGTACAACGGCGGCACCCACATGCCCTTCGAGGACCTGGTGCTCATGCGGGCCGTGCCCGGACTCGTCGTCCTCGAGCCCTCCGACCCCGTGAGCCTGGCCGCCTTCGTCCGCCTGGCGGCCGAGCGCTACGGCTGCGTCTACCTGCGCATGCCCCGCGGCGCCGCCGACATCCTCTATCCGGCGAGCGAGAGCTTCGAGATCGGGAAGGCCAAGGTGCTCAGGCCGGGGAAGGACGCGGCGATACTCGCGCTGGGGGCGGTCATGGTGGGCGAGGCGCTCAAGGCGGCCGAGGCCCTGGCCGCGCGCGGCGTGGACGCCGCCGTCGTGGACGTCCTGAGCCTCAAACCCCTCGACCTCGAGACGCTGCGCACGTTCGCGGCCGGGACCGGGCGCATCGTCACCTGCGAGAACGGCCAGGCCTCGGGCGGTCTGGGCGGGGCCGTCGCGGAGAGCCTTCTCGAGGAGGGGCTCGCCGTCAAGTTCGCGCGCATAGGCGTCCGCGACGAGTTCGGCGAGGTCGGCACCCAGGAGTACCTCCAGGAGCGTTTCGGCCTGACGGCCGAGCGCATCGGGGAGGCGGTATTGGGACTAATGTAGAATCATGGTCGGTGCGAATCTCGATGTATCGGAATGAGAGCGAAGGCACATGGGAATCATCAACAGCTTTGATTTTTCAGGCATTCAATGGATAACCCTGCTTTCGGCCGCGCTCATCCTTGGGTTTTCCAAGACCGGGATCAACGGTATCTTCATGCTTTCCGTTACGATCATCGCCAGCGGCTTCGGCGCCAAAGCGTCGACTGGAATGCTCGCTCCCATGCTATTGGTAGGGGACGTCATCGCGGTCGTCTATTACAGTCGCCACGCGGACTGGAAAATCATCGGGCAAATACTTCCCTGGCTTGTAGTGGGGCTGGTGATTGGTATGGCAGTCGGGAAGTATATCGACGGTCGCTATTTCAAATATCTTATAACGATTTCGGTTCTCGTCTGTCTCCTGATCATGACAATCAGCGAAATCAAAGGCGGAACGCTGAAGGTACCCGAAAGGTTGTGGTTTTACGTGTTGACGGGAATCGTCACGGGTTTTACCACCATGGTCGGAAATGCCGGCGGGCCCGTGTTTACTCTCTATCTGATTGCGAAGGGCCAAAACAAGAACAATTACCTAGGGACGATCACCTGGATGTTCTTCATATCCAATTTGCTCAAGGTGCCCTTGCAGGTATTTTTCTGGCACAATATCGACATTCGAACCCTGGAACTATCCGCCCTGATGATTCCTGCCATTCTCATTGGAGCCTTCATAGGAGCCTACATCATCAAGAGAATAAACGAAAGACCATTTAGGATAGTAGTGATCGCGGCAACGGCGATAACCGCGATCAAACTCATACTTTAATTGCTTAAACTCTCCGACATAGCAATTTTTCATCAAAATGCATTCCTAAGCCATGTTTTCGGCCTTCACCCATTGGGGCCTCCGCTTTTCCGGTTTCCGGATTCGGCTACCCATTTCGCGATAAAGAATTGTACCATGCTCCGTTCGGCATTTTACGATTTCAAATGGGAAATGTGGGATGGGCTGACGCAAATCCGTATACTATACTTAAAGATGCGAGGGGGAATGATGAAGTACAAACTGCTCGGCAGGAGCGGACTCAGGGTGTCTGAACTTGCCTTGGGCACGATGACCTTTGGGGAGGATTGGGGGTGGGGTGCGTCGAAGGACGAGAGTCGAAAGATGTTCGACCTGTACGCCAGCCAGGGCGGGAACTTCATCGACACCGCGGTGAACTATACCGATGGTACCAGTGAGAAGTTTGTCGGCGACTTCATATCCAGCGACCGGGATCACTTTGTCCTGGCAACCAAGTTTACGCTCAATACTCGCCGTCCGGATCCCAACTTCGGCGGTAACCACCGGAAGAACTTGATGCGGTCGGTTGAACAAAGCCTCACCCAGCTCAAGACCGATTTCATCGACCTGCTTTGGCTTCACGCCTGGGACTTCACAACTCCCTTGGACGAGGTTATGCGTACCCTGGACGACTTGGTGCGTTCCGGCAAAGTTCTTTATCTCGGAATCTCCGACACTCCCGCCTGGATCGTCAGCCAAGCGAATACGATGGCGGACCTCAGAGGGTGGACGCCTTTCGCGGCGCTTCAGATCCCATACAGCCTCATCGAAAGGACTCCGGAGCGAGATCTGCTGCCGATGGCGCGGGTATTGGATTTGGCCGTCACTCCATGGGGAATCCTGGGGAGCGGCGTGCTATCCGGCAAGTACAACTCCGATGCTAAGGCGTCAGGCCGCGCCCAGCTGCGGGGTCCAGTCTCGGAGAAATCGCTGACCATAGCCAGAGAAGCGGAGTCGATCGCCAAGGAAATCGGAGCCACCACGAGTCAGGTTGCGGTAGCGTGGCTTCGAAAGCAGGAGGGGGTAATCGTTCCTATACTCGGTGCGCGAACGCCGGATCAGCTCAGCGACAACCTAAAGTCGCTGGAAATCCATCTTGAACCCGCCCACCTGAAAAGGCTTGATGAGGTTAGCAAGATCGAACTAGGTTTTCCTTATGGGTTCCTGAATTTGGCAAGCGACATGATTTTTGGCGCAAGCGCAGATCAGTTGGAAAATCACCATCGGAAGTAAACTCTCGGCCGGGCGTCAGGGATGTACATCGAAGTGGGGGAGATCGACCCCTTGCTTGACAGAGGCGCCTCGTTTAATTGTCCCCGATGGAGGTACTAATATTGATCGATGATTGTATTTCGCTTAAAGTGTCTTTCCATGCCAATGCCTTACTTAAATCATGTCCATATCCTATAAGTTCGGACACCAGTTGCACTCCTAAATCTGCCTCGATAAAAAAAGCGTAAGGATCAATCCCATATTCATTGAAAAGATCAATGCCATAATACGCAATTACAAATAGCTCAGTTTCGCTTATCTGTGAAAAAAACAAGGCGATATAATCAGAAATGACTAAGGATATTGTGGATAATTTGATTGTCTTATAGATCATAAGAATGTATTTTACGTAGGCGCGGATATTCTTCGTGTGCAATTCAAGTTCACCTAAGGGTTTTACGATCTTATCGATAATTGCGCTCAAAGTCTTCTTGCTTACGAATCCATTTTCATATCGTGATATTTTTGTTTCGACCGATTCTTTGTTCCCTCTGTAAATTGCAATATAGTCAAGAAAATTCGCCTTATGTATTTCGAGAACGGATTTTCCCTTATACTCTTCCTCGTTGAAAACGAACGAAAGCGTTTCTGACAATGCCAGTTTATAATTCAGTAAATCGAAAAAAACCTTTGATAATTCTCCCTTCTTCATTTCGGCGAGCATCAATTCGTTCTGAATTGATATAAGATCAACTTTTGTAGTTTCTATTTGTCTTTGATTTAGGGATTCTTCCTTGGTCCTATTGATATATGCTCTTGCTCCGATTAGGACTGAGATTACCAAGAGGAACAGTATCAACGGTAGAGTTATCCCCGAATAAATGGAGGAAGCCTGAGTCAAAAAAACTAGATTTTCGGATACCTTCGATGTTTTCTGAAATAGATGATATTGATAGAGGAAAAAAATAATGGGTGCGATGCAAGCTAGGATTCCTAAACTTAGGATACTGAAAGTAAAGGCATGGATAGTTTTCCTTGTGGGAGATTTATCAACTTCATTTAGGCCAGAGGCTTTCATATGACCTCGACGGCCATGTGTGTTTTTTGCTTCTTGAGCGACATTTGTCCCTCCAAGGACATTTTGACCAGATAAACAGGATACGTGAGCCATAGAAGGATTGCAAGTCAGGAGATCGCGGTGTCGGGAAATATCCTTGACGATTTTCCGGCACATTGGTATTGTTAGACAAGGTTATTGACACATTTGAAGCCGGAAAAGAATGGCGAAGATTGGGTATGCCCGCGTAAGCTCCGATTCCCAAACCATGGCCCGCCAAGACGACATAATGGCCGAGCTTGGAACGCATCGAATATTCATCGAGAAGATCGGCGGCAAAAACTCCAATCGTCCCGAGTTGAAGAAAATGCTGGACTACGTGCGGGAAGGGGATACGGTGGTCGTCGCCGACATCGGCAGCCTTGCCCGTTCGACTCGGGACCTGCTCTCGATTATCGATACTCTCTTCCGCAAGAACGTCGGCTTCGTCAGCATGAAAGAGAATATTGATACTACCGGCCCTCAAGGACGCATCATCCTGACCATCTTTGGCGCTTTGGCTGAACTAGAAAGAGAGAATATCCTTTCCCGGCAGAGGGAAGGCATAGCCTCCGCCAAAGCACGGGGAAAGAAGCTTGGGAGGCCGGCGATGGGGTTCCCGAAGGGGTGGGAGACAAGCTACACAAGTTGGAAGAACGGGGAGAAAAGCCCAACGGAGGCCGCGAAGGAATTGAAGTTGAAGAGGCCGACGTTTTATTTGATGGTCAGGCGGTGGGAGGATAGCCATACCGATATAGTGGAGAACGATTGAGAGGATTTTAATTCGGAAGAGGGACTCATACCCCGCAGCTCCTCTCGTAAAAGCAGATCCACGATAGAACCTAACTATTCTAAAGATATAAAACTATTCCTTTGAATAAAATGAGGATTTCATAGCCCTGCTCTTTGAGCAGGATGGGGACATGCGGTATCATATCGCCTATTAGGGGTGGCCCTTTGACACCCGACGGAAGTTTTGCTTCATGCCCTGCTTACGAAAGTATATCCGTCCGGCATATCGATACCAATAAGAAAGGGGCAAGGCGTTAGATTGCGCCACGAATGGAATAGTTCCTTTTCCTTCGGCGTGATTGGGTAGTAGAGGCTTTCCTTACTACTGCTCGCATAGATTTGTGTAGGCTCGCCAGACTCATCAACCCTTACTTCAAAGCGCTTATCGGTAGCATCTTCTTTTATTTTTAGAGTGTAGCCCTTCATGATTACCCTCCGGATTTCGACCTAGGATGTCGTGATTATACTTCTTAAACATGTGGTTGGTAAGCCTCCGTGAAACGCTTCTGATCTTCGCCGCCTTTGACTTCCACTCGAAGATTTCAGGGAGAACCTCAAACTACCCAGCCATAAAGCCGGGCAGACGTCTAAAAGTCCTCATTCAGGCCATCCTCATCATCTTCGTCTTCCTCGTAGTCATCGTCATCGTCATCCTCGGAGTCATCCTCGGAGTCATCCTCGTCCTCGAAATCATTGAAAATATCGTCGCTCTCATCCATACCGTCTTCATATTGTTCTTCTTCGACACCGTCGAACTCTTCATCGTCGAGGGAGTTGCTTTGCTCGGTGGGGTTATTCATTCGTATGCCTCCGGCGGCGAAAGATACTGTAAATGTCCCGAGCCTTCAACATGGTCGGGGCGATAAATTTAGCGGGGAGGATGTGCCTGCGATTGAGGCTTTGCCGATCCGCCAAAATGAGATTATTTGAGAGTAATGCTATATGGTATAACCAATTACTGCTATTCGACATGTAAAAACATTGGGTATCGTTAATGGTTGGCAGTGAGAATGAGCTGTATTGGACCCGCATTATTACCTCGTCCTCGCCATATTCCCTCGTCCCCTTCACCTCGCGGCCTGTGGCTACGTGTCGGGTCCCCCGACGCTTCGCAGCCAGTCTATCGAGAATATAGGTTTCTCCGGTTTCCTGCCGGATAAACCGCGGCCCGACTGCACCGAACTCTGGGACGAAAAGCTATTTCTAATAGAGAATGTGGGATTATACTGAGCAAGAAGTCTGGCCGCAGGAGCCGGACTCGGATATAAGGCACTCCGGAGAACAAGGTGCGGCTGAACACGCTCATCCCAACCCTCTACCACCGCGGTCGCTATCTTATTAACATTCATCTTGTCGAAGCCGGTGGGAAATCCCTCACGAGGACGCCAGTAAGCCAGGCTGGAACACCCACTCGGAGCGGAAGGAAGAGGCCCTCCAGGCCGCGGGTTCTATGATCATAGGCAGCGAGGCCGGATCAGCAGGAGAGTGACATGCCCTCGGTGGATATCGAGTATTCATTCGGACTTACGACCCTCAAAACTCAGTCAATCCAGTTCAAGGCTGACGGTCAGACCCGCGAGATCTTGATCCCCGCGGGGAAGGTGATCTCCCAGCAGCTCATCGACCTCGTGCGCAAAGTGGAGCCCGGTTTTCAGATCGTTGTTCAGCCCGTCCTGGGCCTCCAGGAGATAATTGAGACCACGCGTGTGCACCTCGAGAAAGACAAGACGGACGGCGCCACGGCCATGATAAAGATACCCTACGACAAGGATACAATCCTCTTCGAACAGGGTGATCGAAGTGACGAGATCTATCTTCTCGACGCGGGATCGGTAGCGGTGTGGGTCGACGGCATACTTGTATCGAAGATCGACGAGCGTGGTACGTACATAGGCGAGCTGTCGGTCCTGACCGGCCTTCCTCGGTCGGCTACTATAAAGACGCTAGAGCCCTGCCGATTTTCCGTAATCCCAGGCGCCCGACTTGAGGCTGCTGTCCACCAGGCTCCCACCTTCGGATATAAGCTCGCGGTAATGCTTGCGCAGCGCCTCAAGAAGACCACCGGCCAGGCAGCGGCCGCAAGCACCCGGGCAAAAGCGACGGAAAAGCTCGTGGAAGCTTTGTCGGACGATTTCAATATTTTCCTTTCCCATTCCAGTAATGCCTTCATCGCCGATCTCAAACATCGTATGAAGCACATCGATCTTCTCGATGGAGCGGGACTACTCGACCCCGCATCCCTTCTGGCCAAGGTGGCCAAAGGAGAACAGCGTGGGAAGCCATGAAATCGTCTGGATGGGCCTGGTCTTTGGCAAAGTCATACCCGAGTTTTCACGCCTTGGAACAAATGTCGCCGTGGTTGAGGAGGGGCGAGTAAGGAGGACCCGTATCAATTATAGTGCAACAGTCGCCAATTTCGGCAAACGGTCCACATACTGTGCAACAAATAATTCCATACTTGATAACGGGTTATAAAAGATCAAGTAACCCAGACTCGAACTGGGAACCCCGCGGCGTGGTGCGAGCTTCCCATCCTTGCGGATATTGTTTCCGACCAAAGCGACTTTAATAGCCACGATAGCCCTCCGAGCTTTATACGCAAGTGGTCAGATCCGGCGATTGAGGCTCGAAACGAAAGATATTGAGACTGAATACGAAAAAATTCCAGGCTGAAAACAAAACAAACTGAATTGAATACGGAGCATTCTCAGCCTCATAATGGAACCAAAATAAGCTTGTCTGGAGTCCTCGTTCGATTGTATTATGAAGTGGCACAAGCGGCTGGACACATGATTTCTATCCTCTCGGGGAAGATCCCTTCGAAATGCCATTTCGCATGCGCGCGTGGCGGCCGTTTCGCTGCAAGGCTCCTGGATCGATACGCTCAGGGGCGATGCCGAACCGGATCCACTACACCTTATATAAATCAGGGCGAGGCAGTTACCTCCTTCGCGCGGTTCCGGCAATTTTGGCAGACACCGTAAATTGTGAGGGAATGGTCCTCGATCAAAAAGTCCTCTTTATCGCCGATCCGGTTCAGTTCCTCGTCGGGAAAGCAGTAATGGAAGTCTATGATGCGATGACAGCTGTTGCAGGCCAGGTGGTGGTGGTGTTCGTCGGAGTCGAGGATCCGTCCGCCGCAGACCCGATAGAGTCTGGTTCCGTCCGCGAAGTCGATGCAGTCCAAGGCCCTTTTCTCCACGAGCTGCCGCATTGCCCTGAAGACGGTGGCCCTGCCTATGGTCGGGTCGGATTTGCGAAGTCTTTGCCAGAGCTCATCGGCGGTGAAACCCTCGAGGGAGCCCGCCATGCGGGAAAGTTCCTCGATCAGAAGGCGCCGAGGGGTGGAATTCCTCTGTCCGAGCTCGGAGAACACCGACTGGAGCCTGTCCTTAATCATTCGTTTCCCTCTCGCGATGGCGGTGGACTTCCTGTCTCGAACGGATCCTGAACCGGTCCCTCAGAAGGGCGAGCCCGTAGACGAGGGCCGAGAAAGTCGCGATGTAGACCCCCACGGGTATTCTGCTCCACGGCCCGAAGAAAGCCAAGAGGATGCCTGACCAGGCGATTCCGAGGCCGAGGAGGATGGATGCGAGGAAGGCCAGGCCCGGATTGCGCGTCAGTCTGTGCGCCGCCCCTGCCGGCGCCGAGAGCAGGGCGAAGGCGAGGAGGACACCTATGGCCTGGATGCTCACGACCGTCGTGGCGGCCAGGAGGGCGAGATAGACGAAGTCCAAAGCCTTGGTCGGCACCCCTTTCGCTCGGGCAGAGTCGGGATCCACGGAGGCGAAAAGGAGGGGACGGGAGATCGCCGCGAGGACGAGGAGCACGGCTGTGGCCACGAGGAAGAGGATGAGAAGAAGGGATCCGGAAAGACTCATGAGCGAGCCGAAGAGAATGCGCACTCCGGAAGAGGCGTGGGTGGCGCTCGAATGGGAATAGAGGCTGAGGAAGAGAACCCCCAGGCCGAGGGCGAAGGAGAGGACCATCCCGACTTCCACGTCCCGCCCCTTCAACCGATCCCGCAGGGCGCCCAAGGTAAAGACCGCCAGGAGACTGAGGCCCAGCATTCCCCAGAAGGGGTTCAATCCAGCCAGCGCGCTTCCCGTGGCCCCGGCGAAGCCGATATCGGTCAGGGCCTCGCTCGCGAAAGCGAGGGCCCGCAGGACCATGAAGTACCCGACCGCGGCGCAGAGGACGGCGGTCAAGCTCCCTCCGAGAAAGGCGTTCCGGAAGATCTCTGATCTGATTATCTCTTCCAAGTTCTCCTCCTTTGGAGGAGGCGGGAGGGCACATAGACTCCGAAGGATAGGGAAGCGACGAAGAAGCTGACGGGTAGTGTCTTCGTGATCGCGGCCAGGAGGATTCCGACGACGACATAGGCCTCGGCCAAGAGAATGGCGAGGCCGATGGCGGCCGATGGGCGGCGCGAAAAGGTCCGGGCGGCGGCCGCCGGTCCCACCAGCAGCGTGAAGACGAGAAGGGACCCCGTTACCTGGACGGCCAGCGAGACCGTCACGGCAGTGAGCACAAGGAAGATCGCCGCCAAGAGGCGGATCGGGACGCCCCTGGCCGAGGCCGATTCGGTGTCGGCAGTGGAAAACAACAGGGGCCGGTATATCGCCGCAATGCCGACGAGGGTGACGAGGCTGCTGACCAGGGTCAGCCGGACCTCGGCCTCGCTGATCCCGAGGATGGTGCCGAAGAGGATGCCGTAGACCCTCTCGGCGTAGCCGGAGTACATGGCGAGGAAGAAGAGGCCCAAGCCGAGGCAGAAGGTCATGACGACGCCGATTCCCAGATCCCGCTCGTGGAGCTCCTTCCCCAGGAAGGCGAAGACCAGGGCGGCTCCGATGGTGAAGGCGAAGAGCCCGAGGACGGGCGCTACGCCGAAGAAGACGGCGCCCGCCGCTCCCGCGAAGCCGATGTTGGGAAGCGCGTGGCCCGCGAAGGTCAGGCCCCTTCCGATGAGGAAGTAGCCGACTACCGCCGCGCAGGCCGCCACTGCGCAGGATGCGATCAGGGCGTGCTGGAGGAAGGCGTAGCCGAGGAGCTCGAAGAGCTCCATCTAGGTTTCCACTCCCGCGACGAAGTGCCGGCCCTGGGCGCTCACCACTTCGACGCGGGATCCGTAGAGCCTCGTGAGAACCTCGCTGGTGATCACTTCCTCGGGCTTGCCGAGGGCGCTTTGACCGTTAGCCAGGTAGAGGACGTGGTCTATGTGGGGCAGAAGGGGATTCACGTCGTGAGTCACGAGGAGGACCGTGATCTTCCTCGTCCGGCAGACCCGCGCCACCAAAGATATCACTTCCTGGGCGTGGCCGATATCCAGGCTGGCCAGCGGCTCATCGAGGAGGAGGAGCTGCGGGTCGGAGATCAGGGCCTGGGCCAGGAGGAGGCGCTGGCGCTCTCCGCCCGAGACCTCGTCGAAGGAGGCCTTGGAGAAGCCCAGGGCATCGACTTCTTCGAGGACCTCGTTCAGCTTCTTCTCGCGCTTCCTGCTTGGAAGGCCGATGCCCCATCGGTGGCCGTCGAGTCCGAAACCGACAATATCCCTGGCCCTGAGGGTGTTCATGCTGTCGAAGCTCTGGAACTGGGGGAGGTAGCCGATGAGCTGGTTTCCCGTCCTCGGGGTCTTGCCCAGTACCCGCACTTCCCCCTCCGAAGGACGCAAAAAACCGAGGAGGATTTTTAGAAGTGTGCTTTTCCCGGCTCCGTTCGGCCCGAGGATGGCGACTAACTCGCCATGGGCCAATTGGAAATTCATGTTTTCCTGGATCGTCTTGCCCCCGAGACGGATAGAGACCTGGTTCAGGCTGACACTGGCCTCGCGCTCATCGGTCTTATGGCTCATCCTTCCTCGCTTTATCAAATGGAAGATACTTTCTCGATTAAGGGCTGTCAATGGGACCTGGTATCATTAATTTTTGTTTAATGATACATAGTCTTATTGACAGTCGAAAAAAGTATTCGTATAGTCTGGATATTGATACCTCGTATCACCGCAAGGAGAGATTCCATGAGGAAAATTATCCAGATACTATCTTTAATCGTTTTTGTTGCTGCAGGCTTTGCCGATCCCCCACCGCCGAAGTTCACCATTACCGGAGAGCTCGACGTGGGCGCCACCTACGACACCGTCGCGGGGACGACGACGGACAAGCCCACCGAATTGAAGCTTTCCCCCACCTTGGCGGATGGAAACGTCGGTTTCAACTCGAGGATTTTTTTCCTCCCGCCCACCGACACCAACACTTCTGTTGCTCCCGTCCCGATCAGCCTGGATTATGCCTATGGAACCTATCTCCTCTATTGGTCCCTCTTCGACCAATTCATGACGGCCAAGGTTTCCATGGGGGATTTCGCCGACCTTACGGATTACGCCCTGGCCTACAATTCCAACGGGTTTTCCAGCCTCATCCAAGGAAACTCCATCGGCGGTTATATCGAAGGCTTGACCGGCGCCGAGCTGGCCTTGACCCCGATCGATAACTTGAGAGTGGCTGTTTTCGTCCCCTGGGACGACACGGGGAACGGACAGAATTCAAGCAGTACCTTCGGCCGTAGCGACGTCAACGTTTCGTTTACTACTCCCAAGGTTTTCAAGCTCGATGTCGGCTATGGGAATTCGTACAATGGGGACATAAGCGGCACCTTGGTCCAGCCCGCACGGGGGACGAACCTCGGGTACCTCAATGTGGCCCTTCTAGCCGTGAAGAATCTGACTCTGGGGGCCGAATACGGCAACTACTTCGATGTATCCGACTCGTCCGCCGTAGAAAACTACGGCACCGCGACAGTAAGCTATGTCTTCCCCAACGAGAAGACCGGGGACTCCCTCACATTCAGCGATGACCTGTTCTACTTCGTTCCCGCCTCGGGGACGAGCGTGATCCAAGAGTACTTTACGACGTTCTACACTTTCTCCCAGGCATTTTCCGGAGCCGATCTAATCCTGGATCTGGACCTGAACTATGCCAACAACTACCCTGGGACCGACAGCACCAGTCCAGGAACCTTGACCGCAACGGATAGGAACGTGACGATCAATCCCTGGGTCAAGCTGTCCCTGGGAACCAAATCCCACATTCTCGCCCTAGGTTACGCCTACAACTACGATCTCGACGCTTCCAAGACGGCATACGACAAGTTCATTCTGAACGGAACCATCTATTTCTGATCGGGAGGTAGCGCAATGATTGGTGCGAAATCCCTTCGTCTCAGATTTCTTATTGCATCGTCCTTGACCTTCGCCTTTTCGGCCTTCCTTCTCGCCGCGGGAACCGGCGGTAAAACAGTCGACGTGGTGGCGGCCGAGAATACCTACGGCGACCTCGTCCAGCAGATCGCCAGCATCCACGCCCACGTGCTGAGCGTCATCTCCGATCCCAATGTCGATCCCCACGAGTACGAGTCCAACGTCGACGACGCGCGCCAGATCGCCGACGCCGATTTCATCGTCGAGAACGGGGGCGGCTACGACGACTGGATGGACAAGCTCATGGCCACCACCCGGAACAGCAAGCGCGGAGTGATCAAGGCCTTCGACATTGCGCCCAAGCATCTCAAGGAAAACGAGCACGTCTGGTACAACCCCGACAACGTGCTCGCGATTTCCCAGAAGATCCTGGACGTCCTCAGGCAGAAAGACCCGGCGGACGGCGCGGAATTCGACACGAACTTCGCGGTCCTGAAGGCCGCCATCCAGAAGCTCGACGCGCGCCTCGCCGATCTCAAGGCGAAGTTCGAAAACACGCCGATCGCCCTCACCGAGACGATCTTCCTCTACCAGTCGGAGCTGATCGGCCTCAAGGTCCTGACGCCCTGGGACTTCGACAAGGCCATCGCCGAGGGCAACGACCCGACGCCCGCGGACGCGATCGAGGCGGAAAAGGAGCTCACGAGCCACCAGGCGAAGATCCTCGTCTATAACGTCCAAACCGTGACCACAATCACGACGAAGCTCCAGGACGATGCCCATATCCTCAACATCCCCGTGGTGCCCGTATCCGAGACCATGCCCCCCGGAGGGCATTACCAGTCCTGGATGTCCAAGCAACTGGACGTATTGGAAGCGGCCCTGGCTCAAGGGCAAAGGTGAGCGATCCTCGACCGGTCACGCCCAGGTCACGCTCCTCAAGGCCCTGCGCACGCTCCTCAGATAGCGATACTTCGGATAGCCGAGGATCATCGACGTCACGACCTCGCGATCCTCCGGTATCTTGAACAGGCGCCTGAGATCGGCCCTGCGATCGATCGCCGGCGGCAGGATATCCATGATGCTTCCGCCCAGGCCCAGAGAGTGGGCGGCGAGCATCCCGAATGCGGCGGCGATGTAGGCGTCCGCCGCTACGTCCTCGCCCTCCCGTTCGGCAAGGAAAAGGATCAAGGCCGGCGCGCCTCGCGTCAGCGTGTCCTCGGTCCCGTCCCGGAGAGAGGACATCCGCGAGCGCATGAGCGGTACGAGATGTCCCTCCATGGTCTTGAATGTCCGCCCGCCCACGCTTTTCCGGATCGCCATCCGCGCGAAGGGATTCTTCATCGCGCCCAGAAGGGATCCGTAGAAATCGATCATCGCGGGGAGGGCCTCGCGTATCTTGTCTCGGTCCCGAACCACTACGAGATCAATTTTGTTGGGCGGGAAGCCCGGCGGGGCGAAGGTTATCGCCTCGACTACCCTGTCCAGGACTTCCCGCGGCACGGGCCTGTCCCTGAAATTCCTGATCGCCCGCCGGCCGCGAATGAGATCGAAGAAGCTGTCGCTTCGGTCCCTCGGCTCCGGCGCCGCGAAGAAGTCCTTATCGTACGATAGGCCATCGACTTGGACCGACGCGCTGGGGCAGACACACATGCACTGTCCGCAGGCGAAGCAGAGGGGAGCCCTGTCTTCCCGGATCTCGACGGGCCCGGCCGACGATTTGACCAGTATCTTGTTGGGACAGACTTCGGCGCAGAGGCCGCAGCTCGTGCAGGTTTCCTTCGCGATGCGGATGGAAGCTTCCATTGGTGACTCCTCGACAGGCGACTCGGATACGCGCCTCTCTTTAACCGATGCTTTCGTCGCCCCTGCCCAAGGGAACCATCAGCAGCGGAGCCTTGATGCGCGATACGACGCGGGCGGCGACGCTCCGCTCCCAAAACGCCTCGGTTCCCGTTCGACCATGGGTCCCCATGACCACGAGGTCCGCCGACAGTCGCCTGGCCGTCGCGATGATCGCGTGGGCGGGGTCACCGCGGGACGTATCGCCCTCTACGCGGATTCCCTTCTGGCCCAGCTTCGCGACTTGCCCCTCGAGATAGGTCCGCGCGTCGGCGCTCTCCATTTCAAGGTCGGCCCGCATCGCTCCCGGCAGGATGAAGGACGCGGCCGCCCGCGGACCGGTCAGATCTCGCAATTCCGGCACTACCATGAGGAGGCGCAGGCGGCTGTCGAAGGCTTGCGCGAGCTCGGACGCGAGCGGAAGGCCCTTCTCGTGGCTCGGATCGCCGTCGATGGGCGCCAGGATGGTCTTGAAGTTCGCTTCCGCTCCGACGGCCTCGGCCTCTTTGGAAGGATGCACTATGAGGACGGGAACCGTCGCGAGGGAGATGACTTGCTGGGCGATGACGCCGAAGAGGACCCTACGGATGCCGCCGCTGCCGTGCGTGCAGATGACGATCAAGTCGGGCGCCAGCTCCGCGGAATGCTCCGCGATGCTGCGCGCCACGTCGCTCACCTCCGCCGTGTGCACGTGGGTATTCACGCGCAGGCCGGACAGGGCGGGGAGGCGCGTGAGCTTCTCGAGATAGGCGGATGCCTCCTCGGGCGTCACCAGGTGCCTCTCGCTGTGGACCTCGCGGGGCGCGTTCCTCTCGATGACGTGGACGAGGGTCAGCTGGGCGTCCATCCTCCCGGCGAGCCATACGGCCGTCGTGAGGGCGGACTCGGCGAGCTGGGACCCGTCCAAGGGCACGAGGATGGAGCTGAATACCTTCTCAGCCTGCATTCTGTCCTCCGATATTGAACTGCCCGCCGAAGGTCTGGTACAGAAGCACGATATTGAGGGAAAGTATGACCACGGCGCAGACGATGGCGAAGATAGTGGTGACGCGTCGATTCACGAGCGACCCCATGAGCGTTCGGTTCCTCGTGAACATGATCAGAGTGATCACGGGGATAGGCAGAGTGAAACTGAGCACCACCTGGCTCAGCACCAAGGTCTTCGTCGGATCGAGCCCGAGGCCGATCGCGATCAGCGCCGGGACCATCGTCGCGATCCGGCGGATCCAGACCGGGACGCGGAAGCCGACGAAGCCCTGCATGACCACCTGGCCCGCCATGGTCCCCACGTGCGAGCTGGAAATCCCCGAGGCGACCAGCGAGATCAGGAATACCGCCGCCGCCCCTCCGCCGAGCAGAGGGGTGAGCGTCTGGTAGGCGGTCTGGATCTCGGCTATGTCGGCGTGCCCGGTCAGGTTGAAGACCTTGGCGGCCATGAAGAGCATCGCCATGTTCACCAGGCCCGCCACGCCCATCGCCACTATGACGTCGATCTTCTCGAAATAGAAGATCCTGCGCTTGTCCCGGTCGTCGTGCGGAATTACGCGGCCCTGCGTAAGGCTGGAGTGGAGATAGATCACGTGCGGCATGACGGTGGCGCCGATTATGCCCACCGACAGGACGATCGCGTCGCTCCCCGGCAGGCTCGGCACGAAGGTATGCACGAATATCTGGCCCCAATCGGGCTTGGCCAGGAGGGTCTCGACCACGTAGCACAGGGCGATCACCCCGGCCGCGCCGCCGATGAAGAGCTCCAGTCCGCGGAAGCCCCGCTGCGTGACCGCTAGAATGGCGAAGACGAGTATACCCGTGATGCCCGCCGCGACGAACAAGGGGATGTGAAACAGCAGATTGAGCCCTATGGCCGCCCCGAGGAACTCCGCCAGGTCCGTCGCCATGGCGGTGAATTCCTGGGTGATCCACATGGCGAAGCAGACCCACCGGGGGAAGCGGATCCGGCACATCTCGGCGAGGTTCTTGCCGGTGGCGATCCCCAGCTTCGCGGAGAGGCTCTGCAGGAGCATGGCCATCAGGTTGGCGAGCAGAATCACCCAGAGGAGGGCATAGCCGAACTGGGCGCCTCCCTGGATGTTCGTCGCGAAGTTGCCGGGGTCGATGTAGGCGATCGAGGCGATGAAGGCCGGGCCCAGGAAGGGCAGCACGGCGAGCAGCCCTCTGCGCCTGCCGCTGATCGACTCTCTCGCGGCCGTCTGCAGCTTTGGGTGCGGGTCCGTCGGATTCTCGACGACGGCGCTTGTCTTGGGCATCTCATTCTCCTCCTTCGAGCTTTTGAACGATGATCTGACTCGCGACGCTCTTTCCCAGGACGCGCCTGCGCCCCGCCACGCGAATGGTCACGAGACCGTCGACGGGCTCCACTTCGAGGACCCGGAGCTTCGTCCCCAACCCGAGATGCATTCCATCGAGACGCGCGAGGAGTCCGGGCTCACGGTCGCCCACCTCGACGACCTGAGCCGAGGATCCCGCCGGCAGGTCGGAGAGATGCAGCCTTTCGGGCTCCTCGATCGACCCGTCGGCGGCCGGGATGGGAGAGCCGTGCGGATCATGGGCGGGGTGTCCCAGGTATTCGTCGATCCGGCCTTCCAGGTAGTCCGAGAGCGCGTGCTCCAGCTTTTCGGCCTCGTCGTGGACCCGGTCCCACGGGACGCCGAGGACCCGGGTGAGGAAGGTCTCCAGCAGCCTGTGGCGCCGGATCACGTCCAGGGCCGCAGTCTTGCCCGACTTGGTCAGCGTGACCCCCCGATACGGTTCGTAGGTCACCCACTTGCGGCCGGAAAGCCTTTTGAGCATGCCGGTCACCGTAGGAGCCGAATGGCCGATGCGATGCGCGAGCATGGAGGTGGTCACCTGATCGTGCTCCAATTGCAGGGCATAGGTCTCCTTCAGGTAGTTCTCTTCGGTCTCGCTCCGCATGTTGGACCTCCGAACCTTTTATTTAGGCAAACCTAAACTACCATGAAGTCGGCGCATCGTCAATCGATATCGCCGGTCGACCCCGCCGAATCGACAAAGATTATATTCTCGGTCGGCATTATGGTCGTTATATTTGCCTACTAGGGGGAGCACATGATCGAGGGGGGTGGGGGCTTTACCGGTTTCGTCGTCAGGAAATACATCGATTTCCACAAAGGCTGCGAGAATATCACGACAGAGGCCTGTCTCGACGATTACGAGAACTATCTGAGGAACAAGATCAGCCTGCCTCCGGCGGCGGTCCAGCACTCGATGAAGCACTTGAGGGAGTCCTATCTCTTCAAGGAGGGAGGGAGCGAAACGCTCGATATGAACTGACCGCTCTTCGCGGCGCGCCCGCCCGGGCTCAATTCCCGACTTCCTCGGCGCTCCCCGACAGGCTGTTCGCGATCATCCCCAGCACGACGAGGGAAAGTCCCGCGTAGCCGATGGGCGAGGGCGCTCGATCGCCGAACACCAGGACTCCGCCGAGCAGGGTGAAGACGAGCTCTCCGGCCTGCGTCGACTCGACCACGGCCAGACTGTGGACGCTGCTGCTGACCAGGTCCGTCGCCCTGAAGAACAGCAAGGTCGCGACTATCCCGGAGAATACGGCCACCAGGAAGGCCTGGAACATTTGGGCTTCGCTCGGCGGCCGGCGAAGGCCGATCCCGACGGCGCTCAAGACGATCCAGAGCGGCATGCTGCATAGAGTCATGCCGAAGACCCGCTGGATCGTAGATAGCCGCTTCCCGCAGAGCTCCATCATCTTTCGATTCCCGAGAGGATAGGCGAAGGCCGCCACGACCACGAGCCCGACGCCGATCAGGGAATCGCGCGGCGAGACCCTTCGCGCCTCCTGAAACTGGACCAGGAGTATTCCGGCCAAAATGACGGTGGACATGAGGAGGGCTCTCAGCGGGACGCGATGCCTGACCGAAGCTCCCCCGGGCTGGGTCCGGGAGCCGTCGACGAACAGGGGCGACAGCAAGGCGCCGGCGATGATCGTTATCTGCCAAGTCGCCGCGATGAGCCACGAGGGGCCGTAGGTCGACGCGAGGCACAGCGAAGAATAGAAGAGGCCGAAGCCTACCATGCTCCACAGAAGCCATTGCATCGGCTTCCGCGCGATCTCGGCGACGACCCTCGTCAGCTCCTTCCTCGCGATCGTCATCGCGGCGAGGATCGGCAGCATGAAGATGAACCTCAACGACGCGCTCCAGGCCCAACTCCCGCCCGCGACGTTCATCTGCCGATTCAGCACGAAGGTAAACGCGAAGAACAAGGACGCGACGATCCCGAGGGTCGTCGCTTCGGCCATGGAAGGCGCGCGTCTGGTGTCCATGACGACGAGGGGAACCGCTATGCCCCGAGACTGTCGAAGAGGGCTTCGCAGCAGCAGCGGTTGCAGATGAAGTTGACGCTCCGCCCGACATTCTCGCCGAACTGGACCAGGCCGCGCTCGTAGGCCTCGTCGGGCAGTCCCATGCATTCCGAGGCGCCGACGGCTCGCGCATGGCCGTATTTCGTGAGCGACTCGGCGGAGCCGTTGAAGGTCATGCATATCTCCATCGGCGCGTCGCAGGCGCGGCCCATGTGCAGCATACGGACCGCCCGTCCTTCTCCACATCCACGAGAATTGCCCTGCCCGCCAGCTCGGCCTCCCTGTCGCTGAAGGGGAAAGCGATTGAGTGGCTCGGTCAGCCTTTCATAGCTCGTCTTCAAGATCCGATGGGCCATAGTTCTCCTTTCTGAGCCAGTGTAGCATGGGCCGGGAGTTTTTGCCCCTTCGCGACCACCGGGATCGGCGATCGATCGGGATGAAGCGTAGCGCTTCTCCCCTCTCGGTCGATTCGTCTATACTTTGAGCAGCTTCAATAGTTCCGCCAGGGGTGGTTTCATGAACTCTAGTCCGAAGACACTGCTTCTCGTCGAGGACGAAGCGCTTATCGGGCTGGCCGAATCCAAGGCGCTCACCAAAGAAGGATATTCGGTCATCCATGTGCTCTCGGGAGAAGAGGCCGTGGCCAGGGTCAAAGGAGAGTCGGGAGGGGGAATCGATCTCATCCTCATGGACATCGACCTGGGGGGCGGGATCGATGGGACGCAGGCGGCCCGGCAAATCCTGATGCACCACGAAATCCCCGTGGTCTTCCTCTCTTCGCACACCCAAAAGGAAATCGTCGACAAGACGGAGAAGATAACCAACTACGGCTATATCGTAAAGAACCTCGAGAACACAGTGCTGTTCGCGGCGATCAAGATGGCCTTCAGGCTGCACCAGGCGCATCGACGGATAGAAGAGAGCGAGGGACGGTTCCGGGATCTGATCGAGAATATCCAGGAAGGAATATCCCTCATGGACGAAGACGATAATTTCGTATTCGCCAATCCGGTCGCCCACTCGATATTCGGCGTCGGACCGGGAGGCTTGGCGGGCGAACCGCTCGCGAAGTTCGTCGACGCCCGGAATGCCGCGATTGTCCGCGGGCAGAACGCGATCCGCAGGAGAGGAGAGAGAAGCGTCTACGAGCAGGAGATCGTCCAGGCCGGCGGCGCCATCAGGAAGATCAGGATAAAGGTGAGCCCGCAATTCGACCATAAGCGCCGATTCAAGGGATCTTTCGCGGTCTTCGAGGACATTACGGACGAGGAGAGGGAGCATGAGAAGCTGCGCGAGAGCGAGGGCCGCTACCGCTCGCTATTCGAGGATTCATCGAACGCCATCGTAGAGGAGGACTTTTCCGCCGTGCGGGAGTTTGTCGCCCGTCTCGAAAAGAGCGGCGTTCCCGACCTCCGAGCCTATTTCGTCGAGCGCCCCGACGAATTGATCCGATGCGCAGGACTCGTCAGGATAGTTCGCACGAACAAGGAATACCTCAAGATAGTCGGAGCCGAGAGCGAGGAAGATATCCATCCTACTCTCGCGCCCTATATGGACTGGGACGGCGGCGCCGCGGAAGGTTTCCGGGACGAGCTCCTCGCCCTGGCGGAGAGGCGACTGCCCTTCGAACGGGAGTTTCCCAACGACCTCCTGTCGTCGGACATCAAGTGGGTAAAGCTCCGCATGTCGGTCGTGCCGGGCCACGAGGAAGATTGGTCGAGAGTGCTCGTCTCCTTCATGGACATCACGGAACAGAAAAGAGTAGAGGATCAGCTGGACAGGGCGGGGAAGGAGAAGGACTTCTTGATGCGGGAGCTCGAGCACCGGGTGAAGAACAACCTCAATATCATCTCGAGCCTCCTTTGCCTGGATTCCCAGCGCGTGACCGACCAGGATTCGAAGCGGGTCCTCGCCGACGCCCAGCTGCGCATAGAGTCCATCGCTCTTTTCTACGAGGTTCTCTCGCATTCCGCCCGCGTCGACCGGCTCAACAGCGCCGATTACGTGAATGACCTCGTCCGGCTGCTGCGCGGTATCTACGCGAACGCCAGGAGCGATATACGGATCGATACGGCCATAGACAGTTTCGAGCTCGACGTAAAGGAATGCGTCCCCATAGGACTGATCGTCAACGAGCTGTTCGTCAACGCGATCAAGTACGCCTTCCCATCCGCCCGCGCCGGACGGATCGCCGTCGAATTGAGGAAGACGGAGTCCGCCGAGCTGCTTTGCGTGCGCGACGACGGCGTGGGTCTCCCTCCGGGCTTCGATTGGAGGGTGTGCAGGAGCTTCGGGCTCCAGTTGGTGGATATGCTCTCGACCCAACTGGGCGGGACCATGACGATCTCGGGCGACGCCGGGGTGGCCGTTACGATATCGATGCCGCCATCGGGATAGGAATCCCCTATCCAAGCGGCGGCCGTATTTCCGCATGAGCCGAGGCCGAAATCGGTATTGACAGATGAAGGCAGTTGAATAGACTTTTCTGTGGGTGGCATCGGGAGTTGCTAAAGTATCACCTCCCCGGGGACATTACCGTTCCGCGACGGGTATCCGCGGACCTATAAAAAATCCGGCAATGCAAGGGTCTCAAATCTGCCAAGGAGGCTCGTCATGAAAAGCGGCGAACGAATCGTCGGACTGAGAGGATTGCTCTCCCTGATCATCGGACTCATCGTCGTCATCTTGGTCGCGTCCGTCTGCGTCATCGCGTACTATTCGGCGTACGACGGGGTGAAGGACGTATATCTCGACGAACTTCGAAATTTCGCCAAGGACATAGACGAGCAAGTCGATTCCTTCTACAAAGACAACCTGAACGAGGCGCAGTTCCTGGCGAAACTCGAATTCGTCAAAAGCGCCGCCCGCGGCGGCAAGACGGATCAGGCCACCGCCGCCCTGAAGGGAATATTCGCCGAGAAGAAGCTCTACGAAAACGCTTTCATATCCACGGCCGAGCAGGATACGAGGATCGTCGCGGCCGCCCTCGACGTCGCCGTGGGCCAGAAGTGGAGGAGCCCGGCTTTCGAGGCCAATATATCCAATGCCCTGGGCGGCAAGACCTGGGTCGGCGAGCCGACCAAGTCGCCGAGCACCGGCCTGCCCGTCGTGCTCATAACGGCGCCCATAATGGATGGGGATCGCGTCGTCGGCATATTCGGTCTCCCTCTGGACCTCGGGAACTTCGCCGAGCGATTGGTTTCCAAGGTCACCATCGGCAAGACCGGCTTTCCGGTCATCGCGAACCGCTCAGGGCTGACCATCGCCCACCCCAATAAGGAGAACATCTTCAAGGTCGACATTTCCGCCACCGACTGGGGCAGGAAGGTGCTCTCGAGTCCGTCGGGATCGATCGTCTACTATAAATTCAACGGAGTGGACAAAGTCCAAACCTTCGTGAAGGACGAGGAGCATGGCCTCATCGTGCTGGCTTCCCTGGCGATCTCGGACATCAACAAGAGCGCCCTGGGATTGGCGATCGAGCTCGTGCTCGTCGGCGTCGCGGGAATCGTCCTGGCGCTCGTGATCATCTCGGTCTTCATGAGCGGCAGGCTGAAGCCGCTCAAATCGGCGGCCGCGGCGGCCGACCGCCTGGCCGGAGGAGACCTGGACATAGACATGCCGATGGCCCACCGGGACGAGATCGGTCTTCTCCTCCTGTCGATGGGCGGGATGGTGGCGAAACTCCGCGGAATCGTATCGGACGTCAAGTCGGGGGCCGCGAACGTGAGCGCGGGGAGCCAGCAGATCAACTCCACCGCCCAGCAGATGAGCCAGGGATCGACGGAGCAGGCCGCGAGCGCCGAGGAAGTCTCCGCGTCGATGGAGGAGATGGCCGCGACCACGAAGCAGAACACCGACAATGCCATCGCCACGGAGCAGCTCTCCCGCAAAGCGGCGGCCCACGCCCTCGAAGGCGGAAAGGCCGTAGAGGATACGGTGAAGGCGATGAGACAGATCGCCTCGAGCATCTCGATCGTCGAGGAGATAGCGAGGCAGACCAACCTCCTGGCGCTCAATGCCGCCATCGAGGCCGCGAGGGCCGGGGAGGCCGGCAAAGGCTTCGCGGTGGTCGCGAGCGAGGTTCGCAAGCTGGCCGAGCGCTCGCAGAAAGCGGCGGGCGAGATATCGGTCCTCTCGAAGGAGTCGGTGGGCGTGGCGGAGCGGGCGGGCGAGCTCCTGAAGAAGGTCGTGCCCGACATTCAGCAGGCCTCCGCCATGGTGCAGGAGATAGCCGCGGCGAGCCGCGAGCAGAGCAGCGGAGTCGAGCAGGTGACCAAGGCGATCTCGCAGCTCGACTCCGTCATCCAGCAGAACTCGGCGGCCTCGGAAGAGCTCGCCGCATCGGCCGAGGAGTTCTCGGGACAGGCGATCGGCCTGCAGGAAGTTATAGCCTTCTTCAAGCTCGCCGGAGCCGAATCCGCCGGGACGGCGCCCGCATCGCCGCGGCTCGGGCACGCTAAGGTCGCGCAGACGGCGATTACCGTCCGACGGGATCGGGCGGACGACTCTTTCGAGGAGTTCTAGTCCTGTCCCGGTCATTCGCCGTGTAATCGGCGATTTATCGTTCAATTGACGGGATTCCATGCGTATATTTCGATTGGGAGGAAAAGGGATAGACTATGATTCTCGTGACTGGCGCCGCAGGATTGAGCGGAAGCGAGCTGGTGCGTCGACTGTCCGCGCGGGGCGTGCCCGTGCGGGCCTTGGTAAGAAGCGCGGCAAGGGCTCAGGCTTTGGCGTCTCTCCCCTTGGTCGAAATCGCGGAAGGCGATATGGCGCGCCCGGAGACTCTCGTCGAAGCGTTGCATGGGATAGACAAGGCGATGCTCATCTCGTCCTCCGAGCCCGCGATGCTGGAAGTCCAATCGAGCTTCATCGAGGCCGCCAGGAAGGCCGGCGTCAGGCACGTCGTCAAGCTCTCCGGGATAATACCGGATCCAGATTCTCCCTTCCGTTTCGCCCGCATGCACGCGGAGATCGAGCGGAGGCTGGAGGGCTCGGGGATGGCCTTTACGCATCTTCGCGCCGGCGAGTTCATGCACGCCTACTTTCGCCAGGTTCCTTCGATCGTGACCAAAGGGGCCCTGTTCCTTCCGATGGAAGACGCGAGGATCGCCTCGATAGACATCGGCGATATCGCGGAAGTCGCGGCGAGCGTCCTCACCGATCCGGGTCACGAAGGGAAGGCCTATCCGATCACCGGCCCCGAGTCGCTGGGCATGGCGGAGGTCGCCGAGAAGCTTTCTTCCGCGACCGGAAGGACTGTACGATACGTCAATGTCTCTCCGGAGGACGCAAAGAAGGCCAGGCTGGCCGCCGGAATGACGCCTTACATGGCTGACGCTCTCTCCGAGCTGTTCGCCGAGCGGCGCAGAGGGAAGGAGGCCCTGGTTTCGCAGGTGATTCCGACGATATTCAAGCGGCCCGCGACCAGCTTCTCGGATTTCGCCACGCGCCATGCGGCGATATTCCGCGGAGAGCAGCCACCGCCAAAAGTCTGATTCGCGGGAGCCTTCGTGCATTGACGCAATGAGATAAATCATTATACAATATGATAAATCTTGTGTATTCGCCCAGAAAGGAAGCGCCGCGGTAATTCCCTTCTTTCACAATACGATGTAGAATACGTCGTTGACTGGGGCTTTTTGCGCCAAGGAAGAGTGAATCTTCACCGGGGATCATAGCTCAACAGGATAGAGCAGCTGCCTTCTAAGCAGCAGGTCGGGGGTTCGAGCCCCTCTGGTCCCGAAAAGCCGCCGTCAGGCGGCTTTTCTCATAAGGGACCAGAGGGGCTCGAAGGGAAGACGCTCCGCGTGTCGTTCGAATCAATGAGAACGACGCGCGGTCGAGCCCATAAGGAGGTGGGCGAGAGCGTCTTCCCCGGCCTGGAGCGAATCGCCCGGATGGCGATGAGCGGAAGGCGAGCCCCTCTGGTCCCGAAAAGCCGCCGTCAGGCGGCTTTTCTCATAAGGGACCAGAGGGGCTCGAAGGGAAGACGCTCCGCGTGTCGTTCGAATCAATGAGAACGACGCGCGGTCGAGCCCATAAGGAGGTGGGCGAGAGCGTCTTCCCCGGCCTGGAGCGAATCGCCCGGATGGCGATGAGCGGAAGGCGAGCCCCTCTGGTCCCGAACGGCCGCCGTCAGGCGGCTTTTGCTATAGGCGATCGGATCGGCCGCGCTCCGCGGATCGCCGGCGGCGGGACCCGAAGGGTCGCATTCCTTCTTGACAAGCGGCGCCGCTACAGGGATTCTGTACTCTTAGTTCGAAACCATCGAACGGAGAGCCGTCGGATGAACGATATAAAAGAATATACCGCCGCCAGCTCGGCCTATGAGGTATTCGTCCATCTTTCCGATAAGATCGTGAAGGGCGATCTCATGACCTTCAACGCCATGCGGTCGTATTGCTCCATCTTGCCGGAAAACCACAGGACGGAGGCCATATTGAAGAGGGCCTTCGAGCTTCAACGGCGCCTCTATTGGGGCTTTTTCCGCGATATATCGCCGAGTACCCATCCGAAGGTATGGGGCAAAGTCGTCGTGCCCGATCGAAAATACCATTTCGCGGGCGACATCAAGCGCATGGCCACCATACCCGACGTCTATATGTCCATCATCGATATCCACGGCTATACGCGATTCTGCCAGAAGCACAGGCACAACATGTCCATGCTCGAGCTCCTCGATCGGGTGATACAGCAGGAGCTCCCGAAGATCGCCGCGAAATTCGGCGTCGTGATCCGCCGAGCCCGAGGCGACGAAATACTTCTCTTGGGCGGATCGGCGTCCGAGCTCTTCGAGGTCGTCTACCTGATCGCGCGCCGTCTCGCCAAAGACGGGAGTTCCTCGAACGGGGCCCCTCACGGTGGCTCCAAGGGGGATGGAGCCGCGACGGAGACCCTACCCGCCGTCCCGGTCGACAGCCTCCCGCGTTTCCAAATATCCGCGGGCGTCGCGGGAGGCGCGAAATACGCCCAACTGGTGATCACGCGCGACGGCGACCTGTCGGGCACGATCGTCAACACGGCCGCCCGGCTCCAAGCGAGGGCGAACAGGATTTCGCCGGACCGCACCAAGATCCTCCTGACCAGCGTGACCTTCCAGAAGCTCAAGATGCAGCCATCTTCGGAGCGCTATGACTTCCTGAAGGCGGTCGACTTCTTCGATACGGGCATGGTCGAGTTCAAGGGAGTCAACGTTCCGGTTTTCGATACGGTATTCCTGGACCGCGAGTCGTCGAGGCTGGAATATCGGGACCGCATGGGGGCGCTCTACGATTCCATCGGCCAGGGATTGTGGACGACGCGCATATTCGCTGACGCCTTAAACCTGATGGCCCGAATCGCGACCTCGACCGAGGGAGGCTTGCTCGACGAATCCACCGGCGAGCCCATCGACGCCGCGGACTCGATCTCCATCATCCAGAGGATAAAGAAGGCCCAAGGCCTCTTCGACGGAGAGCGATTCGAGCAGGCGATAGCCGAATTCTCCGAGCTCGTCGACGTATTTTGCCGGGCGGCGGGACGCGATCCTATCGCGACCGAGTATCTCTCCGACGTGCGCGACAATTATCGCATCCTGCTCTCCCGCTTCATCGTGTCCCTCGATCGCGAGATTGACGAGCATCTCGAGGCTATATTCCTGAGCCCGAACGATCGCGCGAATTTCAGGACCCTGGAAAAGCATCACGCGATGTTCGCGAACGTGCTCGAAGCGGCGAGGATCAAGGTCGCGGACAGGCGCGGGGTGTGGCACCGCATAGCCGACGAGGCCTCGGGCATCCTCGATGTACGCATCCAGGCGAAAAAGTAGCTCGCGCCGACTGGTCGGGGCGATACGAGGCGCCGAAAGCCGGAAGGGCTACACCAGCGACTTGGCGATCCGCACTATGTCGGCGAAGAGGCCGCCCGCGGTGACTTCGCCGCCGGCCCCGGGGCCTCGGACCACGAGAGGCAAGGCCTTGTAGCGCTCCGTCGTGTAGGCGACCACGTTCTCCGCGTCCCGGAGGCCGAAGAGGGGATCGCCCTGCGCGGCGGCCCTCAGCCTCAGCCTGATGCCGGCCTCGTCGATGGTAGCCGCATAGACGAGGTTCGCGCCCTTCGCCCGCTCGAGCATGGATCGGAAGAATGGCTCCTCCCCCTCGAGCTCCTCGAAGAAGGCTTCGACGTCGGGCGCCTCGATGCAGGAACGGGGCAGGAGGGGCTCGATCGATATGTCGGAGAACTCGAGCTCGCGGCCGCACTCGCGCGCGAGGATGAGGGCCTTGCGGGCGGCGTCGGCCGCGCAGAGGTCGTCGCGGGGATCGGGCTCGGTATAGCCGAGCTCCTTGGCCCTGCGTACGAGACTGGCGAAGCTCGACGAGCCGTCGTAATTGGAGAGCACGAAGCCGATGGTTCCCGACAGCATGGCCTCGATGCGGACTATCCTGTCGCCGGAGACCATGAGGTCGTGGAGGGTGGAGATGACGGGGAGCCCGGCTCCCGCGGTGGTCTCGTACAGGTAGGGCGAACCCGATTCGCGCGCCGCCCGCATCAGGTCGGAGTAGAAGGCGAGCGAGCCGGTGTTGCCCCGCTTGTTCGGCGTCACGACGGCGATGGATCCGCGCAGGGCGAGGGCATAGAGCCTGGGCACGGCGTCGCTGGCGGTGCAGTCCACGAACACGGCGTTGGGAAGGCTCATCCCATGGGCGGTCCGGACGAATGCCTCGAGGTCCGTCCTCTCCCCCTCCGTCTCGATGAGCGCCTTCCATCCCTCGAACGGAATGCCCTTCTCGCGCACGAGCATCTTGCGCGAGTTCGCGATGCCTATCACCTCGACTCTCACCGAGTAGTCCTCGGAGAGGATGGTCCTCTGATGGGCGATCTGCCTGAGGAGGGTGCCGCCGACGAGGCCGCAGCCGGCGAGGAAGACGTTGACGGACCTCTTACCCGAGAGGAAGAAGGCCTCGTGCACCGCGTTGAGCGCCTTGGCCTCGTCCGACGCGTCGACGACCGCCGAGATGTTGAGCTCGCTCGAGCCTTGCGCTATCGCGGATACGTTGACGCCGTTGCGGCCGAGCGAGTGGAATACCCGGCCGGAGATGCCGGGAGTCTTCTTCATGCGCTCGCCCACGATGGCGATTATCGCCTTGTCGCCCTCGATGACGGGCTCCCCGATGCGGCCGTCGGTCATCTCGGAGGCGAACTCCTCGGCGATGGCCGCGACGGTCGCCTCCCGGTCGGCGGGCGAGACGGCGAAGCAGATTGACCTCTCGCTCGAGGCCTGCGAGATGAGGATGATGTTCACGCGCTTCCGGGCCAGGCAACCGAACAGCCGCATAGCGATGCCCGTGACCCCGACCATGCCCGGGCCCTGGACGCGCACGAGCGCGGCCGAGGAAATGGAGGAGATGCCCCTGACCGGGTAGCGCGACGGAGCGGCATCCGAAGCGATGGTCGTTCCCGGGAAGCCCGGATTGAAGGTGTTGAGTATTCGGATGGGGATTCCGCGCTCCAGGGCCGGCTGGATCGTGGGCGGATAGATGACCTTGGCGCCGAAGTGGGACAATTCCATAGCCTCTTCGTAGCTCAGCGAGTCGAGGCTGAAGGCGTCCGGCACCTTCCGGGGGTCCGCGGTGAGGATGCCGTCGACGTCGGTCCAGATCTCGACCTCGTCTACGCCCAGCACCGCGCCTAGGATGGCGGCTGTATAGTCCGAACCGCCGCGGCCGAGGGTGATCGTCTCTCCCGTGGCCGTCGAGGCGATGAAGCCCGTGACCACCGGCAGCGGGCTCGCGCTCGATGCGCCCTCGCAGCGGGGAAAGAGCCGGGAGCGCGTGGCGGCGAGCGTAGGCTCGCTGAGGGGCCGCGCGTTTCCGTACTCGCCCTCGGCCACGATGAGCGCGCGCGCGTCGACCGGCACCGCGTCGATCCCCGCGGCCCGGAAGGCGGCGGCTACCACGACCGAGGCGAGGCGCTCGCCGAAGCTCATCACGAGGTCGAGAGTCCTCGTGGAGAGCTCCCGGAGCGCTTTTATGCCGGACAGCACCTCCAGGAGCTCTATCAGCAGGGCCTCGATCCTCTCGTCCGCGCCTGACGATTTCGAAGCGCGCGACGCCGAGTCGCCCGCGTATCCGTCGGCCGCCAGAGCGGTAAGCATTTCGCGATGCCGGTCGCCGATCGCCTCGTAACGGTCGATCCAGGAAGGATCGCGGGCTCCGGCGGCCTCGGCCGTGGCGATGAGGTCGTCCGTCACGCGGGCCAGGGCCGAGACGACCACCACGCCTTGTCCGCGCTCTCGAACTATCCCGACCAAGGCCTTGACCGCCTCGGGGCTGCCTACCGAACTGCCGCCGAACTTCGCTATCTTCATTGTGACTCGCGATACTATAGAAGGAAATATCGAAGGTCAAGCTCGAAGCCCCGTAGTGCGGGATCGTCGCGGCCGATCACCCCGCGACGTGAAGGGACTTTTCCAGGAAGCGGCGCTCGCCGTAGATCTCGACCTCGAGCCCGGGGCCGGAAACGAGCGCGAGACTCGCGTCGACGCGGCCTCCGCCGCCTCGCGCGGCCCTGAGGCGGATCGTCGAGCCCCTGAACGCGATCGTAAATCGCAGGCCTCGCCAGAGTTCCGGAAGGACGGGGCGGAAGGAGGGGCAGCCTCCGTCCGTCGCGAGACCGCCGAATCCCAGCGCGATCGCGAGCCAGGTCCCTCCCATGTTCGCCGCATGGATGCCATCCTTCGAATTGCCCTGCGTATCGTCCAGGTCGAGGCGAGCCGTCCGCGCGAAGTACCGATAGGCCTTCTGGGCGTCGCCGAGCCTGGCGGCCATCGCGGCGAAGACCGCGTAGGAAAGGGAGGAATCGTGCGTGGTGATCTTCTCGTAATAGGCGTAGCTGTTGCGTACCGTACTCTCCGCGGCCGCGCCCGGCAGGAGGAAATGCGCGAGGACGGCGTCGGCCTGTTTGCAGACTTGTCTCCGGCGCAGACTCAGATGATGGTGGCTGAGGAGGAGGGGGTAATCGGCGGCGGGCGTGCCCTCGAAGTCCCATTCGCCCCTGCGCAGGAAGCCGTCGTCCTGGGGCGTGATATCGCGCGCCGCGTCGTACGGCAGGTACATCAGATCGGCCGCCTCCTCCCAGCCGGCTTCCTCGCCATTTTCCAGCCCGATCCTTCGATCGATGTCGGCCAAAGCGTCGGGGAAGCGCCGAGCGAGGATCGCTCGGGCCTCCAGGGCCTTCAGCAGATTGAAACGGGCCATGGCGTTCGTGTAGTAATTGTTGTCTACGATGCAGGCGTACTCGTCGGGCCCGGTGACCGCGTCGATCCGGAACTCTCCGTCGGCTTTGTGCCCCAGCTCGACCCATGCCCGCCCGGTCTCGAACAGCAGTTCGGCCCCGAAATCCCGGAGGAAAGCCTGATCTCCGGTGGCTTCGTAATATTTCCAGCAGGAATAGGCGATGTCGGCGTTGATGTGGTACTGGGCGCTGCCCGAGGGATAGTAGGCCGAGCATTCCCGGCCGGCGATGGTGCGCCAGGGGAAGACCGCGCCCCTTCTCTGCCCCATGACGCGCGCGTGTTCCCTGGCCCCCCCGAGAGTCGAGTGGCGGTAGACGAGCATGCGCCTCGCGGCCGGGGGATCCGTGTGGCGATAGAACGGAGCCATGTAGATTTCGGCGTCCCAAAAATAGTGGCCCTCGTATCCTTCCCCCGAGAGACCCTTCGCGGGAACGCTCGAGCGCTCGTCGGCGGGGGCGGACTGCATGAGCTCGAATAGGTCGAAGCGCAGTGCCTCAGACACGTCCTCGTCGCCTTCCGCCTCGGCGTCGGCGGACGACCAGCGCCCGGAAAGAGCTGCCTCCTGCTCGGCCGCCAGCGAGGCGAAGCCGAGCCCGGCCATGCTCCGGGCCGAGGAGGCGGCCGCCTTCCGCACGTCGCCCTTGCGGTCGGAGTCGACGTAGATGTTCTTTCTCGTCATCGCGAAGCCTTGGCCGGGATCGAGGCGAAAGGCGACCGCGAGCGAGGCCGAAGTCGCGGTCCTCGTCGCCTCGGCGCGGAAAGGCGGGCTCGCTTCGACGGAGATCAGGGAGAGGACTCCCAGGGAAGCCTCTCGCGCCAGAGTCCGCGATTGGACGTAGAGCTCGCCGCCCGCGGCCGTGGCCTCCGCCTCGACGGCCACGACGGCGAGGCCCTTGAATGCGCCGCCCGAGAGACGCGGATCGGATTCGTCGAAATGGTTCTGGACCTCGCCCTCGAGACGGGACGTCACGACGACGTCGACGGCCCGATCCAGGGCGCGCAGCGCGTAGCCGACCGCGAAAAGCTCCGGCCGGACGAGCGACGCGAGGCGGCGGATCTCGACGGCTACGCGAGAGCCTCGCGCGGAGCTCCACTCGAAGGCCCGGCTGGAGATTCCGAGGCTCGAGTCGAGGCTTCGCTCGTAGCGATCGAAGCGGCCGGGCTCGAGCCGTACGCTCTCGCCGTCGACGGTCAGCTCGATGGTCTGCGCGTCGGTTACGTTGAGCATCCGTTCGCCCGTTTCGGGAAAGCCGTAGAGCTTCTCCGGATGGCTTATAGGGTGCGTGTCGTAGAAGGCGTTGACGTAGCTGCCGCGCACTGAGCGGGTGCCTTCGGGATAGGCTTCCTCGAAGCAGCCGCGGACGCCGATGTAGCCGTTCGCGCAGTGGTAGAGCGTCTCCTCGAGGACGAGCCTCGACGGATCGAAGTGCGTCGATAGCAATATCTTCGCCATGGACTTCAAGCCTTTCGGTCGGGCGCGGGATCCGGGCGGGCGATGCCGCGCCCCGCGACCCTCCTGCAGGAATCCCTGATCGACAGTCTGGCCGGGAGGATGATCCTCCCCGGAGGAGGCTCTATCCCGTCGAGGATGTCGATCACCGTCGACGCCGCCTTCTGGCCCAGCGATGCGGCCGGCAGAGTCATGGAAGTGAGCGCCGGTTGGAGGAATCGCGAGGGGAAGTCGTCGTCGAAGCCCGCGATGGAGACGTCGTCGGGAATCCTGAGGCCCGAGTCGAGGATGCCCTGGATGGCTCCGTAGGCGATCGCGTCGTTTCCCGCGAAGACCGCGTCGGGGCGGCCGTCTCCTTCGAGTATGGAACGTATGGCCGCGTATCCGGAGGCCTCGGTGAAATCGGCGACCCGGAGGAGGGCCTCCTCTTCGGCGATGCCGCGTTCGCCCAAGGCTCGCCTGTACCCGGCCAGCCGCTCCGCGGCCGCGAAATAGTCGAGGCTCGCGTGCGCGATGAAGGCGATCCTCCGGTGTCCCAGGCCCAGGAGGTAGTCGCAGACCTCGAAGGCCGCGGCCTCGTTGTCGATATCGATCTGGCTGACGTCGATGCCCTCGACGGTCCCGATGACGACGCAGGGGAGGTCGGCGCCCGCGAAGGAGGTGATGCCCTCGTCGTCTGCGCGCGCGTTCATGATGAGGACGCCGTCGAGTCCGTGCTCGCGGACGATCTCGAGGTAATCCGTCTTCCTCTGGCGCACCGGCACCAGGACGAGGGCCGTGCGCCTCTTGTTGAACACCGGCGCCATGCCCTCGATGAGCCTGAGGATGTATGCGTCGGAGTAGATCGAGTTGGAATGGCTGATGATGAGGCCGACGGTGCTGCGCGTGCGCTTCGCCATGCTCACCGCCTCCTCGTCCGGCGAGTACTCGAGGCGCCTCGCCGCCTCGAGCACTCGCGCGCGCGTCTCCTCGGATATGTTCTTGCCGGGCGTTTCGTTCAGGACGAAGGACACCGTCGTCCTCGAGACTCCCGAGAGGCGCGCGACGTCGGACGACGATACCTTCGATTTCCGCATCCGACCGCCTATTCCTTGACCGATCCGGCCAAGATGCCCCTGACGTAGTACTTCTGCATCGTAAAGAACACCAAGAGGGGGAAGGCCATGGAGATGAAGGCCGCCGCGGTCAGGTACTCCCAGCCGCCGCCGTAGGAGTTGACCATGTTGGCCATGGTCAGGGTCATCGGCGAGACTTCGGCGGTGCCGCCCAGGTATATCAGGGCCACGAAGAGGTCGTTCCAGACCCACATGAACTGATAGATCGCGAGCGAGGCGATCGCCGGGAGGGAGGTCGGGAGCACCAGGCTCAGGAAGACCTTGGGATGGCTCGCGCCGTCCATGAACGCCGATTCGAGCATCGAGGGCGGGAGCTCCTGGATGAAATTGCGAAGGAGGTAGATGGAGAAGGGCAGACCGTAGGCGGTATGCGCCAGCCAGATGCCGGCGAAGGTCCCGGTGAGCCCCAGCGCGTTGAAGAGCCGGAGCACGGGTATGACCGTCATCTGGATCGGCACCACGAGGAGGCCTATTACGACGAGGAAGAGTACTTCCTTGCCCTTGAAGCGCATCCATGCGAACGCGTATGCGGCGAAGCTCGCGACGGTGATGGGGATGATCGTCGCGGGGAAGGAGATGATGAGGCTGTTGAGGAAGCTCCGTCCCATGTTCGCGCGGCCGAGCACGTTCTGGTAGTTCTTGAGCGTGAACGAGAAAGGACCGCTGAGGGCCGTCCACCAGCCCGAGAGCGCTATCTGGTTCCTCGGCCGAAACGAGCTCACGAGGAGGCCGAGCGTCGGCATGATCCAGATGAGGCAGGCGCCGACCACGACGATATGGAGTATGGTCCTCGAGATCCCGCTGCGGATTCTGTAGCCCCGCGTCCTATCCATTCGCGACACCTCCCTGCTTGAAGCGGCGTATGTTGATGACCATGACGGGCACGATGCACACCAGCAGGAAGACCGCGATCGCGCTCGCCACCCCGAAGTTATGGTAGTTGAACATGGTCTTGTACATTCGGTTCGCGATGACATCGGTGCCGAGGTTGCCGTTGGTCATGACGTAGACGATATCGAAGACCTTGAGGACGTTTATCATGAGCGTGGTGGCGACGAAGCCGAGGGTGGGTCCGACGAGGGGAAGGGTCACCTTGAAGAAGACCTGAATCTCGGTGGCCCCATCGATCTTCGCGGCCTCTATCACGTCCACCGGGATGGCCTTGAGCGCGGCCGAGATGATGACCATCGCGAAGCCGGTCCACATCCAGATGCCCACCGCGATCAGGGCCGGATTGTTGGAGGCGCGGTCCACGAGCCAGGCCTTGGGCTGGAAATGCGGGTTCACGGCCGTAAGCAGGGCATTCACGGTTCCGACCTGGACCTCGCCGGCCGGGCGGAATTCGAACATGAACTTCCAGATTATGCCCGCCGCGACGAAGGATATCGCCATGGGGATGAAGACGAGGGCCTTCGCCGCGGACTCGTACCGTACCCGGTCGGTGAGCACGGCGATGAGCAGGCCGAAGACGAGGGTACCGAGCGTGAAGAAGACGAGCCAGAGAATGTTGTTCTCCAGCGCGGCGAGATTGTCGGGATCGCTGAAGACCTGCGCGTAGTTGGAGAGCCCGACGAAAGCGGTTGAGTCCCCGTTCCGGAGGCTCATCACCATCGTCGTGACGACGGGGTACACCAGGAATACGGCGACCAGGACGAAGGTCGGCAGGAGCCAAAGCCAGGGACGCAGGAGCGCGGCGCGGCGCGGATTCCTTCCGGCCAGCGGCTCCGATAGCCGTATGTAGCCCAACAGGACTAGAGGAACCCCGATCAGTGCGGCGATGAGCAAAAGAACGACGCTCATGGTTCACCCCCATGGGGCGGCCCCGGCTCCGAGCCGGGCCGCCCTGTGCTCTAAGGCCTATTTCTTATACGCCGTCGCCCGGACTTTTTCCAGATTCGCGAGGATTTGGTCGAGGCTCGCGGGATTGGCGACGAAGTCGACGCAGGCTTTCCAGAAGGCGGCCTGCATCTCGGAGGGCATCATGTCTCCCGCGCTGAGCACTACGATGTCGGATTTGTTGAGCAGGTCCGCGGCGCGCTTACTGATCGGGTCGGTGTAGAACACGAGGGAAACGTTCCGGTTCGTCGCGAGGGCGCCGGTGCCCGCGGCCCAATAGGACTGAGCCTCCGCCGATGCGAAGAAGTTCATGAAAGCCTTGACCTGGGGCGAGCTCTTGAAGACCGCCACGACGTCGGCGCCGCCTTCGACGGCTTTGGCGTACTTCGGGTCGATCGATGGGAAGCCGAAGAAATCGAAGTCCTTGCCCGGCTTCAGCCCGGGAAACTGGTCCGTGATGAAACTTTGGATGAAGCTCGCCTGCATATGGAAGTAGGCCTTGGGCGGATCCTGGAAAAGCGGCGCGGGCGCGTTGCCGAAGTTGGTCGAGTTGATGTATTGGCTGCCGCCGTAGGACATGGCCGGATCACCGACGATCTGACCGAAGTACTGCCAGGCATTCTTGACCTCGGGCGAGGTCCAGGAGACCCTGCCCTCGTACCAATCCCGATACTTCGCGGGGCCGTAGAGCCGAAGGAAGATGTTCGCGAGCCAGTCCGTCCCCACCCAACCCGAGGCCGAGCCCGACTCGATGCCGACCGACCAGGGAGTCGTGCCCGTCGCGGCTATCCTCTTGGACGTCGCGATCATTTCATCCCATGTCGATGGCGCTTCGATGCCGGCGGCCTTCATCGCCTTGGGGTTGTACCAGACGAGACCCTTGATGGCGGCTTTCACGAAAAGGCCGTACAGCTTCCCGTTGACCGTACCGAGGTCCTTCCAGCCCGCGGAGTAGTCCTTCGCGAACTCGGCCATGTCGAGAAGCTTGGAAAGATCGACGAGCTTGCCCGCTCCCGCCAGCTCATAGAGCTTGCCGGGATTGGGAAGTATCACCACATCGGGAGGATTGCCCGCCTGGACTCGGGTGGTCAGCACGGCGTCGAGATCGCGCGTGGCTTCGAATTGAACCTGAACACCCGTCCTGTCGGTAAAGACTTGGGTCATGGCGGCGAATGTGTCGGCCTCCTGACCGCCCCAAACGCCGAGAACTTTGATGCTTCCCCCTATCTTGGCGCTCTGTGCCGAGAGCCCGCCTATGATCAGGGTCATCACCGCAAGCAGCACTGCGAATCGTTTCATGCTTGACCTCCTCTCTTGATCTGTGTTACTAACATGAGTAACTAACACAGTAAAGCACTAGTTCATGATATCTGCAAGGGAAAAATGAAAATAGCCGGGCAAGGAGGGATTATGTCAGGTGTAGATTTATTCAAAGCCTGCATCTTCGATCTCGATGGCGTCCTCGTTGATACGGCAAAATACCACTTTCTGGCCTGGCGACGATTGGCGGCCAGCCTGGGCTATGAACTCCAGCCGGAAGACGAAGAGAGACTTAAGGGCGTTTCTCGCATGGAGAGTCTCGAAATTGTGCTCGGTATAGGAGGAATACGATGCGACGAAGATCGGAAGTTGGCCCTGGCCGATCGAAAGAACGATTGGTACCGTGAAAGCATCAAATCCATGGATTCGAGCGAGCTCCTCCCCGGAGCGAGACTCTTCGTCGAGGCATGCGAAACCGCCGGATTGAAGACCGGTCTCGCGAGTTCCAGCAAGAACGCGGGCGACATCCTACGGTCGACGGGCATCGAAGCTTTGTTCGGGGCAGTCGTCGACGGGAATGCGGCGGCGAGGGCGAAGCCCGCGCCCGACCTGTTCCTCGCGGCCGCGAGCGCCCTCGGCGCCGCCCCCGGGGTCTGCGTCGTATTCGAGGATGCGGCGGCCGGAATAGCGGCCGCGCGAGCCGCCGGCATGGCTTCGATCGGCCTCGGCAATCCCTCCATACTCGAGGATGCCGACATCGTCATACCGGGCTTGGCGGGGGTCGATCCCGCGACCCTCCTCGCGAGCTTGGCCGAAGGCGGAGCGGGTAGGCGGCGCGCTGAAAAGCGAGACGGGCTGAGCGGGCATTGACGCTCCAATGGCTTTGGGCCGACGATTAAGACCCGGAGGGGCGCTATGAACATCGATTACCAGCATCCGCGCGACCAGATCGCCGAGATCATGGACAGGATCTATCGCTACGGAATGACGACGACCTCGGGCGGCAATCTATCGATACGGGACGAGATCGGCGACTTGTGGATAACCCCGGGCGGGACCGACAAGGGCGTGATGAGACCGAGCGACGTGGTCCACATCCGCGACGGCGCGACCGTCGGCACGGTGCTGAAGCCATCCAGCGAGCTTCCTTTCCATCGCGCGGTCTACGAAGCGCGCGCCGACGTCGGAGCGGTACTCCATGCCCATCCGCCGGCCCTCGTAGCCTTCAGCGTCGCGGGGAAGGCCCCCGATACTCGGGTCCTGCCCCAGGCCTTCGACGCCTGCGGCAAAGTCGGTTTCGCTCCCTACGCCGTACCTGGCAGCGAGAGACTCGGGAAGTCGATAGCCGAGAAATTCGACGAGGGCTGCGACGTTGTCGTGCTCGAGAACCATGGCGTCGTAGCCGCTGGCGCGACCCTGCTGGAAGCCTTTCAGCGTTTCGAGACCCTGGAATTCTGCGCGCGCACCATCCTGAACGCCGCTGTCCTGGGAGGGGCGCGCAGCCTGTCGGACGGAATGCTTGCCCTGCGACGAAAAGGCCGAAATCCGCTCCCGGAAACCTTCTCGCCGACGGTCAGGAGCTCGCGCGAACGGGAACTACGCAGGGTTCTGGTCGATTTCGTCCATCGCGCCTACGATAGACGCCTCATGACCAGCACCGAAGGCTCCTTTTCCGCGAGACTCGGCAACGACAGCTTCCTCATCACGCCCTATGGCGTGGACCGCAGGGCCCTGGGACTGGAGGACGTGGCCCTCGTCGACGGCGGAAGAAGGGAAATCGGCAGCGTTCCGTCCCGTTCCGCGAGCCTCCACAGGCTGATCTACGCCGACCACCCGGAGACGGGCGCGATCGTCTCGGCACAATGCCCCTACGTGACGGCCTTCATTGTTTCCGGTACCCCCCTCGACTCGCGTACGATCCCCGAGTCCTATATCAACCTTCGCGACATGCCGGTCGTGCCCTATGGAGCTCAGTTCGAGGACGAAGGCGCCATAAGCGGAGCGATTACCGACCGCAACCCCGTAGTGATACTCGAGAACGACGCCGTCCTCGCGACAGGCCGGACGGTACTCGAGGCCTATGACAGGCTCGAGGTCGCGGAGGCGACGGCGAACGCTCTTCTCGCGGCCAGGCGGCTCGGAGATTTCCGCCCGATCGACGACGGGGCTGTCGCGGAGATAGAGCTGGCCTTCAAGGTCCCCCCTCGATAGCGGTTCCGCCGGCGAGCGAAGCCTAACAAGGTGTTGAAGAAGGCTACGGAGCCTTTTTCAACACTACCTTGATTTCTGCAATTGCGCAGAAAAGCGCTAGCTTTTCGAACAATTGCAAGGCAGGTTGTCGAAAAGCTTCGGGTATTTCAACAGCCTGCTAGCTGTCCCGCCCGATCACGTAGGCCACGAGGCTCTCGAGGGTAGCGGCCGTCTCCGGCCCGAGGCGGGGCAGGGCGCGCAGGATTGCCAGGGCCTCCTCCTCGGCCTTCAGGGACAGCTCTTCGATCGAGCGGGCGACGCCGAGCTCGTCGGTGAGGCGCAGTAGATAGGCGATGTCCTCCGGCGACGCCGCGGTTCCGCCCCCGAACAGCGAGGCGAGACGCGGCATCTCCGCGCGAGGCGCCGCCGCCAGGAGGCGGGCGCGAAAGAGGGTCCTCTTTCCCTCGCGCAGGTCCGATCCGACGCCCTTGCCCGTCGAAGCCTCGAGCCCGAATATGCCGAGCGCATCGTCCCGCAGCTGGAACATGATGCCCAGGCGCTCTCCCAGCTTCGTCATGGGGCCGACCAGATCGTCGGCGCCTGCGGAGAGCGCACCGATGGCGAGAGGCAGCGAGAAGCTGTAGTGCGCCGTCTTGCTGACGTACATCTCGAGGATGTCCTTCTCGCTCGCTTCGGCCCGCGATGCGCCCCAGCGAACATCGGTCATCTGGGCTACCGCGACTTCGGAAAGGACCTCGGCGCAGAGCACCTGGATCACGCTTCCCCGAGCCATGCCCGCCAGGGCTCGCGAAAGCTCGACGAATGCCTCGAAGTAGCAGGCGTCACCCGCGCAAATTCCCAGCGCCTCGCCCGCGTGGGCGCTGTCCGCGATGCCGGCCGTGCCGAGCTCGCTCGAATAGCTCGCATGAACGCTAGGCATGCCCCGGCGTACGACATCGCGGTCCATGATGTCGTCGTGAATGAGGAGCCCTGTCTGCAGGAGCTCCATGGCGGCCGCGATCCCGAGGACGGCGGCATCGCGGCCGAGGGACTCTTCTCCCTTCGCGGGATCCCCGGCGACGATATCGCGGCCGAGGAATACCAGGCAGCCCCTGATCATCTTGCCTTGGAGGCTCATCTCGAGGATGCGTCGCATGAGATCGCGACCGCCCGCGATCCGATCTTGCAGCGCGCTTCCCCGTCTCTCCGCTATGGCGCCGAGCGCGGCGGCTATCGCCGGTTTCCTCGCGGACATATAGTCCACTATCCTCGCGGTCCCTTTCCCGGTAGCGTCGGTCGCCATGGCTCCCCCCCGCATCGAGTATGCCGAGTCGGCTCGAGCATTTCCAGCCGATCGCAATGCGGAGAGACCGCCCGCCTGTTCGCCCGGGAGGCGATGAGGTATATTCCTCGATATGGAACAAGCCGAATCCGAGAGCTCGGGCCAGAAGTTAGAAATCCGCCTTCCCGTCAGGCACAATCCCGTGTTGCAGAAGACCATCGACAGGGTGAATGCCGACGAGGAGCTGTACGCGCTCTGGACGGCCATGAACGTGAACGCGGTCGAGCGCCTCGGCATGACCGATCACGGCCCCGTGCACTTCCAGATAGTCTCCAACATCGGCCTCCGGATGCTCCGCCTCCTGGTCGACCGCGGCGTGGTGCCGAGCGTCGTCAAAGACTATGGCATGGCCAACGAGGAGGCTGAGCTCATAGTCGTGCTGGCCTGCCTCCTTCACGATCTGGGTATGTCCATCCAGCGCGCCGACCACGAGACTTTCAGCCTCTTCGTGGCCCAGCCCATCATCGACAGACTATTGGACGGCTTCTACCCGACGGGGCGCCGGACCATACTGCGCTCCGAGATATTGCACGCGATCATCGCGCATCGAAGCGACGGCAGGCCGATGACCGTCGAAGCGGGCATCGTCCGCGTCGCGGACGCCCTCGACATGACCAAGGGCCGCTCGCGCATCGGCTTCGAGGCGGGCGTCGTCAACATCCATTCAATATCGGCGGCCTCTATCGAGCAGGTCGAGATACTCGCTGGGAACGAGAAGCCTCTGCACATCCACGTCCGGATGAGCAATTCGGCGGGAATCTTCCAGATCGACGAACTCCTCAAGGAGAAGCTCCGCGGGTCGGGCCTCGAGTCCTATGTCGAAGTGGAAGCGTCGATCGAGGGAGAAACCGAAAAGAGCCTCGTCAAGGCCTACAAACTTTAGTAGGATTATCGCTTTTCCGATATTCACGCGAATAGTCAATTGACTTAGCCATTCTGGCTAGTAGGATCCTCAGGGCTCGTAAAAGACGCTACCGCGCAGGTATCGGTCCGAGTATTAATAAAAGACAAATCATTACGATTAATGAACTTAGGCTCCAGTTCCCTGGCGGCCTGGTCAAAATCGACAAAAAATGTGCAGCTACCAAAGAGACTCACTTGACTAAATGGACCTATATAGTCCAGTATGCCGTAACTTGAGGAGGGAGAGATGCTGTCATCCGTGAATAGTTTGAGAATTTTCGCCGCTCTGGCCCTTGGCTTCGCCTTGAGCCCACTCGCAGCCCAGAGCGGTGAACCGATTTTCATCGGCGTCAGCGGACCCCTTACGGGTCCCAACGCCCAATACGGCCTTGCCTGGAAGAAGGGCTTCGACCTCGCGCTGGACGAAATAAACGCATCCGGCGGGATCAAGGGTCGTCCCCTGCAAATCGTCTTCACCGATACCCAAAACGATCCGAAACAGACTATCGCCACTGCCCAGAAGTATATAGCCGATCCGAGGATCGTCCTCGCCACAGGCGACTTCAGCTCGACCTCGTCCATGGCCGCGAGCGCGCTCTATCAGCGCGCAGGCCTCGTGCAGTTCGGCTTCAACAACTCGAACCCCGTATTTACGAGCGGCGGCGACTATATTTGGAGCAATTCGCCGTCCCAAAGCAACGAAGCTCCGGCGCACGCCGCCTATGTCAAGGCCCTCGGCCTGAAGAAAGTCGCCGTATTCCAGCTCAACACCGACTGGGGCAAGAGCACCAGCGATCTGACCGTGGCGGCATTGCAGAAGGACGGCATCGAAGTGGCGCTCCGCGAAGCCTATCTCCCCGACGAGAAGGACTTCAAGCCGATCATCACCAAGGCCAAGGCCCTCGGCGTCGACGGTATCGTCTTCGTCGCCTATGTCAACGATGCGTCCCTCCTGGTGCAGCAGATACGCGGCCAGGGAATCACGATACCCATCGTCTCCAACGGCTCGCAGGCGACCGCGGAGTTCCCCTCGCTTGCCGGTCCCGCCTCCGAGGGAGTGTTCGTCGCGGGCGACTTCGCCAACGACGATCCCCGTCCCGAGGTCGTGGCCTTCGTCAAGAAGTGGAAGGCCAAGTATCCAGGCGAGGACATCGACTACTTCTCGGTCCACGCCTACGACTCGATCAAACTCGCCGCCGCTGTCATCGCCATCGGCGGTACCGATAGGAAGGCCATCCGCGATGCCTTCGCCAAGGTCAAGGACGTACCCAGCGTAATCTACGGAAAGGTCACCTTCAATCCCGAAACGCGTCGGGTCGATGACTTTCTTGGCGCCAGACTGATCATAAAAAATGGTAAATTCGTAGTCTGGAACGGGGTCAAGCCGTGAGCGATAGGCTTTCGAAGAGGGAGCGCGTCCTTGCCGCCCTTTCCGGGGCGGAGGTGGATCGCGCCCCGGTCGCGGCCTGGGGCCACCTGATCCCCGCCGAGATCAGGGCCGACACCTTGGCCGAGGCCAGCCTGGCCTTCCTCCGCGAATACGATTGGGATTGGCTAAAGGTGAACACGAGGGCCAGCATCTTCGCCGAGGCCTGGGGCTCGGAGTTCGATTTCTCCGATTATCGGGGCGTGCTGCCCCGTTTCGTCCGCAATCGCTTCGATCCCTTGGATTTCGGCTATCTTGAGCCCGTGAAGACCTCGACCGGGGTCTGGGCCGAGCATCTCGCCGCCCTGCGGACGATCAAAAAGGGCATCGGCGGCGTCCCCTTCGTGCAAACGATCTTCTCGCCCGCTTCGGTCCTCGCCTATCTGGCGGGCAGGCCGAAGGATCATCTGCAGGAAAGCGCGTCGAGGAATCACGCGGAAACCCTCCTCAGGCTCGTAAGGACCGAACCCGACAAAGTACATCACGCCCTCGGAGCCATAGCCGAATCGCTAGCGGCCCTCGCGGCCGCCAGCGTCGAGGCCGGCGCGGATGGCGTCTTCTTCGCGATCACGAAGCTCGCCAGGCGCGGCGGGCTCACCCTGCCCGAGTTCGAGGCCTTCGGCAAGCCCTACGATCTCAAGGTGCTGGCAGCGGTCCGCGGAGCCCCGTTCAACCTCCTGCACACCTGTGGCTCCGAGATCTACTGGGACCAGGTGCAGGACTACCCCGTGCAGGCCATCAATTGGGCTTCGACCCTCTCGGGGAACCCGAGCATAAAGGAGGCTAGGGTCCGGTCCGGTTTCGCTCTCATCGGCGGCGTGGACGAGATCGGCATTCTCATGGATGCGGAGCCGAAAGCGGTTCGCGAGGCGGCGCGCGCCGCCCTCGCCGAAGGCGGAAAGCGCAAGTTCCTGCTGGCCCCCGGCTGCTGCATCGAGCCGGCCACGCCCAGGGCCAATATCCGGGCCTTCCGCGATTCAGTAGAATAAGGCCGATGGGCGCGACGCTTTCGCTCTGGATCGGCCAGACCATCAATGGACTGGTGCTTGGGAATATATACGCCCTCCTCGCCGCGGGACTCGCTCTCATTTTCGGCGTAGCCGGGCTCGTCAACTTCGCCCACGGCTCCGTCTACATGGTCGGCTCCTACGCCGGCTGGATCGCCATCTCCCTCTTGGGCTGGCCTGTCTGGGCAGCCCTCCCGGCCGCCGTAGCGGTGGGGGCCCTGCTCGGCCTCCTCCTCGAGCGCCTCGCGGTGAGGCCCTTCCAGAGGGCCGCCCATGTCGCGCCTCTCCTGGCCACTATCGGCGCGGGGATGATTCTCGACAGCCTGGCCGAGATCGTCTTTTCGCCGAACCCCAGGTCCTTCCCCGCGGTTCTGCCCGACCGGAGGCTCAGCCTCGGGATCGTGTCCATCGGCTTCCTCGACCTCCTCATCCTCGGCGTCTCCATCGCCTGCGCAGCCTCGCTCTTCGTCCTTCTCAAGTACAGCCGGATGGGGCGCGCGCTGCGAGCGGCCGCTCAGGACGCCGACGCCGCGAGACAGATGGGCGTCCGGGTGACCCGCGCGAACGCGGCGGCCTTCGCCCTGGCCTCGGCCCTAGGAGCCTTGGCGGGCGTGCTCATCGGTCTCTACTATAATTTCATCATCCCGTCCGCGGGTTTCCAGGCGGGCCTCAAGGGCTTCACGGCCTGCGTGCTCGGGGGCATGGGCAGCGTGCCCGCGGCCATGGCGGGCGGTCTCGTCCTCGGCCTCGGGGAGAGCTACGGCGTGGCGATCTTCGGTTCCTCGGCGCGGAGTCTCATCGCCTTCTCGTTTCTCCTCGCCGCCCTCTTCCTCAGGCCGAACGGCATCTTCGGAGGCAAAGCCAGGCAGGTGCGCGAGGCCCTCACGGGCAGCTTCCTGCCCCAGGCCAGGGCGATCAAAGTCCCGCCCCTCCTGGGAGCGGCGCTGTTCCTGGTCGCGCTTGCCCTGCCCCTGGTCATGAAGAGCGGTTACGTGCTCCAGGTATTGACCGGCGCCTGGATTTACGCGCTGTTCGCGCTCAGCCTGACCCTGGTCGGCGGGACCGCCGGCATCATGTCCCTGGGACAGGCCGGCTTCATGGCCGTCGGAGGCTATGCCTCGGGTCTGCTCACTCTCAAGGCTGGCTGGCCCTTCGCAGCTTCCCTCCTCTCGGCGGGCCTGATAGCCGCCCTGGTCGGCAGCATCCTCGCCTTTCCCGCCCTCAGGCTCAAGGGCTATTATATTTCGATAGCGACTTTGGGGATCGGCGAGATTGTGAATCAGGTCATCGTCAACTGGGACTCCCTCACCCAGGGCGCGCTGGGCCTCGCGGGAATCCCCGCGCCGCGGATCTTCGGACGCGAAGTCTTCGCGATCGGGGACTTCTACTACCTCAGCCTGGGCGTCCTCGCACTGGGCGGGGTCGCGATCGCCGCCATAGGCGCCTCGCCCCTGGGCAGGACCGCGCGCGCCCTGCGCGAGGACGAACCCGCGGCGAGGTCACTGGGCATCGATGCCCGAAAGTACAAATCCCTCGTATTCGCCGTAGGAGCCTTCGTCGCGGGCCTCGCGGGCGCCCTGACCGCCCACCTCTACACCTACATAAGCTACGAGACTTTCGGATCGAGCGTCTCGATCCTCGGCCTCACCATGGTGATACTTGGAGGCCTCGGCAATTATTGGGGCGCCGTCCTCGGCGCCTCGATCCTGACCGCCCTGCCCGAGCTCCTGCGCTTCGCCGCGGCCTACCGCGCCTTGATCTATGGCCTCATCCTACTCGTCGTACTGCGCTTCAGGCCCCAGGGCCTCCTGGGGAGCGAGTGAGCATGGGCGTCCCCCTCTTGGAAGCGAAGGGTCTTTCGAAGGCCTTCGGCGGAATCCATGCGCTGCGATCCCTCGATCTCGCGATGGACGAGGGAGAGACCCTCGGAGTGATCGGGCCCAACGGGGCGGGCAAGACCACCCTGTTCAACATCCTCGCGGGCTCGGACCGGGCCGATTCCGGCCGGATATCGCTCCGCGGCCGGGACATCACGAGATACGGCCCCGAACGGCGTGCCCGCGCGGGCCTGGCGCGCACCTTCCAGCACGGGCGCAGCTTTGCCAACTTGAGCGTCGAGGACAATATCGTCCTCGGGGCGCACGTCGAACGCATCGCCGCGCGGGCCGGGGTCTTCGGGGGAGCGGTCGAGATCGCGCAGGCCTTGTTCCCCGCTGGACCCTTCGCCAGGGAGGAGAAGGCCCTCCGCCTCCGAGCGAGGACCATAGCCGAGCTTTTCGGCGAACGTCTCGCGCCGCGGCTCGGCGACCCCGCCTACAGCCTCTCCTACGCCAACAGGCGTCGCCTGGAGATCGCGCGGGCCCTCGCCGCCAAGCCCGCGATCGTCCTCCTTGACGAGCCGACCGCGGGCATGAACCCCAGCGAGACGGCCGAGATGCTCGACTTCCTCATGGGCCTCAAGGCCGACGGGCTCTCCATGGTGGTGATCGAGCACAAGCTCCCCCTCGTCATGAGGCTCGCGGATCGCGTCCTCGTGATGGACGAGGGCGAGAAGATCGCGGAGGGCCCTCCCGGCGCCGTGGCGCGCGACACGCGCGTGATCGAAGCATACCTGGGGCCCAGTCGCACCGTCGTCGCCGCGGCGCCCGAGCCGGCGGGCAGCTCCTCGCCTACCGCGGACGGAGGGCTGTGATGGCGGCCCTGCTCGCGCTCGAGTCGGTGGACAGCTTCTACGGTCCCGTGCAGGTCCACCGCGCCCTGAGTCTCGAGGTGGGAGAGGGAGAGATCGTGTGCCTGCTCGGCGGAAACGCTTCGGGCAAGTCCACCGCGATGAAGGTGATCCTCGGCCTCCTCGAGCCCCGGTCGGGAAACGTGGTCTGGGAAGGAGAGCGCATAACGCGCCTTCCCACCTACCGGCGCATAGCCCTCGGGATGGCCAGCGTCCCCGAGGCGCGGCGGATCTTCCCCGAGATGAGCGTGGAGGAGAACATCCTGATGGGCGCCTACGTCAGGAAGGACGCGCGCGCCATCCGGCGGGACGTCGAGCGCGTGCTCGAGCTCTTCCCGCGACTGCGCGAGAGGTTCCGGCAGCAGGGAGGGACGCTGTCGGGCGGCGAGCAGCAGATGCTGGCCATCGCCAGGGCCATGATGAGCACACCGCGCCTAGTCTGCATGGACGAGCCGACGATGGGCCTCTCGCCCCTCTTCGTCGAGCGGGTGCTGGAGACGATCCAGGCCCTCAATCGCGGCGGTCTGAGCGTATTCATGGTCGAGCAGAGCGCCCAGCAGGCCCTCGGTATCGCTCACCGCGGCTACGTCCTGCAAAACGGCCGCCTCGTGCTCCAGGGATCGGCGAAAGAACTCCTGGACGACCCGAGGATCCGGGACGCCTACCTCGGCGGGGACGTCATGGCGGGAATCTAGTCGCGTCGACGGCCTCGCCCGGTCGCGGCGCCCGGCCCTAGCCGAAGGAGAGCAGGTAGGATAGGCCGTTACCCGCGCCGCGGCTGAGCGCCCCTCCCAGCTGGGCCGCCAGGGCATCGACGAGGAGAAGGCCGATGCTGCCGCCGTTTCGCCTCTCGAACGAGCGCGAGGCGGTCTCCTCGGAGAGGCCGATGCCGTCGTCGGCTATCCGTAGCTCGTAGCCGGTCCCGTCCCGGCGGAGTCTCACCTCGACGCGGCCCGCCGCCCGGTCCCGGAAGGCGTGCTTCATGGAGTTCGAGACGATCTCGCCGACGATGAGCCCGATGGGCATCGCGCGCTCTATGGCGAAGGTTATGCCGGACGCCCCGACGCTCGCGTCTACGGCGAGCCCGGGCCTCTTGTAGGCCGTCACGATCTCCGTCACGAGGGCGCGGAGGTAATCGTCCATGTCGATGCTGGAGACGGTGTCGCTCCCGTACAGGCGCTCGTGCACGAGCGCCATGCTGAACACGCGGCTCCGCAGCGTCTTCAGGATTTCCACTATGCGCTGATCCCCCATACCCTCAATCTGCATGTTGATGATGCTCGCGATGACCTGAAGGTTGTTCTTCACGCGATGGTGGACTTCCCTGAACAGCACTTCCTTCTCGGCCAAGGAGACGGCGATCAGTCTCTCCTTCTCCTTTCGCTCCTGGACCTCCGTCGACAGGGCGCGGTTGAGGTCCTCGAGGCCGACCGTCCTCGACGCCACTTCGACCTCTAGCCTCGAGTTGAAGGCGCGCAGGATGAGGATGTAGGCGACCGCGATCGCCATGGCCGCGACGAGGAGGGCGATGACGATCTTGAACGTCCGAAGGTCGACGGCGGGGGCCTTGGGGTCGTAGAGGAATCCGTCGAGCGAATAGTCGGCCGGAATCCAGCCGAGCCTGGCGTAGGTATCGCCGACGTGTCGCCATCGGCCCGGGTTCATGGCGCCTATCGGGACGAACTTGTGCACGATGAGTTCGTCCATGGCTTGGGCCTCGGCCATCAAGGAGGCCTCGCCCTTGCCCGACGGATACTTCTCGAGGATGAGTCCGGCGGTCGCCTCGAGGTGCTCCATCGCCCAATCCCATCCCTTGAGGGAGGCGGCGAGGAAGGCCGCGACGCGCGCCGGGTGGGCGCGGAGCTCCGCCTCCGAGGTGAACAGGCAATCGCCGTAGAAGTCGATGCCGTAGGTGAGCGGCCTCACCTCGCCGACGCGCACTCCACGGGCCTTGAGCGCGAGGCTCTCGTTCGTCGTGTATGCGCTCACGGCGTCGATCTTCCCCGAGACGAGGTCGTCGAGGTTCCAGGAGTGCCGGACGAAGTTTACGGCGGATACGGGCACCGATTCGTTCAGGAACATTGAATAGATCTCCGCCTCGGCGTCGGCCGATACCATGACGCTCCGGCCGATGAAGTCCCCGGGCGAGGATAGTCCCTTCTTGGCGAGCGAGAGGAGGACGAGCGGAGAATGCTGGAAGATGACCGCGAGGACGACGACCTTCTTGCCCCTGACCCTGTCGATGAGGAGATCAGTGTTGTTGATACCGTACTGCGCGCGGCCCTGCGCCACCTCGTCCGTGAAGTTCATGTTCGGGTTGGCTTCCCGTATCTCGACGTCGAGCCCGGCGTCGCGGTAATAGCCCTTCTCCTTCGCGACATAGTAGCCGGCGAATTGGAACTGATGCCGCCATTTCAGCTGCAGCGCCACCTTCTCCAGGGCGGCGGGCGCGGCGAATGCGCCCGTCGCCAGCGCCGCCATCGCCAGGACGGCGCACCGCCTGAGCCTGCGGCGCGAGTCGGAGCTGCGGATATAGGAGATGACCATCGATTGAAGCTTAATCCGAGCCGGGGCACCGCGCCAGTGACCGCAAAGGATGGAAGTCCGCGCGGCCGGTCGGGCGGCCGCGCGTATCAATACGGGCCTATCAGGGTGTTGAAAAAGGCTACGGAGCCTTTTTCAACACTACCTTCATTTCTGCAATTGCGCAGAAAAGCACTAGCTTTTCGAGCAATTGCAAGGCAGGCTGTTGAAATGCTTCGAGTATTTCAACAGCCTGCTGGGGCGCGCATGCCCTATTCCCGGCCTACCAAGGGCCGCAGGAGCCATTCCAGGCCATTCTCTTTTATCGCGTAGAGAGAGGCGAGCAGCTCGCCGATCTCGCCCTCGGGATAGCCTTTTCGAGCGAACCAGACCACGTAGGCCTCCGGCAGGTCGAGGAGGAGGCATCCAGCGTACTTCCCGAAGGGCATGCGCGCTTCGGCGAGTCGCTGCAGGTATTCCGGTTCCGCGAAATCCGCCTCGATCATCGAGTGACCGGACTCCGACCGGCGGAATAGCGGCGGCGTCCGCCGAAGACGTGTATGAGAAGTCCCGCGAGGACGAGACCGGCTCCGAGGAGGTCGAGTAGGCCGAGACGCTCGCCGAGAACCAGAGAGGCCGAGGCGAGGCCGAAAACGGGGACGGCGAGGGAGAAGGGCGCGATCCTAGAGGCGCCGTGGCGCATGATGAGGTCGTTCCAGAGTCCGTAGCCGAGGAGGGTCGAGAACAGGACGAGATAGGCGAGCGCGCCGACCGTGAGGAGGCCGAGGCCCGAGAAGGCGGCTCCTATCGCGCGACGGCCTTCGAAGGCGAGGGAGAGCGCGGCGAGAGGGAGGGGCGAGAAGAGGCTCGACCAAACCACGAGGCCGAGGGCGCTCGTCCCGGGCATTCTCCTGGCCGCAATGTTGGCGGCCGCCCAGCCCAAGGCCGCCATGAGGATCATGACCAGAAGGGGAAGGCCGATGCCGCCCGAGCCGGGGCTCGACGCGGCGGCGAAGACGGCGAGCCCGGCGCAGGCGACGATCATGCCTGCCGCGTTGTGCGCGTGAAGTCTTTCCTTCAGGAAGACGGAGGCGAGGATGGCCGTGAAGAAGGCCTGGGACTGGAGCAGTATCGATGAGAGCCCCGAAGGGGCTCCGAGCTTGATGGCCGTGAAGAGGAAGCCGAACTCGCCCACGCCGAGGAGGAGGCCGTAGGCGGCCAGGGACTTCAGCGGGGCAGCGGGTCGCCTCACGAAGAAGACGGCCGGCAGGGCGCTGAAGAGGAAGCGCAGCGCCGCGAGCATAAGAGGCGGCATGGACGAGACTCCGGTCTTTATAACGACGAAGTTGAAACCCCAGACCGCGGCTATGAGCACGGCCGCACCGATCGAGGAAGCGGGCAGTTTTGCCGCGCCGTCGAGTCCTTTCATCCGCCGAAGAGTAGCATGGACGCCGAAGGAAGGCCAGGGCGGGCCGGCCTAGCGCTCCCATCGGCGGCTAGCGCGGGGCGGCGACCTCTCCGTAGGCAGCGCTCGTCCTCGCACGCTCGGCGGCCCCATTTCTCTGCTCGTCCTTGAGCTTGAAGCCCGAGAGGGACCGGCGCAGCGATTCGCGCAGCAGATACTCCAGCTTCGGCGCCGCGAGCGAAGGCGCGAGGCCCGCGGGCCGGATGTTCGAAATGCAGTTCCTGCGCTCGTCGGTGGCGCCGACGGCGGGAGCGAAGGTCAGATATGCTCCGAGACTGTCGGGAGAGCTGAGTCCAGGTCTCTCTCCGATGAGGACGACGACGGCCTTCGCCCGCAGCAGCGATCCCGCCTCGTCGCCGAGGGCCACCCGGGCGAAGGTCGCGAGACAGATCGGCGCAACGGATAGGTCCGCTACGAGCGGAAGGAAGGACTCGAGGAGGGGAGGCGCCTGCCGCTCGGCCGCGAGGCTCGAGAGACCGTCCGCCACCACGATCGCCAGATCGCGCTCCGCGCGGGGATAGGAGGCCAGTTCCTTCCGGGACTCGTCGGAGAGACGTCTGCCCAGGTCCGGGCGACGGAAGTACTCGGCCTTGTCGAGACAGCGGCTCCTCGCGCGGAGGAGGCCCGTACCGAAGGCGCCGAGGGCGACGCTCATCGCCTCGGTATCGAGCGGTCGCTCGACCGCGTCCCGCGCCCGAGCTTCGGAGAGCCTGAGACCGAGGAGCTCCCGCGTGGGGAGGCTCGTGCCCGCTCGTCCGAGCGCGATCCTCGCGTCCGTGAAGCGTCTGAGGTGGGCCCAGGGGTCCTCGATCCGCGCCGGCTCTACTTTCATGGCGGGAAGGTCCCCGCAAGCAGGCGATTGGCGCCCGTGATCGGAATCGGCATCGTGTCCTCGTCGACGATGCCGAGCCGCCTGAGCCACTCCTCGAACTCCGGCGCGGGCCTGAGCCCGAAGAGGCGCCGGGCGTTCAGCGTGTCGTGGAAGGAGGTGCTCCGATAGTTCAGCATGATGTCGTCCGAGCCCGGCACTCCCATCACGTAGGTCGCCCCGGCGGCGGCCAGCGACAGGAGGAGTACGTCCATGTCGTCCTGGTCCGCGTTCGCGTGGATTGTATGGCAGATATCGACGCCCATCGGGAGACCGAGGACCTTACCGCAGAAATGATCCTCGAGTCCCGCTCGAATGATCTGCTTTCCGTCGTAGAGGTACTCGGGTCCGATGAAGCCCACTACCGAGTTCACGAGCAGGGGCTTGAACTCCCGGGCGAGGCCATAGCATCGAGCCTCGATCGTCTGTTGATCGACGCCGAAGCCCGCGTCGGCCGAAAGGGCGCTGCCTTGCCCGGTCTCGAAGTACATCACGTTCGTGCCTACGGTCCCCCGGCGCAGGGAGCGCGCGGCTTCCATACCCTCGCGCAGCAGGGCGGCGCTCACGCCGAAGCCTTCGTTGGCCTTCTGCGTCCCGGCTATCGACTGGAAGACGAGGTCGACGGGCGCCTTCCTCTCGATGGCCTCGATCATGGTCGTAGCGTGGGCGAGGACGCAGGACTGAGTGGGGATCTCATAGCGGGAAATGATCTCGTCCAGCATACCGAGGAGTCGCGATACCGCGTCGACGCTGTCGGTCGCGGGGTTGACGCCGATCACGGCGTCTCCCGCCCCATAGAGCAGGCCGTCCACAATCGACGCCGCGATGCCCTTGAGGTCGTCGGTTGGGTGGTTCGGCTGGAGCCTAACCGAGAGCCTTCCAGGCAAGCCGATGCTGTCGCGGAAGGCGGTCGTGACGCTCACCTTCCTCGCGGCGGTCACGAGGTCCTGAGCCCTCATGATCTTCGAGACCGCGGCGGCCATCTCGGGCATGATCCCGGGCGAGACTCTGCGGAGAGTCGCGGCGTCGGTCGAGTCGGCGAGGAGCCACTCGCGGAAGCCGCCGACCGTCAACGAGGATATCTCCGCGAAAGCGCCATAGTCCAAACCGTCGACGATCACTCGAGTCACTTCGTCGCTCTCGTAGGGAACGACGAACTCTTCGAGGAAAACCCTCAGCGGCAGGTCCGAAAGGGAGATTTGGGCCGCGACTCTCTCCTCCGACGATCGGGCCGCGATCCCGGCGAGGATGTCGCCGGACCGCTGTGGCGAGGCCCTGGCCAGCAAGGTCCTCAAATCCGGGAAGCTGTAGCGGGTATGCCCGATGGTAGTCGAATACGGCATTTCGCCTCGTCTATCGGATTTCAGCCCTCGAGCCAATGGAACGAGGACCTTGCAAGAGTTTATGCAATCTTCGTGCCCATTTGCCGCGAGTATCATCGACAAGCGATTTCATCATACGGAATTTGAGATCGGAAAAAGAATTGAAGGGATGAATCCCGACTTTATCGGTGAAGATTCCTTGATCAATCCGAGTAAGGCGGTAAATGACCTGGACTATTACATACAGGAACGTCGCTTCTTCTCAAGCCTTTCACGGGAATGTCGTTTTTTCGCAAGGAATCGACAAGTACCGTCCTTATCGAAGCACGCTGCAGCTTCCTTCGTTGTCGAAGCGCGACGCGAATTCAGGGATAAAATCGAGACTGGTCGCGATCTTCGCCTCTCCCACGAGCCGATAGTGGACGACTTTCAGCTTGGCTACGAGGTCGAATAGACCACGGTCAGTATTCGCGAAGTTCATGGTGAAGCCCAAGGTCCGCTCGGCCGATCCCTTCGCCGGGACCGCAGCGCTCTCGTCGCTTCGCCCCTCGGCCCATTTTTCCCCTTCGGCGTAAAAATCGTAGAAGATCGAGTTCAATTCGATGGGAGAGGCGTTGGGGTTCTCGATCTCGATATCCAGAGCGAGCTTCGTGGTCACGAGGAGATCGCGCTCGATCGCGATGGATCTGATTCGAAAGCTTGGGTCGCGCAGGACGGGAAAAGAGCCCTCCGACCGGGCCGAAAGCTCGAGGGGGATGCCGCCCCCCGTCGTTATCCGGATTCGGGCCTCGAAGCGCCAAACGGCCTGGGCCGGCCCGCCGCTGTCGGCGATCCCATTGTTCAGATCCCTGATATCGACCGGGACCTCGAGGGGGAAGGATAGCGAGTCCCCGGCCCCGACTTCTTGCGACTCCCGATAGGTCCCGGCACCGGCCTCTGTCCCTTCGACGGACAGGGAGTAATCCATGGAGTCGACCTTGATTCCGCCGTTTCGCGGGTTCCGGACCACCAGGACGAAGCGAAAGACCAGCCTGAATTGATCCGGCCTGACGGCGGCGCCCGAAACGACGCTCAGCCCGGGATACGGCTCCGAGGGCGGGGCTTCCGGCTTTCGCGTGGCGCATCCCGAGAGGAGCGCGAGGCAGACGAGTAAGCTCGCGCGTCTGATCATCATGGTCATCATAAGGTAGGGGAGAGGGGGCTGCAAGCTCCGCGGCCTGCTCGGCCCCGGGCATTTTCGCGCCAAGACTCGGATGGAATCGCTATATTGAAAAATATGAATATAATACCGGAAAGGCGAACCCGGCTCTATACCATCATCGGCGTCGCCTTGGCCATGTTCCTCGGGGCCCTCGATCAGACAATTGTCTCGACCACCCTTCCCAGGATCGTGAAACAGCTCTCTGGCCTCGGGCGCTACACCTGGGTCGCGACCATCTACCTCCTCATCTCGACCATACTCGTGCCGATCTACGGCAAGCTCGGCCAGGCCACGAGCGCCAGCCAGTTCACCCGGCAGATCGGCTCCACGGTCGGCGCGGCCGTCATGGGGACCGTATTCAGCGCGGCCCTTTCCGCGGCCTTCGTCGTCGACCGGGTCGTCGGCGGGACGGATCCCGCCGGATCCCTCGCGAGCGGGACGAGAAAGGCCTTCTCGGATTCGATACACGAAGTCTGGACGCTCTCGATCCTAGTCATGCTCGCGATGCTCATCATCACCCTGTTCATTCCCAATATCGCATTGCGAGGCAGGAACGACCCCATTCCCCACGGCGCGGACCCGCGAGCTGAACTTCCGGGAATCGCCACCGGCCGTTCGGCCGGGCCTTGCGCGGAGTGCGGCTGAGTATCTTTCTTCCAAATCCCGAGCGGGCTCGAGCTCGCCCGGGCCTTCGGAAAGCGAGGTCATGCCATGTACGTCGGAGTCCAGGCGAGCGCGACTCTTGAAAGGGAAGAGGTCGAGGACGGCGACGAGGCCCTCCTGGACGCGTATTCCCGAGCAGTCGTCTCAGCTGTCGAGACCGTCGCTCCGGCCGTCGTCCACCTTCAAGTTTTCTCCTCCGAAGAGAGACGCCCATACCACCGCAGCGACGAGGGGGACGCCGAGGCCTCGGGCTCGGGCTTCATATTCACGCCCGACGGCTTCCTCGTCACCAATAGCCACGTCGTGTCGGGCTCGGGCGGCATCGAAGCCATCCTCTCCGACGGCAGGCGCTTCCCTGCGCGCATCGTGGGCGACGACCCCGATACCGATCTGGCCATTCTAAGGCTCCCTTTGGGAGGGCTCCCCTCGATCGGCCTTGGCGACTCGTCGCGACTCCGCCCCGGCCAGCTGGCTATCGCGGTCGGCAACCCCCTTGGCTTCGAGAGCACCGTGACCGCAGGCGTCGTCAGCGCCCTCGGGAGATCCTTCCGCGCGGCCAGCGGAAGGCTCATCGACGACGTGATCCAGACCGACGCCGCCTTGAACCCAGGAAACTCTGGCGGCCCCCTCGTGGACTCCCGCGGCCTCGTGATCGGCGTCAACACGGCCGTCATCCGCCAGGCCCAGGGACTCTGCTTCGCCATCCCCGCGAACACCGTCTCCGACGTCGCCTCGGCCCTGCTCAGGGAGGGGAGGGTGCGGCGCGGCTACCTGGGCTTGGGAGGGCAGAACTTCTCCCTTTCCCCGCACGCGGCCCGGCTCCTCGGACTGCCCGGCGAGACCGCGCTCCGGGCCATTCTCATCGAGCCGGGCGGGCCCGCCCACGCGGCCGGTCTCCGAGAAGGCGACATTCTCCTTTCCTTCGACGGAATCACGATCGGGGGCATGGACGAGCTCCGCCGCCGCCTCGGCGCCGGCTCGATCGGCAGGCGCTCGCAAATTTCCGTCCTCAGGCGGAACCAGCGCCTCGCCTTCGAGGTGGTCCCAACAGAGGGGCCGCGAAGAGCCTG
>CAYOIX010000009.1:0-142762 GCA_964404145.1 uncultured Treponemataceae bacterium
AGACCTTGGCGATCACGGGAGCGGCGGTATTCAGCGGGGCGGTGGGCGGAGGGACTCCGCTGACCTCGGTGACGGTGAGTTTGACGACGGGGATCAACGGCGGGTCGGTGAGTACGACGGGGATCCAGACCTATACGGGAGCGGCGACTCTGGGAGCGGCGACGGCCTTGACGGGGACTGTAATCACCTTCGGCGGGACCTTGAACAACGGACAGACGCTGGCGATCACGGGAGCGGCGGTATTCAGCGGGGCAGTGGGCGGGGTGACGCCACTAACCTCGGTGACAGTAAGTTTGACGACGGGGATCAACGGCGGGTCGGTGAACACGACGGGGATCCAGACCTATACGGGAGCGGCGACGCTGGGCGCGGCGACCGCGTTGACGGGGAGCGTGATCACCTTCGGCGGGACGCTGAACAATGCCCAGACCCTGGCGATCACGGGAGCGGCGGTATTCAATGGGGCGGTGGGCGGAGGGACTCCGCTGACGTCGGTGACGGTGAGTCTGACGACGGGAATCAACGGCGGGTCGGTGAGCACGACGGGGATCCAGACCTACAGCGGGAACGCGACGCTGGGAGCGGCGACCGCGTTGACGGGTAGCGTGATCACCTTCGGCGGGACGCTGAACAATGGTCAGACCCTGGCGATTACGGGAGCTGCAGTGTTCAGCGGGGCGGTGGGTGGAGGGACTCCGCTGACCTCGGTGACGGTGAGCCTGACGACGGGGATCAACGGCGGGTCGGTGAGCACGACTGGGATACAGACCTACAGCGGGAACGCGACGCTGGGAGCGGCGACCGCGTTGACGGGTAGCGTGATCACTTTCGGCGGGACGCTGAACAATGGACAGACCCTGGCGATCACCGGAGCGGCGGTCTTCAGCGGGGCGGTGGGTGGGGTGACACCGCTGACCTCGGTGACAGTGAGCCTGACGACAGGGATCAACGGCGGGTCGGTGAGCACGACGGGTATCCAGACCTATACGGGAGCGGCGACGTTGGGCGCGGCGGCGGCGCTGACGGGGAGTGTGATCACCTTCGGCGGGACGCTGAACAATGGTCAGACCCTGGCGATCACTGGAGCTGCAGTGTTCAACGGGGCGGTGGGCGGAGGGACTCCGCTGACGTCGGTGACGGTGAGTCTGACGACGGGAATCAACGGCGGGTCGGTGAGCACGACGGGGATCCAGACCTACAGCGGGAACGCGACGCTGGGAGCGGCGACGGCGCTGACGGGGAGCGTGATCACCTTCGGCGGGACGCTGAACAATGGACAGACCCTGGCGATCACCGGAGCAGCGGTCTTTAGCGGGGCGGTGGGTGGAGGGACTCCGCTGACCTCGGTGACAGTGAGCCTGACGACGGGGATCAACGGCGGGTCGGTGAGTACGACGGGGATCCAGACCTATAGCGGGAACGCGACATTAGGAGCGGCGACAGCGCTGACGGGGACGGTGATTACCTTTGGCGGGACGCTGAATAATGGACAGACCTTGGCGATCACGGGAGCGGTAGTGTTCAACGGGGCGGTGGGTGGAGGGACTCCGCTGACCTCGGTGACGGTGAGCCTGACGACGGGGATCAACGGCGGGTCGGTGAGCACGACAGGTATCCAGACCTATACAGGGGCGGCGACCTTGGGCGCGGCTACTGCATTGACGGGGAGCACAGTCACCTTTGGCGGGACGCTGGATAATGGTCAGACGCTGGCGATCACGGGAGCTGCCGTGTTCAACGGGGCGGTGGGTGGAGGGACTCCGCTGACCTCGGTGACGGTGAGCCTGACGACGGGGATCAACGGCGGATCAGTGAGCACGACGGGGATCCAGACCTATAGCGGGAACGCGACGCTGGGAGCCGCGACGGCGCTGACGGGGACGGTGATTACCTTTGGCGGGACGCTGAACAACGGACAGACGCTGGCGATCACGGGAGCGGCGGTGTTCAGCGGAGCGGTGGGCGGAGGGACTCCGCTGACCTCGGTGACAGTAAGTTTGACGACGGGGATCAACGGCGGGTCGGTGAGCACGACGGGGATCCAGACCTATACGGGAGCGGCGACGCTGGGAGCGGCGACGGCGCTGACGGGGAGTGTAATCACTTTCGACGGGACCTTGAACAATGCCCAGACCCTAGCGATCACGGGAGCGGCGGTATTTAACGGGGCAGTGGGCGGAGGGACTCCGCTGACCTCGGTGACGGTGAGCCTGACGACGGGAATCAACGGCGGGTCGGTGAGCACGACGGGGATCCAGACCTATAGCGGGAACGCGACTCTGGGAGCGGCGACCGCGCTGACGGGGAGCGTGATCACCTTCGGCGGGACGCTGAACAATGGTCAGACGCTGGCGATCACGGGAGCTGCAGTGTTCAACGGGGCGGTGGGCGGAGGGACTCCGCTGACCTCGGTGACGGTGAGCCTGACGACGGGGATCAACGGCGGGTCGGTGAGCACGACGGGGATCCAGACCTATAGCGGGAACGCGACGCTGGGAGCGGCGACGGCGCTGACGGGGAGCGTGATCACCTTCGGCGGGACGCTGAACAACGGACAGACCCTAGCGATCACGGGAGCTGCAGTGTTCAACGGGGCCGTAGGCGGAGTGACCCCGCTGACCTCGGTGACAGTGAGTCTGACGACGGGGATCAACGGCGGGGTGATCCATACGACGGGGATCCAGACCTATAGTGGGAACGCGACGCTGGGAGCGGCGACGGCGCTGACGGGGAGCGTGATCACCTTCGGCGGGACGCTGAACAATGGACAGACCCTGGCGATCACCGGAGCAGCGGTCTTTAGCGGGGCGGTGGGTGGAGGGACTCCGCTGACCTCGGTGACGGTGAGCCTGACGACGGGGATCAACGGCGGGTCGGTGAGCACGACGGGGATCCAGACCTACAGCGGGAACGCGACTCTGGGAGCGGCGACCGCGCTGACGGGTAGCGTGATTACCTTCGGCGGGACGCTGAACAATGCCCAGACCCTGGCGATCACGGGGGCGGCGGTATTCAACGGGGCTGTGGGCGGAGGGACTCCGCTGACCTCGGTTACGGTGAGCCTGACGACGGGAATCAACGGCGGGTCGGTGAGCACGACGGGGATCCAGACCTATAGCGGGAACGCGACTCTGGGAGCGGCGACCGCTTTGACGGGGAGCGTGATCACCTTCGGCGGGACGCTGAACAATGCCCAGACGCTGGCGATCACGGGAGCTGCAGTATTCAACGGGGCAGTGGGCGGGGTGACACCGCTGACCTCGGTGACGGTGAGTCTGACGACGGGGATCAACGGCGGGTCGGTGAGTACGACGGGAATCCAGACCTATAGCGGGAACGCAACGCTGGGAGCTGCTACGGCGCTGACGGGGACTGTGATCACCTTCGGCGGGACCTTGAACAACGGCCAGACATTGGCGATCACGGGAGCGGCTGTGTTCAACGGGGCTGTGGGCGGGGTGACTCCACTTACGTCGGTGACGGTGAGTCTGACGACGGGGATCAACGGCGGAGTGATCCATACGACGGGAATCCAGACCTATACTGGAGCGGCGACGCTAGGCGCGGCTACCGCTTTGACGGGAAGCACAGTCACTTTCGGCACTACACTGGACAACGCCCAGACGCTGGCGATCACGGGAGCTGCGGTGTTCAACGGGGCTGTGGGCGGAGGGACTCCGCTGACTTCGGTGACGGTGAGCCTGACGACGGGGATCAACGGCGGGTCGGTGAGCACGACGGGGATCCAGACCTATAGCGGGAACGCAACGCTGGGAGCCGCGACGGCGCTGACGGGGAGCGTGATCACCTTCGGCGGGACCTTGAACAACGCCCAGACATTGGCGATCACGGGAGCAGCCGTGTTCAGCGGGGCGGTGGGCGGAGGGACTCCGCTGACCTCGGTGACGGTGAGTCTGACGACGGGGATCAACGGCGGGGTGATCCATACGACGGGGATCCAGACCTATACGGGAGCGGCGACGCTAGGCGCGGCTACCGCTTTGACGGGAAGCACAGTCACTTTCGGCACTACACTGGACAACGCCCAGACACTGGCGATCACGGGAGCAGCGGTGTTCAACGGGGCTGTGGGCGGAGGGACTCCGCTGACCTCGGTGACGGTGAGCCTGACGACGGGGATCAACGGCGGGGTGATCCATACGACCGGCATCCAGACCTACAGCGGGAATGCGACGTTGGGGGCGGCGACGGCGTTGACAGGAACTGCGATCACTTTCGGCGGAACCTTGAACAATGCCCAGACGCTGTCGATCACGGGTACGACGGTTTCCCTCGGCGGCGTGGTGGGAGGAACGACGCCGCTGACGAACCTGACCGTGAATAGCGCGACGACCGTCGGGATGACCTCGGTATTCACGACGGGAACGCAGTCGGTGACGGGGACGGCGATCACATTGAACGGGCCGACGTACCAGAGCACGGCGAACGGCGGGGGGAATATCGGGTATACAGGCGCAGTATCCCTAGGAGGGCCGGTGGCGATCACCACGACCAATTCGACCATCAATTTCTCGAGCACAGTGAACGGCGCTCAGACTTTGAACCTGGGGACGGGGACCGGCGGCATTACGGTAACCGGAATTATCGGCACCGGCACAGGAAGCGTGAATCGACCGACCGGCCTGACGGTGAACACCTCGGCGGCGCTTGATTTTGCAGGTAACGTCTGGATCGGCGGCGATGTGACTCTGCGGTCCACATCGATAAACTTTGGCGGGAGCTTCAACGCCGAGGGAACGGGGAACGTGTATCTGTACGGGCAGAACGGGGCCCAGGCCCTGGACGTCGGCACGGGAGCCGCGTACCTACCGACCGCCTCATTGGCGAATCTCAATACGGCAGGAACGATCACAATCGGGGAAGGCGGCGTGCAGTCGGGCCTCGTATCGCTCAAGACGGCGACTCTGGCCGCATCGCTGTATACCAATGCGCCGAACCTGACGACGGTGACGGTCAACAGCAATTCTGGGGCGGGACAGGTGGCGCTGAACGATAATGGGAGCGGGACGGCGTTTAACCTGAACGGAGCGGCCGCGCTGAACATCAATGCGGGGACGGGCGGCATTACTGCGACGAGCGCGACGAACGGGTTTGCGGAGCTTTCGACGAGCGGAACGATCACGTTGGCGGCAACAGGAGCGATCGGATCGTCGACGAACAGGATACAGTTCCCCGCAGGGCAGACGAACGTGAATGTGACGAATGCCCCGGGCGGCGCATGGTTCGACGGTCTGGGAAGCTTGACCTTCGGTACGATGACGACGAATTCGACCGCCGCCAACGGACTCAATGCGACGACAGAAAGCAATGGAAACATAACTTTTTCCGGTCCGGTCAATACGTCGGGGCCGACCGCGGGAAATGGATCCATTACCCTCACGGCGAACGGAGCTGGAACGGTATACCTGAATTATTCGGCGGGCACGGCTGTAGCGACGAACGCGGCCGCGGTCGCCTTCGCGAACCCGATTCTTCTCCAGGCCGACGCTTCCATCCAGACGTCCGCCGCGGGCGGATCGGTCGCCTTTTCTTCCACTATCGATTCCGCACCCGCCACTAGTCACTCTCTGACGATTGGTTCAGCCGCTTTGCATTTCGGCGCGGTGACTTTCCCGGGAGCCATCGGCGGTACGACGGCGCTTTCGGCCTTGAACGTTTACGGAGGGGCGGGATCGAGCTCAATCTCGCTCGTCAATATCGGGACGGGCGGCGCTCCGGGAGTGGCCGGGAATGTCATCGTCGACGCGGGCCCGGGTTCCATCGTCTCCGCGATGACGAATTGGCGCACGGGCGGAAACCAAACTTACGCCGCCGGCACGAAAATGACGCTCAATTCGCTCTCCGCGGTCACCCTCGCGACCGGCGCGGGGGGCGTAATCGATCTATCCGGAACGGCGGTCCTCGACGCGACCGCCTCCTCGACGAAGACTTTCTCCTCGGACGATATCGTCTTCGGAGCCGGACCCGCGAACAGCCTCGACTTCGGCGCCAATACTCTCCAATTCTTTACCGTCACGCCCAGCGTCCCGATGCATGTCGGCTACGCGGCAGGGCCATGGTCCCTCGACCAATCCGAGATCAACCGCATCGTGAACGCTGACCGGATCATTTTCGGCAACAATGGGACCCAGTTCGGGACTATCACCTTCCAGACCGCCGACTTCTCGGCGATGGATGGCGCTACCGGCGCCAAGATCGAGGCATATTCGAATGGCGCAGCCACCGGCGCGATACAGCTCAACGACACCGGACTATCTTTCGGGCTCAACGCCAAATCAAAGTACGTGGCCCTCTTCGCGGGAACCGCCACGAGCGGATTCCCGAACGGAACGATTACCTCCATTCAACTATCCAACGGATTACCGGATATTAACACTACCGGAAATATATTCTTATCCGCCTCGAACCAGATCGGAACGGCCATCAGGCCTATAGAGGTCAAGTACTACTCAGCCACCAGTCCCGAGGTCTATGTCGGCTACGGCACCGACGGCGTCACCTCGGTAAACCCGAGCGCCCCGAACGGAGCATGGATAGAGGGCATCGGCGGCCTCGTCCTCAACCAGGCTCAGCTCACGTCGCCCGGCGTCCTTACCTTGACCGTATACAATGCGGTCGGGCACATCACTCTGACGAACGACTTAGTGACCGGCGGCCCGATCGTGTTCAGCGTGCCCGTCGTCCTCGCGAGTCCCACGGGTACGATCGTCATCGACTCGTCGCAGACGAACGACAACATAACCTTCAGCGCTACGAGCACTATCGACGCTGACACCGTGGCGAACGGAGGGGTGCAATCGCTGATCGTGAAATGCGGGACGGGCGACGTCGCCTTCGACGCCCCGATCGGTTCGGCTCAGCAGCTCAGCGACGGTACGAACGTCAATACCTTGCTGAATTTTTCCGTCACGAACGCGCACAACGTGACTTTCGGGAGCGCGAACCCGACCTATCCGAACTTGTCATCGACCGGAAATGCGAGTATCACGAACTCCGGTGTACTGACGATCGGAGCCAGCAGTTCCGCCTACGATATCGATCTCGGCGGCTCTTTCACGCAGAGCGGGGCGGCCAGCGTGCAAATCGCCGGCAGCATTAGGACGTCTAGAATCCTGGCGGGCCAGCCGATCGTCTTTAATTCCCCCGTGGTCCTGACCGGCAATATCTCCCTGACGGCCGGTTCCGGGAACGTCGGCTTCTCTCCCGCCTCGACCATCGACGGCGCCTTCACTCTCAATATCGATGCCTCGACAGGGGGCACGACGAGTTTCGGAGCGAATGTCGGCTCGTCCATTCCGGTAGGCGGCAGCCTCATCAAGACGACCAACCTCAGTCTCGCGTCGGGAATCTCATATGCCTCGAATGGCGCCAACATCACTTTCCAGACGAATAACCTGGTATTGAACGCCGCACCCACCGCGACTATCAACGCAGCCGCCGGCACATTCCAAATCCTTCCATTGAACGCGGCCTCATCCATGGAATTCGCTCCCGCGAAAGTCCTGACGCCGGGAACCACGGCAGTCTACATCGACAGCCGATTCTCCGCCGTAACGGCGGCCAGCTTTGTCCTTGGCGGGATTACCCAACAAGGGGATGTCCATCTCGGCAATGGCTCGAACGCCGTCACCGCCAGCTACAGCTTGAACGTAACTCAACAGCCGAGCGGCGCCGGCAAGATCTTCTTCGAAAATAATTACGATTCGAGCGCGGCCAACAAGACTCTGACACTCGGCTCCGGGACCGGCGGAGTTACCTTTGGTGTTTCGACCGCGTCGATCGGGGTGACACTCGGAAACGGAGCATTCCAGAACATCTTTGGCGGCTCGACCGGGGACGCAGCCATCACTCTGGCGAGGCCAAGCAGCATTTCCGCTTCCGGAGGGGTCGCTTTACCGAGTACGGTCGACGCGGCCACCGCGGGAACCCAGGGACTTACAGTTACAGCCGGGACGGCCAATGTGAGCTTCGGTGGGATCGTTGGCGGCAATGCCCGGCTCGGGGCATTGTCGGTAACCGGCGGCAATGGCGCGACGGCATTCATTCAACCAAGCTCGAACATGAGCGCGAATTCGATAAGCTTCACGGGGCCTGTGCAGCTTCAGGGAACGCTGACGATGGATACGTCGGCGAGCAATGGGAACGTGGGCTTCAGTACTAGTCTCGACGCCCTGACGGCCGGAGTCCAGGGGCTTGCGATCACGACTGGGACGGGAAACGTAAACTTCGCGGGAATCGTGGGCGGCAATGCGCGTCTCGCAGCCTTGTCGGTAACCGGCGGTACCGGAACGACGGCCTATATCAAGCCGAGCGCGAACATGACCGCGGGTTCGATGAGCTTTACGGGGCCGGTCCAGCTGCAAGCCTCGCTGACTATGGACACATCTGCCGCGAATGGGAATGTAAGCTTCAGCACGACTCTCGATGCCCTGGCGGCAGGAGCCCAAGCGCTGACGGTCACGGCGGGGACGGGGAACGTGAGCTTCGCGGGAATCGTGGGCGGCAACGCGCGCGTGGGGGCTCTGTCGGTGACCGGCGGTGCGGGAACGACGGCCTACATCAAGCCCGGCGCGAACATGACGGCGAATTCCATGAGCTTCACGGGGCCTGTGCAGTTGCAGAATGGCCTTGCCCTCAACACCTCGACCACGAACGGGAATATCGCCTTCAGCGCGACCGTGGATGCGGCTGCCGCAGGAACCCAGGGGCTCACGATCGCGGCGGGGACGGGGAACGTGAGCTTCGCGGGGATCGTGGGCGGCAATGCGCGGCTCGGGGCCTTGTCGGTGACCGGCGGTACGGGTACGACGGCCTACATCAAGCCCGGCGCGAACATGACGGCGAATTCCATGAGCTTCACGGGGCCTGTGCAGTTGCAGAATGGCCTTGCCCTCAACACCTCGACCACGAACGGGAATATCGCCTTCAGCGCGACCGTGGATGCGGCTGCCGCAGGAACCCAGGGGCTCACGATCGCGGCGGGGACGGGGAACGTGAGCTTCGCGGGGATCGTTGGAGGCAATGCGCGGCTCGGGGCCTTGTCGGTGACCGGCGGTACGGGCACGACGGCATATATCAAGCCGAGCGCGAACATGACCGCGAGTTCGATGAGCTTTACGGGGCCGGTCCAGCTGCAAGCCTCGCTGACTATGGATACATCTGCCGCGAATGGGAATGTAAGCTTCAGCACGACCTTAGACGCTCTGGCGGCCGGAGTCCAAGCGTTCACGGTCGCGGCAGGTACCGGAAACGTGAGCTTCGCGGGAGTCGTGGGAGGCATCGCGCGGCTGGGGACCCTGTCGGTGGCAGGCGGCACGGGTACCACGGCCTACATCAAGCCGGCGGCGAATCTGAGCGCGAACTCGATGAGCTTCGCGGGGCCCGTGCAGCTTCAGAGTACGCTGACGATGGACACGTCGGCGAACAATGGGAATGTGAGCTTTGGCACGACTCTCGATGCTCTATCGGCGGGAACCCAAGGCCTGACGATAACGGCAGGCAATGGCAACGTGAGCTTCGTCGGGGTTGTGGGCGGATCCTCGCGGCTCGGCGCCCTATCGGTGACCGGCGGGGCGGGAACGACTGCGTATATAAAGCCGTCGGCGAACATGACGACCAGCTCGATGAGCTTCACGGGACCGGTGCAGCTGCAAAACAGCATTATCATGGATACGTCGGCGGCGAACGGGAGTTTGAGCTTCGCTACGGCGTCTACAACGCTGGACGCGCTGGCTGCGGGCATTCAAGGCCTGACGATAACCGCAGGCTCGGGAAGCGTGAGTTTCCTCGGCGCGGTCGGATCCAATGCGCGCCTGGCGAGTCTGAGCGTGACGAGCGCGAACGCAGCGCCTGGAGCCATCGCTCTGGGCTCGAGCGTGCTGACGACCGGCAACCAGACTTATAGCGGGCTGACGACCATCGCCGGCGCGGCGGGGTCGGTGATCAACTCGAATACGGCGCCGGGTCTCCTCCTTTTCGGCTCAAACCTCGTGCATACGAGCGGGACCGTACAGGACGGGCCTGGAGGCATTCGGTTCGCCGCGAATTATTCGGCTTCGGGCGCGACGGCGATCCTCGCCGGCAACGCGACGGCCCCCGCCGCGAGCATCGAGTTCGACGGGAACGTCTCATTCGCAGTATTTACGCGCAATTTGGATGGCATACTCTTTCAAGGCACCGTGTCGCAAAGCTTCGACTCGAACAAGCAACTCGTCGGCCCCATTGTCTTCAACAACCCGGCGAGTGTCGTCGTCACTACGGAAGTGCACCAGACCGGCGGCACTTTCGCCACCACGATCCAGGCCGGCATCCTCGACCTTGCCACGAACGGCATCGGCTGGGTGGCCGACAGCGCCGCCGGGACCTTGCCGACAGCCGGTCTCTTCCAAGGTATTGCCGGAAGCCTGAGCATCGATGCCGGAGCCCGGCTGCTCTGTGTCTCGATCGGCACATCGGGAGGCTTCGCGATAATCAATGCGGGCTCGAACACTGTAACGGCCTCGGGAAACGTAACGATCCTCGGGGCCTTCTCAACCCCCACCAATTCGACCCTCGTATTGACGGGCACGGGCGTGTCCCTCGGCTCGACGCCTCCCATCGGCTACCTGCACGTAGGCTCGGGAACTACCGGCGTCGCGGTGGCGCCGACAGCCACCGTCACCCTGAGCTCCAACTTGACGATCGACGGCGATCTCGAGATCAACGATGAGGGTAGCCTCGATGTCTCGTCCTCATCGTTCGAGATATTCTTCGCTGGCTCGAACTGGACCAACCGAGTCGAAGCCGTTGCGGCCGGCGCTCGCTTCATCGCTCGCGCAGGCACCGTCAAGTTTACGAAAGCCTCGGGCATCTTCTATATTTACGGCAACAATTTCTGGTATATTTTCGACTGCGAGGCGCCGGGCGTCTCCATCTTCTTCCAGGAAGCTCACACTCAGTCGATCAAAGCGCCGGGGGGCATATTCAAGATCCTCGGGGCTTCCGGATCCAGCATCACTCTGTCGCGTCAGTCTGCCGACGCCGACTTGGGATGGGCGATCAACGGTATCCCCAGCGCGACAAACCCGGATGCGACGAAGATGTGGCAACTGGACCTCAACTCAGGCGCGACTCTCAACATGGCCTACGTGAATGTGAAATACTCGGATGCGCGGGCCCACCCGGTCGCGGTGCCCGATCCGACCACCGTCAAGCTGTTCTACTGGAGTACTGCTACGCCGCCCGTCGGCTTCACCTACCTCACCTGCTACCAATGGATAAGCGGCGTCCTCGCGATCTACAGCTATACCGAGGACTCCGACGGCGACGGCAAGATAGACCGCATCAGAGTAGTCGCCCAGACTACCCTCAACGGCGACTTCTCGGGCTTCACGGCCTCCGTGAGCGGCTACACGATCGACACTTCTAAGGGGACTAGCGGCTACGCCATGGTGCCTTCGGGCCAGACCCTCCCCTCGTCTCCGACTCTCTATGGCGGCCCCGGATACGAGTTCTTCATCTATCTGGTCGAGAAGCCCTATAACGACACGGGAGTGACTCCGTCGTGGTCGATAGTCGCCAATACGTCGCTGAAGGATTCTTCGACGCAAAAACTGCTGCTTTATCCCATCACCGGCGGCGGCAATGTGCTGACCGCGCCCATGATACCCACCGATACCGCTCTGCCGCGGATAGCCTACACTCTGGCCCTGCCCGGGCAAAACCAGGTTTTCTACCACTTCAGCGGCCCGATCTATGCCGATTCCGCGGGCAGCCCCGTAACGGCGGCGAATTTTACGGGGGCCTCATCGATATCCCGCATCACGATCAGCGGGAACGGGACTTCCGAAGTCCTTGCGACCTATCCCGCGGCGGTAGCGGCCTCCTCAATCGCGGCGGGATCGACGGCGTACTCCCTTGCATCGACGCTGTACGATGCTTCCGCGGCGCCGACGAATTACGCCACGGATCCGGTATGGGTTCCCTATTTCATTTCCACCTTCGGCGGCTTGCCTCCGGCGCCCTACAACAATTTCAATCCGATTAGCGCGATATTGCCCAACGCGTGGCCAAATCCCATCGTCTCCACCACCCACCGCGTCTCCGACCTCATGATCGATCTGCCGCCGCCGGCCTCCGGAGCCTACAATCCGGCGACCTATTTCGCCTGGCCCATCTACGCCAAGGATCAAGCGACGCTCACGCTCTCCGATACCCAGATCGCCGCTCTCACGGAAGCTCAATCGGCGGCCGAAGGGATCGGGCTCATCCGGGCCTTCGACGGGTCGCAGTGGCTGCGGACTCAAACGATCACGGTGCAGACGCGCGTGAGCGCCAGTCTCGGCGCCTTGCAGCCTTCCATCGTCTACGATACCAACGTCGCATCCTCCTTCAAGGGTAGCAATGGCCTTTGGCTTCCGAACCACTCCCAGTCGTCATTCTCGGGCATCGACGCCATTCCGGACGCATCCGCCGGTTCGCAGAACGACGCAAGCTCGGTGGCGGCCGGGCTTTGGAACCTCTCCGTGCCCGGGACCGACTCGAAGGTCAACGGCGAGGCTAACGGATCGCCCTTCGACTTCTTCTTCACGCTCGCGACGGCTCCGAGCGATCTCTATGTCGCGCGTCTTGACGTCGCGAGCGGGGTGGCCGTACCCCCCGATTGGTATCTTCATATCAAGCCGTTCTCCTTCTTCTTCCATAATATCGTCCTCCAGAAGGGAGGCGCGACGATCCTCAACAACGTGATCGATCCGACGAAGGGCGAGACCGTTCGGCTGGCCTATCAGCTGCCGAGCAGCGGATCGGTGACCGTGACCGTCTTCACCCTCGACGGCGACGTCGTGGTCAGGTTGGTAAACGGGCAGCAGGCGGCTGGGAGCTACTCGGTTGCCTGGAACGGCCGCAATATGGCCGGCAACGCGGTGGCGCGCGGGCTCTACTTCGTGCGCATCGTCGCCTCCGGCGTCGACGAAATACGGAAAGTCCTCGTGGTAAGGCACCAATAGTCTTCAATTCGGGCCGCGGCGCAGCTATACTGTTACCGACGGGCCCTTCCGGCCTTTCCTACGAGGAGGACAAGCTCCATGAAGATCCTCATGGTCTCGAGCGAGGCCGCTCCCTTCGCGAAAGCGGGGGGTCTGGGCGACGCGGTCTCGGCCCTCTCGCGGGCGCTTGCCAGGGCCGGCCACGACGTTCGAGTCATCCTTCCCCGCTATTATTCGACGGACCGCGCCAAACTCGAGCGAGTCCAGGGAAAGATCGCGGCGCCGACCAGGTCGGGCGAAGAACGGGCCGGCCTCTACAAATCCTACCTGCCCGGCTCCGCCGTGGAAGTCTATTTCCTCGACAACGAGTCCTTCTACGGTCGCGACGGGATCTATGGTTCCAAGGCCGAGCCGGATTTCGCGGACAATCCGGAGCGCTTCGCCTTCCTCTGCCGCGCGGCCTTCCAGCTGTGCCGCAAGCTCGGGTGGATCCCGGATATTATGCACGCCCACGATTGGCCCACGTCCCTCGTCCCCGTGATCCTGAGCCACGAAGAGGCGCTTGGCGATTTCAGGGGGACCGCGTCGGCCCTCACCATCCACAACCTCGGCTACCAGGGGGTCTACCCGAAGGAGTCCTTCCTGTCGTTCCGACTGCCCTGGGATCTTTTCCATAACGCCGGATTCGAATTCTACGACAAGGTCAACCTGCTCAAGGCTGGAATCCGATCCGCCGATTGCCTCACTACCGTGTCGCCAAGCTACGCGCGGGAGATCCAGACCCCCGATTACGGCTTCGGGCTCGACGGACTCCTTCGCTTCCGCTCCTCCGACCTCGTCGGCATCCTGAACGGGGTGGATCTCGACGAATGGGACCCCGAGACCGACCTCCGCATCCCCGCTCGCTATTCCTCGACCAAGCCCGAGGGCAAGGACGAATGCAAGGCCGCCCTCCAGAAGGAATTCGGGCTTCCGGTCTCCGGCGACAAGCCCCTCGTGGGCATGGTGACGCGCCTGGCCGACATGAAGGGCGTGGGCGAGCTCTTCGGGCCCCTGTACGGGAGCGCCTACCGCATCTGTACCGACATGGACCTCCAATTCGTCGTGGTCGGCTCGGGCGAGAAGTGGTGCGAGGACGAGCTGAGGTCCCTTTCCGGCAGGCTTCCCAATTTCAAGTCGAGGATCGGCTTCGACGAAAGACTGGCCCACCTCGTCGAAGCCGGCTCGGATTTCTTCCTGATGCCGAGCCGCTACGAGCCCTGCGGTCTCAATCAGATGTACAGTCTGCGGTACGGGACCCTGCCGATCGTCCACCGGACGGGCGGTCTCTCGGATACCGTCGAGAACTACAACCAGGAGACGGGGGGCGGCACGGGCTTCATGTTCGACAACCTGACGCCCAGGGCGATCTACGACACCGTGGGTTGGGCGGTCTGGGCCTGGTACAACAGGCGCAAGCACATCGCCACCATGCGCGCGCGGGCGATGGAGCGACGTTTCTCATGGGATCGATCGGCCGCCGAGTACGCCAAGCTCTACGAAAGGGCGCTGGAGCTCTCTCCAAAGCGCCGGTCGTCGGTCGGTTGAACAAGGCTCCGCCTTTCGATAACGTGGTCTCGTGTCCGAAACCGGAGGGAAGATGAGCGCCATTACGAAGAAAGTATACGAGTACGACGAGGCCAAGGTCCGCGACCGGCTAGTCGACGTCTTTAAGCGGCGCAAGGGCGAAGCCACGACGACCGACCTCATCGCGCTCACGGGCCTGCCCAAGGCCCAGGTCGAGGCCGAGGTCAAGGCCGTGTCCGACGAATACGGCGCGCGGCTCCGCGTCACGGAGTCCGGGGAGATCCTCTATTCCTTCCCCTCCGGGATGCGCAGCCGCTACCGGGGCTTCGGGCCCTCCGCGGCCCGCGCCTGGAAGGCGTTCCGGAAGGCGGCCGCCAAGGTCGCGGCCTTCGCCTTCAAGATATGGATCGTCGTCATGCTCGTAGGGTATTTCGTCTTCTTCATCGCCCTGGCCGTCCTCGCCCTCCTTGCCTCCGTGGCGGTGTCGGCCTCGGGCAATTCCAGGGACAGCCGATCGAGCGGCCGCGGCGGCGGTCTCGGCGGGATGTTCATCACCGGGCAGCTGCTCAATACGATCTTCCGGATCTGGTTTTACTCCGAGCTCTTCATGACGCCCGAGCAGCGCGTCGCCCGCTCCGGCCGCAGGCGAGAGCGCCGGCCGCTGTACAAAGCCATCTATTCCTTCATTTTCGGGGACGGCGATCCCGACGCCGGCTGGGAAACGATCGAGAAGAAGGCCTTCGTCGCCTTCGCCCAGGCGAACAAGGGCATAGTCACGATGCCCGAGTTCATGGCCCTCACGGGTCTCGGTCCGCTTCAGGCCGAGGAGAGGATCAATCGCTTCCTCTACGAGTTCGAGGGCAGCCCCGAAGTCACCGACGGCGGCAGCATCTACTACTTCTTCCCATCCCTCCTCCGGGGGAAAGACAAGGCCGACCGTACTTTCGGCTCATCGGTCCCGATGAGGCGCGTCGCGCCCTTCTCCTCGAACGACAAGAAGGCGAACGCGACGTTCTGCGTCTTCAACGCCGTCAACCTGCTGTTCGGCGCCTACTTCCTCCATGGCGCCCTATCGGTGCCGGCCATGGAAATACTGATCCATCACGGCCGAATCAGCGGCTTCGATTACCTCTACGTCTTCACGACCTACCTCGCCGCGCGCTTCGCCGGCATAGCCCATCCGGCCGCCCTCCTCGGCATCGCCCTCGGCGTCGTGCCCCTCGCCTTCTCCTTCTTCTTCTACGCGGTGCCCGCGATACGCTCGCGCCGCCTGGCTGCCCGCAACGAGCGCGCGCGAAACGAAAACCTTCGCAAGGTGGCCTATCGCACGGTCCTCGATTCGCCCATCCCCGTCAGGCCCGAGTCAGTCCCCGCGCGCGAGGACGCGGCCAGGCCCAAGGACGGCCGCGCCGCCGCGAAGGCCCTGGCCGAGCTCGCCGCCTGGTCGGGCGCCGAGCCTCAGGCGGACGGATCCTATTCGTTCACCGAGATCGCGAGGGGGAAGGCCGAGGCCGCGAAGGCCCGCGCCGCCGTGGACGAGTCGGCCTACGAGCTGGGCGGCGTCGCCTTCGATTCGGACGCTCCCGCGAAGTGACTTCGCCCAGAGGCCGGCAATTCCGTCCTCGTCAGAGGCTTGCCAGGCCCCTCGCCAGCCGCGCCAGCTCGCCGTCGTCGAAGTCTCCGGGTATCCATGAAGGCAGATCGGGAGTCGGCGATAGGAGGACTCCCGCGCCTAGGGCGGCGTCGAAGAGCCTGTCGTAGTCCACGGGGGCCGCGTCGCCCGTGGCAGTCGCGCCGAGGCGAGGGTAGAGGCATGGACCGCGGCGCTCGAAGTAGGGCCCTAGGCGGCGGTCGGTGCGCTTCCAGAGCGCTTCACTGTAATCCTCGAGGAAACGATCGAATTCGCCCAGCGCCCGATGGGCGCAAGCCAGGGCGAGGGGCGGCACGGCGTCGCCCTCCGCCGCGCGGGCCGTCTCGCGATCCTCGAAAAGGAGGATCGCCGGGGCGAGGGTTGCGGGGCAAGGAAGCAGCGGCATGGCGATGCCGCTATGCATCATGATTTCGCCATGACGAGTTCCGGGGACCTCGGAGAACGCGCCGAAGGGTCTCAGCACCCGAAGGTCCTCCCCTGGATGCAGGAAGGCCGATGCCGCCGCGACGGCGCGGTCCTCGTTGCGGTAGAAGCGGGCCGCGGCATAGTCGGGATAGCGCTCGAGGACGGCCTTCTCGAGGCGGGTCTCGCGGATCGAGGGAAAAGGCCTCGTGAGGCCAGTATCGATCGCGGCCTTAGCGATGGCGCCGATGCCCCGGCCCTTCGCTCCGAGGAGGGAGCGCCCGCCGTCCATCCAGAAGTCCAAGAAGCGCCTGCCGTCCTCGGCATAGAGTCTCCAAAGCCTCGCGCGCCGTATCGGAGGGAGGCGCATCAGCCGACTTCGCGCGGCGCTCTCTTCAGTCATGCTCAAACTCCCTGAGCTTCGAGCTTGGTGGTGAATTTGGGGAAGAATTGCGCCTGCCTCCCCGTCTCGAAGCGGACCACGACGAGAGGACCGGAACTTGGCGTCGGGCTCACCTTGACCACCACGCCGGAGCCGTAGTCGTCGTGATAGACGGCGAGGCCGGCGCGCCACGGCCCGCTTTCGCCCGCGCGCGGGGCCGGCGCTCGCGATTCGTTCCTGCGTTCGGCGCCCGCGGCGGCGACGGCCACCCGACCCTCCTTGCGCCCTTGAATCCGTATCAGGGAACCGTCCAACTCGGCGAGGAAGCGCGAGGGTACGGTTTCGTAGAGTCTTCCGTGGAGCCTCCGCCAATGGCAGGAGCTCAGGTACAGTTCGTCCTTGGCCCGAGTGATCGCCACGTAGAACAGCCGTCTCTGCTCCTCGAGCTCCTCGCCTTCCTCGTCGTCGCGGGGGAAGAGTCCCTGCTCGAGTCCCGTCGCGATGACGACGGGGAACTCGAGCCCCTTCGTGTTGTGCATCGTGATGAGGGTCACCGCGTCGGCGGCGGCCGACTCCTCCGAAGAGAGGCTGCGGTCGAGCTCGATGGTCTCGAGGAAATCGGAGAGACCCTCCGGCGAGCGCGGATAGAGAGAGGCGGCGTTGATCAGCTCGTCGAGGTTCGCGACTTTCTGCGTCCCCGCGATTTCGTCCTGGCTCCGATGGTACTCGGCCAGCCCCGAGCTCCGTACCAGGCGCTCCACTATGACGGAGAGCGTCTCGCCGTCGCCTGCCGAGGCTTCGGCCAGATTCGCTTTGAGGTCGGCGATGAGGGCCAGGAAATCCTTGAGCCCGGAGCGGGCCTTGCCCTTGAGGGCAACCCCCGCTTCCGCCGCCGCATCGAGGAGGTCCGCGCCCGAAGCCTCGGCCGCGCCCAGTAGAATATCTACGCTCGTCTCGCCGACGCCGCGCGAAGGCTTGTTGACGACCCGCTTGAAGGCGACCTCGTCGCGGGGGTTGCCGACGATGGCCAGGTAGGCAAGGGCGTCCTTGACTTCCTCGCGGTCGTAAAAGCGCGAGGCGCCGACGATCCGATAGGGGATGCCCAGGCGCGGGAACTCCTTCTCGAAGCCGAGGGACTGCGCGTTCGTGCGATAGAGTATGGCGACATCGCCCCACCTCCCTCCGCCTTTCGCGCGATCCTTGCAGACCTTGATGCAGAAGGCGACTTCGGCGTCCTGGTCATCGAAGAGGAACAGAGCGGGCTTATCGCCGCCGCGGCGCTCGGCGGTCAGGGTCTTGCCGATCCTGCCGGCGTTGTGCGATACCACGTCGCCCGCCACGTCGAGTATGCTCTGGAAGGATCGGTAGTTCCTCTCGAGCTTGATCATCTCCGTGCCGGGGAAGATCTCCGGGAATCGGAGGATGTTGCGCACTTCGGCGCCGCGGAAGCGATAGATCGACTGGTCGTCGTCGCCGACTACGCAGAGATAGGCGCCGGGCGGGCCCGAGGGCTCGCCGCGTCCCGCCAGGAGCCGAAGCAGCTCGAACTGGGCGACGTTGGAGTCCTGGTACTCGTCGACGAGGATGACGCGGAAGCGCTGGCGCGTGCGCCTTCGCACCGCCTCGTCGTCGCGCAACAGGCGCGCGGGCAGCCTGATGAGGTCGCCGAAGTCGACGTTGCCCGTCTTTCGGAGCCTGTCCTCGTAGAGAGCGTAGATCCTGCGCAGGCCCGGATCGGAGAAGGCGGCGGAGAGGTCGGGAGAATCGGGCTCGAGCCCCAAGTCCTTCGCGCGCGAGATGGCCTGGACCATGCGCGAGCACTCGCTCCGCGAGTTCTGCGGCATCGCGCCGTGGAGGAGCGTAGTCTGGTCATCGTCGTCGTAGATGGAGAAGTTGGGATCGAGGCCGATGGCGGACGAGTTGCGACGGAGGAACCAGGCCCCGAAGGAGTGGAAGGTGCGCATGACCGCGCGAGAGCAGGATGCTTCGATCGACATCGCCCGGTCGCGCATCTCGCGGGCGGCCTTGTTCGTGAAGGTCACCGCGAGGATGGACTCGGGCTCGACTCCGCGCTCGCGCACGAGATAGGCGATCTTGGTGGTGATCACGCGGGTCTTGCCCGAGCCCGCGCCGGCGAGGATGAGGAGGCTGCCTCCCTCGTGCCGCACCGCGGCGAGCTGCTCCGGGTTGAGCGAGGAAAGAAAGGGAGGGAGGGCTCCGTCCATGTCAGCCGGCGCCCATGACGCCGACGGCGTCGAAGTCGACGCCGTTCACGGCGAGGACTCGGGCCCGAAGGACGGAGCCCGGCTCGTGGCTGCCGCGCAGGACCGTGAGCCCGTCCACGTCGGGCGCTTGGTTCCAGGCGCGGCCAAGGGAGAGCTCCTCGTCGCCCTCCGAGGAGCGCGCCACCACCTCCTCGACGAGGACTTCGATCTCGCGTCCGACGAATCGCCCGAGACGTTCTCGCGTGATGCGCTCTTGGGCGTCTTCGAGGGCCCTGCGGCGCGCCGCTACCAATTTCCTAGGCACCCGGGAGGGTAGGCCGTAGGCCGCCGTGCCCTCCTCGCGCGAATAGGCGAAGCTGCCGACCCAGTCGAGCCGCGCCTTCTCCTGGAAGTCGCGAAGCTCGGCGAAGTCCTCGTCGGTCTCGCCGGGAAAGCCGATGAGGAAGGTAGAGCGGATCGCCGCGTCTGGCAGGAAGCTCCGTATACGCCCGAGGAGCTCGAGATAGGCCGTCGCGTCGCCGATGCGGTTCATCGACTTGAGCACGCGCTTCGAAGCATGCTGGAAGGGCAGGTCGAAATACGGCGCGATCCGGGCGTCGGCCGCCATCACCGGCAGCATGCCCTCCGGAAAATGGTCCGGGTGGATGTAAAGGGTGCGCACTCTGAAATCGCCCTCCATCGCCGAGAGCGAGGCGAGGAGCTCGGGCAGGAGGGACTCGCCGCCCCGATCCCTCGAAGCCGCCAGATCTCGCCCGTAGGAGCCCAGGTCCTGGCCGATGAGGACGAGCTCCCTGACTCCTTGCTCGAGAAGGTCGCGGCATTCGGCCAGGACCTCCTTCGGCGGCCGCGACCGGAGAGCGCCGCGGATGAGGGGGATGGCGCAGAAGGCGCAAAAATTGGAGCAGCCCTCGGTGGCCTTGACGTGGGCCGACCCGGGGAAGTCGAATCGCCTGACGCGCCGGACCGTTCCTATGGAGGGAGCGGCCTCGGGCACGAGCACCGGTCTCTCGCCCGCGAGGGTAGCCTCCGCCGCCTCGAGCACGGCGCCGAGGTCGGCATTGCCGACGATGCCGTCCGCCTCGGGAAGGCCGGCCGCCAGGTCCGCCGCGTAGCGCTGGGACAGGCATCCGGCGACCAGGACTCGCTTTCCGGGATAGGCCGCCTTGAGGGCGACGACCGCCTCGATCGACTCCTTCTTGGCGTCCTCGACGAATCCGCAGGTATTGACGATCACGAGATCGGCGCCTTCGGGGCCGTCGACGAATACATGCCCCGCCGCGTCTAGGCGCGCGGCTATCTCCTCGCCGTCGACGTCGTTCTTCGCGCAACCGTGGCGATCGATCCAGAAACGCATGACTCCTGTCAGTCCACGTCGGAGGCGCCGAGGGCCCAGCTGCCCGAGTCGCTCTGGGCCCAGGCTATGCGCTTGACGGCGACTTCTCCGGCCCCGCCCAAGTCGAGGTCGGCGCTCTTGCCTCCCGAAGCCTGGACGGTGAGCTTTACCGCCTGGGCGTTCGAGGCCCAGATCCGCAGGCTGTTCTGGGCGTTGACCGTGACCGTCTCGCCCTTGCGGTAGTAGCGCTCGTCGCGGTCCTTCTTATCCGCTTCGTAGCGGAACATGCAGGAGCTCCTGAAAGTCACGGAGACGACGAAAGGGTAGGGAGTCTTGCCGGACTCGAAGAGCACGACGGGCTTGCCCGAGGGAGCGGACAGGGCGACCGCGGCTGCTGGGCCAGCGGCCCCGGAGGCGTTCGTGGCCTGCGCCGCACCGGTCTGGACGGGATTCGCGGTCCCGGCCCCGGGCGAGCCCGTAGCTTGGTCGCCCGAGTCTTCGGGAACCGGAGCCTGGGTCGCGGCCATGAGCGCGGCGTCGGCGGAGCTGTACTCGAGCCTGAGGACGGCTCCCTTGGCGGGGTCCTTCTTGGACAGGTCGCTCACCAGGAGCTTGATCTCGGGTTGGTTGTTGCGGTCGAGGTCCAGGGTCCCCTCTTCCCCGAGCATGAGGCGGGAGGCGCCCACGGGGGTTTCCAGCGTGACGGCGTCGTCGATGCGCGACACGAGCAGCTTGTATTTGGTATTGCCGTACGAGACGAGAAGGGAGTCGCCTACGTACAGGCGTTTCTCGAATGCGGTGCCCTCGACTCGGTATTCCACCGGCGCGCGGCGCGAGGCCGCGGCTTCCGAGCCGGACTTGCCTCGGCCGCCGAGGACCGCCGCGAGTACTATCGCTATGACGACCACGGCGCCGCCTATCGAGGCGGCGAGCGCGATGGGGGAGGGGCCGCGCTTCGGGATGAGCTCCTGGATGGGCGTCGGCTGCTCCTGGATCTTCATGTTCTTGTACGTATTCACGAAATCGTCGGAAAGCAGCCCCAGGTAGTCGGCGTAGTTGCGGAGGAAGCCGATGACGTAGGGATCGCCGGGGAATACCGAGAAATCCTCGGCTTCGAGGCCCGCGAGATAGCGCTTCGCGATATTGGTCTCGTCGGCCACTCGATCGAGGGTCAGGCCTTTGCGCTCGCGCGCCGCGCGGAGCTGTTCGCCGATGGGGGTCATGACGTCGCGTTCCTTTCCGTCAATTATCGGAGTTGAAGAGGAAATTATTGTAGACGTTGGCCGAGGCCGGCGAGTCGTAGACGAAGCGCGTCGCCGGAATTCCGATGTTGGTCTTGATGCCGGTGAAATCGAAGGTCAGCTTGTCGCCCGAGATCGTCCAGCCCTCGATCCTCCGGATGAGCTTCGTATCGGGGCTGATATAGAGCTTGATGGTCTTGAATCCCTCCGCGGCCGATGTCCGGACCAGGACCAGCCTCACCGCCTGCTCGCCGGCCGCGCCCCCGTCGAGGGGAAGCGGCGAAGGGCTCGATTCGAAGGCGACCGAGTAGTTTCGCCTCAGCATCTTGAGGCCCTCGCGAGTCGCCAGCGTGGCGGATCCAGCGCCCGGTTTGTCGGCGGTGGACTGGGAGAGGATGGCGTTGTAGCCGGGGATGTAGACGGTCAGGGTTTGCCCGTCGAAGGAGATGACCTGGTCGGGCGGACTCGTGAAATCGACTCGGAGGAGCGAAGGCGATTTGAAGATGATGTCGCCCTTCATTACGTCCTTGCCGTCTTTGCCCGCGGCTATGCTTATCTTGCCTTCGTAGTCGTCGACCTGGGCGTAGCGGTCCGCGACCAGGTTGAAGTATTGCCCGGCGGTGACGATTTCCTGGCCTGAGGCCGGCAGGGCCCCGAGAAACGAGACCGCGAGGATTACGAGCATGGGAAGGTATTTCACGAGGCTCTTCCTGGTAGAGGGCTATGGAATTTCCGAGGAATAATAGCGCTACCGGGATAAAAAAACAATACTGCCTATCCTGCCCGATCGCGGCGGATGCTCTCGCGCACGAGATATCGCAGCCTGTTGTCCGAGAGCTTGAGCGTCTCGCCGCAGTCGGGGCAGGTGAAGCGCCTGTCCGCGAGCTGCGCCTTGCGGCAGGCAATGCAGAACAGCTTGCCGCAGCGCGGGCAGGCGCCCGCGGGCGAATCGTCGGGAGGCATCGCCCGCACGCTCGCGGCGCTCTGGGGTGGGAGGTCGCGAGGCACGCGCCAGATCCTCCCGCAGAGCGAGCAGGAGAGGGCTTCGGTGGTCGCTTCCTCCACTTCGGAAAGAAGGCGCGCCGCGCGCTCGGGAAAGGTCTCGGCGAGGCGTTCCGCGACGGATTTCGCCCTGGGATAGTTGCGGAGCGAAAGGTAGCACCGGCCCAGGGCGGCGAGGAGGTCGGGATCCTCCGGAACGATCTCGAGGCCGAGCCGATAGGCGGCCTCGGCGCGCGGGAAGTCGCCGTAGATGCGCGCCAGGTTGCCTGCCAGGAGGAGACCCCTGGGGCCCGATCCGAGATCGAGGGCCTTCCTGATCCGCTCTTCGGCCTCGGAGTAGCGCTCCAGCTCCATATAGACTGCGGCGAGGTTCGCCTGGTACTCGGCGGATCGCGGCTCGAGGGCCGCGGCGAGGCTGTACTCGCGCGCCGCCTCCTCGAGGCGAACCTCGACGAGCTCCCGCGACGCCGCGGTCTCGGCGGCCCGGGCCAACGCGTTCCCGGCTTGGTTGCGGCATGCCGCGTCGTCGCCGAAAGCGGCGAGCGCGGCGAGGGCGGCGTCGATCCTGCCCTCCCTCGATTCCAGGTCCGAGAGGTTTATCGCCGGCTCCTTAGAGCCCGGCAACGTCCTTCGGGCAGCCTCGAGGCATTCCCGGGCGAAGGCGAAGTCGCCGCGCGACAAGGCCTCCTGCCCGGCGAGGTTGAGGGTCCATCCGTCCGCGGGCGCGAGCTCGATGGCGCGCGCTATGGCGGCGCGGGTCTCTGCTTCCGGGCGCTCGAGAAGGAAGAGCCTCTCCGCGTATCGGAAGGCGTACAGAGGGAAGTCGGGTTCGAGGGAAAGGGCCTTCTCGAAGCGATCGAGGGCCTCTTCGCCCCTGCCCTTCTCGGCGAGTATCAGGCCGAGGGTGTAATGGCTGCCCGAGTCCTCGCTCCCCTTCGCGATGAGCTCCGTCAGGAGCTTCGCCGCTTCGTCCTTCTTGCCCGCCCTGTAGAGGGCCTTGGCCTTTATCTCCTTGACCTCGGCGCCTTTGGCCTTGAGCGCGGCCAGGCGGCCCAGCGCGAGCGCGAGGTCGTCGTCCGCCTCCTGCGAGGAGAAGAGTTTGGCGGCGGCAAGATAGGCCTCGGCCGCCTGGGCCTTGCGGCCGGCCTGGTCCCATGCCCTGGCCTCGTTCATGCGGAAGAGGGGCTGCTGCCGATCGAGCTCCGCGGCGGCGCGGTATTCGGCTGCCGCTCCCGCGAAGTCCCCGAGGCCGAAGCGGGCGTGGCCGCGTAGGCACAGGAGGCGCGCGTTGTCCCTCGTCGCCGGGAGGAGCTTGTCGAGCTCGTCGCGAAGCTCGAGGTAGCGACCGCGCAGGTAGAGCAGGTTGGCCTTCTCCTCGGCCGCGTCCATCCGCCCCGGCGCCTGGGCGAGGCAGGCGTCGAGGGCCGATTCCGCTTCGTCCGCCAGGCCCAGGCGCAGCGCGGCCTCGGCCTTGAGGAAAAGCTCATCGGCGTCCAAGGGCCTTCGCTTCTCGATCTTCCGCAGCTGTACCGCCGCGGCCAGGCTCTCGCCCATGGCGAACAGCGTCTCGGCGAGGCGCCGTCTGGAATCGGCGCCGGGTACTACGTAGTAGTTCCAGCGATAGTACCAGGTCTCCACCTCCATCGGCCTCGAGTCGACCATGCACGAGAGGAGCGCGAACCGGGTCTCCCCCCCTTCAGCGTAGTTCTGGGCCGCAAACGCGATATGCCCACGGTCGAAACTCTCGTCGGCCGCTTCCGCGACCCACTCGTCGTCCACGACGATGGTGAAATGCCCGCCCCGGGCGATGACGCGCAGCGAGAACCCGTCGCCGCCCTCGGGCGATGTCGAGTCGGCCGCCGAGACCCTGCGGGGAAGCTCCGTCCAGGCCACGAGCGGCCGCGGGCTGCCGTTGAAGACGACATCGAGGCGGAAGAATCCCTTGTTGGAGACGAGGACGGAGTAGAAGTTGCCCTCGTCCTGATAGCGGAACAGGAAGCCGCAGGCGGAATAGGGGAGGCCCGGGGCCACGGCGAACTCGCCCTCGATGGCGAAGTCGGAATGCCGATACAAAGGGGCTTCGGTCCAGGCGAAGAGGTCGGACCGCCCGAGCTCCAGCTGGAGGCCAGGCCCTTCGGCCATCCTCGAATAGCGCGCGGAGTATCCCGTCCCTTCGATCTCGAGGAATCGTCCTTTCTCGGGCCCGGACATCTCGCCGACCCATAGCTCCTCCACGAGCGAGCCCGGCTCGGGCGCCGGATCGCGGCGACGGAAGTAGCGCTTTATGCCTTCAAACATTTACAGTCCCGCGCTCATCCCTCGCTCGCCGGATCCTCAGCCCTCTGCGGCGCCATGCTCGAGGAGAAGGGTGTGCGTGGGCCGGTCGGTCAGCTCTGGCGGCCCGAAGTATTGTATCCCCCCGGGGAGCCTGTAATTAGAGCTTTCGGCCCAGGCCCCGCGCCTGGAGGCGAACTCCTTGAACGGGGCGCCATCGAGCTCGACCAGGGCCTTCTTGATGACGGGCTTGTCCGCGCCGTGGCGGCGCTCCATGTTCATCATGGAGACGAGGGGTACGCCGCCCGCTATCCATTGATCCGCGGGGGCGGTGAGGTTGCGCACCGAGGAGAGATAGCCCGTCAGGCCCGAGGCCGCGAGGGCAAAGGCGGCATAGCCCAGGGAATAGCAGTAATCGGCGTCGAAGTTGGAGGGGAAGCCGCAGCGGCCCTCGTAGCCGAAGAAATGGGCCTGATAGTCGAATTTGCCGTGGTAGGATCCCGCCGCCGAGAGGTCCTTGAGCCTGGCGCGGGTCATCTCGACCAGCAGCTTCTCGGTTTCGATGCGCGACACCTGGACGTTGCCGTGCGGGTCGCGGTCCCAAAGCAGCTGCTCCTGGATGCCTCTGGGAAGACTTTCGAAGAGGATCGCCGAGGGCTCCGTGAGGCGCTCGAGGATGAAGGCCTTGTGGTCCACGAAGCTTGTCAGAGCCTTGAACTCGTACTCGGTGGCGGCGAGTATGTCGTTTATCTCGCCGATGAGGAATTTCACCTCCGGGACGAATTCGATAAGGCCTTCGGGGATCAGGACGACGCCGAAATTCTCTCCCTTCTCGGCTCGGACAACCACGGAATCCACCACCTGATCGATGATCTGGCCGAGACTCATCTGCTTGGCTTCGATCTCTTCGGAGATGAGGCATATGTTCGGGCGGGTCTGGAAGGCGCATTCGAGGGCGATATGAGAGGCCGAGCGCCCCATGAGCTTGATGAAATGCCAATACTTCCGACTGGAGGCGGCGTCGCGGCAAATGTTGCCGATCAGCTCCGAATATACCTTGGTAGCCGTGTCGAAGCCGAAGGATGTCTCGATGGCCTCGTTCTTGAGATCGCCGTCGATGGTCTTGGGGACGCCTACCACCACTATAGGCTCGCTTCTGGCGTCGCGAAGCGACGCTTCCGCGAAGAATTCCGCGAGGAGGGCGGCGTTGGTGTTGGAGTCGTCGCCGCCTACGATCACCACGGCATCGAGCTTGCGGCGCTTGGCCGTCTCGAGGGCCTGCTCGAATTGCCGGGGAGTCTCGATCTTGGTGCGCCCGGAGCCGATGAGGTCGAAGCCGCCCGTGTTGCGATAGCGGTCCACGAGCTCGCCGTCGATGTCCATGCACCTGTCGTCGACGAGTCCTCCGGGGCCTCCGCGGAAGCCGTAGAGGCTCGAAGCCGGATTGGCAGCCTTGAGTCCGTCGAATATGCCCGCGATCACGTTGTGCCCGCCGGGCGCCGGGCCGCCGGAGAGTATGACGCCGATCCTCATCGCCTTCCGAATCCCCGGATTCTCGCCCGCCGACAGGGTTATCGAAGGCAGCCCATAGGTGCGCGGGAAGGTGGCCCGCAGTCGGTCCTTATCTTCGGCGGGCTCGGCGGCGGAGCCTTTTACGGCGATTACCTTATCGATGCCGCCGCGGAGGATCGCGGGTAGCTTGGGCGAATAGGCGAAACGGGCGCTCTGAAGGGGCGAAAAATCCATTCCTATCTCCTTGGATTTGCGAGTACGGGAGGATTCTAACCAAATTCGGTGCTCAGGAGGAAGTGGCTCTGGCCTTCTCGATCTCGTCCTTGTCGAGCGGGCGAAGGACGCGAACGCTCGTCTCGCTGGTGCGGATCGCCAAGTCCTTGCCGTCGGGGCTCCGGGCGCCGAGGATTTGAACGACAGGATAGCGCGGGTTGTCGGGGTTCACGTCGACGACCACCGCGCTCTTGCCGTTCGTTAGCATGACTTGGGTTCCTATGGGGTATATCGAAAGGCCGTAGACGAGGGCCCGGATCACGATATCGTCGTATTGCTTGCCCTCGTTCTTGAGGATGTCGACCATTCCGGAATAGCCGTCCTTGGCCTCCTTGTAGGGGCGGTTTGCAGTTACCGCGTCGAAGGAGCAGGCGACCATTATTATCTTGGAGTATAGGGAAATCTTCTCTCCGGTGAGGCCTCGCGGATAGCCCGAGCCGTTCACGCGCTCGTGGTGCTCCAGGGCGGCGAGGCAGACCGCGAGAGGAACTTGGCGCTCCTTGAGCAGATTGTAGCCGAGGACCGGGTGGGCGGTGATGGACTTCTTCTCCTGGGGCGACAAAAGGCGGCCGGCCATGTACAGCTGCGGCGGGAGCCGCACCATGCCTATCTCGTGGAGGGCGGCCGCGGTGCCGAGCTCGATGAGCTTGAACTGGGGCAGCTTGATCGTCGTCCCGAGCACGATCGAGTAGACGGAGGTGCGTACCGCATGGGAGACGAGGTAGTTCTTGTGCTGAGGCGCGAGCGACTGGGCCCTGAGAAGGAAGCGCTTGTTCTCGCCGATGACTTGGCATAGGCCCTTCATGCGCTCGCTGAGCTCTTTGTAGTCGAGTTCAGTCTTGGTGACGAAGCGGGTGTAGAGGGACTCCATATAGGCCGCGAAATCGGAATAGAACGCGAGGATGCGCTCGACCCGTTCCTTGTCGCCGGCTCCGTCGGGGAACATGGTCGCCGCGGCCTCGTCTCCCTGTCCCTCGGGGGTATCCGCGGCGGCGGCTTCCTTGACAGGCACGCCTTCGGTCCTCATCTCCCGGAATTCCCACTGGGTCAGCCGCTTGACCAGGCTCTCGTCCACCGGCGTCTCCGGCGCGAGGAGGACGAAACCCTCGTCCATGAAAAGGGGCTTTGAGAAGAACTGTTTGGGCTTCAGGTCTTTTAGCGGAATGCTGTTCATAGCCTACCCATTGACCCCATATTACCCCGACGCTAAGCTCGGTGCGGGTGTCGCGGGGTCCCCCTTTCCGTCCTTTCTATTATAGGAGCGGCATTGAATGAAATTTAGGACAATTTTCATACTTTTCAATGTTGTTATACTGACTTCCTTCCTTTTCGTATTCTTCCTCCCCATTTTCCTTCTCGGGCTAGGCTCCTGGGAAGGGTTCTGGAGGGCAAATTGGTATCTCGCCCTCATCTTCGTCGCGCTGATATTCGGTCTCAACGCCTTCTTCCTGATAAACAGGAGAACCTTCCTCCTCGTCGAGAAGGAGGACTGGAGCGAACTCTCCGCTCATCTCGTCGCCAGGATGTTCCCGAAATCCAGATTCAGCTCGAGCCGTGTGCGTCTTCTTGTCAACGCCTATCTACTCCAATCCGACATCGAAGGCATCGAGCGGCTCGAGGCCGAGCTTTCGTCCAAGAGGCCCGAACTTCTACGCAGGAACGCGCTGCTCTTCGGCGTGACCCGTCTGTTGCGCAACAGGAGCGAGGCCGCGGAGGCCTTTTTCCGTCCCTACCTCGATTGCAAGGACGTCGAATCCCTCGCTTGGCTGCGCTTCGATTACGGATTCAGCCTCGTCCTGCAGAAGCGGCTCTCCGAGGCCCTGCCCTTTCTCGACGAGGGGGCTTCGGCCCGCGATCCGGTACTCTGTCTCGTATCCGCCTACCTCCTCGGCTCGGTGGGAGCGGCCTCATCGGACCTCGAGTCCGATAGACGGGCGGTTTCCGCGAGGGCGGATGCCGCGCGCGACCGGATTCGCAGGCGATATACCAGCGCGAAGTGGATGAAGGAAGTAGAAGGCTCGAAAAGCGAGGTTCACATCGTGATCCTCTCGAAGCTCATCGACGACGCCGGCCATTGGCTCTTCGCGGCGACGCCCAAGAATCAGGGCCAAACGGCCGCGCCGATGGCCCCTACAGGGGCCCTATGAAGCCTTTCGAGCGCTTAAGGGCCTTCCTCGCGGTAGCAGTAGCGCTCGGTTGGCAAGCGGCCGCCTTCCCGGCCGACACTCCGATCGCGGAAGGCTTTCGAAGCGAAGGCTCCGTCTATGTCTCGGTCGCGTCGGCCCAGGGCTCGAGCGCGAAGGAGGCCGAACAGATGGCGCGAGGAGCCGCCCTGCGCGGCCTCTTCGCGGGCTTGGGCAAGGACCGGCTCTTCGCCGAAATCTTTACCGCGTCGCCCCCGCTGGCCCTGTCGATCCAGGTCGTCAGGACCAATAAGGAAGGTTTGGGCTACAAGACCCTCGTTCGCCTCGAAATCGACGACGAGTCGGTGCGCATCGTCGAGCGCGGACCTTACCTGGCCGCCGCCGTCGGGATACTCGACAAGGCCGAGGCCGGATCGGATGAGGCCGACGCGAGGCGCGCGAGTGCCGGCCAAGCCGAGACCGGCGCCGACCTCGGAGCCGCCCTAGGCCAATACGGCATGGCGATCGACGCATGCCGCGCCACCCTCGACCTCGTCGATCCAGTAGCCGATCCGAGCCTATTCTCCACCAAGGGGAAGCGCACCGCCCCCGAATTAAAGAAGGCCCTGGCGGCCGTGCTCGCCGAGGCCACGGCCGGCGTAGAGCGCGTCAAGAAGGCCGAAGCGGCGCTCGCCGCGGACGAATCCAGCGCCGCGGCGCTGGGCGTCGCCGACAGCGCCATCACCGCGGCGGACCAGGCTCAAGCCCTCCTCGACGAGATTGCCCCAACCCTTGCGGACCTGAGCGCATACGGCGCGGATCGGCTCGGGCCCCTGCGAGACCGGATCTCGGTCGAACGTCGAGACCTTTCCGATTCCAAGTCGGCCATCGAGCGGGCGGCAGCCTCCCTTCCCGCAAGCAAGAGCGGTTTCGCCGGCGACAAGCTGGATTTCGCCAGACGCCGCATGAATACCGCCGACGCGTCGCTCGCCTCGGCCTATAGCGCCGTCGACCGCGAAATTCGCGACCCTGCCGCCCGACGCGCGGAACGGGCTCAGACCGTCCGCTGGATTTTCCAGCACGAGCCTCGTGAGTACGTTTCGCTGCGCGGGTACCTTCCCTTCAAGCTCGGAGGCGACGAAGGCGGACTGACGGGCTCGCCCTTCGACGCGAACGCGGATCTCGAGGGGGCCTTCGCGTTCGGTACCGGAGGGGTCTGGGTTCGGAGTCAGGCCAAGCTCGCTACTACGGATCTCGAGCCCGGCGGAGCGGGGGGCGACGAACTTGCGTTCACGCAATCCTTCGATTTCGGAATTTGGGGCAAAGGCCTCTATTTTGCCGGATATACGTGGGATTGGCTGCGTCGCGTGGACGATGCGTCCTTACCCAAGCTGGGCGCCGTGGAGCTGGGTCTCGGCGGCGTATACGAGCATGGAGCGTCGACGGAGCGCTTCCATCGCGCGGACTGGCTCGTCTCCCTGAGCTACGAGCTGCCTTATCCGACTCAGGACCTTCTGCTCCAGAACATACTCAATGCCGGCCTCGACGCGCAGTTCCGCCTCGGCGACGCAGCCCTCCTCGAAGGCTCGGTCTCCAAGCGCGTCGACGAGCTATCCGATTCGGGTTCCGTTCCGCAATTCGTTTCCGTGCTTCGCTGGTCGATAGACGTCGGCTTCCGGCTGCCGCCGCCCTTCTCGTTCGGCGTCGAGTATTTCGGCGCCTACATACAGCCGGTGAAAAGCGACGGTTCGCTGGGACCGGCATCGAACTTCGACGGTGGGCATTTCAGGTTCTTCCTCCAATACTCGATCTGAGAGGCGGGCTCGGATCGAGAGGCGAAGTATCGTAAACAATTACCTCGCTCTTTCCGATACTCGGAAAGGATGACCTTTACCCTTCCCGTTCCGCGGCGAGGCATTCGCCCCCTCGTCCTCCTTCTCCTGCTGACCGCCTGGCTCCCGCGGGTCGCCGCCGCCCAAGCCCAGTACCACGTCGTAGAGAAGGGCGAGACCTTGTACTCCATCGCGCGAAGCTACGGCGTCAAGGCCGAAGCCATTGCGAAGGCCAATGCCATAGACGATCCCTACAAACTGCGAGTGGGTGCGAGGATTCTCATCCCTCGCGATGGAAATACAAACGAGTCCCTCCCAAACGATACGGCCGCTTCGGGGAAGGCTTCGAGCGATTCCGCTCCGGCCGAAATCCTGAAATACAAGGTTGTAAAGGGCGATACTCTGTTTTCCATCGCCAAGACTTACGGCTTGAGCCTGGATGCGCTTCGCTCGACGAATAAACTGAAGACATCCTCCGTCATCAAGCCGGGCGATACGATTTCCATCCCTACGGAAGGGAAGGCGATCCCGACGGTCGCGGAACCCGCGACCGCGATTTCGGAGCCTGCCGCCGATCCGGCCCCGCGAGCCGCGGCGCCGCCGCCGGGCCCGCCCGCGTCTTCCGGCGGGGGCGCCGCGCCGGCCTTGCCCGAGGCCGTGAAGACCACCGCCAAAGCCGTGAGCAAAAGCCTTTCCTGGCCTTGCTCCGGCCAGATCCTATATCTGGACGGCAAAGCCTACGGCGTCCTCATCCGCTCAAAGCTGGGGGAGTCGATGAAGTCCGTCGCCGACGGGACGGTCTCTTCGGCGGGGCCCTACAGAGGTTACGGAAACGTCGTATTCGTTCTCTCCAGAGGCTATATCTATGTTTATGGAGGAAACGAGAGCATTTCGGTGCGCGCTGGCGACCATGTCGCGGCGGGACAGGAAATCGGCAAGGTCGGCATCGATGCAAAGCAAGGGGTTCCAGCGGCCTATTTCCTGGTGTTCAAGAACGGCTCGGCGGTGGATCCCGCCGCGGCGCCCCGCGATTAGGCTTCGAGCCGGCGGGATCCCAGCATCGCGACCCTCGCGAATATCGGAGAATTCATTGGAAGTCGAATCGGTTTTGAGTAAGCTTTATTTGTTGCTCTCGCAGGAAAGGTGGAATCGATGACTGACGGGACGTCCCCGAAGGCCGTTCAACCGAAAAAGAAGAAGAATGCCAGTCTCACCCTTCCGATGGCCAAGAAGAAGAAGGCCAAGCACCCGAAGGAGACCGATCCGCTAGCCCTCTACCTCAAGCAGATATCGAGATATCCCCTCCTAAGCGCCGAGGATGAGATGCGGATCGGCGAGAATATACAAACATTGCGGGCGAGTACCTCCGCGGCCGATGCGGGGCTGGAGCGCGAGGCCGCCCAAAGGGAGCTCATCGAGGTCAAGAATAAGATGATCTCGTCCAACCTTCGGCTCGTCGTCTCGATCGCCAAGAATTACCAGCACCGGGGACTTTCCCTCCTCGACCTCATCGACGAAGGCAATATCGGCTTGATAGAGGCGGTCGAGCGCTTCGACTATACGCGCGGTTGCCGATTCTCGACCTACGGAACATGGTGGATCAGACAGGCGATTATCAAGAGCCTTGCCGACAAAGGTCGAGTCATACGCATTCCCATCCATATGCTGAATACGATCAAGAAGTGCTATTTCGTGGCCAAGCAGCTCACTCAGGAGCTCGGACGCGACCCCAGGCCCGAGGAGCTCGCCGAGAAGCTCGGCATGGAGGCCAAGAAGGTCAAGGAGATCATGAAGCTCTCGCAGGAGACGGCCAGTCTGGATACGACCGTCGACGAGGACAGCGTGACCCATCTCTCGGATCTGATCAAGGACGAAAATGTCGTCGAGCCATTCGAGGAAGTCTTCTCGATGACGCTCCAGGATACATTGGGCGATGTCCTCAAGAACCTGTCGCAGCGGGAGATCACCATCATCAAGCTGCGCTACGGCCTGAACGGCGAAGGCCCTCGCACCCTGGAGGAGACGGGCAAGCTCCTGGGAATAACGCGCGAGCGCGTCCGCCAGATCCAGGAGAAGGCCATCCAGAAGCTCAAGGAGCTGAAGGAGCTGTCGGAGTATCGAGGGAATTCCTGACGGCGTGGCCCAATTTTCAGGCGAGGCCGACTTAAACTCTCCGCTTCTAAGGCGTCAACCGGAATAGCCGGTTCCGAGACCGGTCCTTTCTCCCTTTATCTTGGCTTCGATCCTCAATTCCCGGGCTTCAGAAGCGCGGCCAAGTCGGCCTTGCCGCGCTTCAGGGCGAGGTCGTAGGCGGTCTCGCCGGAAATGTTCTTCGCCGTCCTGTCCGCGCCCGCCGCGAGGAGCCACGATGCCGCGTCGGCGTTGGCGGCTATCGCGGCGTATTGCAGCCATCCGTTGCCCTGTTTGTCCTTCGCCGCTATGCCACCCGCCGTCACCAGGGTCTTGAGGGTGTCGATTCCGGCCGTAATGGCGAGAGAAGCCGGGGTCTCGCCGTCCTTGTCTCGGGCGAAGACGTCGGCGCCGGCCTTGACGAGGATGCTCGCCGTTGCCTTGTCTCCGGCCCGTAGAGCCGCATGGAGGCTGGTGGCCGCGAAGCGGTCGCGGTCATCGAGCCTCGCGCCGGTGGCGATTGCCAAATCGAGAGAATCGAGTCCCGGCGCGGATGCGCCGGAAGGCTTGGTCTCGACGATAACCCGCAAAGGCGTTTTCCCGTCGGGGTCGGCGCGATTGACGTTGGCCTGAGTGAGGAGGAACTGAAGCACCGCCGGGTTGCGCTTGATCGCCACGGTAAGGGGCGAGTCGCCGTCCGCGTTTCGCGCCATGATGTCGGCCCCTGCGCCTACGAGTATCCGCGAAGATTCGGCGTCGCCTTGGCTCGCGGCCTCGAGGAGCGCCGTCCTGCCGGCCTGGTCGCGGGCGTCGATCTCGGCTTCGGCCGCGAGGATGTCCCGCTCGATTTCGTAGGCAGCCATCTTGACCGCCAGGGAAAGGGAGGAGGTCCCGTTATTGTCGCGCGCGTCGGGATCGGCTCCTTTGGCGAGGAGGTACTTGAGCGAGTCGCGATCGCGCTTGCGCACCGCCTGGTGGAGCGGAGTCTCGCCCGCGAAATCGTGGGCATTGATGTCGGCGCCGGCAAGGGCGATGATGGGAAGGCTTTTCCTGGCCGCCCAGAGCACAGCCGAATGGAGGGGGGTATCGCCCATCGCATCCCTGGCGGATAGGGAGGCCCCGAGCGATAATAAAGAGCGAGCCGCGTCCGCGGCGTCGGCCTTGACCGCCTCGTGGAGGGCGGTCTCGCCGGCCGAGTTGGTCGCCTCGAGGGAGGCGCCCTTCTGGGCGAGGAACTCGACGGCCTGGGCGAGGTTGCGCTTGGCGGCGTGGTGGAGGGGAGTATCGCCGTTGGGATCGCGGGCGGCCAATGTCGTCGCGGTGAATAGCCAATCCACGGGCCCGCCCGGAGCGGTAAGGGCAAGCGAGAGCGGCGAGTCCCCTCGGACGTTGGATGCGAAGATGTCAGCCTTGGCGAGCAGCAGGGCCTCGCCCTGGGGCCTCAAGCCTTGGCGCACTGCTATGTGGAGGGCCGCGTCCCCTGCGTTGTTCCGGGCGTTCACGTCCGAGCCCTTGGCGATTATCATCGCCACGGCGTCGGGCGCCGCCTTGAGCCCTACGGCTATGGCGAGGGGCGCGTTGCCGTAATTATCGCGCGCCCGGACATTCGCGGGCGTGAGCACGGCGTCGAGGGCGTCGGGACCGAGAGATATAGCGACCGACAACGGGCTATCGCTCCTGCCGTTCACGAGGAAAATGTCCGCCCCCGCCTCTAGGAGGGCCTTCGCGTAATCGTAGCGTTTCACCCTGAGGGCGATATGGAGCGGAGCGTCGCCGGCCGCGTTCTGCGCGTTGACCGGGGCCTGGGCGGCTATGAGCGCCCGGATCATCTCGAGCGGATAGCCTACTTGGATGGCGACGTGGAGAGGCGTATTGCCGTTACGGTCTTTGAGCGAGGGATCCGCGCCGTATTTGAGGAGGAGGGCGACGCCGCCGCTCCGGCCTTCCTCGGGGAGGACGATGTGAAGCGGCGTGTTGTCGAAGCCGTCACGTACGTTCGGGTCCGCGCCGCCCTGGAGGAGCAGTTCGGCTCCTTCGAGCCATCCAGCCCGGACCGCCTCGTGGAGGGGCGCGGATCCGGCGCCGTTCCGAACATTGGGATTCACTTTGCGCGACAGGAGGAATTGTACGAAGCCTTTCTGCCGATGCTCGACGGCCTGGTGCAGCGGAGTTCCCCCGTCCTCGAAACGGAGGGAGCCGTAGTCCAGGGCCCGAGCCGCCTGCGTGAACCATGCGAAGTCCGGGAAGGATGTCGTACCGCCTTTCAGTACCAGAAGCTCGGCGACGCGGGCAGCCTCAATCCTGTCGGGGTGGAGCAGCGCGAGGTCGAGCGCCGTCCGCCCCGAGGCCTCGCGGAGGTTGGGATCCGCGCCCGCGGCTAGAAGCCTTGCGCATTGATCCTCGAGGAGTCGGTCCGCGGCGATATGTATGGCTGCATTGCCGTCGGGGCCCTTGAGGTTGACGTTCTTGGAGGTCAAGGCGGCGGAGAGCGTATCGCCACCCTTCGCGAGGGCGGCCTGGAGGGCCGTGCCTCCCGAGGGATCGGCGCTGAATATGTCTGCGCCTTTGTCCGATAGGGCCTTGATGCAGTCGACGGATCCATCGTCGATCGCCAGCCTGAGGGGGCTGAGACCGGCCTTATCCTTCACTTCGGTCTTCGCTCCGAGGTCCAGCAAGAGTTCCACCGTTTTGGCGGAACCCTTCTCCACGGCTCGATGGAGAGGATAGGAACCCTCCGCGTCCGGAGTATTCAGCTGGTCTTGACTAGCGAAGAAGGTCTTGATCCCGTTCTGATCGTTCGCCGCGATGAGGTCCGCGAGGTTGGGCTTCGGCGGCTCGGGCGCGGGCTCCTGCTCAGGCACGGGGGCGGGCGCTGGCGACCCTGCGCAGGACGCGAAAAGCGACACCATCGCGGCCGAGAGGAGGAGGGCCACGGCTCTGCCCGGAGAGGCGCGACCGCGCGGCTCCCGACGACATCGTTCGGCTCGCTCTGTCATACTATGTCTCCTTGCGGCCGCCGCGCGTCGGAGTGTCCGGCGGCGGGGCTTCTTTTCGCTCGTTTAATTCTCGATAGTTAGCGCAGTTGATTTTAGCACTATTAAGCGCGTACGTGCAGGATTACACTAGCTTCCATGACGATAGGATCCTTCATGCCTTTGGGCTCGTCTTGGCCTGCCCGCCTCGGCGAGCTAGCGGCCGCGTTCCCCGGGCACGAGATCATCGCGGACCCCGCGGTTTCTCGCGCCGCCGTCTCGAGCTTGGACGCCATCCTGGCCTTGCGTCTCGAATCGGGCGTCTACGAGGAGGCCACCTCGCTCAAAGCGGTCTTCGTTCCGTTTACCGGGCTCAACCACCTGCCGACCGCCCTTCTTCTCGAACGGGGAGTGCGGGCCTTCAACGTGCATGGAAACGCCGAATCGGTCGCGCAATGCGCTCTCGCCATGACTCTCGCGTTCTACGGCAGGACTATCGAGTTCCACAACGACCTTCGCCATGCGAAATGGCACGGCTTTTGGGTGGGAAAAGGCGCCGAAGACGAGTGGAACTCCATCAGCCGCAGGCCATGCGCTGTGTTCGGGGTCGGGGCCATCGGCAGCGCGATCGCCCGCGTCCTGAAGGCTCTCGACTGCCCCGTAGTAGGATATCGACGTCGCTCCGCGCTCCCGATGCCGCCGTTCTTTGATCGCGTGGAAGAGGACCTTCGCGCCGCCGTCGATTGGGCGGAGCTTCTATTCGTGGCATTGCCCCTGACCCCGGCGACGACCGGGCTTTTCGGCAAGGAGATCCTCATGGCGGCGCGCGGCAAATTCCTCGTCAATGTGGGACGCGGTCCGATCGTCGACGAGGAAGGACTCTATCTCGCGCTGCGGGACGGCATACTCAAAGGAGCGGCGATCGACACCTGGTACTCATATCCCGAAGGAGGGGCCACCGTAGGCGCGCCATCGCGGTTTCCCATACACGAGCTGCCCAACGTCGTGCTGTCGCCCCACGTCGGAGGCTCTACGCGGGAAGCCGGGGCTCTCGCCATGGAGCAGACCATCGACAATATCGCCACATGGCTTGCGGGGGAGCCCTGCGCGAACGAGGCGGATTTGAGAGAGCTTTACTGATCCCGGCGCAGCGATAGCAGCATCGAGCCCACCGCGTCGGCGGGATCCCCGCCTTCCTCGATCGCCGTCCTCGCAGTGTCTATCAATACCGAGCCGACGATCGCGCAATCGGCCCAGCCGCGCAGGGCCTCGATCTGGGAGGGCTCTCGAATGCCGAAGCCGGCGGCGATGTATTTCCCGGTCCGACTCTTGAGGGCTTCCAGCCTCTCCAGTGAATCGGAGTAGAATTCGGTTTTCCGCCCGGTCACGCCGAGGCGGAGCACGGCATAGAGGAAGGGAGCAGAGCCGGCGCTTGCCAGGGTCGCGGCCCGCTCGAGGCCGGTCGTCGGAGCGATGAGGGGCACGAAGGCCAGGCCTGCAGCCTCGCATTTCTCGAGCATGCCGAGCTCGGGTTCGTCGTCGGGGTAATCCGGCACGATGAATCCGTCGAGGCCCGTTCGCGCGGCCCGCTCGATCATCGCATCGACGCCGAAGGCGAGTATGGGATTGATATAGCTCATGACGAGTATCGGGGCCGAAGTGGTCCCGCGCAGCGTCTCGAGGATGGCCAGGCAGTCTTCGGTGCCGGAGCCAGCGAGCCGGGCGGCATGATTGGCCTGGACGATCGAGCTGCCGTCCGCCGAAGGGTCCGAGAACGGAAGCTGGGCCTCGATCAGATCGGCTCCGGAAGAGGCCATCGAGGCCAGAATCCTTGCCGAAGCCGCCTTGTCGGGATAGCCGCATACGGCATGGGCCATGATCTTGATGCGCGCGTTGGATTCGAAAGCGCGCCTAATCCTCTCAATCCCCGTCATGATCGCCTTCCAACGGCGGCGCACCGCGCAATCGGGCGGCTTCGGCTTCGAGGAAGGAGAGCCAATCCGCGCGATCGAAGCGCGGCGCGGTGATGAAGAGATCCTTGTCCCCGCGTCCCGAGACGTTGACGACGATCACCGAATCGAGCGGCGCGGATCCCGCCTCGCGAAAGGCCAGGGCCAGGGCATGGGCTGACTCGAGGGCGGGCAGGATGCCTTCGGCCCTGGCGGTGCGCGATACGGCCGCCAAGGCCTCTTCGTCCGAGACCGAGGCGAATCGCACGCGCCCCGTCTCGCCGAGGTGAGCGAGCTGCGGTCCGATGCCGGCATAGTCGAGGCCTGCGCTCACGGAATGGGTGGCCAGAAGGGAGCCGTCCGCATCCTGGAGAAAAAGGGATTTGTATGCCTGCACGATGCCGACGCTCCCTTTGCCGCCCATCCGCGAGGCGTGCATGCCCGGTTCGCCTCCGCATCCGCCCGCCTCGGCCCCTACCAGCTCGACCTTCTCGTCCAGGAAGGCCGCGAATGCGCCGATGGAGTTGGAGCCGCCGCCGACGCAGGCATAAATCCGATCGGGGAGTCGCCCCTCGCGGTCAAGCACTTGAGTCTTTATCTCCTTACCGATGACCGATTGCAGCTCGCGCACTATGGCGGGGTAGGGGTGGGCGCCCAAGGCCGAGCCGAGGATATAGTGGGTATCCGATACGCGCTCGGTCCAATTCTTCATCGCGGCGTTCACGGCGTCGGTGAGAGTGCGCGTTCCCTCCCGCACCGGAGTGACTTTCGCGCCGAACATCCTCATCCCGAAGACATTCGGGTGTTGGCGCGCCATGTCGAGCTCGCCCATGAAGACCTCGCATTCGAGCCCGAGCTTGGCCGCAGCGGCCGCCGTAGCGAGGCCATGCTGTCCCGCTCCCGTCTCGGCGATGACTCTCGCCTTGCCCATGCGCTTCGCGAGGATCGCCTGGCCCATGGCATTGTTGATCTTATGGGCGCCGGTGTTCGCGAGCCCTTCGAGCTTGAGGTAGAGTTTTAGGCCTAGCTCGGCGGACAGGGTCTCGGCGAGGCACAAAGGCGTGGGTCGGCCTACGTAATCGCGGCCGAGCTTAGCGAGGAGGGTCCAGTAGCCCGCGTCGTCGCGAGCCTCTTCCCATGCGGCCTCCAGCTCCTCGAAGGCGGGTCTCAGGACCTCCGGTACGTAGCGGCCGCCGAAACGGCCGTAGTACCGCTCATCTCGCCGCATGCGTGACCTCCTCCGAGCCTCTGGCCGCCTCGGCGAGGCCGATCTCGCGAAACAAATCCTCGAGCTTTCCGGCGGATTTCCTGCCCGGCGCCTCCTCGACGCCGCTTGAAACGTCGAGTCCGTCCGGCGAGAGCGAATGTATGAAGTTCGCGACGTTGCGCGGCCTCACTCCGCCCGCGACGAAGTATCCTTTGCCCGCGCCGCGGGCGAGAGCCCCGGCCGCGAGCGCCGCCCAAGTCCCGATGGTATCGCCCGTGCCGCCGCCCATCCCGCGCGCGGCCGAATCGACGAGGAGGCGAGGACAGCGCCATTGGGCCCCGACGAGGCGGTTCGCCTCGTCGACGCCGTTTATCCGCAAAGCCCTGAACCAGGGGAAATCGAAACCGGCGCAGGTCTCGGGCGTCTCGTCGCCGTGTATCTGCGCGGCGTCGAGGCCGGCGAAGATCATGATATCGCGCATGGCGTCGGAAGTCTCGTTCACGAAGACGCCCACCGAGCCGAAGCTCGGCGTCGGGCGGGATGAATGGAGGCCGCCATCGCCCTTCAGGGCTTCAAGGATGGTCCTGACGGTCTCGGGCTCGACCCGTCTCGGCGAGGGAGCGAGAATGAAGCCGATCTCGTCCGCGCCGAGCGCCAAGGCCAGCTTGGCGTCCTCGAGCCTGGTAATACCGCATATCTTCACTTTAATTCTCATCCCGCATCTCCGGGAGGCATAGCATGCGGGGCATTGGGCACGATAGCGAATCCCATCGAGCTTTCGCTCCTTCGCTCGCCCTCCGAGCGCTCAGCGCTCTGGCCTCGCGGCGTTTTCGCGATGGCAGCCGCGAATTCCCTGACGCGCTTTTCCGGATCCGCTGCCGTCGCGAGCGCCTCCCCGACTAGGAAACCCTGATATCCCGCGGCGCGGAGGGCCGAGGCATCATCGGGCGAACGCATCCCCGATTCGGCTACTCGCAGCGGTCCCTCCGGAATCAGTCGGGCCAAGGCTCGCGACCTGTCCCCGTCGACGCTGAAGTCGCGCAGGTCGCGGGCGTTCACGCCGATCGCGTCGGGCTCCGCGGCTATCGCGCATGCTAGCTCGGTCTCCTCGTGAATCTCGACGAGGACGGCCATGTCGAGCTCCCGCGCCGCGGCGGTCAGCTCGAGCAATTGCGCAGGGGAAAGCGCAGCGGCTATGAAGAGGACGGCATCGGCGCCGATGGACCAAGCCTCGAGCACTTGATAGGCATCGACGCAAAAATCCTTGCGGAGGATGGGCAGGTGGACGGCGGCACGGACCGCGATAAGGTGCTCGTCCGCGCCGAGGAAGTGACGCGGCTCGGTGAGCACGGAGATCATGCCTGCGCCGCCGCGCTCGTAGGACGAGGCGAGGGCGACGGGGTCGTAATCCGCGACAAGGAGTCCCCGCGAAGGCGAGGCTTTCTTGCACTCGGCGATGAGGAGCGTCCGGGGCAGAGCCCCGTTCCGGCCGGCGCCCCCCGGCGCGGAGCCGCGAGCGGAGAGGGAGGGACGTGGAGGTCCCGCCGCGCGGCCGAGCGAGGAAGGCGGCCTTTCGCGCCTCCGGCGCGCGGTATCGGCCCTTCGCTCGGCGCAAATCGTCTCGAGGATGCTCATGCTCTAGTCCTTATGCGCCGGGATCGCGCCGCCGCGAGTGCGGGAAAGCTCGCGCAGCGAGTCCAGGACGCGATGCGCCGCGCCCCCGTCGATCGACGCGCGCGCCGATTCTATCGCCGCGCCGAAATCCGGGGCGATTCCAGCCGCCAAGATGGCCGCAGCCGCATTGAGGACCACCACATCGCGCTTGGGGCCGGGATCGCCCGAGAGTATCCGGTCCACGATGCCCGCGTTCTCTACCGCGTCGCCGCCCTTCAGGTCGGCCGGCGCGCATAGCTCGAAGCCATAGTTCTGGGGATCGATCACGTAGGTGCGCGTCCAGCCTTTGTCGAGCTCAGTCACCTTCGTGCAGGCCGCGAGGCTTATCTCATCGATACCGTCGAGGCCATGCACAACCAGGGCGCGGCCTATCCCCAGATTTGCCAGGATCCGAGCTACAGTCTCGGTGAGCTCGGGGGAGTATACGCCCACGACTTGGGCTTCGGCGCGAGCCGGATTCAGCATCGGACCCATCATATTGAAGATGGTGCGGAATCCGAGTTCGCGCCTCGGGCCCATGATGTTCTTGAAGGCCGGATGGTAGGCCGGCGCGAAAAGGAAGGCCATGCCCGCCTCCTGTATCGCCGTAGCGGCCTCAGAAGGAGCCATTCTCGTCGATACGCCGAGCGCGTCGAGTACATCCGCGGAGCCCGAGCGCGAAGTGATGGAACGGTTGCCATGCTTGGCGACGCGCGCTCCGGCTCCGGCAGCGACGAAGGCCGAGGCGGTCGAGATATTGAAGGTCCCGGAAGAGTCCCCGCCGGTGCCGCAGGTGTCGACGGTCGCGAGGCCGGCAGGGAGAGGCACGCGGATCGCGCGTTCGTAGAGCGAAGACGCGAAGCCCGTCATCTCCTCGATGGTCGGGCCCTTGACCGTAAGGCTGGCCATGAAGGCGCCGACCTGGGCTTGGGAAACCGATCCGTCGGCTATCTGATCCATGAAACTCCGCGCCTCGTCCCGCGTGAGCTCCTCGCGCGCCGCTAGTCGCTTAAGCATGTGCTTGATCGAAGGGATCTCGCGGACGCCCGAAAGGAAATTGCGGATCAAGCGCTCGCCGTCCTCGGTGCCGATCGACTCCGGATGGAACTGCAGCCCCTCGACTCGGTGCTCGAGGTGGCGAATGGCCATGATCTCGCCGTCGGAGGAAGTGGCGCTGACTTCGAACCCGGAGGGAAGGCTGTCGCGGTCGACGGCGAGGGAGTGATACCGGATCGCTCGCATGGGGTTCGGCGCCTCGGAGAAAAGAGTCTTGCCGTCATGTGAGATCGTGTCGGCTTTGCCGTGCATGATCCTCTTCGCGCGGACTATGCGCCCGCCGAAGGCGGCGGCTATAGCCTGATGCCCGAGGCAGACGCCGAGTATCGGCTTGAACCCCGCGAAGCGCCGAATGAGCGCGATGGAATTCCCCGCCGCCTCGGGCCGGCCCGGGCCGGGAGAGATGACGAGCCTGTCGAAATCGAGGGTCTCGGCCTCTTCGACCGTGATCTCGTCGTTGCGGGCCACGTGGACTTCCTCGCCGAGGCGCATGAGGAGCTGGGCGAGATTGTAGGTGAAGGAATCGTAGTTGTCGATCAGCAGGACCATTGTCAGCCCCTGGCCTTAGGTGCGGTCGATGCCGTGCCCGCGGCGGCCAGCATGGCCGCGGCCTTCGCCGCGGTCTCCTCGAATTCGCGTTCCGGGACCGAGTCGTAGACTATGCCGGCCCCGGCCTGGATGCGTATCTTCCCGTCCTTGACGAGGGCCGAGCGTATCGTGATGCAGGAATCGAAGCCGCCGCGATAGCTGAAATAACCCACGAGGCCCGCATACGGGCCTCTTCGATCCGCCTCGATCTCGTCTATGATCTCCATCGCGCGTATCTTGGGCGCCCCTGAAACGGTCCCCGCGGGGAAGGCGGCGCGGATCACATCGTAAATGTCGACGCCTGGAGCGAGGCGGCACGACACTTCCGAGACGATATGCATTACGTGCGAGTAGTACTCGACCTCCATCATGCGGTCCACGCAGACCGAGCCGGGCATGGCCACGCGACCCAGGTCGTTGCGCGCGAGATCGATCAGCATAGTATGCTCGGCCCTCTCCTTGTCGTCGGCGAGGAGCTCGATCCGCAGGGCCGCGTCCTCGGCGGCGTCCTTTCCGCGCGGCCTCGTTCCGGCTATAGGCCTCAGGACGGCCTTTCCCTCGTCTACCCTTACCATGACCTCCGGAGAGGCTCCGAGGAGCACGAAGTCCCCGAAGTCGAGGTAGAACATGTACGGCGAAGGGTTGATCGAGCGAAGGGCTCGATAGACGTCGAAGGGCGAGCCGTCGAAGTCCGCTATGAAACTGCGCGATAGGACGATTTGGATGGCCTCTCCTTCCTCTATGAGCATCTTGGCCCTCATGACGCCGGCCTCGAAGGCGGCCTTGTCCATATTCGAGACTAGAGGCCCGACGATTGGCGGCCGCCGCGAGTGGTCATGACCGAGGTCGGCCCGCTCGAGTTTCGCTTCGATGCGCTCGATGCCCCGTATCGCCTCGACGTAGTCCGACTCGGGATCCTCGCCGACTCTCTGGTTGCACACGATGCGGAGGGAATGCATGAGATTGTCGAATACCAGGGTGTAGCGCGAAATCATGAAAACGCCGTCCGGCGCGACGGGTCCGGGCTTGCCGGAGACCTCGGGCAGCTTCTCCCAGCGCCTCGCCGCATCGTAGCCGAGGTACCCGACGGCTCCCCCCGGGAAGGGAGAGAGATCCCCCTCGCCGTCCCAGGGCCGCGAGCGCATCAGATCACCAATGGCGCGTACGGGATCCATGGCGCGGAAAATCCGCGCGCCTTCCTCGTCCGCCCATTTCACTTCCTCGCCATCGATCCTGAGACTGGCGACGATCTCGACTCCGAGGAAGGAGTAACGTCCGAACGAGCCGCCCCCGGCCGATTCAAGCAGGTAGGATGCGCCGAGGGCGTAAAAGGCGTCTATGGGCGTGAGTCGGTCCGCCGCTAAATCCTTTAGGACAGGCACCACATGGCCCCGCTTTGCAGTGTCGACGAAGTCCAGACGCGAGGGGCGAATCATGGTTTCTCCTTTGAACCGTTACTATAAATAGTAACACTAGAAACTGAGTTTATCGTTGCCGGGAGTACGTGTCAATAGAAGCAATTAGGAAAGCTAGGGGGAAATCTTCGTCAATCGGTCGACTATCGCGCCAATTTTAATCCGGGTATATAATTCACTAATGGGAAACGGGTTGCAATGGCGAGCGACGCTCGAGGCCGCCCTGATGAGCATCCTCGCGGCTTGGGTTTGCGCCCTCGACGGTTGCGCCAACTTCGACCCCGGGCGCGCGCCATCCTACGGACCTCAAGCAGTCGGCGGCGTACTCGACTTGCGCTCTTGGGATTTCCTCGCCCGAGGGGAAGTAAGCCTCGTCGGCCAGTGGCGTTTCGCCTCGGCGGCTCTCCTGGACGCCGCCACCGCCTCAAGCCGAGCGGAGTGGCAAACGAGGGTCGTACCCGATTTCTGGTCTCATCCCGAAGGGGGCGACCGCCCCGGAACGGGGGCGGGAACCTATCGACTCCGCGTTCTTTTGCCGTCGGGCGCGCCCAGGCTCGCGATACGGAATTCCACGGGCATGAACGCCTTCGAGCTCGAGGTAAATGGGGAAACGGTGGCCAGCGCGGGTCGGCCCTCCCTCGATCGAGCGACAGCCGTCTCGAGCTATAGTCCGGGCGTGAACCAGATCGATGTGGCCGGAGGGACTCTCGATATTCTTCTGCGGGTATCGAATTACGAGTATCGCGGCGGGGGAATATGGAGGCCCCTGATCCTGGGCGAGCGCTCGACTCTGGCCAGCGAGCAACAGACGGCCGTTTCGTATTCCATCGTGCTCACCTCCGTCGTGGCGACGCTGGCCTTAAACTCGCTGATAATATTCGCATTCCGAAGGAAGGAAACAAGCTATCTGTTTTTCGCGATTTTCGGGTTCGTCATCGCGATCAGGCCATTGGTGACCGGCGAATATGCCCTAATGAAACTTTTCCCGGCGATGCCTTTCAACCTGCTTGTGCGGATCGAGTACGCGACGGCGATGCTCGGCATGCCCGCGGCCATCGCCTTCTTCCTCAGCTTCTTCCCGACTGTCCATAGGCGGATGTGGATCCTCCTCTTCCTCTTCGCGCCCTTCGCCGTATTCGAGCTAGTCCTCCCTCTCTATTGGCTCACATGGAGCATATTCTTCTTCTATGGGATCGCGATCGCCTCGATAATCATTACGACCGTCGCGGTCCTCGCGCGAGCCGCGTACAACGGGATACAGGGCGGATACGCCATGTTGGTGGGCGGCAGCCTCATCGGCCTCTGCGCTATCAACGACATCCTCTATTCCTCTCATCTTATCCGAACCGGCAATTGGCTGCCCTATTTCCTCGCCCTCTTCGTGCTCCTCCAGTCCCTCGTCCTCGCCAAGCGCTTCACGAGCGCCTTCGACAGGGCGGAGCAGCTATCGCGCGAGGTAGGGAGCGCGAACGATATGCTCAAGGAGCAGATCCAGAAGGCCATGGCCACCAGCGCGAGGCTCGAGGAGTCCCTGACCGAGAAAGAGATGCTCTTGAAGGAGGTCCACCACCGGGTGAAGAACAGCCTGCAGATAGTCGGAAGCATAGTGTCCTTGCAGGCCCACCGCTCGAGCGATCCGGCCGTGGAGTCCATGTCCAGGTCGATCAACGAGCGCATACGAGTCATCTCCCTCGCGAACGAAAGGCTCTACGACGTAGAATCGGGGGACAAGATCGACCTGGTGGCCTATTCCCGGGATATATTGCGGCTCGCCGTGTCGGCCTACGAGACGGAGGGAATCGGAATAGAAGCAAAGATCGAGGGCGGCCGCGTCGATGTCGATTCCTCTGTAGGCATCGATTTCGGTCTCGTCCTCACCGAGCTCGTGGCCAATGCGCTCAAGCACGCCATCGTTCCCAAGGGCGGCGGGCGCCTCGGCGTCTCCATCCGCTGGGAGCAGCCCAGGGTCTTTTTCGAAATCGCGGACGATGGCCCTGGCTTCCCGGACGACTTCGAGCCTGGCAAGTCGGAGTCGCTCGGCTATAAGATAGTCCAGGCTCTCTTGCATCGGCGGGACGGGGAGGTCGTCGTCTCGAAGGGCCCCGGGGCCGTAGTGACTTGCTCCATGCTGGCAGGGTAGAGCAAATGCAGAGGGGAGAGGCGATTCCTTGGCGGGAGCTGCCTGCCGGATCGACCAGGATTGGAGGGGGCTACTGGGGAAGACGCCGGGCCGTCAACCGCGATCGCGCCATCTTCTACCAATGGGAGCGCTACGAGGCGACCGGAACGATCGATAACTTCCGTATCGCGGCCGGTCTCAAGACAGGCGAGCGGCGCGGCTTTTTCTATTCCGATTCGGACCTCCATAAATGGGCCGACGCGGCGAGCCGCATCCTCCGCTCCGATCCTTCGCCGAGGCTCGAGGCCCTCCTGGGCGAATACGTCGGGCTGATGTCTCGCGCTCAGGAGCCGGACGGCTATCTTTTTACGTACAACCAGATCCATTTTCCCGGAGTGCGCTGGAAGAACCTCATGATAGAGCACGAGCTCTATTGCCTCGGGCATTTCATCGAGGCGGGAGTGTCGCGGTTCGAGGCCTCGGGGAGTCGCGATCTCCTGGATCTGTCCGAGCGCGCCGCCGATCTCGTCGTCGAGAACTTCCGCGTGGCATCGAACGATCGCACCAGCGGACACGAGGAAATAGAGATTGCCCTGCTCAGGCTGTACCGGGCAACCAGGACGCGCGAATATTTGGATACGGCGACGGCGCTCCTCGAGCGGCGGGGCAGGATCAGATTCTTCGGCCCCAAGCTCGTCGCGCAACTCATTTCCCAGGCTTCGCGTTCCAAGGCGGTCGTCGGGAAGCGCCCCGCGGGCGGAGGTCCGGGCTTCGAGCTCGGGGAGAACCTCGGGAGGCGCGAGCCGCCCTTCATCGCCCTGCGGTCAATACCGATCTTCCTGGGCGGCTCCTATCAGCAGCAGGACCGGCCCCTCCGCGCGCAGGTCGAGCCGAGGGGACACGCCGTCCGATGGTCTTATCTCGTGACCGCCGCATCCATGCTCTGCGCCGAAACCGGCGACGATCGCCTGCGCGCGACTCTCCATGAGGCCTGGACTGCGCTCGTCGATAGGAAGATGTACGTCACCGGCGGCATCGGCGCCCTTCCCGTCATCGAGGGCTTCGGCTCGCCCTACGAACTCGACAACGCCTACTCCTACTCCGAGACCTGCGCGGCCATTGGAAGCGTCCTCTGGAACCGTGAGATGTCCCTCTCGAGCCCCGTCGACGACGCGCGCCACGCCGATCTCGTCGAATGGCAGCTCTATAACGCCGCGGCGGTCGGCATATCGCCCGCGGGGGACGAATATTTCTACCGCAACCCCCTCGCCTCCGACGGCGACGCGGCTCGCCGTTCATGGTTCGCGACACCCTGCTGCCCATCGAACCTCTCCCGCCTCTGGGCCGACCTCGACCGATTCGCGATCGCGCGCGCGGAGGGCGCCCTCCGCATCGATCAATACTTCACCTGCTCTGCGAGGATCGCCGACGGGACCGCCGTGGCCATGGAGTCGGGCTTCCCCTGGAAGGGCGAGGTCGCGATCTCGGTGGAGACTCCGGCGCCGATTCGTCTCTATTTTCGCGTTCCCGGATGGGCTGGTCGATGCCGTGTCAGGCTCGATGGGGTCGAAGTCCTGGTAATCGATCGAAAGCCCGCTCGTACCTTCGGCGCGGCGCGATTCGCGTCGGCGACTTACGAAATGCTGGCGCTCGAGACTGGGAACCGTCGCGTGCAGCTGGATTTCGATATGCCCGTGAACTTCCTCGGCGCCGATCCCAAAGTCCGGTGCGATCGCGGCCGAGTCGCCATCGTCCGCGGTCCCCTCGTTTATTGCGTCGAAACCGTGGACAATCCGGGCATCGACCTGGATTCGCTTGTCGTCGAGCCCGCCGCCCTTCGGCCCGAACCGGATCATACTTTCCCGGATGAAGAGATAGTCGCCTTAGTCGGGCTTGCCAAGCTCATACCCTATTCCTATTGGGGCAATCGAGGCAGGGCCGCGATGCGCGTTTTCCTGCGTTGCGACGCGGGTCCCCGGTTCGGCTGAACCGGATTCACTATTTTCCCGCAGCCCTCTTCGAAAAGGATCGGCATTCCCGAATTGAAGAGGGCCTTCTGATAGGCCTTGGAGGGCGCGATGCGCGTTGCCTCGAGCACGAGCTCGAGCGCTTCGGGGCCCTCTCTTGATCGTCCACCATGACGCTCGCGAATATTATTTGCCTACGAGGCCTCCTTGAGAGTGTCGTCACGGCTCGGTTTTGGCGATTCGGCCTGGACGCGACGGCGCCAGCGGCCAATGTAGCCAAAAAACGTGGCAGGGAGAATGAAAGCACGCCCGATTGCCGACTTGGCTTCGCTCAATGATATCCCGTATCTCAGGTCCTTGCTGCCCGTACCCGCTTTCCGAGCGTGTTCAGGACGATGACGCCGGCGATAGTGATCGCCCCGCCCACCAAGGCCACCGTCGTCGGCATCTCGCCCAACCATAGTAGCGCGATCGCCAGCGATAGGACGGGTTGAAGGTTGAGGCTGCTCGTGACCCGCGACACGTTTACCTTGGAGAGCGCATAGGCCCACAGCACGTAACCTGTGGCCGCCGGGAATAATCCGAGGTATACGACCGCAAGAGTCGCGCCGAGCGACGCGGTATGCGCTTGGCGCAGCAGCCCGGGGAGGAAGACCAACATGCAGAGCGTGCCGGTCCAAATGGTGTAGGTGCTGAGTTGAAGGCCCGAGAAACGAGAGTAAAACGGCTTTTGGAGAACGAAATAAATACTCTCGCCGATAGCCGCGCACACGATGAACAGCGCCGCGGGTTCGAATCTGAAGCCCGCCCCCGAGCCGAGGGATGTCAAGGTTACTCCGCAGAAGGAGATAAGCACCCCCATCCAGCCCAGGAAGGTCAGTCGCTCTTTCAGGAAGGCGACGGCCATGAGCGTAGAGAATACCGGGACGGAGGAGATGATGAAACTCGCTGATCCGGCCGGAACGACGACCTCTCCCGAGTTGAGGCCGACATGGTAGATGAAGAAACCGAGAAAGCCCAAGAGGAACATCATCGGAAGGTCCCGGGCGCGGGGAAGAGGCTGGCGGGTCAGCAGGGAATAGATGAGGAGCGCGATCGAGGCTATGGAGAATCGAAGCAGGGCAAGCTGACCTGGACCGAAGCCTTTCAGACCTACCCGGATGGCCGCGAATGCCGAAGACCAAAGGATAAGGGAAACGGCGATGGCGATGACGACTCTCGCGGAGCCCCTCGATTTCATCATCCTTCCTCCCCAGCCTCTCGTTTCGCGAATGGAGCTATCGCATAGGATTCCTTTATCGTCATGAGGACGATGCTCGTGACCGATCTAGAGCTTTTAGTACAATCCTTTATCTTGGAGAGAAGACCCTGGAGCTCATGAGTGTCCGAAACCCTGAGCTTCAGGACAGCGCAATCTTCTCCCGCGACATCGTGGCACTCGAGGATGCTGGGCTCCGAGGAGCAGAGGATGGCGAGCCTATCGAGGGTATCCTTGGAGCTCTCGTCCCGCGAATCGCCGAAGCTCAGGCGCACGAAGGCAAGCAGCCCCCTGCCCAGTTTTGTCGCATCCACCGTCGCGATATAGCCGGTAATTACTCCCTTCTGCTCGAGCCTTTTGACGCGCTCGAAGACCGAGGATGCTGTGAGTCCCACCGCTTGGGCGAGATCGGCGTTTGATAGCTTGGCATTGCCCTGTAAAAGGTCGACAAGTTTAATGTCGATTTCGTCAATCATTAGACTATCATGCTGATTATTAAGCAAATTGTCAAATAATATTCGGAATATTGATAACTTGACCAATTATCGAAATCTGAATCTCGCTTCCGGTTTCGCTTACTCGGATCTCCCGCGAAAATGGGGTTTCCGCTCCCTGCCCCCTTGAGCGCCTCGGCAGTCTCCTTATGACTAGACGAAGAGCTCCTCCGGAGCCTCGACCAGCATATGGCGGAACTCCGCATATACGCTCATCAGCTCGTAGAGCCTGTCGAAAGGCAGCGCCTCCCGGTCGAAGGCGACGAAGGGGAGTTGCTCCGCCAGGCGGTCGGCGTTGAAGCCGCCTTTGCCTCCGATGACGAGCATGGTCTCCATGTCCTGGGCCTCCTCCATCGCGCGATAGGCGAGCGAAGGGTTCCGCGTCGCGAAGAAGAGGCGTACCTGGTAGCTGGGCTGGGGGTCGAGGGAGAAATAGCGCGAGAGCTCGTAGAAGTGGTCGTCCTTGGCGAAGGCGTCGCGGACACGCGCGGCCAGCTTCTCGGAAGGAAAGCGGCTGTCCGAGCGGAGGACGATCTGGTAGAGGGTGAAGGGATTGTCGCGCTTGAGGTCGCGGGCGGCACGCACGAGGCGGGAGACTCCCTCCGGGTCGTCGGCGTCGGCCAGGATCGTCAGCGAGGAAGCTAGGCGAGCGGGGTTGAGGCGCGCCCAGTCGACGCTCTCGCCTCGGCGGGCGTTGAGGAAGGCGCGGAAGCCCCCCTCCTCCTCGCGGAAATGCGGCGCCGGCGGGAAGGCCCACTCGACGTCGAAGCCGTCCTCGAAGGCGGCTACCGCGTCGGCCATATCGTCGCCGGATATCCAGTCGGTCGAGGTGACCCAGTATGGAGGGCCCTCCATCCGAGACATGCCCCAGTCGTCGGCCTTCTCCCGCACGACCGTGCCGGGAAGGAGCGAGAGCGGGTAGAGCTCCGCCTCCTGCCCGAGGCCGTGCATGCCGAGGAAATCGAAGGTCTCGATGACTTGCTCATAGCCGTCGAAGGGAAGCCCGAGTATGACGCCGGTCTTGACGGCCACCCTGTTCTTCGCGAGCGCTTCCGCGCCGCGCTCGAAGGCCGGCCGGTCCCAGGAGCGCTGGACCGCCTCGAGGGCCTTGGGATTGACGCTCTGCAGGCCCACCTCGGCGGAGGCCAGTCCGGCGGCCGCGTAGAGGCGGCCTATCTCCTCGGTTACGGACTCGAGGCGTATCTCGGCGTGGAGGGACATGCCGGCCGAATTGGACTTGGCGAGGTCGACCAGGCGGCCCGCGAGATCCTCGCTCGCCTGGAAGGACGGGTCCATCAAATAGAGCTCGCGGACGCCGGATTTCCCGGCGGCCTCGACGACCTCGCAGGCCTGCTCGCGGGGATAGCGCCTGAGCTCGCCGCTCGACTTGCCGTAGAAGCAGTAGCCGCAATGCATGGGACAGCCGCGCATCGTCTCGAGGTGCACCGGCCTGTCCGGCTCGAAGGGGAGGGCGCCGACGAGGTAGGGGTTGGGCAGCTTGGCCAGGTCGATCGGCCTCGGCGAGGAATATCGCTTGGCGAGGGGCTTTCCCCGACGCATGTCGTCGAGGAGCTCGCAGAAGGCCTCCTCGCCCTCGCCCTCGACCAGGGAGTGAAAGGGCGAGCGGGAGAGGATCTTCATGCCGGCGACGACTTCGGGGCCTCCCGCGACGAGGCGGGCGCGAGGCGCCGATAAGAGGGAGCGCTCGGCCACGTGGAGGCTGCGGTCCAGGTTCCAGGCGTAGAGGGAAAAGGCAACGAGCTCGGCCCCCGAGGCGGCGACAGCCTCGACGATCGCGGTATCCGAGCCGAAGTCGGCGATAGCGCGGTCCAGGATGGCCCAGTCGCCGCGGGTGAGGAGGCTGCGCGATTCCGCATAGGCGGCCAGGTAGCCCGCGGCCAGGGGGATATTGGATTGGGAGCTCTCCCCGTTCGGTTCCTGAAGGGGAAGCTGTATGAAAAGTAGCTTCATGCTCTAATCCGTCCCTTTAAGGACGACGCGGCGAAATTCGAGAGAATCGGGAAACCCGGCGAAAAGCGTCGACCAATCGCCTTTTCGCGACTCCGCGGAGAGGCGATCGGCGAGGAGGGAAAGGTATTCAATGCGCGGTATCTCCCGAGCGCCGAGTCCGGCGAGATGATCAGTATATACTTGCGAATCTACGAGGGTGAAGCCCTCTTCCCTGAGGCGCCAGACCAGGGGTATGAAGGCGGTCTTGGAGGCTCCGTCGGCGCGGCTGAACATAGATTCGCCGAAGAACAGGGAGCCCAGGGCGACGCCGTAGAGGCCGCCGACGAGTTCGCCGCCGAGCCTGGCTTCCGCCGAATGCGCGTAGCCGAGGCGGTGCAACTCGATGTAGGCCGCGATCATGCCCTCGGTGATCCAGGTGCCTTCCTGGCCCGGCCTCGGCGCGGACGCGCAGGCGCGGATCACCGCCGGGAAGTCGCGGTCGAGCGCGAGCTCGTACTTCATCGCGCGACCGCCTTCGATCCTATCGGGACCGAGGCGATGACGCAGGAGCTTTCTCATGGTCCCCGAGACGTGGAGCTCCTCCGTGAAGAGGACGAAGCGGGGATCGGGGCTCCACCACAGGATGGGCTCGGTCTCCGAGAACCAAGGGAAGATGCCTTGGCGATACGCTGAGAGGAGGAGGCCCGGCGAGAGATTCCCCCCTGCGCAGACGATGCCGCGACTGTCGGCTGAAGAGGGCGCGGGGAAGGGAAAGTCCATTTCCTGGGTCAGGTAGGGGAATGGCGCATCTCGGCGCGAGACAGGAGGGCTTGGGCGGCGCGGCATGGGACGAGTATAGCTAAGGCCGGGGCGCTCGGGCGAGAGCGTCGCCCGTCCGCCCCCGCAGGCTTCCGCTCATGCGAGCGGCCAGGCGGTCGACGCCGCCGTAATGGCGGTAGAAGAAGGGCGCGAGCAGGCAGGCGACGAGCATGCCGCCTATGATGTCGCTGGCCCAGTGGGCCCGTATGTAGACCGTCGAGCAGAGAATGAGCGCGGCGATCGGCAGGTAGACGGCGAAGTAGCGGCGGTCGTTGCGGTAGGCGAGGGCGAGGGTCGTCAGGGTGAGGATGACGTGCGTCGACGGGAAAGCCGCCCCCGAGAGAGTGGCGTTCGCGAGAGAGCGCTTGAAGAGGGCCACGAAGAATCCGCCTTCGATCCCGTCGTACCAGGACTTCTTCAAGTCGGGCAGCCAGTATTTCGGCCCTTGGACGCGAAAGAAGACGTACCAGGTGCAGACGACGGCGACGGTCGCGCAGACCGTGAACAGCTGACGCTCGCCTTCCGCGCGGTTGCCTTTAAAATAAGGTATCCAGACGGCCGTGATCATGAACGGAAAGTAGGCGAAGTAGACCCCGAACATGACCTCGTTGACCCATGCCCGGGAGCCGAGGGCGCGCGAGAACTCGCGCGCCGGCTGGAAGCCGAATATGGCCTGGTCGGCAGCCTCGAAGAACGCGTCGTGGGAGACGCCTCCCATGGCCTGGGCCGAGAGGAGTATCGCGTCGGTGAAGAAGAGGGCGATGAAGGCCTGAGGATAGTAGGTCCTCAAGAAGGCGAGTGCACGTCCGCGAATGCCGATTCCGCGGCTCCTCGATCTCTCCGAGTAGAGCGCCGAGCCGAGGGGGACGAGGAGCGATAGCAGGGCTATGCCAAGGTAAACGACCGCCATCAGGTACCCGCGGGGGATCGCGATCCCCCCCGCAGTCAAGCTTCCCGTTCCCGGCCACGCGACCGAGAAAGCCGCGAACAGGATGGCTAGGACGGCCAGAGCTAAGTCGTGGGCCTTGAGCCTGAATGCGTCGCGGGTGGCACCTCCAGCGATGAAGGCCAAGGCTGCCGGGCCTTCGATTCAGGAGACCGTGATGGACACTTCGCCCTCGACGAGGTCGGCCAGCGCCTTGCCGCCTTCGACGAGACGGCCGAAGAGGACCTCGTCTACGAAGAAGGTCTTGATCTTGTCCTCGACGAGGCGGCCAATGTTGCGGGCCCCGAACTCCCTCGAGTAGCCCTTCTCGGCCAGATGCTTGATGAGGGCCGGAGTGGCCTCGAGATCGACTTTCTTTTCAGCAAGCTGGACCCTGAAATCGTCTATGGCCTTGACGACTATGCGCTCGATGATCGCGGGGGGAAGGTTCTCGAAATGGACGACGGCGTCCAAGCGGTTGCGGAACTCGGGGGTGAAGGCGCGCTCGACCGCCTCGGAGAGGGCCGTATCGGTCATGGCCCGGTCGCCGAAGCCGATGAGGCTCCTGCCGATGTCGCGGGCTCCGGCGTTGCTGGTCATGATCAGGATGACATTCCGGAAATCCGCCTTGCGGCCCTGGTTGTCGGTGAGGGTAGCGTAATCCATGATCTGCAGGAGGATGTTGTAGACGTCCGGGTGGGCCTTCTCGATCTCGTCGAGGAGGACTACGGCGTGCGGGGTCTTGCGGATCGCGTCCGTGAGGAGACCGCCCTCCTCGTAGCCGACATAGCCCGGGGGCGAGCCGATGAGGCGCGAGACCGTGTGCTTCTCCTGGTACTCGGACATGTCGAATCGATGCAGGCTGATGCCCATGTGCTGGGCGAGCTGCCGCGCCAGCTCGGTCTTGCCGACGCCCGTGGGGCCGACGAACATGAAGTTGGCCACGGGTTTGTCCGGCGAGCGGAAGCCCGCCCGGGAGCGCTTCACGGCCTTGACCACGGACTCGACCGCCCTATCCTGCCCGAACACGTCCGATTTGAGGTCCGCCTCGAGGGAGGCGAGCTTGTCCTTTTCCGACATGGAAACGGATCGCTCCGGTATGCGCGCGATCTTGGCGACGACCGTCTCGATCTCCTTGGCGCTGATGTCGAGGGTCGCCGTCTCGGTCTGGGCGGCGCTGCTCCCGTCTCCGGCCGCGGGGGGGACGGCGTCGGTTCCCGTCTTGTAGGCGTTCATCCTCGCCCAAGCGCCCGCCTCGTCGATGACGTCGATGGCCTTGTCGGGAAGCCGCCGCTCGGTGATGTATTGGGCGGACAGCCTCACGGCGAGCTCGAGCGCCTCGTCGGAGTACTTTACCTTGTGGTACTCCTCGTACTTGACGCGAAGACCCTTGAGGATCTCGACAGTCTCGCCCTGGGTAGGCTCGACGATGTCTATCTTCTGGAAGCGACGCGACAGCGCCCTGTCCTTCTCGAAGAACTTGTTGTACTCGTCGTAGGTGGTGCTGCCGATGCAGCGCAGCCTTCCCGAGGTGAGGGCCGGCTTGAGGAGGTTGGACGCGTCCAGCGACCCGCCGGACACGGCGCCGGCTCCGACTATCGTATGGATCTCGTCGATGAAGAGTATGGATTTATCCTTTTTCAGGAGCTCGTCGACTACCTTTTTGACCCTTTCCTCGAAATCGCCGCGGAATTTGGTGCCCGCAAGGAGGGCTCCCATGTCGAGGGCGTAGATCGTGTAGTCCCTGAGGCGAGGCGGCACGTCCCCCGCGACGATGCGCTGGGCGAGGCCCTCGGTTATCGCGGTCTTGCCTACCCCGGCGTCGCCTACGTGTATCGGGTTGTTCTTGAGTCGCCGGCAGAGCACCTGGACGGTCCGCTCGATCTCGGCGGTCCGGCCGATGACCGGCTCTAGCTTGCCTTCCCGCGCCGACTTGGTGAGGTCGGAAGCGAAGCGTTCCAAGGGATTCATCCTGCCGGCCGCGCGGGGCTTTCGCTCCTCGCGCTCCTCGTGACCCTCCTCCTCCTCCTCTTCCTCCTCGTCCTCGTCGAAGAGCTCGCCCTCGGGTCCGTCGCCATGGGAGATGACTTCGAGAAGCTGGAGTCGCTTGACGCCCGATTTCCGCAGGTAGTAGGCGGAATAGTTGCGCTCCTCGTCGTAGAGGGAGACGAGGACGTCGGCGACCTCGACTTCCTCCTTGCCCGCGGCCTGGGACTGGAGGACGGCCCGCTCGATGACGCTCTGGAAGCCGGCGGTCTGCACGGGCTCGGCGTTCTTGACCTGGGGTATCTTCTGCTCGAAGTAGGCCTCCATCCCCCTTCGCAGCTGCTCCACGTCGGCCTCGCAGGCCTCGAGGATGGAGCGGACCTGCTCGAAGGAAAGGGACGCGTAGAGAATATGCTCAGGAGTCAGGTATTCGTGGTTCCGGAGCTTCGCCTCGTTGTACGCGGCGTTAAAAATGGCCTGGACTTCCTGGCTTACCTTCACCTACGACTTCTCCAAGGTGCACTTGAGGGGGAATCCGTTTTGCCGCGCGAGCTGGTGCACCTGATTGATCTTCGTCACGGCAATGTCATAACTATAGATCCCCACCGTTCCTTTTCCCTTCCTGTGCACGTCCAGCATTATCCTGGTCGACTCGGGAAGGGACTTGTGGAATACGGTCATGATGACGGACACGACGAACTCCATCGTCGTGAAGTCGTCGTTGATCAGGAGGACCCTGTACTCCTCGGGCGTCTTGATTTCCTCATCAATCCTGGTGAGTACCTCGCCCTCCAACCCTGCATCTATCGGCATGACTCGTACTAACGTTAAAATACCGACTGCCAGGGCTAAAAACAAGTAGTTCGCGAACCCGGGGCGCCGGGGCCGCGCGCATCTCGGACTATTCGGGCTACATCAGCGGCGGATACGGCTAGCCGCCGGTTCCGCGGACCGCCCGACGTCGCGGCCTTGACAGTTTCCGCCCTCCGTGGCGATACTCCATTAAAGGCCAAGACGGAGACATACTGATCCCGATCAGTAGTAGCTTTCGAGAGGCGCCGACAGAGAGGGGGGCAGGACGACGCTAGCGCGTCGATCGGCTGAGAGGCCCCCCAGGCGGCCGCGATCGCGAAGACCACTCCCGAGCCGTCGCGAGGAAAGGCGTGCGCGCGAGTCCCATCGGCTCGGGAGCGCCTAGTATTCGCGACCGTAGGTCGAGGCGCAGGCCTGCCTGAGCCTCGACGCGCCGGGCCCGATCCATGGTCGGCCCGGCGATATCCACGTCACGGACTTTCGAGCGCGGCCTCCCCTGGGATGCCGAAGTAAGGTGGTACCGCGGGTTTCGCGGATAGGCCCGATGCGACGCACTGCGTCGACGCGACGCTCTGCGTCGCGAAGGCCCCCGGGAGATTCGTCCTTACGCAAGGCGCGTTCGTCAACGTGAAGCGTTGCCGCGACGAGCCTCGCTGACCCGGCAATTGAAACGCTGTCGTCGCGTCGAAAGAGGGCTTGGCTCCGCGGGCCATTTTCGATGCTCACGTCAGCTGTTTTACCGCCGGGTCAGTAACGTATGGGCGGAGGTCCGTCGGGGGCCTCTCTATTTCATCGTGCTCTCAGGAGGATGTCTATGTCCGCGAACGACCCCTCGAAGGTCCAGACCATCCGCCACTCGGCTTCGCACGTGATGGCGGAAGCCGTCCTCAAGCTTTATCCCGGCACGAAGCTGGGCATCGGGCCCGCGATCGAGGACGGCTTCTACTACGATTTCCAGCTCCCTGAGCCCATCCAGGCCGAGGACCTGCCGGCAATCGAGAAGGAGATGCGGCGCATCATCGCCTCGAACGCCGAGTTCATCCGCAAGGAGGTCACGAAAGACGAGGCCAGGAGGCTTTTCGCCGACCAGCCCTTCAAGCTCGACCTCATCGAGGGTCTCGAAGGCACCATCTCCACCTACGAGCAGGACGGTTTCGTGGACCTCTGCCGCGGGCCCCACGTCGCGACGACCCGCGAGATCAGGCCCGATGCCTTCAAGCTGCGCTCCCTGGCCGGCGCCTACTGGCACGGCGACGAGAAGCAGCCCATGCTCACCCGGATCTACGCTTACGCCTTCGCTAGCCGCCCGGAGCTCGAGGCCCATCTGAAGATGCTCGAGGAAGCGGAGAAGCGCGACCACCGCCGCCTCGGCAAGGAGCTCGACCTCTTCTCGACACACGAGGAGGCCGGCGCCGGCCTCGCCTATTGGCACCCCAAGGGCGGGCGCTTCCGCGTCGAGCTCGAGAATTGGTGGCGCGAGGAGCACTACAAGAACGGCTACGAGATCCTCTTCACCCCCCATATCGGCAAACGCTGGCTCTGGGAGACCTCGGGCCACCTCGGCTTTTACAAGGCGGGCATGTACGCGCCGATGAAGATAGACGAGGACGAGTACATCATCAAGCCGATGAACTGCCCCTTCCACATCATGATCTACAAGAACTCGACCCGCTCCTACCGCGACCTGCCCCTGCGCTGGGCCGAGCTGGGCACCGTCTATCGCTACGAGCGCTCCGGCGTCCTCCACGGCCTCATGCGCGTCCGGGGCTTCACCCAGGACGACGCCCACATCTTCTGCACGCCCGAGCAGATCGAGGAGGAGGTCGCGGAAGTCCTCCGATTCAGCCTGCATATCTGGCGCACTCTCGGGTTCAAGGATATCAAGGCCTATCTGGCCACGAGGCCGAAGGAGGGCGCCATCGGCGACGATTCGCGCTGGGCCGAGGCGATCGCCTCCCTCAAGAAGGGCATCGAGAAGGAGGGCCTCGATTACGAGCTGGACGAGGGAGGCGGAGCCTTCTACGGCCCGAAGATAGACCTCAAGGTCAAGGACGCCATAGGCCGCGAGTGGCAGATGACCACCATCCAGTTCGACTGGAACGAGCCCGAGCGCTTTGGGATGACCTACATCGACAAAGACGGCCAGCATAAGCAGCCGTATATGGTGCATCGCGCCCTCCTGGGCTCGCTCGAGCGCTTCTTCGGGGTCTTCATCGAGCATTACGCCGGAGCCTTCCCCGTCTGGCTGTGCCCCGAGCAGGCCACGGTCATTCCCGTCGCGGCGGCCTTCGACGACTACGCGAAGAAGGTGGTGGCCGAGCTGCGCGGCGCAGGAGTCCGCGCCCGGGCCGACCTCACGGACTCGAGGATGAACGCCAAGATCCGGGAGGCGCAGGGCCAGAAGGTCCCGTACATGCTCATCGTCGGGCAGAGGGAGGCCGACGAGTCGAGCGTATCCGTGCGCACCCTCGACGGGCGCCAGGAGAGCGGGATAAAGCTGGCCGACTTCAAGGCGAAGATCCTCGACAAGATCGCGAAGCGCGCCATAGAGGCCTAGCGGGAGCCGCGATGGCGAGGGAGAGCCGTTCCGAATTCCTCAACTTGACCATCGTGCTGGCGCTCGCGGTCTCGGGCTGCTTCCTCCTCTACGCCCTCCGCTTCGCCCTCGCCGGCCGGGCGGCCTACCGCTACCTCGTCTGGAACCTGATCCTCGCGAGCGTTCCCTACGCCATCGCCGCGATCGGCGCGCATCTGCTCGCGCGCTACGAGGCCGGGCGGCGCCGGGCCCTCGTCGGGATACCGATCGCCGCGCTTTGGCTCGTCTTCTACCCGAACGCGCCCTACATATTCACCGACTTCATCTACGTGATCAACAGGACCTACCTGAGGGTCGCGCCATCCGATAGGCTCGGCCTGAACGCCCTGCTCTGGTACGACCTCCTCATGAACGCCGTCTTCGCCTTCATCGGGCATTTCATCGGCCTCGTCTCGATGTGGCTGGTGCAGCGTGGCTTCGCCGAGGCTTGGGGCGCGAGGGCCTCGCGCGCCCTCGTCGCCGCCGCCATCCTCCTTTCGGGCTTCGGCATCTACCTGGGCCGCTTCTCCCGCCTCAACTCCTGGGACATCCTCGTCGATACGCGGAGGGTCTTCAGCGAGGCCGCCGAGGCGACCGCCGATCCGAAGGCCATCCTCTTCTCCGCCGCCTTCTCGCTCTTCATCCTCCTGACCTACCTCGCCCTCGTGGTTTTCAAACGCATAAGCCTGCCCGCCGAGCGAAAGCGGAAGGGATAGGCTTCGCCCCCGCGCCGGCGGACGCGTGCTTAGGCGCGCTCAGCTACCTCCCTCCACCTGCGGCACGCGTGCAGGTGGCCGCCGCCCAGGTCCTCGAGCTCGGGCTCGGGGAGGACCGAGCATTCTTCCTCGGCGAACATGCAGCGCGTGTGGAATCGGCAGCCCCGGGGAATGTCGGAGGCCGAGGGTATCTCTCCCTTCGCCAGCGGACCGCGCGCGATGCGCGCGCGCCCGGCCACGGGCTCGCAGACGGCCTCGATGAGGGCCCTCGTGTAGGGATGGACCGGCCGGTCTATCACCTCGTCCTGGCTCCCGATCTCCATTATCCTCCCGAGATACATGACCGCGATCCTGTCGGCGAAGTAGCGCGCCGTCGATATGTCGTGCGTTATGTAGATGAAGGAAAGCTCCATCTCCTCCTGGATCGTCTTCATGAGGCGGAGGATCTCCGCCCTCGTCGAGAGGTCGATCATGGACACAGGCTCGTCTGCGACGATGACGCTCGGCCGGAGTATGAGCGTGCGCGCCATCGCGATCCGCTGCCTCTGCCCGCCGGAGAGCATGTGGGGGTAGCGGTCGAGGTAGTCGGCCACCGGAGTCATCTTCACCTCCTCCATGACCCGGGCCGCCATGGCCATCCGCTCCCGGCGCGTCTTCCCGAGGCGATGGATGAGGAGAGGCTCCTCGAGCACCTCCCTGATCCTGAAGTGCGGGTTCATGGAGGCGTAGGGGTCCTGGAAGACCATCTGCACGCGGCGGCGGTAGGCGAGATCCCCGCTCCCGCCCCGCGGGCCCGAGCGGAAGCCCTCGACCTCTATCGAGCCCGAGCTCGGCTCGATGAGACGCATTATCAGCTTTCCTATGGTGGTCTTGCCGCAGCCCGATTCGCCCACGAGCCCGAGGATCTCGCCGCGGCGCAGCGAGAAGCTCATGCCGTCGACGGCCCTCACGCGCTCGCGGCCCTTGCGCGCGACGAACTCCTTCGCGAGGTCCCTGACTTCGAGGACGATGCCGCCGGGCCCGGGGGACGGGCTAGAGTCGCTCATATTCCGGATCCTCCATGGCCTTCCAGCAGGCCGCGAGATGACCGGGCCCGAGCTCGGCGATCGGCGGCTCCTCGCGAAGGCATTTCGCCTTGGCGAAGGAGCATCGGGGGGCGAAGCGGCAGCCTACGGGCGGGTCGATGAGGTCGGGCGGCGAGCCGGGTATGAAGGCCAGCTCGCTCACCCGCCTGTGGAGCCGCGGAGTCGAGGCGAGGAGCTTCTGCGTATAGGGATGTAAGGACCCGATCCGGGATCCTTGCGATCCCTTTCCGGGATCATTACCGAAGATGTCTTCGCTCGACCCCAGCTCGGCTATCCTGCCCGCGTACATCACCATGATCCGGTCGGCGATCTCCGCCTCGGTGGCGAGGTCGTGGGTGATGAAGACGCAGGACAGACCGAGCTCGCGCTTGAGTCCCTTTATGAGGTCGAGTATCTGCGCCTGCACGATGACGTCGAGGGCGGTGGTCGGCTCGTCCATCACGACGACCTTGGGTTCGAGGAAGAGGGCCATCGCGATGACGACGCGCTGCTTCATCCCGCCCGAGAGCTCGTGCGGGTAGCGGCCGAGGGTCGCATCGGGCAGGCCGACGAGACGCAGGTACTTGGACATCGGGGCTCCTTGCGCCTTCCCGCCTCGGGCGACGGCGTCGCGCGCCCTCTTCGGGGCGTGCTCGCGGTAGGTCTCCGCCATGAGCTCGCCTATCGTGTAGACGGGGGTGAGGCTGTTCATCGCCCCCTGGAACACCATCGAGATCTCGGACCAGCGCAGGTCGCGGCGCAGGCTCCGCTCCGGCATGCCGACCACCTCGATCCCGTCGACGAGGATCGAGCCCTCGACGATCCGACCCGGGGTGGAAGCCATGCCCAGGAGGGCGGAGCCGGCGGTGGACTTGCCGCAGCCCGACTCGCCGACGAGGCCGAGGGTCTCCCCGGGATAGAGGTCGAAGGAAATGCCGTCGACCGCGCGCACGGCTCCCTTCGACGTGAAGTAGTGGAGCTTGAGGCCGCGCACCGACAGGATCGGCTCCCTCCCGGCCCGGAGCGTATCGCCCATCGCGTCACCTCGTCCTGAGCTTAGGGTGGAGTATCTTGTCGAGGGCCGTTCCCAGGAAGGCGAAGGACATCCCCATCAGGGCTATCATCAGTCCCGGCGGCAGCACCCACCACCAGAGGCCGTTGATCACGGCGCCCTGCGTCAGGGCCGATTCCAGGATCTGGCCCCAGGAGACGATGGTCGCGTCCCCGAGGCCGATCAGGCTCACGCTCGCCTCGTAGACTATGATCGCCGGGACGCTCAGGGCCATCGAGGCGAAGCTGTAGGGCAGGAGGATGGGCGCTATGTGCCTGAGCACGATGCGCCAAGGTCCCGAACCCAGGGCCCTGGAGGCCTCGACGAAGGTCTCTTCCCTGATCTGGAGGGTCATGCCGTAGACCGTCTTGAAGGAGCCCGTCCAGAAGAAGGCGCAGATGATGGCGATGAGAACCCAGATCGAGGGCTTGAAGATCGCGGAGGTCACGATCAGGAAGGGCAGCACGGGAAGGAAGTAGACGAGCTCGTACAGGCGAGTGAGCAGCCAGTCCAGGACGCCGCCGAAGTAGGCGGCGACTATCCCGAGAAAGACTCCGACCACGACCGTGACCGCCGAGCCGAGGAGGCCGATCATGAGGGCCCAGCGAATGCCCAGGACGATGCCCGTGAAGACGTCGCGCTTGGCTGCGTCGGTGCCCAGGATTCCCGAGACCCGACCCGAGACGACGACCGAAGGCTTCCCGACGCTGAACTCCGGAGAGACCAGGAGGGCGCGTATCTTGATCTCGTAGTGCCCCTTCAGCGCGGCCGGGGCTTCCAGGATGCCGGGCCCCATCTTCGCGAAGAAGACGTCGACCGGCTCGATGAGGTCGGCGTTCATGGAGTCCGCCAGGGCCTCGTCGCGGCTCCGGACGAGTTCGATGGCGGCCCGGGCGCAGTCCCTCGTCACCGAGACTCGGTTCTCGCCGCCCTCCGAGAGGTCGACTTGCTCGCGATAGAGTTCGGCGGAGAGACCGTCCGGGCGCTCGAGCGTCATGGTCATGGGTACCAGGCCCGAGCCGGGAACGCGCACGACCAGGTCGCGGGGCGGGCGATCGTAGGCGAAGCGATAGTCGAAGGAGAAGGTCTCGATCGCGACGCCGTCGTCCCGGGTCGCCTTCTCGAGCTTGAATCGGTCGAGGACGGAGGAGGGCGCGCCCTTTTCTGCGACGAAGGCGTTCGTCCAGGCGGGAGGGGCCGCGAGCGGATTGTCCCGCCAGTAGTCGATGTCGCGCCAGTGCGTCGACGCGCCGCGGAAGGGGACGAGGAGCCCGCCGAAGACCCCTAGGAGGACGAAGGCGAGCATGAGGCCCAGGCCGACGAGGCCCGTCCTCGTCTTCGAGAACTCGCCCCAGAATTCGCCGATCCTCACGCCCTTCCCCCTGCCTTTATCCGCGGGTCGAGCAGCCCGTAGACGAAGTCGAGGATCACGAAGCCGACCATGTTGAAGAGCGTCTCGATGGCGAGGGTCGCCATCAGCACCGGGACGTCGTTCTGCTGGACGGCGATGAAGTAGAGGTTGCCGATGCCCGGCCAGCCGAAGACGCCCTCGACGATTATGTTCCCGGCTATCGAGCCGAAGAGCCCGAGAATCGCGATGGTCATGATCGCGGGCATCGAGCTGCGCAGGGCGTGGCCGAAGAGGACCTTGCGCTCCCTGATGCCGCGGGCCCTGGCGGCCATCACGAAATCCTCCTGGAGATTCGAGAGGACGATGTTGCGGACGAGGTAGGCCGCGCTCCACGTCCCGAGCGCGACCATGGTGAGCAGGGGCAGGGAGAGGTGCCAGAGGTAGTCGGCGACTCCCGCCAGACCCGAGGGCGCGGGGTTGGAGCGGAGCCCGCCCGATGGGAAGATAGGGATGCCGTACGAGAGCGCCATGATCGCGAGCATCGCGAGCCACCAGGCCGGGAGGCCGTTCGTGATCATCGTCATCGCCGAGTTCGCCCTGTCGAGGAGGCCGTTCGGCTTCCTGGCCGCGTAGAGGCCGAGCGCGACCCCCAGGATCGTCACGATGACCACCTCGGAGCCGAAGAGCGCGATCGTGCGGGGAAGGGCCTCGAGCACGATCCCGATGACCGCCCTGTCGCCGTCGGAGGCCTTCACGATCGTCGAGTTGCCGAAGTCGAAGCTCAAGGTGCGGACGCTTCGCCAGAAAATCCGGCCGGGAAGCGCCTCATCGAGGTGGTACTGGCGGAGCTTGGCTTCGCGCCGCGCTGCGATCGCGGCCTTGAGCTGCTCCTCGCTCAGGTCCTTGAGGCGGCCGGCCTCCTGGGCGACCTCCTCGTCGATCTGGGCCCTCGCGGTCCGATCGGCGACGCTGTTGAAGAGGGTCGAGAATATGAAGATCATCGCGACGTACACGAGGATCCCGTAGCCGATGCGCCTCAGCGCGAACTTCAGGAACATGCCGCTAGAACACTATCAGGCTGGAACTCTCCGAGGCGCCGGCCTCGGAGCCCAGCGAGGCCTCGACGATCACCGTGTAGGCGCCGGGCTTGAGCCTCGCGAGGGCGGCCGCCGGCACGGTGGCGACCGCCGCGCCGGGCTCGGCGAAGGCCGCGGAGACAGTCGTCTCCGCGGCCGCGACGATGGTCACGCTTACCCTGCCCTTGGACAGGGGCCTCGCGGTCCCTTCGGGGAAGGCGATCTCGCTCGCGCTCACCGCCACCTCGAGGTCCTTGCCGGGCGAGTATTCGCCGACCGCGACCCTGTCGATGCGGGCGAAGGAGGCGGACAGATTCTTCGTGAACCATCCCTTGGCGAAGGGGTAGGCCGGATCGCGGAAGGCGCTCAGCACCATCGAGTTGCTCCCGGGGTCGTACTCGTCGATGACGAAACCGCCGTTGGAGATCACCGCGTGGCCGTGCCGGTCTATGAAGGCCATCGAGGCGAGGTAGGCCTCGGCCGCCCGCTCCGGAGTCACGTAGCCTCGGAGGGCGGCGGGCACGGCCTTGCGGTCGGCGAGCTCGCGGAGTTTGGCCCTGATGTCCGCGACGCAGTTTCGGGCGAGTAGATCGACCTCCGCGAGATCGCCGTCGTCGTTGAAGGCGTAGGCGGTCTTGGAGGCGCTTCCCTCCGCGACCAGGGCCTTGAGGGCCTCGTGGATGGTCCAGGGCAGGATATCGCCGTAGTTGGAGGCCTCGATCATGAGGCTCGGGCAGAGGAGGCCCGCGAGCTGGCTCCGATCCATCGGGTAGTTGGCGTCGCCGTAGACGGTGACGCTGTCGTCCTTGTTGAAGACGATGCCTTTTATGCGCGGCAGGCCGGGATTGACCGCGCCCGCGTACGAGGCCTCGTAGACCTTGTCGTCCTTCCCCTGCCGCACGCAGAGATCGTAGGGCCTGGCGATCGCGTAGCGGTAGTCGTCTATGCCGATGGGACGGCCGTCGTGCCATCGGCCGAACTTGAAGGAGAACGTGGCCTGTGACCAGGCGAGGTTCCTTCCCGCGCCGACCCTGACGTAATCGTAGCTCGACCCGTCGCCCTTGACGTCCACGTAGTTGATGCCCGATTCCCACTTCCGGGTCCGCGAGTCCCAGAGGACCGCCTCGCGGGGCACGGGGATGGAGCCCCTGGGAGGCCTGGCGCGGAAATCGATGGGACCCGTCTTCACGCCCGACCATGAGGCGGTCATCGGGAAATCGATGCCGGTTATCGGGTTCGCCGCGTACTCCGGGTCGGACACGTTCTTGATGACGACCGCGGAATAGGAGTCGGCGAAGCCGTCCGGTCCGACCGGGTCCCAGGGGGACATGAAGAGCGAGCCTTTGGACGAGAACTCGGTCATTCTGAGGACCTTGCTCCCGTCCTTCTCGGGCTTCACGTCCGCCGAGTAGAGGGAGAAATTGTCGATGCCGTCGCCGGCCCCCCAGAGCATGCGGGCGTTGAAGCGGTCCCTGTTGGCGCAGGTGTAGTCGGTGGTCGCGGCGATGAAGACGCGGAGGGACTCCTCGATGCCGAGCTCCGTCGCGCGGAGGAGCTTGGCGTAGTATTCGGCCGAGTCCCTGACGCGGCCGTTTGCGCAGTCCTGCGTGAGCTCGTCGAGCTCTTTCTGCTCGTACTGCCAGGCGCCCGCCCTGCCGCCGCCCGGCATGAAGCTCTGCCAGGGCGCGTACATCTGGGCGATGCTTCCGTCCCAGAAGGCGTAGGTCTGCCCGCCTACCCAGGCATCGGTGTACAGGTTCCACTGGTAGGAGGCGGGATCCGTCTTGTTCCAGATGGCGGCGCACTTGGCGCGGTCGTACTCGAGCCGGTCGACCTTGATTCCGGCCTCCTCGATCCGACTCGCGATATAGCGGCCCTCGGGGAGCCGGAGCTTCGGGTCGTCGACGCGGATGAGGAATTTCACCGTGACCGGATCGCCGCCGTAGGTCCACCACCGTCCATTCTTGACGAGCTCGGGATCGTCGGCGGCCGCCCTGCGCAGCGCGGCGTCGATGTCGGCCAGGGCCTTTCTCTCTTTGCCGGAGGCCGTGAAGCCTAGCCGCAAGGCGACGAGGCCGAATCGGGACGAGTTGGGCTGCCCCGGGATTACGGGGGTGAACATCGGTACGCCTGCGCCCGCGAGTATTTCGTCGATGATCCGCCTGCGGTCGATCAGGAAGTTCATCGCGTAGCGGACCTCGCGGATGGCGAAGGGATTGAACCGGGTCTTCCCTTCGGCGGTCGCGGTGTAGGGGGCCTTGTTCGGGAAGGGATTGATAAAGAGGTCCTCGTAGAGGGCGCCGGTCACCGGGTAGGGATCGAGCCTGGCCTTGACCTCGTCCGGCAGGGCCTTGAAGGTCGCTCCGTCCGCGGCGTAGTCGAAGAGGTCGCTGCGGCCCGCCGCGACGTCCTTGAGGGCCAGATCCTCCTGGGTCTTGGCTTCGAGGAGGATCCGGTCGACGATGGGGCCTTTTACCTGGGCCTTCGCGGCGAGGGCCAGACACAGCGCCATCGACGCCGCGGCGATCGTGCTCCTCACGTGGCCCTCCATGGTCGCGGCGCCTATCGAATCGTCCGCGCGATCCGCTCGAGCCCTTCCTCGAGCGTCGAGCGGGGACAGGCCAGGTTGAGACGGAGGAAGCCCTCGCCTTCCTTGCCGAAGCCGCTCCCCGGGGAGAGCCGCACGCGGCCCGATTCCTCGAGCCTATTCGCGAGCGATAGCTCGCTGGGACCCTCGCCCCGCCTCGCGAGGAGGGCGCGGAGGTCGAGCCAGGCGAGATAGCTGCCCTCGAGGGGGCATATGCCGATGTCCGGGAGCCTCGTCGAGAGGAAATCCACCGTGTGGCGCAGGTTGCCTTTCAGATAGGAGATGAGCTCCTCGAGCCAGAGCTCACCCTCGCGATAGGCCGCCACCGCCGCGACTAGAGAAAACGCGTTGGGCTGGCCGAAGCCCCATGCCGAGATCGCCCGCTTCATCGCGAGGCGGGTGGCTTCGCGGCGCGCGACGACCTGGCTGATGTGGAGCCCGGCGATGTTGAAGGTCTTGTTCGGCCCGCTGAAGACGAGGACCTCCTCGGCCTCGGGCCCGGACACCGAGGCGAGGCTCAGGAAGGGCCTTTCCCCGAGTATGATGTCGGAGTGTATCTCGTCGCAGAGGAGGGCGAGCTTCCGGTCGCGGGCGAACTCGAGGAGGCGCCCGAGCTCGGCCCCGGTCCAGACGCGTCCGACGGGATTGTGCGGGCTCGAGAAAAGGATGGCCCGCAGCTTCGTTCCCGCGCGGGCCGCGGCGTCGGCCGCGCGCGCCATGGCCTCGAAGTCCATCGTCCAGGTCCCGTCGGGTCCGAGCGCGAGGGGAGCCTCGACGAGGACGCGCGCGTTGTCCTCGACCTCGCTGAAGAAGGGGCGGTATACCGGCGGCATGATCATCACGCCCTCGCCCTTCTCGGTGAAGGCGTGGAGGGCCGCCGCGATCGCGGGCATCACGGCCGGCGCCATCAGGATCTCCTCGGGGCCGAGCCCTATGCCCTGCCTCCGGCCGTACCAGGCGGAAACCGCCTCGAAGTACTCTCGCGCCGGCAGGGTATAGCCGAATATGGGGTGCTCGCAGCGCTTGCCGACGGCCTCGAGGACCGCCGGAGGGGGGGCGAAGTCCATGTCCGCCACCCAGAGGGGGATGATATCCGGGAGGCCCGGTCCGTTCTTGGGATTGTCCCATTTGAGGGAGTCCGTTCCGCTTCGGTCTATGACTCTGTCGAAGTCCATTGCCATTTATACCATATGCGGAGTTATTCGTCTTGCGACGGAGGCGAGGAGGCTGATCCGGAGAAGGGTTAGGCGAAAAGATCTATTCGAGTGCCCGTGCCTTCTGCCAGGGGCGCCGCCTGGCCGAGGGATTTCAGCAGATCGGCCGCCTCGGCCTGTTCGCCCTTCAGCCCCTTCGCCAGCATGGAGACCCCCACTTGATCGAGGAGGTTCGACCGCGCGGAATCCATGCTTATGCCCTGAATGTCCATGACCCAATAATAATCGATGCGGGCCCGGGATGCAAGCTAGCGGACCGCTAGCGCCGCGATGAAGCTCAGGGCCGGCCCGGGAGCCGTGCCGAGGAGGAGGATGGATAGGCCTATGAGCGCGAGCGCGACGCCGGCTAGGAAGGAGCCCTTCGGCATGGCGACGGCGGCGCCTCCGAACTCCTTCGGGGTCCCGACCGCGCCTTCCCTCTCGGTTTCGGGTCTGCGGTATATAAGCGAGACGAGGCGCAGGTAGTAGAAGAGCGAGACGGCACTGTTCAGGGCGAGGAGGACGGCGAGGATGCGCGTCGCGTTCCCTATGCGGACGCCGGCCGCGAAGATCATGAATTTTCCGATGAAGCCCGCCGTGAGCGGCATGCCGGCGAGGGAGAGGAGGGAGGCAGTCATGACCGCGGAGACCAGGGGGCGTCGCAGGTAGAGTCCGCGGAAGTCCTCGCGGCGCGCGTCCGCGCGCCCCGAGGAGTCGCTTCGGGCGGGCGAGAGGGCGGCGACGCAGGCGAAGGCTCCGAGCGTCGACAGGGAATATGCCGCGAGGTAGAACAGCGCCGAGGAAGTCCCGTAGTCTCCGCCCGCGATCAGCGCGACGAGGATGTAGCCGATCTGGGCGATGGACGAGCCGGCGAGCATCCTCTTGACCCGGTCTTCCCGGAGCGCGAGAAGGTTGCCGGCGATCATCGAGACGCCCGAGAGGGCGGCGACGATCCATAGGATGGAGGAAGCGGCGCCCCCGGAGGCGGCGGCAAGGATGCGCGGAGCGAGGATCCTGACGAGGGGGATCGCCATCGCGGCTTTGGAGACCGTCGCGATGAGGGCGGCGACCGGCGCGGTAGAGCCTTCGTAGACTTCGGGCGCCCACATGTGGAAGGGGGCCACCGCGAGCTTGAAGGCGAAGCCGACGCCCATCATGGCGAAGGCGGCGATGATCAGGGGACCCCCCGAGCCGTCGGCCGCGGCCTGCGTCGCGCGCGACAACTCGAGGCTCCCGGTCTGGAAGTAGGCGAGGGCCATTCCGAAGAGGAGGAAGGCCGAGGCTACCGAGGCGAGGATGAGATAGGTGAAGGCCGCCTTCGTCCCTTCCGCCCCCTCGCGCCGGTAGGCGACGAGGGCGTACAGGGAGACGGAGAGAAGCTCGAGGCCCAGGAAGAGGGTGGCGAGGCTCGAGCTCGCCGCCAGGACGCTCGCGCCCAGGGTCGCGAACAAGAGAAGGGCGTAGTACTCGCCCCGCTCTCCCTCCCTCCGCGCGAGGTAGGGTCGGGAGGCGAGGGCGATCGCCAGGCCCGAGGCCAGGATGATCGCCGTGCCGATGAAGGACAGGCCGTCCATCGACAGGAGACCCTCGATCCGCAACGGCATCCTCGGCAGCGACAGCGCGATGGACGACGCGATCGCGGCCGCCATCCCGATCGCGCAGACCGCGAAGGCGGCTTCGGCCTTCCTCTTCGCGAAGGAGATAGCCAGGAGGCAGGCGACGCCCGCGAGGGCGAGGACGACGAGGGGCGAGGCGGCGAAGGCTTGGTCGAGACTCATGGCGTCGCCCCTCCCGAAAGGCCCGGCAGGGCGAGGGAGATCAGCGAGAGCACTCCCCGAGGATAGAGGCCGACCCAGAGGAGGACGGCGACCAGGACGCCGAGAGTGGCCGTCTCGACGCGGGTGAGGTCGGCGAGCTCGCGCTTCTCCTTCGCCTCGCCGTGGAAGGCGAGCTGGAACATCCGCAGAGCGTAGGCCATCGCGACGACGAGGCCAAGGCCCGAGACGACGGCGACCGCCGGGTCGCTCTTGAAGGCGCCGAAGAGCACGAGGAGCTCGCCGATGAAATTGCCCATCCCCGGAAGGCCCAGGAGCGCGAGCGTCAGGACGAGCCCGAGAGCGCCCATCCGGGGCGCCGCGCGCGCCAGGCCTCCCATGCGGCCGAGCTCCCTCGTGCCGATCCGATCCTGCAGGGCTCCGACGAGCATGAAGAGGGCGCCCGTGGACAGGCCGTGGCTGAGCATCTGGATCACGGCCCCGTTCCGCCCCGAGGGATCGAAGGAATAGATGCCGACCAGTACGAAGCCCAGGTGGCTCACGCTCGAATAGGCGACGAGGCGTTTCATGTCGGACTGCCCGAGCGCCATGACGCCGCCCCAGAGGATCCCCGCGGCCCCCAGCCACATCGCGACCGGGGCGAAAGACCTCGAGACCTCCGGGAAGAGCGGGATGGCGAAGCGGAGCAGCCCGTAGCCTCCGGTCTTGAGGAGGAGGCCGGCGAGGAGGATCGAGCCGGCGGTCGGCGCCTCCGTGTGCGCGTCGGGCAGCCAGGCGTGGAGCCCGAAGGCCGGGAGCTTGACGGCGAAGCCAGCGAAGAAGCCGAGCATGAGGAGGAGTTGGAGGGTCGGCGACAGGGCGCCGGTCGCGGAGGCGCCCAGGAGCCTGTCGTAGGCGAAGCTCCAGTCTCCCGTCCGCGAGCCGTGGGCCGCGTAGAGGCCGGCGATGGCCGCGATCATGAGAAGGCCGCCAGCCTGGGTGAAGATGAAGAACTTGACCGCCGCGCGATGCCTTCCTCCGTGGCCCCAGATGTCGATCACGAAGAACATGGGAACGAGCATGAGCTCCCACATGAAGGCGAAGAGGAAGAGGTCGCTCGCGAGGAAGACGCCGTTGATGCCGGCCAGGGTGAGGGAGAGATTGAAGTGGAAGAAGGAGACCCGCTCCTCGATCCCTTTCCACGAGGCGACGACCGCCGCCGCGCCGAGGAGACCGGAGAGCGCGAGGAAGGGCAGGGACAGTCCGTCGAGGGAGAGCGAAAAAGAGGCGCCGATGGAAGGAATCCAGGGAAGCTCGAGCCGCGCGGGCAGGGCGCTCCCGAGCCAGAGCGAGAGCGCTAGGGCCAGGCAGGCCAGGCTGCCGGCCAGAGCCGCGACGCGGGAGGCCAGGCCGGACCGCCCGCCGAGGGCCCACCCGACGAGGCCGCAGACTAGAGGGAGGGCGACGAAGAGCGCGAGGATCATAGGAGCACCGCCGCGAGGAGGATGGCCGCGCCGAAGGCGAGCACGGCCAGGTATCGCCTGGGCCTGCCGTCCTGGGAGGAGGCGAGGAGGCTCGAGGCGCGCATCGTCAGGCCCCGCAGGCCTTCCGATGCGAGATTGACGGGGTCGACGCCCCTGCCTGCGAGTCGCGAGAGGGGCCGGACGAAGAGGAAGGAGTAGAGGCCGTCGAAGCCGAAGCCGCCTCGGACAAAGGCCGCGAGCTTCGATCCGGCGCTCGGGGCCGCTTCGGGCGAAGCGGCCTTCGCGAGACTGCGCCGGGCGATCAGCCAGGCGACGGGAATGCCGACGAGAGTGAGGACGAGGGGCGCCAGGGATAGGAGGAACTCCTGGCCGTCGCTCGCGCCGAGCTCGGGGGACGGCGGCAGGGCTCCGCCGACGAAGCGGCCGAAATAGGGCGAGCCGCCGAGGAAACGGGGAAGGTCGACGAGACCGCCGACGAGGCAGAGCGCCGCGAGGACGATCAGCGGGATCGCCGTCGACGCTCCCGCCGGGCCGTGGTCCGCGACGCGGTGCTCGCCGCGGCTTTCGCCGGCGAACACCAGGAAGACCATCCGGAAGGTGTACAGGGAGGTGAGGAAGACTCCGGCCATCGCGGCCCACCACAGGAGGCGGGCGTCGCCCCCTACGTACCATAGGCGCGCGATGATCGCGTCCTTGCTGGCGAGGCCGGCGGTGACCGGAGGCAGGGCCGTCAGCCCGAAGGCTCCCGCGAGGAAGGTCCAGAAGAGCAGGGGCATCTTCTTCGCGAGGCCTCCCATGGCGAAGACGTCGCGCTCGTGGCCGAGGGCGTTGATCACGGCCCCGGCCGCTAGGAAGAGGAGGGACTTGAAGAGGGCGTGGGTCGCCAGGTGGAAGACCGCCCCCGTCCACGCGGCGACGCCGAGGGCGAGGAACATATAGCCGATCTGGCTCATGGTCGAATAGGCGAGGATGCGCTTTAGGTCGCGCTGAGCCAGGGCGCTGGCCCCGGCGACGAGGAGGGTGGCCGCGCCGACGACGGCGACCGCCGTCATGATCTGGGGCGCCAGCGCGAAGAAGGCGTTCGAGCGGGCGACCAGGTAGACGCCCGCCGTCACCATGGTTGCGGCGTGGATGAGAGCGCTCACCGGGGACGGTCCGGCCATCGCGTCGGGCAGCCAGGTGTGCAGCGGGAGCTGAGCCGACTTGCCCAGGGCGCCTCCGAGGATGAGGGCGGCCGCGAGGACGGCGATGCCGGAGCCGGGCGCCCAGGCAGACGCCGCTCGCCGCGAGGCTTCGCCAATCGCGAGGCTGCCCAGGTTCGCCGCCACGAGGAGTATCCCGAGGAGGAGGGCGACGTCTCCGACCCTGGTCACGATGAAGGCCTTGCGGGCCGCGTTCCCGTTGCTCCTGTCCCGGTACCAGAAGCCGATGAGGAGGAAGGAGCAGAGGCCCACGCCCTCCCACCCCAGGTACATAAGAAGGAAGTTGTCCGCCAGCACGAGGATCAGCATGAAGGCAACGAAGAGATTCATGTAGGCGAAGAAGCGGTGATAGCCTTCCTCGCCCTCCATGTGCTCGATGGAGAAGAGGTGGATCAGGAAGCCCACGACGGACACGACGAGGATCATGACTACGGAGAGGGCGTCCACCGAGAAGGCGATGGCCGGGGAGGCCGAGCCCAGCTCGAGCCAGGGCCAAAGGCTTGTCGAGTAGGCGGCCGCCGCGGCCGGGGATCCCTGCGCCGTTCCGGACATGTACATCCACGCGACGATGCATGCCGCGACCGCGGACAGCCCGACCGCGGCGCTGCCGACCGCGCCCGCCGTCTTGCCCGGCAGGCCGCGGCCGAAGGCGAGGACGACGAAGCCCGCGAGCGGCAGCGCGGGTACGAGCCAGATCAGTTCCATGCTCTAGGCTCCTCCCGAGCGTATTTCGTCCGCGTCCAGGTCCTTGAGCCGGCCGGACAGGGCGAGGATCAGCGCCAGACCGACCGCGACTTCGGCGGCCGCGGTGACCAGGAGGAATATGAACATCGCCTGGCCCTCGGGACGTCCCCAGCGCGCGCCCGCGATTATGAAGGCGAAACCCGCCGCGTTGAGCATGATTTCGGTGCACAGGAGCATGAAGACGAGGCTCCTGCGCGCGATCATGCCCGCCAGGCCTATGACGAAGAGGACTGCCGCCAGGGCCAGCGCGAGCTGGAGATCCTGGGCGCTCATGGCTTGCCTCCACCCGCCCGCGACCCGGCGTCGCGCCGCCCTATGCGGTAGGCCCCGACCAGGCCGGACAGGAGGAGGAAGGCGGCGATCTCGACGCAGATGGCGTAGGGGCCGAAGAGGGCCATGCCCACTTCCTTGGGCCTGACCGCCGGCGGCGTCCCGCTTCCCGCCGGCGCGAGGAGGCCGGGCTCGACGAGGAAGGCATAGGCCAGCTCGCCCAGGAGGACGATGGAGAGGCATACGGGGCCGATCCAGGCCCTCGGTCCCGGGATGGGACCCTCGGCGCCTATCATCATGACGACGAAGACGAAGAGGACGAGGATGGCGCCCGCGTAGACGACGACCTCGAGGGCGGCGGCGAAGGCGGCTCCCAGCGCGAGCATCGCGACGGCGAGGGCGAAGAAGGATACGATCAGGTAGAGCAGGGCATGGACCGCCCTTCTCTGCAGGACCACCGCCGTCGTCGACGCCACCGCGACGAAGGCCGCTATCGCCAGCAGGGCGCTCACGGCAGGAGACTCCTCGGGTCGACCGGGGCGCGGCGCTTCCCGGCCGCGGCCGGGTCCGGCTTGACTCCCGCTTCCCGATAGAAGTCGTAGCCCGGATACTTGCCCTCGCCCGAGACCAGCAGGTCCTCTTTCTCGTAGACGAGGTTCTTCCGCTGGAACTCGCTCATCTCGTAGTCGGGCGTGAGCTGGATCGCGTAGGTGGGGCAGGCCTCCTCGCAGAAGCCGCAGAATATGCAGCGCGAGAAGTTGATGCGGAAGAAGGCGGGGTAGCGCCTCCCGTTCTCCCGAGTCGCTGACTGCAGCGAGATGCACGAAGGGGGGCAGACCGCCGCGCAGAGGTAGCAGGCGACGCAGCGCTCCTCGCCGCGGGCGTCCCGAGTCAGCACTATCCTGCCCCGCCAGCGCGGCGGCAGGCGCCTCTTCGTCTCGGGATACTGGACCGTCACGCGCGGTCTGAAGAGGTGCTTGAAGACTATCCAGATCGAACGCAGCGCGCTCCACATGCCTTCCTCCTAGACGGCTAAACGCTTCGACTCGCCGGGCCTTCGGCTAACGCTTCGCTAGGCCTTCGGCTAACGCGGCCCCGAGGCCGCCAGGACGATCGCCCCCGTCGCCGCGAGGTTGACGAGGGCCAGGGGCAGCATCAGCTTCCATCCGAAGGAGATGAGCTGGTCGTATCGGGGGCGCGGCAGGGAGCCGCGCACGAGGATGAACACGGCGACGAAGAAGGTGGTCTTGGCGAGGAACCAGACGATCGGCGGGAGGATGGGCCCGTACCAGCCTCCGAAGAAGAGGGTGACGAGGAGGGCCGAGTTGAGGGTCACGCCTACGTACTCGCCAAGGTAGAACATCGCGAACTTGAAGCCCGAGTACTCGGTATGGTAGCCGGCCACGAGCTCGTTCTCGGCCTCCGGGAGATCGAAGGGAATGCGCCTGGTCTCGGCGAGGGAGGCGACGAAGAAAACGCAGAGGCCGGCGAACTGCGGCACGCAGTTCCACAGGCCCCGCTGCGCCTTCACGATGTCCACGAGGCTGAAGGATCCCGCCTGGACCACCACGCCGAGGAGGGAGAGGCCCATGAAGACCTCGTAGCTCACCATCTGCCCGACGGCGCGCACGCTGCCCAGAAGGGAGAACTTGCTGTTGGAGGCCCAGCCCGAGAGCGCGACGCCGTAGACCGCGAGCGAGGACATGGCCAGGAAGAAGAGGAGGCCGACGTCGATGTCGGCGACGACGAGGCCAGGCGCGAAAGGCACGACGGCGAAGGAGGCGAGGGCGGTGGCGATGACCACCGGAGGCGCGAGCACGAAGACCGCCCTGTCGGCGAAGGGCGGGATCCAGTTCTCCTTCGTGAAGATCTTGATGGTGTCGGCGACGACCTGGAGGAGGCCGAGGGGGCCGACGCGATTCGGGCCCGAGCGCTGCTGCAGCAATCCCAGGAGCCTCCGCTCGAGCCAAATGCTGAGGGCCGCGACGGTCAGGACCCCGAATAGCACGACGACTACGCCGACGGCGATGGGGAGGCTGCCGGATCCGCTCATGCTCCCTCCACCGAGGCCGGCCGCACGGCGGCCCAGGCCGCGAGCGGAGATCCCGGAAGGGCGGGGAAGCCCCATGGCAGCGTCGCGACTCCTTCCGGCAGATCCGCGATCCGGACGCGGAGCGCGAGCGGCGCCTCGCGCGGCCGGTTCGCCTCGGCGGCCAGGAAGCCGATCGCGGCGAGCTTCCCCTCCTCGAGGCCGAGCCTGCCCGCGTCCGCCGCGGAGAGGAAGAGCCTCGGCTCGGGGACGAGGGACGCGACGGACGGAGACTTGGCCGACAGCTCCTCGGAGCCGAAGACCTCGCGTCGCGCGAGGACGAGGAGGGCGTCGGGACGCTTCGAGAAGGCGGGCGGGATAGCCCTTCCGCCGGCCGCCTCTCGAAGCGCTTCCCGGTCCGTCTCCGTCGGAAGGACCCGCGCGCCGATCTCGCCGCCCCTCAGGCCCTTCCCGACTTCCGTTTGGAACTTGTTTATCGCCTGGTCGGAGTTCCAACCGGGGGCCCAATAGCGGGGCAGGAGCGGTGGCGGCGCATCCCGCGGCCCCTCCATGGAGTAGGAGAGGCTGGAGTCCGGATCCACGGCCGGATCGGGCTCGCGCGGCTCGACGTTGGCGTGCATCGACGTGCGGCCGCTCTCGCGCAGGGCCCCTCGGGCCACCTTCCGGCCGACGAGCCTGAAGCTCGAAGCGGGAGCGGCTCGGGCTATCGCGGCCAGCTCGGGGATATCATCCGCGATCGCCGCGTCGATCCCGTCGAGCCCCTCCGCGGGGATCGAGGCCAGCTCGTCGAGCCAGCGCCAGGCGTCCTGGACGGGTCCTACTCCTTTGCGCAGGGCGAAGAATCGCTGCGCCCGGCCTTCGAGGGAGACGAAGGTGCCCGAGCCTTCGAGGGTCGTGGCGGAGGGCAGCACTATGTCCGCGGCCAGCGTCGTCGCGCTCGCGCCGTGGTCGAGGACTATCGTCGAGGAGGCCATCGCCATGAGGTCCCGCCCGAGCGGAGATTGCCCGATAGAGGAGCGGGACAGATCGGCCTCGGCCACGATCAGCGCCGCGCGACCGCCCGCCGCGAGGGCTCGGCCCGCCGATTCGAGCCCTCCGGCCGAGAGAATGGTCGCCCCGAGGCTGTTCGCCTCGGGGAAGACCAGGCAGATCCGCGCGTCCTGGCCCCTCGCCGCGAGGGCCGCCAGCACCGCGGCCGCGGAGCCTATAGTCGCGGCGCTCCCCAGGCCGGATCCCGCGACGACGAGGGGACGCTTCGCCCGCATGAGGGCGGACGCGATGCGCTGGGCGAGGGCGGACTGCGCCTCGCCCAGACCCTCGGGCTCGGCGAAGGCGGGATCGACGAGGGCGGCGACGGCGTAGCCCAGTCGGGCGATATCGTCGGGAGCCGCTCGATAGCTGGCCTCGGCCGACTCGTCCAGGGGAGTGGGCCCGGGACTCGCGACGAAGAAGGGGCCCGGCCTGTCCTGTACCGCCTGGCGGAGGGCGGCGTCGTCCCAGGCGGGTATGCGCTTGTCGCGCATGGCCGACTCGTTGGGCGCGTTGCGCGATGCCTGCCGCAGGCGCAGGGCGAGGATCGGCGCCGCGTTCCAGACGTCCTCGCCGAGGACGAGGACGGCGTCGGCGCTCTCCGCCTCGAGGGGCGAGGCTGCGCGCCTTCCCGCCGCCTCTAGGATCCGGCGCATCAGGGTGTAGAGTGAGAGCTCCTCGTCGGGGACCGCCAGGAAGAAGCGCTCGGGGCCGACCAATCGGCGAAGCGCGAAGTTCGTCTCGATGGACGCGCGGGGCGAGCCGATGCCGACCGCGGCGCTTCCTCTCAGGGCGGCGCGGGCCGCCTCCAGCGCGACTTCGCGGGAGGCCCGGACCTGGCCCGAGGGCCCGCGCACGAGGCACTCGCCCAGGCGGTCCTTCGAATCCGCGAAGGCCGGGCCGTAGCGCCCCCTGTCGCAGATGAAGTAGCCGTTGACGTCGGCGTTGTAGCGCGGGCGCACACGCTTGAGCTCGCCATAGCGCTCCCCCGGGATGGTGGAGCAGCCCAGGCCGCAATGCGGGCAGACGGAGGGACTCGTGTGCAGGTCCCACTTGCGGCTGGGGTGCGAGCCCTGGGTCCTGTCGGTGAAGACGCCGGTGGGGCAGACTTCGCAGAGATTGCCGCTGAAGGGGCTCTCGAGGGCGCCGTCCTCGGCCCTCCCGAAGAAGACCGAGTCGTGCCAGCCCTGGACGTCGAGGTCCTTCCCCCCCGCGTAGTCGCGGTAGAAGCGGACGCAGCGGTAGCACTGGATGCAGCGGTTCATCTCGTGGGCGACGAAGGGACCCAGGTCCTGGCTCCTATGCTCCCGCTTCTCGAAGCGGTAGCGCCTCCTGACGTGGCCCGTCATCACCGTCATGTCCTGGAGGTGGCATTCGCCGCCCTCGTCGCATATGGGGCAGTCGTGGGGATGGTTGACCATGAGCCATTCGATGACGCCGGCCCTGAAGGCCTTCGCCTCGGGATCCTCGACGGACGCGCGCAGGCCCTCGATCACGGGCGTCATGCAGGCCATGGCGAGCCGGCCCCTGGTATCCGCCTCGTCCTTGAAGAGCTTGACCGCGCACTGCCTGCAGGCCCCGACCGAGTGCATCGCGGGATGCCAGCAGAAGTAGGGCAGGTCCAGGCCGAGGGACAGGCAGGCCTCGAGGAGGTTCTTGGTCTCCGCGCCCTCGATCGAGTAGCGCCGGCCGTCGACGAAAATGTTCGCCGTGCTCATTTCCACCTGCAGCCTTTCCTCGTCACGTGGTCGACGAAGTCCTCGCGGAAGAGTTTGAGCGCGCTGGCGAGGGGCTCCATCGCGCCGGGCGCGAGGGCGCAGAAGGTCCGTCCCGGGGCCAGGGCCTTCGCGTGCTCGTCCAGGATCTCGATGTCGCCCATCTCTCCCTCGCCTGCCTCGAGGGCCTCGAGGCAGCGAGTCACCCAGGGAAGACCTTCCCTGCAGGGCGTGCACCAGCCGCAGGACTCCCGCGCGAAGAATTTCTCGAGCGAGAGAAGCATGCCCACAGGGCAGGTCCGGTCGTCGAGGATGATCATGGTGCCGGTGCCGAGCCTCGAGCCCGAGGCGGCCACCGAGTCGAAGTCCATTTTGACGTCCAGCTTAGAGGCCGGGAGGAAGTCGGTCGAGGCGCCGCCGGGGAGGAAGCCCCGCAGCGTCCGCCCCGGCGCCACGCCCCCGGCCCGGTCCAGTATCTCGCCCGCGGTCGCGCCCAGCGGAAGCTCCCAGAGCCCCGGCCTGGAAACCCAGCCGCTGGCTCCGTAGATTTTGGTGCCTCCGTCGCCGGAAGAGGATATGGATCTGTACCAGTCGGCGCCCTCCCTCATGATATGGGGGAGATTGCAGAGAGTCTCGACATTGTTCACGACGGTCGGCCTTCCCCAGAGGCCCGAGACCTGGGGGAAGGGAGGCTTGTTGCGGGGGGCCGCCCTCCTGCCCTCGATGGCGTTGAGCAGTCCGGTCTCCTCGCCGCAGAGATAGCGTCCCGCCCCGAGGTGGAGGTGGAGCTCGAGAGCCTCGAGGAGGCCCGCGGCCGAAGCCTCGCCGATGGCCCTCTCGAGCTCCCGGGCGCAGCGTCCGTATTCGCGCCGGAGGTAGATGTAGGCGGTGCGCGCGCCGATAGCGTGCGCGGCGATCGCGATGCCCTCGACCAGCTGATGGGGATCGCCTTCCATGAGGAAGCGGTCCTTCATGGTCCCCGGCTCTTTCTCGTCGGCGTTGACGACGAGGTAGCGCGCTCCCCCGTCGGGCGGAGGCACCGCGGCCCACTTCATCGCGGTGGGGAAGCCCGCGCCGCCCCTCCCGCGCAGGCCGGCGCCCTTCACCGTCTCGGCGACGGCCGCCGGACCAGCCTCGAGGGCCCTGGCCAGGCCGACATAGCCCCCGGCCGCGCGATAGCCCGCGAGGGAAGCCGACCCTCCGCCGGCGGGCATCCTATCGCAGAGCGGCGTCGCCATGGCCCCCTCCTCGGATGCCGTCTATGATCGCGTCCAGTTTTTGCGGGGTCAGGTCACCGTAGACCTCCCCGTCGATCAGGACCGCCGGGGCCGCCTCGCAGAGCCCGAGGCAGCCGGCGGGCAGGAGGGTGAAGAGGCCGTCGCTCGTCGTCCCGCCGAGGCCAATGCCCAGCTTCGCCTCGAGCGCGTCGACGAGGCTCGCGCTTCCCTTGATCCAGCAGCTCACCGAGTCGCAGACGAGGACGACGTGGGCGCCCACGGGCCGGCGATAGACGAGCTCGTAGAAGGTGGCGACGCTCTCGGCCGAGGCGACCGAGACTCCTGCCTCGCGCGCCGCCTCCGCGAGGGCTTCGTCGCTCACCCAGCCCCGCGACTCCTGGGCGATCATGAGAGCCTCGGAAAGCGCCGCCCTCCGCGATGGGTAGCGGCGCGCCTCGGCCTCGATCCGCCTTCTCTCCTCGTCCTTCAGCATCCGCCCCTCACCTGTCCACGTCCGCGAGGACGTAATCGACGCTGCCCAGGATCACCACGAGGTCCGACACGGTCAGCCCCCTGGACATCATCGGAGCCATCTGGATGTGGGCGAAGGAGGGCGTCCGGATCCGGGTCCTGTAGGACATGCCTCCCCCGTCGCTGATAAGATAGTAGGAATTCTGCCCCTTCGCCCCCTCGACCGTCGCGCAGGCCTCGCCCGGCGGGATGTTCGGGCCCCAGCTGACGCCCAGGAAATGGTCGATGAGGGTCTCGATGTCGCGCATCGTGCGCTCCCGGGGAGGGGGAACGGCGAGGGGATGGTCCGCCTTGTAGGGCCCCCCGGGCATTCCCTTCACGCACTGCTCGATGATGCGCAGGCTCTGCCGCATCTCCTCCACGTGTATCGCGAGGCGGTCGTAGGAATCCCCTCCCTTCGCAGTGGGGATATCGAAATCGAAGCGCTCGTAGCCCCCGTAGGGCCGCTTCTTGCGGAGGTCCCACTCGAGGCCGCAGGCGCGGAGGAAGGGGCCGGTGGCTCCCCACTCGATCGCCTCGGGCAAGCTGATCGCCCCTATGCCCACGGTGCGCGCCTTGAAGAGGCGAGAGCGCATGATCGCGGCGTCGTAGTCCTTCAAGGTGCCCCTCATGTACTTCACGAAGGCCAGGACCATCTCCTCCCAGCCCCGGGGCAGGTCCATCGCGACTCCGCCGATCCTGAACCAGCCCGGATGCATGCGGCCGCCGGTCACCGCCTCGACGATGTCGAAGGCGCGCTCGCGGTCGTTGAACATGTAGAAGACCGGCGACATCTGGCCGACATCCTGGCTGAAGGTGCCGTAGAACACGAGATGGCTTATGATGCGGAACAGCTCGGCCATCATGACGCGGATCACCATGGCCCGCTCCGGCACCCGGATGCCCGCGAGGGCCTCGACGGCCATGAGGTAGGGCAGCTCGTTCATGGAGCCGGCGAGATAGTCGATCCGGTCGGTGTAGGGGATGTAGCTGTGCCAGGACTGGCGCTCGCCCATCTTCTCGGCGCCCCGGTGGTGATACCCGATGTCGGGGTAGAGATCGACGATCACTTCGCCCTCGAGCTTGGCCACGAGCCTGAGCACGCCGTGGGCGCTGGGGTGCTGGGGACCGACGTTGATGTAGAAGGTCCCGTCGGCCGGGACCTCGCCCGCCTGATCGCCGGCGCCCGGAGCTCCCGGGCCGACCTGCCAAGCCTCTGGATCGAAGCGCAAGGCCTCGAGCATGGCCGCCTGCTCGTCGTCGCTCATGCTGAAGCGGCCGATGTCGGTGGCCCGGGCCGGATGCTCCTTGCGCAGAGGGTGGCCCTCCCACCAGGGCGGCATGAGGATGCGCCTCAGCCCGGGCCGTCCCTCGAAACCGATGCCGAACATGTCCCAGACTTCGCGCTCGTAGAAATCCGCGTTCGGCCAGAGCGCCGTCGCGCTCGGGATCGAGGGCTCCCCGCCTTCCAGCGCCACCTTGAGCCGGATGTCCTCGTTGCGGTCGAAGGAGAGCAGCTGGTAGACGACGCTGAAGGCCGACGCCGGCTGCCCCTCGCGGTGCTCGCGCTCTCGCTCGTCGATGGCGGTGAGGTCGTAGAGCATGGGAAAGGCGCCCGAGGGCGCGCTCTTCAGGTAGGACAGGACCTCGAGGATGAGTCCCTTCGGGACCCAGGCCGTGGGCATGCCGTCCCTCGTCTCCTGGACGACCAGACGATCCGAGCCGAAGGCCTCTGCGAGCTCCCTCAGAATGTCGCCCTTTTCCATAGGCTAGACCCTGTCCGGCGGCTCGAGGCCGCCGCGATCGCGCCGCTCGTCGCGCATGATGTCGCGCATCGAGGGCCTCGGAGGCTTGACGACCCCCTGGGGCCCCACCACCCAGGACAGCGGCCTCTTCTCCTGCTCGATGGACTCCTGGAGGAGGGTCAGGCCCCGCATGAAGGAATCCGGGCTCGGAGGGCAGCCCTGGATGTAGATATCGACCGGAAGGAAGGAGTCGACGCCCTGGACGACGCTGTAGATGTCGTACATCCCGCCGGAGCTCGCGCAGGCCCCCATCGAGATGACCCAGCGCGGCTCCATCATCTGCTCCCACATGTGCCGCACCATGGGCGCCATCTTCGCGAAGACGGTGCCGGCGACGACCATTACGTCGGCCTCGCGGGGGGAGCCCCGGATGATCTCCGAGCCGAATCGCGCCAGGTCGAACCTGCTGGTCAACGAGGTCGCGAGCTCCACGTAGCAGCAGGAGAGGCCGAAATTGAATGGCCAGAGGGAGCGCGACCGGCCCCAGGCGAGGAGGTCGGCCCTCCGGGCGAGCTGAATGTCCGCGAAGGGATGGCGGGAGGGATCGACCTGCTTCATCTCGTCAGCCCGTGCCTTTCGAGGTGCTCGGCGGAGCGGATCCTGCCCCAGTCGAAGGCGCCGGCCCTCCAGAGGTAGGCGAGGGCGGTGACCGTCTCGAGGAGGAAGGCGAGCATGACCGCGTAGCCGGCCCACCCGAGCTCGCGGGCCGCGACCGCCCAGGCGAAGAGGAAGACGGAAGCCGCGTCGAAGACCACGAAGAACATGGCGACGAGGTAGAAATCGGCGGGGAAGCGCACGCGGGCGCTCCCGGTGGGGAGCTCGCCCGACTCGTAGGGCACGCCGGTCCCGCGCTGCGTGTGCCGCTCGCCGAGGACGTGCGTGATCCCGAGCAGGAAACCCACGACCGCGATCACCAGGAGGAGATAGCTGGCCAATGCGGCCATTCCGCCCATCGTCGTCTCCCAGTCAAGGCCGAAGGCCTTGACACTGAAGTTTCGCGCGGGGCGCGAAACCTCGCAAAGTAAGATCTCTCCGTTCGATGAAGAGCTCCGCTTTCGTCATCGCCCTGCCAGTCAAGTTAGGCGACGAGCCCTCGGCTGTCAAGGAGAAAGAGCTTGGGCCAGTACGTAATCCAGGAGATCGGACACTCCTGCCGCCGAGCCGCCGAAGGCGGCGGCCGCCTTCCTCGTCCGCCTGGCGAAGTCCCGGGTACGGCCCTGAAGGTCGACCCCGGGATCGAGACCGTGGTCGCGGTCTGCCAGATCGTCCAGCATCTGGAAGGTGAGCCCGAAGAGGAGGCCGAATTCCTGGAGGCCCCTGATCCCCGCGTCGCCGGATCCGCCGATGATGGCGCCCCCCTCGCAGCAGGAGGCGAAGAGGGAGGCCGTCTTGTCCTCGCTGATCACGAGGTATTCCTCGAATCCGAGGCTCTTCCCAGAGGTCGCGGCCTCCTGCGCGAGGATCTCGCCGATGCACATCTTCTTCGTGGTGTCGAGGAAGAGGGATAGCAGTCGCGAGCGGAGCGGCGCGACCACGGGGAGCTGGGTTATGAGGCTGAAGAACTCGGTATAGAGGATGTCCCCCGCCAGCACGGCCACGCGATTGCCATAGCGCTTATTGAGGCTGACCTGGTGGCGCCGCTCGTCGGCGCCGTCGATGATGTCGTCGTGGACGAGCGAGGCTGCGTGGAGGACCTCGACGGCGGCGGCGAGGCGGATGGCGGCCGCCCGGGGAGGGCCGAGCTCCGGCGCGCCCGCCTTGGCGCCTCGGGAGGCCTGCTCGCCCGCCAGTGAGGAGAGAAGCACCAGGGCCGGCCTGAGCCGCTTCCCGGGGACGGCGAAAGGATGGCGCGAGATGCGCTCGAGGATGCCGGAGCCGGCGCCGTCCGAGGCGGCTATCCTCTCGGCCACGCCCCCCAGTTCCGTTTCCACTGCCGCCATTTCGTCTACGATCGGCTCGAGCACCTTGGAGAGTTCCACTTAGGACCCCGATCCCGGCCCGCCGGGGGCGCGTCCGACGTGGAGATAGGCGGCGCCCCAGGTCAGGCGCATGGCCTCGACCCCGACGAGGCCCGCCGAGCCCATAGTCTCGGCGAAGGCCTCGGGGCCCGGATGCCTCATGATGGACTCGGCAAGATAGAGGTAGGCGGCTTCGTCGCCGGCCACAAGCCTCCCGAGCGAGGGGAGTATCTTGTTAAGGTAGAAAAGGTAGGGGGCGCGGATGGGTGGGGCGAGGGCCGCGCTCATCTCGAGCACCATCACCAGGCCGCCCGGGATCGCGACCCTGGCCATCTCGCGCAGGGCGCGGCCCATGTCCGGGATGTTGCGCATCCCGAAGGCTATCGCGCACACGTCGAAGGAAGCGTCGGGAAAGGGCAGGTCGAGGGCGTCGGCCCGCGCGAGCGATATCCTGGCTCCGAGACCGCGGCGCTCGACCTTGGAGCGGCCGATCTCGAGCATGGGCTCGGCGAAGTCTATGCCGTCGACCCTGATATCGGGGAAGGCCAGCGCGGCCATGATCGCGAGATCGGCCGTGCCGGTCGCAACGTCGAGAAAGCGGCCACCGGGGCCGAAACTCATCCTGCGCAGGGCGAAACGCCGCCAGGCCACATCCCGGCGAAGGCTGAGCACCCGGTTGGCGAGGTCGTAGGTCCGATGATAATTGGAAAAAATGTCACGGACGACGAGTTTGCGCTGTTCCTCGTTCATTACTGAAACGCTCTGATACCTTCTACACCCCACGATCCCTCCTCGAGGCCAAGTCTAGCATAGCGTGGAGCGTGGTGAATCGCCAATCAGCGGAGGACTCTCGGATAGTTATATGATATGATGGACTATCGAGGGGAAATAGCCCGGACTATCTTGCGATGGGCCGTTTTATTCAACTTGGACCCCATCTTTTGCCAGCTTGGGTGCGGCTTCGGCCTAACTTGGTGAACCGCCGTGATCAACTTGGCGTGCACCCGAAGCCAACTTGGTGAATCCCCTCCACCAAGTTAGTAAAAACGCGCGACAAACTTAGCGATTCCCCCATAAACAGTGGTTTTGCCCCTCATCTTGCGCTGGGAAGGCGGCGAACTCTATGATTCCATTGGCTGGGTAGCAAGGATTCTGCGGCACTTGACCACGCATTGAGGAGGCAGGGAATGGCGGCTATGGTGGCGCAAGACGGCTCTCCCGTCCGCGGAGGCGCGGCGAGGAAGTTCATCGGTCTCTCAAGGATGACTCACTCGGTCCTCGACGTGGCCCATCCGGCTGCGGGCGCCCTCCTCGTCCTCGGGGCCGCCCCCAGCCTCCGGATCGCGGCCCTCGGTCTGGTCTCGGCCTTCTCGGGCTTCACCGCCGTATTCGCGCTCAACGACGTCATGGACGCGAAGGTGGATGCCGAGAAGATGGCGAAGTACCGGAAGGACTCCGAAGCCTTCGACATCGACTCCGTCGGCACGAGGCACCCCATCGCGCAAGGCTCCCTCGGCCGTCCGGCCGCGATCGCCTGGGTGGTCTTCTGGGGAGTCCTCTCCCTCGCGACTGCCTATCTCCTCAAGCCGCTGTGCGCCATCCTCCTCGTGGCCGCCGTGGCACTGGAGCTCCTCTATTGCAGGCTCCTCCGCGTCACGCACTGGAAGGCACTGCTCTCGGGGATGATGGTGGCCGTGGGAGGGCTGGCGGGGGTCTTCGCGGTCAGCTCGAGCCCCCCGCCGCTCGCGGTGATCCTCTTCGCCCTCTGGGCCGCGTCCTGGGAGATCGGCGGGCGGAACATCACGAACGATTGGAGCGACATCGAGGAGGACGTGAACCTCGGCATACGAACCCTGCCCATCCGCTTCGGCAGGGCGGCCTCCTCGCGGATCGCGGCCGGCTTCGCCTCGGCCATCATCCTCTGCAGCCTGGCCTTTCCCCTCGTCGCGCCCGTCAGACTGGTCCCCGTCTACCTGATCCTGGCAGCGGCCGCGGGGCTACTGCTCCTGGTTCTTCCAGGCCTGCGCTGGCTGCGGGAGCAGAGCACCGAGTCCGCGATGGCCTACTTCAACAAGGCCTGCTTCTACCCCCTGGCCGTGTTCGCGGCCCTGGCGATCAGCATCATTTGAACTGGACGCTCGCATAGGCGTAGAGATCCTTGACCTGGGCGGAGCTGAGCGCCTCCGGCCCGAAGGGAGGCATGTCCCCGCTCCTGCCGTCCGGCATCTTCGGCGCCCTGACGAAGCCCTCGAAGTCCGCGAGGCTGGCCAGGCGCTTGGAGCCCACGACGGGCAGCTTGGGGTAGACGCTGTTTCCGCCGCCCGGGTGGCAGGCCTGGCAGTTGTCCGCAAACAGACTCCTGCCCGCCTCGAAGCCGGCGGGGGTCGCGGCGGCCGGGGCCGCGGAGGAGACCGCGCTGGGCCGGCTTGACGCCTGGCCGCGCGAGTAGATGAGGCTCGCCCCGAAGTAGCCCAGGGCCACAACGTCGAGGAGGGACAGGGCGTAGACGACGAGGAGGGCCGCGTTGCGCGACTTGCCCTTGCCCCCGAGGATTATGCCCAGAGCCAGGAGGACGAGGAGGGCGGCAGCGAGGACCATCTTTATCCGTATGGCGGGGATCGGAGCCGCGTGGTAGAAGTGGATCCAGTCGAGGGCCCCGAAGAGGATCGAGGGGAAGGCGAAGACCAGGGCGAGGATGGAAGCGTGACGGGCGGTCGCGACGAGCTGCCCGCGTTTGAAGAGCAGGGCCACCGCGAGAAACACGAAGGCGCCGATGACGAGTCCGATCGGGATGTGGACGATCGGGGGATGAAGGGGATCCGTGAAGCCAAACCTGCCCAGTAGCCTGTACAGGGAGTCGATCATATCGCTCTTCCTCCTTCGGCGCCGATTGAGGACCGCAGGTTATATATAGTACTCTAGTCTCGAGGAAAGCAATATGCCGGAATACCCTGTCGATGAGGCGCCGAAGCGCCGCGAGCCACGGGATTCGAGCAGCGAACCCAGGTCTTCGCTCCGCGAAGTCCTCGCTTCGCGCCGCAAGACGCGGGATTCGAGCAGCGAAGCGAAGTCTTCGCTCCGCGAAGTCCTCGCCTCGCGCCGCAAGACGCGGGATTCGAGCAGCGAAGCGAAGTCTTCGCTCCGCGAAGTCTTCGCTTCGCGTCGCGATGCTTTAGCATCGCGCCTGACCTTCAGCGCCGAGGTCAGGAGGACGACGGCCACGATGAATCGGCTCTCCTCCAAGCCCTTCGACCGGGTTCACGTCTTCCTCGATGGCCATGTCAGCGGCATCAAGAACCTCGTCTACGACAAGGCGATCGACATGGCCCTCCTCTACGGGGCGATCTGCTCGGCCGACAAGGCCGATCGCCTCGTGGCCCTGGCCCGGCTCCGCGACGAGGCCGACAACTACCAGGGCCTCGAGATGCCCTACAACACGAGGCGCATCCTGATCGCCCTCGTCAAGGAGACCGTAAAGACCAAGGGTGAGCTCGCGCTCCAGCACCGCTACATGGCGGCCTTCCGCCAGACACTCTCGGGCCGGGCCTACGTCGTCCGGACCATGCTGGACGAGCTGGGCCTCGCCGAGGTCCCGGAGGCGGCCGCCGAGCGCTCCGACGGCTGGGACGACCAGGTCTACGACAACGCGGGGCCCGGCCGGAAGACCCCCGCCCAGCTCGTCCTCGACGCCTACATAAAGGGACTCTCGCGCCTGACCATCGTATACGAGGACTTCCTCGACACGTCGGCCCTCGAAGAGTCGGTGGAGGCGGGCGGCATCATGGGCATCCGGGTCACCCTCGGGCTCGAGTGCCTCGTGCAGACGAAGGAGAAGAGGCGTCTCTACCATATCCTCCTCCTGGGAGGCTGCGGTACGCCGAAGGAGCTCGAGGCTCTCCTCGAGGCGCCCTCGGTGAAGGGCCTCCTCAAGCTCGTCCACGGCAACTACGCCGAGTACGACCGGCTCTACGCCGAGCTCATCCGCCAGTTCAACAAGCATTCCCTGCCCGTCATCAACGAGGGCTTCGCGGGGACCCAGGGGGAGATGAAGCGGCTCTCCGTCGAGAGCCTCCGCGCCCAGGCCAAGGGCAAGTTCCTCTTCCACGCCCATCTCGGCCAGCTCCTCCATCGCCGCCTGGCCAAGCTGCGCGAGGCCAGGCGGATCGCCCGGCCCGGGATCGCGGGGGTGGAAGGGCTCAAGGCCGCCGAGCTGCGCAAGCGCTTCTTCGATCCCCTGTACCGGGACATCCTTTCCGAGGGGAATTTCGTCAAGGCCGACAAGCTCTACTCGGCCGTCGCCGAGGTCGAGGAGGAGCTCGGCGAGCGGAGGATAGGCGTCGCCTACGTGCGGCCCCTGGACGACGAGCTCGAGGTCTGTGTGCGCCAGCTCCTCGCGAGAGCCTCGCGCATCGACGCCATCGAGATCTGGAGCAACCGGGCCAGGCAGGCGGGCTATGTCGAGGACACCCGCTTTCTCGAGGCGCTCAGGCGCGCCCTCAACGCAGGGGACCGCGGGGCAGCGACCTCCCTCCTCGTGGCGCGGGGGATCGCGGACCCGAGCGGGGACCTCGTGGAAGAGGCCTGCGGGCGCTACAGGGCCCGCCCCCTCGCGGCCCGCATCGGAAGCCACTCCGACGGCTACGGCTTTATGGCCCCCGGCATGGGCTTCGTCCCGCGCGACGAGCTGCGCAACTGGCGCGCGGTGCTTTGGATAAACAAGTCCTCCCCCCTCCCCGTCACGTTGCCGGGCGAGGGGCCAGGGCGGAAAGGCCGCAAGGAGAGGGTCATAGTCCCCCTGGGCAAGGATAGGGGAAGCGCCCCCAGGCCCGCGGCCCTCGCCAAACCGATATCCCTCGTCGCGAGCTGGGGCGATCTCAACTCCGGCATACGCGACGCAGCGCGCATGCTGGCCGGAGCCCTCCTGGCCCTCCTGGCGGCCCAGGTCCTCTCCTTCCTCTCCGGCTTCCCTCCCTCCTTCGGCCTCTTCACCCTGGGGGCCTTCTTCGGGATCACCTACCTGCGCAACTTCATGGTGGACGAGCTCGCCCGCCACGGCCTCCATCCCTCTCGCTGGCGGCTCTCCTCCTTCGATGCCGCGAACGCGGCCAACTCGGTCTTCTTCGCCTTCCTGTCAATACCCCTGCTCCGCTTCCTCGAGCAGCTCCTCGACCGCTACGCCTTCGCGGGTCTCGCCGCCTCCGGGCTCGGCGATTTCGCGATCCGCCTCGTGCGCTTCATTCCGCTCGCCCTCGTCAACGGCTTCTACATCTACGGCCACAACAGCCTCAGGGGCTTCACCCTGCCGGTCAAGAGGGCTAACTTCCTCCGCAGCGCCCCCGCCTTCCTCCTGGCCGCCGGGCTCTCCTACCTGAATCCTTGGGGCGCCCTCGTCTCCGGAGTCGTCATCAACAAACTGGCCTCGGATATTATCGGAGGCTTCACCGAGGCCGGCTTCAAGATAGTGGGCGAGTCAGGTCGCGCCAGGCGGCTCTACGCGGCCCTCCTTCCCGTCCTCGTCGGAGCGGCCGGGAGCGGCCGCGAGAAATACCTCCAGCGGCTCGCCATCCTCGACGTGCTCTATGTCTGGGGGAACAGCCCGCGCGGCAAGGAGGCCCTGAGGAAGGCCGTCTCCAAGACCGAGTCGCCGCAGGCTGTGTGGGACCGGCTGGGGACGCCGGTGCACAAGTACGAAACCTTCGTGAAGCTCATCACCGACAAGACCCTCTGGCGCAAGCCGCAAAGGATCAAGCTGGAATTCCTCCGCCTGGCCGCGGCCTTCAGCTACTGGCTCGAGCGGAACCGTCCCGCCGAGCCGCGGGAACGGACCGATGCCGAAGCGTGAGAAGGGGGGCGCCGACATGGTCACCGAGCGCCAGCGGGTCGAATACGATCGGTTCGGGCCCTGGGCCTACCCGGTGTCGGAGCCGCAGGAGATGCCTCCGCGCTTCGACCCCTGGTACGAGGAGCTGAGGGCTTCGGCTCTCCTCATCAAGCTGCCTATCGCCGCGGAAAGGAAGGCGGCCAAGCCGGGCAGCGATCTTTACGAAGGGATACTGGCGGTAGGAAGCTCGGGGATCGTCCATCTGAGTCTTTCGCGGGGCGAAGTGCTGAGGCGGGACATCGCCTTCGGCGAGATAGGCGCGATCAGCCTTGTGCAGGAGCTCCTCTACGGCGAATTGCGCATCGATCTCGCGGACGGCGGAGTCCTCTCCGTCGTCTTCAACACCGTGTCCGCCGACATTCTCGGCGACTTCATCGACGAGGTCCGCAGGGAATGCGCCGCGGCGGGAACGGAGCGCCGCCTTCCGGCCGACCGGCACTCCGCCGAGCCTCCCGAGGAGGATATTCTCTTCCAGATCCGCCTCCGGGCGCTGCGAAGGCGCGATCCGGGCTTCGCCGTGCTCGCCTACCAGGCGCCCTGCGTCCTGGTTCCGCCGAAGGATTGCGGGAGGCGGAGCCTCCTCGGGCTCGCGGCGAGCCTTCTCCGCTGGCGACTGGACGGCTGCCTCCTGGCCGTCGTCCCCACGGAGCTCGCGGTCCTGGTCCGCGGCTCCTGGATGCCGCGGACGGGGAAGGCGAGAGGATACCGCTACGAGTCCGTATACATACCGGCATCGGCCTTCCGGGGAGCCGTCGCCGAGGCTCGGAGCCACGCGAACGGCGCCTCCCTCCACGTCCTGCGGCTCTCCGCAGCCGGGCGCGACTACGAACTCCTCTTCGAATCGGAGCCGTCGGAAGCCCTGTCCGCGCTCGGCCGGGATTACTGACCCGGCAATTGAAAAGCTGTCGTCGCATCGAAAAAGGGCTTAGCCCTGCGGCCCTTTTTTGATACTCACATCAACTGTTCTATTCCCGGGTCAGTAGCGGCCGAGCGTGTCCGCCTTCGCGAGCCGGGGGAAGAGCCGCACCCAGAGCGCGACCACCGCGAGCGTGCCGATCCCGCCAATGAGGACTGCGGGGACAGTACCGAACCAGGAGGCCGTCAGACCCGACTCGAACTCTCCAAGCTGGTTTGAGGTGCCGATAAACATCGAGTTGACGGCGCTCACCCTGCCCCGCATCTCGTCGGGGGTCTGGAGCTGAACGAGGGACTGCCTGACCACGACGCTGACGACGTCGGAGGCCCCGAGGACGGCCAGGGCGCAGAGCGAGAGGGCGAAGGAAGTCGAGAGGGCGAAGACGATCGTGGCGAGGCCGAAGACGGTCACGGCCAGGAACATGGTCCGCCCGACCCTGCGCCGGAGGGGCCTGCGCGCGAGAAAGAGCGACATCGAGAGGGCTCCGAAGGCCGGGGCGGAGCGCAGGAGGCCCAATCCCCAGGAGCCGGTAGCGAGGATGTCCCTCGCGTAGATCGGCAACAAAGCGGTGGCGCCGCCAAGGAGGACAGCGAAGAGATCGAGCGAGATCGCGCCGAGGATGACCTGCCGCGCGCGTATGAAGGCTATCCCGGCGAAGACCGACTTCAGCGTGGCGCTTTCCCTGCTCGGAGGCTTTCGCTCCGTCCTGATCATAGACACGAGGGCGCTCGATCCCAGGAAGAGAAGGGAGGCCGCGACGAAGACGAAGGTCGGGCTGATCGCGTAGAGGAGGCCGCCGAGGGCAGGCCCGACGATGGTCGCGACCTGGAGCGCCGAGGCCGACCACGCGGCCGCCTGCGGGAAGGATTCCGGGCTCACGAGGGCCGGCAGGAGGGACTGCATGGACGGTCCCTCGAAAGCGCGCGCTGCGCCGATCACCGCGACGATCAGGAGGATGCTCTCCTTGCCGAGGAGGCCCGCCAGGCTGCCCGCCGCGAGCAGTCCGGTCGCGAGGGCCTCGACGAGCTGGCAGATCCGGACGATGCCGCGACGGTCATGGCTGTCTATCACGTGGCCGACCGCGAGGGTAAGGACGAACATGGGCAGGAACTGGGCCAGGCCGACGAGTCCCAAGTAGAGCGCGCTTCCCGTGAGCGCGTACATCCGCCAGCCGACCGCGACCGCCTGGATCTGGAAGGCTACGGTGGCCGCGGCGCGCGCGGAGAGGAAGAAGGCCAGGGGCCGGCGGATCGACGGGGGATTCGGCTTCGTCATGGAGACAAACCCTTATACCACGCGGCGCCGGGGCTAGTTAAGTTCCCCGCCTTCCCTTCCGCGCACCCGGCGGCGGCTCAGGCCTCGTCGACACCCTCGGCCTCGACCACCTGGGCGACGAGGGGGGCCTCCTCGGGGCGGGAGACGACTATGGCCTCGGCGGCGACGCCGAGCCGCACCGTCTCCCCCACCGCGGGGATCCTGCGCGAGGGATCGTTGAAGCCGTCCGCCGAAACGGCGCGGCCGCCGACGGACACGACTAGGCGCACGATCGAGCCGAGGAGCTTGACCTTGGCGACGCTGCCCTCCAGGAAGTTCGCGCCGCCGAGAGTGAAGGCTTCGGGGCGGATGCTGAGGCTGAGCTCCTCGCCGGGCTTGGCGTCCAGCCGCCTGCCCGCGCTGATGACCTGGCCCCCGACCGCGACCGAGCCGGCGGCCGGATCGATGGCCGTCGCGGGAATGATGTTGAGAGTCCCGATGAAGGCGGCTACGTAGGGCGTGGCCGGGCGGTTGTAGATCTCGAAGGGGGCGCCTATCTGCTCGATGAGGCCGTCCTTCATGACCGCCACCCGGTCGGATATCGAGAGGGCCTCCTCCTGGTCGTGGGTGACGTAGATCGTCGTGATGCCGAGCTTGCGCTGGATGTCCCGGATGTCGTCGCGAAGCTTGACCCGGATCTTCGCGTCGAGGGCCGAGAGGGGCTCGTCGAGGAGGAGGGCCCTCGGCTCGATGGCGATGGCGCGGGCCAGGGCTACGCGCTGCTGCTGGCCGCCGGAGAGTTGATGGGGATAGCGCGCGGCGAACTCGCCCATGCGGATGAGCTCGAGCATCTCGTCGACCCGCCGCTCGATCTCGCTCCGCTTCCTGCCGGAGATCTTGAGCCCGAAAGCGATGTTGCGTCTGACCGTCATGTTGGGGAAGAGGGCATAGTTCTGGAAGACCATGCCGAGATTGCGCCTGTTGGGCTGGACCCTGGAGACGTCGCCGCCGTCGATCAGGATACTGCCCGCCGTGGGCGTCTCGAAGCCGGCGATCATGCGCAGCGTCGTCGTCTTGCCGCAGCCCGAGCCGCCGAGAAAGGAGAGGAACTCGCCTTCCTCGACGTCGAGGCTGAGGCCTTTGACGACCTCGTGGCGCCCGAAGCTCTTGACGACTTCGCGAAGCTCTAGGAATGGCATAGGCTCTGCTCCTGCTTTCAGTGCGTTCCGCCGAGGCTCGATCTTTGACCCGGAGAGCCTCGACTGATGGCCTGGATCAGGCCGATGGAGCCCCACGTCATGGCGAAACTGAGTATCGCGAGGGCGGCGGGCTCGTAGGCGAGGTCCCGGCCCACGAGGGCCATATAGGGCCCGAAGGCGGGCCAGGCCAAGAGGACCGCGAGCGTGAGCTCGCCGATGACGATTGCGAATGTGAGGAATACCGCGGATAGGAGGGCCGTCCTCAGGTTGGGCAGGACGACGCGGAAGAGGAGGCTGGGCCATCCGGCTCCCAGGCTCTGCGCCGCCTCGGATAGACCGCGGAGGTCCATGGCCCGCAGTCCCGCGTCGACCGAGCGATAGATATATGGAAAGGCGATGATCACGTAGCCCGCCACGAGGAGGGCGGGGCTCGACACGAGGGCGAAGGGCGGTTTCGAGTACGAACGGATGAGGCCGAAGGCCAGGATGATGGGCGGGATCACGAAAGGCATGAGGGCAAGGACCTCGATGAGGGGCTTGGCCTTCGGGACCTTGAGCTGGATCCAGATGGCAGTGGGCACGATGAGGGCGAGGCCCGCGAGGACGGTGAATACGGCCATCTCCAGGGAGAAGCCGAAGGTCTTGAGGAACTGGGGATCCGCGAAGACCCTCTCGTAGGCCGCGAAGCTCAGGACTCCCTTTTTGCCGTGGAGCGAGAAGAGGAAGGTGGCCAGGAGGGGGAGGAAGAAGTAGACGAGGCCCAGGCAGAGCCCGAGCCACGAGAGTCCGGAGCGCTTCTTCATTTGACCCACCGCGAGCTGATTCTCTGGAGCCAGGAATAGACGACGATGCTCGCGGCCATGACGATCACCATGCCCAGGGCCAGAGCGTAGCCCAGGTTCGGGTCGTGGAGGACGTCTCCCCTGATCTGCGCGCCTATGAGGATGGGCACGATGTTGATGAGGCCGCCGGTCAGGGCGTAGGCGGTGGCGTAGGCCCCGAAGGCGTTCCCGAAGAGGAGGATGAGGGCCGCCAGGATGGAAGGCAGGAGGACGGGGACGCCGACGTGGACCCAGTACTGGAGGCTCGAGGCGCCTAGGCTCTCGGTGGCCTCCCTCCATTCCTTCTTCATGCCCTCGAGAGCGGGCGTGACGATGAGGACCATGAGGGGGATCTGGAAATAGATATAGGTGAGCGAGAGTCCCCAGAAGCTGTAGAGGTTGAAGCCCGAGCCGTAGAGCTCGAAGCCGAAGATCGTCCGAAGGAGGACCGTGACGAGCCCGACCCTGCCCAGCGTGGCGATGAAAGCGAAGGCGAGGGGCACGCCGGCGAAGTTGGAGGCCACTCCCGAGAAGGTCGACATGAAGGAGCGCAGCGACTTCGGAAGACCGCCAATGGTGATGCCGTAGGCGATGAGGAAGCCGAGAACACCGCCGAGGGCCGCGGTGACCGCGCTGATCCGGATGGTGACGATATAGGAGGCGATGATATTGGGCTTGAAGAGATGGGCGAAGTTCGCGGTCGTGAAGGCGCCGCCCTTGTCCTGGAAGGATCCGACCAGGATGGAGCTGGCCGGGAACAGCATGAAGGCGGAGACGAAGACAAGGAAGGGGAGCAGGCCCGCCCATGGACGGATGCGCCTGAGGCGGGCGCCGAGGCGGCCGCCGCCCGAACCGAAAAGGGGGCGCGCCGCGCGCGCCCCCTCACGTCCTTCTTTCGAAGGCGCGAAACTCATCGGCTCACTTCTTCTCTACTTGGACGTTGACGACCTTGTCCCAGCCGTCGGCGATCGCCTGTTTCTCGGCAGCCTGATCGTCGAGCGAGGGGAAGACGGCCTTCGCGTAGGCGGCGGCGGGGGGCATCTTGGCCGACACGTCGGCGGGGATGACCTTGCGCTTGGCGAGATCGTTGAAGCGCGCCGGATGTCCGTAACCCTTTAGCCAGATTATCTGCCCCTGGTCGGAATAGAGGAACTCCATCCAGAGCCGCGCGGCGTTGGGATGGGGGGCGAAGGCCGAGATGGCCTGGATATAGACGCCGGCGACGACGCCCTTGGCCGGAAGGGTGACGGAGACGTTGGGGTTGCCGGCGCTCTTGTCCCGGTTGGCGAGGGCATTGTAGTCCCAACGGATCGTGATCGGGGTCTCGCCCGAGGCGACGGTGCCCGGGACGGCGATGACCGGCACGAAGTTCCCGGCTTTGTTGAGCTTGTCGAAGAACTTGAGGCCTGGATCCATATTCGTAAGGCTGCCGCCGCTCGCGAGGGAGGCGGCGACGACGGTCATGATGGCCTGATTGGCGGTGCGGGGATCGCCGGAGAGCGCAACCTGTCCTTTGTACTCCGGCTTGAGGAGGTCCGACCAGTCCTTGGGGATGTCCTTTACGACGTCCGCGTTGACCTCGAAGGCGAGGGCCCCGTAATAGTCGCCGTACCAGTAGCCGTCCTTATCCTTGATGCTGTCGGGAATCGTGCTCCAGGTCTGCACCTTGTAGGGAGAGAGGAGGCCGTCGGTCTTCGCGGAAGGGCCGAAAGAGAGTCCGACGTCGATTACGTCCGGGGCCTGTGGGCCGGTATTGTCCTTGTTGGCCTTGATGGCCTCGATCTCCTCGCCGGAAGAGCCGTCGGGGTTGAGCTCGTTGATCTCTATGCCGTACTTGTCATGGAAGACCTGTATGGCTTCGCCGTAATTGACCCAATCGTGGGGAAGGGCGATTACGGTCAGCTGGCCTTCTTTCTGAGCGGCCGCGACGAGAGCCTTCATGTCCTTGGTCGACGTCGCCTGACCGAACGCGCCGAGAGCGACGAAAGCGAAGACGGCCAGGGAGAGGATAGTCCTTTTCATTTTGCCTCCTTTATGAACATAACCCGAGTGAACCGTGCGTGAAGGGAAGTGTAAATCTGATTTATTAGAAAATGAAGAGACTTCGGTGAGCATTCCGTCATAAAACGGCGAGTATCGCCTTCTTTAACAGGGCGCCAAGCACCTGGACCTTGTAGCCGTTGCAGCTCAGGGGGAAGGTCCCCCCAGCCGCGATCGAGGCGGCGGCTTCGGCGGTCTCCTCGCTGGGCGCTTTGCCCGCGAGGAATTCCTCGACGCGGGTCGCGCGCAGAGGCACCGGCGCCACCGCGCCGAAGACGATCCTGGCGCTCTCGACGAGGCCGCCGGCGAGGACGAAGGCCGCCGCGACGCTGACTATCGGGAAGTCTATCGAGTTCCTGATCCGGAATTTATGGAAGCTGAAAGCGCTCCCCGGCCGGGGCGGGGGGAGGTCGATCTCGGCGACCAGCTCGCCTTCCTCGAGCGCGGTCGTCCGCAGCGGCAGGGCCGCGAAGAAATCCTCGGCCGCGATCGATCGCCGGGTCGTCCGGATCGTGGCGCCCAGCGCGACCAGGGCGGGGGCGAGGTCGGAGGCATTGACGGCGACGCAGCCGCAATCGAGGCATCTTCGGGCCTCGTTCTCGACCTGGACCCGGCCGATGGTCGGGACGTCCTCCGCATCGATCTTTCGCGAGGGAGCGGAAAGGGCCGGGATGAAGGTCCGCGCGGAGCTCCGCAGGGCCTCGGGTCCGATCTCGTGCAGCCGGTCCGGAGCGGAGCCCGGTCCCGCCTCGGTATCGGGTCTCGCGGCGGCGAGGCTCAGATCGATGGCCATCGCGGCTCTCCGGCCGGCGGCGAGAGCCTCGACGACCGAGGCCGGCCCCGTGGTCGCGTCGCCTCCCGCGAAGACTCCCTCCGCGCTCGTCGCCTGGTCCGCTTTCCCGGCGACTATCAGGCCTCCTTCGATCCTCATCGCGCCTCCCGCGTAGGAGAGCTCGGCCTCCTGCCCGATCGCCGTGAATATCCGATCGGCCTCGAAGGACATTCTTCGCTCGGCGTCGAAGGTCGGACGGAACCGGCCCAGGGAGTCGAAGACCGAGCTGCAGCCGACCAGATCGAGACCGACCGCGGCCCCGTCGCGCACCATGATCGAATGCGGGCCCCACGAGGGCAGGAGCTCGACTCCCTCCCGCAGCGCCTCCTCGAGATCCTCGGGAAAGGCCGGCATGAAGTCGCGAGCCTCGAGGCAGGCCATGGCTACCTTCTCGGCGCCGAGGCGCAGGGCGGAGATCGCGACGTCGACGGCCACGTTCCCGCCTCCTATGACGAGGACCCTCCTCCCCGGCTTCTCCCGACAGCCCTTCTGGATGTCGACGAGGAAGTCGAGTCCCTCCCCGAGGATACGGGCCCCGAGGATACGGGCCCCGAGGATACGGGCCCCGAGGATACGGGCCCCGAGGAGCTCGGCTCCCGGAATCGAGATCGACTTCGGCCGCCAAGCGCCGGTGGCGACGAAGACGCGATCGAAGCGCGCGCGGAGATCCTCGAGGGTTTCGGCCCCCTCGCCGATCCCGGCGCCGAGCTCGAAGACGATGCCCATGCCTTCGTAGGCCGCGACGAGCCTCCCGAGAATCTCCTTGGGAAGGCGATAGGCCGGGATGCCGTAGGCAAGCATCCCGCCCGCTACGGGCATCCTTTCGAAGACCCTCACCTCGTGCCCCGATCGCCGCAGGTAGAAGGCCGCCGCGAGCCCGGCCGGCCCCGAGCCGACGACGGCCACGCTCTTTCCAGAATGCTTCCGGGGCCCGGGCATCAGGCGATCGGCGTTCGCCAGGATGTAATCGCCGAGATTCCGCTCGATCGCGCGCACCGACACCGCGCCGTCCGTCTCCGCGCGATTGCAGGCCCGCTCGCAGAAGTGCGGGCAGACGCGGCCGGTCGCCGCCGGCATCGGATTGTTCCGCAGTAGGATGGCGGCCGCCCCGTCCTCGTCGCCCTCCCGCAGCAGCGAAAGGTAGAGGGGAATGTCGACCTTGCCCGGGCAGTCCGCTCGGCAGGCGGGCGTCCCCACGCGGGCCGCGCCGAAGATGGAATGGTAGCGGTTCTCGCCCTCTATCGCGTTGCACTTCCCCCCGCCCTTGCGGAGGCAGCGGAAGCGGTCGTCGGGATGGCGGTAGTACCAGCAGCGGGGCTCCTGGCATATGTTCCCGCCGATCGTCCCCATGTTCCTGATCTGGGGCGAGGCCACCTGCCGCGCGGCCTCCGAGATCAGGGGATAGCCGGCGCGGAGAATCGGGCTCTGCGCGATTTCCGCGAGGGATGCGAGCGTCCCGATCCTCGCGCCCGTCTCGTCCTCGCGGATGAAGTCGAGGTCGGGAATGCCTTTCAGGTCGACGAGGAGTCTCGGATAGGAGGGGCGGACCCTGTCCTTGAGGAGGCCGAGGAGATCGGTCCCTCCGGCGACGAGGGCGGGATCCAGCCCGGGCGAGAGCGCGAGGGCGGCGGCTTCTTCCAGGGTGCTCGCGCGGACGTGGTCGAAATCGCGCAGGGCCACGGTCCTAGACCTTCCCCAGCGCGCGCAGGACCTTGTCCGGAGTGACCGGAATCTCGTCGATGCGCGCGCCAACGGCGTTGTAGATCGCGTTCAGTATCGCACGCGGGGTGCAGGTCACCGTGCCCTCGCCGATGCCGCAGGCCCCGTACTCGCCGCCGCCCTTCCAGACCTCGAGGAGGACGGGCTCGATGTCGGGCATGTCGGCCATGGTCGGGATATGGTAGTCGATCCAGTTGAAATTGAGGGGGATCCCCGTCGCGCGGTCGTAGATTATCTCCTCGGTCAGGGCCTCTCCGAGGCCGATGCACTGCCCGCCTACCTGCTGCGCCTCGGCCCCCGAGGCGTACATGACCGTGCCGCAATCGTTGACGACCACGAGCCTGAGCGTCTCGACGCGGCCGGTGCCGGTGTCCACCTCGACCTCGGCGAAATTGGCGAAGTAGGGGACCCCGGTCTTCTCGGCGAGGGGCGACCGACTCATGAACACCGTGATGGGGGCCAGATCGCCGGAGGAGAGGAGCTCCTTGACCGTCATGCCCGCTTCGGGCGAGGCGGAGGGGAAGACTCGGCCTCCCTCGATCTCGAGCTCTCCGGGCTCGAGGCCGAAGACCGGCGCCGCCGTCTCGCGGAGCCTGTCCTTGAGCTCGACCGCCGCCGCGGCCATGACCTCCGACTGCAGGTAGGAGACGGCGCTGTCGGTCTGGACGCAGTCCTTCATGCCCTGGTCCGAGTCGACCGTCGCGCTCCAATGGATGTCGTCGACGCCGATGCCGAGGAAGCCGAGGGCCTCGGCGCATCCCAAGACATTGCAGGTGTTCGAGCCGTTCCCCGTCTCCACAGAGGGCGCCTTGAGCATGACCGTGCAATCGGGATTGAGGGTCATGCCCACCTGGACCTTGCCGCGGCGCACTTCCTGCCACTCGGCGTGCCACGCAGGATGACAGGAGAAGCCCACCCCGCGCCTCTTCGAGCCCTCGAAGGCGGGGCCCCGGCCGGGGAGGTGGCGCTTTTCCTTCCAGCCGATCCTCCGCGCGCCTTCCTCCAGGACGCGCTCGAGGCTCCTGTCGGGCAGGCTCTCCCACTCGTGGCCGAAGTTCCTGACGCAGAGCTCGAGGGGGTCCATGCCGAGCCTCTCGGCGACCAGGTCGATCATGAGGCCGAAGATGAGGTTGAACTGCGAGTTGCCGACGCCCCGCATCATGCAGGCGGGCAGCTTGTTCGTGTAGACGCCGAAGGACTCGAAGCGCACGTCGCTTACGTGCGCGAGGGCGACCTCGGTGATCTCCTTCGGAGCGTACTTGAGCGCGAACATGGTGTGGTCGGCGTAGGCCCCGGCGTTCCCGACGGATTTGTAGTGCATCGCCCGGATCGTCCCGTCCTTCATGACGCCGACTTTCGCTTCGTAGATCGCGGGCTGCCGCGAGTCGTGGAAGCTCTCGCGGCGCGAGTGCCGGAACTTGACGGGCCGGCCGGACTTCTTCGCCAGGAGGGCGGTGAAGAGGAAGAAGGGCTGGTCCCCGGTATCGCCCCGGCCGAACTGCCCGCCGACGAAGGAGCTGACCGCGCGGACCCTGTGGATGGGCAGGCCCAGCATCTGGCTTATGTGCATGCGCGTCTGGTCGGTCGCGTAGGAGTTGGACCAGACCGTCAGGCCGTCCCCGACCCATTCGACGAGGCAGCACCAATTGTCGAGCGAGTTCTGCGTCGCGTTGTGGTAGACCGACCGGCCCTCGACGACGAGATCCGAGGCGAGGAAGCCCGCCTCCACGTCGCCCTTGTCGACGAAGACGTCGCCGCCGCCGAAGGGGTCGGCCGGGAAGACGTTATTGGCCGTAATATCCGGGTGGACCAGGGGAGCTCCCGGCTCCATCGCCTCGATGGGATCCAGGACGAAGGGCAATACCTCCCACTTCACGCGCAGGAGCGAGAGGGCCTCCTCGGCGACGAGCTCGCTCTCCGCCGCCACGGCCGCCCCGACCTCGTCGCCGGCCCAGCAGGCGTAGTCCCCGAGCACGCATCGGTCGCGGAAAGTCCCCCACATCATCTTCCTGAAACTGACCGTGTCGACGCCGTCGGTCCATCCGGCGTTGGTCCTCTTGAGCGAGGCGACCATGGGGTCCTTGTAGGTCAGGACGGCCTTCACGCCCGGCAGCTTCTCGGCCTCGGAGGCGTCCAGGCTCAGGATGCGGGCGTGCGCGTAGGGACTGCGCAGGACCTTCGCGTAGAGCATCCCGGGGAAGCTCCGCTCCCGCGCGATGTCGTCGGCGTAGAGGGCCGCCCCCCGCGCCTTGTCGCGGCCGTCGATCTTGGGCCTGTACTTGCCGAGGAAGGCGCGCTCGGTCCGGGGCGCGAAGGGCTGCCTCATCGCGCCCGCCCCCTCGCCGTGATCGTCTCCGATGCGTGGAGGACGGCCTGGGCTATCGCCGAGTAGCAGCCGCAGCGGCAGATGTTCCCCGACAGGGCCTCCTTTATCTGGGCCATGGTCGGGCTAGGATTCTCGTCGAGGAGGGCGCGGGCAGTCATGACGAAGCCCGGAGTGCAGTAGCCGCATTGCAGCGCGGTGCCGTAGCCCGGCTCGCACTGCCGGGCGAAGGCCTCGACGACGGGATCGTCGTCGGGCAGGCCCTCGATCGTCAGGATGTCGTGGCCGTCGGCCTCCACCGCGAGCACCATGCAGGAGAGGACGGCCTTCCCGTCCCTGAGCACCGTGCAGGCTCCGCAGGCGCCCTCGTCGCAGGATACCTTGAGGCCCGTGAACCCGAGCTTCTCGCGCAGGAGGTGGGCAAGGGTAGTCGGGGCGGAAAAATCCCTCCCGAGCTTGAAATCCCGCCAGACGCCGTTGACGCGGATGCGGATGCGGATCACCCTGGACTGCGCGGCTCTGGGGTCTTCGCTCGGCATGCCGCCCAGCCTAGCATCGGGCCATGGCCCCGTCAATCGAGAATCCGGCCCGCGACCTTCCCCGCGCTTTGGTATATACTCCCCGCATGGAGAAAGCGACGGAGGGGAGCAGGAAGGCTCAGCTCTCCATTCTGGTGTTCGGCGTCTTCATCTGCTCGACTTCGGTCATCCTGATCAAGGCCGCGACCATCAATCCCCTCCTCCAGTCCTCCTACCGCCTCCTCGGGGCCGTCGTCGTCCTCGTGCCCTTCTTCTTCCGCGAGCTCAAGAGGCGAGGCGAGACCTTCTCCTTCAGGCTGATGCTCCCCTCGATCCTCCCCGGCGTCATCCTCGGCCTCCATTTCATGGCCTGGATCTACGGCGCGCGGCGGACCCTCGCCGGCAACTCCACGGTCATCGTCAACATGTCCCCCGTCGTCATGCCCTTCGTCGCCCTCGCCCTCCTCGGCGTGGCGCCGCGCCGCAAGGAGATCGTCGGCACTCTCATCGCCTCCGCGGGCGTGGCCATCCTGGCCGTCGCCGACTATCGCGGCGATCCGGGCCGCTTCGCGGGCGACCTCAGCTGCTTCGTTTCCATGCTCCTGTTCACCGTCTATTTGGCACTGGCGCGGAAGAACAACCCCGAAGGCCGCCTCTGGACCTACCTGGTGCCCCTCTATCTTTCCGGCGGCCTCTTCTGCCTCCTGGTCGCCCTCGCGGCCGGCGTCGATCCGGTCGCCGGCGTGACCTGGATCGATCTCCTCATGACCGCGGGCCTCGCCCTCGGCCCCACGATAATCGGGCATTCGATCATGAACTGGGCCATGATGCGGCTCCCGCCCCAGGTCGTCTCCCTCCTCAACCTTGGACAGTTCGCCTTCGCGGGCGTCCTCGCCTTCTTCCTCTTCCGCGAGGTCCCCGACGCCGCCTTCTACGCGACGAGCGTCCTCATCGTCGCGGGAGCGGCCATCGCGATCCTTCCCGACAGGGCCCGCAGGCGGACTCGGTCGGGCGTTGCGCCCTAGAACCGGCCATACTATGCTCTCTCCAGGGCGAAAAGGGGGCGGGTCATGTCGATGATCGGCGGTTTCCAGAAGCTCGTGGAAGGGATCTTCTTCAAGGGGAAAAGCACGAGGCTGAGCGAGGCCCTCGTCTACCCTACCTGGTCTTCCCGGTCACCACGGACATCTACCGGGCCCAGATCGCCGCCCACCCGGTGGTGGGGAGCAATTTCGCCGATGCGATCTACGCCTGGTACCGCTACTCGAGGATAAAGCGGAACGCCCTGACCGCGGGCCTCGCCGTCCTGACCTGCATCGTCGCGATCGGGACCGCGCTGTCGACCCTCTTCGTCAAGCAGCACTACATCGCCGACGAGATCGCCGGCATAGCCCTGGGCTGGGGGATCGGGAAGTTCGTATACGACCGGCTCGAGGTCCGAGTCCCGAGCGCGAAGGCGGCCTAGCCCCGAGCTTCGGAGTTTTCGCCGCGGCATGTAGCCGCACATAATGGAAGAGATCGATTTTTGGGGCTCCGCCTGCTGCAATGTAGTTATGGTAGTTTGACTACGGCTCAAATAAAGAATAGAAAATAATAGTAAATATTATCGCCCTGTGTAATGAAAAATTAGAAACAAGATGAAGGTATATAGTAAATAAACGCAAAAATAAAGTTGACAATCGAAAATTCTCATGGTAACAATTGAAGCAATCTTTTATCCTTGGGGAGGAACAAGAATGTTCAGAAGAGCTCAAATCGGAGTGCTGTCTCTCGCCCTACTATGTTGCGCAATGTTTGTCGGCGCCCAAAAGCTGATGGTCATCATCACGCCGTCGCATGACAATCCCTTCTTCAATACCGAAGCGGTGACCGCCGACGCGACTGCGAAAGCGCTGGGCTACAAGACTCTCGTGCTCTCGCACGATGACGACGCCAACAAGCAGGATCAGCAATTCGACACCGCCATCGCAAGCAAGGCCGTGGCGATCATCCTCGACAATGCCGGCGCCGACGCCACGATCGGCGCGGTCAAGAAGGCCAAAGCGGCGGGGATTCCCTGCTTCCTCATCGATCGCGAGATCAACGAGACCGGGATCGCGGTCAGTCAGATCGTTTCCAATAACTATCAAGGCGCCCAGCTCGGAGGCCAGCGCTTCGTCGATCTGATGGCGGAGAAGGGCAATTTCGTCGAGCTGGTCGGCAAGGAGTCCGACACCAACGCCGGCATCCGATCCAAAGGCTACCATGATGTCATCGACCAGTATCCCGCCTTGAAGATGGTCGAGCGCCAGAGCGCCAATTGGAGCCAGCCCGAAGCCTTCCAGAAGATGGAGACGATCATCCAGGCCCATCCCGACATCAAGGGCGTCATCTGCGGTAACGACACTATGGCGATGGGTGCGATGGCGGCGCTTAAGGCCAATGGCAAGGGCAAGGTAATCGTCGTCGGCTTCGACGGCTCGAACGATGTCCGAGACTCCATCCTTTCCGGCGATATCAAGGCGACCGTGCTCCAGACCTGCGCCTATAATGCGGATCTCGCCGTCAAACAGGCCGATAAGTACATAAAGACCAAATCGACGGGCAAGGACGAAAAGCAGCTTACCGACTGCGTCCTCATCGATGGGAAGAACGCCAAGAAGCTGAACGATTTCGCCCTGGGCAAGTAGACTGGCTTCGGGCTGACCGCGGCGGTTCCCGAGTCACGGAGCCGCCGTGGCTTTATGGAGAGAATCATGCTTGTTCCCGCAAGGACGACGACCCGCGCCCTTATCTGCATAGCCTTTCTCCCGGCGTTCGCTATGGCGCTATCCTGCACCGTCGTGAAGCGCGGCGCCGCCGGGACGACGGAAAGCGCGGCGCAAAAGGCCGCGTCCAACGAGGAGTTCGATGCGAAGGCCTTCGTCAAGGCCAACTGGGCCGGGAAAATCGAGCCCGAGCTGGTCCGGGACGCAGTCAACGTCCGCGAGGTCGTGGCGGCCTTGAAAAAGGATAAGGACGCGGCCGAGCGGAAATACGGACGAAGGAAGGACGTGACCGCCCTCTATAATTTCATCGTCGATGGCGATGAAGTGATAAAGTCGGTCAACACGGAATCGGCGGCCGGATTCTTCGAGCTGGGCCTCGCCGATATCTCCGGCGAGGGAAGCGTCGAGGTCCAGATCGGCCCCGTCATCAAATCGAGCGCCGTTCGCGACGTCCTCTCCTTCATCAACTTCGGCGATTTCGTGAATCAGCTCGATTTCGCCAATATCTCCAGGGAAATCAATTTCTATGTGCGCGATACTGTCGTATCCGGTTTGAAGAAAACGGAATCGGCCGGGAAGCGCCTCTCCTTCGTAGGGGCCTTTGCCGAAGACTCGACAGGTAAAGTGCTGATCACTCCCGTCAAGATCGAAGTCAAGCAGTAGAGGCCCTAATGCCGAGCACCAGCGCAGTCGTCTCGAGCGACGATCCCGTCGTATTGAAGGCCGAGGGGATACGCAAGGTATACCCTGGGACAGTGGCTCTCGACGATGTCGATTTCGAAGTGCATCGCGCCAAGGTCAATGTGCTCGTCGGCGAGAACGGCGCCGGGAAATCCACGCTCATGAAGATACTCGCCGGCGTAGAGCAGCCTTCGGCCGGCAAGATCATTCTAAACGGGAACGTGATCCGCTATTCTTCCCCTCGGGACGCTCTCGCCCACGGCATCGGCATCGTCTACCAGGAGATGAACCTCTTCCCGAACATGAGCGTCGCCGAGAACCTGTTCGCCAACCGCGAGAAGATGAAGCGCCCCGGATGGATCGACCATGCCTTCGAGGAACGCAAAGCCTCCGAGCTGATGCTCCGGCTCAAGCAGGATATAGCGCCGAGGACCTTCGTCAGGGACCTCAAAGTAGGGCAGCAGCAGATAGTCGAGATCGCAAAGGCCCTCGTCGAAGACGCCTCCATACTCATCATGGACGAGCCGACCTCGGCGCTGAGCAAGCCCGAGGTCGAGGTCCTCTTCCATATCATCGAGGAGCTCAAGGTCAACGGGGTATCCATTGTCTACATTTCCCATCGAATGGACGAGCTGATGAGGATCGGAGACTACATCACCGTCTTGCGCGACGGCAGGCTCATCGATAAGCGCCCCAAAGCGGTAGCGGACCTTCATTGGATCGTGAGGACCATGATAGGCGAGGAGACCGACAAGATCTTCCGCGCGGGCGAGCACGCGATCGGCGGGACGGTCCTCGAAGCGAGGGACCTGAGACTGCCGTCGACTACCGGACGCATGGCCCTCGATGGCATCTCCTTCAAATTGCGCAAGGGCGAGGTCCTCGGCATCTACGGTTTGATGGGGGCCGGGCGTACCGAAGTGCTCGAGACGATAATGGGGCTTCATGAGAATGCGACGGGCGACGTGATCCTCGAGGGCCGGGAATTGGGGAAGCTCGGCATCCGGGAGAGGATACGCCTGGGCATCTCGCTCGTCCCGGAGGACCGCCAGCGGGAAGGACTCGTCCAGACGATGTCGGTATCGAGCAACATGACCCTCGCGGGACTCTGGAGAATCGCGAGTCGAGGTTTCCATATCGGCAGGAAGAGGGAGCGCGCGAAGGTCCAAGAGATGATATCGAGGATGTCGATCAAGACTTCCCGTCCGGACAGCCTGATAACCTCGCTCTCGGGGGGAAATCAGCAAAAGGTCATCATCGGAAAGAACCTCGTCACCGAGCCGAAGGTCCTCATGCTCGACGAGCCGACTCGGGGAATCGACGTGGGCGCCAAGGCCGAGGTGTTCCATATCGTCAACGATCTGGCCTCCGAGGGGATCGGGATCCTTTTCGTCTCCTCCGAACTCATCGAGATCAGGGCGATCAGCGATCGGATCATTGTCCTCTCCCGCGGATATGTATCGGGCGAGTTCACCCGCGAGGAAGCCACCGAGGAGAACCTCGTGGCCGCATCGGCGAAACCGCATCCTTAAGCTGGCGGGTGGGAAAGAGGAAGTCATGGCATCGAAGAGGAAGACCGGAGCAGGCGGCAGGACCGTCGGATACGCTTTGCTGAAGATGAGGACGGTGATAGCCTTGATCGTAATCGTCGCGGCCTTCACCGCGATGCTCGCCACGAAAGGCATCAACTTCCTCAATCCGCTGAACCTGGTAACCGTCGCGAAGCACGTCGCGATCACGGGGATCATGGGCATGGGCATGACCTTCGTCATCATCACCGGAGGCATAGATCTATCCGTGGGCTCGGTCGTCGGAATCTGCGGCATGGTCGCCGGCGGGCTGATCCGCCAAGGCCTCCCGCTGGACCCCTTCGGCGTCACGATCTACTATCATGTGTGGGTCATCATCCTCATCTGCCTCGTCCTCGGTTCGATGATAGGCGTAATGAACGGTTTCCTGGTGACGAAGCTCAACGTCGCGCCCTTCATCGCGACGCTGGGAACGATGTATATCGCCCGCGGCTTCGCCAATATCATCTCCGGAGGCGCGACTTTCCCGGATCTGCAGGGGAAGCCGGAACTCGGCAATACCGGGTTCCCGACGCTGGGGACGGGTCTGTTCTTCTCGCTGCCGCTATCGGTTTGGATCATGATCGCGATTCTGGCGATCATGACCTACGTCGCTCGGAAGACCCCTCTCGGTCGCCACGTCTACGCGATCGGCGGCAATCCCCGGGCCTCGCGGCTCTCGGGCATCAGGGTGGAAAAGACCACTACGCTCGTCTACATGTTCTCGGGTTTCTGCGCCGCGCTTGTCGGCCTCATCGTATCCAGCCAGCTCGTGGCCTCGCACCCGGCGACGGGGGAAAGCTACGAGCTGAACGCGATCGCCGCCGCCGTACTCGGCGGGACGTCCATGTCGGGAGGGATCGGCACGATCGGGGGCACCATCATCGGCTCCTTCGTCATCGGCGTGCTCTCCGACGGCCTGGTCATGATGGGCGTTTCCGAATTCTGGCAGAATGTCTTCAAGGGTCTCGTGATAATCCTCGCGGTCGTGTTCGACCAGGCGAACCAGAAAATGAACATGCGGATAAACGTCGCCGACGACAGACAGGCGAAGAAGGCGGCGTGACTCGCCGTCCCTCCCGCGCGCGACCATCCATCGGTTTCATTGACAATTGCCGATGGAGTGTTGTAATACTAGGGGAGCAAGTCCAGCTGGCCCGGAGCGGCTGGCTCCCCCTGTTCAGCCGAGCCGGCCCTCGAGGTTAGAGGAGAGCGCGCGCCTTCTTTCGAGACGGCGCCCGACCATGTTTATGGATGGCAATGATTCCGGAAGGGACCTGCTCGCCAATGAAAGGCGGCATAAGATACTCGAGCTGCTCCAGGAAGAGGGAAGCGCCCGAGTGCGCGAGCTGGGCATCCTCTTCAAGGTCTCCGAGCCGACGATCCGCCAGGACCTCGAGAAGCTCGACGAGCAGGGATTCGTCACCCGCGAGCACGGAGGCGCGTTCCTGCGAACCGTCACGCAGCAAGTGAGCTCCCTCTCGCTCCAGCATATGGAGAACCTCGAGAAAAAGGCCGCCATCGCGAAGAAGGCGTCCGAGTACGTGTCCGCGGGCGATCGCATCATCCTCGATTCCGGATCGACGATGACCGAATTGGCCAAATGCCTCGCCGGCGTCGAGAACCTGACCGTAATCACGAACGCGCTCAATATCGCCCTGATAATGGGGGCGAATCCGAGCTGCGAGCTCATGGTGACGGGCGGGGAGTTCAAGGCGCCGACGCTCTCGCTCACCGGCGACAAGGCCGCGTCCTTCTTCCAGAACGTTTTCGTGGACAAGCTCTTCCTCGCGACCGGGGGCATCTCCCCTTCCTTCGAGCTCACGTATCCCGGCTTCAACGACATCCCGGTCAAGAACGCCATGATCCAGGTCGCCCGCGAGACCTATCTCCTCGCCGATTCGACCAAATTCGGGAAAGTCTCCTTCGCTTCGCTCGGATCGATAAAGTGCGTCAAGTATTTGATCACGGATAAGCTCATCGACCCGGCGATAGCGGACCGCATCGGCTCTTTGGGGGTCGAGGTGATAATCGCCTGAATCGGGGAAGGGCTCCACCCCTCGCAGCGCGGTAGTAGATCATTATAATTTCAATTACTTTCGAATTTATTCTAATAATTTTGACAATTTTCTTTTACTTGTGTATAATGAGCCAGTGACGCCGTCATCGATGGAAAGCGGAGGTACATTTGGCTTCGGTCGACACCTTATCCCGAATATCCCTCGATATTCGCAAGAAATTGGTTCGGATGATTTTTACGGCCAAGGGCGGACATATCGGAGGCTCGCTTTCATCGGTGGACATTCTTACCTCTCTTTTTTTCCATGCGATGAAATACGACTCGACGGATCCGAGAGACCCTGCGCGCGATCGTTTCATATTAAGCAAAGGTCACAGCGTGGAAGGGTACTATTGCGCGTTGGCGATCGCCGGCTTCTTCCCGGAATCCAAGCTCGAGGAATACGGCACCTTCGGAACCATGCTGTATGGGCATCCGACATTGAAGGCGCCCGGAGTTGAAATTCCCTCCGGCTCGCTCGGTCACGGCCTGGCCGTGGGCGTCGGCATGGCCCTCGCGGCGAAGCGCGACGGCGCGAAGACGAGGATCTTCGTGCTGATGGGCGACGGCGAACAGGCGGAAGGAAGCATATGGGAGGCCGCGATGGCCGCGGCGCACTACGGGCTGGACAACATGGTCGCAGTCATCGACAACAATAACCTGCAGATATCCGGTACGGTCGATTCGGTGATGAGGTCCGCCTCGCTCGAGGACAAGTACACGAGCTTCGGATGGTCCGTTCGCGAGGTCGACGGCCACGACCTCGGGGAGCTGAACGCGGCATTCGACCAATCTCCCTGGGAAGGCGGGAAGCCGAGCCTGGTGATCGCCCGTACGATCAAAGGGCGGGGAGCGTCGTTCATGGAGAACGACGCGGCATGGCATCACAAGGCGCTCACGCGCGAAGAGCTCGAGCACGCCATCGATGAGCTTGACCGCGCCGCGGAGGAAATGTAGCGATGAGCGCCACCGGCACGAGCTGTCGGCACGCGTTCTCGAGCGCCCTCCTCGAGGCGGCCCGGAACGATTCCAGGATATACGCGATATGCTCCGACTCGAAGGGCTCGGTCACCCTCGGGAATTTCGAGATAGCCCTCCCGATGCAGTTCGTAGAAGCCGGCATCGCGGAACAGGACGCCGTCGGCATAGGGGCGGGGCTGGCAAAATCGGGGAAACGCGTATTCGTCTGCGGTCCCGCCTGCTTCTACTCGACGCGCAGCCTGGAGCAGGTCAAGGTCGACGTCGCATACGCCGGTTCCGACGTGAAGATCATCGGCATCTCGGGCGGGGTGAGCTACGGCGCCCTAGGGAGCACCCATCACTCCCTCCACGATATCGCCGTCATGCGGACTTTCCCGGGGCTCTCCGTCTTCCTACCCTGCGACAACTACCAGACGGCCGCCGTGACCAGGCTCCTCGCGGCCGATCCCGCCCCCGCATACCTTCGCATAGGCCGCGGGCCGGTCGCCGATGTCTACGGCGAAGGCCGCGCAGGCTCCTTCGAGCCGGGGAAGGCCGTCGTCCTGCACGAAGGAAAGGATTGCGCGATAATCGCCGCGGGGGAGATGGTGCAGCCTTCGCTCGGCGCCGCCCTCCTCCTCGAAGAGGAAGGCATAGGCGTGCGCCTTCTCGATTCCTGGTCGATCAAGCCGATCGACGCCGAGTCCATCGAGCGGGCGGCCCGGGAGACCGGTTTCGTCTTCACGATCGAAGAGCACAGCGTCTACGGAGGCCTCGGGTCGGCGGTGGCGGAGATCGTCGTCCAGACTTATCCCACGCCGGTGAGGATACTCGGCTTCCCGGACGAATGGACCCCGGCAGGCAGCTCGGCCGAGCTGTTCGATTACTACGGCTTCACGGCAAGGAAACTCGCCGCGCGGATTCGCGCCGAGCTATCCCGCAAGGGCGAACGGTAGGCGGACGGGATGGCGGTTTCCGATGAGTACGTCCTCGCCGTCGACCAAAGCACCCAAGCCACCAAGGCGATACTCTTCAATTCGATCGGCAAGCCCGTTTGCCGCGTCGCCATGCCTCATAAGCAGATCTACCCCGCCGCCGGCCTGGTCGAGCAGGACCCGATCGAGCTTTTCGAGAACGTCCAGGCGGCCTCGCTCGAGGCGCTGCGCCAAAGCTCCGTGACCGCGGCGAAAGTCGCCGCCCTGTCCGTCACGAACCAGCGCGAAACCGTAGTCGCCTGGGACAGCGAAACGGGCCTGCCCGTCTGCAACGCCCTCGTCTGGCAGGACGAGCGGGGCGCCGCGCTCTGCGAGTCGCTCGCCGCGGAGGGCAACTCGGACCTGGTCAGGGATAGGACGGGCCTAAGGCTCGACCCCTACTTCTCCGCGAGCAAACTGGCATGGATAGCGCGGGAGTCCGAGGCCGCGAGATCCGCCATCCGCGCGGGGAGGCTGATGGCCGGGACCATCGATTCCTGGCTCGTCTGGAAGCTCACGGGCCATAAGGTTTTCGCCACCGACTACTCCAATGCCAGCCGCACGATGCTCTTCGATATCCGCAAGCTGGAATGGGACAGGGAGCTGCTCGGGCTCTTCGGCCTCGGAGGCATCCGTCTTCCCGAGCCGCGTTGCTCCGACGCTTCCTTCGGTGATGCCGAGATACCGGGACTCGCGGCACCTATCCCGATCGCAGGTGTCATGGGCGACTCCCACGCCGCACTATTCGGGCATTGCGGCTGGCAAACCGGCGACGCAAAGGCGACATACGGCACCGGCTCGTCGCTCATGTCCAATATCGGCCCATCGCCGAGCGCGCCCGGGGAGGGCCTCGTCCTTTCCCTCGCCTGGGGCTTCGAGGGGAAGGCCGCGTACGTCTTCGAGGGCAACATACACTCGACCGGCTATACGCTTGTCTGGCTTCGGGACAATCTGGGGCTCTTCTCAACCTATGAAGAGGCGGAACGCCTCGCCGTCGATGCGGGGGGCAACGGCGGCGTGTACTTAGTGCCCGCCTTCTCGGGTCTCGGCGCGCCCCATTGGACTCACGGTATTCGAGCCGTCCTGACGGGGCTCTCCCACGGAAGCGACCGTCGCCATGTCGTCAGGGCCGGTCTGGAGTCGATAGCCTTCCAGATCTACGACCTGGTGGCCGAGATGGACTCGCGCAGCTCGGTACCCTTGGCCCGGCTCCACGTGGATGGTGGGCCGACGAGGAACTCCTTCCTCATGCAATTCCAGGCCGATCTGCTGGGAATCCCCGTCGTGGTGCCGGCAGTCGAAGAGCTTTCGGCCCTCGGCGTCGCATACATGGGCGGACTCGCTCGGGGCCTGTGGTCCGGGAGAGCCGAGATCGGGCGTTTCTCGGTCGAAGCGAGGGAATATCGTCCCCGCATGGCCGCGGCGGAACGGGAGTCGCTCATCGCCGGATGGCGTTCCGCCGTCGATCAGGCAAAGTCGCGTAAAGGAGGAATGGATGATCACTAAGCCCGGGCGCGTCGTCGACAAAACCCTCACATTCGCCGTCATCGTGAGCTCGAGGCTCTTCTTCAATCCGGAGCACGCCGTAGGGGCCCGCAGGGAAATCCTCGAAGCGCTTGGACGAAAGGGATATAGGGCCATAATCGGCGACCCCGCCCTCACTTCCGACGGGGCCGTCGCCTGCCTCTCGGACGCTCGGAAGTACGCGGCCCTGTTTCGCGAGAGGCGCGACGAGATCGACGGCGTCATCGTCGTCCTCGCGAATTTCGGGGACGAAGTCGCCGTCGTCGAGACGATCCGGCTTTCCGAGCTCGGCGTGCCCATCCTCGTCCAGGCCTGCCCCGACCAGCTCGGCCGTCTGGACGTAAAAGGCCGTCGAGACTCGTATTGCGGCAAGATATCGGTGTGCAATAATCTCTACCAGTACGGGATCCCCTGGACGGATACGACGAGCCACACCGTCGACCTCGCCGCCGACGAGTTCGCGGCGGACCTCGAGTTCTTCGGCAGGGTTTGCCGAACGGCGAAGGGACTCAAGAACGCCCGCGTCGGCTCGATCGGAACCCGCCCGGCCGCCTTCCAGACAGTGCGGTACAGCGAGAAGCTCCTCCAGCGCTCGGGGATCACGGTGGTCCCGATCGACCTCTCGGAGGTATTCGCCGCGGCGGATAAGCTCCCGGACGGCGACTCGGCCGTCGAGGAAAGATTGCGGAAGATCGCCGCCTACGGTTCGGTGCCCAGCTCCATCGGCAAGGGAAAGATCCTCAAGCAGGCGAAGTTCTCCGTCGTCGTCGAGCGCTGGATGGACGAGAACGAGTGCGACGCGAGCGCGGTCCAATGCTGGAACTCGATCCAGCAGAACTACGGTTGCGCGAGCTGCCTCACGATGTCGATGATGGGCGAGGGAATGCGCCCGAGCGCCTGCGAGGTGGACATCGCCGGCGCGGTCTCGATGTACGCCCTCGACCTGGCCTCAGGCGAGCCCGCGGCCCTCCTGGATTGGAACAACAACTACGCCGATAGGGCGGATCTCGTCGTGGCGACTCACTGCTCGAATTTTCCGAAGAGCTTCATGGGCTCCCCCATCGAGGTGTCCAATCTCGACCTCCTCGGGGAGACCTTCGGCGCGGAGAACTGCTTCGGCGCCATCAAGGGCCACGTCGCCCCTGGCGCCTTCACTTTTTTCCGCGCATCCACGGACGATACCGGGGCCCGCATAAAATGCTACGCGGGCGAAGGCGAGTTCACCTCCGACGCTTTCGACATGAACGGCGGGATCGCCGTATGCAGGATCGCCAATGTGCGGAACCTCATGAGCCATATCACCCGCGAGGGCTTCGAGCACCACGTGGCCATGGCCCGAGGAAGCTCGGCGAAGGTCCTCCAGGAAACGGTCGAACGCTACATGGGCTGGAGCATTCATAGGCACGAATAGAACAGAGGGAATATAAGGGACAGAAGGACGAGCCGCGGGCGATGCCGATGGAGCGGCCGACGCTTCGCGAACTAAATCAGCGCGAGTCCCCCCTTTGGTCCCTTGTTGATCATGCTCGCCACGTAGCCCGCGCCGAAGCCGTTGTCGATGTTGACGACCGAGACTCCAGCCGCGCAGCTGTTGAGCATCGTGAGGAGGGCCGCGATCCCGCCGAAGCTGGCTCCGTAGCCGACGCTCGTGGGCACGGCGATCACCGGGACCGCCACGAGGCCGCCGAGCACGCTCCCGAGGGCTCCCTCCATCCCCGCGACGGCGACGATCGCCCCGGCTCCCCGGATGAGGTCCAGCCTCGCGAAGAGCCGGTGAATGCCGGCGACTCCCACGTCGTAGACGCGCTCGACGCGGTTCCCGAACACTTCCGCCGTGACCGCGGCCTCCTCGGCGACGGGGATGTCCGAGGTCCCCGCCGTGACGACGGCGATATAGGGGGAGTCCGGGGGCGGCGGGGGACCGCGGTGGGCGGAGATGGTGCGCGACAGCGGATCGTAGACGAACTCGGCGGACAGGCCGCGCAGCGCCTCGAAGTGCTCCGCTCCCGCGCGCGTCGCGAGGAGGGGCGAGCCCCGCTCGAAGAGCTCGCCGACGATGGCCTTGAACTGCTCGGGGCTCTTCCCCTCCGCGTACACCACTTCGGGATAGCCCTGTCTCGCCTGGCGCTGCTCGTCGAGGATCGCGAAGCCGAGCTCCCTCGAGGGGACGCCGCCGAGCTCGGCGAGGGCCGCGTCGAGATCGAGGGCCCCGGCCTTGTAGCGATCGAGGATCGAGGCGAGCTCGGCGCTTTTCATTCGCCCTTCCCCCCGGCCGAGCCGATCTCGCGGAGGACTCTCTCCTGGGTCTCGCGGAGGCTCAGCCCCGTCTCTTCGGCGATCCGGCGGAGGTCCTCGTACTCGGGCTTGGACTTGAGAGCCGCGCCGCCGAGGTAGGCCGTCTTGACGCGGACCGGGCCGAGGCTCGTCTCGGCGGTCGCGACGCTCCGCTCCAGCGCGGTCTTGTCGACCGCGTAGCGCCTGAAGCCGAAGGTGGAGGTCTCGCGGACCACGAGGAGGGCGAGCCTCGCCTCGGCCTCCGGCGGGCAGAGGACCGAGAGCGTGACGGCGGGGCGCGATTTTTTCATGACGATGGGGGTGAGCCAGACGTCGTCCGCCCCGGAGGCGAGGAGTCTCTCGAAGAGATAGCCGTGGAGCTCGGGGCTCATGTCGTCGATGTTGCACTCGAGGACGACGCCCCGGGCGGAGGGGGGCAGCGCGGAGTCGGACGGGTCGACGGGCTCGCGCTCGCCGAGGATGAGCCTGAGGACGTTCGGGATCTCGGCGTCGCGGTGCCCGATACCGTAGGCGGTCCTGCGGATCGCGAAACGCTTGTCGTCCGTGAACTCGTCGACGCGGGCCGCGAGGATGGCCGCCCCGGTCGGGGTCGTCGTCTCCATCTGCGCGGCTCCGCTTTTCACCGGGACGCCCTTGAGGATCTCGACCACGGCCGGCGCGGGCACGGGAATGAGGCCGTGCCGGCACTTCACGAAGCCCCCGCCGAGCTCGACGCGCGAGCAGAGGACCCGGTCGGGCGCGAGGTACTCGAGACCGATCGCCGCCCCCACGATGTCCACGATCGAGTCGACGGCGCCGACTTCGTGGAAGCTCACCTCCTCGACCTTTCCGCCGTGCACCTTCGCCTCTGCCTCGGCGAGCCTGCCGAAGACGGCGAGGGCCAGATCCTTCGTCCCGGCGGGGAGGCCGCTCCCCTCGATCATCGCCTTGATGTCGCGATAGGCGCGATGGTCGTGGGCGCCGGCGCCCGGGTTCATCGCGAGGCGGCCCGGCTTCGCGGCGACGGGGAGGAGGTCGACGTCGGCCCTCGTGCCGCCGATGCCGTTCTTCGAGCCCGGCGAGAAGCGCAGTCTCCAGCCGGGCAGGCCGAGCTTCCGGAGCTCGGCCCCGAGGTGCTCCTCGGGGACGCCGAGGTCGACGAGGGCGGCGAGGGTCATGTCGCCGGAGATGCCCGAGAAGCAGTCGAAGTAGAGCACCTTTTCGGTAGTGGCCATCGCTCAGGCCCTCTCCTCGCCGATGGCCCTGTTGAGGCTGCCGCGACGGTAGCCTCCGAGGTCCAGACAGGAATAGAGGAAGCCGAAGGACTCGAACTCGGCGGCCATCGCGTCGAGCCTCTCCTCGGAGAAGAGTTTCGGCCTCTCCCCCGGGTCCACCTCGATGCGGGCCAGGTCTCCGTGGCTGCGGACGCGGAACTGCCTGAATCCGAGCGAGCGCAGGTAGTCCTCGGCCCGCTCCACCCGCGCCAGCTTGGCCGCGTCGATGCGCTCGCCGTAGGGTATGCGCGAGGCGAGGCAGGCGAAGGCGGGCTTGTCCGAGGTCGGGAGTCCCAGGCGGCGCGAGAGCTCGCGGATCTCCTCCTTCGTCAGGCCGGCCTCCCGCAGCGGACTGGCGACGCCGAGCTCCGAGACGGCCCGCATGCCGGGCCTGTAGTCGCCCTCGTCGTCGAGGTTGCTTCCGTCGAGGACGATCTCGACGCCCGCCTCGCGCGCGGCGCCGGCGATCGCGCCGAACTCGCGCCGCTTGCAGTGGTAGCAGCGGTCCTTCGGATTGGCCGCGACCTCCTCCTCTATGTCCTCTGCCTCGACCAGGATGTGGCGTATCCCGACGAGGCCGGCCACCTTCCTAGCGTCCTCGAGCTCGCTCTTGGGCAGCATCGGGGAGACTATCGTGATGGCCAGGGCGCCCTCGCCGAGCTCCTCGCGGGCCGCGGCGCAGAGAAAGGAGCTGTCCACCCCGCCAGAGAAGGCCACGGCCGCCTTCCCGTAGCCCCGGATGATCTCGCCGAGGCGCTCGCGCTTGGTCTCGATGGTCATGGTTCCCGCCTTCATAGGATATTCATGGACTCCAGGAAATCCCGGTCCTCGATGATCTCGTCGTAGGGTCCGTCGCGCGCGATCCGGCCTTCGCGCGAGATCGCCACGGCCCGCCTGAACAGACCGCCCACGTACTCGAAGTCGTGGGTCGCGCAGATGATCGTCTTGCCCGCCGCGTTGAGCTCAGCGATGAGGTCGCGCAGCGAGCGCTTCGTCTTCGGGTCGAGACCGCCCATGGGCTCGTCGAGACAGAGGATCTCGGGGTTGAGGGACAGCACGCTGGCGAGGGCCACCTTGCGCTTCTCGCCGCCGCTCAGGCGGTAGGGCACCCGCGATTCGAGGCGCTCGAGGCCGAAGAGCCCGACGAGGTCGGCGACCCTCTCGCCGATCTCGGACTCGCAGAGCCCCATCTGGCGCGGGCCGAAGGCGATCTCGTCGTAGACGGAGCCGCAGAAGAGCTGGGCGTCCGAGTCCTGGAAGAGGAGCCCCGCCCGGCGGTGGAAGGCCTTGGAAAAGCGCGCGTCGGAAAGCCGGGCCGCCGTCATCGCCTCGCCGTCGAAATCGTAGCTGCCCGTGAAGGAGCTCGCGAGGCCGCAGATCAGCCTGAGGAGGGTCGATTTGCCCGAGCCGTTGGGCCCGATGACCGCGACCGATTCCCCCGCCTCGATGCGGAGGCGGATCCCGCGCAGGACGACGGCCTCGGGGTAGGCGAAGCCGACGTCGCGGAGCTCGATCATCGACCCCTTCCGAAGGCGATGAAGGCGGCGAGGATCGCCAGGTCGGCCGCGACGAAGACGGCGTCCCGCCAGCCCAGGCCCGGTCGGCATGATACTGCGTATTTCCCGTCGAAGCAGCGGCACTCCATGGCCTGGTACTGCGCCACGGCGGCGTCCTTGGACTTGAGGAAGAGGGTCCCGGCCAGGCCCGCCAGGGAAGACATCTTTCGGCCGTCGCGGCCGACGGAGCGCAGCTTCAACGCGCAGAGCATCTCCGAGAGGAGGTCCCCGAGGAGGGAGATGTACTTGACCGTCATGTCGAGGGTCATCACGAAGATATCGGGGACGCGCAGGGTCGAGAAGGCCGCGGCCATCGAAGGCCAGCCCGTCGCAGAGGAGAAGATGGCCGCCGCGAGCGCCGCCAGCAGCACCTTCGCGAAGACGAGGAGGAGGTTGGAACCGCGGCCCAGCAGGAACGCGGGCAGGAAGATCGCGAGCGCGAAGAGCCCGGCCGCGAGGACGCGGCGGAGGACCCGCGCGATGGTCTCGGCTCGGAGCAGGCAGAGGCAGCCGAGCTCGAAGGCGGCCGCCGCCTCGAGAAAGAGCCAGCCCCGCGAAAGCGAGACGAGGAGGATGACGAGGAAGGTCGAGGCGAGCCTCAGGGCCGGGCTGAGCCTTTCCCCCTCCTTCCGCCCTGGCGGCGCCTCCCGGAGGGCGGCGAGGACGCCGAGGATAGAGAGAAGGCTCTTCTCGAGATAGCGCCCTCTGTCGGAGCGTGGCTCGTAGCGCTCGCGGGCCGCGAGCCAGGTCGGGATCCCTCTCGTGCTCAGGGCGCTACGCTCCCGCCTTCACCGCATCCTCCTTCTTGCCCTTCTTGAGGAGGCCGAAGAGCTTGTAGGCGATGATGAAGATCGCGACGCCGAGCAGGGCCGACAGCGCATAGCCGAAGATGCCGGGAAACCCCTTCAGACCGTAATCCGGAATCGGCGCCGGGAAATGGAAGCCCCTGTCCATGCCCGCCGGCACGAAGCCGAGGCTCTTGCCTCCGATCACGACGCTTTTTATCTCGCCGGGGCCCCACTCGCCCCAGGCCGAGCCCGCCGCGAGGAGGCCAATTGGCGAGGCCAGGACGAGCGCGACGATCAGGGCGTAGAGAGGCTTGGTCCTCGCGGGAGAGCCGATATAGATCGCCCCCGGAGAGGCCTTCGCGACGAAGGCGAAGATCGCGACGGTGAAGGCCGCCTCGACGACGCCAGCCACCGCGAGGTGGGGGATGGTCATGGCCGGGATCGACACCGAGAGAGGGTAGGGGGAATAGAGGGGCAGACCGGCGGCGTCCCTGGCCACCAGGGGCTGGAGCCCGAACTCGATCGCGGCGCAGAGGGCGGCGAGGTTTATCCCCGCATAGGACGCGATCGCGAGGCCGATATACTCGCCGCGTCTGGAGCGGACCCTGTCCTTCGCGATTTTGTAGATGAAGTAGCCGAAGAAGGGAATGACGAAGGCCATGTTGAAGCAGTTGGCGCCGAAGGAGAGGATGCCGCCGTCGCCGAAGACGAGGGCCTGGATGAGCAAGGCGGTGCTGATCGATATGCAGGCGGCCCAGGGCCCCAAAAGGACAGCGAGGAGGGTGCCGCCGACCGCGTGGGCCGTGGTTCCGCCCGGCACGGGCACGTTGAGCATCATTATAAGGAAGGAAAACGCTGCGCCTATCCCGAGAAGGGGGATCCTTTCCCTGGAAAGCTCCCTGGTGACCTTCCTGGCCGAGAGGACCCAGGCCGGCAGGACAGCGGCCCCCATTATCGCGCAGGTCGCGGGGCCGAGGTAGTTATCGGGGATGTGCATTCGCTCTCCTTGTGGACGACGAGGAGTTCGGCTCCCTATCAGCCCGTCGAGGGCGAGTATCGGTCGGAATAGCTCTGCGGCCGCGACCGGATCCGCCCGGCCGCCTCGGGTCGGCTTCGTGCCGACGCCGCCAGTATAAGGGCGGCGGGATGGAGGGTCAACCCGAGCTCAGCTTTGGCCCCGCAGCGCGCGCGACAGGACGGCCATGGCCTCGTCGATGAGCTCGCCGACGTTGAGCTGGGACAGGCCGACGATGGACACATGGGACTGGGCCAGGGGAAGGAGGATCTTCCTGGCGCGCGAGGCGAATATGGCCTCGGCCATGGCCGGCGTCAGCTCGCCCATCATCGCGTTCGGCAGGATGATGCCGAGCGGGCCGAGGACGTAGTCGGCGAGGCCGACGGAGACGCGGATCGCGTTCTCCCCCGAGGCTCCGCGCTCGGCGCCGGCCTCTATCATGCGCTGGGTGGCGGTCCCGTTGGTCCCGAGCGCGACGAGGGTCGTCCCCGCGAAGCCTTCCTTCTTGACTCGCTCGGCGAGCTGCGCACCGATTCCCCCCCCCATTCCGTCGACGATGGCGATGATGACCGACATGGCGCCTCCTCGGATTGTTCGAACGGATCCTAATCCCGCCTGCGATCGCGGACCTCGGCCAGGGCAGCGTCCATTGTATCGAGGATGTCGGGCGAAAACATCCGGGCGATGAGGCCGTCGCGCCTCTCGGCGATTATCTTGGCCCACTTCGCGGCGGCGTCGGGGGGCTCGGGCGGAATCCTGATCCCGTCGAGCGAGGCGATCGCCTCCTCCTCGAGCTTCGCGCTGTCGAGGCCGGTCCTGTCGGCTATGTCCTGGACCGTCCGCCGCAGCGCGGGCCTCAGGTCGGCGGGGACTCTTTCCCAGCTGCTCTGGTTGACGATCATCGCGCCGATGAAGGGCGCGACCTTGAAGGAGCTCATGTAGGAGATCTTGCCGCGGAGCTGGAACCACAGGGTCGCGATGTATATGGGGCTCTCGCAGACGGCATCCACTTCGTTGGTGTTGATCTGGAGGAGAAAATCCGATATCGAGCCCGGGACCAGTCTCGAGCCGACGCTCTGGAGGAGCCGGCTCTCGCTGTCGTTGCCCTGGTCCAGGGATACGCGGAGCCCGGCGAGGTCGGAAGGGTAGACGATGGGCGAACGCGAGAAGTACCTGACCCATCCGCCCTTCGACAGGGCAAGGACGACGTAGCGGCCCGCCAGCTTCGAGTCGATCAGGGGCCCCACGGCCTTGAGGACCGCGTCGAATTCCTCGTCGTCGGCGATGAAGCTGGGCATCGAGAGCGCGAGGCTGTCGGGGTAGACCTGGGCCAGGCCCTGCGACGAGATCAGGGCTCCGTCGGTGCCCAGCCTCATCTGCTGGAGCATGTCCTCCTCGGAGGAGACGTGGGCGCTCGGCGGGAAGACGATCCTCACACGGCCGCCGGATACCCGGTCGAACTCGACCGCCAGACGCTTGAGGCCCAGGTCCCAGGGGCTGTTCGCCGGCACGTTCGCGGCTATCCGGAGCGTGACGACTTGGGCGGAGAGCCCCGCCAGGGATGCCAGGATGGACAGGAGAAGAGCGAGAGCCGCCCGACGAAGAGTCATTGCGCATTCCCTCCGGCCGAGGAGAATTTACTGCTTTTGCGGCGCGTCGTCCGCGAATAATCCCCGGACCCGCGGCCTCAGGTCGAGAGCTCGAGCTCCTCCCGGGCGCCCGATTCGACGACGACCGGCTCCTCGGTCGGCTCGGCCGCCTCCACACGCTTCCGCTCGAAGAGATAGAAGGCTGCGGGGACCACGAAGAAGGTGAGGACAGCGGAGAAGATGACGCCCCCGAAGGTCACGACGCCGAGGACCTGACCGAACTCCGAGCCCTGGCCGCCGCCCAGGATGAGGGGGAAGCTCGTCACGAGGACGGTCAGCGTGGTCATTACTATGGGCCTGAACCTGAGCCTTCCCGACTCGACGAGGGCGTCGATGAAGGGCATCTTGCCGAGCCGCTCGACGACGAAGTCGAGGTAGAGGATCGCGTTCTTGGCCGACAGGCCGATGAGCATCAGCATGCCCAGGAGGCCGAAGACGTCGAGCCCGCTGCCCTTGACGAAGACCATCAGGAGGGCGCCGACGAGGGCGAGGGGCACGGGCAAGAGGAGGTAGATCGGGTAGCGCCATGAGTTGAACTGGGCGCCCATGACGAGGTAGGCGAGGAAGAGCGCGAGGAGGAAGGCCATGGGGGCCTGGGTCTCGAGCTGCTGGGCGAGGGCCGCCGAGCTGGTGCTGCTGTTGGTGATCAGCTGGAGATCGTCCGTGAGCAGTCCTCTGGTCTCGAGCTCCCTCTCGAGCTGCTTCTGCACGGTGAGCTGCGGAGGTGCGTCCGGCGTCAGGTCGATCGTGTACTGGGCGAAATAGATGCGGTTGTAGCGGGTCATGCTCGTCGGCGACGCGTTGAGCGTGAAGCTGCCGAGCTGCCCGGCCTGGAGGTTGGTCCGCAGCAGGGGGGAGTAGATCGGCAGGTCGAGGAGGGACTGACCGTCGGCGAGACGGACGGGGTCGACCATCACCTCGATGGGATAGCTCGCACCGCCGATCTGGACCGTCGAGGCCTGGACTCCCGACGTGGCTATCTGCAGGGCCGCGCCGACCGCGGCAGGGCTCATGCCCGTGCCCCTGAGCTTCGTGGGGCTCGGGTAGAAGTCGTTCTCGAGCGAGATGTCGGAGAGGCTCGACGAGACGTCGGTGACCCAGCGATCGGCCTGGATGGCCTGGATGATGGAGGCGTCGCGCTGCCGCAGCCGACGGGAATGTTCATCGTGGGAAGCTGATCCACGCCCAGCCCGCCGATCGAGACGAAGCCGAAGACCACGATGGCGACGAAGATGCCGATCGCGAAGACGAAGCGCGAGACCGAGAAGCGGACCGCCGGATTGACCTTGTTGAATATCCGGATTTCGGCGTCGCGCAGAGAGTTCATGCCGCGCTTTCGCCTGCGCCGAGGAATCGTATCATACGCGGCCTCCCGGTCGGATCTCGCTTTCCGACAGCGGCTATGATACCGACTTCCCCTTACGACTACCTGTAGAATTCCTTACGATATGATTACGGAATCCGACGCGTCGCCGCGGGGGCGGCTCAGTCCCCCTCGACGAGGAAGGTCCGGGAGGACTTCCGGCCTAGGGCGGACTCCACCCCGAGCAGGGCGGCATAGTCCTCGGGCCCGATGATGGCGGGCTCGGAATCGAGCTCGTAGCTGAGCTCGAAGCCGCCGGTCCTCGCCCGGTCGACGACCAGGGCCCTGCCACCGCCGTCGGGGAGCTCCAGCTCCGCGGCCTGCGGCGCGATGATCGGATGCCGGAAGCCCGGAGGCAGGTCGACGGAGACCCTGATCGTCCGGTCGCCGCGCCGGGAGATGAAGTAGGGCAGGGTCCGCCGGTCGCCCCCCGCGTCGAGGAGCGAGGGGGCGAAGGGCAGGTCGAAGCAGAGGTACTTGCCGTCGGCCACGGCGTAGTTGTCCAGGTCGACGGTGTACTGCTCGAGACCGGGGTAGCTCGCGAAGTCGCTCGTGAGGCCGCCCTCCGGCCGGGCGCCCTGGGCGAGCCTCGAGACGATCTCCTGGAAGTAGCGCTGCCTCTCTTCGGGCGGGAGCTCGGCGAAGTAGCGGCGCTTCCTGTCGTAGCTTTCCCCGTAATAGCGGGTGGCGACGCCGAGCCGGGCGCTGCCGTCGTCCGAGATCGAGAGCGTATAGTCCCTCTCCTCCCGGCTCTCGCAGCCCGGGGCGGCGCGGATGACCTCGCGCGCCTGGGTCGCGAGGTCCAGGCCTAGACAGCCTTCGCTCGAGGTCGAGCCCAGGCGCGCGTATTGGTCGCTGTCGTTCAGGTAATAGGCCTGGCCGTCCACCGCGACCCGCACCAGCGGCCTCTCGAACTCCTCGGGCATGGGCGAGCTCTGAAGGACCTCGTCTATCGCGGCGATGGGAGGCAGGCGGGACGCGAGCACGAAATCCGGATCGAAGCCCGCGGCCCCGAGCATGGCGTACAGGAGGATGGCGCGGTCCGCGGCGTGACCGTAGCCGTCGGTCAGCGTCCTGTCCGCGTCGGAGAGCTCGCTCAAGGGAAGATCGGCGAAGGAGGGGCCGGCCGGCCGGATCGAGGAGGCCACGAAATCGCGTATGGCCTCGACCGCCTCCAGCCTCGTCGTGGACGGGCCGATCAGCTCGGCGGCCTTCCGCGCGGCCTCTTTGCCGCGGGAGGCGCGCAGGACCATGGCGTCGCTCAGGTCCCGGAGCTCGGCGCCCAGATCGCCCGCGAAGTAGTTGACCCCGGACCCGTAGACCCAGAGCGGCGGCAGATCGCCCTCGGTGGGGAGGGCGCCGACATCGTCGGCCCGCCAGCTGTAGCTTCGGCGTCCCTCGCCGCTCCGGTCGGTCTCGGCGATCAGGCCGGGAGGGCCTTCGACCCTCTCCGATACCTTCAGGTCGGCTGGCGCGTCGAGCTCGAAGGTCTTGTGGTCCACCCGGTTAGGTCCCTGGAAGGACTCGAATCCGGCGAGGAAGGGCCTGTCGTGGACGCGGATCTGGAAAGCCACCTCGATGGTCGAGCCGATGTCGACGCCGGGAAGGTTGGCGACGAGGACCTTGCCTCCCGTGTAGCGTTTGGCCGAGGCGTTCCAGCCCTCGTCCATGATGTTGATCTCGTCGGCCGAGATCTCCTGGCGCGCTCCGCCCTTCGAGACCACGACGCCGCGGGTCAGTTCGACATCTTCGCAGGCCGGATTGTAGTTCAGCTTGATTTCCGCCTCGCGGACCTTGCCTTCGTAGGTCAGGATCCGTTTGGAATAGTCGACCTTGAAGAGCCAGTTATGGCCGTCGACCGCGTCGAGTTTGGCGCGGCTGTACAGGATCTGCGCATTCGAATCCACCGGGGGGGCCTTGGCGACCTCGGGCTCGGGGGGAGCCGGGGTCGAGGCCCCGGCGGCGAGGGCCAAGAGCGGGGCCTTCCTGCCATCGTACTCCATCGACTTCAGGGTTCGCTTCAGGTTGAGGTATTGGGCGGGCGAGAACTCCACTCCTTTGAGCTCGAAGGCTCGGGAGCAGTCGAGACTCCCGTCATGGGCGGCGTAAGTCTGCCGGTAGGACAGGGTCTCGTCGTCAACCGGCGGGCAGCTGGGCAGCGAAACCGTCCCGGCGAAGCCCGAGTCCAGCTTGAGCGAGACCTCTTCCTCGAGCCCGCAGGCGGCCCGCGTCTCCATGGGGTACTTCCGCTTTTCCAGCCCGGCCCCGTCGAGGAGGAAGTTGACCACGCCGAAGGCCCTGCCGATCCAGGGCACGCTCAGCACCGAAGTGCCGCCTCCCGAGGCGGTAAGGCCGCTCGCCGAGAACTCGAGCACGGCTTCGAGGCCCGAGGACATGTCGAGCATGTTCGCCGGCGTCAGCGCGAGCGATTTCACCCGCGCGCCCGGTATCGCCTGCCGCAGCCGCGTCTCGAAGAATCGCCGCTCGTCGTCCGGCTTCATGCGGGCGAATGCGTTGCGGTAGGCGTCGTCGTTGAGGCCCTCGAAGGACAGCGTCGAAGTCGCGTCCAGGTCGCCCGAGGCCGCCAAGGTCCCCGTGGTCCGGATGCGCATCATGTTCGCCTCGGGAGACTGAACGGGGCTGAGCTTGAGGTCCTCGCCTTCGGGGCGGCAGACCAGGTAGCTCCGATCGTCGTCGTAATAGGGCAGGAGCTCCCTGGTGTTTTCGTCGGTCGGGTCCATGAGCTCGTAGCCGCCCTGTGGCGACTGGACGGCGACGATGGCGTGGTCGAAGAAGGTGTCCGGCACCTGGGCGTCCCTCTTCGCCCCTAGATTGAGGAGGACCGGGTAGGCCTCGAGCCCCGCCAGGCGGAGCATCTCCACGAGGAGACCAGCCTTGTCGCGGCAGACGCCGTACTTCTTCTCGAAGGTGGTCTTGACGTCGTGCGGCTCGAAGCCCGGTCGGTCCTTCTCGGGCGTCAGGCCAAGGTAGCGGATACTCTTGGACACGTAATAGAAGAGGGCCTTGATCTTCTCGTCCTCGGAGCCGGCTCCGGCCGTCAAGGCTCGCACCTCGGCCTCCATCTGGTCGTCGACCGCGTTCAAGTGGGGCAGACTCAGGTTCCAGTACCACGCGGAGACCTCGCGCCAGCTCGTCGCGGTGCTGACGTGCAGCCGCTGCAGCACTTCGTCGTAGGGCGGCTGGCTCGGCTCCTCGAAGATCCGCGGCACGTCGGCGACTTCCCAACGGTGGATGAGGCCCCCTTCCGAATCCGGCCTCCGGCTGTACTCGACTTTGCCGGGGATTTCGTCGCGAAGCGCCGTCCGCAGGAGGGGACGGCCCTCGGGAGCGTGGATTTCGTACACGAGATGGCGGATGTACCCGTCCCCCTCGAAGAGGCTCTCGTCCGCCATCTGACCGGGCATGATCGGGCGATCGGTCGTCACCCTCGTGATCGCGTGGATGACGTCGCCGACCTCCAGCTGGGGTATGTTTACCCGGAGCAGACGCAGATTGGGGTCGTAGATGTTGGACGCCATCTGGCTGTCGTCGATTGTCTCCTTCGAGTTGGCGGCGACGTCGACCGGGACGACCGCGCCGCCGGGCTTGAAGATCTCGAGCCTGAGCACTTCCACCCTCGAGTAGGGCAGCATGAAGCTCAAGGCGATAGTGCGCTCGCGCCGCTTGCCCTTCTCGGTCAGGACCTTGGCGTAGCTCTCGTCCTGGAACTCTCCCCGGCCGTCTGCGCGATAGACCCGCAGGATCCTCTCGTCCACGACCGCCGCGTCGCTGTCGGGATAGGCGGAAGGACTGATGCCGGCCGCCGCCTCGAGAGCCTGTTTCGAGTCCAGGAAGGCCCAGAGGCTTCCTGTATAGCTACCCGCTTCCTCGGCCCAAGCCCCGCCCGCGGCTATGGTCAGCGCCAGGAGGATGACTGCCCAATGTCGTGTTTCCATAGTTGTTGTCCAATAAACAATCTTTCAGAACAAAAAGATACTGAGGCGCATGGAAGTGGATAAAGCTATTGGTGGCGGAATTTGAGACTGAGAATGGAATGTTTTCAGCTGAAAACGAAACGTATTGAATTGAAAACGAAAAGTTTTGAGCTGAAAACGAAAAATCCTCAGTCGGAAATGCCCTTCGCGAAGCTTGCCGGGAAGTGGAGCATCGACAGCCCGCGCTTTACTCGTTTGTTGAAGCTAATTATCCTCTCAATCATGCAGAACGGCCTTTCCCTCGTACATCGGATCAAGGAACCGACGCTGGCCTCGAGCGGCGCGCCACCCCTCATGCTCCTCGTCCACGGCCTCGGCGGAGACGAGAAATCGCTCTACTTCCTCGCCAACAAGCTGGACGGCCGCTTCTTCTTCGTGAGCGTCCGAGCCCCCTACGCCTTGGAGGGGGGCGGCTACGCCTGGTTCCGGCCCCGCTTCGCTCCCGACGGATCGGCGAAGCCGCCGGACGAAGCCGAAGCGAGCCGGCGCCTCCTCCTCGGCTTCGTCGACGAAGCGGTGGAAGCCTATCGTGTCGACGCCGGCCGGGTCTACCTCTTCGGCTTCAGCCAGGGCACGATGATGAGCCTCGGCGCGGCCCTCACCGCTCCGGAGAAGATAGCGGGCGTGGTGGCCGCGAGCGGCAGACTCCTGCCCGAGCTGCTGCCGATCATGGCCGCGCCCGATCGGCTCGAGGGCTTGCCGATATTCGTCAGCCACGGAGTCCGCGACGAGATACTCCCCATCCGCTACGCGAGGGAGATCAGGGACCGGCTCTCCCTCTTCCCCGTGGAGCTGTCCTACCGAGAGTATCCCATGGGCCACGAGATCCGGCAGGAGTGCATCGCCGACATCTCGGATTGGCTCGGCGCGCTCTTGGACGATCGGAAGGGGAATCAGCCGGAGGGCGTCCTGATCCAATAGCGCAGCACGATGTAGAGGACCATGGCCGCCGTCACCCCCAGGGTCATCGCGCGGACGAAGACGGCCCCCCTGCGGAGCACGAGTCGGCTGCCCGCCAGGGCACCTGCGGTCTCGGCCAGGCCCATCGCGACGCCGATCGGCGCGAGGACCGAGCCGGCGGCGAGGAAGATCGCGAGGGCGACGATGTTGCTCGCGAAGTTCACCACCTTGGTGTGGGCCGTCGCCCCGCGCATGTCGAGCCCGACGAGCCCGACGAGGGCCATAGCCCAGAAGGTGCCCGTCCCCGGCCCGAAGAAGCCGTCGTAGAACCCGAGAGCCAGGCCGGCGACGATCCAGAAGGGCAGCCAGCCCACTTTTCTCGCCCCCTGCTGGAGCCCGAAGCGCGGCCTGATCGCCAGGAAGGCCAAGATCGCGACGAGAAGGATCGGAATGAGGATGCGGAGCAGCCTCGAGTCCATTGCGCCCACCGCGAGCGAGCCGGCGCAGGCGCCCGCGGCCGTCGCCGCGATGCCGGGCACCATGTCTCGGAAGCGGACTATGCCCGCGGCCCGGTAGCGGAGCGCGGCGGTGAGGCTGCCGAAGCTGGACTGGAGCTTGTTGGTGCCCAGGGCGAGGTGGGGCGGGAGCCCGGCCGCCAGGAGGGCCGGCAGCGTGATCATGCCTCCGCCCCCGGCAATGCTGTCGACGAAGCCGGCGGCTCCGCCGACGAGGACGAGGAGGGCGAAGGCGAGGGGCCCGAGATCCGCGCGCATCCGGCGATTGTATCGATAGACCATCCTTTGTGGAATATGGTACGTTCCTCGGGCATCCTACCGAGGTCCGATGAAGCATAAGATCGAATACAAGTGGATAGCCCTGAGCGTGACGACTATCGGGGCGCTGATGTCGGCTATCGACAGCACCATCGTCGTCCTGGCGCTGCCGCAGATGATGCAGAGGCTGGGCGCGAGTCTGGTCGAGATGGTCTGGGTCATCATGGCCTACATCCTGGTCAGCACGGTCCTCCTCCTCACCTTCGGGCGCATCGCCGACATGTTCGGCCGCACCAAGCTCTACAACCTCGGTTTCGTGATCTTCACCATGGGCTCGGCCCTCTGCGGCCTCTCGCTGAGCGCGACGCAGCTCATCCTCTCGCGCCTCGTCCAGGGCTCGGGCGCCGCCCTCATGATGGTCAACAGCGCGGCGATAATCACCGAGGTCTTCCCTCCCAACGAGCGCGGCCGCGCGCTTGGCATCAACGGCATAACCTGGGCGCTCGGCGGCATAGCCGGTCCCCTCCTCGGCGGCTTCATCCTGTCCCTGGCGAGCTGGCGCTGGATCTTCTACATCAACGTCCCCATCGGGATCCTCGGCAGCCTGTGGGGCTACGTCGCCCTCAAGGAGTTGACGCCGCGGGTCGCGCGCGAGCGCTTCGACGCCTTCGGGGCGGCGACCTTCAGCGTCGGTCTCGTCGCCCTCCTCTTCGCCCTCACCCGCGGCATCGAGCTCGGTTTCGGCTCCTGGCCCATCCTCTCCCTCTTCGCGCTCTTCGCCGCCATGTCCGCGGCCTTCTTGGTCCGGGAGAGGCGGGCCTCCTCCCCGGTCCTCGACCTCTCTCTCTTCGGCGATCGCGTCTTCAGCTTCTCCGTCCTCGCGGCCATGCTCCAGTCCCTGGCCATGTTCGCGGTCAACTTCCTCGTGACCTTCTACCTCCAGGTGGTCCGCGGCTACGACCCCCTCGCCGCGGCCCTCCTCCTCATACCCCTGTCGGCGGTCTCCGCCGTGGTGGGTCCCGTCAGCGGCATCGTCTCGGACCGGGTGGGCGCGAGGCTGCCCGCGACCCTCGGTCTCGTCTTCCAGGGAGCCGCCCTCCTGTGGTTCATCTTCACGCTCTCCCCGACGACTTCCTACGGCGCCATCGCCGTCGGGCTCGTCCTCCTGGGGATCGGGGGAGGCCTCTTCTGGGCGCCGAACACGAGCGCGGCCATGAACGGCGCGCCGAGGAACCGCCTCGGCATCGCCTCGGCCGCCCTGGCGACGCTGAGGCAGACCGGCATGGTCACGAGTTTCGCCCTCGCCCTGGCCGTCGCCGCCGCGAGCCTGCCCCGCAGCGTCATGATGGAGCTCTTTATCGGGACGAGCTCGGCCCTCGGGGCCGGGCCCCAGGCGGCCTTCGTCCTCGGCGTGCGCAACGCCTTCGCGGTCTCGGTCGCGCTCTGCGCGATCGCGGCCTGCTTCTCCCTCGTCCGGGGCCCCGCGACCGCGAAGTCCCTCGGCTAGGCCTCGAGGGGAGCGACCTTCTTCCTGGTATCCATGACGGAGACCCACTCGACCCGGGACAGGAGGATGATGGCGAGGAGGGCCGCGCAGTAGTTCGAGAAGAGATTGCCCCAGAATATCGCGTAGTACTGCAGGGCCCGCTCGGTCGCGAGGATGAAGACGTACCTGAAGAACCAGATGCGGAGGACGCCGAGCATGAGCGGCACCTTGGTGCGCCCGAGCCCGATGAAGGCGCCCTGGACGGTCATGCAGAGGCCGAAGCCGACGACGGAATAAGTGTAGATGTGGAGCGCCCGGTCCGCTATCTCGAGGACCTCGGCCTGCCGGGTGAAGAGCGTCGTCAGGTGCGAGGAGAGCGGCACGACGATCGCGATCACCACGACGGCGGTGAAGGCGCTGATGAGGCATCCGGCTACGCAGGATCGCTTGGCCTTGGCGGGGAAGCCCGCGCCGACGTTCATGCTGACCATCGTGGTCACCGCCGAGCCGAAGGCCCCCGGCAGGTTGAAGCACACGGCCGTGATGTTGTTCGCGATGCCCTGCCCGTTGAGGACTATGGGCCCGTATTTCTGCGTCTCGGTGTTGATGAGGTAAAAGCCCAGGTTGAGCATGAAGGAGTTGAGCATGGCGGGCAAGCCGATCCGCCCGAGCTGCTTGACGATCGAGACATCGAAATGGAAGCCTTTGAGCTCGAGGCGATCCGAACCGCGCTTGACGAAGAGCTCGTGGAACATCCAGACGGTGATCAGGACGTTCGCCATGAGGGATGATAGCGCGCAGCCGACGATTCCCAGCCGGAGCCAGTAAATGAAGAGGATGTTGAAGAGGATCTTCAGGCCGAGCATGAGGATCATGCGGATGAAGGGGGCCTCGGGCTTGCCGTTCGCGTTCTTGATCCCGTTGTAGATCGACTCCATGAAGGCGAAGGGCAGGACCAGGGCGTTGAGGGAGAGGTAGAGGAAGACGTTGCGGGCTATCTGGGGATTGACCGAGCGCGAGACGGCCAAGGCGGCCAGGAGGAGGAGGGGGGCCGACAGACAGCCGAGGATCGAGCCGACGACCACGATCTGCGTGGCGGTTCGCCTCGAGTCCGCGAAGCTGCCCCGGCCGTTCAGCTGGCCGATGATGGCCATGGCGGCCACGCTCAGGCCCTGGGCGAAGGAGGTCATCATGTTGACCACCGGCTCGCTGAAGGTGACCGCGCTCGCGACCAGGGTCCCGGCAACGTTGTTGATGAAGAGGCCGTCCATGAGGGGCATGAGGGCCTGGACCCCCCCGAGCATCAGGGTGGGCACGGCGAGGAAGAGGATGGTGCGGGATATGGATCCCTTGAGGATGAGGTCCCGGCGTTGGGCTGTGGATTGATTCAGGAAATCGCGAAGCATCGGAATGTCCTTCTCGGCGAGGACACCAGGATACAGGAAATCGACGAAAGCGACTACGCTCTCGCCGGGGCTCGGATCGCACGCGATGGAAGGTTTTCGATTTTCACGCGCCCGGCGAAAAGAAGGTTCGAGAAAATCTTATCTTGGTCGTGATCGACGGCTTGAAAACTCGATAGGAAATCGCGGTATTGTTTAAAGAATAGGGGATATGGCAAAGGAGCGAGCAGTGAAAGATTCGATGAAAATCGAGGAAGCGACCAAGAGTGATGTTCTCCCCTCGTTGGAGATACTCCTCGATTCATACCTCGGGGAAGAGTATTTCTCGCGGGAAGTAGCCGAGCCAATCCTCAAGGAGGCGGCGAGGAAGAAGGAACTCATCGTAGCCAAGAACAAGGACGGTGAGGTCGTCGGCTTCTACAGGATAGTGATGAATGGAACCTTCAACATCTTCGCGTACATCCATCTCATCGCCGTCAGAAGCGATTTGAGGGGAGGCGGTATCGGTACGAAATTGCTGAAGGACGCGGAAAAGAGAATCTCCCGAGATAATGACTATCCCTTCTTTAAGAAAGTCTTTCTCCTTCTTGGGAAGAAAAATCGTAAGGCGAAGGGATACTACGAGAAAAACGGATATACTCGAGTCGGGACTATTCCGAGCCTTTTCGCTCCGGGAGTGGATGAGTATCTGATGATGAAGGATTTGGGCACGAGAAAATGACTGGAGAAAGGCGGTCGGAGCAGCCGCCTTTTATGAGTTTTTTGAGATAGACTCTCTATTTGACAATCCTGATCGCCGCGATTAGGCTGTATCATCATGCAAAATGACAGGAGGTCCAGTTGATGCGGAAGCGATCGATCCGCGCGCGGTTTCTCGCGACAGGAGTCCTCGCCGCGGGAATCGCCGCCCTGAGCCTCATGGGCTCCTGCTCGACCCTGCCCTATACGCCGAGCGAGAAGAAAGTGCAGAAGCTCGTCGGCCTGATCAACCGGGGCGGGGTCCTGGCCGTAAAGGGGCTCTCCTCGGCGCCCTTCATCCTGGACGGGGAGATTCTCCTCCGCCAGGTCGACGTCGATACGGCCTGGTCCAACCTCGAGGCCTCGGGCTTCAGCCTGGGGACACCGGCTATAGCGTCTATCGCGAGGATCGGGGCCGACTCCTACGCCCTCTTCGGCGACAGCATGGACGCCCGCGTCTTCTTCAAGAAGTACCTCGACAAGAACAGCGTCCTCGTAACCCTCGACGCGGCCGAGGGCAGGTACTACCTCATCCTCAACCGAGAAGTCTCGGGCTATCCGCGGATCCAGGGCTTCAGGGGGCCGGTCGAATGAGGGCGAAGCTCTTCTGTCTCGCCGTCCTCCTGGGCGTCGCCGCCCTCGCCGCCGCCCAGCAGAAAGCCGAGACCGTCTTCACCGACGGCGACGTGAACCGCAAGGACACGGCCGGCAAGATCCGAAGCCTCGAGATCGGCGACAAACTGGCGACGGGCGAGTCGGTCATCACCAAGGCCGGGGCCTCCGCCGAGCTCAAGCTCCTGGCGGGCTCGAGCTCGATAAAGATCAGGCAGAACAGCGTCTTCACCCTGGGCGAGATGAGCGTCGGCGGGACCAAGCAGACGGTGCTCCAGACCGTCGTGGGCTCGGTGGCCATGAAGTTCGACAAGATGGCGAGCGCGGAGCCCCTGTTGGCCACGACTAGCTGCGTCGCCGGGGTGCGGGGCACCGAGGTCGAGCTCTACGCGGGCATGGACGGTTCCTCGATCGTCGCCGTCGTCTCGGGGGCGGTCCAGCTCCAGTCGGGCGGGCAGTCTGTGGACCTCGCCGCCGATGAGGCTGTCCAGGTCAAGCCGGGCATGGCACCGGGACCCAAGTTCTCCTGGATCGGCAAACAGCTCGATTTCTCGAAATGGGACCAGGGCAATCTCGACGACTATCTCGCCGACCCTGTGGCTGCGGCCCTCAAGATCGAGGAGCAGCTGGCGGCCTACAGGGCGAGCATGAACGAGCTTTTCCCACAATTGGATGAACAGAAGGAAGCGTACAATACAGCTTTCGCGCAGCTCAAGGCCCTGGTCGAGGCCAAGGAGGACGCCAAGGCGCAGGAACTCAGGGAAAGTACTGTATTCCCTCTGATGCAGGCGCAAGCCTTGTTGATTCTTAACATCCGCTATTACGCGCTCTCCTCGCTATCGCTGCGCCGATTCGTCTTGGGCGGCATGTACATGCAATTGAAGACTCGGCATCCACTCGATCCCTCGAACTCGGCCCTCACGGGCTTCTTGGACGTGTATGCGAGGATTCTCAAGGATTTCGAAGACGGCATAGTCCCTCAGCTCGTAGATGCTGACATCTGAGTATATGGAGGAATCGCATGAAGAAGCTCTGGATAGTTTTGGCCGCTCTTGCCTTGACCGCCTTAGTCGTGACTTGCAGTTTGGCTAACAGTACGGTCAGCGAAAGCTCCTGTATTAACAGCTTTGTCTCCGACGTCGATAGCAATAATTTTGGCAGTCTGTATAACACTCTCGATCAAAACTCCTCCTATTATAGCGAGGCAAAGTCGGCGGCCTACTGGACTGGAGGAACTGGATCGCCCGGCGGTGGCACTATTTTCCCTTCGACCGAGAATTATACTATTACAAGCGTAAATATCGTCAGTACCAATACAGTGACAGCGACCCTCAATTCAAGTTCCTCGATTTTATACAACGGAGTAACAATTACATTCTCGATGACGACAGATGCAAGTGGGAACTATGTCATTCAAACAATAGTAATTAGTGGTGGTAGGGGCACAGTTTTTCAATAAGCTCGCTTACAAGCGGCGTCCTGCGACGCCGCTTGTTTGGCACTCGTTTATAAGGCCCACCGCGTTCCTCCCTGTTGCTGCCCTTGAAATTCTGGTACAATGCTAGGAGGAAGGGGGGCAAATATGGACTTCAAGGATATTCTCAACCTCTATGCCAAGTACAACAAGTTCGCCAATTCGGAGATGCTCCGCATACTGGGGAGCCTGCCCGAAGCCCGTTTTCACGAGGCGGCCGGCAGCTACTATAAGTCGGTCGCGGGCCTCCTGAGCCACGCCCTCCAGTCCACCGCCGGCTCGCTCAAGCGGGTCGCGGACGCTGGCTTCCTCCCCGATATCATCCTCCCGGCTATCGGCTCCTTCCCCCAGGTTCCCTTCGGAGAGCCCCTCTTCAAGACTTTCCCCGAATATGCCGGTCTGCGCGCGAAGGCCGACGACGCCCTCGTGGCGCTCTGCGCGGCGGCCACGCCCGAGGGCCTCGAGAAGACGGTCAACTTCATCGGCCGGGACAAGCAGCCGAAGACCATAAAAGTCGGCGGCAACCTCCTCGCCCTCTACACCCACGAGGTCCACCACCGCGGCGGGGTCGCGACGATCCTGGACGGCTGGGGCGTCGAGAACGACTGGTCGAGCATCATGCGCTTTCTCTTCCTCTGAGGAGGCTCAACCCTGGTCTTCCGTCGTGTCCGGGGAGCTCCGGCGAGAGCCGGAGCTTTATGGCCAGGATGACGATCACTGTCGACGGCGCTACGCGGCGCCGGCATGAAGACCATCAACCGCGAGATCGATGGCCGGCGGTCGCTCTTTGTCTTGATCTTGTGGTCGCATAAGCCTCGATAAGCCGGAAAAGCGCTTATGGTAGGCGCTTTATCGGCTCGAGGAGCCGGGCGACCGCGAATCGGCGCGATTATCGCGTAGGGCGAAGGTATATAGTTCCTTGCGGCTCCCCGCCCCCGTTTTCTGGTAGATGCTGTAGACGTGGTTCTTCACGGTATGGGGCGAAATGCCAATCTTCAATCCTATCTCCGCATTGTTCAGGCCTCCAAGCAAGTCCACGAGGACGTCCCGTTCCCGCTGTGTGAGAGGCGAGGTCCTACATGCTTTGGCGATCGACGCCGACATCTCTTCGAGTCGAGCGTCCGCGAGAATGGGGGCATGCGGGCCGCGTTCATGCCGCATGCGAGCAAGTAGTTCAAGAGAAGCAAAGCAGTAAAGCGCGAGCGGAGACAATGGCAGGAGGGGAAGACGGGGAATCTGGATCCACCGCGTTATGCGGAAGAATTCATCGATGAAGAGCAAAGCTCCGAGGGGGAGGAAGATATGGAGGAATCTCTCCAATGTTTTCGCGTCTCCAGGCGATAGGCGGGATCGGTTGCGAAGGAGCACGAGGAGCGCTGTGGCGAGGGCCGCGAACAGATAGATCGACGTTGCCGAGAACGCTCCCTGAATATATGGAAAAAACAGATCGCTTTTGGCTTCGAGCGCGACGATCGCCGTGGCGACGTAGGCGAGCGCGGTGGCGGTCCCGAAGGGAAGCAGGAAACGCCTCTCCCAAGAGCCTCCCGAGGCGATGAGAGCGACGCCCAAGGCCTGGTAGCTTGACATCGCGAGCAGGGCGAATGAGAAATTCCAAACGATAAAATAGGGGATATATCCGGTGACCAGCCTCGAGTGCCGGAGAAAGATACTGACGGCCATAAGGAACGAGACACCGGTAGAGGACGCGAAAAACGCGAAAAGCCGACCGCGCCAAGCGGAAGTGGAGTTTCGGGAATAGACATAGGCGATGGCCGTGCAGGGCAAGCCCGTCAGCAGGACGATTGTCGGGATGAGCAATTCGAGCCAAGACATGGAAAGTACCTCGCGATCGGAGTTTCCTATATCCGTCCCATGAAATTACTATCTTCTTCTCACGCTCACAAGCGGTGAGGAGGCTATTGTTCGCCCGGGCAATCAATCTTGCATCGAGCGGAGGCGACAGAGTGAAGTATAAGAATCTCGTTATTCTTGCAACATTGGTCTTGATTTTCATCGGAAGTTCTTGGGCGCAGGGTGGGATCCTTCCTATGCGAATCGAGGTGGCACCTGTCTACCATGTCAATTTCGAGTCTATTGGGGGCGAGTATGCCTTCGCCCTTGGTTCAGGCTCCTCGCTTGGCCTGCATGTAGGGGCGGGGTACGGTATTCGCGATGCCTACAATTGCCTTTCTCTCGGAGCGCGCTATTATCCGTTCAGCCCGGAAGCGGTCGGGCCGTTCTTGAACATCGTCGGGGAATATGGGTTCAATGAACCTTCTATCCAAGGCAATAGCGGGACGCTGATTCGACCCTCGATATCTCTCGGATACAGAGCGATAGCATTCCGCTTGCTCACCGGGAGCATTGCCGCCGGGGCAGCGTACAATATCGAGCAAAACCTTCCCGAAGGGATTCCGGAAGGCTTGGACTTGGCTCTAACGCTGACGCTCGGGCTCGCGTTCTAAAACGTGTTCTACGCGTGCGCGGGTTCGATGGCCATTCCAATCCCCTCAGTCCTCCCTCGGGTCCGGGGAGGACCGGCTGAACTCCCAGTGCTCGGGCGAACGCCAGAGGCTCGAGAGGGTGAGTTCGCGGATGAAGATGAGCTCCTTGGGCAGGCGGTCGTAGAGCTTGGTGAAGAGCTCCTCGTGGGAGAGGAGCTCGGCCACCCACTGCCCGCGGTCCACGGCCATCAGCTCGCCGAACTTCTCCTTGGTGAAGTCCTCCATCCCCTCCCAGCAGATGTCCTCGTAGCGGGGCATCCAGCCGAGCGGCCCCTCCACGGCCCTGCCGTGGTTGTTGGCGCGCTCGGCTATCCACTTAAGGACGCGGAGGTTCTCGCCGAAGCCCGGCCAGAGATACTTTCCGTCTTTGCCCTTGCGGAACCAGTTGACGCCGAAGATGCGCGGCGGGCTGTTGATCGTGCGGCCGAAGCGGAGCCAGTTGCTGAAGTAGGCGGCCATGTGGTAGCCGCAGAAAGGAAGCATCGCGAAGGGATCGCGGCGCACCTGCCCTACGGCGCTGGTGGAGGCGGCGGTCGTCTCCGAGCCGAGGGTCGCGGCGAGGTAGACGCCGTAGATCCAGTTGAAGGCCTGGTAGACGAGGGGGAAGACGGCGCTCCTCCTCCCGCCGAAGACGAAGGCCTTAATCGGGACTCCGAGGGGATTCTCCCACTCGGGGTCTATGGAGGGGCACTGGCGGGCGGGGGCGGTGAAGCGCGAGTTCGGATGGGCGGCGGGCTCCCCCGAGTCGGGGTTCCAGGGCCTGCCCTTCCAGTCGACGAGCCCTTCGGGAGGGCGATCCGTCATGCCTTCCCACCAGACGTCGCCGTCCGGAGCCAGGGCGACGTTCGTGAAGATGGTGTTCGCCCTGATGGCGGCCATGGCGTTTGGATTGGACTTCTCGGAGGTCCCGGGCGCGACGCCGAAGTAGCCGGCCTCGGGATTGACGGCGTAGACCTGTCCGTCCTCGCCCGGCCTGATCCAGGCGATGTCGTCGCCGACGGTCGTCACCTTCCAGCCCTCGAAGGCTTTCGGCGGCACGAGCATGGCGAAATTGGTCTTGCCGCAGGAGCTCGGGAAGGCGGCCGCGACATAGGTCTTCTCGCCGTCGGGCGACTCCACTCCCAGGATGAGCATGTGCTCGGCCAGCCAGCCTTGCTCGTGCGCGAGGACCGAGGCTATGCGGAGCGCGAAGCATTTCTTGCCGAGGAGGGCGTTGCCTCCGTAGCCCGATCCGTAGGACCAGATCGACTTCTCTTCCGGGAAGTGGACTATGTACCTCCGCTCCGGGTCGCAGGGCCAGGGGACGTCGGCCCGCCCCTGGGCGAGCGGGGCTCCGAGGGAGTGCAGGCAGGGCACGAACTCGCCCTCGGCCCCGAGCTCCTCGATGGCGGCCCTGCCCATGCGGGTCATGATGCGCATGCTGGCGGCCACGTAGGCCGAGTCCGTCAGCTCCACGCCGATGTGCGAGAAGGGCGAGCCCAGGGGCCCCATGCTGAAGGGCAGGACGTACATCGTGCGCCCGCTCATGCAGCCCTCGAAGAGGCCCTTCAGCAGCGCCTTCATCTCCTTGGGGTCCATCCAGTTGTTGGTCGGGCCCGCATCGATCTTGCGCCGGCAGCAGATGAAGGTGCGATCCTCCGCCCGCGCGACGTCGCGCGGGTCCGAGCGCGCGAGGAAGCTGTTGGGCCGCTTGACCGGGTCGAGCCGGATGAAGGTGCCCGACTCGACGAGGCCGCGGCATAGCTCTTCGTACTCCTCCTCCGAGCCTTCGCACCAGCGCACGCGCTCCGGCCGGCAGAGCGCGGCGCTCTCCTCGATCCAGCGCTTCAATCCCTCGTGCACGACATAGTCAGGAGCCGACATGGATCCTCCCTCGGCGCCCGCGCTCGCGCGTCGCGGCGGCGTCTTCGATTATAGTTCCTTCTTCGGTGTCGCGGCCGGACAAAAGCTCCGGCAGGGGCGTTGCGCGTTCCCGTGCGGCCGGAAAGCCCTTCCCGGCCGTTAATTGACGGTCGGGGCCCTTTTCGACACAATGGCCGGACTATAGGAGCACCTGAATGGACGCACGTTCCCTCGCGAAGAGCCTTCATCCCCTCGAAGTGAAGGTCCTCCTCGGCTACGGCCCCGGCGACCGCCTGGACTCGCGGCGCCTCGAGGCCGAGCTCGGCTATAAAGAGGGGCATTCCAACCAGGCCTTCTCCTGGCTCTCGGCCAAGGGCCTCGCGGCGGAGGACGGGCGGGAGTCGCGGACCGTCTACGAGCTCACCCCACTGGGGCGCGAGTTCGCCCGGAACGGCACGCCCGAGGAGCGGATGCTCCGCTTCCTCTCCGAGAAGGGACCGGCGCGGCTGCCCGAGATAGCCTCCTCGCTCGGCCTCGAGCAGAAGGACGTCGGCTCGGCCTTCGGCATCCTCTCCAAGGAAGGCGCGCTCTCGATGGACGGCGACAAACGCGCGGTGATCGCGGAAGGGTGGTCCCAGGCGGCCGCGACCCCGAAGCCGCGCATCGCGGTCGTCCGCGATCTCATCGCCAGGGCGGCCTCCTCCTCCGACGGGATCCTGGAAGAATCGGAGCTCGACGGGGCCGAGCGCGCCGCGATAGGCGGCATAGCCCGCAAGCGCGGCTCGGGCGACGCGGCCTTCCGCGCCGCCGAGCGCGAGAGGGTCTGGTACAGGCTTTCGCCGGGCGCGGTCGAGGTGGCCGCCGAGCTCAAGTCCCAGGGGGTCACGGGCGACGAGCTCGGCGCCGTAACTCCCGAGATCCTCGAGAAGGGCAGCTGGAAGGAGGCGGCCTTCCGCCCCTACAACATCAACGCTCCGGCCGCGAGGCTCACGCCGGGGAGGCGGAACGCCTACGTCGAGTTCCTCGAGGGCGTCAAGGACAAGCTGGTCTCCCTCGGCTTCGAGGAGTTCGACGGAGGTCTCGTCGAGACGGAGTTCTGGAACTCCGACGCTCTTTTCATGCCGCAGTTCCACTCGGCCCGCGACATCCACGACGTCTACCACCTGGCCGAGCCGGCCAAGGCCAAGTCGATTGAGGAGCCCTATCTTTCGGCCGTGGCGGCCACCCACGAGAACGGCGGCTCGAGCGGCAGCCGCGGCTGGGACTACGCCTTCGACCGCGAGTTCACCAAACGCTTGATCCTGCGCAGCCAGGGGACCGTGCTCTCGGCCCGGCAACTGCCGAAGGCCAAGGTCCCGGGCCGCTACTTCGGCATCGCGCGCTGCTTCCGCTACGACAAGGTCGACGCGACCCATCTCTCGGACTTCTACCAGACGGAGGGCATAGTCCTCGGCGAAGAGGTCAACCTCCGGACCCTCCTCGGCTTTCTCGAGATGTTCGCGGTCGAGGTGGCAGGCGCCAAGGAGGTGAAGTACGTCCCGGGCTACTTCCCCTTCACCGAGCCCTCGGTCGAGGTGCACATCAAGCATCCTGTGCTCGGCTGGTTCGAGCTCGGCGGCTCGGGCATCTTCCGGCCCGAGGTCACGGAGCCCCTGGGAATCAAGGTGCCCGTGGCCGCGTGGGGGATAGGCATCGACCGGATGGCCCTGATGGCCTTGGGCCTCAACGATCTGCGCGAGCTCTTCAGCCCCGACATCGAGAGCGTTCGCCTGCGTCGCGCGAAATTCAACTGAGGAGCAGCCATGCCCAAGATAGAAGTCAACGAGAGCCTCTTCTTCTCCCTCCTCGGCCGCCGCTGCGACGCCTCCGAGCTCGAGGAGATGCTCCCCGCCGCCAAGGCCGAGCTCGACGAGTGGGGCGCCGACCCCGATCTGGAGCAGCGGACCATCAAGATCGAGCTCAACGACACCAACCGCCCCGACCTCTGGTCCACGGCGGGCCTTGCGCGGGCCCTCCGGATAAGGGAGACGGGGGAGCGCCCCGTCTATCCCTTCTTCTCCCGGGAGGGTGCGGCCCGGCCGGCCGCGCGGAAGGTTTCGGTCGAGGCGAGCGTCAAGGAGGTCCGGCCCTTCCTCGCGGGCTTCTTCGTCGCGGGCAAAGCCATCACCGATGCCGTGCTCAAGGACATCATCCAGACCCAGGAAAAGCTCTGCTGGAACTTCGGCCGCAAGCGACGCTCGGTCTCGATGGGCATCTACCGGAGCGCCGGCATCGAGTGGCCCGTGCGCTACAAAGCGGTCGCGCCGGACTCGGTGCGCTTCGTGCCCCTCCAGGGCGACCGGCCCATGACCCTCACCGAGATCCTTCGCGAGCACCCCAAGGGAAGGGAGTACGGCTTCATCAACGAGCCCCACAAGCTCCATCCCCTGCTCACGGATTCCAGAGGCGCCGTCCTCTCCTACCCGCCCATCATCAACTCGAACGACCTGGGCGCGGTGAAGGTGGGCGACACCGAGCTCTTCGTCGAGCTCACCGGCACCGATCTCGTCTCGGTAGCCCTCTCCGCCTCGATCGTAGCCTGCGACTTCGCCGACTCGGGCTACCGCGTCGAGCCCGTCGAGGTCGAGTACCCCTACGAAACAACCTTCGGCCGCTCCGTGACCTTCCCCTACTACTTCCAGGTCCCCGTGAGCGTGGAGGCCGCCAAGGTCTCGAGGCTCCTCGGCATGCCCTTCAGCGTCCAGGCCACGCGCGACGCGGTCGAGCGCATGGGCTCGGCCACCGAGAGCCACGGGCAATACGTCACGGTCTTCCCGCCCGAGTACCGCAACGACTTCCTCCACGCCGTCGACATCGTCGAGGACGTGATGATGGGCAAGGGGATGGCCTTCTTCGAGCCCGAGCGCCCGCGCGACTTCACGATCGGCCGGCTCTCTCCCATCGAGCTCTTCTCGCGGAGGGCCAAGGGCGTACTCGTGGGCCTGGGACTCCAAGAGATGATCTACCCCTACCTGGGCAGCCGCAGGGACCTCGTCGAGAGGATGGGCGCCGGCGAGGGCGAGACCCTCCGAATCTCCAACCCCATGTCCGAGAGTTTCGAGTTCCTCCGCAGCTCGATCCTCCCGAACCTCCTGGGCTCCGAGTCGGTGTCGAGCCGAGCGCCCTATCCTCACCGCATCTTCGAGGCGGGTAAGGTCGCCTACCGGAACCCCCTCGAGAACTACGGCGCAACGACGAGGCAGAGGATAGCCTTCCTCGTAGCCCACGCCGAGGCCGACTTCAACGAGGCCGCGAGCCAGGTCGCCACGTTGATGTACTTCCTCGGCAAGGACTACTCGATAGCCGAAACCGAGGACCCCCGCTTCATCCCCGGGCGCCAGGCCAGGATCATCTTCCGGGGCGATCCCATCGGCATCTTCGGCGAGATCCATCCCCGCGTCCTCGAGGCATGGAGCATCGTCACGCCCTGCGTGGCGGCGGAGATCGACTTGGAATCGCTCTCGGCCTGAGAGAGCCGAGGCGGGGCGCCCGGCTCCTGTCAAGGACGGTCGCCGGCGCGCCGATACTCTCGGCATACGATGAGCGCAGCCGATACCGTCCTGCTCGTGTCGCGGCTCGCGACCGCGGCCGTCGCCGCCTTCCTGGCCATCCTGCTGTGGTCCAGGACGAGGGACCTCGCCTGGATGCTGATCGTCATCGGCGTCATCGCGAGTTACGCCGACATCCTCTTCGACCTCCTCTCCCGTCTCGGCCTCGTCGACGAGGCCCGTTTCGCGCTCTTCGGCCTTCCCCTCGGCCGGATCCTCCTCTCCAACCTCCCCTATCTCTTCCTCTGCTCGGCCCTTCTGGTCATGATCGCGCGGAAGCGGCTGGGCTAGCCCGCGGCCTCAAGCGCGCGGTCGCGCGGGCCGCGTATCTCCCGTCGGAGGACGGGATGACCGTGATCGCCCATGAGCCGTCGGGATTCGAGGGCAGCCTCGTCCACGTCGAGGTGGACATCCGCCGCGGCATTCCCGGCGTCGACCTGGTAGGGCTTGCCGCCAACGCCGTGAAGGAGGCCCGCGAGAGGGTCAGGGCCGCCATCCGCAACTCCGGCTTCGATTTCCCGCTCGACAGGGTCCTCATCAGTCTGGCCCCGGCCGACCTGCCCAAGGAAGGAGCGGCCTACGATCTTCCGATGGCCCTCGCCCTCCTCGGCGCTTCCGGGGCCCTCCCCGAGCCGGGCAGGCAGGTCCTCGCCATGGGCGAGCTGAGACTCGACGGGGCGGTGCGTCCCGTACGCGGGATCCTCCCCGCAGTCGCGGCGGCCCTCGACGCCGGTATCGGCCATTTCATCGTCCCCGAAGCCAACGCGGCCGAGGCGCGGGCTCCGCGGCGAGGTCTCGTCTATCCCATCGGCCGGCTCGCGGATGCGTCCTTGATCCTCGGTCTCGTGCGCGAGGGGGCCCCGTCCCCGGCCTCGGGCCGGGCCGGCACGGGCACGGTCTTTTCCTATTCCCGGTCGGCGGGTTGCGAGGGGGACCTCTCCGAGCTCAAGGGTCAGGCGCGACTCAGGCGCGCCCTCGAGATAGCGGCGGCCGGCGGACACAATTTTCTCCTCCTCGGCCCGCCCGGTTCGGGAAAGACGATGGCAGCGAGACGCTTCATCGGGCTCCTGCCCGACCTAAGGGAGGAGGATGCCGTGGAGGTAGCCTCGCTCTACTCTCTCTCGGGCTTGCTCGGGGACGGATCCTCCTTGCCGCTCCGGCCGCCCTTCCGGGCCCCCCATCACTCCGCCTCTCTCGAAGGAATGATCGGAGGAGGACGTCGCCTCAGACCTGGGGAAATCAGCCTCGCCCATAAAGGGTTGCTCTTCCTCGATGAGGCGGCCGAATTCCGCGTCGATGTCCTCCAGTCGCTCCGCGAGCCGATCGAGGAGGGGAGGGTCTCCCTGGTCCGCGCCGGCTCGGTAGCCCGCTTCCCCTCGGATTTCCAGCTCGCAATGGCCGCGAACCCCTGTCCTTGCGGCAATCTGGGCCGCAGAGGCAAGGCCTGTCTCTGCTCCATCCAAGAACTGCAGCGCTATAAAAGGAAGATTGGCGGTCCTCTCCTGGACCGTATAGACATCCGCGTGGCCGTCGAGCCTACGCCCCCCGAAGCCCTTCTCGGGAGGGAGGGCGAGCCGACGAGCGCCGTCCGCTCGCGAGTCGAGGCGGCGATCCGCATCCAGGCCGAGCGATACCGCAAAGGCGGGCGAAACCGCGAGTCGCGCTTTTCGACGATGAACGCCAGGCTTCTCCCCGGTCAGGTAGAGCGGCATTGCCGGCTCGAAGCCCGGGCGGTCGCCCCTTTCCAGCGCGCGGTGCAGCGCCTGGACCTCTCGTCCCGCGCCTGTCACTCGATACTGAAGATCGCCCGCACTATCGCGGACCTGGAGGGCCGGGCCGAGATCGACGAAGCCCAGGTCCTCGAAGCTCTCCAGTACAGGCGCTTTGGCGACGGGGATGAAGTCTGGCCCGAATGAGGACGATGCTCGGCTCGCCCGCGCCCGGATTTCGGCGTCGGGGCTTGACGGCCCGAGTGGGATGTCGCTAGAGTGCGCTCCGGTCCGGTCCGGTCCGACGACGGGTTGGACGGCCGCGGTCGACACGGGAGTCGGGGTAGGAA
>CAYOIX010000010.1:0-127662 GCA_964404145.1 uncultured Treponemataceae bacterium
GTAGAGCCGCTCCACCCCCGCCGAGAGCGAGCCGATGCCGAACACGTCCTCCTGCACGAGGGCGAGGAAGCGGTGGGTCTGCTGGATCGAGGAGAAGATCAGGGCGGAGAATAGGGAGAGGAGGGCGATGATCGCCCCGAAGGACAGAAGGAGGCGCCGCCGGATCGTCGCGGGTCTTTTCACGCGAGGATTCTAACCCGCTTTCCCCGCTCGCGGTATGGGGAAGTCCCGCGCAGTTCCGGAAAATGCACAAAGCGGCCCTCCGATCGCGCGGATCGATGCACGACAGCGCGCCGGATCGGGCCTACCCTGCTCTATCCGAGCGACAGGGAGGAGAGCATGAGACCCAAGGAACGCGTGAGGACGGCCATCGAGCACCGGGAGCCGGACCGCGTGCCGATCTTCGCGACCTACACGCCCGAGACCGAGGCGGCCCTCCGCGGCCGGATCGGCGGGGAGGAACTCGACGCCGGCGTCGCCCTGGGCAACGATATCGTCAAGGACTGCGTCGGCCTGGAGATGAGCTACTACCTGAGCGACGAGCCGACCTATGTCTGCCCCTTCGGCATCACCTGGAAGAACGTCTACAACTACAGCGGGCACTACACCGAGATCGTCGGTCCTCCCCTGGCGGGCGACGAGGACAAGCTCGAGCGCTACCGGATCCCCGATCCCACGGATCCGGCCCTCTACAGGCCGATGGAGAGGATACTGGACCGCTATGGCAAGGACTATTGGATAGTAGGCTCCTGCCAATGCAGCATCTTCGAGGCCTCGTGGTACCTCCGCGGCCTCGACCAGTTCCTCGTGGACCTCGCCCTCAATCCGGACTACGTCAACGCCCTCATGGACAAGGTCATGGAATTCCCGAGGCAGGCCCTGAAGAAGTACATCGAGATGGGCGTCGACATGGTGTGGATGGGGGACGACGTCTCCACCCAGGCCGGGATGATGATCTCGCCCGACATGTGGCGGGACTACCTCAAGCCGCGCTACGCGACACTGTTCCGGGAGTTCAAGGAGCTCGATCCCGACATCAAGATAGCCTACCACTCCTGCGGCAACTGCGAGGCCATCATCCCGGAGATGATCGAGATCGGGCTCGATGTCCTCAACCCTATCCAGCCCATGGCGATCGACCCCCTGACGGTGAAGCGGAACTACGGGGACAGACTCACGCTCTTCGGCGCGATGGACGTGCAGCGCGTCATGCCCTTCGGCAGCCCCGCCGAGGTCGAGGCGGAGGTGAGGCGCCTCGTCGAGGGCTGCGGCAAGGGCGGGGGCTTCATCCTGGCCGGCGCCCACCACTTCCAGTCCGACACCGACCTGGCCAACGTCGACGCCTTCTACGCCGCCGGCGCGAAGTACGGGAGATACGCGAAATGATCGAGATAGCCCGAGAGCACCGCGAGCGATTCGACGCCTCGCTCGCCAGGATCGGGGACGCGTACCGGCAGAAGGAGAATGGCGAGCTTCCCCTCGTCTTCTCCGACGTCAACTACTGGCTCTCGGGCGAGGCTCCGGGAGTCATGCCCGAGGATTACTTCACCGACCCGAAGTCCATGTTCGATTACCAGGTCGGTAGGATCCGAAAACACCTGGACAGCTACGAGGACGACTACATCCCTCTCCTCTTCCCCTGGTACGGCACCGGCGTCCTCCCTTCCGCCCTCGGCTGCCGCATCGCCTTCCAAGCCGGGCTCGACCCGGCGGTGGAGGGCGCGGTCCTGCGCGAGGCTAAGGATATCGGGAAGCTCTCCCTCCCCGATCCCTACCGGGACGGCCTGATGCCGCGGGTGCTCGAGACCATCGACTACATGGCGGCCAACTCCGACCTGCCGGTCTCCTTCACCGATCCCCAGGGGCCGCTCAACATCGCGCTCTCCATCTGCGGCGTCGAGAATCTCTTTCTGTGGATGTACGACGAGCCGGGCCACGTGCGCGAGATCATGGAGTTCTGCACCCAGGCCTTCATCGACTGGGTGAAGGTGCAGAAAGAGCACGCCGGCCAGGCTCTCGATTCGGGAGCCTTCCCCCACGGCATAGCCCTGCCTCCGGGCTTCGGAGGCGTGTGGCTGTCGGACGACGACTGCACCGTCCTCTCGCCCGAGCTGTACCGCCGCTTCGTCGTGCCCTGCAACGGACGGATCTTCGAGACCTTCGGCGGCGGGACCCTGCATTTCTGCGGGACGGCCGTTCACCAGCTCGAGAACTTCCTCGCGACCCCGGGTCTCAGGGGCATCAACAACTTCTGCATGGGCGACTTCCGCCAGGTCGCCAGGATGCAGGAACTCTTCGACGGGAGGCTCGCGCTGATGGTCTGCGATTTCTCCCCCCTCGACCTCGAGGCCTACTTCGGCGAGCTTCTGGCCATCCTGAGACCCAAGGGCGCCATCCTCGCCACCTTCATATCGCCCGAGAGCGCGCTGGCCGAAGGCAAGTACCTGAACCTGAGCCGGGACAGGGACGAGCTGACGGCGGAGAGCTACAGGATCGTCAAGCGCCTCGTGGGGCGGAGGCCGGCCTGAGTATGCTATGATCCGGGCATGCCGACGATTCCGGGGCAGGGGGACTCGAGCCTGAAGGACACGATCATCAGGATCCTCGCCTCGCCAGAGATCAGCTTCACCATCGACAACGTCGCGGTCCGGAAGTTCCCGCCCTCCTTCACCTTCGGGCCCCACGCCCATCGCTTCATCGAGATGGACTTCATCGAGCGCGGCGGCTGCGGGATGCTCTTCGGCTCCGAGCCCGTGAGGCTGACGGCGGAGGACTGCCTCCTCATCTACCCCCAGGCGCCGCACTATTTCTTCACCCAGGCCCGCTCCTCGTGCACGATAGTCCAGCTCGAGTTCGCGGTGGAGAACTTCCCAGCCCTCGCCCCGCCTCGGGCCGCGGGCGAGGGCCTGTCCTTCCTCGAGGAGCTGCGCTCGCCCACGCGCCCTTTCCTGAAGCTCCTGCCCCAGGCCTCGCTCAGCGCCTGCATGCGGAGCATCCGCCACGAGTCCGGCCATCCGGCCCCGGGCCGGCAGGAGATGCTCAAGCTCCTCTTCGCCCAGCTCCTCATCCTCCTCTCGCGCGAGGTCGAGGGGCTCTACTCGGGCTCGGGCGGAGAGCCCGGTTCGGAGGCCCTGGCCAAGGGACTCGCGGCGGCGCTGAGCAACGAGTACGAGGAGCGCGTCGTCATCGAGGACCTCGCCGCCGCCATGGGCGTCAGCTCCCGGCACCTCCGGAGCCGCTTCCGCCGGGCCTACGGCATGACCGCGAGCGAGTTCCTCCTGGGACTCCGGCTCAGGAAGGCCTCGGCCCTCCTCGCCCAGAGGGACATGTCGATCCTGGAGGTCGCGCTGCAGAGCGGCTTCTCGTCGAGCCAGTACTTCGCCCGGGTCTTCAAGAGGGAGATGGGCCTCGCCCCCGGCGCCTTTCGCGGCCTCCTCGCGAAGGGCGCGACCGACAGTCTGCCGGAGGAGCCTCGGCCTGCGCAGGGGAAATCGTAATAACGCAAGTCTGCGCAATGTAATAAGCGGTTTACCAAGACTTGTCGTAAATGATCATAATGTTGTATGATTCATCACATAATGGCTGAAATATGACGGCTCGCCAGGCTCGGACCGGAGCTGGATTTCCTCGCCCTCGCGGGAATAGCCGGCGAGGAGGGCGACTCCCGAAGTGCATGTAGCCAAGCTCCTCGGGAAGAGCCATGCATGACGCGATCCAGGGTCCAGGCGGATCGCTACCGCGAGATCGCCGCGCGCGGCGACAAAGCGCTCGGAAAAGGATCCGTCGAACTCGATGGTCGACTTCTCGGACCCGAATGCGACGGCCGGCTCGGCCTAAGTCTCATACTCCGTCCCGACCCCCTTCTCGCTCCTAGGTATGCCGAGATCGTATCTCGATTCCGCGGCATCGATCCCGACCAGTACTACTACCCGTTCGACGACCTCCATATAACGGTCTTTGATTTGATTGCCGCCCATGAGGGCTTCGACCGACGGATGATAGATATCGAAGAGTGCCTCGCGCTCTCGCGCGAGGCTGTCAATGGCCGGTTTCCGTTCGACATCGACTTCAAAGAGCTGATTTTCGGCGAGGCTGCAGGGATGCTCGCAGGTTTCGACAGGGGCGAGCTCGCGACGATGCGCGATGCGATACGAAAGACACTACTACTGCGAGGACTCCCGAACATGGAACGCTACGCTTCGGTCACGGCGCACATGACTTTTTGCCGCTTTGTGCGGCCCCTGCGTAAATTCGCCGAGTTCGCCAGGCTCGCGCACGCTCTCGCGCGGAGGCCTTTGGGAAACATGCGCGTTGCGGCCGCCGACCTCGTGATTAACGACTGGTACAATAGGGCAAGGCAAAGAGAGACGATTTCGACTGTAAGGTTCGGCTGAGCGAGGAGGAAACGATTTGACCCGCCGTAATGCCTATATCCGCGCATTGTCCACTATCGGATACGATATTACTATATGCTCATGGACTTAAGCGACCTGATGAAGGCTCTATCCGACGTCAACCGCCTGCGTATCCTGAATCTGTTGCAGGGCGATACGCTATGCGTCTGCGATCTCGAGGATATTCTCGGTCTCAACCAGGCGAATTTGAGTCGCCACCTCGCGAAGCTCCGCTCGACCGGCCTGGTATCGGCGCAAAAACGGGGGCTTTTTACCTACTATAGCCGTCTAGCCCTGCCCGAGCCCTACAAGGCCGTGGGCGATATCCTGTACACGTCCATGCGCAAGGATTTCCTCTTCAAGAAAGATCTCGCGGCCTTGGGTAAAAAACGCAAAAAAACGGGTAAAACCTGCTGACGACATTGACGTCTTGGGTATTACTGTATGACTATATGGTAATATGGATGACAAGCCCGAAACAATAGCCCGTTCCTTATCCTTGGTCGACAGGTTCCTCACACTCTGGATACTGGCGGCCATGGCGGCAGGGCTCGCGACGGGCTTCTTCGCGCCCGAGTGGTCGCGCTGGCTCGCGGGCCTATCCGTAGGGACCACGTCTGTTCCCATCGCCGTCGGGCTCATTCTCATGATGTACCCGCCTCTCGCCAAGGTCCGCTACGGGCGCATTGGCGCGACATTCAGGAAGAAAAACCTCCTCATTCTCTCTTTGCTGCAGAATTGGATCGTCGGACCGATCCTGATGACCGCCCTCGCCCTTCTGTTCCTGCGCGCCGAGCCGGGCTACATGGTGGGAATCATAGTCATCGGCCTGGCCCGATGCATCGCGATGGTGATCGTGTGGAACGATCTCGCCGGAGGGAACCGCGAGCTGGGGATCGGACTCGTCGCCCTGAACGCGATCTTCCAGGTCCTGTTCTACGCGCTGTATATCTTCCTCTTCGTCTCGGTCTTCCTGGGCGCGCTGGGCCTCGGAGGCGAATCGGGCCTCCACGTCTCGTTCTGGGACTCCGCCTCGACGGTTCTGCTGTACTTGGGTACGCCCTTCCTCCTGGGGCTGCTCTCGCAGTCGCTCCTGGTCCGGCTCAAAGGGCGGTCGTGGTACGAATCGCGCTTCCTGCCGCGCATTAGCCCCCTGACCTTCGTATTCCTTCTGTTCACCATCCTCGTCATGTTCTCCCTGAGGGGGAAGTACGTAGTAGAGCATCCTTTCGACGTGGTCCGGATCGCGCTTCCCCTGCTGGCCTATTTCCTCGTCATGTGGTTCTCGACCTTTTTCGTCGCCCGGAGAATCGGAGCCGGTTACGAGGATGCGACTGCCTTGTCGTTCTCGGCGGCGAGCAACGACTTCGAGCTCGCGATCGCGATCGGGATCGCATTGTGGGGAATCGGATCCCCGCAAGCCTTCGCGGCGATCGTGGGCCCGCTGATCGAAGTGCCCGTCATGGTCCTCTTGGTCCGATTCGCGCGCGGATACCGAAAAAGGATGCCGGCGGCGGAGGCCGTATGAAGACGAGAGTCATTTTCGTATGCGTCCACAATTCCGCCAGAAGCCAGATGGCGGCTGCCTTCCTGAAAATCCAGGGCGGTCCTCGCTTCGAGGTGGAGAGCGCGGGCATCGAGGCGGGCATCCTCAATCCCCTGGTCGTACGCGCGATGGCCGAACGCGGCATCGATATTTCCGGCAATACGACGCAGAAGGCTCAGGATCTCGCGGATCGGGGCGAACGCTTCGATTACATCGTGACCGTCTGCGACCAGGCAGCCGCAGAGCGCTGCCCCTACTTCCCCGGCAAGGGAATAAGGCTGCATTGGAGCTTCCCGGACCCGAGCGAGCTCGAGGGAAGCGACGAGGACAAGCTCGCTGCCATCAGGATCATTCGAGACGGTATCGAAGCCAAGGTCATAGCCTGGCTCGGGGAATTGCAAGGCGAGGAAGGAGGAGGATCATGGATATAGAGACGATAAGGACCGCGGTTCGAAAGCGCTACGGCTCGATCGCGCAAGAGCATAAATCATGCTGCCAAAGCTCGTCGGGGTCTCCGTGCTGCGGCTCTCCGGCCAGCTCGTCGTCGGCCGAGGCCTCGCGGAAGCTCGGCTACACGGCCGAGGATATCGCGATCCTGCCCGAAGGCGCCAATCTCGGCCTCGGCTGCGGGAATCCCCAGGTCATCGCGCAGCTCAAAAAGGGCGAGATCGTCCTGGATCTCGGCTCAGGCGGCGGAATCGACTGCTTTCTCGCTTCTCGCGCGGTCGGCCCGGAAGGTCGCGTCATCGGCGTCGACATGACGCCCGACATGGTGGCGCTGGCTCGGAGCAATGCCGCGACGTCAGGGCTCTCGAACCTCGAGTTCCGGCTCGGGGAGATCGAGCATCTACCCGTGGCCGACGATTCCGTCGACGTCGTCATCTCTAACTGCGTCATCAATCTCTCCCCCGAAAAGCGCCAGGTTTTCCTCGAGGCTTTTCGCGTACTCAAGTCCGGCGGGCGACTGGCAGTGTCGGACGTGGTCGCCTCGGGCCCCATCCCGGAAGAGTTGAAGTCGGACCTTTCGCTCTATTCGAGCTGCGTCGCGGGAGCGTCGACCGTAGAGGAGCTGACGGGTTTCATGAGGGAAGCAGGATTCATCGACATTCGGATATCCCCCAAAGGGGAGAGCAAAAGCTTCGTCAAGGAATGGGTCCCCGAGATAGGGGTCGAAGATTACGCGCTTTCGGCGAGCATCGAGGCGCGGAAGCCATGACCATCAGTCGAGCTTCGGCGGGGAGGGCTTCGAGGCCGAGAGCGCCGGATTGGAGCCGGGGACGCTCAATCCCTGCGTCGTGCGGGCCTTGAGGGAGGATGGCATCGACATATCGGCCAACAAGACGAAGGATGTCTTCGATCCTTGGCGAGCAGGCCGCGCCTTCCGCTACCTGGTCACTGTCTGTTCCCGCGAGGCCGCGGAGAAATGCCCCATCTTCCCGGGCGTGGCGGAGAGATTCTATTGGCCCTTCCCGGATCCCTCGACCTTCGCCGGGAGCGATGAGGAAATCATGGCGCAGGTGAGGAAGGTCCGCGACGAGATCAAGGAACGCGTGAAGGAATTCGTCGACGTGGTCGTCGAGAGGGGATGACCGGCAGCAGGCGCTGAAGCCGAGGTTTCCGGCGCTGTCCCTTCAGGCTTGGGCGGCCACACTCATCAGGAAGCCTCGGCAAAGCAGGACTAACTGCCTTCGCAGCAAACGCAGCATCCTTGGCGGGGAACCGGCTTCGAGAACGGCTCGTGTCGCGCCGCCCATCGCCGAAATAAGCATGAGACTCGTGAACGGCAGGTTGGCGAATTTGGCGTTCGGGGCTGTTGCCAGCATCGAAGCAATGGCATCTCGCGCTCGTTTCTCCACTTTGTTCGCGAGCGCTCTTTCCTGCGCGCCGACGGCAGTCGCGTAAAGAGCCATGGATATGTCGGAACGTTCCATCTTTGCGTCCACGAACGCTTTGACGACCGATTCGATCATGGTGGACAGCTGTTGACCGTGATTGCTGCGACATGCGAACTCCACTGCGCCGACGACCTGATTCTGATGCTTTTCCAGCGCCGACAAGAGCAGCGATTGTTTATTGGGAAAGTACTGATAGAGCGTGCCTACCGATACTCCAGCCCGCTCGGCAACGCGAGTCGTCGTCAGGCGGTCGGCACCCCCAACCGCGAGCAGAACCTGAAAGGTGGCCTCATAAATGGCTTCCACGGTAACCGCGGATCGCGCCTGCACGGGCGTTTTCCTTGGTTCCAGAGGGACCCGAGGCTGCGTACCTGTAATGCGAATTGTCAATCTGAAGAATCCTTCATACCATTATCCAAGGAAGCCGGCGGCTATTCAAGTGAGTAGCGACAGAACATGCGAAAATCGAGAAATCGAATCGAAGGAGCATCGAATGACCAGTAAAGTATGGTTTATCACCGGCACCTCTCGCGGTTTTGGCCGCGTATGGGCCGAGGCCGCGCTCGAGCGAGGCGACAGGGTCGCGGCGACCGCCCGCGAATTGACGAGTATTGCCGATCTGAAGGAACGTTTCGGCGACGCCGTGCTTCCTTTGGCGCTCGACGTGACCGATGCCGACCAGGCTCGTCACGCCGTTCGGCATGCTCACGCGCATTTCGGCAAATTGGACATTGTCCTCAACAATGCCGGTTACACCCTGGTCGGCACGGCGGAGGAGGCTAGCGAGGCCGACGTCCGTGCTTTGTTCGACACTAACTACTTTGGCATGCTTCGGGTCATCCAAGCCGCCCTGCCTCTGCTGCGGGCCCAAGGCGGCGGCCATATCCTCGGTGTCTCGAGCACCATGGGAATCGTGGCGATGCCGCTCATCGGCTTCTACAGCGCCTCGAAATGGGCGGTCGAAGCGCTCCACGACAGCTTGGCGCAAGAGGTCAAAGGCTTCGGCATCAAGGTGACCCTCCTCGAGCCCGGCGCCTATGCGACCGATTTCGGAAGCCCCGCGTCCATGAAGAGCGCATCGGGAATGGACGCCTATGCCGATCTTCGAAAACAGGTTTTCGGGCGACTATCGAGCGGGCAAAAAGGAGATCCGACGGCGACGGCGGAAGCTCTCTTCAAGGTCGTGGACGCCCAGGAGCCGCCGTTGCGATTTATCTTCGGCAGCGCAAACTTGCCGATGGCGCGCGCCGCCTATGCCTCTCGCCTTGCCGATTGGGAGGCGTGGGAGGCCGTCTCGAACGCTGCCCAAGGCAAGCCGCAGAAATAAGCAAGCGCGCTGTTGGACCATGGCAGAAGGCATCATTCAAAGCGAGGTGCCCTGCCTTCTATACCGCGCGCAGAAAGTATGCTAGCCTTAAGAAAAGCACGTACCGGAGATCAAGAATAAGCGAGCGATAGGTGGCATACTTCGACTGGAAGGAAGACTATTCGGTGGGGATATCGTCCATCGATACCCATCATAAGAAAATGATCGCATTGCTGAACGAGTCGATAGAGGCATTTGAAAATGGGCTGGGGGAAGCGGCGATCAGAGGCATTTTGACCAATTTGGAGCAGTACTCGATCTATCATTTTTCGCAGGAAGAAATCCTCTTCCAGGAACACGGGTACAAAAAGGCCAAAGGGCACGGAAAAGAGCACGAACTCTATATCAGGAAAATTGGATCGTTGAAAGCTCTGGCTCCGTCGCGCGAGGATGATGCATTCATTCGGACAGCCGAGTCTCTGATGGCTTGGCTGGAAGCTCATATCCTGAAGGACGATCGGGATTACGCCGATTTCATCGTGAAAAAGGAAAGGAAGTAGCCATAGCGCGGCGCCGGGCGCCCGGGGAGAATCGTCATCGCTTCCCGCTGCTATGAGCGGTACCGCACGGAAGCCTCGGTCCCGACGCCACCGGCTCGAGCCCCGTGGGGTATCGCGATCGCGCCCTGACAAATAGTACAAGCACACTAGGAATTAATTCCTTCAGTTGACATTGGAGGAATTCTCCACTGGTCGCGGAGGAATTCTTCAGTGATCCCGGCCGACTTCTTCAGTAGAAAATTCCTCCGCGACCACTGAAGAATTTCTACCGATAAAATTGCTCAGCTTATTGTCCCCAAATCGAGCCGCCCCGGGCGCAAGACAAATGTCTATGCCTTTCCCTCATGCCCTAGTGCGCCTCGCGGGCGACATGGCTCTTCGAAGGATCTTTCCCGAGAAGCTAGAATTCCTGTCTCCAGCTGCTTGTGCCACTTCCTAGAGCAATCGAACGAGGACTCTGGACAAAGCCATTTTGGTTCCATTATGAGGCTGAGGATGTTCCGTATTCAATTCAGTTTGTTTTGTTTTCAGCCTGGAATTTTTTCGTATTCAGTCTCAATATCTTTCGTTTCGAGCCTCAATCGCCGGATCTGACCACTGGCGTATAAAGCTCGGAGGCAATCGTGGCTATCAAAGTCGCTTTGGTCAGAAACAATATCCGCAAGGATGGGAAGCTCGCGCCGCGCGTCGTGCAGCGAGATAAAGTCGGCTTCGACAAGCTCCTCGAGTACATGGACAGGAGCACCGGTCTTTCGGCGAGCGATCTCCGGTCGGTCTTCCTCCAGTTCGCCGAGGCCCTGGCCTTCTTCCTGACCGAGGGGAGCGAAGTTCAGACTCCCATCGGCGAGATCAAATTGAGCGTCCACTGCCCCTGCATCCTAGGCCAGGGGCCGGATCGTGGCAAGAAGGTCAGAAAGGACGACATGCGGCTCATGATCCGCGGGTGAGACGAGGATGGGCGTCTATAGTCATATCGCGAGCGCCTTCGTCGACGGCAAGATACCCGATCTCGAGGTCGGCGAGTACAGGCTCGAAGTCAGGACCCGCCCCAGCGGCAGGCGATCCGAATCGGGCAGTACGGGAGGATGATCGCGATCACTCGAATGGAGAAGATCTTCTGTTGCATGGATGCCAATTTGAGGGGAGCGACCTTGGACTTTCCCCTCCTTCCGGCCTAGCCGCGCGTCGGCAGCAAGGGGCTCAGGCGAGAACTTTAGATTTGGGTGGCTTCAGCGGAATGATATATCGCCGAGAATTCTTTGATTTTTCGAAGAACCGGCAGCAAGGCTTTACCTAGGTCGCTGAGTTCATAGCTTACCGATTGTCTGTTAAGAGTGGCCTCCGCGCGTTTCAGCAGCCCGGCATCGGCTAGCCGCTTCAGCCTGCTGGTCAAGGTAACCGAATTGGTATCTACCAAAGCGATCCTAAGCTCGGTAAAGCGCATGCCGGACAGGGCGAGACAGTCGATGATACGAAGAGTCGTGAAGTCGCCGAGGATTCTCAAAACGTCTGGTGAGCAGTGTTCGCCCGTGTGCTGCATGCTCATGGGTATAAGATACACCAATCTTGGTACAAAAACTTAGTAAATATTCTTGACCAAGAAGAATTATCGACTTACATTCCCAAGTAGAGGCTGTCGGCAACAATTGAACCAGACGGTCTCGAAGTCACAAACACGAGGAGGGCATGCAATGTCCGACAACTCAGAGCTGAAGATCAAAGTCATCGTAGGAAGCACGAGGGAGAATCGTTTCGCCGACAAACCCGCCCACTGGATATTTGAGGAAATTAAGAAGGAAGCGGGGCTTAGGGCCGAAATCCTGGACTTGCGAGACTACCCTATGCCGTTCTTCGAAGAGTCCGTCTCCCCATCGAGGCTCAATGGTAACTACTCCAACGAAACGGTCAGGAAATGGGCCGCCAAGGTCAGCGACGGCGATGCGTTCATCATCATCGCCCCCGAATATAACCACGGATACCCTGCGGTTCTGAAAAACGCCTTGGACTCGATTTTCCCCGAGTGGAACGACAAGTCCGTCGGCTTTATCGGATACGGCAGCGTCGGTGGATCCCGCAGCATTGAACAGTTGCGTCAAGTCGTCGTGGAACTGAAAATGGTACCGATCCGGCCGGCCCTTCATTTGCCCATCGAAATCTACATGGCCGCCATGAACGAGAAAGTACCGGTGAACCCGGAGTTTTTCAAACCTATGAAAGAAGGTATGTTCGGTGACCGCGTGGGGCAGTTCCTCAGCGAGCTCGTGACCACGGCGAAGACTCTGAAAACCCGGAGGGTTGTCGGATAACAGTCCGAGAATGACCTCGCGGTCCTCTGGGAAGTCTAGAAATAAAGGAGGCCGCAAGGTCATGTTTGTCTTTGCCGTTATTGCCGTCCTCCTCGTCGTGGCTGGGGCGGCCTGTTTTTTCTACTTCGTCTATACACCTCCTCCGGCGCAGCCCGAGCAAAAGGCTTCCGCCGTTAGCGGTACAGTGAACATCGATGGCCACGAGCGAAGCTACCAAAAGGTCGGCGACAATCCCGCCCGCCGCGGAAATATCGACGATGAGGCCTTCGTGCGCAAGTTCATCGGCTATTTCCGCCAGGGCAATAATATTGATCGTCGCTGGTACCCGCGACCCCTTTGTACCTTAGGCAATTTCGGGATCAAGCTCATAGAGGACGGTCTCGAGAAGTACTCGAAATCTCGAAGCTGGAAGGCCTGAAGCGGCCAAACGCCGCGAGCTTGGCGGGAGGACGGCGATGGACAGAGGCGCGTTGGCATAAAATGGCCGACTACTTCAATTCTTGAAGATGGAGACTCGAGCTGTCGCAGAGGAAGCATGGGGCGTCGTGCTTCGGCGTCGGCCTTCGGCATTCCCCTTGACGAGGACCGAATACTGGATAGAATTGGAGCATGGAGTGAGGAGATTGTTACGAGGGGCCGACGTAATCGTCAATTCGGAAAATCCCGGCCAAAAGCGACCGTAAAATCAGGAGGAAGCCATGGAAAGACCGGTTCTCTTGGCGACGAGCACGAGTGATGGGAAATTCGCCGGCGTCACCTACCATTTGGAGGGAGAGCTTGTGCCCATGCTGACCGTCGATCTCGACGGCGGAGCCTCCGTGTACTACGAGCACCATATCCTGCTCTGGAAGCATCCGAGCGTCGCGATCGGGATCAAGCCGATGAAGGGGATGATGAAGCGCATGATGGCGGGGATCCAGATTTTCGTAACCGAGGCCAAAGGTCAGGGGCAGATCGCCTTCAGCCGCGACGGCCCCGGCCATATAGCCGTCATTCATCTCAAGCCCGGTCAGGGACTGCACGTCCGCGAGCATCAGTTCCTGGCAGCCACGGGCAACGTGGAATATACCTTCGAGCGCGTGAAAGGCGCCGCGAATCTCCTGATGGGCGGCAGCGGATTCTTCATCGACAAGTTCCGCGCCCCTGAAACGGAGGGGATCCTCTGGCTCCACGGCTACGGCAATGTTTTCGAAAAGGTCCTGAGCGCCGGAGAGCAAATCGATATCGAGCCGGGCGGATGGGTATACAAGGATCCCGAGGTGAAAATGGAGACCACCGTGCAGCGCCTTAGCGCCGGAATGCTGGCTGGCATGAACCTCGTCATGAACCGCTTCACAGGTCCCGGGAGGGTCGGCCTGCAGTCGATGTACCTGCACGTCGATACCGCGGAATGAGACAAGCGTGATTTGAGTATATTAATGGCACCATGAAAGGCAAGTACGCAATTGCAGGGCCAGCTCTCGTTCTGCTTTCCCTGGCCCTGGCCTGGCCGGACGACGCAATCACGGCTTCGCCGCAGAGTCTCGTCTCCCAGCCGGCCCCCGCCTTCTCCGAAAAAGACACCGATGGCAGGCTCGTCACCCTCGACGAGTATCGGGGCAAGGTCGTCCTGCTCAATTTCTGGGGGACGTGGTGCCCGCCCTGCAAGGCGGAGATACCTTCCTTCGAAAGAATGGCGGTCGAGCACCGAGAGAACCTGGAGGTCGTCGGCGCGGCCGTGTTCTCCAGCGAAGCGCAAGTGCTGCAGTTTTGCACGGATTTCCAGGTCAACTACCCGGTCTTCATGGGCTCCTACGAATTGATGGAGAAATACGGGAAGGTCTCTGCCATACCGACTACCTTCATCATCGACAAGAAAGGACGGATCATCGAAAAAGTGATCGGATCCCGGAGCCAGGCCCAGTACGAGGAGATGATCCAGCCTCTTCTGAACGACTGATCGCGCGCGAGTTGTTCGAGACAGTCCGCAACAATGTCACTATCGACTGGACCCTGCGCGAGAATGTCCGCGCCCGGCTGGTGCCGATGTCGGCGGTCGCTCCCCTGGGAGCCCAAGTAGCTTTCGATGCATTCATGTAGGGCCGAGATTCAATGCCACCTCCTTCCCGATAAAGCCGGGATGGTCCTTTTTGGGCTATCGGGTCGACCTTTCGGAACGGCAGCTGATGGACCCGAATCAGGAGATGGATATAGAGGGTGACAGGTCGGTCCTCGGCGGAGAGTTGCGCAACCTGAGCCTATTCCGGATGGGCGACTGCTAGCTGCGATGGGAATTAATTTGATTTTATTATTTAATCCGGATTCGCCGTGCTAAGGTTGCCTGCCATGCCCGATACATCTGGAAATGGGATGATAGAAGCACCGGGAAAATCGCCAAAGGAGGTCTTCGGTGAAAGCAGCACGCGAGAAGGACCGTTCCTCGAAGATAGAGCGACGCATTATAGTAATAAGCGTCGCAGCCATCACCTTCGTCATGCTCGCCATGGGCGCATACCAGTGTCTCATCGCGCGGCAACAGATCGGAAGATCCCTCGATCATTCTATGACTTCGGCAAAAGACCGGCTCTCCCTCAACCTGCGTACGCCTTTAATACTCAATCTCGATAAGAGCCAAGTCGCCGCGATCCTTAAGGCTGAGATGGGCAGCCCGGACTTTCTCGGCATCTCGGTCTATAACGTCCAGGGAACCTATATATCGGGCGTGACGCGCGCGACTGACGGGACTGTAAGCGATGCGTCCGGGACATCGGCATTGCCGCCCGAAGGCACTCCGCGTCTGAAATTCGACATCAAGTTCAAAGGGACGACGATCGGTACAGGTGCCATCTATTATACGGATGCCGATATCAGGTCCGCTTTCCGACAGCAAATTGCGATAACCGTCGCCCAACTCCTTGTGGTGAATTTAATCATCATCGGAATCACGACTGCGCTGACCCGAATATTCGTCACCAAACCCCTCCTTTTCTTGACCGGGGTGATGCGCGATCTCGCCGAGGGAGAAGGCGATCTCGACATGGAGATCGCGATCAAGCGGGACGACGAGATGGGCGATCTCGCTCGCTATTTCAATATTTTCACGGCCAAGCTCAGGCGGATCGTTCTGCGCGTCAAAGATGCGACGGCCGGGATGGCCTTGCAGAAGCACGACCTCGTGACGAATGCCGAGGAGACCGCGGCGGCGGCCATTCAGATTTCCAGTAACGTCGATTCGATAACCAGGCAAATTGGCTTCCTGGGGGGCGAGACCCAATCCGTATCCGCGTCAATGGCCGAGATCGGCGCGACGACTCGCGAGCTCGGCGAGTATTCACGGGCCCAATCCGAGGCCGTCGAGCGCAGTTCGACCTCGATTTCGGCGATGCTCCTGCAACTCGGCGAAGTGACCAAGATAGTCTTGCATCAGAAGAACTCCGCCGAGGATCTTAATACCCGCCTGGAAACCAGCGTCCGGGCAATAAGGGTGGTAACCGAAGCGGGCGGGGAAATTCAGTCCCTGGTGGGGAGCATCATCGGCACGACCAAAACAATCAACACCATTGCGTCGCAGACGAACCTCCTCGCCATGAACGCGGCCATAGAATCCGCCCACGCGGGCGATTATGGGAGAGGATTCTCGGTCGTCGCGGACGAGATTAGAAAGCTCGCCGAAACCTCCGCGGTCTCGGCCAAGGAGATCGCGGGGGTGATCTCCCTCGTCCTCAAGAAAGTCGAGGCGGCGGCGAACGCGACGATGGAAAGCGAACGTATATTCGAAAGCCTTCGCGCCAACATTTCTTCGACGATCGGCGCCATGGTCGAGATCGATCGGAGCGTGGGCGACCTCTCATTAGGCGGAGAAAAAGTCGTCGCGGCGACGCGGGAACTTTCCGCGACTACCGACGCGATGAAACGCGGTACTATCGCCATTACGCAGCTGGTGGGTGATGTCGAGCTGGCGGCGCGGCGAGTGTCCGATATCGCGGTAGAGGCCGACCACGGTATGACCGAGATAGCCTCCGGCGTACAGGAAATATCCTCCGCAACAAGCTATCTCCGTGGTGTTTCCCAGAAAATCGATACGAGTACGGAGACCCTCAGCGTCGCGGCGGGCCGGTTCAAGGCGAGCGCGAAAAATGGAGAGCTGGACCACATCGGGGCCGACGAATGAGGCCCCTTCTGGGGGAGTCCAGGATCCCGAGATAGCGATTGCCCAAAATTGTCTTGACGGAAGGCCCAGCCCTAGTAAAATGGGCGCCTCCGAGGGGAATCTCGGATAATCGACACTTTGAGGAGAGGTCATGGACCACGAAGCCGCCCCGGCCAAGAGGGGATTCCTCGAGAAGCATTTCCTAGTCGGCTACGAGAGGGCGGATTTTTTCGTTCGGGCCAAGGCGACCTACACGCTCTATCTGGCTGTCGTCCTCCTCGCGGCGGACCTCGCGCCCTTCGCCTTGATGCTCGTAAAAGGCTTCTCGGTCGGCGAAACCTCATTCCGCCTCGTCGCCGTCGCGGCCGTCCTGACCGCGGTCGCCCTGCTCCGGGCCGGAAAGTATCGCGCTTCCTCCGGCTTCCTCGTCAGCGTCACCATTGTGGTGCTCTGGGTTTTCATGTACATGAGGCCCTTCCAGCACTACTACGAGCTCTACGCTCTCGCCTTCCTCCTCGAGGCAGCCGTCCTCATGGCCTGCCTCATCGGACACAGGCGGGCTCTGCCTGCCGTCGCGGCAGCGCTGTCCTACGCCGCTATCCTCGCGCTGTACTTCGCCAGAACTCGGGCGATGTCCCCGGCGGAGGATCACCCCAAGGAATTGGAGTCCCTGTTCTTCATCGCCATCTTCCTCGGCCTCTCGGGCTTCGTCGGCAATTCGCTTATGAGGCTCGTCGATAAGTTCACCTGGATCGCGCGATCCGAGATGGAAATGAACCGGAACCGGATCGAGGCTCTCGGCAGCGTAGTGGCCTCGGTCCGCGAAGGCATGGCAGTCGGCGATCGCCTCCTCGGCTTCGTCAAGGACAACGATGCGCGCGTGCAGTCCTCTCGCGGAAGCCTTTCGGCGCTCCGGGAGGGTTTCGGGCGCTTCTCCGAGCGCATGGGCGTGGCGAGCGAGGGCAATGCCGAGATCGCCGGCTTCGTGGGACGAGTGCGAGACCAGACGCTCCGCCATTCCGAGGCCATTCACGAGACGAGTGCCTCGATCGAACAGATCAATGCGACCATCGATGCGCTGAGCTCCGGCACCAAGGACAAGCGCGCTCGCCTCGAGGAGCTCCAGTCGCTGACGGAACGCGGCGCTTCCGACATGGACCAGGCCCTTGGCGCCATCCTGAAGATCGCGAGCTCGTCCCAGGCGATCACCGAAGTCGGGAAAATTATCCAGAAGATCTCCAGCCAGACCAACCTGCTCGCGATGAACGCGAGCATCGAGGCCGCTCACGCCGGAGACTACGGACGCGGCTTCGCCGTTGTGGCCGACGAGATTCGCGCCCTTGCCGAGCAGACAAGCACCAACGCGAAGGAGATCACGCGCACGCTCAAGGAAATATCGCTCGAGATCGACCATGCCAGGGGGGTGAACCAAACGGCGAGTTCCGGGTTCCGCGCCACCAGCTCCGAAGTAGCCTCCGTGTCCGAGGCCATGGACGGCCTCTTCAACGCCTTCGGGGAAATCAGGGGCGGCATCGTCGAGATTACCGCGGCGGTCACGGGAGTGCGCGACGCCTCGCTCGAGATCGAAGTCGCGATCAAGTCCATCTCGGCGCGGTCGACCGCCGGCGCTTCCGAGCTCTCCGCTCTCGGCGCTTCGCTCGACGGCTACGCGAAGGATATCGACGCTGTCCTCGCCTCCTTCGAGCACATGAAGGCGGGCATGGAGGAGCTCGAGGCCATAGGCAAGGAGAACCTCGAGCGGATCGCGGCTGTGGAGAGCGCCGTGGCGGCGATGGACAGGGCTTGGGGAGGAGGTTTAACTCTCGTTTAGCGAGCAGATGGCGCTCACCAAAGCGGCGTCGGCGACGACTTCGGGGCCGGGGCCGCGGCTTCTAAGTCTTTCATCCTTCTCTCAAAACGTTTCGCCAGGGCGCGTACACAGGCAGTGGTGCGGCCTGGGCGTCGACCGCATGGGAGGAAAGGAAAGAGAGGTCTTGGGGAGACGTAAAATCAAAAAATCCTAATAAAGTATGACATGCTTTGTCAGATGCGACTATTACCCTCTTTCATACGGGGGGAATCATGAACGAAAGTCTGTGTTTCGACGGAGTTGCGGCCGTCTCCAGAGGAAGCTCCGCCCTTCGAGAAAAGGTCCGGATCTCGGGAAGACGGTCCAAATCTACGCTCCGTCCGGCTTTCTCCCGAATGAGGAATGGGGCCGTTTTTTCGGCAATAGGCAAAGAAGCCTCCTTTTCGAGGTCACCCGAGGAGGCCGAGACACGTGAACCCTAACTGGTATTTCGCGTACGAAATGCTCAAGCTGCGCGAGGCGGCGATGCTACGCCGGCTCGACCGGATCAAGCCCTGGGCGACGGAAGAAAAGACGAATGGGGGTTCGGGACCGTTCGGGGCAAGGGTTCGGAATGCCCTCGGACGGAGGTTGTTGTCGTGGGGGAACGCCCTATCGGCTTCTGCGTCCAATAGCTGTAAGGAGTGCTGACCTTTCATAGTCGGGCGCAAGCTTGTCGAGGAGATCCGCGCCGCATACGGAGGGAGTCCTAGCTCATTGAGACGAGCGGCAGGAAAGCCCGGGGGCTAGGGGAAGTGGACTAAAACGGAGCGTCACAGAAAAGACCGGAGAACGGTGGCCCATAGTGGTTGGCGCTCCTGATAGCAGGATTCGTGCGCGATAGAGCAAGCCTCGACGCCTCGGGGCAAGTCCAATATTATGATGGGGAAGAAAGGTCTGGCCGAAGTAGCCGGTCTCGCATAGCAAAGGCTCCGGCAAACCCGAGCCGGTTCACCCTGTGAATAAAGCCTTAACAAGGATAAACAAGCTTAAGGGGGTCGACATGGATCGGGACGAGATTGAAAACCTACATCAAAACTTGGCTGAACTCAAACAAGCCGTTAGTCGCAACAACCCGTTACTGCGCGAGATTCTTTCTCCGCGACCTTGGGTCGTTTTCACCCTCGTCTTTGGAGTATTCGTCTTTGCTTTCTGTCTCGGGTGGCGAGCGATCATACAAATCCACGGCACGTTTGCGGCTCTCCCGAGCGACCTGAAACTGGCCTTTTGGGTCTCGCTCGCCGTTCCCCTCGTCGCCGGCTCCGTTGGGAAACTCATTTTTATGGCACAGCGCATCGCCGTTCTGATCAATGATGCCAGCCTCAGGACAGTGATCCGCACCGTTTACGGCGGCAAGGGCTTCCACCTTTTCGTCCCCGTCCCCGTATGTACGCTTGCGGTCTCGTTTTTTTCGGTAGCTATCGGCCATCCGTGGTACATCGTTCCCGCGATCGCCGTTTTCTCGGGCTTTACCTTCAACGGCGCAGGAGTCCTGCTCGATAAGGTCGAGTACTTCGTTTCGGGGTGGTTTTTGGTGGCTTCGGGCCTGGTGTCCCTCTTTTTCCTCGAACGGGACCCATTCCTTTGGATGGCTGCCAGTCTGGGCGGTATGTGTTTTGTCTTCGGCTTGGTGGCTTTGGCCGCGGAATGGGGCAAAAAAAGGCGCTCCCCATCTCCCTCTCGACTCCATCTCGTCTCTTAGTATTTGATCGAAGGAGTCTCCGACCAACATATTCAGATATCCCTTTCCCCCGCCGAGGCAACTTCCGAAGAGTGTAATCGACTACACACTTGGGAAAGCCCGTTCCCGAAGCTGCAGTTCTGTCTGGCCCATGATAGTGGCTTATCCCTTGGCAGCAGGCTTCGAAAAGTGCTCGGTTACCTTTCCCCATTTTTCTCCTGACACTTTCATTGGTAACCATCGGCAATATTTTAAGGCAATGGTAACAGCCGCGGATTTTGCCAGACAACCAATAATAGTTTTATAGTTTTTTACATTTCCCGGAAGTATCCACCCATGATTCGCATCCTTGGCATGTAAGTTGCATTTATATCTTCGGCTGTCCTGATCGACCCGGGAAACGATAGGATTGCCGGAAGGGCGCAGCATGTCGGGCGCCTGAGCATGTCGGTAGGGATGGAGGAGTCATCATGAAGAAGAGAGCGGTAGCTATCCTGTGCGTCGCCGCGGCCTTTGCGTTCGCGTCGGCTTTCGGCGCCGTCGCGCAGAGCAAGTCCAAGATCGTCATCGGTTTTTCGCAGCGCCGCATCGCGGGCAGCGATTGGTGGAAGACCCTCGTGCAGGGCGCCAAGGACCAGGCGGCCAAGGCCGGCGTCGAGCTCCAGGTCCTCGACGCGAACGGCGACACGGTCCAGCAGAACGCCGATGTCAACACCCTGATAAACAAGGGAGTCCAAGCCATCATCGTGAACCCGAACGATCCCCTCGGGCTTTCCTCCTCGATCAACGCCGCGATCAAGGCGGGTATCCCCGTCGTCGCGGTCAACTGCGCTTTGGACGACTCTCTCCTCGGCAAGGTGTACGGCTACGTGGTCGAGGACCAGACCGCGGCCGGCGCCCGCGCCGGCTACCTCCTCGCGCCGATCGTCGCCAAGCGTAACCCGAAGCTCAAGACTGCGAGCGCCGTCGTCATCGGCGGCTACCAGGGCGACGTCCTGAGCGAGCTGCGCGGCAACGGCTTCATGCAAGGCTATCAAAAGTGGCTCAGCGAGAATGGCGGCAAGGGCGTGAAGCTCAACTATCTCCCGATGCAGTACGGTCACTGGATCCCGAACGACGCCATGCCCGTCATGCGCGATATCGCCACCGCCCACTCGGACGGTCTCAAGGTCATCTTCTCCGAGAGCGACGTCATGCACGCCGGCATAGTGCAGGCGCTGAAGGCCGCGGGTATCTGGGACGGAATAACCATGGCCGAGTACGACGGCTACCAGACGACGGTGAAGGAGATGATGGACAACCCGAAGGGGCCGGTCCAGGTCCTCTCCACCAATGAGCCCTACCGCCAGGGCGTATCGGCCGTGGAGATGGCCGTGCGCGCCGCCTCGGGCCATGCCCGCGAAGGGACCGTGTACATCCAGACTGTGGCTTTCGACACGAGCACCGCGTCCAAGTACTACCAGCCCGCTAAGGTCCTCGTGGACACGGTCCAGTAGGGCCTAAGCGAGCGGAAAGAGAGCCGGAGCGCGGGCACGCAGGCGCCGCGCCCCGGCTCCACCCGAGGAGGAACGATTATGGCAACGGTAGTCGCGGCGAAAGACCAGGCGCGTCCGGACGAGCCGCTCAATTTCCAGTTCGAGATCCCGCCGGTCAGGTCGGACCGCGTCGAGAAGATGCTGGGCTACGTCAATTCCGTCCGTGCGGGAATCTGCCTGGAGCGGGCCCGATATTACACCGAATCCTACAAGCGGACCGAGAGCCTCCCGCAGATTGTCCGCCGGGCGATGGCGCTCGAGAACACGCTCGAGAAAATGTCGCTCTACCTCCTGCCCGGAAGCCTGCTCCTGGGCAACCAGGCTTCGAGGCCGAATTACTCGCCGCTCTTCCCCGACTTCACGACGGACTTTCTCAAGCGCGAGCTGTTCGACCGGAAGCCCTACTTCCCGTCGGAGAGACCGGCGGACAAATTCGACATCGATGAGTCCCTTTTGCCGGAGCTCGAGTCCATCCTCGATTACTGGCAGGGCAAGACGCACAAGGCCCGGGTCTATGCCCGGCTGCCCGCCGAGGCCCTCGCGGCTCAGGACAAGATCGGCGCGGTCAACATCCTCAACTACGTGCACGGCGGCGACGGCCACTTCGCGCCGCCCTACGATTGGCATATCGCGCACGGACTGGGCTATGTGATCGAGACCTCCAAGGAGGCGCTTGCGGCGCTCGATATGACGAGCGCCGAGGGCCTGGGGAAGAAGGCCTTCTACGAGGCCACCATCATCGCCTGCGGCGCGGTGATCAAGTGGGCGCATCGATACGCCGATTTCGTCGAGGCCCAGGCGTCCCGCGAGGCCGATTCCGCGAGGCGCAGCGAGCTGCTCGAGATGGCGGCGATCTGCCGCCGCGTGCCCGAGCGTCCCGCCGAGACCTTCCACGAGGCGCTCCAGTCGATCACCTTCATCCAGCTCGCCATTCAGGTCGAAGACAATGCGCAGGGAGTCTGCCTCGGGCGCTTCGACCAGGTCATGAACGGGGTCTACGAGCGTGACCTCGCCTCGGGCCGGATCACGAGGGAGAAGGCCCTCGAGCTCGTCCAGAATTTCTTCGTCATGCTCTCGGTCGTCGAGCGTATCCGGAGCTGGGAAGACACAGCCTTTTTCCGCGGCAAGCCTATCTTCCAGAACCTCACGATCGGCGGCATCGATCCGGCTACGCGGCGGGACGCGACGAACGAGATGACCTACCTCGTCTTGGATGCGATCCAGAACACGCGCACGGTCCAGCCCTCGCACTACGCGAGGTGGCACCGCAATGCGCCCGAAAAATACAAGATGAAGGTAGTCGAGACGATCAGGCTGGGCACGGGCTTCCCGGCGGTCGCCAACGACGAGATGTACATCCAGGCGATGCTCAACCGCGGCTATGAATACAAGGACGCGGCCGACTACTCCATCATCGGCTGCGCCGAGCCCGGGCCCGCGGGCAGGCGCGGCGGGCGCACCGGAGCGGCCTGGTACTCTCTCGCCAAGTGCCTGGAGATGGCGCTCCACAACGGGAAGGATCCTCTTTCGGGATGCGTGCTCCATCCGAACTCCTCCGGCAAGGACCTCTCCGATTTCTGGAATTACGAGGAGGTCTGGACGGCCTTCCAGGAGCAGGCCCGCTATTATCTGCGCCTCGTCGCGATAATGGACAACGCGATCGACTTGACCTACGAGGAGTTCATCGATGAGCCGCTGGGGGGCGTAATGGCCTGTCCCGAGACGACCCTCGAGCGAGGCCTGTCGATCAAGAAGGGCGGGGCCAAGTACGACTTTACGGGGAACCAGACCATCGGCCTCGCGAACGTGGCAAACAGCCTGTACGCTATCAAGAAGCTCGTCTTCGAGGACGGAACCCTGAGCGGCGCGCAGCTGCTTCACGCGATGTCGACGGACTTCGCCGATGCGTCCACCGATCCCACCGGCCCGGAAATCCGGCAGATCTGTCTCTCGGTCCCGAAATACGGGAACGACGTCGACGAGGTCGATTTCATCGCTCGGGATGCCCTGGCTCTCGTCTGCGAGGAGTTGCCGAAATACAAGAACACCCGAGCCGGACGGGGCCCGATCGGCTGCTGCTTCCAGGCCTCGACCACGACTGTCTCCTCGAACACGCCCTTCGGTCAAAGCATCGGCGCGCTGCCGGACGGTCGCAACGCGCGCACGCCGCTCTCCGACGGCCAGTCGCCTTTCCGGGGTTCGGACACGCTCGGGCCCACGGCGGCGCTCAACTCGGTGTCGAAATTGAATCTGGTCCTCCTCTCCGAGGGGTCCCTGTACAACATGAAGCTCTTCCCGGCCGACCTCAAGGACTGACCGGGAAGGGGAAGGAGACGGACATGGCCGACGCGATCGCCCAGAGGAAGGGGCTCAGGCGCCTGACCTCGATGATCGACTATTATTTCTCTCGCGGGGGTATGCAGCTGCAGTTCAACGTGGTGAGCAGGGACACACTTTTGCGCGCCCAGCGCGAGCCGGATAAGTACCGCTCGCTGATCGTGCGAGTCGCGGGCTATTCCGCCTATTTCGTGGGGCTGGACAAGACCGTCCAGCAGGACATCATCGAGAGGACCGAGGAGCGTATTTAGCAGGCTGTTGAAATACTCGAAGCATTTCAACAGCCTATCGGCCCTCTAAAAGGAAATCGCCATGTCGAACACGGCATCGTCGGGCCCCTCGGGTCTCGTCTTTAACATCCAGCGCTACAGCATTCACGACGGACCAGGCATCCGGACTGCCGTGTTCCTTAAGGGCTGCCCTCTTCGTTGCGAGTGGTGCTGCAACCCTGAATCCCAGGATGCCCGCCCCCAGCTCGCCTTCATCGCGGATAAGTGCATCGACTGCGGTCGGTGCATAGCGCTGTGCCCGCACGGAGCCGTCACGGGGGAGCCTGGTGGACCCGTCACGGATTGGGCGGTCTGCGCGCGGGAGTGCTTGGCGGCCGAGCTCGATGCCTTCCCCTGCGCGGCCAAATGCTTTGGCAAGGCGCGCGACCGGATCGGAGTCCGGATGGGAATCGAAGAGGTCATGGCCGAGGTGATGAAAGACGCGCGGATCTACGCGGAGAGCGGCGGCGGGCTCACCGTCTCCGGCGGGGAGCCTCTGGCGCAGGCTCGCTTTGTCGCCGCTCTCGTCAGGGCGGCTAAGGGGGAATGGCTCCACGTCGCGATCGAGACCTGCGGCCATGCGCCCTGGAAAGCCTTTGAAGAAGTGCTGGAGTTCGTGGATTTCGTCTTCCTGGACATAAAGTTCCTCGACGACGAGCGGCATCGGAAGTTCACGGGGCAAGGCAATGCCCTTATCCTGGAGAATGCGGGGAGGATAGACGACTTCATGCGTCGAAAAGGCGGTACCGTCGTGGTCCGGACGCCCGTCGTCCCGGGCATCGTCGAGCCGAGGGACGTCGAGCAGATCGGCTCGTTCATACGAGCCCGGATGCCGGGTACGGCCGCCTTCGAGCTCATGCCCTATCACCGTTTGGGCAGAGGCAAGTACCGGGACATCGGGCGGGAGTACTCGTTGGCAGGGGCCTCGCCCCCGAGCGAGGAAGAGATGCGGCCATTTCGCGAGGCCGTGGCCGCGAAAGACCTCGCCGCATCCTATGCGTGAAGGCTCGGAGACGAATATGGCGAATCACAGCTTCGATAAAGACTGGATTACCTTGGCCACGCGACCCGCGGCGGGCTCTCGCGGAGATGTCGTGGCCAGCGTGCACGATGTCTGCAAGGCCTATCCCGGCGTCCAGGCTCTCGATTGTGTCAGCCTCGAGATAAAGCGGGGCGAGATCCACGCCCTCCTCGGGCAGAACGGCGCGGGCAAGTCCACCCTCATCAAGATGCTCTCTGGGGCCGAGCGTCCCGACGCGGGCGAGCTTCGCGTCGAGGGTAGGGGCATCTCCTTCCGGAGTCCCCAGGAGGCGCAGCGCGCCGGGATCTTCACAATTTACCAGGAGCTAAGCCTGGTCCCCGAGCTCACCGTCGCGGAGAATATTTTCGTCGCCGATCTTCCCCGGGGTCGGCTGGGCACCGTGGATTGGCGTCTGGTCCGAAGCGAGGCCGCGAAGGCGATGGCCTGGCTTGGCTTCCCCGTCGACGTCGATGCCCAGGTCAAGCGCCTGAGCGTCGCGCAGAAGCAGGGGGTGGAGCTCGCGAAGGCCTTGCATCGCAACGCGAAGGTGGTGCTCCTCGATGAGCCATCGGCGGCTTTGCCGCAGCCCGAGGTCGAGAGGCTTTTCCAGGTCCTCCGATCCCTCCGGGATAGCGGCTTCGCCATCGTCTATATTTCGCACCGCCTCGAGGAAGTCGAGTCGCTCTGCGACGTAGCGACCGTCCTGCGAGACGGCCGGAAAGTCGGCTCGTTCAGGGTCTGCGAAACCTCGCAGACGGAGCTGATCCGCGCGATGATTGGGCGCGAGCTCGCCGCGAGCCTGGTGGGCGACACCTCGATCGGCGAGAAGAAACCCAGACTGGGCTCGGGAGTCAGGGGCGAGGTCGCCCTCTCCGTCCGGGAACTCGGCGACGGCGTCGCGGTTCGCGGCGTCTCCTTCGATCTGCATCGAGGGGAGATCCTGGGCGTGACGGGGCTCATGGGCAACGGCCAGTCCGAGCTCGCGGCCTGCATTTTCGGCGCCCGCCGCGGGACCTTCGGCGAGGTCCGCGTGAACGGCCGCAGGGCGCGGATTCGCAAGCCGGCCAACGCGATCAGGTCGGGGATAGGCTTCCTGCCCGAGGAGCGCAAGACGCAAGGCCTTGTGCTGTCGATGTCGATCGAGAGCAACATCACGATGGCGAGCCAGGGCAGGTTCAGCAGGCTCTCGGTAATCAACACCGGCAAGGAGCGGCGCCTCGTCGATTCCATGATAGAGGCGCTCCATATCAGGACGACCAGCTCGAGGCAAGCCGTCGGTTCCTTGAGCGGGGGCAACCAGCAGAAGGTCGTGCTGGCGAAGTGGCTCGCCAGCGAATGCGGCATACTCATCTTCTCGGAGCCCACGCGCGGCGTCGACGTGAGCGCGAAGGAGGAGATGTACAAGCTGATCCGGGACTTCGCGGCGAACGGCGGGGCGGTGCTCATCTTCAGCTCGGAGCTCCCCGAGGCGATGTTCTGCGATCGCGTCCTGGTCATGTCCCGCGGCGCCTTCGTCGGCGAGCTGGCCTACGACGAGATCGATGCGCGCGCCGACGCGATATTGAACCTGTGCTGCAGTTAGCATCGGAAGGAGCCATCATGCCATCCCAGTTGTCGAGCCTGCCGGCGGGAGCCAAGCGCGCCGTTCGCTCGCTGTTCACCAGCTATCTCCTCGTAGTGCTCGCCGTTTCCGTCCTGGGCGGATGGGCCGCGTCGCCCTATTTCCTCACCGTAAGGAACCTCGGGAACGTCCTCACCTTCGCGGCGGTCGTCTCGATAATCGCGGTCGGGCAGTTTTTCGTGATCGTGACGGGAGGCATCGATCTCTCCGTGGGGTCCATAGCGGCCCTGGCGACGGTCGTCGCCGCGGTCCTGATGAAGGCCGGGGCCAGCGCCGTCGAGGCCTCGGTCGCGGCGCTGGCCGCCTCGGCGCTCGCGGGGTCGATCAGCGGACTATTGGTGACCAAGGCGGGAATCACACCCTTCATCACCACCCTCGCCATGATGAGCATCGCCCGCGGTCTGTCGTACATGGTGCAGTTCGGCTCGCTCATCGGGATCGCCGACGAGCGCTTCATCTGGTTTTTCTCCGGGAAGACCGGGCCGGCGTCGAACCCCATAGTCCTCTTCCTCCTCATCATGCTGCTGGCCGCCTTCGTCATGAGCCGGACGACCTATGGGCGCCGGCTGTACGCGATCGGCGGCAACGCCGAGGCGGCCCGTCTCTCCGGGCTTCCCGTCGAGCGGACTACATTCTCCGTGTACATGCTCTCCGGCCTCCTCTCCGGCCTGGGCGGCCTGGTGCTCGCGGCCCAGCTCACCCAGGGCAGCTCCCTGCTCGCGATGGGCTACGAACTGGATACCATCGCCGCGGTCGTGGTCGGGGGCGCATCGCTGGCCGGCGGCACCGGCGGCCCGATCGGGGCCGTGGTCGGAGGGCTCATCATCGCGATCCTGGGCAACATCATGAACCTGCTCACGATCCCGTCGGAGCCCCAGCAGGTCGTAAAGGGTGTCCTGATTCTCATCGCGGTGGTCTTCATAAGCGGCAAGGGAGGAACGCGGTCGAGGCGGCAGAACAGGAAGGGCCCGGCGAAGAAAGCTGCGGGGGCCGCCGAAGCGGCGCTCGCCGAAGCGGCGTCCGCGAAGGTCACCGCCGGCGAAGAATCCTCCGCGGCCAGGGCCATTAACATCGAAGCTTCCATCAGATAGGATAGGAGTCGATTCAGGAGGCGACCGAGCCCGTATGAATAGCCGTTCCACAGGGCCGGCGAGCCTGCCCCGCGTCCTCGTCGTCGACGATGAGGAAGCGATGTGCTCTTCGCTGAAGGCCCTGCTCGAGCGCGAGGGGCTCGAGGCGGATACCGCCGCCTCGGTTCGCGACGCGTTCTCGCTTTTGCGCAGGCATCGCTACAACCTCGTGATCTGCGACGTCCGCATGCCCGAGATGGGGGGCATCTCCTTGCTCGCGAAGATCCGCGGCGAACTGCCGGTGATCATGATCACCGCCTACGCGTCCATCGAGACGGCCCGGAGCGTCTTCAAGCTCGGTGCCTGCGATTACCTGACGAAGCCATTCAAATTCGAAGAGCTCCTGGTCATGGTCCAGCAGTACATGCTGAAGTCTCCCCGCGGCGAGGGATCGCCCCGCGTCGATTTCTTCCTGGACTCGAAGTCGCCCAGACTGGCCGGCGCCTACGAGCTCGCGCGGAAGTTCGCCCCCACGGACATGCCGATCCTCGTGACCGGCGAGAGCGGATCCGGCAAGGAGATCGTAGCCGACTACATCTACCACCTGAGCAGGGATCGGGCCAGGAGCTACGTCAAGATCAATTGCGCCGCGATACCCGAGGCCCTGTTGGAGGGCGAGCTTTTCGGCTACGAGCGCGGCGCCTTCACGGGCGCGGTCTCGGGCAAGGCCGGCAAGATAGAGGAAGCGGACGGCGGAATACTCTTCCTCGACGAGATCGGGGACATGCCCTTCGTGCTCCAATCCAAGATGCTTCGGGTGCTGCAGGATTTCCAGCTCTCGCGGCTGGGCTCGAACGAGCCCAAGTCCATCCGCACTCGGGTCATCGCCGCGAGCAACCAGAATCTCGAGCGGCTCGTCTCGGAGGGGCGCTTCAGACTCGACCTCTACCACCGCCTCCTCGGCGTTCACATCGAGATACCGGCGCTCCGCGAGAGACTCGAGGACATGGAAGACCTGGCCCTCTTCTTCGTGGAGCGATTCGACGCGAAGTACGGCAAGCGCATCACCTCCATCAGCGAGGGTGCGCTCGAGATCTTCCGCTGCTATCCCTGGCCCGGCAATATCAGGGAGCTCAAGTTCGCCCTGGAGCGCGCGGTGGTCGTTTGCGAGGGCGAGACGATTCTCCCGGACAATCTAGCGGATAGCCTCAGGGATTACAGCGGCGCCGCCCCGGCGGGTTGCGGTTCCGATACGCCCGGCCGCGTCACCGTAGAGGACCTGCCGCAGGCGCTCGACGACTACAGGAACGAGTACATGCGCAAAGTCATCCTCGCGGCCCTGGAGAAGACCGGCGGCAACAAGGCGGAGGTCGCCAAGATGCTCAATATCAGCAGGAAGACGCTCTACAACAGGATGAAAGATCTCAACATCCGGCATGAGTTCATCTGAGGAGGACCTGCTCGTCGTCGAGGGTCTCGCCCTCGACGCGCCGAATCACGGGATCCTGAGCGGAGTGGATCTGCGGGTCCGCCGCGGCGAGATCCACTCGATCTTCGGCGAGGAGGCCCATCATCGCTCGGCCCTCCTGCGGGCGATCGCCGGGCAGTACGAAGATCTCGCGGGCAGGATACTGGTCGAAGGCAGGCCCCTCTTCCCGCTCAGCCCCCGACGCGCGCTCTCGATGGGGATCGAGATCATCGACGGGAGCGCAAAGGGCTTCCTCAACCTGACCGTGGCCGAGAACGTGCTCTGCGAGCGCACCCGAACCTGGCCGGCGCGAAGGGCGGACCGCAAGGCGGCCCGCCAGCGGGCCCGGCGCTTCTTCGAGGAGCTGGGGCAGGAGTTGAACCTCGACGCGCCTCTCGCGGACCTGCCCCAGGGACAACGGAAACTCGTGGAGGTCGCGCGGAGCATCTGCTCCTCGCCCCGGCTTCTCCTCCTGGACGAGTCCGCGATCGACGCTCTCGGGGCGACTCTCGGCCACGCGGTGGTCGAGAAGCTGTACTACGAGCTCGCCCTGCTCGCGAGCGGGGGGGCCACCATCCTGACCTCCTCGAACGACGTGGACCAGCTCTTCAAGTTCGCGGACAGGGTCTCCGTCATGCGCGACGGCTCCATAGGCGCGACCACCGATGTGTCCAGCATCGACAAGATCCGGCTCGTGCAACTCGCCTACTCCTCCATCCTCTCGCGCCGGGACCTCGAGAAGAGCAATTTCGAGCTCTTCTACCTGAAACGCATCTACGAAGGCATCATGGACGGCATGCCATTCCCCGTCCTGGTGGCGGACGCGCGCAGAAAGGTCATCATAGCCAACCGGGGCGTCGAGGAGGCTCTGGGCCTCGACCGCGACCGTATCGTGACGCTCTCCCTCGCGGAGGCGCTCGGCATAGAACCCCGAACGCTCGACGCGCTCGAGACCGAGCTTCAACGGAGCCGGGCGGGAAGCTCGCGCAGGATCGGCGAGGTGCGACCCGGCGTCGAGGCCGCCGCGAGCCCCATTTTGGACGTGGGCGGTTCCTACATGGGAATGCTCCTGTGGTTCGTCAGCCCCGATCATGATCTGGGCCTCGCCAGGGAACTGCGCATTATCACCGACCGCTACGCCGAAGAGTTGCGGGTAGCGGAGTTCGTTCACGAGATCAAGAACCCGCTCGGAATCATCCTGAACTACCTTGGACTTATGCGGACCGCGCCCTCGCTGGACGAAACGAGGGGCATAGCCGCCTGCATCGAGCACGAGGTCGAGCGGATTCGCAGGCTCCTCGAGCGATCCGGGGAAGGACATCGCGCGGCGGCCTTGCTCCAGGGAGCCAATTCCGCGAGTCTCTCCCGTCCCCGGGTTTCCGCCGTCTTCGAGGAAATCTTCGAGCTGCTGATTCCGCGCGCGGCCGCCACCGGCGTCGAACTCGGCATCGACCTGGATTACGACCCCGAGCTCAGCTTCGATCCCGACCTCCTGCGCCAGGTCGCCCTCAATATCATGCTGAACGGGATAGAGGCCATGCCCGAAGGGGGGAGGCTCGGCGTCTCGTGCTCGGACTCGAGCGAAGGGGGCCGCCGTTTCATCACCCTCGATTTCACGGACACCGGAATCGGCATTCCCGAGGAGCACGTGGGGAAGATCTTCGAGCCCTTCTTCACGACGAAGACGGGGGACGGCTCGAGGGGTGTCGGCCTCTCGATATGCCGGGACATCGTCGACGAACTGGGCGGCCGCCTCGAGGTCGAGTCCGCGCCCGGCCGGGGATCGAGCTTCAGGATTCGCCTTCCTCTCGGGTCGGAGGCCTGCTGAGCCGAGAGCGTCTCGGCGGAGGCTCTTCCCCGCGCGCGCGGGCTTATTGCCGCTTCAGGCTATCCTGAAACCAGGACGCCAGAGCCTTCATCCTGTTGAAGAACGAGCTCCTCTTGATTTTCTCGATACCGAGGAAGGTGGGTGTCTTCGCCACGGTGATTCCGTAGAGCAGCACCTTGTCCGCGGTCGGGACGACGTAGAAGGTGGTCAAGAGACCTCGAGGCCGCACCAAGGTCAGGAGGAAGTACTTCATCGGCGTCTCGTTCGTCAGGGCCACCTTGAATCCGTCGGAGCCCGACTCTATGCGCATCGTCGAGTAGACGTCGCCGGTCTGCTCCTGCTTCTGGAAAAGCAGGTAGGTGGCCGTGTCGGGGACCGAAGTCACCGAGGGATCGGGCAAAGGGCGAGGGTCGCTCGACGAGGCTACGCGGTAGGAATCGAAGATGAAAGTCTCCATCTTCTTGAGCGATTCGGAGTAGACCAGGAGGCCTTTCATCGTCGTGAACGAGGTGAAGCTCCTGAAGAACTCGAGGCTTCGCCCGGCGCTGTCCGAGGACTTCGGGCTGTCCAGGAGAAACCAAGCCTCCGCCGCGATAGTGCTCGGCCTGTCCGCATAGGCCGCGCGAATCTCCGCCGAGAGGGGGCTCGACTGCCAGAGCTTCAAATCATCCAGGCTCCCGCCCATGTCGCCTACGTTCCCGGCGGAGAAGAGAGTCGACCGCGTCTCGGGCGGGAGAAAGGAGAGGTAATCCGCCGCGCTTCGTTCGGCGAACGCGGAGGCCGCGAGAGCGAGGCCCACGGCGAGCGCTACCATCGCGCGCATCAGACGGCGCCCCGGGCGAGCGCGACGACCAAGACCAGGGCGGCGAGGCCGAATCGGTAGATCGCGAAGCCCTTGAAGGAGTGATTCTGCAGGAAGTAGAGGAGGAACTTGATGCAGAGGAAGCCGGAGACGGCCGCAGCCGCGAAACCCAAGGGGAAGACGGACAGCTCCGCGCCCGATATGGCTCCCGAATGCACGCCTTTGACGATGCGATAGAGACTGACCAGGCCGGAGCCCGCGATGATCGGCGCCGAGAGGAGGAAGGAGAAACGCGCGGCCGAGGGCCTGTCGAGCCCGAGGGCGCGTCCGCAGGTGATGGTCGCTCCGGAGCGCGAGACGCCGGGGAAAATGGCGAGGGCCTGGGCCAGGCCGATGAGGATCGCGTCCTTGCGGCGTATCGAGACGAAGGCGCGGGCGTGCTCGAGGCTCCTATCGACGAACCATAGGAGAAAGCCGAGCGAGGCGACGACGAGAGCCATGAGGATCATGGACAGCCGCGGTATCGGAGCGATGTGGAACGAGGTGGTTACCGCGCCTTCGAAGAACAGCCCGGCGAGGCCTCCCGGAATCGTGCCGAGCACGAGATACCAGGCCATGCGACGGTCGTGGTCGTCGCCTATGCGCCATTGGAATATGGACCTGAACCAGGCGCCGACGAAGCGGACCCAATCCGCCCAGAAGAACACGATGACGGCCAACAGCGTGCCCAAATGGAGGGCGACGTCGAAGGACAGGCTGTCTATCGCCGGATCCGTCCAGTCGAAGAGCCAGGGAACGATGATCAGATGAGCGGAGCTCGAGACAGGGAGGAATTCGGTCAGCCCCTGGACAAGTCCCAGGACAATGGATTGAAATGCCAGCATGAATCATACCCCCCGGGCATCCTATGATGCTTTGCCGCGATTGCGCCAGGTGGTTTAGAGGAATGCCTTTTCATTCGCAGGCGGGTCCATGCCTCTAGGCTCCGCTTCGCTCTTTCTCTAGGGCATCGCAGGGTATGGACACGCATACAGTCCATTCCGCGTTCTCCCGGCCGTTCAATTCGGGCTGCGCATACCGCGGGATTTGGCGATCATTGCCTCGCCGTCATGGCCGGGGTCCTGACCGGGAAGCGCAAAGTGAATTCGCAGCCTCCGTCGTCGAGGTTCGAGGCCGATATTTCGCCGCCGTGCTTGCGCACGATTCCATAGCTGACGGACAGGCCCAGGCCCAGGTTGTTGCCCGCTTGTTTCTTCGTCGAGGTGAAGGGCAGGAAGATGTCCCCCGGGTTCTCGAACTGGATGCCCGGTCCGCTGTCGCGAAAGCGCGCGACCGCTTCGGTCGTTCCGTCTCCCCGCCTCGCGATCTCGATTCCTATGCGAATGTCGCCGCCATCGGGCATCGCCTCGAAGCTGTTCTTGAAAAGGTTCAGGAATACCTGCTTGAGTTCGTTCCGGTTGGACACGAGGTGTATGGTCTCGGGCGCCTCCTCGAAGGAGATGGCGATGCTCTTGGACCTCGCGCTGTGGCCGATGAGTCTGATGATGCTCGATATCAGCTCGCCGAGATCGACCAGCTCCTCGTTCGTCGTGGTCGTATCGGAGAAGCTCACGAGGTTCGCCACTATCGCCGCTATGTACTCGAACTGCTCCTCCAAGTCCGAGATGAGCTGCGAGCGCGTGGAGCCCTCGGCCTCGCCGAATCTGAGGGTCTCGAGGTAGTTGTAGATGATCGCGAGGGGGTTGTTGATCTCGTGGGCCACGCCCGCGGCGAGGAGGCCCACCGAGGCCAGCTTTTCGGAGAGAAGCATCCTCTCGTTCAGGTTCTCCCGCTCGGTCACGTCCTCAATGACGAGGAGTGAGCCGAGGAAGGCGGGACCGTCGAAGACCGGATGGACGATGCAATTCGCGAGGATGGAGCCGCCGCGCAGGCGTAGATGGAGCTGGCGCTTAGCGCCTCCGGTCCTGCGCCGCGGGGGTTTGTCGAGCAGGGCCATGAGTTCCCTCGATCCCGCGGGGAAGAGGTCTTCGACCGGGAGGGAAAGGCCTTCGCTCCCCTCGATGCCCAGCATCCGGCGCGCCGCGTCGTTCGCCAGGCGCACCTTGCGGCCATGGTCGGTCACCAGTACCGCTATGGGAAGCTGGCGCAGTATCGCCTCGTTGTACTTGAGGAGACGGTAGAATTCGCGGTTCGCGCGCTCGACCTTGGAGTCCGGTCCGATCTGCGTATAGGCGACTTTGAGGAGGTTGATCTTCTCGACCCCGCGGACATCGTCGGTGAGGAGGATTCGGCCCTCCCGCAGCACGCTCACCTCGTCCGCGATCTCGTACAGCTCGTCTATCCGATGGGTGATGATCACGACCGATCCCCCGGCCGCGGCCGTCCGCTTCAGGCGGGCGACTATCGTCTCGCGGTGTGCGGCTGCCAGGAGCTCGAGCGACTCGTCCAGGATCAGAAGGCGAGGGGAGGCCCTGAGGGCGCGGAGGATCGCCACCAGGGTCTGGTCGGCGAGCTTGAGCTCGCCGGCTACGGCCGCCGGATCGAGGTTGAAGCCCTCGGCCTCGAGGAAGGCGCGGGCCTGCCGCTCGACGCGCCGCGGGGAGAAGAGGTGGAAGGGCCCCCTCGCCGATCCGGGAATGCCGAAGAGGAGATTCTCGGCCACGCTGTGGCGGGCGTTGAGCCTCGCGCCCTGGCGAACCAGGGCCACGCCGCGCGAGGTCGCCTCTTTGCGGTTCCACAGCGGGAAGGGAGCGCCTTCCAGCCATAGCGAGCCCGAGCTCGGCCTGAGGGACCCCTCCATCACGAGGGCGATCGTCGTCTTGCCGGCGCCGTGCTCGCCTACGATGGCGTGGGTGCGCCCGGGCGCTATGGCGATGTCGACCCCGCGGAGGGCCATCTGCGATCCGAATTGGAGATTGACGCGCTGGAGCCTGATGAAGGGCGCGCTCACGAATCCAGCCCGTGCTTGCGCAGCTTGCTGTAAAGGGTGCTGCGCGATATCGAGAGGAGCTCCGCCGCCTTCTTCTTGTTCCATGACGCGCGCCGCAGCGTCTTCTCGAGGAGGGCGCGCTCGGCGTCGCGCAGCGCGCTCTCTCCCTCGGGCTTCCGCGCCGGGGCGCCGAAGGCTGCCGGGAGATCCTGCGTTTCGATCCGGTCGGTCGAGCACAGCGCGCACGCGTAGGCCGTGACGTTCTTGAGCTCCCGCACATTGCCGTGCCAGGGATGGGAGGCGAACGCGTCGAGGACCTCGCTCGAGGCCCCGAGGAGGGGTTTCCCGTTTTCCCTCGAATATTCCTTGATGAAATGGTCGGCGAGGAGGCGGATATCGCCGACCCTCTCGCGGAGCGGCGGTATTTCCACGGTCGCGGCGTTGAGGCGGTAGTAGAGGTCTTCCCGAAAGGTTCCTTCCTCGATGAGAGTCTCGAGCCTCTTGTTGGTCGCGGCGATGAATCGCGCGTCTACGCGGATCGTCTCGTCCCCGCCGAGGCGGCGTATCTCCTTGTTCTGCAGCACGCGCAGCAATTTGGATTGGATATTGAGGCTCATGTCGCCGATCTCGTCCATGAAAAGCGTGCCGCCCTCGGCCTTCTCGAATACGCCTTTGAACAGCGACTGCGCCCCGGTATAGGCTCCCTTCTCGTGGCCGAAGAGCTCGTTCTCGAGAAGGCTCTCGGGAAACGCGGCGCAGTTGATCTTGAGCATGCGACTCGCGGCCCGGGCGGAACGGCAGTGGGCGTAGTCGGCCATGATCTCCTTTCCGGTGCCGCTCTCGCCGACTATGAGGATGGGGATGTCGGTGGCTGCCAGCTTGGCCAGCCTCTCCAAGGCCGCCATCACCCTCGGGTCGCTCGAGATCACCTGCGGCCCGAGGTCCGATATCCTTCCCTTGAGGTCGCTGTTCTCCTTCGCCAGCCGGGCGAGGCTCACCGCGCTCGTGATTTTCTTGAACAGGGCTTCGAATTTGACCGGCTTCTGGACGTAGTCGCTTGCGCCTTTCTTGATCGCCTCGACCGCGGATTCGATGCTCGCGTATCCGGTGATGATGATCACGGGCAGGTCGCGGCGGATCCTGAGGAGCTTGGGGAGCAGGGCCAACCCGGATTCCCCGCCGAGCATGATGTCCAGCAGGCAGGCGTCGGGCGTGCGCTTCCTGCAGATCGCTAGAGCCTCGGCGGAGCAGGACGCCATGACGCATTCGATCTTCCGATTCTCGAGATTGCGCGCGAGGCTTTCGCGGAATTGCCGATTGTCGTCCACGATAAGAACGGTCGTGTCCACATTCGCTCCATGATCGATCGCCATTGTGTACGGATATTGTACATACCCCTCTGCAGCTCTGTCAACGAAGGACTTTGCGCAAGGAAGAAAAGAACGGCGCCGAGGCCGCGAATGCTGCTTCGATCGCGCAGTCGCATTCCTGCGTCGGCTCCATGGCACAAAAATTGCTTTGCTAGAGGCAACGACGATCTCTCGTGTCGTCGGATCTCTAGCGCAAGTGAGGTTCTTATGATGAAAGGCAAAATGATGCGGGGTCTCGCGGTCGCTCTCGCGCTGGTCCTCGTCGGGACCGCGACCGTCGCCGCACAGAAGAAGCCCCTGGTCGGCCTCGTGATGAAATCGCTGGCGAACGACTACTTCAAGGCGATGGAAGAGGGCGCTCGCACTTTCGCTGCGAAGGACGGATCCTTCCTTCTCGTGTCCGTCGGCATGAATTCCGAGACCGACATGGACACGCAGATCAACGCGATGGACAACTTCATCGCCCAGAAGCTCGACCTGATCGTCATCGCCCCCGCGGACTCGGTCGGCATGATTCCGTCCATCAAGAAGGCGATCAAGGCCGGGATCAAGGTCGTCAACATCGACGTGAAGCTCGATACCGCCGCGCTCAAGTCCGCAGGGCTGCCCGAGGACTTCCTCTTCGTCGGTCCGGACAACTCCCTGGGCACCGAGATGGTCGGGACCGCGCTGGCCAAGAAGCTGGGGAAGGGCGGGAAGGTGGTGATCCTCGAGGGGAACCCCGGAGCCGACAACGCCACCCAGCGCACGAACGGCTTCAAGAAGGCGATCGCCTCCGGCGGGCTCGTCCTCCTCGATTCCAAGACGGCCCATTGGGAGACCGAAGAGGCCAACACCGTCCTGACCAACCTGCTCACGAAGTATCCCGAAACCCAGGGCGTCATGTGCGACAACGACTCCATGGTGCTCGGGGCCGTGAAAGCCATCGAGGCGGCCGGGAAGACCGGGCAGATCCAGGTCGTGGGCTTCGACAACATCCCCGCGGTCCAGGACCTGATAAAGAAGGGCGCGGTCCTGGCGACCGTCGACCAGTTCGGACCTCAGCAGGCTCAGTTCGGCATCCAGGCCGGATTGAAGCTCCTCAAGGGACAGAAGGTCTCGGGTTGGCTGAAGACCGACGTCAAGGTCGTCGACGCCGCCGCCCTGCAATAGGGCGGGCCCGACGCGGCCGACGGGCGATCGGGGTCGGCGATAGGAGGGGATTCCGGTCTTACTCCTATCGCCGTCCATATCGCATGGGAGGAACGTTGAACGAGAACATTCTCGAGCTGGAGGGAATCAGCCTGAACTTCCCGGGTGTCAGAGCGCTCTCGTCCATCGATCTCGATATCAGGTCGGGCGAGGCTCATATCCTCCTCGGCGAGAACGGGGCCGGGAAATCGAGTTTGGTCAAGATCCTCTGCGGGATACATAGGCCCGACTCGGGCAGGATGCGCTACAAGGGCGCAGCCTACGCCCCGCAGTCGCCGCTCGACGCCATCCGAGCTGGCATACGCGTCGTCTACCAAGAATTCAACCTCCTTTCGTATTTGTCGGTGGCCGAGAATATCTTCTTCGAGCGCCTGCCCTCGCGGGCAGGAGTCGTGGATTTCGGCCGGATGAACCAGGGGGCCAAGCTCGTCCTCGAGAGCGTCGGTCTCGATGTATCGCCGAGGACGCCGGTCGAGCTCCTGGGCGTGGCTCAGATGCAGCTCCTCGAGATCGCGAAGGCTCTTTCCGGAGACTCGAGCGTCCTCATCCTGGACGAGCCGACCGCGACCCTCACTCCCAAGGAAATCGGGAAACTCTTCGCGATCATTCGGAAGCTCAAGGCCAAAGGCGTCACCATCATCTATATTTCGCACCGACTCAAGGAAATCTTCGATATAGGCGACCGAGTCACAGTCCTGCGCAACGGGACCAAAGTCGCTACCAGGGAGATCGGCGAAGTCACCATTCCGGATATCGTCAAGATGATGGTCGGACGCGAGATGAGCTCGGAATACCCCTTCCGGGACGACGTCAAGCGGGGCCCGGTGATCCTCGACGTGCGCGGCCTGAAGCGGGTCGGAAACCCTCACGCCGTCTCCTTCAGGCTCAGGGAAGGCGAGATACTGGGGATATCCGGGCTCGTCGGATCGGGACGGACCGAGATGGTTCGGGCCCTCTTCGGAGCGGACCCGAAGGTCGACGGAGAGATCTACCTCAGGGGGCGCAAGACGAGGATCTCGAGCCCCCATGACGCGGTCGAATCGGGTATCTGCCTCCTCACGGAAGACAGGAAGAGCCAAGGCCTCATCCTCGATATGGCTTGCTCCGTCAACATCACGCTGCCGGCTTTGCGAAAGGTGTCCCGCGCGGGGCTGCTCGATTTCAAGGCCGAGCGCGAAGCGGCGGAATCGCTGGTCAAAGAGCTCGGCATAAGGACTCCCTCCGTGGCCCAATGGACGCGCCATCTATCGGGCGGCAACCAGCAGAAAGTCGTCCTGGCGAAATGGCTGTTCAGGGAAGCCCAGGTGCTCGTGCTCGACGAGCCCACCCGCGGCATCGATGTAGGGGCGAAATACGAGATCTACTACCTGCTCTGGAAGCTCGCCGAGGCCGGCAAGGGAATAATAATCGTATCGTCGGACTTGCCCGAGCTCCTGGGCGTCTGCCATCGCATACTCGTCATCTCGGACGGGAAGCTCACCGCCGACATCGACCGGGCATCGTTCGACCAGGAACGCGTCCTTTCGCACGCTTACCAGGAGTACCTGGGAGAGGGTAGGAAACAATGAAGAGGACAGGCGGCATATGAATACGCGGAAAATCGCCTACTTCCTCCTCCGCGAGGCAGGCATCGGGGTCGCCCTCGTGGCGCTGTGCACCGTCTTCGCCTTCGCCGCGCCCCGCTTCGCGAGTCCGATCAATTTCACGAATATAATGACCCAGATATCGATCAACACGGCGATAGCGGTCGGGATGACGTTCGTGATACTGCTTGGGGGAATCGACCTGTCGGTCGGATCGGTTCTAGCCCTCGCGAGCATCGCGGCGGGTCTCGTGATCACGTCCAAGGCCCTGGACACCCGCGCCGCGATCGTCCTCGCCATCGCCGCCAGCGTAGGCGTGGGCATGGTCTGCGGACTCTTCAACGGCGCGGTCACGGAGCGCTGGAAGATCCATTCCTTCATCGTTACGCTCGGCATGATGAATATAGCGCGCGGCGCGGCCCTCCAGGTCAGCAATTCCCGCACGATCTTCAATTTTCCGGAGGCTTTCAACGCCTTCGGCACCTTGACCATAATCGGCGTTCCGATAATCTTCGTCATCGCCCTCTGCCTCATCCTCGTAGGCAACTTTTTCCTGAGGCGCACGGTGTTCGGCAGGATGATATACGCGATCGGCAACAACGAGGAATCGGTCCGGCTGTCGGGGCACAATACGTCGATATACAAGCTCGCGGCTTACGTCATCTGCGGCGGGACCGTCGGGATCGCCGCGATCATGTATATGCTCAGGTTGAACATCTCGAGCCCCATCCTCGGAGTAGGCTTCGAGCTGAACGCGATCGCGGCCGTGGTCATAGGCGGCACGAGCATGTCGGGCGGCAAGGGGTCGCTCACGGGGACCTTCCTCGGGGCCTGCATCATGGGCGTCCTCAACAACGGCCTCCTCCTCATCGGGCTGGGCGATTTCGCCCGCCAGATCGTTACCGGAGCGGTTATAATCCTCGCTGTCATCCTGGATGTCTACCGTAACCGGCTTTCCAGGAGGCTCAGCTCGACCATGGGGGCGTAATGGCGCTCGGGAAATTCCTCCGGTCCCTGTTGCTCGTCGCGGTCCTCCTCGCGCCGGTCTCGAGGCTCTCCGCGCTGCCTGAGCGGAGAAGGCCCGTCATCGCGCTCATCATGAAATCCCTGGCCAACGAATTCTTCCTCACCATGGAGGAAGGCGCCAAGGAGCATCAGGCCCGCAACGCGGCCCGCTACGAGCTGATCACCCGAGGCATAAAGGACGAGGGCGACGTCGAGCAGCAGATTCGAATCGTCGAGCAGATGATCGCGATTAGGGTGGACGCTATCGTGCTCGCGCCGGCCGACTCGGAGGCTCTCGTCCCGATCTGCAGGGCGGCGGCGGGCGCCCATATCCTCGTCGTCAACATCGACAACAGGCTCGACGCATCCGCCCTCGCCGAGAAGGGCCTGCGAGTGCCCTACTCCGGGCCGAACAATGTCGAAGGCGCCCGCGAGGTCGGCGATTATCTCGCCGCCAGGCTCGAGCCCGGCGACAAGGTCGCCATCGTCGAGGGCGTCCCCACCGCACAAAACTCGAAAGATCGCACCCGCGGCTTCTCGGAGGCCATGGAAACCGCGGGGATGAGGATCGTCGACGTTGTGTCGGGATACTGGGAGATGGAAAGCGCCAATGCGGCGGCCATCACCATCATGAGCGAGTTCCCCGACATCAAGGCCATTCTCTGCGGCAACGACAATATGGCGCTCGGGGTCGTCGCCGCGATAAACGCGGCCGGAAGGAGCGGAAGGATCCTGGTCACGGGCTTCGACGACATATCGGCGGCGACCAAGCTCCTCAAGCAGGACAAGCTGTTGGTCACCGCGGATCAGCACGGCGATCGGATCGCCGTCGCGGGCATCGAGACGGCCCTCGCCATCCTGGGAGGCTCGCCCCCCGCGGATCGCGAGACGAGCATCGACCTCGTGACGAAATAGGCCGACCCGATGACGAGCGCGCGCAGGTACTTTACGGACTATCTGGGAATGATGCTCTCGCTCGCCCTGCTCATCCTGATCTTCAGCCTCGGGAACAAACGATTCTTCTCGATCAACACGCTCTTGGCGATATCGAACCAAGTTCCCGTGCTCGCCGTTATGGTCGTAGGCATGACCTTCGTCCTGGTCATCGGCGGCATAGACCTCTCCGTCGGATCGGTAATGGCTCTTTGCGGTTCCGTCCTCGGGACGGCCCTCACCGGCTGGCATTGGCCTCTGGCCCCGGCCCTCGTCCTGGCCTTGGTCTCCGGACTGGCTTTCGGCGCGATAAACGGGGCGCTCGCGGTCTTCGCCCGGGTCCCCTCCTTCATAGTCACTCTAGGCACGATGGAGATCGCGCGCGGTTTCGCCTATCTGGTGACCGATTCCAGGACGAAGTACATCGGGAACGCGATCGAGGCTCTGGGGCCGGCGCTGTCCATGGGAATATCCCTCGGCGGCGTCTCGACCGTCGTCTCGGTGGTCCTCGGCCAGATCGGCCTGTCCAGGACGGTCTTCGGCCGATACGCGGTCGGAATAGGCACTAGCGAGGAGACCATGCGGATTTCGGGAATCGATACGAGATCCACGAAGATCGCCGTCTTCGCCATCTCCGGCTTCCTCGCGGCTTGGGCTTCCATACTGTACTGCGCCAGACTCGAAGCGGCCGATCCCAACGCCGGCGCCGGACTGGAGCTTCAGGTCATAGCCGCGGCCGTGATCGGCGGGGCGAGTCCATTGGGCGGGCACGGCTCCGTCGTGAAGTCCTTTCTCGGCGTCCTCATACTGGCGGTGCTCAACTACGGCCTGGCGCAGATCGGGGCGAGCGAGCCGACCAAGCGGATAATCATCGGTGCCGCGATAATCGCCTCGGTGGCCCTCGATCTCTACAGGAACAGGCCCGCGGGGCATCCCCGCATCGACTTCTAGAAAAGGCAAGGACCCGCCGGATCGGCTCGCCGCCTGGGCCCCTGCAATAGTATAGTAATCCTTGGAGATAAAAAGATGCGTAAACCCATTCTGACCTCGCTGTGGCTGGCTTTGCTCTCAGTCGGACTGGGGATCGTTTCGGCGCAAGCGCCTTCGGTCTCGGATGCCCCGAAGGGGTCGATCGGCCCCCGACACATCGTGGCGGCCGATTTTACGCTTACCGACCAGAAGGGTGAGCCTTTCAAAATGTCCGGGACTCGAGGGGAAATCGTCGTGCTCAGTTTCATCTACACGCATTGCGCCGATATCTGTCCCTTCACGACGATGAAAATCAAAGCGACGAAGAAATTGCTGGGCGACGATGCGGGAAAGGTCGTATTCGTCGCGATCACGACCGACCCGCTGCGAGATACGCCGGAAGTGATGGCCGACTACAGCGAATCGGCCGGATTGTACGATACCTGGCATTTCTTGACCGGACCGCTCGACGACCTGAGACGAATATGGAACGAGTACGGTGTCGGAGTCCACAAGGTCTCGGAAAGCGACGTCCAGGATTCCGAGGCCAGGGGAATGCCTGAAATGGGGACCGATAGAGCCAAAGGCCTGGATGAGACCGAGATCGCAGCGGCGCATGCCTTGATCGAGAAGTTCGCGGGTGGCTACGCGGTCACGCATTCGGGACCATTCTGGATCATCGATGCCGAAGGCGAGACACGGGCGATCCTGGATGCCGATGCATCGCCCTCGGATATCGTCGCGGATATCGAGGCGTTCATGTAATTCCTCCTCTCCTCGACCCGGCCGTGTTCCCCGAAAAAGCCGCCGCCGCCCCCGCATACAAGACGATGGCCGCAACCAACACGAAGGAGTAGCCCGCCGAGATCGAGAAGAGCCTGGCGAAAACCGTGCCGGTCACCGAGAGCGCGCCGTTGACGCCCCAGGCCCAGGGTATCAGGGCCGGCCGCGAGGAGGAGAGGGCGCTCAGACCGGTCGGGAAGGGAATGCCGAGACAGAAGGCGGCGGGCGCGACGATCAGGGCGGAGAAGCCGATCTTGAGGCCGAGGCCGAGCCCGAGGAGGCCGTCCACCACGGGCGTCAGCCCGACGAGGTAGAAGGCGCAGGACAGGCCGATGCCGGCGGCGGCGATCAGGACCCGACGCTGGCTCGAGACCCGCCACGAGGCGCTGGAGAGACTTCCGAGGCCCGACAGGACGAGCATCGACGTGATGACGACCGAGTTCGAGAAGATCGGGTCGACGAGGAAGAAGGTCAGCCGCTGGATGAGGAAGATCTCGATCATCATGTAGCCCAGTCCCAGGCAGGCGTAGTAGACGATTATTCGGAGGGTCCCTCTTCGGTGGGCGAAGAGCTCCCTCCATCGGCCTAGCATCGGGAAGAGGATGATGAGGAGACCGAAGACCGCCGAGAGGCCGAGGGTCGCTACGAGGAGGATGTAGCCCCATTCCTCGGAGAGCTCGCGGATGTCCGCGGCGACCGCGGGGAGGGTGGCCGGCTTTACGTAGGCGGTGTAGTAGGGCTTGTCGTCGGTCGCAGGCCGGATGGAGAAGGGATAGGCGGCGTAGAAGGCTTCCCCCATGCCCGAGAGGATCGAGTCCAGGGTGTAGAAGTACAGGTCCTCCTGGAGGAGATCGTCGCCCGAGGCCGACGGACCCTCGGCGGCCGGAACTTCGGCGACCGGACCTTCGGTAAGGCTCTCGCTCGCCGTCGGCGCGGGCGCGGCCTGCCGCGCGGGCCCAAGCTGCTGGGCGTACCAGTGGAGGACCTCGTCGGGACTGAGGGCGGGCCTGGGCATGCCCGAGTAGTAGCAGGGCACGAAGGACATGCGCTCGCAGAAGGCGCGGAGACTGCGCAGCTCAGGCTCGCCGAAGGGGCCGTTCCTGACGAGGATCGTCGCCGTCGACAGGAGCTGGTCGAAGACGAAGAGCTCCTTCCCGGGATCCGCGTCGCCGCGGATCCTCAGGGCTTCGGCCACGGTGGAGAGGAGCTTGGGCACGTTGCGCGGCGGAGTCAGGCGGTTCCACACCGTGATCGACAGGATCCCGCCCGGCTTGAGCGTCGCCAGGTAGGACGCGATTCCCTGGGCGGTGTAGAGGAAGTTCTCCGCGACGGGATTGCCTCCGGTCTGGGAGAGCCCGATCGAATCGACGAGGCCGATCTCCGCTATGTCGAAGCGCTCCTTCGTCTCGAGGGCGAAGGCCCTCGGCTCGGTCGGCACGATGCGGATCCTGGGGTCGCGCAGCGCGTCGCCCGTATAGGCCCGGAGTTTCGGCTCGTCCCGGAGCATGGCGACTATGGCCGGATCGGGCTCGACGACGGTCGCGCTCTTCGCGCCGTGGTGGATGGCGGCATCGGCCCCCAGGCCCCCTCCCAGCCTGAGGAGGAGGACATCCGGCCTGTCGAAGAGGAGATAGGGCGCCGCCATCGGCAGGTAGTCGAAGTACTCGGCTTCCCGGGGATCTAGCTTGCGCATGATGCCCATGGGGCCGTCGCCGTCGACGTAGAACCCGAGGAAGGCGTTCTCGGGCATGGCGACGATGTCGCTCGACGCGTTGTCGCTGAGGCCCGGAGCTACGTGGAAGAAGGAGCTCGAGTAGGCGTCGAGCTGCCCGGTCGGGCCGAAGGAGTGGTAGACCAGCTTCGAGTCCGGGAAGGAGCGGGCGTAGTTTATCGGCTTGAACTCCGACACCCGGATGTCGCCGAAGAGGGCGAGGAGGACGAGCGAGACGCAGAGGGCTCCCGCCGCGGCCAAGCCCTTCCACAAGGGCAGGGAGAGGCGTCCTTCCGCGTCGCGATGCCCGACGAGGCTGAAGAGCGCGGCCAGCGACGCGAGGGCGGCCAAGGGGCCCACCAGCCGCTCCGGCGGCAGGAGGTAGAGGGCGGCGAGGAGGACGAAGCCGCCCAGGCCCGAGCCGAGCATGTTCCAGAAGTAGAGGCTGTGGATCCTCGAGCGGAAGGCGATGAAGGAGACGCCGAGGTAGAGGGCCCCGATGAAGAAGGGGATCGCGTAGAGCGCGTAGTAGGCCGCGAGGAAGAGGTATTGCAGCCGGTCCGTGGTGATCATGACGGGGTTGAAGGGCAGCCGCTGCGCGGCGACGTGGACGAGGGCCATGGCCGGCCCGACGAGACAGGCGGTCCGGGACAGCCAGCGGTCGGCATCGCGCGCGACCCGCTTCTCGAGGAAGGTGAGGAGGGTGCCGGCCAGGCCGTAGCCGAGGAGGGCGATGCTGATGACCATGCTGCCGAAGTTGGACCAGCTCCCGACCGCGAAGCCGCGCATGACGGCGAGCTCGTAGGCGATCATGGTCATGGAGAGGAGGAAGAGCGACGCGAGGCGGAAGCCGACCAGGCGCGGTCTCATTGCCCGCCTCCCTTCCCCGAGTCCTCGAGGCTGTGGCGCGCGCCGCCCTGCGAGGTGAAGGGCACGAAGATGACCTTGCGCCCCCTGTAGATGTCGCGGCGCTCGAAGGTGAAGCCGCCCCCCGGGGCGGGCTTCTTGACGATCCTGAGCACGGTCTGGCCCGAGGGCGGCCCCACGGGAATGACCATGATGCCGTTCGGGGCCAGCTGGCCCAGCAGCGGCGGCGGAACGTGGTCGATCCCCGCGGTCACGATGATCTTCTGGAAGGGCGCGTGTTGGACCCAGCCGTAGTAGCCGTCGGCGTTCTTCCTCGCGATCGAGGCGTATTCCGGGTAGCGCGCCGCGAGCTGGCGGTAGATTCCGTCGGTCTCCCTGAAAAGGGCGGGGATTATCTCGATGGTGTAGACGTGGTCCGAGAGCTCGGAGAGGACGGCCGATTGGTATCCCGAGCCCGTGCCTATCTCGAGAATGCGGTCGCTGCGCAGGGGGGCTATGCTCTGCGTCATGTGCGAGACCATGTGGGGGCCCGAGATCGTCTGCCCGAAACCGATCGGGATAGCCGTATCGTCGTAGGCCTTCTTTTTATTGAAGGCTCTGGCGAAGTACTCGCGCGGCGTGTAAAGGAAGGCCCTGAAGACGGTGGGGTCGGTGACGTCCTTGCGCCCGAGGATGGCCTGGGCGCGGCTCCATTTCTTCTCCAGGAAGGGACGGGTTTCGTCGGTGCGGGCCAGCATCCACGCGATGTAGTCGCCTTCGGAATCGACGGGCAGGGCGTCGTCGAGGCGCGGTGCCGCGTCCGCGGCCTCCGCGGAAGGAGGGGACGCCTCGGAGCCGGCCGGCTCCGAAAGGGGAAGGGGAGAATGATGGTCCTCCTTCTCGGTCGGCCAGGCGAGGTAGAGCGCCGCGGAGGCGACGACGAGGACGGCGGCAGCGAGGGCGGGCAGGACGAGGCGCTTGAGCCGCGCCCCCATCCCCGCTGAAAGGGAGTCGGCTTTTCCCGGCTGCGGCCCGGCCGCGCTGAAGGAGGCGCAGGTCGGGCAGTCTCGAGGATCGGGACAATCGAATCCGCATTTCGGGCATATCGGCACTGGCAACCCCCGCGCAGAGTCTAACGGGTCGGGGACGCGGCCGCCAGTACTCGCCTGAACTCGTCGGCCTGGCTTATGAGCTCGCTGTGACCATAGGGACTGGTGATGAGGACCACTCGATCGCCCAGGGTCCGCGAGTCCTCCTTGGGATCGTCCTTGGCCGTTCGGACCGCGATGCCCTTCTCCCGAAGCGAGGCCGCCAGTCCGCGCGCGTTGCCCTCGGGGTCGCCCCCCTCGGAGCAGATCGATACGAAGCGGCCGCCGCCGCCGCTGATCCAGGCGGAATAGCGCTCGACGTCCTCGTAGAGGGCGTCGAAGAGGCAGACCTCGCGGACCCTGGCCGCCATCCCCTTCTGGGCGAGGATGCGTGATATGACGTGATAGGCGCCGCTGTGGCCCGCCAGGGTTATGCGGCCCGGCTTCAACCGCGGCGTGACGCCGCTGTCGTGGAGCTTGACCAGGAGCTCGCCGACCAGGGTCTTGAAGCCGTCTCCGCGCTCGAGCTTGCCGCCGAAGGAATCGGGTGCGTCGCGCGCGGTCTCGGGCAGGACGAGGAGGGCCCTGGCTCCGCTCGCCGAGAACTGGCGGAAGAGGGCGAAGCCCTGCGCCGCCTCGGGGACGGAGGAATACCAGCCGTGGAAGAAGAAGACGAGGTCGACCCTCCCCCTCGGCTCGAAGTCCTTGGGGATGAAGACCGTGACAGAAGGATCGTCGTAGTGCCCCTCGCGCGGGAAGAAGTCGCCGTCGTAGGAGTAGCCCCCCTGGCGCGCGGCGTCCGGGAAGGGCGCCGCGTCCAGATCGAGGGTCACGGCCCGTCCGAAGCCGCTTCGTATCTCGTTGGGCGGATTGGATATCGGCTTCCTCGGCCCTTCCTGCCCTTTGAGCACGGAAAAGGCGAGGATCAGGAGGATGGCGCCGGCGATGAAGGGCAAGCGCGATCGCGACATCGCCTGGAATATAGCACGGCCCGGGGATTTCGGCGAGCGCGAAAACCCCGGGCCGTGCCGGGCTTCACCTCGCCCCTATCGAGACGTAGGCGCGCTCTTCGGGCCCGTCGTAGATCTGTCGGGGCCTCATGAGCTTCTGCTCCGGGTCGTCGAAGGCCTCGAGCCAGTGCGCGAGCCAGCCGCAGGTCCTCGGCACCGCGAACATCACGGTGAAGAGGGAGGCGGGCAGGTTCATCGCGCGGTAGATGAGGCCGGAGTAGAAGTCCACGTTCGGGTAGAGCTTGCGCGAGACGAAGTACTCGTCCTCGAGGGCTATCCGCTCGAGCTCGAGGGCCACGTCGAGGAGGACGTTCCTCCCCGTGACTCGGAAGACCTCCTCGGCGGTCTTTTTGATGATCCGGCAGCGCGGGTCGTAGTTCTTGTACACCCTGTGGCCGAAGCCCATGAGCCTGCACTCGCCCTTCTTGACGAGCTCGATGAAGGCGGGCACCTCGTCGGGCCTGCCGATCTGCTCGAGCTGGGAGAGGACGGCCTCGTTGGCCGCCCCGTGGAGGGGGCCGTAGAGGGCCGCCGCCGCCCCCGCGAGCGCCGAGTAGGGATCGCCCTGGGCCGAGCCGATGACGCGCATCGCGGTCGTCCCCGCGTTCTGCTCGTGGTCGGCGTGGAGGACGAAGAGCACGTTGAGCGCCCGCTCGAGGACGGGATTGGGCTCGTACTTGACCTCGGTCATCTTGAACATCATGTTGAGGAAGTTGCCGACGTAGGACAGGCTGTCGTCGGGCCCGTTGGAGGGCCAGCCCTGGTTGTGCCGGTACGCCAAGGCCGCGATCGTCGCGACCTTGGCGATGATGCGCTCCACCTGGAGGCGGCGGTTGGCGGGATCGGTGACCTGGCGCGAATCCGGGTAGAGGGTGGCCAGCGAGGCGACCGAGCTGATGAAGAGGCTCATCGGGTGGGCGTCGTAGCGGAAGGTCTCGATCAGGTTCTGGATGTTCGTGTGCAGCATCGTGTGGTGGCGGATGTCCCGCTCCCAGTTCGCGAGCTGCGGGGCCGTGGGCAGCTTGCCGAAGATCACCAGGTAGGCGGTCTCGAGGTAGCTCGCGTTCTGCGCGAGGGCTTCGATGGGGTAGCCTCTGTACCTCAGCACGCCCTTCTCCCCGTCGACGTAGGTGATCGAGCTTCGGGTCGAGGCGGTATTGGCGAAGCCGGGGTCGTAGGACATGAGGCCGAAGTCCCCCTCCCCCGCGCGGATCTTCCGGAGGTCCATGGCCTTGACGGTGCCGTCCGAGATCGGGAGCTCGTAGCCGAGGCCGGTGCGATTGTCGATGATGCTGAGGCTGTCCCTGGGCATGCCGCGATCTCCTATGGCTGGAGCGAGGAAGCGAGGCGGCTCGCCGCCTTGTCTATGAAGCCCTCGGTGCTCTCGAAGCCGGAAGGCCGAGGCTCGACCAGGGCGACGAGGTCCTTCGTGACGATCCCCTCCTCTATGAGGCCGAGAACGGCGCGCTCGAGGGAGTCGGCGAAGCGGACGACCTCGGGCGTCGAGTCGAGCTCGCCGCGTTTGCGGATCGCGCCCGACCAGGCGAAGATCGAGGCGACCGAATTCGTGCTGGTCGCCTTGCCCTTCTGGTGCTCGTAGTAGTGGCGCCTGACCGTCCCATGCGCCGCCTCGTACTCGAAGGCGCCGTCGGGGGAGACCAGGACCGAGGTCATCATGCCCAGGGAGCCGAAGCCCGAGGCGATCATGTCGGAGAACACGTCGCCGTCGTAGTTCGTGCAGGCCCAGAGTATCCCGCCGGGGTGCTTCATCACCTGGGCCACCGCGTCGTCGATGAGGAGGTAGCGGTAGGCGATTCCGGCCGCCGCCAGCTCCTGTCCGCGGCGCGCCGCCTCGGCCGCGAAGATCTCCTTGAACCTGGCGTGGTAGGTCTTGCTGATCGTGTCCTTCGCGGCGAACCAGAGGTCGATGCGCTCGGATAGGGCGTAGGCGAAGGCGGCCTTCGCGAAGGAGGCGATGGAGGCGTCGACGTTGTGCATGCCCATGACGATTCCCGGACCCTCGAAGCGGTGGATCGCGAGCCGCGAGGCGGCCCCGCCGCCGGCGGCCGGGGTGAAGACGAGCTCCGCGAAGCCGGGGCCCGGCACCGCGAAGTCCACGGCTTTGTAGAGGTCCCCGTAGGCGTGGCGGCCGATCACGATCGGCTTCTCCCAGGAGCGCACGGCGGGCTTGATGTTCTTCACGAGGATGGGCTTGCGGAAGACGGTGCCGTCGAGGATGCCGCGCAGGGTGCCGTTGGGCGAGGGCCAGGCCTTCTTGAGGCCGTACTCGGCGACGCGCTCGGCGTCGGGGGTGATCGTCGCGCACTTGACGCCCACGCCGAGCCTGCCGATCGCCTTGGCCGCGGCCACCGTCACCGCGTCGTCCGTGCGGTCGCGCTCCTTCACCCCGAGGTCGTAGTACTCGAGCTTCACGTCCAGGTGGGGAAGGATCAGCTTCTCCTTTATGAAGGCCCAGATGACGCGCGTCATCTCGTCGCCGTCGAGCTCCGCGATCGGGTTCTTCACCGCCGTTTTCATGATGCTTTCTCCTTTGCGAGGGCCTTGGCCGCGGCGGCGAGGGCGCCGCCGGCCAGCGCGATCCCGCGCTGGCGATCGGTGAGCTCGCAGACCGCCTCGAAATCGGCGCCCTTGGTGGCGTCCTTGACGAGGAGCCGCTTCGCGCCAGAGGCGACGAGGGCCCGCAGGTCCGGAATCTCCAGGGCGTCCCCCTGATCCACGGAGTCGTAGTCGGCCTCGTCCGCGAAGACGAGGGGCAGGACTCCGAAATTGACGAGATTGGCGGCGTGTATGCGCTCGAAGGACTTGGCGAGGACGGCCCGCACGCCGAGGGCGGCGGGGCAGATGGCGGCGTGCTCGCGCGAGGAGCCCTGGCCGTAGGAGAGTCCCGCGACGATGACGTTGTGCCGCCCCGCGTCCCTCGCGGCCGCCGCCCTCGCGGCGAAGAGCGGGTCCACCCTCTCGAAGACGTAGGCCGAGTAGGCCGCGATGTTGCTGCGGTAGATCATCCGCGCGCCGGCGGGCATGATGTGGTCGGTCGTGATCTTGTCGCCGACCTTGATCGCCGCGACCCCCGACAGCCTCTCGGGGAGGGGGGCGGTGAGGGGCGGCCCGCCGATGTTGGGGCCGCGGAGGATGGCGACGCGGCTCCGCTCCTCGGGGGCGAGGGGGTCCACGATCATGCCGTCGTCCACGATGAAGCGCTCGGGCACGGTCGGAGCCGGATGCTCGAGCCCGAGCTCGGCCTCGAGCTCGCGTCCGCTGGCGATCCGGCCGAGCAGGGCCGAGGCGGCCGCCGTTTCGGGGCTGACGAGGTAGACTCGGGCGTCGGCGGTGCCCGAGCGGCCCTCGAAGTTGCGGTTGGAGCTGCGCAGGGAGACGGCGCCGGTCGCGGGAGCCTGGCCCATGCCGATGCAGAAGGAGCAGGAGGGCTCGACGAGGCGGGCGCCCGCGGCGATCAGGTCGGCGAGATAGCCATCCTTGTCGACGTTCATCACCACCTGGCGGGAGCCCGGCGTCACGACGAGGCTCACCTCCGGCGGGATCCTCCGCCCCCTGAGCATGAGGGCCACGGTGGCGAGGTCCTTGTACGACGAGTTCGTGCAGGAGCCTACGCAGACCTGGTCGACCTTCACGGCCGAGAGGCTCCGCACCGGCACGACGTTGCCCGGCGAATGAGGGGCCGCGGCGAGGGGCTCGAGGGCGCCGAGATCGATCTCGAAGTCCAGGTCGTAGTCCGCGTCCGGGTCGGGGCCGAGGGGCTTCCAGTCGGCCTCGCGGCCCTGCGAGCGCAGGTAGGCGCGCGTCGCCTCGTCGCTCGGGAAGATCGAGGTCGTGACCCCGCACTCGGCGCCCATGTTGGCCACCGTCGCGCGCTCCGTCACCGAGAGGCCCGCGAGACCGGGTCCGGCGTACTCGAAGACCCTGCCTACGTTGCCCTTGGTCCCGAACTTCTCGAGCACTTTGAGGATGAGGTCCTTGGCGGAGACCCAGGGCCCGAAGGCGCCTTTCAACACTATGCGAACGACCTCGGGGCAGGGCAGGTAGAAGGGAGCGCCGCCCATGGCCAGGGCCACGTCCAGGCCGCCGGCCCCTATGGCAGCCATTCCGATCCCCCCCCCGGTCGGCGTGTGGCTGTCCGAGCCGAGGAGGGTGGCGCCGGGCTTGCCGAAGCGCTCGAGGTGGACCTGGTGGCAGATGCCGTTGCCCGCCCGCGACAGTCTGAGGCCGTACCTGCGCGCGACCGAGAGGAGGTAGCGGTGGTCGTCCGCGTTCTCGAAGCCGGTCTGCAGGGTGTTGTGGTCGATATAGCTGACGGAGAGCTCGGTGGCCAGGCGGTCGATGCCCATGGCTTCGAACTGGAGATAGGCCATGGTCCCCGTCGCGTCCTGCGTCAGGGTCTGATCGATGCGGATCCCTATCTCGCCGCCGCTCTTCCACTCGCCCTCGACCAGGTGCGCTTCCAGGATCTTTCGGGTCAGGCTCTTGCCCATGTGCCCTCCTCGAGCAAATAAAGCATACTACGCCCGGAGAATCTATGGGAGGGCATGGCTTATAATCGACCCCATGCTGCGCAGACTCTCTATAGCCTTCCTCACCCTGGCCCTCGCTTCCGGATTCGAGGTCCTGGCCGAAGATTCCACGGTTCCGAACGGGACCTGGACCTTCGCCGACATCGAGCCCTACACCTATTGGCTCGACGGCATAGTGCCTTCGGGAGCCAGCGTCGACATCCTCTTCGACGGCCTGCGCCCCTTACCCGGCCTCGATACCATACTGGAGACCGACGTCGGCGCGGGCTGGCAGACGAACTATTTCTACCGCAACCCGAACGGAAGCCCCTATACCGGCCCGGGCGAGACTCCCGCTTCCTTCGATCAGGCGGAGTTCCTCGACGACATCGGCATCAGACAGGGCCTCGTCAGAGACGGGGAAAGGAAGCGGAACCTCCTCGAAATCTTCCTATTCTATCGCCTGCACTACGATCGCAATTTCCCGACCATGGGGGGCGAAGGCTCCCTGCTCTACGACTCCGCCTTCCCGGATCGGCGGGAGATCCTCGCCAACGCGCTGCACGCGGGCTTGGCCGTCAATACCGTGAGCGTCGACCTCATCCACAAGACCCATTCGGGGGTCTACGCCGAAGCCTCGGCGGAATGGGGACCGCGCTGTCTCTTCAACGGCATCGGTGGCGCCGACTACTATCGTCTGAACGCAACGTTCAAGGGTTTTCTCCCCCTCTTCGCCCTATCCGACGCGAAGGGTGCGAGGAATCTGCTCAGCCTCTACGCCGCGGAATTCCTCGGCGTCGATTACGCCGGCGGAGGGTCGGTCCCGATTTTCGTGTTCGAGAGCTACGGAGGGCGCTATCCGCGCTGGAGCAATTCCCCAACCGTCTACGGACTCGAGGAAGGTCTGTACGGCGCGGATTTCAAGGCGCTCGAGAACCTCGAGTTCCGGTTACTGGGCCCGGCCATCGGCTCGCGGGATATCGTGCCGGGCCTTTTCGCCTTTTTCGACACGGCCTGGTACGACGGCTATTTCATGGATCCGACGGGCAGTTCGGGCGGGTACCTTGCCTCGGCGGGAGGCGGGGTCCTCCTGGACATCCTCAACCTCGCCGACCTGAATGCCTATTTCGCCTATCCCATCCTCGGCAGGCGGGTGGACGGCCAGGCCTACTACCTCGGCTTCGGATTCAGCCTGGCGTTCTGAGACCCGGCCCTCACTTCCTCTCCCTCCTCCACTCGCCCGGAGAGAGCCCTTCGGCCCTCTTGAAGGCCTCGTGGAAGCGGCCGAGCGCGCCGAAGCCGGATTCCTCGGCGACGCGCTCGATCGTGTAGTCCGTGGAGCCGAGCAGACGCTTCGCCGTCGCGATCTTCGCCCCGACGATCTCCTCATGGAGGCTTCTCCCCATCTCCCGGCGGAAGCGCGTCTCGAGCGAACGCCTCGAGGCTGAGACCAGGGCGAGGAGGTCGGCCACGTCGATGCCCTCGTGGGCGTGGGCGCGGATGAAGGTGACCGCCCTGGCGACCAGCTCGTCCCGGCAGGAGAAGATCCGCGTCGACTCCCGCTCGGCCACCTCCTTTGGGGGCACCGCGATGCGCGAACCTTCGGGCGCGCCGCCGCCCTCGAGCACGGCATCGAGGGCCCCGGCGGCGCGGAAGCCGATGGCCTCGCAGTCGAGCATGATGCTGGAGAGGCTGGGCGAGGCGAGCTCGCAGAGTATGTCCTCGTCGTCCACGCCGAGAATGGCGAGAGAATCCGGGATCTCCAGACCCAGCCTGGCCGCGAGCTCGGTGGCCCGAAGGCCCGTCGTATCGTTGCAGGCGAAGAGGGCGATGGGGAGATCCAGCCCCGAGAGGAAGGCTTCGAGCTCCCCGGGACCTTCCCGGTCGCTCGAGTCCGCCGCCGCGCCCTTTCCCTGGCGGCCTTCCCACCACGCCAGGGGCCGCTCGAAAGTCGGGAGGAGGGCGACGGACTCCCCGGATCGGCCGCGCTGCGCGAGGCATTTCATGAAGCCTTCGCGCCGCTCCTTCGACCAGAGCGTCCCGGCGACGCCGAGGAAGGCGAAGCGCGAGAAGCCGCAGCTCAGGAAGTGGAGGGCTGCCTTGTATCCGGTGAGGAAATCATCGTTGGTCACGCTCCGGAAACCGGGTCGGGCGTAGGCCCCCGCTACGTCGATCACGGGCAGCCCGATTGCCGAGAGTCTGTCGGCTGTCTCGGCATCTTCCACGCGCGCTATGATGCCGTCCCCGTCCCAGGCTCCCAAATCGTTCAGAGAGCGGAACATCCAGCCATAGCCGTAGAGCCGCCAATCGGGTTTGGACTTCGCGTAGCGGACGAGGCCCCGGGCTATTCCGTGCTCGTAAAAGTCCGAAAGCTCCATGCACAGGGCGATCTTGCGCATTTCGAGATCAATTATACGCATATCGAGTATGGTTGGAAAAGCCGAAAGGCGCTAATCTCTCATCGAGCGCCCGACAGGCGCAAGACGAAGTCATAGCGTAGCGTTTGGAGGATCGAAATGGAGTACGAATTCCCGAAAGCCAAAGAGCCGATAGCCTCGGCGGGGAAAGAGGATCTCATCGTCATAGCCGGAGCCGGCGGTTTCATCGGTGGCAACCTCGCCGCCCACTTCAAGAAAAAGGGCTTCGCCAGGATCCGGGCGATCGACAAAAAGCCGATCTACGAGTGGTACCAGACCGTTCCGGGCGTCGAGAACCTCAGCCTCGACCTCTCCGTCGAGGAGAACTGCCGCCGAGCAGTCGAGGGCGCGACCGAAGTCTACAACCTCGCGGCTGACATGGGCGGCATGGGCTTCATCGAGACCCATCGGGTCGATTGCCTCCGCTCGATTCTCATCAATACGCATATGGTCGAGTCGGCCTGGCGAGCCGGCGCCAAGCGCTACTTCTATTCGTCCTCGGCCTGCGCCTACAACACCGACCTGCAGAAGGACCCCCGCGTCCGCGCGCTCAAGGAGTCCGACGCCTACCCCGCCATGGCCGAGCGCGGATACGGATGGGAGAAGCTAGTCTCCGAGATGTTTTGCCAGGAGTACTGGGCCGAGAGAGGCCTCGCTACCTTCATCGCCCGCTTCCACAACGTCTACGGCCCCTTCGGCACCTGGATGGGCGGGCGCGAGAAGGCCCCGGCCGCCATCGCGCGCAAGGTCCAGGAGGCGATCGAGTCCAAGAGCGGCGCCATCGAGATCTGGGGCGACGGGAGTCAGACCCGGAGCTTCATGTACATCGACGACTGCGTCCAGGGCATAGACAAGATCACCCACTGCGACGCCCTGGTCGCCACGCCCATCAATCTCGGCTCCTCCGAGCTCATCGAGGTCAACCAGCTGGTCACCATCGCCGAGGAGATCGCGGGCGTCAAGCTCCGGCGCTCCTACAAGCTCGACGCGCCGAAGGGGGTAGCCGGCCGGAACTCGGACAACGCCTTCATCAGACAGGTCCTCGGCTGGGAACCTTCCACCGCCTTCAAGACCGGCCTCGAGAAGACCTACCGCTGGATCGAGACCCAGCGCGCCGCCCGCAAGGCCGGCCTTCGCGTCGTCGACTGAAGCTCATGCCCGGCGACATAGCCGACGCGATAGGCGGCATACCCTATCGGCTGGCTCTCTGCGGGGGCTGGATCGACCAGCCCTTCGTCTCGGAGCGGAACCCCTCGCCGCCGGGCTCCATGACCGTGGTGGCCGTGGAGCCAGAGTACCGCTTCATGGACTTCGCGGGCATGGCGACCAGCACGCGCAAGGTGGCGGCGCGGCTCTGGGGCGGGCGCCTCCCCGAGAGGCCGCCTGCCGAGCTCGTCCGCGAGCTCTACGCCGAGGAGAACCGGGGCAAGGCCGAGCCCTCGGGCTCCCAGGATATGGTGGGCCTCGTCTATCCGGGCATCGTGCGGATGGACTTCGACGCCTCGAGCGAGGGGGGCGTCTTCCCTGTGCGGATCGAGACCTGCGAGGACGCCGGGGTCATCGCCTGGCTCGAGGAGAGGGTCAAGATACTGCCCGTAGCCCAGAGGCCGGCGGGCTACAATCCCCTGGTATCGAAGAACCTCGAGCCGGGCTGGATACGCCGCCTGGGACGGTCGGGCCGGGCCTGCTTCGACTCGATCGTAGCCCGCGACCTGGCCGGACTGCAGGCGTCCATGACGGAGTGCATGCTCGCCTGGGAGGCCCTCCTCCCGGCGACGCTCAGGCATCCCCTCCTCTCGGTCGATCTCCTAGGCCTGATGGAGTACTATAGGAAGGAATACGGGGGGGCGATGTACTCGGGCTGCGGCGGGGGCTATCTTTTCGTGGCCACCGACCGGACGGTGCCCGGCTCCATGGGCTTCCGGGTACGCAGAGGGCGTCGCGGATGAGAAGGGTCTACGTCTCGGGAGCCTTCGACGCTGTCGCGTCGAGGGATCTCCGATTCCTCCAGGAGGCGGCCAGGCTCGGGCCCCTCACCCTCCTGCTCTGGCCCGACGAGGCGATCGCGAGGATTCGCGGGAGCTCGCCCAGGATGGGGCTGGCGGAGCGGATCTACTATTTCGAGTCGCTCAGGTACGTCGACAAGGTGGAGGTCTCCCCGGCGGAGCTCGACCCCGCCCGCCCCCTGCCGGAACTCGGGAGCGAGTCCGCCGCCTGGGTGGTCTCGAGCACTGGGTTGGACGAGGGGGCGGTCGACGCGGACAGGCGTTCGTGGTGCCGATCTCGCGGCATGGAGCTTCGCGAGATCCCGGAGGCCGCGGTGGCTGGTTTCCCCTACCTCGCGCCCGCCGTCGACGCGCCGCGGGCCCCCGGTCGAAAGCGAGTGGTGGTGACGGGCTGCTACGACTGGCTGCACACCGGCCACCTGCGCTTCTTCGAGGAGGCTTCGGCCTACGGAGAGCTCAACGTGGTGATCGGCAGCGACGCCAACGTCAGGCTCCTCAAGGGCGAGGGCCATCCTCTCTTCTCCCAGGCCGAGAGGAGCTACGTCGTCGCATCCTTCAGAAGCGTGGCGCGCTGCCTCGTGTCGACGGGGAAGGGTTGGCTCGACGCGGAGCCGGAAATCGAGGCCCTCGGGGCGGAGCGCTACGTGGTGAACGAGGACGGCGACAAGCCGGAGAAGCGGCGCTATTGCGAAGAGAAGGGTCTCGAGTATATCGTCCTCAGGCGGACGCCGAAGGAGGGCCTGCCCAGGAGGAGCAGCACCGACCTGCGGGGTTTCTGAGGGGGGACCTATGAGATATGCGCTGATCTTGGCCGGCGGTTCGGGTACCCGGCTCTGGCCGCTCTCCCGCGAGGCCCTGCCGAAGCAGCTGGCGCCCCTCGCGGGCGGGCGCAGCCTCCTCGAGGAGGCCTATGATCGCCTCGAGGGCCTCCTGCCCGAGGCTCGGCGACTCGTCTGCGGAGCCGAGAGGCATCGCGCCGCCAGCCTCGCGCGGATCCCCGGTCTGGCATCCAGCCCGGCCTCGGGCATCGAGCGCTACATCGGCGAGCCCGAGGGCCGGGATACCCTGGCCGCGCTGGCCCTCTCCTCTGCCCTCATCGCGCGCGAGGATCCCGAGGCCATCGTCGCGGTGTTCACGTCCGACCACGTCATAAGGCCCCTGCCCGAGTTCCGCGCCCTCGTGGACCGCGCCTTCGCCTTCGTCGAAGGGCGGCCATCCGCCCTCGTCACCTTCGGCGTCGCGCCCGACAGGCCGTCCACGGGCTTCGGCTACCTCGAGCTCGGGGAGGAGATCGGGGACGGCGCGCGTCGAGTCGCGCGCTTCCGCGAGAAGCCCGACGCCGGGACCGCGGCGGCCTTCGTGGCGGCCGGGCCCGGCAGCTACCTCTGGAACTCGGGCATGTTCCTGTGGCGAGCCTCGCGCTTCCTCGAGCTGGTCGGCCGCTACGAGCCGGAGCTGGCCTCCTCCATCTCGGGCATCGCCTCGCAATCCGGAGGCCCGCTCTTCGCATCCGCCCTCGCCTCGGCCTATCCCTCGCTCAAGAAGATCAGCGTGGACTACGGAGTCATGGAGCCGGCCTCCAGGGACCCCGAGGTCCTCATCGCCGCCCTGCCCCTCTCCATCGAGTGGCTGGACATCGGCTCCTGGCCGGCCTACGGCGAGCTCATCGCCAAGGACGCTTCGGGCAACGCCTCGCTCGGCGAGACGGCCCTCGTCGAGTGCCGGGGGAACGTAGTCGCGTCGACCGAGGAGGGGCACCTCGTCGCCTGTCTCGGCTGCGAGGATCTCGTCGTGGTGCACACCCCGGATGCGACCTTGGTCTGCCCGAAGGCGAGGGCCGACGAACTCAAGAAACTCTACGCCGTGGCCGCCGCCCGGGAGGGCGGCAGGTATCGCTAGATAATGGAGGGAACATGGCCGACAAGAGAATCGAGTGGTACCGGACGGCGCTGGACTCCAAAGAGCTCCAGGCTTTGACGAGAAAGAGCGACGCGAAGGCCTTCCTCCAGTCGGCGTCCTTCCTCCTGATCTACCTCTGCACGGCCTCTCTCGCCGTTTGGCTCTTCCTGCGCAGTCTGTGGATACCCATGGTCGCCGTCTGCTACGTCCACTCGGTGTTCTTCTTCTTCATGAGCATGGCAGCGGCCGTCCACGAGCTGAGCCACGGGACCGCCTTCAAGCGCAAAAAGCTGAACGACTTCTTCTACGGCCTCTTCTGCTTCCTCACCTGGAACAACCCGGTGCATTTCAGGGCGAGCCACGCCCTGCACCACCAGTACACCGTCCATCGCGGGATCGACCTCGAGGTGCTCCAGGGTCCTGTCGCGGAGAAGCTCAATTTCTGGAACCTCCTCTTCTGGTTCACCTTCGACGCGCCATGGTTCTGGAATCTCCTGCGCGCCGCCGTCCTCCACGCCTTGGGCAGGACCGACGCCGATTACTTCGCCTGGAAGCCGCTGATGAAGGACGAGGACCCGAGGCGGCGCTCGATGATCCGATGGGCGCGCTTCATGCTCCTGGGGCACATCGTCCTCGCCGCCGTCTTCGCCGTCCTCCACCTCTGGGTCCTGATCTACCTCGTCACCTTCGGCAGTTTCTTCGCCACCTTCCTCGGCAAGTTCTGCGGGGCGCTGCAGCATACCGGCCTCTCCGAGAGCACTCCCGACTGGCGCGTCACCTGCCATACCGCCGAGTTCGGCCCCTTGATGAGCTTCCTCTACTGGAACATGAACTTCCACGTCGAGCACCACATGTTCGCGGCCGTGCCCTTTTACAATCTGCCGAGGCTCCACGCCCTCATGGCCCGCGACTATCCCCGGCCCCTGCCGGGCTTCGTGGCCGGGATGAGGAAGCTCTTCGAGATTCGTGAAGAACAGCGGAAGCTCCCTTCCTATATATACGTTCCCGAATTTCCCGAGACCGCCGCGCCGATCAAGTGGAAGTAGCCCCCGTGGCCCGACGCCGCGCGGAATGGAGGCGTAGATGAAGATTTTGTTCCTCTGCCCCTACTGGGGCTCCGAAGGGCTCGGGATGGCCGACTTCTGCGGCCGGGCCAAGGACGCCGGCTACGACGGGATCGAGCTGTCCTTGCCGCTGGGCGACGAGGCCGGGACCGAGGCCATCCTCTCGGCGGCGAAGGGGCAGTCGCTACTCCTCGTCGCCCAGCACTGGGAGACCGTCGCGCCCGAGTTCCCCGTCCACAAGGCCGAGTACCTGCGTCGCCTCGAGTGGCTCGCCGAGGCCCGCCCCCTCTTCATCAACTCGCAGACCGGCAAGGACTGGTTCTCCTTCGAGGAGAACAGGGAGCTCCTCGAGGCCTCCGCCTCCGTGGCGGCCTCGCGAAAGGTGAGGATCCTCCACGAGACCCACCGCGGCAGGTTCGCCTTCGCCGCTTCGGCCGCCGCGCGCTTTCTCCGCGAGGATCCGGAGCTCCGGATCAGCGCCGATTTCTCGCATTGGTGCGTCGTCTCCGAGTCCCTGCTTCCCGACCAGGCCGAAAGCGTCGACCTCGCCGTCGAGCGAGCGGACCACATCCACGCGCGGGTCGGGTTCGCGGAAGGCCCCCAGGTGCCGGATCCCCGGGCCCCGGAATGCGCGGAAGCCCTCTCTGCCCACCTCGGCTGGTGGGACAGGATCGTGCGGCGCCACCGGGAGCGGGGCTCGGAAACCCTGACGGTCACGCCCGAATTCGGCCCATACCCCTACATGCCTTCGCTGCCCTACACGAAGCGGCCGGTCGCGGACCAGTGGGCGTTGAATGCAGCCATGATGGAGATGCTCCGCGGGCGCTGGGCGGCGGACTGATCGCGATACGGCGATCAAGGCTCCCCGCTCGGCCTCCCCGGCTCGGTCGACGGACCGGGCAGCAGGATCGTGAAGGTCGTGCCGCGACCGGGCTCGCTGTCGAAGACGATCCTGCCGTCGTGCTCCTCGACGATATTCCGGCAGATGGCCAGGCCGAGTCCCGTATTCTTCTTGCTCAGCTTGGTGGTGAAGAAGGGATCGAAGATCCTGCTCGCGATATCCGCGGGGATGCCGCAGCCGTCGTCGGTCACGCAGAGGGAAATCGAGCCGTCCTCGGCCCGGCGAATGCGGATGGCGATCTTCCCTCCGATGAGCACCGCATCTATCGCGTTGCTGATGAGGTTGAGCAGCACCTGGGTTAGCTTGTTCTCGTCGCCCCGCGCGCAGATCGCCGCATCCTGGGAGTCGAGCTCGAAGTTGATCGCCTTCTCCGCCAGAGCGTAGTGGAGGAGGATGAGCACGGTCTCCGCCACCTCCCGAAGGTTCACCGCGGCGGCGCCCGGCGCCTTGGTCCGCGAGAAGGACAGGAGGCTCGAGACTATTTCAACTATCCTGCCGACTTCGCGCTCGATCCTGCCGATCCGGTCCTCCACCTCGGGATCGTCGTTCCTGCCGCGTATGACTTCGAGGTAGTTCTGGATGACGAAGAGCGGGTTGTTGATCTCGTGGGCGACGCCGACGGCCAGCTGCGCCAGCGTGCTCAGCTTCGCCTTCTCGAGCACGTACTCGCTGATATGGCGATCGAGCGAGACGTCCTCGACGACGACCAGGGTTCCCATGCGATTCCCCGTCCGATCGCGGATGGGCTCGCCGTGGAGGCGGAGAGTCTTGCCCGAGCCCGTCTTGAGCTCGTCGGAGCCGAAGGGCATCCGCTCGGCGAAGCTCTTCCTGAAGGCGGCCACGGTCGATCCGTCGGCGGACAGTGTGGCGAGGAGGTCGAAGAAGGAACGCTGCACGGCGTTCTCGGCCCCCTGCGCGCAGATCTCGTTGGCGGCGAGGTTGTAGAGCCGCAGATCCCCGGAATCGTCCAGGAGGAAGACCCCGACGGGCAGGAACTGGATCACGTTCTGGAGATAGCGCATGAGCCGCAGCAAAGGGGCGTCGTCCCGGGAATCCTGCTGCTCGTCGAGGCGGAAGGAGTAGGTGAGCTCGAATAACCTCTGCTTGTCCAGCCGATCGGTATCCGTCGTGAGCCGCCGATGTCCATCCTTGAGGATCGTCACTCTGTCGGCGAGCTTCAATATCTCGTCGATGTTGTGGCTGATGTAGACGATGCCGCAGTCCTTCTCCTTCAGGTCGAAGAGGACCCGATAGACAGTCTCCATCTCCTCCGGCGTGAGCTTGTTCGAGAGCTCGTCGAGGATGAGCATCGCGGGATCGAAGGCGAGGGCCTTGGCGAACTCGACGATGTGCTGATGCGCGCGCTTCAGCCGGTAGACCGGGACCCTCAAGTCTACCGCGGTCCCGAGGTAATCGAAGATTCCCTGGGCGTGCAGCCTCATGCGCTCGTGATCGATGGCGCGGAAGCGGCGCCGGGCCATCCTGCCCAGGTAGATGTTCTCCACCGCGTTGAGGTGGGGGACGACGGTGAGGTCCTGGTACACTATGCCGATCCGGCGGGCGGGGGCCGCCGTCGGCGACAGGGAGTGGACCCGCTGGTCCATGATCGTGATCGAGCCTTCGTCGAGGCGAACGGCGCCGCCGAGCACTTTCACGAGGGTGGACTTGCCCGCCCGATGCTCGCCGATCAGCCCGTGGATCTCGCCTTTATAGAGGTCGAAATCGATGCCGTCGAGGGCCCTGACGGCGCCGTAGGATACATGGATGTTGCGCAGGTCCAGGATCTTGTCGGATCTTTCCACCGCGCTATCCGAGCTTCGACTTCTTCAGGTGGTTGTAGAGCGTCTTCCTGTCGATGCGGAGGATCTGGGCGGCCTTGGTCTTGGATCCACCCGCTCTGTTCAGCGCGTCGGCGATCGCGTCCTGGGCGGAGGCCACCAGGTGGTCGCGGAAGCCCTCGCAGGCCGCCTTCGCCTCCGTCCTGTACTGCGGCGAGACGTTCTCGAGCTCGACCCGGTCGCCATCGGAGAATATCGCCGCGCGCTCGACGAAGTTCTTGAGCTCGCGCACGTTCCCGGGCCAGGTATGGCCGCGCATGACCGCGAGGACCTCTTCCGAGAAGTATAGGCCGCCCTTGCCGTAGCGCTGGGCGAACTGGCCGAGGAACTCCTTCGCTAGGGGGACGATGTCCCCGGGGCGGTCGCGGAGCGGCGGGATGTGGATGTCTACGACGGCCACGCGATAGTAGAGGTCCTCGCGGAATTGACCGGCTTTGATCGCGGCCTCGAGGTCGCGATTGGTCGCGGAGACGACCCGGCAATCGGAGTGGATGGGCTCCACTCCTCCGACGCGCGTGAAGCGTCCGTCCTGGAGGACGCGCAGCATCTTCGCCTGGATCCTGAGGCTCATCTCGCCGATCTCGTCGAGGAAGATCGTGCCCCCGTCGGCCGCCTCGAGGAGGCCCCGCTTCCTTTCCCTCGCGTCGGTGAAGGCGCCGCGCTCGTGGCCGAACATCTCGCTCTCGAGGAGCTCGTCCGAGATGGCGGCGCAGTTGAGCGCGACGAAAGGCCGCGCGGAGCGCCTGCTCCGCCTATGGAGCATCTTGGCGGCCAGCTCCTTGCCGGTCCCGCTCTCGCCGCGCAGGAGGATGGGGGCGTCCGTCGGCGCGGCCCGCGCGATGAGCTCGAGGGCCTGCGTCATCTTGGGGTCGCGCGTCGCTATGGCGGCCGCGTCGGTCGCCGCGGCCGGGACGGGCCGCTCGCTCATGACCCGCCGGATCTCGGCGAGGAGGTCCGCGGTCTTGATGGGCTTGGAGAAAATGTCGGTCGCGCCGTACTTCATCGCCGCGACCGCGGTCTCGACGGTGACGTAGCCGGAGATTATGAAGACCGCGAGGTCCGGCATCCTCGACTTGATGGCCTGGAGAAGCTCGATCCCGCCGATGCCGGGCATGCGGAGATCGACCAGGGCCAGTCCCGCCGAGCCTGAGCTCGCCAAGGCCAGCGCCGTCGTCGGGTCGGTGACGATCTTGGTCTCGTAGCCCTTCGAGCCCAGGAGCTCCGCGAGGCTTACGGCGACGCCCTCGTCGTCGTCGATTATCAGGATTTCGCGATGCATCGTGCGATCATACACCGGAATGGGGATGTGGCGGCTAGGATTTCGCGGGGGGGGCCGGGGCGGATGCTCCCCGTCGCGCCGTCGACGATGAGGAAAATCCTCCACGGTTTTAGTCCTTGCCCCGATGCGGATTCGTGAAGGCTGCGCCAAGAGTCCATGTAAGCATCTTCAGGCAAACAACATAACGGCAGAGGCGGGGATCCCCTGTGGGCATGGCATGAGTTTTGCTCATATTCTGTAGGCTCTCCTCACTTGCACGACTTGACGGGAAAGGAGCACTTCCATGGGCAGTCAACGGGAACGCGGCGTCGCACAGGAGTCCGGGGGGCTGGGGCGCATCGTCGGCCGCGCGTTCCAGGTGCGCGAGATGGGCGTGTTCGTCGCCCTCCTCGTGCTCTGCGCGCTGATGAGCCTCGCGAGTCCCTACTTCCTCAGACCGCTCAACCTTTTCAACATAACCCGCGGGATGTCGAACATAGGGATCATGTCCATCGGCATCACGATGGTCATCATCACGGGGGGCATCGATCTCTCCGTGGGCTCGCTTCTCGCCGTCTCCGGCATGTTCACCGCGCGGCTCATGTTCAGCGGAGTGAGTCCCTGGACCTCCGTGGCCTGCGGCCTCGCCCTCGGGCTCTGCTTCGGCTTCCTCAACGGCATAATCATCACCAAGGTGAAGGTCACGCCCTTCATCACCACCCTCGGCATGCTGAGCATCGGCCGCGGCCTCTCCTATCTCTTCGCGACCGGGCTGCACGGAGCGGTCGCCTCGAACATCCCCATGCGCGACCCCGACGTCAACTTCCTCGGCGGCGGCTACATCGGGCCCGTGCCCTTCCCGGTCATCGAGATGCTCGCCCTCGTCCTGGCGTTCTCGTGGTTCCTCCGGAACACCGTCCTCGGCCGGCAGATCTACGCTGTGGGGTCCAACGAGGACGCCGCCAGGCTGTCGGGGGTGAACGTCGACAGGGTCAAGATCTTCTGCTACGCGACGACGGGAATCCTCTGCGGCCTCGCCGGCATCATGAGCGGGGGCCTCCTGTCGACCGCCGCGACCAACGCGGGCGAGGGCAACGAGCTCGACGTCATCGCGGCGGTCGTGATCGGCGGCACGAGCCTCGCGGGGGGCGAGGGGTCCATCATCGGCGCCGTGATCGGCGCCGCGATCATGGCGGTCATCCGCAACGCCTTCGTCATGCTCCACCTGCCGGTCTTCCTCCAGACGGTGTCGATCGGGGTCGTCATCATTCTCGCCGTGGCCTTCGACAGTCTGCGCAGGGGCAGGCGCCGCTAGGTCCGTCCATCTCCGCGCATTCGGCCGGGCGTCGCCCGGCTTGAGAATAGAGTTCCAAGGAGGAAAGACATGAAAGCCTTGAGAATCCTCGTCCTGCTGTCCGTCGCGCTCGCGGCCGCCGGCGCGGCCTGGGCGGCGCCGGCGCTGCCGCCGGGCCCCGCCTTCGACAGCGTCCAGGTCGCTCCGCCCGACGAAGGCGCGGTGAAGCCGATCGCCAAAGCTTCCGCCAAGCCCCTGCGCATCGCCGTCCTCGGCCTCGAGAACAATCCCTTCTGGATTCCTGTCAAGAACGCTACCCTGAAGGCCGCCGAGGAGCTCAAGCCCCTCAATTGCACGGTGGATTGGATCAACGCCGGGGCCCAGCACACCACCGACGTGTTCGGCCAGGCCGTCGAGGCGGCCGTGGCCCAGGGCTACGACGCGATCGCCACTATCGCCGGGGACTCCGGCATGGTCAATTACATCAACAAGGCCGTGGAAGCGGGCATTCCGGTCGCCACCTTCAACTCCGAGACCGCCTCCCCCAACAAGCGGCTGTTCTTCGTCGGCGCCGATCTCTATCTGCAAGGCAAGACGGCGGGCGAGACGATGGCGAAGCTCCTGAACAAGAAGGGCAAGGTCGCCATCATCACCGGCCTGTTCGCCGTGGAATCGCACGAGCTCAGGAGGAAAGGCTTCGAGGACGCGCTCGCCAAGAACGCGCCGGCCATCAAGATCGTCGGGCGCGTGGAGGACAACGACAAGGGCGACATCGCCTACGGCCAGGCCCAGGACTTCATGAACGCGAACCCCGACCTGAACGCCATCTTCGTGACGGCGGGCGGCAACTTCGGCGCGGCGAAGGCGGTCCAGGAGGCCGGGAAGGCCGGCAAGATCCATATCGTCTGCTACGACTTCGTCGACGAGACCATGAGCTACGTCAAGTCGGGCGTCATCGACGGGACGATCGGCCAGGACCCCGTCGCGCAGGGACACGACCCCGCCATCCGCCTCTACAACTACCTGGTGGGCGGCGTCGCGCCGCAGGCGGGCAAGCTTCTCACCCGGTCGGATTTCGTGACCAAGGCCAATATGGACAAGTTCTGGGCGCCCTCCAACTGAGATCGCGCCTGGGATTGAGCTGATCCGCGAAGGGAACCCGGGGACGGCGACGGAACGGCCCCGGGCTCCCGAGAGGGCGACCGAATGGTAGATCATAACGACGATACGCTGCTCGTGGTCGAAGACCTGCGCAAGAACTACGGCGGCCTGCTCGCGCTCGACGGCGTGCGGCTGGAGGTCAGGCGGGGCGAAGTCCACGCCGTGGTCGGCGAGAACGGCGCGGGCAAGTCCACCTTGATGAAGATCCTGGGCGGGGCGACGCACCGGGACTCGGGGACGATCACCTTCGCGGGACGCAAGGTGGAATTCCGGAACCCGCGCGATTCGATCGGCTCCGGCATCGCCGTCATCCACCAGGAGCTTTCGGTCCTCCCCAAGATGAACATCATCGAGAACATCTTCATGGGGAGGATGCCTTCGGTCATGGGAAAGGTCCTCTGGAGGAGGCTCGAGGAGGGGACATCGGAGCTGCTCGCCCAGATCGGCCTCGACGCGGACCCCTACATTCCCATGGCCGACCTGAGCATCTCGCAGCGGCAGCTGGTGGAGATCGCCAAGGCCCTTTCGATCGACGCCTCGCTCATCATCATGGACGAGCCCAATTCCTCGCTGAGCGAGTACGAGACCGACAGGCTCTTCGGGGTGATCCGCTCGCTCAAGTCGCGGAACGTGTCGGTGATCTACGTATCGCACAAGATCGAGGAGGTGCTGCGGATATCCGACCGCGTCACAGCCTTCAGGGACGGCGGCTATGTCGGGACGGTCGACAGCGCCCGCGCCACGGTGGACGACATCATCAAGATGATGATCGGCCGGGAGCTCACGCGGGAATACGTCCCGAACGAGACGGCGGGTCCCGTCCTGCTCGAGGTCAAGGGCCTCACGGGCTCCGGCTTCAGGGACGTGAGCTTCGATCTGCGCAGGGGGGAGGTGCTCTGCTTCGCCGGGCTCGTGGGCGCGGGCAGGAGCGAGACGATGCGCGCCATATTCGGCGCCGAGCCCGCCGAATCCGGCGAGATAGCCTTCGAGGGTAGGCGCGTGCGTTTCGGCAGCCCCAAGGAAGCGCTCGCGAATGGCTTTGCGATGGTCCAGGAGGACCGCAAGAAGCTGTCCCTCTTCATGAACCTCGACATCCTCATGAATATCGGCATCGCCCAGATGCCGCGGATCAAGCGGGGCCTCGTCCTCGACCGCGCCGGCCAGAGGGACCTCGCGAGGCGCTTCTTCCGGAGCCTGGCGATAAAGGCGAGGTCCGCCGAGCAGCCCGTCCGCGACCTCTCGGGAGGCAATCAGCAGAAAGTGGTGCTGGCGCGCTGGCTCGCCACGAACCCGAAGGTGCTGATCCTCGACGAGCCCACCCATGGCATCGATATCGGGGCCAAGTCGGAGATATACGAATTGATTCGCAGGCTCGCGAGGGAAGGCGTGGCGATAATCCTCATCTCCTCCGAGCTGCCCGAAGTCATCGCGATGGCCGATCGGGCCGTCGTCATGCATGAAGGCAGGGTCGCCGCCGTGCTCGAGCGCGGGAGGATCGACGAGCATACGATTATGTCGTACGCTACCGGGAACATCGGGGGGAATGCGCAATGAATGGTTACGAGAAGACGTCCAGGTCCCTTGCTCACCGTGCCGGCCCGGTACCGGTCGATTTCGGCTCCAACGCGGTCACTGGCATGCACGTCACCGTGGTCGAGGCGCTCAGGCGGCACTATGGCCTGGAGGATCGCCCGGTCAGGGTCAACGAGCCCTACCAGATGCTCGGCGAGATCGAGGAGGACTTGAAGCTGGCCATCGGCATCGACGTGGAAGGCGTCTACCCCGATACCACGATATTCGGATTCAGGAACGGCGGTTGGAAGGAGTGGAAGGCTCCCTGGGGACAGGAGCTCCTCGTGCCCGCCGCGTTCCGCACCGTCCTGCGCGATGGATCGACCTTGATCTTCCCCGAGGGCGACACGGGCGCCCAGCCCTCCGGCAGGATGCCCCAGAGCGGCTACTTCTTCGATACGATCATCCGCCAGGCGCCCCTGGACGAGGAGAAGCTCGACCCGCGGGACAACCTCCAGGAGTTCGGCCCCGTGGCGGAGTCCACGCTCGAGTACTTCAAGGGCGCCTGCTCGGCGGCCAGGAAGACCGGGCGATTCGTCATGGCCAATTTCGGCGGGACGGGACTGGGCGACATCGCCCTGGTGACGGGGCCGATGCTCCCGCGGCCGCGGGGCATCCGGGACGTGGCCGAATGGTACATGGCCACGGTCGCCCACGAGGATTACGTGCGCGCCGTATTCGACGAGCAGACGCGGATAGCCGTGGAGAATCTGCGTCGCGTCAAGGAAGCGGTCGGGGACACCGTCGACGCGGCCTTCATCTGCGGTACCGATTTCGGCACGCAGACCTCGCAATTCTGCTCGGTCGCCGCCTTCGAGTCCCTCTGGGCGCCCTATTACAGGCGCGTCAACGACTGGATACACGCGAATACTGGCTGGAAGACCTTCAAGCACTGCTGCGGGGCGGCGGAGCCCTTCATGAGGCCCTTCATCGAGTGCGGCTTCGACATCATCAACCCGGTCCAGCTCTCGGCGGCCGGCATGGACGCCGCCGAGCTGAAGAGGAAGTACGGCGATCGCCTGACCTTCTGGGGCGGCGCCGTCGATACGCAGATGACCCTGCCCTTCGGCTCGCCCGACGAGGTCCGGCGCGAGGCGCTCGAACGTTGCGCGATCCTGTCGGAGCGCGGCGGCTTCGTCTTCAACGCCATCCACAACGTCCAGGCCAAGACCCCGGTCGAGAACGTCGTCGCCCTCGTCGAGGCCGTGAAGGAATTCAACGCGGGGCGGTGACACGGCAGAGGGCGACCGAGGGCGCGATCCGCCCGCTTCGGTAGTATATTACTCGCAACATGAGCTCCAAGGCCTTCTACGACGCGCACTGCCACGCCCTCACCCTCTCCCACCCGAGCTTTCTCGCCTTCACCTCCACCCTCCGGAGGCGGGGGCTCGAGGAGATCTACGCCCAGGTGACGGCTCCCAACTACCTGATCACGGCCCTCTTCTTCAAGACCGGCGAGCGCATGCGCAACATGCTGTCGGTGATGGAGCGGGACGTCGGGTTCATCTTCGAGCTCATGGAGGACGATCTCGCGGGCGTCTTCGCGAAGCCGGGCGAGGATGCGCCCCTCCTTGAAGGCGGGGCGCTCGCCCTGGGAGGATTGCGCTTCGATCGGCTCGTCGTCTGCCCCCTCATCATGGACTTCGAGCGCGCCGCCCACGTGCTGCCGGAGGGAGCGTACTACGACAGGCCGAGCGCCAAGCCCCTCGCCGCCCAGGTCCGCGACCTGCTGGAGGGCATACGGGAGTACCGCCGCGCCAGGCCGGACGGCTTCCTCGAGATCCGGCCCTTCATCGGCGTCGATCCCCGCCATTATTCGGCGGAAGAGTTGGCGGCCTTCCTCGAGGCCGCCTTCGAGGGCTACGAGAAGGGCGAGGCCGCATCGAGGCGCGCCTTCGCCGCGATGCGCGACTATGACGCCGCCTCGCCGGTACGGGGCCGCTTCGCGGGCGTCAAGGTCTATCCGCCTCTGGGCTTCGACCCCTGGCCCGACGGCGGTCCCGAAAGGGAGAAGGTCGAGCTCCTCTGGTCCTTCTGCGAGCGCCGCGACCTTCCCGTCGTGACGCACTGCGACGACCAGGGCTTTCGCGTAGTCGGTCTCGAGGAAGCCTGGCGGTTCAGCTCCCCCGCGCGCTGGGAGCCCCTGCTTCGGGCCCACCCCGGGCTGCGCGTCGACTTCGCCCATTTCGGCGCCCAGTACTCGCATCCGATCGGGCGCCCTCCCTCGACCGAGTGGACCGACCGGATCGTGAGGCTCATGGTGGACTTTCCCAACGTATACGCGGACTTCTCCTTCGACGGGAGCGAGCCCGAGTACTACCGCTGGCTCGAGGCCTATCTGCGCAAGCGGAGCGCGGGCCTCGCTTCCCTCGTCGAGGGCAGACTCCTCTTCGGCTCGGACTTCATGGTCAACCTGACCAAGGTCCGCTCCTACGCGGAGTACTACAGGACCTTCGCGCGCTCGCCCCTGGCCGAGGAGCTCAAGCTGCGCTTCGGCCAGGCCAATCCGGAGAGCTTCCTCTTCGGAAGCTGAGGACCCGACCCCCGGTCGGGTCCTCGGGGGGACGGACTAGAGCGGGAAATGAACCGCCTGTCCGGCCACGATGTACCAGGTCACGAAGATGCCGTTCACGAAGGCGCCCGCCCAAACGCGTCCGGTCCGCTCGAAGAACCAGGTGGATACGAGGGCGGCCACGATCATGAGTGGCAGGAACTGGATCGCGACTATGGTGTTGAGGGGCTCCGACGCCGTGAGGAGAGTGCCGCCCATGAAGAGCGGTATGTACTCGGCCGCCAGGAAGACGAGGAAACCGCCGGCGAGAAGCATGATGTTCGCGAAATAGCGGGTGGCGGGCTTCGCCTCTCCCAGCCGCATCTGGCCGTTGAGCACGATCCCGGATACCAGGAAGAAGGCCGTGAAGGGGATGACGTAGCGGAGGAAGATCCCGAACTGGAGCGGCGAGAGAGGCTTGAGGGCCAGGATCCAGAGACGGAAGTCGGCCTTGAAGAAGAAATCCTCCGCCAGGAGGAGGAGCCCGCCGCCTATGGTGACGGCGGCCGCGAGGAGGAGGTCCCGTCCCACCAGGCCCAGATAGAGCTTGTTGGGCTCCCTGAGGCCGTAGTTGAAGGCCGAGGCCTCGGCCTTCTTGTTGAGGACGAAGTGCCAGAACAGGAAGAGGACGAGACTGATGAGGCCGTTGAGCAGAGCCCAGGTCATGATCTGGCTGGTGATGGCCTCGGGGAAGAGCCACGAGGCCTTGACTATGTTCCCGACGCTGAAGAAGGGGAAGAAGGTGAGGACCGGGATGGCCATCGCGATGACGGCGCCGATCCACCAGCCGCCGCCCTTGATGCCCTTGGTCACGGGCAGGGCGCGCGCGAGGGGAGCGAAGGTCTTCGCGCCCAGGAGGGCGCCTCCGAGGCCGAGGATGAAGAAGACGAAGCCTATGAAGCCGACGAAGGTCCCGAGCTCCTTCCATATCCAGATCTGATTCGAGCTGGCGATGGCCCGGCCGCCTTTAAGCGTCTGCGCGAACCAGTCGATCGAGTAGCCGATCGCGACCTTCGAGATGTGGTCCCCGGGATGGGTGTTCTTGGGCTGGTAGAGGACGCGGGCGTTGCCGTCGGCTATCGAGCCGTAGATCTTCCCCGGCTCGATCGTCGAGTCCGTGCCGAAGACCTTCTGCAGCTTCGGGCTCTTCGGGGCGTCGGCGCCGCGGGGCACTCCCCACATGAGCACGGAGAACTCGTCCATCGTGCTGAAGACGACGGCCAGGTTGCGTGGCCACGACGGGCTTCCCTCGGCCGCGAAGGGGGCGCCGGTAGAGGAGCCCTCGAGCACGGCGGCCTTGTAGGCGTCGGGCATCGTGATGGCGGCGGCGAGGATGGTCCAGCCGCCCATGGAGTGGCCCTCGAGGCCGATGTTGTCCTTGTCGACGATGTCGAGGCCGCGAAGGTAGGCCAGGCCGGCGGGCCCGCCGAAGCCGTTGGCGAAGGCGGGAGGGTCGGAGTAGCCGTGGCCGGTCTGGTCGAGGGCGAGGACGACGTAGCCGCGCCTCGCGAACTCGATCGCGAAGCCGTCCTGGGTCTCTCGGGAGTTGATATAGCCGTGGACCGCGAGGATTGCGGGAGCCGGAGTCTTGGACGTCGCCGTCTTGGGCACGTAGAGCAGCGCGCTCATGACGCTGCCGCCCGGACCGTTGAAGCGGAGATCGCGGATGGCGACCCCTCCGCCGTCGGTCTGGACGATCCAGGCCGCGAGGCCGCCGATGAAGGCCAGGACTAGTCCTATGACCAATAGACGCGTTTCCTTGCGCATGCTCATGCCCTCCTAGAGCTTGTCGAATCTGCGCAAGTATAGATAGCTTCCCGCGACCTGTCAAAAAAGTTCGCTTCAGATCCCCATCTCGTACACGCGATAGCGCCTCGACGGTCTCGCGCCGAGCTTGGTTATGGCGTTGACCATGGATGCGTTGTCCTCGAGGACGTAATTGACCTCCATCGTCACGTCCGGAGCCGCCATCCGCCTCCACATCTCGCGGTAGAGGAGGGCGTCGACGCCCTTTCCCTGGTAGTCCGCCGCGACGCCCAGGGCGAACATGCGGTAGCGCCTGAGGCGGGGAATGCCCGCGAGGAGCCGCGCCCAGCCGAAGGGGAGCATGCGGCCCCTCGTCTTCTTGAGGATCACGTTGACGTCCGGTATCGTCAGCGCGAAACCGACGTCCCTGCCCTCCTCGTTCCGCGCGAAGAGGACGCACTCCTCGCGGAGCACCGGCCGGAGATCGCGGGCCATGGCCGCGATCTCCTCGTCGCTGATCGGCGATATGCCCCAATTGTCCTTGAGCGTCTCGAGGGAGAGCCTGGCGAAGAGCTCGACCTCCTTCTCGTAGCTCGAGAAGTCGATTGCGCGCATCGTGAGCTTGTAGCGGCGCGCGACGGCGTCGGTCTCCCGAAGGATCCGATCGGGGATGATGTAGCCGTCGGGCACCGATATCTCCCAGCAGAGGAGGTCCTTGGCCTTGCTCAGGCCGAATGCCTCGAGCATAGGCGCGTACTCGGGAGGGTTGTAGGGGGCCATGATCACGGGCTCGGGCGAAAAGCCCTCGACGACGAGGCCCCACTCCTGGGACAGGAAGCTCCATGGACCGCGCATCGTCTTCATCCCCCGCTCGCGCAGCCAATCCCGAGCCGCGCCCAGGAGGAGGGCGGCGCCCTCTCGATCGAGTCTGCCGCACTCGAAGTAGGCGAACATACCGATGTCCTCGCCCCAGGCCTCGACGGCGAGCCTGTCCACGAGGGCGGCGACCCGCCCTACGGCGAGGCCTCCGCGCTCTAGGAGGAAGAGGCGGTGATCGCAGTGGCGGAGGAAGGGATTGGACTCGGACTTAAGCTCCGCCCTGGCGCTCGACTTGATCGGAGGCACCCACATCGGGTCGCGGCGGTAATGCTTCCAGGGGAGGCGGAAGAAGGCTTCGAAGTCGCGCCCGGAATCGACCGGACGGACGATCGCGCTTTCGTCGCTCATGATGGTCTCCTGTCCAGCCAATCCTCGAGGGCCGAGAGGGCGTCGGGCAGGGAGGCGCGACCGAGGCCGAGGCGGAAGTGGGCGCCGCCGTACGAGTAGCAGCTTCCCGGGAGGATCATGACGCTCGCTTCGGCGGCCAGTCGCCGGGAAAGGGATTCGGCGTCCCGGAAACCCGCCAGGGCTCGGTCGGCGAGCCGCGGGAAGCCGATCGACCCTCCCTCGGGCTCCGTCCACGACGCGAAATCGCCGCGTCGGGCGAAGAAGGACCCTACGACGGGAAGGTTCGAGGCGATCATCGCGCGGCAGCGGTCGACCAGTATCCCGAGATGCCTGACGGCGACGCCGGCGAGGAACTCCGAGGGGGCCGAGGAGCAGATCGTGCCGTAGTCCTTGACGGAAGCGACGGCGTCGAGCAGGTCGGCCCGCCTGGTAGCGAGCCATCCTATCCTAAGCCCCGGCAGGCCCGCGCTCTTCGAGAGCACGTTGAGCGAGACGGCGCTCTCGTAGACCTCGCAGGCGGCCGGAAGGCGGCGTCCCGGATCGCGCTCGAGGCCGCGGTACACCTCGTCCGAGAAGAGAAGGGCGCCGGCCTTCGCGCAGAGTGCGACGATGGCGTCGAACTCCTCCCGCGTCGGCAGAGCGCCCGTGGGATTGTGCGGCGCGTTGAGGACGACGAGCCGCGTCCTGGGCTCGAGGAGCCTCGCGAGGGCGTCTATGTCGAATACCCAGCGGCCGCCCTCCTGCCGCAGCGGCCAGGGGTCCACGGCGCAGCCCAGGGCCCTGGGAATCTCCATGAGCGATTGGTAGCACGGGAAATTCACGACGACGTGGTCGCCCGGCGAGAGCGCGGCGAGGAAGAAGTCGAGGATGGCCTCTTCCGCCCCGGCATGGACCATGATCGACTCGGGGCCCAGCTCCGAGTAGAGCCGGGACAGCTCCGATCGGAGCTTCGGATCTCCCCGCGTCTCGGTGTAGCCCAGGGTCAGGCGCAGGTATTCGTCCCGGGAGCCTGGCTCGAGGTCGAGCAGGGCCTGCGTCGACATCGTCTCGCAATCCGAGCTCGAGAGGAGGAAACGAAGGTCGAATTCGTATTCGGCGAAATATCGCTCCAGGGCGAAGGGGCGGAAGAATGCCATGGCGAGAATGATGGCACGCGGCTCGTGCGAGCGCAAGCGCAGGGCGGCGCCTAGGGCCTCCCCGCCTCCGAGCCGCCGTAGGCGAGCCGGAAATTGCCCTGCGCGATTTCGGCGAGCCTTTGGGCGCCGACGCCGCGGATTCTCGCCATGCCCTCGACGATCGGCTCCAGGTCCTCGGCGCGGCAGAAACCGCCGCCCCCCGCCTCGCGCCTGGGCGGCTGCCAGGGCGCGTCGGTTTCGACTAGGAGACGATCCGCCGGGATGGAGGCGCAGGCCGCTGCGGCGCGCTTGTTGCCGTTGAGCAGCGCGGCCCCGAAGGAGAAGTACGCGTTCACTCCCTTCGCGAGGAGGGATTCGGCGTCGCGCTCCGTACCCGAGAAGGAGTGGAAGATCGCGCCCGGGAGCCTCCTCAGCCGCGGCGCATAGAAGAAGGCCAGGTCCATGGCCTTGCGCAGGTGGAGGAGGAGGGGCAGGCCGCAGCGCTCCGCGAGCTCGAGCTGGTATTCGAAGACCGAGCGCTGCACGCCCTCGTTCTCGGGCGTCCGGACCCGCTCCGGCCTGTCGCCGAAGAAGTCGAAGCCGGCTTCCCCTATGGCGGCGATCCTCCCGCCGGCGGCGAGGCGCGACAGGAGTTCCGCGTTCTTCCACACCGCCCATTGAGGGTGTATGCCGAAGCTCGAGACGAAAGGTGGAAGCCGCGAGCGTAGCGCCTCCGACCTCTCCCATTCGCCTTCGTCGTGGCTGGCGGCGCAGCAGGTCCATCCGGGGCGCCCCGATCCGGAGCGCGTGGCTATCCGCTCGGGGAAGCCGGGATCCCGGTCGAGGAGGTCCACCAGGTGGATATGGGCGTCGGCGACCGCGTATTCCATGTTGAATATGCTCTTCGATGAGTGTATCCTTCGCCACGGACCGGCGCAATCGTCCGCGACGATGCGAGAGAATCTCGAGGAGGAGCAATGCCCGACACTGTCGGTGTCCGCGCGACCGGGGGCGGCCGTCCGCGCGCTCTCGCCCACGCCGCGGATCGCAGCCTCCGGGAATAGCGCGGTGGCCATTCCCGACTGTGTGCTGACCGGGGGCCGAGTCGTCCTCCCGCGCTCCGTGCTCGACGGCGGGGCCATCGTCGTCCGCCGCGGTCGGATCGAGGCGGTGCTCGAGAAGGGAGATCGGATTCCCGCGGACCTCCCGCGACGGGACCTGGGCCGCTCCTGGGTCACTCCCGGCTTCGTCGAGCTCCACATCCACGGTTGCGGCGGCGTCGCCTTCGACTCTCTCGGACCCGACCCGGCCGCGGGCGCCCGGGACCTCGAGCGCGCCACCGCCTTCCTGCGCGACCGCGGCGTAACGACCTTCGTCCCGACGGTGGTCTCGCGCGAGTCCGCGATATCGGCCCTGGCGGCCGCCTTGGGAGAGCTTGCCCCGGCCAGGGAGGTAACGCCCGGCATCTATGTCGAGGGCCCCTTCGTGAATCCCGTCCGGCGCGGCGGCATTCCCCTCGACGCGATCAGCGGTCCGGACTCCCGGCTCCTCGGTCGCATCATCAATCTGGCGCGCGGCCGCATGGCCCTGATGACGCTGGCGCCGGAGCTGCCCGGCTACCGCGAGATACTCGCGAGGCTCGAGGCGGTCGGCGTCCTCCCCTGCCTCGGCCACTCGGACTGCAGCATCGATCGCATCACGCTTCCTTCGGGCCGCTTCTCGATCACCCATCTCTTCAACGCCATGTCCCCGATCTCGCACAAGGAGCCCGGCCTCGCCATGCTGCCCTTCCTCGACCGCCGGGCCTTCGTGGAGCTGAACCCGGACGGCGCCCACGTCAACGAGGCGGCGCTCCGGCTCTGCGCGTCGGGGCTCGAGCCCGACAGGCTGGTCCTGATATCGGATGCGGCGCCGCCCGCGGGGCTCGCGCCGGGACTCTATGGCGAGGGAGAGGACGCGCTCGTCTCGGGGGCGGACGGGGTGCGCTTCGCGAGCTCCGGAACCTTGATGGGAGGTCGCCTCCTGGCCCCCGAGCTCCTCCGCAATTGGCTCAGGGTGACGGGCTCCTCGGTGCCCAACGCGGTCAGGATGCTCAGCCTCACGCCGGCCCAGGCCATCGGGATCGACGACAGGCGGGGCGCGATTGCCCCCGGCCTCGATGCCTCCTTCGTCCTCTGGAAGGGGGAGTTCGACGAGGCGGAGGAGATTCTGGAATAGTCCTTCCTCACATCCCCGAGCCCAGGTAGTAGAGCCCGAGGAGGGCGACCGTCAGGCAATCCGCGTCGCCGAGGGAATCCGCCCGGGAGGCGGATTCGCGGGCGAGCCAGCACCAGGCGCCGAGGCGCATGTCCGCCCTGCCTGCGGCCTCGTGGAAATCCTCCTTCTCGGCCAGGGAGCCGAACAGCCGGATCATCGCCATGCCGTGGACGCGGAGACAGGAGGCCATTGCCTCCCGCCCGCGCTCGGCCTCCACCGCCCGACCGAGCTCGTCGAGGATGGCCCGGGACTCGGCGCGATCCAGGAGGGGCTCGATATGGAGCCTGAAGGAGGCGATGAGGGCGCGGCAACGGGCCTGGCGCGAGGAGCTCTCGCCCGTTATGAAGCCGTAGAACTCCCCGGGCCTGCCGAGGATGTTCCCCAGGGCCATCGCGTACTGCCGCTTCAGGGCCGCGTTGCGCGCCTCCGCCATGCGGGGGAAGAGTTCCTGCACGGCCTCGAGCACCTCCATCGGCGCGTCGCCCTCTTCCGCCCCGGCCGCCTTGGTCACCGCCTCGGCGAGACTCGCGACCACCGAGTGGTCCTTCTCCCCGGAGAGCGTAGTGGCGAGGGCGGCGCGCGCCGCCTCGCCCCCAAGGCTCCCGAGCGCCTCTGCGCAGGCCGCCCTGAGCTCGGGCGAGCCCACGGCGAGGAAGCGGACGAGGGCGGGCACGGCGCGCTCGTCCGCGATTTCGCCCAAGGCGCGCGCCGCCTCGATCCGTATGGGACTCGAGGGATCGGAGAGGCGGTTGACGAGGGCGTCCGTAGCCTCTTTGGATCCTATGCGTCCCAGGGCCAGGGCGGCCTCCCGGCGGACGCCCGCCGCCGGATCGTCCAGCCTCTCTATCACCTCGCGGATCACCAGCTCGCCCTCGTCGCGATCGATCCGCCTGAGGGCGCGGGCGACGCGCGGGTCGCTCGAGTCCCGGGAGAGGGCGCCGAGCGAGGCGAAGCTTCGGAAGACCCCGGCGGTCGCGAACTGGGATACGAGTATGGCGACGGGCCTCTCCCGACCCTCCTTCACCCGGCGCAGCGCCAGGGCGGCCAGGCCGAGGATGACGAGGCATGCGATCTGGCCCACGTGGAAGCCGCGCATCTTGATCGGCCCCGCGTCGAGGCGGAAGTCCTCGAGCGTCTCGGCGAGCACGCCGCCGCCGATGGCGCCGAGCGCCGAGACCACGCCGATGATCGTATTGTACCAGCCTATGTAGACGACTCGCCGCTGGGGCGGGGCCAGAGTGAGCATGAGCTGGTTGGAGCCCTCCCAGAACGCCGGCCCGAAGAAGCCGGCCGCGAGGGAAAGCAGGGGGAGGACGTATATGTGGTTCCTTCGCGTGAGGAATACGTAGCCGAGGGTGGCCAGGCCGACGAGGAAGCCCAAAAACACCGCGGGCTTGCGTCCGTAGCGGTCCATCACGAAGCCCCAAAGCGGAGCTATCGCGACCCAGGTGAGCTGGGAGATGACGGTCATGATCCCCAGCCATACGTTGGGCGCGGCGATCGCCTCGGGCGAGGTCACGTAGGGCGCCTGGAAGGGCCCCGCGAGGTTGAGCGCGAGCTGGGCGAGGCCGATGACGAGGGCGTAGCGCAGGAAGTTCCGATCGCGGAGCGGCGCCAGGAAATCGGATGCCGAGAAGCGGGGGCGCGAGCCCCGCTCGGGCTCGGGAATGGGGATATGGAGAAGTATGTCCGCGACGCCGCCGAGGGCGCCGACTCCGAAGATGAGGACATAGGCCCAGGAGCGCGCGGCGTCCGGGAAGAGGTCCAGGAGGACGCTCGCGAGGAAGAACCAGGCGACGGTCACGCCCTGGAAGACCGCCGAGCGCCGGAGGAAGAAGCTGCCTCGCGTGGCCTCGGGGATGAGGTCGGCCATCCAGGACATCCATCCCGAGGACGTCAGGTTCATGGCCGCCCAGGAGAAGAGCATGGCGGCCGAGACGAGGAGGGCGGCGGGGGCCCGTCCCGCCCCCGAGGCGAAGAGGGCGGCCGAGCCGGCGACCGCGAGCCCGGCGAAGCGGTGGACGAGATGCCCGGTCATCCAGAGAGCCTTGCGCCGGGGAAGGAGGGAGTAGGCGATTATCGAGAGCAGCTGCAGTACGCCGCTCGCCTGCATCAGGCCGAGAAGCAGACCGAGAGTCTCGGGAGCGACGCCCAGGTGGTTGAGCATATAGACGTTGAAGATCGGCTGGTTGTTGCAGACCGTGAGGAAGAGGGCGCCGGAGCCTCCCGCGGCGATGGAATAGTTCATCGCTCGCGACAGCCTTCGCGGGCTCACGTGTCCTTCGGTCTCCGCCATCGGAGAGCTGGGCATCCTCCTACCATGGCCGCTAAACGATAGGATGGTCAAGGCGGATGGATTTCTGCTCGGGTTAGTAGTGTATAATCCAGTAGGCAGGTCCTTGGATAGCGAAGTATCCATTTCGGGATTCGTCGCTCGGGGCGAATGAGTGGAGTTTTTATCGATATGGGCAGCCATCGATGATCCATGTCGCCTATCGCGGTCAAAGCCACGGAGGTTTGCGACGTGGAATAGAAAGATCGCCTTGGCACGGTTCTAGCGATATAGGAGGACCGGTCCTAGAGCCGGATAATCCTCGTCAAAGGGAGCAAGTATGAAAAAGACGATCATCGCAGTCCTCGTCGTTCTCATGATCGCGCTCGTCGCCATGCCGAGTTTCTCGCAGCAGTCCAAGCTGCGGGTGCTCTTCATGCCCGGCGTCTCCGATCCCTTCTATTATACTATGGAGAAGGGCGTCCGGGCCGCCGCCACCAAGGCCGGCGTCGATCTCGTCGTCGCCGAATACCCCAAGTCCTGGGGACCTGACGCCCAGGTACCGATACTTCAGGCCACGATCGCCCGCGGCAAGTTCGACCTCCTCCTCATCGCCCCGACCTCCGTCGACGCTCTCAAGGCTCCTTTGAAGGCCATCTACGACAGCGGCACCGAGATCATCACGGTCGACACCTTCATCGGGGACGGCGACTACAGCAAAGCCGATACCGACTACGGCTTCCCCCTCTCGTACATCGGATCCGACAACCAGCTCGGCGGGAAGCAGATGGCCGAGCAGCTCGCCAAGCTCGTCGGCCAGAAGGGCAAGGTCTTCTGCGAGGCCACCAATCCCGACGCCTCCTCGGTCGTGGACCGGGTCAAGGGCTTCACCGCGGGCGTGGCCGAGTTCCCCAACATGAAGCTCGTCGACGTGGAGTGGGACATGGACGTGCAGCAGAAGGCGCAGGACCAGACGCTCGCCGCCCTCCAGAAGGACAAGGACATCATCGGCATCTTCGGCACCAACGTCTTCTCCGCCCAGGGCTCCGGGCAGGCCGTCGTGAACGCCGGACTCGCGGGCGCCGTCAAGATCTGCGCCTGGGACGCCACGAAGGATCTCATCGGCATGCTCAAGAAGGGCCAGGTCGACCTCGTCCTCGCCCAAAAGCCCGCCGAGATGGGTTCCCTCTCGGTCGAGTGGGGCGTCAAGTACCTGAAGAACAAGACGGGCGTCAAGGTCCCGAAGAAGGTGATCCCCGGTTTCGAGTTCTTCACCAAGGCCAACGTCGACGACCCGAAGATGCAGCAGTACATCTATCAGTAGGATCCGATAAGCTTCAGCACCCTTTGCTTCACGGGGGATGGGCGGCGAGCCGCCCATCCCCCGTGGTTCGATCACCTGCGGGAGAGCTACCATGATCGTCGAGCAGGCCTCGCGCGGCGGGGCGAAATTCTGGGAGACGGGGGCGGGAAAGTCCTTCGCGTCCAATTGGGCCGCGTATTTCCTCGTACTGATGCTGATCGTCTTCGGCTTCACCGGCGCGAATTTCCTCTCGGTCACCAATTTCCAGAATGTCATCCACCTCCAGACCGTGCCTCTGCTGCTCGCCGCGGCGGAGACCTTCGTCATCATCACCGGCGGCATCGACCTCTCGGTCGGCTTCGTGATGGGCCTGGCCTCTGTGGGGGCCGCGAGCCTCATGCAGATCTTCGTCGCCGCGGCCCTGCCCGTGGGATGGACCATCGGGCTGGCGACGGCGATCGTGCTGATAGCCTCGGTCGTACCCGGATTCGTCAGCGGGATCGTCATCACGAGGTTCAAGGTGCCGCCCTTCATCGCGACCATGGGCATGTGGGGGATCGCGAACGGCGTCGCGCTCAAGATCAGCCAAGGCTTCCCGATGGCCGGCCTGCCCGACAAACTGACCAGCATCGGGAACGGCTATCTGCTGTACGTGCTGCCCGGGCAGTTCGTTTCCGCCTTCGCGAAGCCTGATTACTTCCCCGACTCGCGCATACGCGAGCTCTGGCGCCTCGTCCCCTTCTCGCTTCCCTTCATCATCGTCGCGATCTCCGTGTTGTCCTTCGCGCTGAAGAGGGGTCGCTTCGGCCGCCATACCTACGCGATCGGGGGGAACGTCGACGCCGCGATCCGCTCCGGCATCTCGGTGGATCGCCACCTCGTCAAGGTCTACGTCCTCTCGTCCTTCCTGGCCGGCCTGGGGGGCGTCTTCAACGTCTTCCAGACGGGCATCGGCAACTACACGACCTTCAACGCCCAATACGAGTTCTTCGCCGTGGCCGCCGTCGTCATCGGCGGGGCGAGCCTCATGGGCGGGAAGGGCCGCATCTGGAGCTCGGCGATAGGGGTGCTCGTGCTGGCCTTCCTCGAGAACGGGCTCTCCATTTCCGGTGTCCAGCCCTTCTACCGCTACATCGCCGTCGGCGTCCTCCTCGTGCTCGCGGTCGTCATCGACAAGCTCTTCCCGGATATCAGGTAGGGGGCGTCATGCGCAGCTCCAAGTCTTCGACCGCCAAAGCCCTGACCTCGGCCCTCAGCGGCCGCTGGGTGCCCGTCTTCATCCTCCTCGAGATCGTCTATTTCTGCTTCAGGTCGGAGGGCTTCGCCAATCCGAACTCGCTGCAGATCCTCCTCTTCTACGGCGTGCAAGTCTTCCTCGTCGCGACCGCGGAGCTCTTCGTCATCATCACCGGGGGCATAGACCTGTCGGTGGGATACGTGCTCGGCTTCGCCACGGTCATCTCGATCAAGCTCGTCGCCAAGATGATGGCCATCGGCATCTCGCCTCCCGCCGCCCTCCTCCTGGCCACGATCGCGACCTTGGCGATCGGCGTCGTTCCCGGCCTCGTGAACGGCGCGCTCGTCGCCTACCTGAAGGTGCCGCCCTTCATCGCGACCTTCTCCATGCTGGGCGTATGCCACGGCATCTCCGAGTTGATCATCAACGGAGTTTCCGCCGTCGGCCTGCCCAAGCTAGCCTCGGACATCGGGCTCGGCTACATATTCTACATCGTGCCCGGCTCCCGAAGCTCCTTCTTCGTCAAGCCCGAAGTCCCCCGGGGGACGGCCGTCCTCCAGATCCTCCCGAATATCGTGATCATCACCTTCGTCGTCGTCGCGCTCTTCGCCTTCGTGCTCGCGCGCACGAAATTCGGCCGCCACGTCTACGCCCTGGGGGGCAACATGGACGCCGCGATCAGGTCGGGAATCCCCGTCAAGAGGCGGATCCTGGGAGTGTACGCCATCTCCTCCTTCCTCGCCTCCCTCGCGGGCATCGTCTACGCCTTCATGTACGTATCGGGCAAGGCGGACGCGGGCGCGGGCCTCCTGCTCGACGCGATCGCCGCCGTCGTCATCGGAGGCGCCTCGATGTTCGGCGGGTCCGGCACGGTGTGGCGCACCATGCTCGGCGCCCTCGTCATCGCGGTGCTGGATCTCGGCCTGAGGATGTCGGGCATCCCGACTTTCGATGAATTCATACTCGTCGGCGTGATATTGATCTTCGCCGTGGTGATGGACCGCTACATGCAGGAGGCTTCGTGATGGACTACATACTCGAGGCGAGGAACGTGACCAAGCGCTTCGGCGGGCTCACCGCGGTGGACCGGGTCAGCATCGGGCTGCGCGCTGGCGAGGCCTTCGCCCTGCTCGGCGACAACGGGGCGGGCAAGTCCACTCTCATCAAGATCATCTCCGGCGTGCACAAGCCAGACGAGGGCGAGATCTTCATCAACGGCAAGCGCGCGCGCATCGAGGCCCCGATGGACGCCCTGGCGGCCGGTATCGAGACCATCTACCAGGACCTCGCGCTCGCGGAGAATCTCGACGTCGGCGCGAACATCTTCCTCGGGCGCGAGCGCATGAAGCGCAGGTTCGGCGCGCTCAGGGTCCTCGACGATCCGTCGATGGCCGAGGAGTCCCAAAAGGTCCTCGACCGGCTCGACATCAAGATACCCTCGCTCAAGAAGATGATCCGGACGCTCTCCGGCGGGCAGAGACAGGCGGTCGCGATCTCGCGCTCCATCTATTGGGACGCGAAGGTGCTCATCATGGACGAACCGACCGCCGCCCTCGGCGTGGCGGAGCAGCGCAAGGTGCTCGACCTCGTCCGGACCCTCAAAGATCAGGGAATCGGCATCATCCTCATAAGCCATCAGATGTACGACATCTTCGAGGTGGCCGACAGGCTCGCGGTGATGCGCCGCGGCGTCAAGGTGGGAGAGCGGATCGTCAAGGAGACGAGCCCCGACGAGGTCGTGAGCCTGATGATGGGAACGGAGGAAGTCCGGAAGGATCGCTGAGCGAGGGAGCGCGTTTCCGGCTATAATCGGACCAAGGTATGAAGCTCTTCCAGCGCACTCTATGGTCCTTCGTCGGCGTCATCTCGCTGCAGGCGGTCCTGATAGGAGCCGCCCTCTCCTCCATATTCGGATCCATGCAGGGTGAAGACGCGTCCCGCGAGCTTTCCGCCGAGGCGGCAAACGCCTACGAATCCTTCAATGCCTGGAAGCTGGCCTTCTGGAAGGACATCAACGAGATCGCGGAGGACCCGGCCCTGCGCCGCGCGGTGGGACGCGCGGCGGGGTCGACGGTCCGGGACCGGGTCGCGCTCGGCGAGCTGGCGCGCCATCTCGCGACCTCCGCGGCGTCCGCGGCGGCGATCCGCGACGACTCCACGGGCGAGTGCCGGTACATCGAGATCGGTCCCGACGACGCGGTGCTCCCCGAGGCTTCCTCGTTTTCCGTCAAGAAGGAGCATCCCTACGTGGAAATCCTCTCCTCGATGGGCGGACTTTGGTTCCTCGCGACGGTCCGCGTGGAGCGCCCCTCGTCCTCCGAGGGCAAGAGCCTCGACGTCTTCCTGCTGAGGAGGATCGACGGCGAGCTCCTGGGGAAGCTCTCCTACGATCCCATGGTCGCCCTCGCGGTCGCCGTGCCGCGAGTCGGATCGGTGATCTCGGGGATGTACTCGGGGACCCCGGTCTCGGCGCGGGTGGAGCGCCGGGAGATGGCCTTCGTCGAGGGAATCGCCGACGGAGCGAGCGGGGGCAGGGCCTACCTGACCTATCCTGAGATGAACTGGCGGGGGGGCTCCTACTCGGCCGTGGTCCAGCAGACGGGATCCGTGGACCTTCCCGGCGGCGAGAGGCCGGTCATCCTCGCGGCCGCGCTCTCTCTCGCGGGCTATGCCGCCCGGGCGGCGAGGCTCCAGCGCTCCGTCCTGTCCGTGACCCTGGCCGTCGTCGCCTTCACCATCGTGATCGCGCTCCTCCTGTCTCGCAGCATCGTTTCGCCCATCCGCCGGCTGTCCACCGCCATGCGTCGCATCGAGGGCGGCGACTACCGCGCCGAAGTGCGGGGGCCGGGCTCGGGCGAACTGGGCGAGCTCCTCTTCGGCTTCAACGGCATGGCCAGGAAGCTGGCCGCCGACAAGCTCGAGCTCGAGCGGTACATCGCGGAGATCGTCGGACTCAAGGAGAGGGGGGACGGGATAATCGAGTCCATTCGCGAGGGGCTCGCGGTCATCGACCCCGACGGCCGGGTCGAGAGCGCGAACAGCTCCTTCCGCTGCCTCTTCGGGCCGGCGGCGGCGGTTCCGGGCGCCAGCATCGCCGACATCGACCGCGGGCCCTTCGACGATTCCGTCGTCGAGGCGGCCCGTGAGGCTCTGCGGGACAACGCGAGCCGCGGAGATATCGTGCGGCGGGCCCCGGACGGCCGTAGCTTCGAGATCAAGCTCTATCCCCTGGTGGCGGCCCCCCGCCCCGAGGCGGCGAGGTGCATCGTGGTCGTCGAGGACGTGAGCGATCGCCTGGCCTACGAAGAGCGGGCGATCCACGCGGAGAAGCTCGCCAGCATGGGAATGCTCTCGGCCGGCATCGCGCACGAGATCAACAATCCCCTCTCCTCCATCCTGGCCAATGTCGGGAACGCGATCAGCGAGTCGAGGGACCCGGAGGCCGTGGCCTCGCTCCGCGTCGTCGAGAGCGAGACGCTCCGCATCGCCCGGATAGTCCGGCAGCTCCTCGATTTCTCCGCGCCGGGACCCTCGTCGGCGTCCTCGGACCGGGACAGCCTGCGCTGCGACGCCAATGCGGTCGCGAGGGAGCTCGTCCGGCTCGTCGGATATCCCTTCAAGGGCGGTGGGCGCATCGAGTTCCTCGAGCTCCTCGAGCCCGACTGCCCGGAGGCCGCGATCGCCGAGGACGAATTGAAGCAGGTCCTCCTCAATCTCCTCAAGAACGCCCTGTTCGCCGTGGGCGAGGCCGGCTGCATCTGGGTGGAGACGCGCTCGGCCGCGGGTCGCGTCGAGGTCGCCGTCGCGGACGACGGTCCCGGCATCCCCGATTCCATGCTGGGCAGGATCTTCGATCCCTTCTTCACGACGAAGGCCGGGGACGGAGGGGCAGGGCTCGGCCTCTCGGTGGCCTACGGGATAGTCGCGCAGAGGGGCGGGTCCATCCGCGCGGCCAACGAGGCCAATGGGGGGGCCCTCTTCGTCGTGGACCTGCCCGCGGCGGGCGACGGGAGGAAGCGATGAGCTCGAGCGAAAAGTCGATCCTGATAGTCGACGACGAAGAAGGCATCCGCAGCGCCCTGGCGAAATTCTTCCGCCGCGAGGGATACGACGTGCAGGCGGCGGCCACCGCCGAAGAGGCGATAGCGATCGCGGAGACCTCCTATTTCGCGGCCGCGATACTCGACGTGAGGCTCGGCGGCAGGGACCGGGGAGCGGAGCTCCTGTCGGAGCTCCGCTCCCGCGATCCGGACCTCTCGGCGGTCATGGTGACCGGCTACGGCAGCGTGGAGTCGGCGGTGCTGGCGATGAAGAACGGCGCTTCCGACTACATACTCAAGCCGGTAGACAACGCCCGCCTCCTCGAGACGGTCCAGCGCAGCATCGAGCTGGCCCACCTCCGCCGCGACAACGCCTATCTCCGCCGCGAGCTCATCGCCAAGGTGTACTCCCACGACATCGTCACCCGCGACGCGAGGTACATCTCCCTCATGGAGCTCGCGGACAGGGTCAAGGACAGCGAGGCGACGGTCCTGCTGTCGGGCGAGAGCGGCACGGGCAAGGAAGTCATGGCCCGCTACATCCATTTCACGGGCAGTCGCCGCGATAAGCCCTTCGTGGGCATCAACTGCGCAGCCCTCTCGGAGACCCTCCTTCTCTCGGAGCTCTTCGGCCACGAGAAGGGCTCCTTCACCGGGGCGGTGGAGCGGCGCATCGGCAAGTTCGAGCTCGCGCATCGGGGCACCCTCTTCCTCGACGAGATAGGCGACATGTCGCCGCAGGTGCAGTCCAAATTCCTCCGCGTGCTCGAGGACTCGAGCTTCGAGAGGGTGGGAGGAGCGAAGCGCATCGACGTGGACATCCGAGTCATCGCGGCGACCAACAAGGACCTTCCCGAGCTGATCCGCCGGGGGGAATTCAGGAGCGATCTGTACTACAGGATCAACATAGTCAACCTGAGGCTCCCGCCGCTTCGCGAGCGCCGCGGCGACATCCCCCTCCTCGTGGACTACTTTATCGCGAAGTACGCCGCCAAGTACAACCGCCCGGTGACCGGGGCCTCGCCCGAGGTGGTGGAGCTCTGGTCGGGCCACGACTGGCCCGGCAATGTCCGCGAGCTCCAGAACGCGGTCAACCAGGCCGTCCTCCTCTGTCGGGGGAAGGTCATTGACCTCGCGACCCTTGCCATAGCCCAGGGCCAGATCGGAGCCCAGGCCCCCGACCGTCCGTCCGAGAGCGCGGACAGGGCCGACGCGGAGCTTTCGGAGTTCACCACGCTCAAGTCCCTGCGCGACGAGGTGACCGCCCGCTACGAGCGGCGGCTCATCGCGGCCGCCCTCGAACGCAACGGGTGGAACAAGTCCAGGACAGCCGAGGAGCTGGAGGTCACGCGAAAGACCCTGGCCGACAAGATGGCTCAGTACGGGCTCGGCCCCGGCGGGATATAGCCCGAGGGGAATCGGCGCGGCCGCATCAGACCGCGCCGCGCGAGATCCGGTCGATCGAATCGAGCTCGGCGCGCGACAGCGCGATCTTCATCGCGCCCGCGGCATCGGCGACCTGGGCGGGCTTCGACGCCCCGGGGATCGCCACGACCGCGTCGCCCCAAAAGCTGACGAGCCAATTCAGCGCGATCTGGCTCGGGCGGGCGCCGTGGGTCGCGGCGACCTTCTTGAGCTCGGCGATGAGAGGGGCGGTCCTCTCGATGGTCTTGGGCTTGATCGAGCTCGACATCCGCCTCAGGCTCCGAACTCCGGAGACTGCATCAGGATCGTCGTGGAAGCGGCCCGACAAGAGGCCTTGGGCCAGGGGCGAATAGGCGATGAGGGTGACGCCGAGGCGATTCGCCGCCTCGAGGACGCCGTTCCGCTCTATCGAGCGATCGAGGAGGCTGATCCGAACTTGGTTCGAGGCCAGGGCCATGCCCCGCTTCGCGAGAGACGAGTGGGCCTTCTCCATGTCGGCCGCGTTGAAGTTGCTCACTCCTACCGCCCGGATCTTGCCCGCCTCGACCAGATCGCCCATCGCGTCCATCTCCCTCTCCACGCTCGACAGACCGACGGGCATGTGGATCTGATAGAGGTCGATGGGGTAGGGCGAGAGACAGGCTATCCGCTCGCCGATCGTGGCGGGGATGCTGCGGGCCGTCCTGAAGAAGGGCCACCACTTAGTGGCTACTCTCACCGAGCCCGGCGCGACTCCGAGGGTCCCCAGGGCCGAGGCGAGGCTCCGCTCCGAGTTGCCTCCCCCGTAGATCTCCGCGGTGTCGAACCAGTCGATCCCACCGTCGAGGGCGGCCTTGACGACGGCCTTCGTCGCGTCCTCGTCCAAGCTCTTCCAGAAGCCGCCGGCGAGTCCCTTTCCCTTCGAGAATTGCCAGGTCCCCAAGCCGATGGGTGTGATTTCGATGCCGCTTTCCCCGAGTCTTCTTTTGTCCATGTCTTCAATATCTCGATGCGCGGTCGCAAAAACAAGCCTCGTCGCCGCCGGACGCTCAGCGGTCGCCGCTCGGCGGGAAGTTGAAAGGCCGGTAGGGAGCCGGCGCGGATTCGAGCTCGGACTTCGGTACCCAAGCCGTGGCTCGTCGACCTGGCAGGAAGAGCTCGAGCCAATCGCCCGACTCGTCGACGGGCATCAGCGACTTCCCCGGCTCCAGGGCCCAAAGCCTGTCGGAGTTCTCCGAGGGTCCCCGGCGCCCGTAGACGGAGTCGTCCTTCGCGGCTACCCAGGGGTACACGGCCGGCCTGAAGTCGTCGCCGCGGTCCCTGTCCTCGGCGGCCAGGTATGTCCTAAGGCCGCGCAGGACCAACCCGGCCCAATAGTCCGGATCGGCGGCCAGGGCGCGCCCCTCCTCGGCATTCGTGATGAATCCGAGCTCGAGCACGACCGCGGGCGTGAAGGGGCTGATAGCATGGATGAATCGGCGATAGCTGAAGGCGAAATAACCGCGCATGCCTATGGTTATTCCCCCACCGTCCTCGACGCGGTCCTTATCCGACGCGAAGCTCTCCGATATGGACCGGGCGAGGAGCCTGCTCGCCTTGCTTGCCCTCCAGGGCGGGGCGACCTTCCAACCTCGCTTGGCGGGGGAGTCGCTCCAGTCGGCGTGGATCGCGATGAAGGCGTCGGCGCGAAGACCGGGCGGGACGGTGGAGGGAAGGAGGAGGGGCTTCCAGCCCTCGGTCTCGACCATCTTCGCGAGCGAATCCGACACGGCCCTGTTGATGTCGACTTCCCGCAGTTTTCCGTAAGATGCTCCGGTGCTGCTCCTGAGCTTGGCGAGCTCGTCGGGCAGCTCGGAGGTCCGCCAGTGGCCGGCTTGGATGGCTATGATCGGCGGACCCGACAAGGGCGGTATCGGAGCCTCTTCCGGAACCGGATTCTGGGTCGCCGACCCTTCTTCCACGGGTGAAATCCGCGAGACGAAGAGCACGGCGACCAGGGCGGACGCGATGAGGATGGCCGAAGCCGCGAGCGAAGCGGCGATTCTCGGCTTGTGCCCACGCTTGGTCTTTCTCGAGATCTCCATTCGAGTGAATTTCCCGATTTGTCCGCGGAAAAGCAAGAATGGGGGTCGAGAGGCCGAGCGGGCTAGACCTGGGCGCGGAAATCCACAACGCAGGCTTCCTCGAGATTCGGGTCGAGATAGTCGCGGCAAAAAGCCTGGTGGTCGGGATGGGGAAGGTATGCGTCGCGCCCCGCTTCATCGCGAAAGGTGACGATGAAGCAATGGGTGTAACCGTGGTCGAGCTTCTCCGGGCTCGAATTGCGCCCCCACTCGAAGCCCGCGACGAAGGGAAGCTTGGCGGCCAGCTGGCCGAAGGCATTTTCGATCCTGCGCAGAGTCTCCTCGCCGGTGCCTTCGCGGAATCTGAACATGACGACGTGCCGGTAGGGTCTCTCATTCTCGTCCATCGGGAACTCCTCGAGCTTGCTTAAGCTTCTGCCCGGATGATATCCTCGCAGACCGGTATCGTAAACGGCCATTTCCCGGAGGAATCATGGACAACTTCGATTTCAGGAACCCGACCAAGATCGTCTTCGGGCGCGGGACGGAGGCGCGGGTAGGAGCCGAGACCGCCGCCTACTCGAAGAAGGTGCTCCTGCATTACGGCGGCGGCAGCATCAAGGCTTCGGGCCTCTACGGTCGAGTGACCGCCTCGCTCGAGGCCTCCGGCGTCGAGTGGGTCGACTTGGGCGGCGTCAAGCCGAATCCGCGCCTCGGCCTCGTCCGCGAGGGAATCCGCCTCTGCAAGGAAAAGGGACTCGGGATGGTGCTGGCCGTGGGCGGAGGCAGCGTCATCGATTCGTCCAAGGCCATCGCGATGGGCGCCGTGATCGACGGGGACGTCTGGGACTTCTACCTGGGCAAGGGGGAGCCGAAGGCCGCCCTGCCGGTTGGCACCGTGCTGACTATCCCCGCGGCGGGCAGCGAGTCGAGCACGGGGACGGTCATCACCAACGAGGTCGGCCTTCTCAAGCGCGCGGTCAACTCCGAGCTCATCTATCCGCGCTTCTCCATCCTGAATCCCGAGCTCACCTTCACCCTGCCCCGCTTCCAGATCGCCTGCGGCGCCTCCGACATCATGGCCCACCTCATGGAACGCTATTTCACGACGGTCGAGCACGTCGACTTCACGGACCGCCTCCTCGAGGCGACCATGAAGACCATCGCCCTCAAGGCCCCCGCGGTCCTGGACGACCCCAGGGACTACGATGCGTGGTCGGAGTTCATGTGGGCGGGAACCGTCGCGCACAACAACCTCCTCAATACCGGCCGCGTCGGGGACTGGGCCTCGCACGACATCGAGCACGAGATCAGCGGCATCTACGACGTCGCGCACGGAGCGGGCCTGGCCGTCGTGTTCCCGGCCTGGATGAAGCATACGCTGAGCCGGGATCTCTCCCGCTTCGCCCAGTGGGCCGCGCGGGTCTGGAACGTCGACATGGATTTCCGGAACCCCGAGGCGACGGCGCGGGAAGGGATCCGGCGGCTCGAGTCCTTCTACCGCTCGATGGGACTCGCCACGAGGCTGGCCGACCTAAAGGTCGGTCCCGACCAAAGGGTCGGTCCCGACCAAAGGGTCGGGGACGATCGCCTCGACGAGATGGCCTCCAAGTGCACAGATGCCGGCACGAGGACCGTGGGCAACTTCGTGAAGCTGGACCGCGCGGCGGTGCGCAAGGTGCTCGAGCTCGCGCGCTAGGACCGGTCGGGCGGGTCTCCCGGCGGCCCGTCCGCCCTGTCGGTGGACTATTGCCCTAGGACGCCCTCGGAGGCATACTCTGTGCATGCCGAACGAGACTACAAGGGACGGGCTGCTTTCCGGGATCCTCGCGGCCGCGATCTTCCTCGTCTTCCTCCTGATAGTCGACGCGGGGATAGGGCCATCCCTCCTCGTGGCCGCCGTCTCCTACGCGGTGGGCTTTTTCTTCCTCTTCAAGGTGAAGAAACCGGAGGTGCTCGCGGGCGAATCGACCCTCAAGGCGGCCCTTCAGGAGGGGGGGCGGAAGCTCGCGGAGATCCAAGGCCTCGAGAAGCGGATACGGAAAAGCTCGATGACCGCGCAGATACGGGACATCGAGGGCATAATCTCCAAAGTCCTCGCCAAGATAGAGCACGACCCCGCCAGATTGAAGCAGGCGCATCAATTCCTCACCTACTACCTCGACTCCACCATCAATATCCTAAACAAATACGTCGAGCTCAGCGCGCAGAATGTCGAGGACGAAGACATCCGAAAGTCCCTGGCGAAGGTCGAGACGATGCTCCAGACCATCCGCGACGCCTTCGAGAAACAGCTGGGGAGGCTCCTCTCGGACGACGCGATGGATCTCGACGCCGAGCTCGCCACCCTCGAGCAGACCATCAAGATGGAAGGCCTGGGGAAGGATTAGATTTCTGATCCGAGCGAAGCTCGGGAAGGAGTTACACGTGGGGGATACGGCAGAGACGAAGGCCGTGGCGGTGGTGGACGTTACGGCGCTGGTGCCCGCCGACCTGGCCAAGGCCAAGGAGATGGCGAAGGGGATTTCCGTCGAGGATTCCCAATCGATCGTTCAATACGGCATCAGCGCCCAGAGCAAGATCTCGGGCTTCGCGGACACCATGCTCAACCAGATCCGGACGAAGGACGCGGGCGAAGTCGGCGCGGCCCTCAGCGACCTGGTGTTCAAGATCAAGGAAGTGGACGTCGGCGGCCTCGCATCCGAGCATAAAGGCCTCTTCGCCAACCTCGTGAACGCGGCCGAGCGCTTCATGGCGCGCTACTCCAAACTCGAGACCCAGATCGACAAGATCGTCGACGACCTGAACGACTCGAAGATGACCCTCCTCAAGGACATCACGATGCTCGATCAGCTCTACCAGAAGAACGTCGACTACCTCCACGAGCTCGACCTCTTCCTGGCCGCCGGTCAAATCAAGCTCGACGAGCTGCGCGCAGGCGCGCTTCCCGAGCTCCAGGCGAAGGCGAAGGCCTCGGGCGATCCGATGGACGCCCAGAAGCTGAACGATTTCGGCTCCTTCCTCACCCGTCTGGAGAAGAAGCTCTACGACCTCAAGCTCTCGCGGATGATAGCCATCCAGACCGCGCCCCAGGTCAGGCTCATCCAGAACAACGACCAGACCCTGGTGGAGAAGATACAGAGCTCCATCATGACGACCATCCCCCTGTGGAAGAGCCAGATAGTCATCGCGATCAGTCTTTTCCGGCAGAAGAAGGCCCTCGGAGTGCAGAAGGCGGTCACCGACGCGACGAACGACCTCCTGACGAGGAACTCCGAGCTCCTCAAGACGGGGAGCATAGAGGTCGCCAAGGAGAGCGAGAGGGGCATCGTGGAGATCGAGACCCTAAAGAAGACCAACGACGACCTGATCTCCACCTTGGAGGAGACCCTAAGGATCCAGGCGGAGGGAAGGGAAAAGCGGGCGCAGGCAGAGAAGGACCTCGCGGCGATCGAATCGGACCTGAAGGCGAAGCTGACCGCCGCCCGCGGCTGACCGGGGCGCGCGGATGAAACGGGCTTGGATCGGCATCCTCATCCTCGCGGTCGTCGTAGGGGCCGGGATCGGCTACAAGACATTTCTCGCCAAAGGCGGGGGGCAGGGAGGCTCGACCGGCTCCGGCGAGCCGGCCTTCGCCAAGGTCGAGCCGCTCACGATTCCCGCGATTGGGGGCTACCAGCTCTCCACCGTGGATCTCGGCGATGGCCCGGTGCCCCTGCTCCAGATTCCCCTCGATACCTGGGGAGGCTACGCCGCCCTCTTCGCCGCGAACGGCGGACTCAAGCCCAGCAAAGACTCCCTCTTCTACAAGAAGGGCAAGTTCGCCGTGGAGTTGGTCCGCGAGGAAGACGCCACCGCCCAGCTCAAGGGCTACGCCGCCGGAAGATGGCCCCTCATCTGGGCTTCCATGGACAGTCTGCCCGTCCTCTACGACGCCCTCCGCGCGGATAAGCGGGTCGCGCCCAAGGTCCTGGGGCTCTTCGACTGGTCGACGGGCGGCGACGGAATCCTCGTGAGGAACACGATACGGAATCCCCAGGATCTCAAGGACAAGATCGTCCTCACCTCGAGCAACACGCCCTACAGCTTCTTCCTCCTCTGGTACTTGGCCCAGAACGGCCTGTCCGGCAAGGATGTGAAAGTCCTCTGGGTGGACGACGGCGACAAGGCGCTCAAGCTCTTCAAGGGCGACGGGCGGATCGCCGCCTGGGTCTCGTGGACGCCCTTCATAAAGGACGTCGTCGATTCCAAGTCGCCGAGCTACGTGCCGGATACGAGGCTCCTCATCTCCTCGAGGGACGCCAACCAGCTGATCGCCGATGTCTACATCGTCAGGAGCGACCTCCTGCAGGACAAGCCCGCCATGATGCAGGCCTTCGCGGAGTCAATGATGGAAGCTTCCGAGTCGATCGGGAGCCCGACCTTCGCCGACATGGCCGCGTTCTACAAGCTAGGCTCTCCCGGCGAGGCCAAGACCATGCTGGACGACGTGCACGTCGCGAACTTCCCGGAGAACAAGATGTTCTTCGACGAGGCCAACTCCATCGGAGCCTACAAGATCTTCCTTCTCTCCCAGGAGTACTACAAACAGCTGGGGGCCCTCGCCGCCGACGCGAGCTACGACACCGAGCGCGTCCTCGCCCCGAGAGTCCTCTTGGCGATCGATAAGAAAGGCGCCTTCGCCGGCCAGAAGAACGCCATGGCGGATTCCTTCAACAAGAAGGCCGCTTTCGATATCGGCGACCTCGAGAATCAGCGGGTGGTCCTGACCAACAGCGTCCAACTCTACTTCGACGCCCAGAAGCTGGACTTCGATCCCGCCTCGGACTCGAAGGACATCCGGCAGAACATGGTCCTCCTGGGGCAGGTGGCCGAGCAGACGAAGTTCCTCGCCACGACCGTAGTCCAGCTCGTCGGCTACCTCGACACTGCCAAGGTCGCCGACTTCAAGGCCCAGGGCAACCAGGCCTTCATCGAGGCCAGCGCCCAGGCCAAGCTCATATCGAAGAAGCGCGCCGAGTTCGTGAAATCGGTCCTCGTCGACCGTTTCCACATCGATCCGACCAGGATCGTCGCCGAGGGCAAGGGCTGGGACAATCCCATCGACGACAAGGATCCCTCGAAGAACCGCCGCGTCGAAGTCAAGTTCATCTCCTTCGAGTGAGGCCCCCGCCAAGCTCGAGGGGAACCAGGGTCGCGATCGAGCGCAGGCTCTCAGCCCGGGCCGGACGAACCGAGGAGGGCCAGGGCCTCTTCGCGCCTCGGCATGGCGCTCTGCGCCCCCTCGCGCGTGGTCGACAGCGCCCCGACGGCGTTCGCGAAGCGGACCGAATCCACGATGTCCCTGCCCTCCGCGAGGGCCAGGGCGAGGCCCGCGTTGAACGAGTCGCCGGCGGCGACCGTGTCCACGACCCGGACCGAGAACCCGGGCACGCGGACGAAGCCCGCCCCATCGATCAGAAAGGCGCCCCGGGCGCCGGCTTTGATCACGACGGTCGCCGTTCCGCGCTCCAGGAAGACCGCGGCCGCTCGGGCGATCCCGCTTTCGTCGCGGGTATCCTCGCCGGTCAGGAGGCGCGCTTCGGTCTCGTTGGGGGTGATGATCGATACGAGGGGATAGAGCTCGGGCGGCAGCTCGCGCGCCGGAGCAGGGTCAAGGATGACGCGCACCCCTGCCACTGTCGCGATGCGCGCAGCCGCGACGACGGACTCCATGGGAATCTCGAGTTGGAGGAGGAGGCAGTCGCTGCCCGCGATGATGTCGCGCATCTCCTCGACATAGTCCGGGGAGACGGTCGCATTGGCTCCGGCCACGACGACGATATGGTTCTCCCCGGAAGCCGTGACCTCGATGCTCGCGGTGCCCGTGGACAGCCCCCGCCGCCTCGCCACCCCGCGCGTGCCGATGCCCAGGCCCGCGAATACTTCCTCGTATCGCTGCCCTAGCACCTCGTCGCCGACCGCCCCGACCATCTCGACGCTCGCGCCCAGAATGGCCAAGGCTACCGCCTGATTGGCCCCCTTGCCCCCCGTGTAGATGTTGAAGGACTCGCCGAGCAGGGTCTCCCCTGGAAGGAGGAAGCGCTCCATTCGCGTGACCATATCCATATTGATGCTGCCGACGACGCAGAACCGGCTCATATCGCGGAGCCTCCTTTCTTCGCCTCTTGGGGACTCGCGCTCCCCCGTATCACGAGCTCGCCGCCCACCAGGATCTTCTCCGATTCCTTGCCCGGATCCGCCAGGCGGAGCGCTAGGAGCTGCATGGCGCATTGCCCGATCCTGCGCTTGGATACCTTGACCGAGCACAGCGGTGGCGACATGTAGGCATTCGAGGGCAGATCGTCGAAGCCGATGATGGAGACGTCCTTCGGGATCGAGAAACCGGCTTCCTGGAGCGCGGAGGCGCAACCGTAGGCCACTATGTCGTTGACGCAGAACAGGGCCGTGGGGAGGTCCCGCCTGACGAGGAGGATCCGCTCCATATCGAGCTTTCCCTTGTCCGTCGAATCGATGGCGAAGAGATCCTGGTCGGAGTCGAAGGGCAGGCCTAAGCGTTCCATGCTCTCGAAGAAGCTCCGCTCGCGAAGCCGGAAGTTCCGCGTCGGGACGCTCCCTGTCACGATCCCGATGCGGCGATGGCCGCTCTCCTTGAAGTACTCCACTACGGCGAAGACGGATGACTCGTTGTCCATGTCGACGAAATCCATCCCGAGCCGGCTGTGGAAGGTGTCTATAAATACCAGCGGCACGGGGGAGCTCCTGAGGGCCTCGATGTCCGCTTCGTCCAACTCGGTGCCGAGCACGATCGCCCCGGCGACGGAGCCTTCCTCGAGGGAGGCCAGGATCTCGGCGGGATCGAACTTCTCGTAGGAGCGAGTCTCCAGGGCGCAGAACTGGAGACTCGCCTCTCTTTCCATGCCGTCCATGTAGTCGGCGATGAATACGCGATGGTTAGGGTTGACGATGTGGCCGTGCTTCCTGATGCGGAGAAAGCGAACGGTCGCGTTCCCTGCTCCGGACGCCGGATGCCGCAGCCGATATTCCAGGTCGGCCGCCGCCTCGAAGACCTTGTCGCGCGTCTCGGCCTTGATGCCGGGGCGCATGTTGAGAACAAGGGACACTGTAGCCGGGGAGACGCCCGCCCTATCAGCGATCTGTTTGATGGTCGCTGCCATGATTGCGGTAAAGCCTATGCTTCACCAGATAGATTGTCAACCATGATCATTAAAACTCAAAGCAGATTTCAAAATTTTTTTAATTGATATTTTTTTCTTGGCAATAACCAACTAATGATATATTGTAATGATATATAGGAATAGTAAGAATTTTCCAGTTGGTTCTGCGATGCCGCTTTATTAAAACCGGAATACTATTTAAATGATCTACGAGAAATAGGTTGGCATTTTCGCTTAAGGTTTAAAGAATTAATAAAATTCCAGTGGAGGCAGTATTAAATGCGGTCCTCTGTTCAACAGCGGCATAAGCTCCATCGTCTCGCGGATGGGTCATCGCGAGGAGCTCCCGGGCTATTTCGTGGCGGCGCGCGCTATGGCTCGGGCGATGCCCTCATAGCCGGTGCAGCGACAGAGGTTCGAGGCCATCCAATCGCGGGTTTCCTCGAGGCTCGGGGAGGGATGGGCCTCGAGGAGGGCGTGGGCGTTGAGCATCATGCCGGGAGTGCAGAACCCGCACTGGTAGCCGTTCTCCTCCTGGAAAGCCTCGCGCAGGTTCTCGTCCCTGAGACCTTCGATGGTGAGGATATCCGCGCCCTCGACTTCGGCGGCGAGCACCATGCAGGACTTGACCGGCTTGGCGTCTACGAGGACGGTGCAGACTCCGCAGTCGCCGTTCTCGCAGCCGAGCTTGACGCCGGTGAGGCCCAGGGACTCGCGCAGGACGCGGAGCAGGGTATCCTGGGGCCGCGCCGCCAGGACCCGCTCTTCGCCGTTGACCCGGAGCCTGAGTTCGTAGAGTCCCTTCCGTTCCGTCATTTCAAAGCCTCCGCCGCCCGCGCGAGGCCGAGTCCGAGGAGCTCGGCGCGATAGTGTCCCGAGGCGCGCGCATCGGTCCGGGGCTCTGGGAAGTCCCGGGCCCGCGGCGGCGCCCCTTCGGTCTCGAGCCAGGCCGGGGCGTCGAGATAGCCCGAGAGCGCTACCGCGAACCGTCCGGACCGCGCCATCGCGCAGAGGGCCAGGATGGGATAGTCGATCTCGGCTCCCGAGGTCGCGCGGTCGCGGTAAAAGGGAAGGTCGGCCGCCTCGGCATCCACCGAGAGCCCCAGGAGGAACTCGCCCGGACCCAGGAGGAGGCGCTTGGCGTGGAGTTCCCTCAGCGGCGCCTCCCTGCGGGCGACTCCGCCGGCAGGCGAGGGCCCGGCCAGGTGGGCGGTACCGTTCGCGGCGAGGAAGGGCAGGAGGGCCTCGCGGTAGGGCAAGCGCCCCGCGACGTTGCCGCCGAGCGTTATCCTGTTCCGGACGCTGTGGTCCGCGATCTTCGCCGCGGTCGCTGAGAGGAGGGGGAAGGAACCGTCCTCGACGATCTCGTTGAGGAAGAGCCCCGCTCCGAAATACAAGGCTTCTCCTTCGGCGACCCTCCGCGAGTCTCGGGCGCGGCACTCGGGGAGCCGCTTCACGTCGATGAGGGCGCTGGCGCCGTAGGTCCCGTTCCGCGACCCGGTGACGATCTCGGTGCCTCCCGAATAGTAGGCGGAAGCCTCGGGGTTGGAGAGCCATGCGGCCACCGCCTCGTCGACGGTCTCGGGTCGGCGATACACGATATCGAAGGGGATCAAGCCGGGCCCCCCCGCGCCGCGCGCATCGAGCGCCAGAGGCTCTCGGGCGTGATGGGCAGACTGTCGACGGGCGCGGAGGCCGCGCGCTCGAGGGCCTGGGCCAGGGCCCCGGGCATGCCGAGGATGCCCTGCTCGCCGAGGCCGCGCGCCCCGAGGGGGCCGTCGCCCTGGGGAGTCTCGAGGAAGTCCACGATGTATTCCGGCTCCTCCCCGTAGCGGAGGAGCTTGTAGTCGCGGAGGCTCCCGTTGAGCACGTTCTGCCCGCTTCCGAAGACGAAGGACTCCCGGGTCGCGAAGCCGATCCCCATAGCCATCGCTCCCACCGCCTGACCCCGGGCGAGCGCGGGATTCACCACCTTCCCGACGTCCATGCAGCAGGCGCTCCGCAGCACCCGGAAGCGGCCGGTGGATTCCTCCAGCTCGACCTCGACCCCCTCGGCGCCCAGGGTCCACTCCAGGCCCGGTCTTCCCCTGCCCGTCTCCGGGTCGAGGTCCGAGAGCCCGCGGGCTATATAGGAGCCGCGCCCGATGACCGGGCCGCCTATCGCGTTCCCTCCCGGGTAGACATAGCCGAGGACGAGCGCTTCGAGAGCGAGGGATATCTCGGGGTCGTCGCGGATGAAGACGCGGCCTCCGGCCACTTCGAGATCCTCCTCCGGGCAGCGGAGAGGCCCGGCGGCGATGCGCCTGAGCTGGGACTTCGCGTCGTCGATCGCGGCGAGGAGAGCCCGTCCGGCCATGAAGAGGGATCGCGAGGCCGCGGTGGTCCAGTCGTGGGGGGCGCGGTCGGTGTAGACCTCTCCCGCGACGTGGATCTTGGCGAGGTCGATGCCGAAGGCGTCCGCCGCGATCTGCGCGAGACCAGAGAGGGCGCCCTGGCCGAGCTCGACGATCCCCGTGAGGACATTGAGGCTGGCGTCCTCGTTGAAGGACACGATGGCGCCCGCGTCCGTGAAGGTCGGGATGGCGGGCGCCTTCCAGAAGCAGGAGACCCCCTTCGCGCGGCGCCTGCCCCCGATAGCGTCCGTCCGATCCGCGCCGTCCCAGCCGAGCCGCGAGGCCACGGTGCGGATGCAGCGAGGCAGGTCTCCCGTGCTCGAATCGAGACGGGAGCCCGAGGGCGTGGTGTCGCCCGGCAGCACCGCGTTCTTGAGCCTGAGCGCGACGGGATCCATCCCGAGCTTGGCGGCGAGGAGGTCCATCGCGCGCTCGATGCAGAAGGCCATCTCGATGTGGCCGAAGCCCCTGAAGGCGGTCGCGAAAGGGTGATTCGTGTAGACGCAGAGCGAGTCGGACTTTACGTTCGGAATTCGATAAGGTCCGGTGCAGGCGTAGCCCGCGGCGCGGGAGACGTTGACGGCGTAGTCCGCGTACCCCCCCGAGTCGAAAAGGAACTCGATGTCCGCCGCGAGGAGGGTCCCGTCGCGCCTCGCGCCGAGGCTCACCCGAGCCTCTATCCCCGGTCTCCCGGGCGAGCCGAGCATATCGGCCTCGCGGGTGTTGGCCAGCCGCACCGGCCGGCCGCCGAGGGCGCGCGAGAGGAGATAGGCGAGAGGCTCGAGCTGGATGCCGGCCTTCCCGCCGAAGCCCCCGCCCACTGCGGGGGCGGTCACGGTGATCATGCCCTGGGGAATGCCGAAGCCGATGGCCAGGAGGTTGCGCACTCCGAAGGGGGATTGGGTCGAGGACCTGATGAGGACTCTGCCGTCGGCGAGGATCTCCGCCTGCGCCGAGCGCGGCTCCATCGCGCAATGGTCGCCGGGGGGGAAGGAGAACTCCCCCGCGATGCGGACTTCCGCCGCGGCCATGGCACCTTCGGCGTCGCCCTTGCGGATCTTCGTCCGGTTCGCGACATTGCTGCCCGGCTCGGGAAGGATGGCGGGGATCCGCCGGTAGGAGCCGAGCTCGGGGTGGAGGAGGGGAGCCCCCGGAGCGAGAGCCTCGCGGGGAGTGCCGATGGCGGGGAGGGGGCGGTATTCGACGCGGACGAGCCGAAGCGCCCGGAGGGCCGAAGCCTCGTCGTCCGCTACGACGGCGACGACGGGCTCGCCGTGATAGCGGACTCGGCCGCGCGCGAGGGGAGGCTTGTCGCCCAGGTAGAGGCCGATGAGCGCGTCCCAGTCCTCGCCGGTGAAGACGCCGCGCACGCCGCTCGAGCCGCGGGCGGCATCGGCCTCCACGCGGACGATCTCGGCGTGGGCGTGCGGACTCGAGAGTACGGCGGCGTGGAGGAGGCCGGGAGCGCGGCGGTCGTCCGCGTAGCTCGTCCTTCCCGTCGTCTTGTCGGGACCATCCCTCCGGCGGGCCGAGCTGCCGACGGCTGGCGAACCGCGTTCCATGCGCGAAGTGTAGCGCCGCTTCCCGCTCGGGGCAAGAAGGACTTCTTCATTTGAGCCGCTTCTGGAACCGCATCGTCGCCGAGACGAGGGCGACGAGCCCGATGGCCCCCATCGCCGCGGCCTCCTTCCACAGGAATCGGAAATCCGTCCCCTTCAGGAATACCTCGCGCAGGATCAGGATGAAGTACCGGAGCGGGTTGAGGTAGGTCAGGTACCGGACTCCGGCGGGCATGTTCTCGATGGGGACGAAGAACCCGGAGAGGAGCATCGCGAAGATCATGAAGAACCAGGCGATGAACATGGCCTGCTGCTGGGTCCGGGCCAGGGTCGACACGAAGATGCCCAGGCCCAGGGTCGAGAAGCAGAATACGAGGGTCAGGAAATACAGGAGGAGGAGGCTGCCCTTCATCCATATCCCGAACACCAGGCCCGCGGCGAGGAGGCCGATCGTGAGCTGGGCGAAGCCGAGGATGGTGAAGGGGATTATCTTGCCGATGATGAGCTGCAGTCCCTTGAGCGGCGTGACCATGATCTGCTCGAGCGTCCCGATCTCCTTCTCGCGCACGATGTTGATCGCGGTGAGGAAGGTCGTGACGATCACGAGGAGGATGCCGACCAGGCCCGGCACGAAATTGAGCTTCGAGTCGAGGTTGGCGTTGTACCACATCCGCGGCACCATGGTGATCGCCCCCGCGCCCCGCTCGGGAGAAGGCGGCGCCATCGACTGCGCCCAGCGCCCCTGCACCTGGGCGAGCATGGCCGTCGCGTAGCCCAGGGACACCCCCGCCGAGTTTCCGTCGACGCCGTCGACGAGGACCTGCACTTCCGGCGTCCGCAGGTCCTTGAGGTCCCGCTCGAAGTGGGGCGGAATCGCCAGGACCATCCGCGCCCTGCCGGAGTCGAGCATCGCGGTCGCCTGCGCTTCCGAGGCCGCCGTCCCCAGGAAGTCGAAGGAGGCCGTCGCCGAGGCCGCCCGGACGATCTCGCGGCTCATCGGGCTGTGGTCGTCGTCCACGATGGTCACGGGTACGTTCTTGACTTCGGTGGTCAGGGCCGAGCCCATCACGAGGAGCTGTACGAAGGGCGCGACGAAGATGAGTGCGAAGTAGGCCCGCGTCCTCCGTATCTGGCGGAACTCCTTCTGCACGACGAAGAGGATCCTGCGCATCCTGGGCTACTCCAGCCGCGCCCGGAAGGACCGGACGCTCGCGGCGATGAGGAGGATGTCCATGCCGACGAGGATCCCCGCCGGCCGGTAGAGATCGAGGACGGTGCTTCCCTTGAGGACGATGCCGCGGATGATCTGGAGGAAATAGGTCGCCGGTATCGCGGCGCTGACCCACTGGAACACCTTTGGCATGCTCGACACGGGGAAGATGAAGCCGCTCATCATGATGATGGGCAGGATGGTGAGCGTCACCGCGGCCAGCATGGCCACCGCCTGGGTCCTGGCGATCGTCGAGACGAGGATGCCGAGGCTGATGCCCGATACCGTGTAGATAAGCATCATCGCCAGCACGAGGAGGAGCGAGCCCTTGATCGGCACGCGGAACCAGAGGCTTCCCACCGAGAGGATAAGGACCCCGGCCGCGAATCCGATCGCCGTATAGGGCAGGACCTTGCCCAGGATCATCTGCCCCGGCCTGATGGGACTCACCAGGATCTGCTCCATCGTGCCCGACTCCTTTTCCCTCACTATCGCGATGCTTGTGAGAAGAGTGCTGATGAGGATGAGGATGACGGCTATGAGGCCCGGGACGAAGAAGTCGGCGGAGCGCATGTCGGGGTTGTAGAAGACGCGCGGGCTCACCGCGAAGAGGAGCCGGCCGCCCCCGGCGAGCGAGGCGCTCTGGGCGGCCACGACCTGGCCGAAGTAATTGTCGACGAACTCGGCGGCGTTCGGGTCGCTGGCGTCTATGATGAGCTCGACCTCGGCCCCACCCCTGGCAATCAGCCTTATCGCGTAATCGGAGGGTATGACCAGGACGCAGCGCGCCGTCCGGGATTTGAAGAGGTCCTCGATGCCGTCGAGCGCCAGGTTCCGCGCCCGGATCCGGAAGAAGTCCGTCGTGGACAGACGCTGCGCGAGGGCGCGGCTTTCCGGCGTCCGCGACTCGTCGATGATCGCCGTATCGATGCCTTTCATGTCGAGGGTTATCGCGTAGCCGTAGAGGAAGAGCATGAGCAGCGGCATCAGCAGCACCATGACGAGGCTCTGCGGGTCGCGCAGGATGTGGGTGATCTCCTTGCGGAAGATCGACAGGAGGATGCGGTTCATCCCGGCTCCCCCTCGCGCAGCACGTTCATGAAGACTTCCTGCATGGAGGCGGCGCCGTGCAGTTCCTTGAGCCTCCTGGGATTTCCGATCGCCGCGATCCGTCCGCCCTTCATGATGGACACGCGGCCGCAGTACTCGGCCTCGTCCATGTAGTGCGTGGTCACGAACACTGTCTTGCCCCGATCCGCGAGCCGGTAGATCAGCAGCCAAAAATTGCGGCGCGAGGCCGGATCGACTCCGCTCGTCGGCTCGTCGAGGAAGACGATCTCGGGATCGTGGATGAGGGCGGCGCCGAGCGCGACCCGCTGCTTCCAGCCCATGGGCAGGCCGGCGACGAGCTTGTCGGCCAGGGCGCCCAGCTCGAGCGAATCCAGGATTTCCGCGATGCGCGACTTGATGTCCGCCGGCCTGAGGCCGTAGATTCCTCCGTAGAATTCCATGTTCTCGCGGGCCGTGAGGTCCTCGTAGAGGCTGAACTTCTGGCTCATGTAGCCTATGCGAAGCTTGATCTTCTCGTAGTCCCGCATGACGTCGTAACCGGCCACGGTACCGCTCCCCGAGCTGGGCTGGAGCAGTCCGCAGAGCATGCGGATCGTGGTGGTCTTTCCCGCTCCGTTGGCGCCGAGGAAGCCGAAGATCTCGCCCCGCGGGACGCTGAAGGAGATGTGGTCCACGGCGACGAAGTCGCCGAAGCGTCGGGAGAGGTCGCTAACCCGCACGGCGCAACCCTCGCTGTCGGCTTCGCTCATCGTCCTTCACTCCTTCATGAGCCTGAGGAAGAGATCCTCGAGGCCGGGCTCGATGGGGCGCAGGGACTTCAGCGCGACGCCGCGCTCCGTTAGCGCCCTCTCGACCTCGCCTATCCCGACGCTGGCGTCGGGGCCGACGCTGGCGAGCGTGAAATGCACTCCCTCCCCGAAGAGATTGCATTCCCCGCAGAGCGCCGAGGCGAGGAGAACGTCGTAGGCTCGGTGGGGCGATTCCGTCTCGGCCAGGTACAGGTCGTCGCCGAAGCCGGCGCAGAGGGCCGAGGGGACGTCGCTCGCGAGGATCTCTCCCTTGTAGACGAGGGCCACCCGGTCGCAGAGAAGGGCCTCGTCCATGTAGGCCGTGCTCACCAGGATCGTGGTTCCTTCGCTCCTGAGCGAGCCGAGGATGGACCAGAACTCGCCGCGCGAGACGGGGTCCACGCCGAAGGTGGGCTCGTCGAGGACGATAACCTCGGGCGCGTGGACCAGCATGCAAGACAGCGCGAGCTTCTGCTTCATGCCGCCCGAGAGCGCGGCCGCGCGGCGCGCCTTGAAGGGAGCGAGGCCCGAGAAGCCGTAGAGCCTGTCGACCCGCTGCGCGAGTTCGCGGCGCGGCACCGCGAAGAGGTCGCCGAAGAACCTGAGGTTCTCCTCGACCGTGAGGTCCTGGTAGAGGCTGAAGCGCTGGGGCATGTACCCGACGCGGGATCGGACGTAGCCGGGCTCCTCGTCGACGCGCCTTCCCATGAAGCGCAGCTCCCCCGCGTCTATCGAGAGGAGGGAGACCAGGCTCCGCATGATGGTGGTCTTGCCGCCGCCGTCCGGGCCGATCAGGCCGAAGATGCTGCCCTTCGCGACGGCGAAGCTGACGCCGCGGACGGCCTCCACGGAGCCGTAGGACTTCCGCAGCGAGCTGACCACGATGGGATCCATCAGAGCCTCACGTCGACTGGCATCCCGATCTTCAGGACCCCATCGGGGTTGGGGACCCTGATCTTCACGCCGTAGACGAGCGTGGCGCGGGTCTCCTGGGTGAGAATGGTCTTGGGGGTGAACTCGGCCTCGCTCGCCACCCAGCTCACGGTGCCGACCATCGCGTCTTTCACGCCGTCGGCCTTCACCGTCGCTTCGTGGCCGAGCGCGACCGCGCCGAGCTTGTCCGAGGGCACGTAGATCTCGACGGTCAGCTCGGAGAGGTCGGCCGCCTCGAACAGGGGCGTGCCGACCGCGGCCAGCTCGCCTTCGTAATGGAACTTGTCGAGCACCGTGCCGTCGAGCGGCGACACGATCACGGCGTCGCGTATGGCTATGTCCGTGAGGCGCAAGCCCGCGCGCAGTCCTTCCTCCTGGGCCGCGATCACGGCGATGTTGGCCCGGAGCGACGCCAGGTTCTTCTCGCCCACCTGCACCTCGGTCGCTAGTTCGTCGCGCCGCTGCTGCGTGGCCCCGCCCTCGGCGAGCAGCTTCTCGGTCTTGTCGAGCGTGTCGCGAGTGAGGGCGAGCTGGGCCTCGGCCTGCTGGATCTGCGCCTCGGCGGCGCCGCGCCGCGCCTCGAGCTCGTCGACCTGGGCTTCCTGCTGCTGCCGCTGGGCCACGAGGCGATCCGTGTCGATTCGACCGAGGGTCTCGCCCTTGCGCAGCTCGTCGCCTTCCTTGACGGACAGCGATTCGATGACGCCCGAGGCCTGGGCCGAGACGGTGACTGTGTCCACGTCCATCCTTCCGGTATAGGCGAATTGTCCGGCCTTTCCCGCGCAACCGGCCGCGGCGGAGGCAGCGGCCGCCAAAGCGAAGAATTTGAAGCAAGTCTTCATTGCGCTACGCTCCATTTCTCGAGGCTTTCGCCGCTCAGGGCCTCGATCTGGCTCGCTTTGAGCAGCAGCGAGAGCAGTTGGGTCCTGTACTGCAGCTCGGCCTGGGTAAGACCGAGATTCGCATCGTTGAAATCTGTCGTCGAAGCCATGCCCTGCCCGTATTGCGAATCGACGATTCTCATCTTGGTCTTCGCGAGGTCCAGCGAGGCTTTGGCGACGTCGAGCGCCTCGCGAGCGGCGCTCCAATCCCGCAGCGCGCTGTCGTAGCCCAGCTCGATCCGCTCGCGCGCGGTCTTCTCGTCGCTCGCGAGCCTGGCGATGCTGTGATCTACCGCCTGGGCCGCGAGCGCGTCGCCTCCCCAGTCGTAGGACCAGGTGACCGTGGCGCCCGCGACGCCGTAGAGCATCCATTCGTTCTGGACCGGATTGACGCCGGGAAGGCCGTAGTGCAGGGCGCCGCTGAGGGCCAGGGTCGGATAGAGCTTGGAGCGGGCGAGCGTCCTGCTTGTCTCGAGAATCCCCCTTTGGATGAAGAGCGCCTTGATCTGGGAAGTCCCCGCTTCGTCGAGGGAGGGAGGACTGAGGCCGGGCTCCTCCTCCGGCGGAGAAGGCACCGCGATATCCTTGCCGGTCAGGTACTTGAGCTGCTCCAGCGCGTCGGCCAGGGCGGCCTTCGCGGCGATGAGCTTCTGGTCGTAGTCGAGCCGCGCGATGGTGAGCGAGAGCACGTCCACCTTCATCGCCATGCCTTGGCGCTCGAGGGCCTGGGTCTGGTCGATTTGGAGCTGCGCCCGCCGGCTCGCCGAGCCGAGAGTCTCGATCTGGAGCTCGGCCGCCTGCGCCTGCCTGAACGCCGTGATGGCCCCGAGCGCGACGTCGGTACGGGCGGAATCGAGCGAGTTGTCCGCGAGCACGGCTTGGAGGCGCTTCTGCTCGATAGTCGCTTCCTGGGCGAAGCCCGTGAAGGGCAGCCATCTGAAGCCCGCGTTCATGTCTATCGTGTTCTGCTGCGAAAGGCTCAGGGTTTGGGGGCGGCCGCCCGGGCCGAGGGGCAGAGTCAGGTCGGCGGTGCCGCTGTCGTACTGATAGCTGCCCCCGAGGCTGAGGCTCGGGAGGACGGCGTACTTCGCCGACCCGGCATCGAGCCGGGAGGCCTGCGCCTCTTGAGCCGCCGACGCGATGGAAGCGTCGTGGGCGAGGGCCAGGCCGATCGTCTCCTTGAGCGATTCGGCGCCGATGCATCGCGCGCCCAGGAGCAGCGCGAGGATCAGCAGCCGGTCCATCGCTCGATCACTTCGCATCGCTCTCCTCCCGCTTCTTGAGGCCGTAGTAGAGCACCTTGAATATTTCCTCTTTACGTTGGGCAACGAAGCTCTCCCGGTCGAGAACCAGCCCCGGCTGAATTTTCGAAACCACGGCTCCGATGATGGGCTCGGCGACGAAGTAGTAGATGCAGGCTCCCAGCACCGTGACGACCGTCTGGAGCGGGTCGACCGGTTCGAGGTTCCCTTCTTCGATTTCCTTCGTGATGAGACGCACCATCTTGTTGGGGAGATCCATCCGTTCCAGCGTGCCGGAGATCACCTCTTTCACTATCTTCCCGCCCTGCGAAAGCTCCTGCATTATGAAGAGCGGCACCCTCGGGCGGGCCGCGATGGAGTCGACGAAGGAATCGATAAAGGCGCGGAGCGCGATGGGGAAGGGGGCGTCCTCCGAGATCGCGGTGTCTATCTGAACGAGGAAGGACGTAAAGACCTGCTGTAGTATCCTAGCGAAGATGTTTTCCTTGGTTCTGAAGTAGTAGTGGAGGAGGGTCTTGTTTATCCCGGCCCTATCGGCTATCTCCTGTGTCCTCGCCCCGCTTAAGCCTTTTTCGATGAATACATCGGATGCGGCATTGAGGATAAGTTCTTCCTTGGTGAGATCATGTGTTTCGTTTTCCATTTCCGTCCTCCTAGCAGGCTGTTGAAAAACTCGAAGCATTTCATCAGCCTGCTTGCCCTCCGGCCGAAGCAACAAAAGAACCAATCAGTCAAACTAAATGATATAACCATTTGGTTAAACTTGTTGGATAAACATATTGCCGACAATAAGGATTGTCAAGGGGAAGTTGAAAGTCCAAGCTGCGGGTTGGGAATGGAATAACTCGGTTTTCCCGTGCTCCGCGCGAGGATCGGGCGCGAAGGCTTTCCCGACCGGGAAAAGCGATGGATATGATGTTACAATGGTATTTCCCATTATTAATCTATTGCAATCTGTTGGCGGTTATGAAGTTGGACGATTCGAACGGCGGCGGGACCGCCCGTAAAAGGTCTCCCGCCCTGCCGTGCCGGGATTTCGGTCTCTTTCTCGAGCTCATGGATTGCGTCGAGGACTTCGTCGTCGTTCTCGATCGCAGGCTCCGCGTGATCGCTGCGAATCGCCGCGCGACGGCCTTCTTGGGCTATTCGGCGAAAGCGCTCGTCTCGAAGCCCCTGTCCAAGCTCATCGAGGCGAGCGAGCGCCGCCGGATGTCGGAGTTCGTGCTGGGGGCGAAGAAGAGGCTGGGCGGAGAAGCGGTCTTTCTCACGCGAGCCTTCGAGAAGGTTCGCCTCTGCTTCAGCCTGAGTCCCATGGCCGAAGCGGGTGGAGAGCCGCAAGGCTACCTCTTGGTGGGTCGACCGGCGAAAGCGGATTCTTCCCGAGCCCCGAGCGCATCCGGAGGTCTGTCGGGTCTGGCGCTCAAGGGCTTTTCGGACCCTCTCTTCATCGTCGACTACCCTTCGCGGACCGTGCGCGACTGCAACGAAGCCGCCCAAAGGGTCCTGGGCTTCTCGCGCGAGGAGCTGGTCGGGCGGCGGCTCTTCGATCGCGCCGGGAGCGACGAGGAGCGCGAGAGGAACGAGGCTCTGATGGCGCGCGCCGACGCGGTGTACGCGACGGCCGGCATATTCCGGGAACGAGTTCTTTTTCCGAGGAAGGACGGCCCCGCTCTGCCCTGCGATTGCCTCGCGATGCCATTTTTCGAGTCCGACGGTTCGTTGGCCACCATCGTCGCGATGCTCATCGACCGCTCCTCCGAGGAAGAGAGGGAGGCGGAGATCGCGAGCCTCGCCGATCGCGCCGACAGCGTCGCCCGCGAGCTCTCCGCCATCGTCGCCGGCTACGCGAGCCGCTGCAAGGCGACGCCTCTCTCCTCGCTCGGCTTCACGGACAGGCAGATCGAGATCGCGCGCCTTGTGGCCTCGGGCGCATCGTCCAAGGACATCGGCTTTCGCCTCGGCATAGCGGAGTCGACGGTGAAGAATCATCTCGCCGTCATGTTTCGCAAGGTCGGGGCCGCGTCGCGGATGAGCTTCATCCGCATCCTTTCCGAGCGGCATATCAAGATCGCATAACGGCCTCCCTAGCGCTTTGGTACTAGGGAGTCCGGCCTAAAGGTGGACTGGCGCGATCGGGGCGAAGCACTAGAGTTCAAACCGCGTCGACTGCGGTGTCCGCCGCTTCGCGTCCGATCTCATTCAAATGGAGGCCCGTTCATGCGATTCAAGATTGGCGGCAAGCTCGCCGTCGCATTCTCGATCGTCGTCGTCCTGAGCGTCGCGATAGGCGCCGTAGGCATCATCGTGATACGGGGTGTCGTCGCGGCCGATACCTATCTGTACGAGAGGGCGACGAGGCCCTTCGCCGATCTGATCGCGATCGCCGAGAACTTCCAGAAGGTCAGGATAAACGTCAGGACCATCGCCATGTCCGCGGACCAGAAGGACTGGGCGCCGGCCGAGGCCGCGATCGCCGACCTCCGCTCCGAGATGGACGCTTCGGCGGTCTCTTTCGGCGCTACCCTCGCCACGGAGAAGGAGAAGGCCCTGTTCGCCGAGTACAAGTCGCAACTGGCCAATTACAGGTCCGTCGCCGACGAGATCCTGCGCCTCGATACGGCGGGCAAGCGCGGCGACGCGCTCGCCCTGATGGACGGCAAGGGCGCCGAAGCGGCCGCCGGGCTCCAGGCCGCAGTGGACGGGATTGTCGCGACGAATGTCGATCTCGCGAAGCGGAGCTCGGAGGGCAACGCGGCGGCCGGCTCGAGGGTCACGCTGATCATGGCTCTCTTGAGCGCCCTATGCGCCGTCGCTTCGACCGTGATCGCCGTCATCCTGTCCAGGTCCATATCGAGGCCCCTCGTCCGCGTCGTCGTGTTCACCAAGGCCATCGCCAAGGGCGACCTCACGCTCGTCGTGCACGAGGACATGCTTCGCCGGACCGACGAGATGGGCGAGCTGGCCCACGCCTTCAAGGACATGCAGGAAAGCCTCAAGTCGATCGCCGGCGGGATTCTGTCCGCGTCGGGCCAGGTTTCCTCGGGGAGCATGCAGATCAGCACGACGGCCCAGGCTATGAGCCAGGGCGCGACCGAGCAGGCGGCCGGCACGGAGGAGATATCGAGCTCCATCGAGGAGATGACCGCGACCGTAAAGCAGAACTCCGACAACGCCATGGCCACGGAGGGCATCGCGATCAAGGCGTCGAGGGACGCGGAGGAAGGCGGGCGGGCCGTCGAGCGGTCGGTCGAGGCCATGAACCTGATCGCCGACAAGATCGGCATCATCGAGGAGATCGCGCGACAGACCAACCTCCTCGCCCTGAACGCCGCGATCGAGGCGGCCCGGGCGGGCGAGGCCGGCAAAGGCTTCGCGGTCGTGGCGATCGAAGTGCGCAAACTGGCCGAGCGCTCGCAGGCCGCTTCCGGAGAAATCACCAAGCTCTCGAAGGATACGGTGGCGACCGTGAGCCGCGCCGGCGAAATCATCCGGTCGATCGTGCCCGATATCAAGAAGACCGCCGATCTCGTCCAGGAGATCGCCTCCGCATCGAAGGAGCAGGGCTCGGGGATCGATCAGATAAGCAAGGCGATGATCCAGCTCGATTCCGTGGTTCAGCAGAACGCGAGCGCCAGCGAGGAACTCGCCAGCATGTCGGAAGAGCTTTCGGGCCAATCTGAGCAACTCGCCTCCGCCATAGCCTTTTTCAAGGTGGAGTCGTCGACGAAGGCGCCGTCGACGAAGGCGCCGTCGGCGAAGGCGCCGGGATGCGACCCCGCCAACGTCACGGCGAGGGCGGACGCCGAGCGGAAACGGATCGCCCTTCTCCCTAGACCGAGGGCCATTGCGACGGTGCCCGGTTCCGGGTTCGACGATCCGTCCTTCGAGGAGTTCTGATGCAGTACCTGACCTTCCGCTTGAACGGCGTGGAGTACAGGTCGGGCGCATACCGGCCCTCCATCATCGCGCGAAATCGAGGGAGACCCTCGTCCCGAATGCGCGGTCGATGCGGATCGCGCCGTCCAATTGCTTGGTCAGCGAATTGACGAGCATGAGGCCGAAGCCCGTCGAACGCTCGAAATCCACGGTCTCCGGCATGCCGATGCCGTCGTCCTCGATGGCGACGGAAACGCGGTCCCCCCGCAGAGAGGCCGATACCTTGATCGTCCCTTCGCGCTTGCCGGCGAAGGCATACTTCATGATGTTGGTCAGAAGCTCGTTGACGATGATCGCGAGCGGCTGCAGCCTCCTCGTGTCCAGGAGGAAGTCCTCGATGCGCTCCTCGACGCTGATCGCCTTGTCGTGCGGGAAGTTTTCGAGTACCTGCCGTATCAGGTCGGAGAGGTAGGACTTCATCGAAACCTCTCTGTAGGAGCTCGACCGATAGAGGATATCGTACAGGAGGATCATGCTGTCGAGCCGGCTTTCGGCGTCGTCGAGTGCCGCGATCCCCGTCGGGTCCTTCATCTTCAGCATCTGGAGGTGGATGAGGCTCTTCATGGTTCCCATGTTGTTCTTGACCCTATGGTGGACTTCCTTCAGGATCAGCTCCTTCTCCTCCAGCAGGGACCTGATTTCCTCCTCGCTCTTCTTCCTCGGGTCGATATCCATGAGGAGGCCCGCGAGGCGCGGCGGGACTCCGGCGCTCCCCTCCATCGTCGAGGAGCAGGTCAGGTAGAACCATCGATAGTCGCCGGTCTTGGTAAGGCCCCTGAACTCTATCTCGCAGCTGCCGCTTCGGCCCGAGGCCAGGGTCTCCCTGGCCTCTTCGATGCGGACGAGGTCCTCGGGGTGTACCAGGACGAGGAAGTCCGCGTAGCTCCGGAATCGTCCGGTAGGATAGCCGAACATCCCGACCACTTCCCTGTCGAAGCGGAGATCCCCGGTATCCATATCCAGCTCCCACCATATGATCTTCGCGGCCTTCATGATCGAATCGAGCTTTTCCCCGTATTCGAGGAGCCGGCCTTCCGCGGACTTGCGTTCGGTTACGTCGCGGAACAGCGCGCAGAACATCCGCTCGCCGTTGGGCTCGATAATGAAATAGGACGCGTCCACTGTCCGGATCCTGCCGTCCCCGGCTCGAATCTTTCCTTCTTTGCTCCTCTGCGGATCGGTCTCGCCCCTCAGGCAGTCGGTGATGAACTTCCTCATCGCGCCGAGGAGCTCGGGCGTCCTGAGATTCTCCGGGGTCAGGCCCCACTGCATCTCCCAAAGGGGCTTCCCCAGCGCTTCCTTCCCGTCCACGCCTGTGATCCTGCCGAAGCTCTCGTTCCAGGTGGTGATATTTCCCTTCCCGTCGGTTATCACGATGCCGTCCTTCGACTGCTCGATTATCGCCCGGCTCTTCTCCTCGCTGTCCTTCAGCGCCTCTTCGGCCTTCTTGCGCTCCGTGATGTCGCGATAGGTCAGCAGGATCCCGCGAATATAGGGTTCGTCGAGAAGGTTCGACGCGGTCGCCTCGATGGGCTTGTAGCTCCCGTCCCTGCACCTCAATCTGAGTTCGATCGAGCCGATCCGCCGGGCGCCGTCGACGAGCGAGGAGACGAAGGCCCGGATGCGGTCGAGGTCCTCCGGATGGATCCTCGATCTGGCGGGAGAGCCGACGATCTCCTCCGGCCGCCAGCCGAACCATTTCTCGATGTTCGGCGTCGTATACCGCACTATCCCGTCTCGGCTGAAGACGCTGATGACGTCGGCGATGTTGGAGATCATCGCCCGCTGCCTTTGGTCGCTTTCGGCGATCGTCCTGTTGGCGGTGAACAGCCTCAGGGCCATCTTGATCGAGGTGTCGAGGACTATTATCCCGGAGTTCTTGACCACGTATCCGTAGGACGTGATCTCCTCGGTCCTCTCGACGATTTTGGGATCGACGTGGCTGGAGAGGAAGACGATCGGAATCTCAAGTTTCCTCAGGATCCGTCGAGCCGCTTCCGTTCCATCCATCCCCCTGCCGAGATCTATGTCCATGAGGATGAGATCGAAACGCGGCTCCTCGCCGACGGCCTTCAACGCCTCTTCGCCGGAGTCGGCCACGAGGACCTTGTAGCCCTTGTCCTCGAGCTCCGTTCGCTCGCTCATGGCTATGAGCGGCTCGTCTTCGACGAGGAGTAAGTATTTTCGGCTTTCGCTTCCCATTTTCGGCCTCGTCGTCGGAACCGTAATAAGTATAGACCTCTTAACCCGGAACACAAGGGAAACCGGCCCCGTCCTGAGCGTGCGGAGGATAATGTACGAGGTAAGGATAATCCGTCCTTGCGCGTCGGCCGCCTTTGCGCGACAGTAGCTCCTATGACGAGCCTCCGGCGGACCGCTACGGGCCTCGCCCAGCGCGCGGTCTTCTCCTTCGAGCGCTTCGGCGAGCACGAGCTCGCCAACCACGCGGCGGCAGGGGCCTATGCCTTTCTCCTTTCGGCCATGCCCGCCCTCCTCCTGGCGCTCGGCCTCGCGTCCTCCTTTCTCCGCGCCAAGCCGGGGGCTCTGGCGGAGGCCGAGCGCGCGGCCGCCTCCCTGCTCGGGGCCATGCCCGCGAAGGGGGCCGTCAGGGCCTTTTTCGGCAGGTCGCTCGGGGCCCCCGCTGCCGTCATCGGCATCCTGAGCCTCCTGTACTCGGCTCGCCTGCTGATCGTGACGGTCCAGCGCGGCATACGGGCCGTCTGGGCGACCGCGGGGAAGGGCGCTCTGATCCGCGACAGCCTGATGGGCTTCGCCATCGAGCTCGTGGCCCTGCTCGCCGTCGTGGCGATGCTCGCCGCCTCCGAGGCGACGCGCTTCCTGTCGATGGTCCCCGGGTCCGGCGCCGGGCTCTTCCTGAGCGACGCGACGCGCTTCGCGGCCCGCGCGACTCCTCCGGCAGTGCTGCTGGCCTTCGTCTACCTGAACTACCGTCTCGTGCCGCCCGAGCGGCCGGGGCGCGCGATCGCCTTCGCGGCGACCCTCCTCTGCGTCCTCGCGACGCTCGCCTTCTCGAGCGCCATCGGCCTCTTCATGAACAAGGCCAGGTACGATCTCCTCTACGGCATCTTCGGGAACCTCATCGTCCTCCTGGCGAACGTGTACTTTTTCTTCTGTCTCTTTTTCGGCGTGGCCGAGCTCGTCTACGTCCATGAGCACTTCGATTCCCTCCTCTTCGCGCGCTTCCAACGCACCCTGCGGTCGCCGGCGCCCTCGCGGATCGAGCGGAATCTCTTCAGGGAGCCTCGGCGGCTCTTCGATCTGTACGGCAGGGCTTTCGCGGCCGGCGAGCGGCTCTTCTCAGCCGGGGAGGGAGGCCGCGAGGCCTACTTTGTGCATAGGGGCGCCATCGGCATATACGCGGCCTCCTCGGAAGGCGGGCAGAGACTCGCTACCATCGGGCCGGGGGAGATATTCGGGGAGATGGCCCTCATCCAGGGTGAGGCCCGCAGCGCGACCGCCCGCTCGGAGATCGAGAGTCTCGTCCTCGTCATCCCGCCGGAGATCTTCGAGCTCTACCTGAAGACCGACGGCGGGGCCTCGCGCAGGCTCGCGGAGCTCCTGTCCGAGAGGCTGCGGAAGGCGAACGAGCGAGCCTCTCAAGAATCCGCGAATTGACGCAAAGGAGGCGGCTCATGGTTTCCAAAGATGCGATGGCGCCGCACCGGCTCGCGCCGAGGCTATTGGCATGAAGCTCCTGTTCCTGCGCCACGGCATCGCCGAGGAAGGCCCCGAATGGCTGGGCAAGGACTACGATCGGCCTCTTGCGGCCGAAGGCCGACAGCTCATCGAGCGCGAGGCCTCCGGTATAGCGTCCCTGGACCTCGGCCTCGAGGCCATCATCTCGAGTCCCCTCCCGCGCGCTATCGAGACGGCCCGGATCGTGGCGCGCGAACTGGGCATGCTCGCGGAGCTGCGAAGCGAGGAGAGGCTCGGGCCGGGCTTCGACGCCCGCCGGCTCGCTGCCTTCCTCGGCGATCTGCTCTCGGCGAAAACCGTGATGCTCGTCGGCCATGAGCCGGGAATCAGCCGGACCATCGCGGACCTGATCGGAGGCGGCCGCCTGCGCTGCAAGAAAGGCAGCCTCGCCTGCGTCAGGCTGGAGGATTCAGAGCCCCTGCGCGGGGACCTGGAATGGCTCCTGCCGCCGGGCTTTCTCGCCCGCTGACCCGAACGCGCTCGAGGCGCTTCGCGGCGAGAGTTCGAGCCAAGGAGAGACCGATGCAAGACAAGACCATCGTCAGAATCTCGGGCCTGAGCGGGGTCGTAGGCTTCGCAGTATTCCTGGCCGCTCTCCCCCTCTATTTCGTGGGCATGGTACCGGGGGTCGGTTTGGAGGACCCGGCCCGGTTCAGCGACGCCGTCGCCAAGACCCAGGTCTTTCAGATACTCCGCAGCTCGATCGCCGACCCCCTCATCATGATCTGCCTGATCGTCTTCCTGGCGGGCTTTCGGCATATCGTCCGCCAGAAAAGGCAGGACATGGAGTGGATGGCCAGCCTGGCCTTCGGAGTCGGTCTTCTCCTGGTGGCCATCGAGCTCGTGGGCGACGGTCTCCAGGCCGGCGCCGCGCTGGACACGACGGGGAGGGCGGACCCTTCCGTCGTGAGAGGACTCATGGAGGCAAGCTTCCCATTGTACGGCGCGATCGGTCTGATAATATCCTCTCTCCTCCTGGCTTCGGCCGGGACCGCCGTCCTGGCCACGAAGGCGCTCCATCGATGGACTGCCTGGACAGCCTTCGGCGCCGCCGCCCTCTGCCTGGCGGTCGCTCCCTCGATACTGGGCGGGACCGACCTCACCGGATTCTATACTGCTTCGGGCTATGCCCCCTTCCTCGGCCAGGCCGCCCTCCTCGTCTGGTTCTTTGCCGCAAGCATATCCATGCTGGCGAAACGAGGCTGAGACCGCGCGCGAATCGGCGAATCGCGCGTCAGAATTTCCTCCCGAAGGGCCGGGGGGCGCGCATGCGTACGAGGAGGAGGAGGGGAACGACGACGTAGGCCGTGTTGTAGGCGAGGAACTTCGGGACATTCTGGCATCGCCACTGGGGCTCTCCGAAAAACTCGACGCCGAAGACCAGTACCCCGGTGATGGCCGCGATCATCGTCGCGTATATTACGGCGGGCAGCTGGATCCAGTCCCGAGCCCGTAGGAGCGCATAGACGAGCACGAGGTAGAAGGGCCCGTAAAGGAAGGCCGACAGGCCCGTGACCAATCGCATCCAGGTCGGCGGGTGAAGGAAGAGGGGATCGCAGCCGTAGGCGTACCAATAGTTCGCCCTACCGAGAAAGGTCGGCGCGTCGGCCGCCATCGCGATCCCCAGAGTCGGTATCGCGTCCGCGATCGCGGAGGTCACCGCGAAGAGCGAAAACGCGACGATGAATAGTACATCCCAAGGCCGTTGGCCCAGGGGCAAGGCCTTCTTCGATTCCGCGCTACCATCACCGATTGTTTGGCCAGCCAAGGCATTCCTCCGACCGCAGTATCGCCGGGAGCGGCTTCGTCGACAAGCACGTTCCTGCGCCTGTCTTCGCTGTCGGTTCATGGGCGAACCTAGTGCTTTGCCGATTGACTTTACTGAGCGATGTTTATACGTTGATCATCGTTCAATTATCCTGGGACTCGAGAAAAAGGAGAAGCGATGAAGACGATCGTGGTCTTCAAGTCGACCTCGGGCTTCACCGAGAGATACGCCGCTTGGATAGCGGAAGAATTGGGCGCCGATCTTCTGTGCGCGGAGAAGGCGGACGGAGCGATACTCGCGGGCTACGATCTCGTGATCTTCGGCGGATGTCTGCACGCCGTGGGGATATCCGGCATCGGGCTGATCAAGAGGAACCTCGATGCCCTGGGCGCTAGGCCGATCCTGGTCTTCGGCGTCGGAGCCTCGCCTTGGAAAGAAGGGATCATCGGGGAGCTGGAAGAGCGGAATTTCACCCAGGACGAGCGTTCGAAGATAAAGCTGTTCTACCTTCGGGGGGGCTTCGATTTCGAGAAGCTCGGACCGCTGCTCAAGCTGATGATGATCTTCTTCAGAATCGGATTGGGGCTGAAGAGGGAGAGGACAATCGAAGAAGAGGGAATGCTCGCGGCCTACCAGCGTCCCGTGGACTTTAGCAGGCGAGAGAGCATAGCCGAACTAGTGGATTACGCGGAAACTCACTGTCGCGGCGGATCGCGCCGTCTCGGTTGATAGTGTCTTCGATATCCTGTATTTTCAATCGCGATGAAACCAGGCTCGATCGCTCTCTTTTCGCTGGCCCTCGGGGGCCTCTGCATCGGCACGACCGAATTCGCGGCCATGGGGCTCCTGCCCCTCATCGCTTCCGGTCTTGGCGTGTCGATCTCGACCGCCGGCCATATCATAAGCGCCTACGCCTTGGGCGTGGTGGTCGGGGCTCCCCTGCTCACCGTGCTCGCTGCCCGCTGGGACCGCAAGTTCCTGTTGATAGTCCTCATGGGCTTCTATACCCTCAGCAACGTCCTCTCGGCCTTCGCGCCGAGCCTCGGCGCCCTGGTCCTCGGAAGGTTCCTGGCCGGACTGCCTCACGGCGCCTTCTTCGGCGTCGGAGCGGTCATGGGAGCCCACGTCGCGGGTCCGGGGAAGCGGGGCAGGGCCGTGTCCATGATGATGGCGGGCTTGACCATAGCCAACATAGTCGGCGTGCCTTTGATCACCTGGGCCGGTCTGGCCCTCGGTTGGAGGCTCTCGTACATCGGGGTGGGCGCGCTCGGCCTGGTGTCGGCCGTCGCCGTGGCGAGGTGGATACCCCGGCTTCCGGTCCACGGAGGAGCCTCCGTATCCCGGGAAATCGCGGCCCTCGCCAATGGGCCCCTCTGGCTGGTCTTCGCCTCGGGAGCCGTGGGTTTCGGAGGAATGTTCGCCGTCTACTCCTATGTGTCGCCCCTGCTCACGGCGACAGCCGGCCTGCCCCTGAAGGCTGTGCCCCTCGTCCTGGCCCTCTTCGGCGTCGGCATGACTATCGGAGCCCTGGTCGGCGGCCGCGTCTCGGACCGGTCGGTGGTCGGAGCCGCTCTCCTCGGCTTCGCGCTCACCGCAATCGTCCTGCTCTGGCTCGGCCTGACCGCGGATAGGGCCTGGGAGGCCGTGCTCGGCATCTTCGCCCTCGGCGTGGTGACCCAGATCCTCGCGATAGCTCTTCAAAGCCGGCTCATGGACCTTTCGCCTTCTGCCCCTTCGCTCGGAGCCGCGCTCTGCCACTCGGGGCTGAATATCGGCAACGGCGCTGGAGCCTGGCTGGGCGGGCTCGTACTCGCCGCCGGGGCGGGCAACCAGGCCCCTGCCTGGGTCGGCATAGGCCTCACCGTGGCCGGAGCCCTTCTCTTTCTCTTGACCCTCGGGCGCGCCCGTCGAGCCGCGGCGATCCCTTGAGCGGCGAAGGATCCCGGCCGCGCCGCGGGATGGAATCGTAGCGCGATGACGATCAAGGGGGTCAGCTACGACGTCGGCCGCGTGATGGGAGGGAACTGGCGCCCCGATTTCGAGCCGCGGATCGTGCGCCGCGAGCTCTCGATCATAAAGAGCGACCTGCACTGCAACGCCGTCCGGATCTGCGGCCTCGATCTCGGTCGCCTCGCGACGGCCGCCAGGCTCGCCGCGGAGCTCGGACTCGAGGTGTGGCTTTCGCCCGAGATGTGGGACAGGAGCCCGCGGCGGACCCTCGAGTACATCGCCCGGGCTGCGGCGGCGGCCGAGGAGCTGCGCCGGGAAGGTCGGGGGCGGCTCGTCTTCCTCGTCGGCTCGGAGCTGACCCTCTTCATGCGCGGCATCGTCCCCGGCGGCAACGTCGCGGAGAGGATGGGCAAGGGACGGCGCTTCCTCGAGGAAGGCAGACACAACGCGCCGCTCAACGCCTTCCTGGCCGAGGCGGCCTCGGTAGCGCGCCGGAGCTTCCGAGGCGAACTCTCCTATGCCTCGCTCGTCTGGGAAGCGGTCGACTGGAATCTCTTCGACCTGGTCGGGGTCGACCACTACTGGCAGGCTAGGATCGAGGATAGATACGTCGAGCTTCTCGAGCCCGCCTTCGGGTACGGCAAGCCGGTCCTGATAAGCGAGTTCGGCTTCCGTAGCTACAGGGGAGCCGAGGGCTCCGCCGAAGGCATAGCCGGAGACCTCGTCGACTACTCGCCGCGACCGGGCCTGATCGTCTCCTACCTGGCCAACGCTATCCGCTCGGCCCTCCTCGGGGGCCAGGCGCCTCCCCCGCGGATGAGACTGAAGGAGGGCGATTACCCGCGAGACGAGGCTTCCCAGGCGCGCCTTCTCGCGCGGCAGCTGCGCCTGCTCGATGCTTCGGGGGTCGAGGGCGGCTTCGTCATGACCTTCGTCTCGCCCACGGCCCCTTTCAGCGATGACCCCCGGAAGGATTTGGACAGGAACAGCTACAGTCTGGTGAAGACTCTGCCGGGCGGCCGCGGCAGGACCTACCCCGACATGGCCTGGGAGCCCAAGGAATCGTTCGGGGCCGTGGCCGATTTTTACGGCGAGAGGCTCGGCTCTTGAGCGGATTTCTTCAGTAGATTGAAGCGGGGCCGCATGATGACACAATACAGCGCGACGGTCGAGTGGAGTCGCCGGGACAGCGTCTTCACCGACAACCGATACAGCCGAGCGCACCTGTGGCGCTTCGACGGCGGGCTGACGGTGCCCGCGTCCAGTTCCCCACAGGCGGTGCGGGTACCCTTCTCCGATCCGGGCGCCGTCGATCCTGAGGAGGCTCTGATAGCCAGCGTCTCGAGCTGCCACATGCTCTGGTTCCTGAGCCTCGCGGCGAAGGCGGGCCTCAAGGTCGAGAGCTACGTCGATACGGCCGTCGGCCGCGCGGCCTGGAACGAGGCAGGCAAGGAGTGGCTCGAGCGCGTGGAATTGAGGCCGGCTGTGGCCTTCTGCGGCGATCGCGAACCCGGGGATCGCGAGATCCTCGACCTGCACAGGGCGGCGCACGAGGAATGCTTCATCGCCAACTCGATACGCGCGCAGGTCCTGGTCGAGGGGAGCTGGAGCTACAGCGCTTACTAGGGGATTAAAATTGCCCCGCAGGTCGTCTACCATGTCGGGGGCCGAAGGAGGCTCCTGATATGGCGACTGCCGGTTCACGGGCGAAAGGCTATACCGTCGCCGTGATCGCGGCGGTCTTCCTCTCCACTACCGCGATTTTCATCCGCCACCTCACTCTGAGCTACTCGATCCCGGCCCTCGTCCTGGCCTTCTGGCGGGACGCCTTCGTCGTCGTCGCCCTCGTCCCCGTCTTCGCCCTGGTTAAGCCGGGCCTGCTCAGGGCGCCCGCGCGGCTGCTCCCCTATCTTGCGATTTACGGCCTCGTCCTCGCCCTCTTCAACGCGCTGTGGACGCTCTCGGTGGCGCAGAACGGCGCAGCGGTCGCCACCGTCCTCGTCTATTCGTCGGGGGCCTTCACCGCTATCCTGGGCAGGCTCTTCCTCAAGGAGAGGCTGGGCCGGGCCAAGCTCACCGCCGTGGCCATGAGCCTCTGCGGCTGCGCACTAGTGGCGGGAGTCCTCGACCTGGGCTCGTGGCGGGGCGACCTGGCCGGCCTGCTCACCGGCGTCTTCGCGGGCCTATCCTACGCGCTCTACAGCCTCTTCGGGAGATCGGCCGCCGATCGCGGGCTCGATCCCTGGACTTCGCTGCTCTATACCTTCGCCTTCGCCGCCCTATTCCTGTTCGCGGTAAACTGCGTTCCGGGAGCTCCGCTCCCCGGCTCCTCGAGGAGCCTGCGAGATCTGGCCTGGCTCGGCGCCTTGTGGAAGGGCTGGCTCGTCCTCTTCCTCCTCGCGGCCCTGCCCACGGTGGGCGGCTTCGGTCTCTACAACGTGAGTCTCTCGATCCTGCCTTCGAGCGTCGCGAGCCTCGTAGTCTCGCTCGAGCCGGTGTTCACCGCCGTCTCGGCCTACATCCTCCTCGGCGAGGTGCTCACCGGGGCGCAGCTCGCGGGCGCGGCCTCGATTCTCGGCGGCGTCCTCGTCCTGCGGCTCTTCGAAGGTAGAGCCAGGCCGAAGCTGTATAGATAGAGCTTGACGTCTTTATTATAACAACGTTATGATAACTGTAGTCAGGAGCTTCTAGTGTCCAAACCAGCCAATCCGGACCTCGCTCGCAAAATCCTCGACATCACGCTGGAGGAACTAAGCGCCAAAGCTCCGGACAAGATAAACATGCGCGATATCGCCGAGCGGGCCTCCGTGAGTCCGACGGCGATCTATTACTATTTTGCCTCGAAGGAAGCGCTCTTCGAGCGCATCAAGTTCGATGCGATGGACGAGCTCGATAGCCGCTTGAGCGCCTCGACCCTGTCAGAGGCCGGGCCGAGAGAGCGTCTGGCCGCGTTCATGCGCGCATATGCCGCCTGGTGCCTCGAGCGGCCTCACGTCGCCAAGCTCCTTCTGGAGGATCTTCCGCCCAAGGAGCCCTTGAGCGACGAAGCGATGCGAAAGTACTACGCCAGCTTCTTCCGGGCGCGCGACCTCGTCGAGGAGGCGATCGCCGCGGGCTCGCTCGGCGGCAGGGACGCTCTCCTCGACGTCTCCATCGCCCAGGCTGCGATCTGGGGCATCGTGTCGCAGTTCAGGTCCAAGCGCGTTCACCCCCGTTTCTGGAATTCGATCGAACCGCTCATAGATCGCTTTATCCGGATCTATCTCGGCGACGAAGGAGATCGGCAATGAACAAATCCGGCCGGCGTCTTGCCTCCTCTTTCGCGCTCGGCGCGATCTCGCTCGTCATCGCCTCGTGCGCAGGTCAACAGCCGCCCTCCCGAACTACCGGCGTCCGAGACGGGCATTTCACGCTCCATCTCGTTCCTGGGCCGGCATACGAATTCACCTCCAGTTGGTTCATCTTCCCGGTGAAGATCTATCCTCAGGTCGCGTGCTGGATCGAGACGCCGCAAGGGAGCTACATCGATACCATCTACGCGACCGCGAAGAGCGCGCGAAAGACCTGGCGGGCGGCGCCGCCGGAAGGAAGACCCGAGGCCCTCCCGGTGTGGTCTCATCTCTCGAAAGCGCAAAACGGCGCAGTAGACGGCATATCGGGCGCCACCCCCTCCGGAATCACCGCGCGCGATTCGGCCCTCGCCGCCGTCCTGCCGAGAGGAACCTACGTCGTCAAACTTGAGGTCAACCGAAGCTACGATTACAACGAGAGCTATACCCGAGCGAATTCGGGCGTGAACGGCCAGCCTTCGCTGATCTACGAGTGCGCGATCGTCGTCGGAGAAGGGCCGTCCAAAGGGGTATTCGAGCCCGTCGGAAAGGGTTCGATCGACGGCTCGGACGGAGAGATCAGGCCGGGGCTGAAGGGCATCACGACCGCCCTGCAGCTCCTGGATAGCGCCGAAATAAGCTATGACGAAGGCGCGTCGAAATGAGGAAGCCTATCCTATGGCTCGCGCTCTCCATCGCCGTGTCGTCGCATGCAGTCGCCGAGCCGGTCATACAGGGACTCTATCTGGACCAGAACCTCGGGGCGACCTACAATCCCCTCGGCCTCCAGCTCGGCACCAAGCTCCTCTATCGAATGCCGCTCATCCGCGAGAAGGGTATCCTCTGGGAGCCTACGAAAATCGATTTCGGCATCGCGAATGCCCTCTCGCCCGCCTACGATTTCCTCGGCGCCTTCCTCGATGTCGAGCCGATCGCGATCTTCGACGTGGCTTTCACGGCTCAGTTCGCCGGGTATTACAGCGGGCTCGGATACGGCTTTCACGATCTTGCGGGATACGGCGCGGCCTTCGATCAGCAAACGCTCGCCTCGCTCGGCTCCAAGAATACGACCGGCTATATCCTCTCCGCGGCGCCGACGCTCAAGTTCGCCCTCGGGTCTTTCGCCTTCTCGAATACGCTGCACGTCAACTATTTCAATGTCGACGGCGGCAGCGGATACTTCTACGAGACCTACGCCAATTGCGTCCTCGCGAAGAGCGACATCGAGATCTATAACGACGCCTACGCGCTGCTGTCGATCGGCGCCGGCCTCATGGCAGGACTGAACGATTCGATCCTCGTCGTGCCCGCTTCGGGCTACCGATCCCAGGCCCTCCAAGCCGTCGGAATTCTGAGTAAGGCCGCATCGGGCCGGCTTTCCATTTACGCCGTCCTGACTGCCGGCCTATACCTCGAGGATCGCTACTATCAATACCAGCCGCGCGTCGCCGGTCTGGCGGGATTCACGAGTAGGCTGTAGAAGCCCTCCGGTCGCTCCGAGATCGACGCGCTCGAGGCCGCGCGACGGTTATGCAGTATAGATCCCGGCCCTCGTCGAAAGGCCGGCCGTCCCAGCCCGCGAAGCGCGCCTGTTCCGGCAGTCCCGCCTCCTGGAGAAGCGATCCGACTCGCCTTGGCGAGAGGGGCAGGAGGAGAGTCTCCGAGCTCCGCGCCTCCCCGCCGCGTAGCATCTCGACGACGAATCTCAAGGTCCCTGGACTTTCGGAAGGCGGGTCCCGGTAACTCCTCTTCATGACAGCGTCCCCGACGGAGAGCACGGGGAATACGAAACCGGGGCCGACTCCAGCGAGGGAGAAATTGAGCGTCTGGAGGACGACGGCAGCTCCCGGGGCGAGAAGCTCGCGGGCCTGGGCGAGGAAGGCAGCCGCGGCCGAATCGCCGGCGCTCCCGGCTCCGCCATCCGCGCCGACCAGGTGGGGAAGTGTGTTGCCGAGGCAGAGGACGAGGTCGAAACTCTGGCCTCCGAATCTCTCGCCTATCTCGAGGATATTCGCCTCGAAGAATGAGGCTCTACCGGCGAGTCCGTCGCGAAAGGCCCTTCCCCGCGCCCTCTCGATCATCGCGGCCTCGGAGTCGATCCCGACGCTAGTCCATCCGCGGGCCGCCAGGGAGATGGCCAGGGCTCCCGTCGCGCAGCCGGCGTCGAGGACTCGGGGCCCGGTCCCTCTCGCCTCGGCGCCGACGAGGGATGCCAGGAAGGCTGGAGTCTTCGGATCGAGGGGAAAAAACCCGTCATACAGGGGCGCGAGGGATTCGTACAGGGTCATGGGGGATAGTCTAGCCTCGATCGACGCTCCCTTCCATTGCGTCCGATCCGGGGAAGGGTTAGAATGCGGCCTCGAGGAGGGTCCCATGGACTACAAAATCGTGGCGGTGAAGGTCGGAAACCGCGAGGGCGTCGCGCAGGACATGCAGCGCATCCTGACCGAGCACGGTTGCGCCATCAAGGTTCGACTGGGACTCCACGACCTGCCGGAGAACGCCTGCTCCCCCGCGGGCCTCGTCCTCATGGAAGTCGCCGGAGAGGATCCGGAGATCGAGGCCATGGTGAAGAAGCTCGACGCTCTGCCCGAGACCAACGCCAAGTACATCGTGATCTAGGGCGAAGCGATCCCGGCGCAAGGCGATATCGCAGACAGGAAATAGCATGCGATCGTTCGGATTGAGCCAAAGGCTCAAGGCCTCGACGCAAGGCCCGCGTCTTTTGCCGGTCTGCCTTTACGGCATCGTCGGGGCGATCATCCTGATCTTTCTCGCCAATTATCGGGCCTTCCGTCCCCTATGGCGCTTCGCGGGCGCCGAAGCCGCATTGCTTTCCCTGATCCTCATCAACATCGTCTGGGCGCGCGCTTCCGGTCACGGGGAAGCGAGCTCGCCCCGGGACTGGGCCTTCCCGATCGCCTCAAGCGCCCTGGTGCTCGCGGCGGCCGTGATAAGCGGTCAATCGGACGTGATGTATTTCCTCTCGTTCGTCTGCGTCCAAGCCTATTTCAAGTGGAAGATATGGCCCGGCGGAATCGCTTTCGGGACCGCGAATCTCATCGCTTGGCTGGCCGTGCTCGTCGCGTCGGGCGGCTCGCCCTGGACGATCGTATCGAAAGGCTTGGCCCTCGCGATCGGCATCTTGTTCGGAGCCCTGATGGTATCGCTCATCCTCGAGCTCCAGGCCGCCAATCGAGAGCTGGAATCCTCCCGGCAGAAGGACAAGGAACTGGCGATCGCCGAGGAGAGGCTCCGCCTCGCGCGCGAGCTCCACGATTCGGTCACACAGTCGCTGTATGCGATGAACCTGTACGCCGAGGCCGCGGCGGACCTGGTAACGGCCGGCGAGATCGGCACAGCCGCCGGGCATCTGCGCGAGATCCGCGATACCGCGCAGGAGGCGCTGCGCGAGATGCGGCTCTTCATCTTCGAGCTGCACAGCCCCGGCCTCGAGAGCGCGGGTCTCGCCGGAGCCCTTCGGGCCAGACTGGCCGCCGTGGAGGAACGCGGGGGAATGGAGGCCGAGCTGACGGTCGAGGGCCGCGAGGACCTGACGCAGGCAGTCCGATCCGAGCTCTACGGCATCGCACGGGAAGCCTTGAACAACGCGCTCAAGCATTCGAAGGCGCCGAGAGTCAGCGTGCGGCTGCGATTCGCGGCGGGCGGGACGGAGCTGGAGGTCTCGGACGACGGAGGCGGCTTCGACTCCGCCGGCGACCGGCCGGGGGGATTCGGCATCCCCGGCATGAAGGAGCGAGCGTCGAGAGTCGGCGGCGCCCTGTCGATCGATAGCGCGCCGGGCAAAGGGACGAAGGTCACCGTGCTCGTGCCGGGCGACGGCTTCGCGGCTTCGAGTCGAAAGGGGAGGGAGAGGTGACGGCTCCGATTCGCGTCCTCGTCGTCGACGATCACGAGATCGTCAGGAAGGGGATCCGAGCCCTTCTCGCGACGAAGCGGGACATCAAGGTGGTCGGCGAGGCGGGCGACGGCGAGGCTGCCGTCGCGCAGGCGCGCCTGCTCGAGCCGGACGTCATACTGATGGACCTGGCGATGCCCAAAATGGACGGGATCCGGGCGATCAGGGAAATCGCCGCGGAGCGCGCACAGTCGCGCATCCTCGTCCTGACCAGCTTTTCGGAGGACGACAAGGTCTTCGCCGCCATCAAGGCGGGCGCCCTGGGCTATCTCCTCAAGGACTCCGGACCGAGAGAGCTCCTGCAGGCGATCAGGCGCGTGCATCGCGGGGAGCCCTCCCTCGACCCATCGGTGGCGCGCAAGGTGCTGGCCGAGTTCTCCTGCCCGCCCCCGAAAAAGGCGAGCGCCGATCCGCTTACGGCGCGCGAAACGGATATCCTCCAATCGCTCGCGCAGGGGCGAAGCAATAAGGAAATAGCAGGCCTGCTGTTCATCTCCGAGGAGACCGTGCATACCCACGTGAGCAGCATCCTCGGGAAGCTCCACCTGGCGAGCCGTACGCAAGCCGCGCTGTATGCGCTCAAGGAAGGCATGGCAAGGCTCGAGGATATTCCCAGGAACGATTAGCCGCGGCCTCACCATTTCGGGTGAGGCGTCCGCCTCGCGCTGGCCGATAGAGGCTAGCGCAAAACCGATAGTTCTCCCGATTTCAAAAAATACCGACTTCGATACCTTCCCGGAGGAATGCATGAACCGCATTCGCTTCGAGGAGGAATCGAATGAATCGCTTATTCGCAATCAGGTCATTGCGCAGGATGCGGAGGGTCTCCGCCGATCGCCTCTCATGGCTTTGGCTGGCCTGCGGCGCCGTCCTCGCGCCTTTCGCAGCCTGGCAGACGGTGATCCCCGCGGCGGCCTGGCTGGTGCCGGTATTCCTGCTGCGCTTCGCGCGCACCGCCAGTCGGGCGGGGATCGCGCTGCCTTTGCTGTTCCTCGCCTATACCGCCGGCACTCTCGCAGCCAGCCGCGGCCTCCCCTTCAGCCTACTAGGCCTATTCGGGAACGTGCTCTTCAAGGGTCTGGCCTGGACTCTTCCCTACGCCGCCGATCGTATCGTCGCCGGGAGGCTGAGCGGTTGGGCGAAATCTCTCGTCTTTCCCTCGGCCTTCACCGCTGTGGACTGGGCCCTGTCCCTGCTCAAGGTCAGCAGCTCGGGATCGCCCGCCTATTCCCAGGCCGGCAACTTGGCCTTGCTGCAGATCCTATCCGTCACCGGGATGTGGGGGATAACCTTCCTCATCATGCTCTTCGCGTCGATCGCGAACGCGCTATGGGAAGAAGGATTCGATTGGCGGCCCCAGCGCGGCCAGCTCCTGTCCTTCGCAGCAGCGTTGACGGCCATTCTCCTGTACGGGAACATCCGGCTGAATTTCGCGGCTCCCGCCTCGCTCACGGTCGAAGCCGCCACGATCACAGTCGGCGAAGGCTCGATCCCCTCCGTCGACTGGTCGACTTTCGGAAGGTCCACCGATGCCGAGCGCTCCGCCCTTCGACCCAGGCTTCAGGCGACGGTGGCCCAGATGCTCGAGCGCAGCGAGACGGCCCTCCGCGGGGGAGCGAAGGTCCTAAGCTGGCAGGAATCTTCGGCCTGGGTCCTCGACGAAGACCGGCAAGAAGTATTGGACCGGTCCGCGGCCCTTGCAAAGCAGTACGGCGCCTACCTGCAGATATCCTTGGAAGTGTTCACCCGATCCCTCGAGCTTCCCTACCTGCGGAATCAATCGATCCTCATCGGCCCGAGCGGCCGCACCCTCTGGAGCTATGACAAGACCTATCCCGTCCCCTACGACGAGGCCTTCGTGACAATCGCGGGGCCGGGAAGGCTGCCGGCAGTCGACAGCCCCTATGGTCGCCTGAGCACGGCGATCTGCTACGATACTTACTTCCCCGCCCTGCTCCGACAAGCCGGCAGGGCGGGCACGGACATCCTGTTCGCACCTACCAACGACGTCGCCCCCTATGCCTCGTCGGCTCTCGCTATGGCGGACTTCAGGGCCATCGAGAACGGTTTCTCCATCGTGCGCGCGACCGGTCACGGCATCTCGGCCGTCATCGATTACCAGGGGCGGCTCCTCGGAGACAAGGTGTATTCCACCACCGCCGATGGTATCCTGCTCACCGGCATTCCTACGCGCGGCGTCGCGACCATCTATAGCCGCATCGGCGATGCCTTCGCCTATCTGTGCGCCGCGGTCTCGGTCCTTCTTTCGGCGCTGGCCCTGTTCCGCCGCCGGAGGGAAATATGATGCGGATACGATGGCTGCCGCTGCTGTTCCTGGGCATATGCATGGCGGAACTCTCTTCATCCGAGTCGCCGGTCTCGGGTCAGGGATCCGGCGGGGGCTCCGTCGCGGTTCTTCCCTATGGATATTACGAGCCGGTCACCGGGTTCTCGGCGGGGGGCAGCTTCCTGGATTTCAACGCGTTCGGCTCCGGCACGGCCCTCGCTTTGGATGGGACTTACAGCTTCGCCGGATTTTACGCCGCGCAAGCCAGGGTATTCGCCTCGAGTGCCATTCCGCGAACCGCGCTCTCCCTTCGGCTGGGCTGCGGCGATTACGCGAGGCGATTCTTCGGTTTGAGCGATTCCACGTCGCTGGACTCCGCCCTCACCTATTCCGATACGAATATTCAGGCCGAGGCGGAAGGCTCTACCTCGCTCAAGGCCCATTTGAAGCTGGACGCTTCGGTCTTGCTCGATTCCTCGGAGATAGGGCCATACGAAGGGCAGGCCCTGCCGAGCATGCCGGGAAGCGGCGGCGGCATCATGACCCTCGCGAGGATGGAAATCGCGCGCGATACGCGGGACTTCGGAGACGCGCCTCGGCGAGGGGATTACGAGGCCGTCGGCTGCGGCCTTTCCCAGCCCCTGCTAGGGAGCGCGTATTCCTTCGAGACGCTGGACCTGGACCTCAGGTACTTCCACTCCTTCTTCGGCGCCCACGTCATAGCGGCCCGCATCGCCGCGAAACAATGCTTCGGCGAGGCGCCCTTCTACGCCAGGCCGGACTTCGGCGGCGCGACGCTTGGTCGCGGCTTTCAGAGCGAGCGATTCATCGGCAATTCCGGCGCCTACGGGCAGCTCGAATACCGCTTCCCGATCGTGTCCAAGATAGGCGGAGACCTCTTCCTCGATGCTGGGCAGGTCGGAGAGGGGTATCAAAGCTTTACCCTCAACGGCATCCGTCTTTGCGGCGGCGCGGGCCTTCGCTTCGCATCCTCCAAACTGCCGATCCTCGCGATCGACGTCGGATTCGACGGCGAGGCTCTTTCCCGCGAAGGCTTCGCTGTCATAGTCCGCACTGGTCATGCTTTTTAGCAAGGGGCTCTTTCAAAATGCGGACGCATTTTGAAAGTTCTACCAAAATTTGCTCAAGGCCTTGGCTGGTTTCTTCCATAATACACCGGATATAATGGCCGGGAATCGCGCACGGAAACATTACAAGTATTGTAGGAATTAATTCCTTCAGTTGACATTGGAGGAATTCTCCACTGATCGCGGAGGAATCCTTCAGTGATCC
>CAYOIX010000011.1:0-121811 GCA_964404145.1 uncultured Treponemataceae bacterium
CGGCCGAGCCGAGGCCGTAGCGGCCGCCGATGACGGTGGGCCAGGCCTTGAAGGGGGACTGATGGGCCCCCATGGCCTCGCCGATCGCGGTGCGCACGTCTTCGTACAGGGGCTCGCCGATGGCGCCCGGCTCCTTGGTGCGGTCCAGGACGGCGATGGACTTGACGGTCGCGGGGATGGCCTTGATGAAGTGCTCGACCGAGAAGGGGCGGAAGAGCCTGACCTTGAGGACTCCGACTTTTTCGCCTTTCTTGACGAGGTAGTCGACCGTCTCCTCGACGACGTCGGCGCCGGAGCCCATCACGATCGCGACGCGCTCCGCGTCGGGCGCTCCGGCGTACTCGAAGAGCTTGTACTCGCGGCCGACGATCTTGGCGAACTTCGCCATGGTCTTCTCGACGATGCCGGGGACGGCCGCGTAGAGATTGTTGGTCGCCTCGCGGGAAGTGAAGTAGACGTCGGGGTTCTGGCTGGTGCCGCGGATGGAGGGATGCTCGGGGCTGAGACCGCGCGCGCGGTGGGCGCGCACGAGCTCGTCGGAGATCATCTGGCGCATGACCTCGTAGGAGAGCTCTTCGACCTTGGACACTTCGTGGGAAGTGCGGAAGCCGTCGAAGAAGTGGAGGAAGGGCACGCGGGCCTCGAGGGTGGCGGCGTGGGCGATGAGGGCGATGTCCATCGCCTCCTGGACGTTGTTCGAGGCGAGCTGGGCCCAGCCGGTCGCGCGCGCCGCCATGACATCCTGGTGGTCGCCGTAGATCGAGAGGGCATGGGCGGCGATGGCGCGGGCGGCGATGTGGAATACGGCCGACGTGCACTCGCCCGCGATCTTGTACATGTTGGGGATCATCAGGAGGAGGCCCTGCGACGCGGTGAAGGTGGTCGTTAGGGCTCCGGACGACAGCGCGCCGTGCACCGCGCCGGCGGCCCCCGCCTCGGACTGGAGCTCGACGACCTGGGGGATCGTACCCCAGATGTTCTTGCGCCCCTGGGCGGAGAACTCGTCGGAGAGCTCGCCCATCGGGGAGGAAGGCGTGATCGGGTAGATGGCGATCACTTCGCTGAGGGCGTGGGCCACATGGGCCGCGGCGGCGTTCCCGTCGATCATGACCATTTTCTTCGTATCGGGCATAGGGTATCCTTAAGAGTGGATTGAAGGTTGGGGATCGGGACCTTAGCGGCCCAACGCAATAATAGAGTTTTTCGGATTTTTATTCAATACGCCGCCTATTTCCCTATGCCGGCGCTAGGAATACGCGTTCCTCCATCCGGCTTGACCCCGCCCCCTTCAGCGGCTAGTCTATGCCGAAATCGGCCGGGGTCTCACCCCGGCTTAGGTCCATATCGCCGGGGTGGTGGAATTGGTAGACACCAGGGACTTAAAATCCCTTGCTGCGCAAGCGGCGTGCGGGTTCGATGCCCGTCTCCGGCAATAATGATTTAGGCCGGAGATGGGCATCGAAGCGGAGCGCCGACCCCTAGCACGCGATCATTTGAGCGTGCGGAGGGTCAACGCGCCAGGACGGCGCGTTGAGGCGCGGAGCCGGCCCCGGAGCGAGCGAACACGACGTTCGCGAGAGTAGGGGCGAGCCTCTTCCCCGGCATTATCTCGTAAGAGAATAGACGAGCCACCAGAAAACTGGCGCTTGTCCCTAACTTCAACTATGAGAATACGACTATGAGAAAGCCGTCTCTCGGAAGGAAAGGGCTATGCGCCGGTTCTATCTTCACAAGCGAGCGGGCATCTACTACGCCGAGCTCGTCGATCAAGAAACAGGAAAGAAGCTCCCCGCGAAAGCGATTTAGCGCGAAGCCACGGATCAAGGCGCGTTCGTGCGCAGGAAGGAGTGCATAGGTACCGTAGAGGTGCGCGAAGGCGCTGCCCCAATCAATGTCAGCGACCAAGAGGCAAGCAGTATTGGCCTCGAGAGCGGTACGCATGATCACGAAGTCGCTGTCATAAATATTGATTTCGGCTGGCGAGCCCGTGCCTTCGATCACGACTACATCGTTCTCCGCCGGTAATTCATGCAAGACGGGCTTGGCGCGCAGCCACGGCGCATCGCTACGAGCGCGCCAGGAAAGTGAGAAAGAGCTTCATCGACCTCGCGGAGAGACACCAGAAATGACCGAACCTACCTTGGATCACGCCGAGTGAGCGGCTGTGTTCTAGCCTTGAAGCAGCGGTTCCAGTGACTCCAGCAGAGGTGCCCTAACCCTCAGCCGTCTCGCCTCGGCAAGCGAGTCGCCGACGTAGAGCTTCAGTTCGCGCTGGTTGGCAGGGCTGTCACTGGTTTCCATAATCGCTCGGGCAAGAGTGCCCTTGGCAAGAGCCTTTTTGAGGGCAAACCCCAGCAGCCAGAGAGGAAGGTAGAAAGGGACAATGGCAACAGGGCTCAACTTGACCCCTCTGGCCCGAATCAGAGGCAGAAGCTCGCGGACGACGAGAATGATTCCTCTCAGGGCCTGGGGCGACTCGGGAACCTTCCTGGCACCGCCGGCAATCAGGCTGGCGTATGCGAAGCCCGCATCAAGGATGAAATGGTGCCACAGCCAGGCCTGGAAGTTCTTCTGTTCCGAGACCGAGAATCCCGCAGCGGCGAACAGATCTCGCACCGCATGGTCCCTGTCGGTGAGGGGTACCCCCATGGTCCCAAAGAACACCACTTTCATGAGACCACCCCTCAGGGTGCCCTGGGCGTCGAAGCCACCGCCAGCCCCAGGAAAACCCCAGACGATCTGGTTCCAGGGGAGGGGGGCTGCGGCAACCTGGGGAACGGCCCAGAGGTTGCCAAATATCAGCACCGTGGCCCCCCCCACCCTCGGCCCCAGGAAAGCCGCTGCTTCGGACAACTTATCGTGCCTCACGCTGACGATGATCAGGTCGTAGTCATGATCGGGGGCCAGTTCTTCCCTCAACTGATGAGGCCAGGTCAGTTTAACGGCATCGCCCTTAGCATTAGTCCGCGCATCGCGTATATCGAGGTTGACCGCGGGGCCGTACAGTGCGACCCGGCCTGAACGCACGTAGAACTCCACTATATTCCCGGCCTTCTCAAGGGCCCAACCATACTGGGTCGCGATCACACCGCGCCCGAACACCAGAATTTTCATGAGGACTCCTCCGACAATATCTTCATCAAGACGGCCTTGACCGCCTCGTCTCCACTAGTGAACCCTGCCATTTCCCATGTTTTCCGGTAACGGAATAAGAACTCGACGTACCCGAAGGCGGCTGCCAGCGCCTCCCGGCCTATAGGGCCCAGCCTCGAGCCCAAGGTTACGAAAAAATCTTGGTCTTGGAGGTTCAGATTTACCAAAGGCCTCGTATCGATGACAATACGAAATTCGAGGGGATGGGCACGGCTAAATTCGAGATAGGCCCACACGATCTGGAACAGCGAGAGGCCTTCCATCGGGCCCAACGATGCGATCATGGTCCGGCAAGAACGCTGGGCCAGGGCGACCCCGATGTCTTGTTTTGAAGGGAAAAAGCGGTACAGGCTCCGTCGGGAATACCCGGCCTCGAGGGCTATGTCGTCCATGGTCGGTTCGTCGAAACCCCGAGTACCAAAAACCCGGAGGGATGCATCGAGAATCAGGTTTTTCTTCGCTTCTTCGGTTGAGGCCTTCCAGCCAAGGATTTCATTGCATGGCATTATAAGTGAAGCATATGACACAATATGTGACAAGTCAAGAAACCGAGTTCGAAATTGTGGGTCCTTCGGAGAAAATATTGGAGTTGCGAAGAATCTGAAATTCAGACACCGATACGGTCCGCTGAATGTCATCCGAATATGCTTGACCTAGGGGAAGATAGCTGCCTTGAATCCATCTGATGTTTTTGAAGATGGCGCTGATCTGGTGATAGCGGCCAAGACTGACTAGTCCTATCAGACGCCCGGAAGCTGAGCGGCCGCCGCGATAACCTCGGCTAACTGGGCGGCGAGGTGGTCGCCGATAGACCTTTCCTCGGTCAGCATCCGGTACCACATTACGCCGAAACCCAGGTCGACGAGGAGGTCCTCATCGGCGTCGACGCGAATTTCTTTTCGTGCCCGCGCTCGATCGATAAGCGAGGCGAGGGCTTCGCGCCGCGGCAGAATCACCTGCTCCCGGAACGCGACGAGGAACTCGGGGTCGCGCTGGGCCTCCGCCATCATCGCTCGGAGCACTGAGTCGATTCCGGGCCGGCGCCTCGAAACCGCGAAGGTGCTTTTGAAAAAGGCGGCTAGGTCCTCTCGGAGGGAGCCCCGGTCAGGTAGCTCGATCTCGGAGTGCGCATTGAGCTGGAGGGCCTCGAGCACTACCGCTGCCTTGGAGGCCCACCATCGATAGATTGTCTGCTTCCCCGCGCCGGCTTCGGCCGCGATCCCGTCTATTGTCAGCTGGGAATAGCCTCCTGTCCGCGCCAGACGAAGGGCAGCTTCCAGTATTGCACAACGTGACGCATCGCTCCGGGGTCTTCCCTTCGCAGCCATTGAATCTCCCTTGACCGAGACGTAACGTCTCGTTAATATGAATCATTATGAGACGAAGAGTCTCTTATTAGTCCAATGTTAACCGAAGGAGGGAGCAATGTCCACAAAGGTAGTCGTGCTGGGGGGAAGCTCGGGGATTGGAGAGGCGGCTGCACGGCGCTTCGCAGCGACTGGTTACGAGGTCACAATAGCCAGCAGAGATCATGGGAAGCTAGACGCAGCCCTGGAGCGGAACCCTGGTCTCGCCGGTATTCTGGCTGACGGGACCTCAAGGGAGAGCTGCGACGCCCTCTTCAAAGGAATAGGGCCCTTCGACCACCTTGTGCTATCACTCAGCGGTGGCAGGGGTGCCGGCCCTTTCGCCGAGCTATCGCTCGGCGATATCCGCTCAGGCCTTGAGGCCAAGTTATTCGCCCAGTTGACCGCGCTCCAGGCCGCTCTTCCTTTCGTCAGGGTCTCGGTAACCTTTATTAGTGCGGCGACAGCGTCGGCAGCCTTAACTGGCACGGCGGGTTTGGCGGCTATCAATGGAGCCATTGAATCGATCGTCAGACCACTCGCCGTTGAACTCGCCCCACTGCGCATAAATTGTGTGCGGCCAGGTGTAGTCGATACGCCCTGGTGGAACAATGTGCCTAAGGAATTCAAGGAGGGCGCGTTTGAGTCCACGGCGCAGTCACTTCCTGTCGGGAGGGTCGGGCGCCCAGAGGACATTGCGTCCGCGATAGTGATGGCGGCCGAAAATGGGTTCATGACGGGTACCGTGATCGATGTCAGCGGCGGAGCAACACTGGCACGCTAGCTCTTGCAAGCCGGGAGCATTACAGAGGGTACGGTCTCGAGCAACTTGTAGAGCAACTCCTAGTCCTGCATACGCTCTAGTCGGGGGAAGATAGATATATATATATAGAGAGAGAGATATAAGGAGCGCTAGGGGCAGCTCATTCGCGCGAATAGGGCTGCCCGTCGGCGGCGGGAGATACGACGCGACCGACGAGACCCGCGACGGCGAGGATCGTCGCGAGATAGGGGAACATTGAGAGGAAGGGCGAGGGAATCGGGACGTTCAAGACCGAGAGCGTGAACTGGAGAGCGTCGCAGAATCCGAAGAGCAAGGCGGCGCCGAGCGCGCCGAGGGGGCGCCACCTTCCAAAGATCATCGCGGCCAGGGCGATATAGCCCAAACCCGCGGTCATGTTCGGCGCGAACTGTCCGGTCGATCCGATCGTGAAGGACGCGCCGCCGATCCCCGCGACGATCCCGCCCAGGACGACGTTCCCGTAGCGCAGGCGCGGCACGTTGATGCCGACCGTGTCTGCCGCCCGCGGGTGCTCGCCGACTGCGCGCACTCGGAGCCCCCACCGGGTCTGGAAGAGGCCGATCTGCACGGCCGCCAGGATGACGATGGTGAGATACACGAAGATGTTCTGGTCGAAGAGCAGAGGCCCGATAATCGGGATCCGATCGAGGAGCGGGATGGGAATCGGAGAGAAGACCGCCGGACTATTCAACGTCGCCTGCTGGGGGACCAGGAGACTCTGCAGGAAAAAGCTCGTGAGGCCCAGCGCGAAGGCGTCGAGCACGACGCCGACTATGATCTGATCGGCGGCATAGGTGATGGCGAAGACCGCGAGGACCACGCCTATCATGCCGCCCGCGACCGCGCCGGCGAGAAGCCCGGCCCAAAGATTGTGGGTGAGGCTCCCTATCATGGCGCCGAAGAAGGCCGAGATCAGGAACTGGCCCTCGATGGCGATGTTTATGACACCGGACCGCTCGCATAGGACGCCGGAGAGGGCGCCGAGAGTCAGGGGCACGGCCTCGATGAGCGATGTGGCGAGAAGCCCTTCCATGTCGACCGATACGCCCCTTCCCGCCCAGGAGAGGAAGGCGACGCCGGTGACGGCGAGCCCGATCCCGAGGAGGAGGTAGGTGCGCCGGTTGGAGCGCCAGAGCAATTGGAGCAATCCGAGGGCGGCGCAGAGGGCGCCGAGGACGAGGACGGTGGGCAGGACGAGGAGCCGAATCGGCGGGACGGGAGGGGCCGGGGCCGCCGTGAGCAGGAAGGTGGTCCACGCGTCGCCGGCGGTGCCGCGAGCGAAGAGGATGAAGATTATCCCGGCGAGCACGAAGAGCGAAATGCCCAGACCGCGCCTGCGTATTTCCGCCGGGTCGCGCTTGAGGCGGACCGAGGCGCCTGACGAAACGATGCTGCTCATCCCGCCCATCCTCCGAAGACTCGTCCGGCGCGCGATACCCGAATTCGATAGATCGTCCTGATGACTCCCGGCGCCGCGACGAAGAGGACGAGGACCGCCTGGAGGACCTGCACGAGCTGGAGCGGAATATTGGTGTTCACCTGCATGGTCCGCCCACCCGCGGTGAAGGCGCCGAAGAGGAGCGCCGACAGGGCTACCCCGACCGGGGTCCCCCGCCCCAGGATGGCCACCGTTATCCCGTCGAAGCCCGTCGTCCCGCCGTAGTTCGGCGCCATGCGGTAGTCGACGCCGAGGACCATGAAGGCGCCGGCGAGACCTACGAGCATTCCGGCGAGGGTCATCGCCACCACGTATTGGCCCTCGATGTCGACGCCGGCGACGCGGGCCGCCTCTCGATTGAGGCCCAGCATCCGGAAGCGGAAGCCGACGGTGCTGCGCTGCAGGAGCCAGGACACGGCGATCACGAAGACCACAGCGAGTATGAAGCCCCAGTTCATACGCAGCGAGGAGCCGGCCAGATGGGGCAGCCGCGCGGCGGCCGCGACCGCCTTGGAAACGGCCTGGATGCGCGGCGGCGCCTGATAGAGCTCGGTCGTCAGGAGCCAGGTGAGCAGGTTCAGGCCCACGTAGTTCATCATCATCGAGGTTATGACCTCGTGGGCGCCGGTCTTCGCCTTGAGGATGCCCGGGATGAATCCCCACGCGGCGCCGAACGCTGCGCCGGCTAGCAGGGCCAGAGGCAGGTGCAGCGCCGCCGGAAGATTCGGCAGGGCGAAGCCGGCCAGGGTGGCGCCGGCGGCGCCGAGGATCACCTGACCCTGCCCTCCGATATCGAAGAGGCCGGCGCGGAAGGCGAGCGCGATGCCCAAGCCCGCCATCATGAGGGGAGTCGTCGAGACGATCGTCTCCGAAAAAGGCCCGAAGGCGATGGCGAAGTCCGAAGCCTTGCCGCTGCGGAAGGCGGCGGCGAAGTCGGCCGGATTCCCGATCGACCCGGCGAAGAGCGAGGCGTAGGCGTTGGCCACCGCGAACCAGGACGCGGCCAGGGCGTGCCCCGGCGCGGCGAAGAATCCCTTCCAGGCCGTCATGACGGTCGGCGTGGCGAGGATGATGATGATGCCGCCGACGACCAGGGCGCTGAAGAAGGCGAGCAGGGTTATGACGGCCGCATTCCCCTTCCGGAAAAAGGCGGAGAGCCTCGCCCAGACGCTCTCTCGCGCGCTTGCTTCGACGCTCACGCGATCGATCCTTTCGGGCTTGATCCGGCCCCGGCCATCAGGAGACCGATTCGCTCGCGGGACAGGGATCCGGCCTCGAAGGGGCCGGCCAGCCTGCCTCGGTACATGACGAGGATCCGATCGGCGAGGGCGAGCACTTCGTCGAGCTCGGCCGAGATCAGCAGCACCGCATTGCCGCGGTCGCGCGCCTCGACCAGGCGTCGGTGGACGTATTCGATCGAGCCCACGTCCAGCCCGCGCGTCGGCTGCGCGGCGATGATCAGCCGGATCGATCGCGAGAGCTCGCGCGCGACGATGACCTTCTGCTGATTGCCGCCGGACAGGGTCGATGCCGGCACGTCTATGGAGCCCGCCCGGATGTCGAATTCCCGGATTCGCCCCTTCGCGGTCCTCTTGATGACGTCCCAGTCCAAGGCGCCGCCGCGGGAGTAGGGCCTCTCGTCGCAAACGTCGAGGATGAGGTTCTCGCAGATCTTGAAGCCGCCGACCAGGCCGTCCCTGACCCGGTCCTCCGGTATGTTCGCGACGCCCGCCCTCAAGACCTTCTTCGGGGAGGCCCCCGCGAAGTCGCGCCCGGAGATAAGGACGGAGCCGCCGACATCCTTGGAGAGGCCCATGATCGCCTCGGCGAGCTCGGTTTGGCCGTTTCCCAGCACGCCGGCGACCGCGACGATCTCGCCGCCCCGCACCTCGAAGGATACGCGGTCGACCGCTATGTGCCCCGTCGCGTCTACCGCGGTCAGGTCCTTCACTTCGAGAACGGCTTCCCGCGGTTTCGAGGCCCCCTTCGAGACGGTCAGCTCGACGCCGCGTCCCACCATCATGGACGCCAGCTGCTCCTCGGTCGTCCCGATCGGGCGAACCGAGCCGATGACCTTCCCGAGCCGGATGACGGTGATCCGGTCGGCTATGGCCTGCACCTCTTTGAGCTTGTGCGTGATGAAGAGGATGGCCCGGCCCGACTCGCGGAGCGAGCGCATGACCGCGAACAGGTCCTCGATTTCCTGCGGCGTGAGGACGGCGGTCGGCTCGTCGAGGATGAGGACCTGGGCTTCCCGGGAAAGAGCCTTGACGATCTCGACGCGCTGCTGTTGACCGACGGAAAGGTCCCCCACGAGCGCGTCGGGGTCGACCTCCAGCCCGAAACGCTTCGAGAGCTCTCGTATCTCGGAGCGGGCCCGCGCCCTGTCGAGGAAGCCGAGGCGGCGCACCCGCTCGAAGCCCAGCATGACGTTCTCGGCGACGGTAAACGCCGGAATGAGCATGAAGTTCTGATGAACCATGCCGATACCCGCGCGGATCGCGTCGCCGGGATCCTGGAAGCGGACCGTCTCCCCGTCCAGGAGAATCGAGCCCTCGTCCGGCCTGTACAGGCCGTCGAGGACGTTCATGAGCGTGGTCTTTCCGGCCCCGTTCTCGCCGAGGAGGGCGTGTATCTCGCCCCCCTCGGCGGTAAGATCGATGCGGTCGTTGGCGACCAAGTCGCCGAACCGCTTGGTTATGCCTTTGAGCTCAAGCCGCATCGCGTCGGACTGGCGCTATCACTGGACCGGATAGGACTTCGGATCCACTGAGATCGTCCCGGCGATGACGCCCTGCTTGATCGTCTCGATATCGGACTTCACCTTCGCGGGAATCTTCTTCTCGAAGTCGTGATATGGCGCTATCGCCACCCCGCCGTTCTTCAGGGTTCCGACATAGTTGCCGCCCTGGAAGGTTCCCTGCAGGGCCGCCGTGGCCGCGGTCTTGACCGAAACGGCGATCCCCTTCACGACGCTCGTCAGCAGCAGGCTGCCGTACTGCGGAGCCGAGATATAGCCGTCCGTATCGACCCACTCGAGCCATACCGGGCTCTTCGGGCTCGCGGCATTGTGCTGCTGGACCGCTGCCGCGGAGCCGAGGCCGACCGAGCCGGCGACGGGAAGGACAATGTCGGCGCCTTGGTTCATGAGCGCCTCGGTTACGGTCTTGCCCTTGGCCTGATTGGTGAAATCGTTCGTGAAGGTTCCGGAGGCGCCTTCGGGATCCCATCCGAGGGGCTTCACCTTCGCCATCTTCTTTTGATCGTAGTAGCGCACGCCGGCCACGAAACCGTTCATGAAAATCGTGACCGTCGGTATGTTCATCCCGCCGAAGGTTCCCACTTTCCCGGTCTTGGACATCGCCGCGGCGAGATAGCCGGCCAAGAAGGCGGCTTCGTCGGTCTTGTAGGTCAGCGCGAGAATGTTGGGAAGCGGAGGATCGTAGGAATAGTCTACGATGGCGAATTTCTGATCGGGATTCGACTTCGCGGCCGCGGCCGTATCGTCGCCCATCAAGAATCCTACGGTGACGATGATGCCGGCCTTCTTCTGGACGAATTGCTGGATGTTCGGTACGTAGTCGCTCTGATTCGTCGACTGCAGGTACTGAATCTGGATGCCGGCGCTCTGGGCATCCTGCAGGCCCTTCCACGCCGAAGCGTTGAACGAGCGATCATCGATGCCGCCGGTATCGGTTACCTCGCCCGCCAGGAAATTCTGGGCGAACGCCGATGCCGCGCCGAAGATGAAGACCGATAGGAATGCGACGGCGAGAACGGACAACTTTCTCATGACTCCCCCTTATAATGATATGGATGTTAGAAATGTGTCGGAATCGCTATGGCGCATCCTCGCACCGTCCCGCATCTCGGAAGCGAGCGGAAGGCCGCCCGTTTCAAATGCCGCCGCCCGAGTCCTCCTGAACGGCTCCGCTGGCGCATCGATGCTCGTATTTAAACTCCAAAAAATCCGGATACTCCACTCCTCTGCAAATCTGCAAGTAATCTGTCCAAAGGATATTACCTACAGCCCTCGCTGTCAATTGTAATGAGATGACTGGTCAGCGAGGCAGATTCCAGTAAGCGATCGAAATGATAGCGCCTATCGTGGCATCGGCAGTCGATGCATACTTATGCATATCGTTTTTCGGGGGCGCGGGAAAAAGCGCGCGCGGCATGAATGCCGCGCGCGCTTCGTAGGGGCCGGTCCCGGCGCCGATAGGATACGAATGCTTATTCAGGTAATTCGCTTACAATTGCGATGCTCGAACTCGCCCCGATCCTATCGGCGCCGGCGTCGAGCATCATGATGGCGTCGTGGTAGCTGCGGATGCCGCCCGAAGCCTTGACCTGGAGTTTGTCGCCCACCGTCTTGCGCATGAGGCGGACGTCCTCGGCGCTTGCGCCGCCGGTGCCGAAGCCGGTGCTAGTCTTCACGAAGCGGGCGCCCGCCCTCGCCGCGGTTTCGCAGGCCTTGACCTTCTCCGCGTCGTTGAGGTAGCAGGTCTCGATGATCGCCTTGACCGCCGCCTCGCCCGACCCGCCGGGGGATGAGGAGCAGGCCTTGACTACCCCCCTGATATCCTCCTCTACGGCCCTCCAGTCGCCGGCCTTGGCCGCGCCGAGATTGATCACGACGTCGATCTCGCGGGCCCCCTGCGAAACGGCGAGGCGCGCCTCGGCCGCCTTGGTCTCGGGAGCGTTCGCGCCGAGGGGGAAGCCGACCACCGAACAGACGAGGATGCCGGAGCCCGATAGCTCCCTCGCGCAGAGCTCGACCCAGCATGGATTCACGCAGACGCTCGCGAAGCCGTATTTGCGCGCCTCGGCGCACAGCTCGCGAACGGACTGCTCCGTCGCGATGGCCTTGAGGAGCGTGTGGTCGATAGTCCTGGCCAGCGTGGCCTTCGTCCATTCCTTCTGCACTGGATCCTCCTTAAATTTCGAAACGGCGCGCGAGGTACTCCCGGCGCGTCTCGACGAGCTCCCTGAGCTCGTCCAGCATCCTCTCGTCGGCGAGCTCGGCGATCGGGAAAACCTGGTTCTCCGTCTCGTCTGTATAGCGTCTGACGAATTCGACATCGGTCACGTAGCCGAGGCTGATCATGTTGGAGATGCGATCGGCGGACTTGAGCACCCTGGCCTTGTCCGAGCCGAAATCGCGAATGCGCGCCAGGAACTCCGCCTTGGTCTCGATGGGCCTGCGGGTCACTTCCAGCACCAGCTTGAACACCTCGGCCGACTCGTCGTCGATCTCCAGTATGCGGTCGCGATCGAAACCGGGCACGTCCTCGATGAGGTCGTGGATTACTGAGGCCTTCAGGAGCACGGAGTCTATATAGCCGTAATCGATCAGTATCCCGAAGGTGTCGATCTGGTGACGGAACATATTGCCGCCCGAGCGCCGGCGGTTGCCGATCAAGGCCGTCGCCAACTGCATATAGGGCGCGAGGTGCATCGACTTGAGGCGGAGCATGTCGTCGACGTCCATGCCGATCGCCCCTTCGCCTTCGCGAGGCTCGCGCGCGCCGGGATCGCCCGCGAAGGGCTCGCGAGAGAGATCCTCGCGCGCGAGCCCTTCGCGACCGCCCTTTTGCGTCACGAGAGCTCCTCTAGGTACTGTCTGTACTTGCCGGCGCGGCGCTCCGCCTCCTCGAGCTTCTCGCGCTCCTTGGCCACGACCTCGGCGGGGGCCGAGCCCGTGAAGCCCGCGTTCGCGAGCTTGACGCGCGCCCGCGAGGCGAACTGCTCGTCCTTTTCCGCGTCCCTGCGGAGCTTCTCGAGAAGCCTGACCGGGTCCACCGATTCCTTGATGAAGGCATAGGCCTCGAAGCCCCTGCCGACCATGGCGACGGCGCCCTCCGGCCGCGATGCCGCCCTCTCCGGCGAGCTGCCCCCAGCCAGGAGGCCTATGAGGGAGCCCGATTCCTCCAGGAAGGAGGCGGCCTCGAAGCCGGCCTCGAAGCGCAGGGCCAGGCGGATCTTGGCCTCGGGCGGGACGCCGAACTCGGCGCGAAGGGAGCGAGTCAGGCGGACAAGCTCGCGCAGCGCCCCGAAGCGCGCGTCGAGCGAGGGATCGGATGCCCCTGCGCCCTCCGCCGTCGGCTCGGGATAGGGCCGCGACATGAGCATGTCGCCGGCTCTCCCGGGAAGCTTCTGGTATATCTCCTCCGTGACGAAGGGCAGGAAGGGGTGGAGCAGGGCGAGCGACTCCTCGAGCGCTTCGATCAGCACCGAGACCGCCCTGTCCTTCTCGATCGGGTCGTTCGAGCGGAACGAAAGCTTCGTGGCCTCGAGGTACCAATCGCAGAAGTCGTTCCAGAAATACTCGTAGGCCGCGGAGGCCGCGTCGTTGTAGCGGTACGAAGCGAGAGCCTCGCGGATCGAGGCGGAGGCCTCGCCCAGGCGGCCGTAGACCCAGCGGTCTATGTCCCGCCGCTCGGGCCTCTCCCGGAACTCCCTCCCCTCGAGGTTCATGAGAATGTACCGGCTCGCGTTCCAGACCTTGTTCGCGAACTTCGAGCCCAGCTTGAAGTCGTCCTTGTCGATGAGGATGTCCTGCGAGGAGGTAAAGAGGAAGGCGAGCGTGAATTTGAGCGCGTCGGCTCCGTAGAGGTCGACGATCTCCAGGGGATCGATGCCGTTGCCCAGGGACTTCGACATCTTGCGGCCCTGCTTGTCGCGGACGATGGTCGTGAGGCTGACGTCGCGGAAGGGCGATCTTTCCATGAACTCCATACCGGCCATGATCATCCGGGCGACCCAGAAGAAGATGATGTCGTAGCCGGTGACCAGAGTCGTGGTGGGATAGTACTTGCGGAGGTCGGCCGTGTCCTTGGGCCAGCCCAGGGTGCTGAAGGGCCAGAGCCAGCTCGAGAACCAGGTATCGAGGACGTCCTCGTCCTGGACGAGCTCGGTCGAGCCGCAGAAGGGGCATATCGTCGGGTCCTCGCGGGCCACGACGTACTTGCCGCAGTGCGCGCAGTGCCAGGCGGGCACGCGATGCCCCCACCAGAGCTGCCGGCTTATGCACCAGTCCCGGATATTCGCGAGCCAGTGCTCGTAGGTATTCTCCCAGCGCTGGGGATAGAAGCGGACCTCCCCTTCCTTCCAGGCCCTCAGGGCCTTGTCGGCCAGCGGTTTCATCCGCACGAACCATTGCTCCGAGAGATAGGGCTCTACGACGGTGCGGCATCGATAGCAGTGCCCCACCGAGTGCGTGATCGCCTTCTCGGCGACGTAGAGGCCGGAAGCCTTGAGATCCTCGACGACGAGCTTCCTGGCCTCCAGCGCCTTGAGCCCGCGATACCTCTCGGGGACGGCGTCGCTCAACGCGCCGTCGGGATTCAGGATGTTGATCTGCTCCAGGCCGTGGCGCTTCCCGACCTCGAAGTCGTTCGGATCGTGGGCGGGGGTTATCTTGACGAGGCCCGTGCCGAACTCGCGATCGACGTAGGCATCGGCGATGACCGGGATGAGGCGGCCCGAGAGGGGAAGCCTGACCATCCGCCCGACGAGGGCCGCGTAGCGCCCGTCGTCGGGATGGCAGGCGACGGCGGTATCGCCCAGCATAGTCTCGGGCCGCGTGGTCGCGATCTCGATATAGCCGGTCGGGCAGGCGGGCGAGGCTCCGTCCGCCATCGCGTAGCGGACGTAGTGCATGGAGCCGGGCTCGTCCTCGTGCTCGACCTCGTCGTCCGACAGGGCGGTGCCGCACGAGGTGCACCAGTTGACCAGATACTTGCCCTTGTACACGAGGCCGCGCTCGTAGAGCGTCACGAAGACTTCGCGCACGGCCTTCGACAGGCCTTCGTCGAGGGTGAAGCGCTCGCGGCTCCAGTCGCAGGAGGAGCCTATCTTCTCGAGCTGCCTCTTGATGATGTCGTGGTGCTCGTCCGAGACCTTCCGAGTCTCCTCGACGAATCTCTCGCGGCCCAACTCGCGGCGGTCGATACCCTTCTCGCGCAGCTTCTTTTCGACGACGTGCTGGGTGGCGATGCCGGCGTGATCGGTGCCGGGCACCCAGAGAGTCGGCTCGCCGAGCATGCGATGATACCGGATGAGGATATCCTGGAGCGAGTACTGAAGGCCGTGGCCCATGTGCAGGACCCCCGTGACGTTCGGGGGCGGGATCACGATTACGAAGGGCTTCTTGCCGGGCCGCCCGGAGGGCTGGAACAGTCCCTTGCCAAGCCAGGCCGCGTAGATGCGGTCTTCGAAGCTCTTGGGATCGTAGGCTTTCTCAAGCTCGATCGCTTTCATCGCGGGATCCTCCGTCGCGCTGCGCTGCTGCGCCGCCGCGTGGCGACGACGCAGGGAACAGGGTAGCAGAAAGCGAGGGGAAAGGCAAAGGGCCTTTACTTTCGAAGGGGGAGCCTCACGACATCGACCTTTCCCGCGAGCAGGCGGGAGAACTCCTTCGCGTCCGCCTCGCTCCCCTCGTACAGGCCGAAGTGGATGGGTACGGCCATCCTCGCCTTGACGTCGAGGGCTGCCTGGGCCGCCTCGGCCGGGGAGCCCATCGTGTAGGTCTGGCCCAGGGGCAGGAAGGCGACGTCGCAGCTCAGGCCTTTCATCTCCGGTATGCGCTCCGTGTCGCCGGCGTCGTAGAGGCGCAGGCCGTCGGCCGTCAGGATGAAGCCGCAATAGCCGGCCGACTTGGGGTGCAGCTGCGCCTTCACCACGTTGTAGGCGGGTACCGCTTCGATCGCGATCTCACCCACGCGTCTTTTGTCGCCCGGGCGGATGCGCTCGAAGGCGGAGCCGTCGAAGCCCGCCAGCACCAGGGTCGAGGGGCCGGACAGCTCCTCTATGGCGGCGGGAGAGTAGTGGTCGCCGTGATCGTGGGTGATGAGGATGAGATCGGCCTTCTCCGTCGCCGGGACCTTTACCGGATCGAGCCAGATGGTCTTGCCGGCCAGCCGAACGCGAAGGCTGCTCTGGCCGTACCATTGGACAACGGTCGGCAGTTCGCCCGGCCCGAGCGCGGATGCGCGCTCGGCGGCGAGGGCGATGGTCGACGAAAGGGACAACAGGCGCTTGGTCATACCGCCTCCGACGGAAAAGCTCGTCGCGCTCAGCATACACCCCTCCCCCTCGGCCGGTCAAAGCCCGGCGAAGGGCCCTATCGGGACTCGGACTGGTCCGCGCCGGACCAGGAGTCCGGCGGCATGTTAGCGAAAGCTAAGTAATTCCCCGCCGCGCCCCCGGCGATATTGACCTCCGGCGACCGCGCCAGTAGCTTCGATGGATTCTCTGGAGGCCCCGTGAGTCGAGCCGCGAAGTATGCCAGGCTGTCGATCCTCTCCAATGCATCGCTCATAGCCATGAAGCTCGCGATCGGCCTCGCGAGCGGGTCGGTGAGCATCGTCTCGGAGGCGATCCACTCCCTCATGGATCTCGCGGCCGCCGTGATGGCGGCCTTCTCCATCCGCGTCGCGGGAAAGCCCGCCGACGCGGAGCATCCCTACGGGCACGGCAAGGTCGAGAACGTCTCCGGCGTCGTCGAGGCCCTCCTCATCTTCGCCGCCGCCGTCGTCATAATGATCGAGGCGGCCAAGAAACTCCTCTCGCGCGAAGGGCCGGGGAACGTCGGGCCGGGCATCGCGGTGATGATCGTCTCGGGGCTCGTCAACTTCCTCGTCTCGCGCCGACTGTACAAAGTCGCGCGCGCAGAGGAGTCCGTGGCCCTCGAGGCCGACGCCCTCCACCTCAAGACCGACGTCTACTCGGCCTTCGGCGTCGCGGCGGGACTCATCCTCCTGGAGGCGGCCCGGACGCTCTTCAAAGCCTCTTGGGCCTACGCCCTCGATCCGATAATCGCGGCGGCCGTCGCGCTCGTCATCCTGCGCGAGGCTTGGTCCATGCTGCGGAAGGCCTTCGAGCCCCTGGTCGACGCGAGCCTTTCGTCGGCGGAACTCGCCCTCATCCGCGACCGGGTGGCCCGCCATCCCGGATTGGCCGCGCACAACGTCCGCTCGCGCAAGGCCGGTAGGACGAAATACGTCGATTTCCATCTCGAGGCCCCGCCCGACATGAGCGTCGCCCAGGCGCATGTCCTCTGCGACGAGCTCGAGGAGGAGATCGAGGGCGAGCTCCGCAACACCGATGTCACCATCCACGTGGAGCCGCGGGGAGAATGATCGAGCGACGGAGGGGATTCCGGGCCCGCGACTATCCCTTCAGAGCCTCGAGCGCCGCCCCGAACAAGGCTTCGAGCCCCTCCGCCGTGGCCTCGGCGTGGAACTCGGGGCGCCAGGCCAGCTCCGCCAGAGTGTCGCTCACGCTGAAGCAGGCGGCGATGAGGCAGGATCGGAAGCGGGCGACCGCGAAGAGGGCCGAGGCTTCCATCTCGACCACGAGGGCGCCGTTCCCGGAGTGCATGAGGATCTCGGAGGGGGTCTCGCGGTAGAGGGCGTCCGTGGTCCAGGAGGGGCCCGCGCGGTAGGCGAGGCCGCGCGACTCGATGGCGGCGCGAAGCCGCGAGGTGAGGGCCTCGGAAGGATAGACGGGACCTCCCCCAGGCAGGTAGTGGTACGAGGTCCCTTCGTCTCGCAGGGCCGAGTCGCATACCACGAGGGAGCCCGGGGGGAGGTCCGCGAGGAGGCTGCCGGCGGTGCCGACGGATACGAAGCGGCGGACGCCGAAGGCGATGAGCTCCTCGAGCATCACCGCCGCGGCCGGAGAGCCGACGCCGAAGTTGCCGGCGATGGCCACGTCTCCGCCTTCCTCCTCGAGGAAGCGGAGGTGACTGGAGAAGTAGCCCTCGGCGGGCGAGACTCGGTGGGTGGAACAGACCTGCCCGAAGAGGGATCGCTGATAGGAGAGTATGACTGCCTCGGGCGCGCTCCTCCCGCCGAGACCGCCTTTGCCCCGGACATAGTCCATGAAGTCCGAAGGGTTGAAGAAGGGCTTGGAGCCGTATTTCGCGGGGTCGAGGGGTACGGGCATTCTTCCTCCGGCCCCGATTATGGCAGACCCGGCGAATATGTTCCATAAATCGCCGTCCCCGGTTATTATAGGGCCCTATGGAGGCGAAGGTGGAGCGATTCCGAGCGCGGGCCATACTCGCGTTGGTCCTGGTCTGCGGGCTAGCTGCCTATGCCATGCAGGTCTTCGTGGGCATTTTCATAGAACGCGATATCGCGGGCTCCTTCGCGAAGCTCGGGGTGTTCCACGCGATAGTGCCGGCCTTCGAGATCGCCGCCGGACTCTGGCTGTGGCTGATCCTGAGGCCCCTCGACAAGGCGACGCGCGATATCGCCGCGGGCAGGCCGGTGAGCAAGGAAGATCGAGACGCCGCCCGCGCGACGGCCTACAAGGTCCCGGGCCTGGTGATAACGATCATGGTCGCCGCCTTCGTCCTGGGTCCCGCCGCGACGCTGGGTCTCAACGCCGCCGCGGGCGGCGTCTCCTACGGCGCGACGAAGATCGTCATCTTCTTCGCGATCAACCTGGCCGCGGGCTTCGCGGCCGGCTTCCAGTCCATCGTTCTCATCGAGTCCATCATGAGGCCGCCCGTCTCCGCCCTCGGGTTCTACGAATCGCCCGCGGGCAGGAGGCGCGCCACCCTCGCCTCTCCCATAAGCGTCGCCGGAGGCGCCTCCTCCGCCCTGTCCCTCGTCCTCCTCGCGTCGGCCGCCTACGGCGCCCTCGCCGCCGCCGAGCCGCCGAAGCCGGGGCGGTTCCTCCTCGAGGCGGCCTGCCTCGCCCTCCTCGTGGCCCTGTGGTCCTTCTCGCTGTTCCGGACCGTCGGCCGCACCCTCGCTTCCAGGGCCTCCGACGTCGGCAGCCTGGTTCGGCTCGTGGCGGTCGGCGAAGGCGACCTCTCCACGCGGGTTCCCATCGTCCGCAACGACGAGGTGAGCGGCATCGCCTCCGGGTTCAACCTCTTCCTCGAGCGCCTGACCGGCTTGACCCACAGGGTTCGAGAGCTCTCTTCCTCGGTGGAGGAGGGGGCAAAGGAGCTGAGCGGCAGCTCGGACCACGCGAAGGAGGCCGTGAGCGGCCTCGAGATCTCGGTCGAGGCCGTGCGGGACGCCGTTCAGCGCCAGACCGAGACGGTGAGCGCCACCGAGGGCGAGATCTCGAGCCTCCTCGAATCCATCGGCCAGGTCGCTTCCAAGGTAGGCGAACAGTCCGGGTTCATGGAGCAGAGCTCGGCCGCGGTGAGCGAGATGGCCGCCAACATCGCCTCGGTCTCTCGGACTGCCGAGAAGGCCGACGAGCTCGCGACCGCGCTCCAGAAGGCGTCCGAGGAGGGCGGCGAGGCCCTGCGCGCTTCCATAGCCTCGATCGCGGAGATAGACGAGGCCTCCAGGGCGGTGAGGGAGATCGTCGTCGTGATCTCGAAGATCGCGGCCCAGACCAATCTCCTCGCGATGAACGCCGCGATCGAGGCCGCTCACGCCGGCGATGCCGGCAGGGGTTTCGCCGTGGTCGCCGACGAAGTCCGCTCGCTCGCGGAGAGCGCGGGGAGAAGCGCCAAGGAGATCGAGCTCCTGATCCGCGGAATGACCGAGAAGACGGACCGCGGCTCGGGCCTGGGCGACAAGGCGGGCAGAGCTTTCGACCGGATTCGGGAAGGCGTAGCGCAGACGAGCGAGCTCGTGCGCACCATAGCGGCCTCGATGAGCGAGCAGAAGGAGGGGGCGGAGGATATCCTCCGCAGCACGCAATCCCAGGCCGACGCCACTCGCCTCATCGAGTCCCTCGCGGGGGACCAGACGGCGAAATCCCGCGAGATGGAGTCGTCCATGCTGCGCATCGTCTCCGCCTCCAACGAGATCTTCGAGGCCGTGCAGGAGGAGACCGGGGCGACCCAGTCGCTCAGCCGCATCATCGCCATGGTCGGCGAGGAGGCGGGACGCAATCGCGAGAGAGTCATCGGCCTCGAGGAGGCCGTATCACGCTTCAAGACCGGAGCAGCGTCATGACGAGGATAGTATCGAAGCGCAAGCTTTCCGACGAGGTGTTCCGCCTCGAGGTTGAGGCGCCCTTGGTCGCCCGCGAGCGCAAGGCGGGGCAATTCGTCATCGTCCAGGCGGACGAGGATTTCGGCGAGCGCATTCCCCTCACGATCGCCGACGCCGACCCCGCGCGGGGCTCGGTCGTCCTGGTATTCCAGACGGTCGGCGCGAGCACCCACGCCCTGGCCTCGAAGAGCGTGGGGGATCCGATAACGCTCCTCGGCCCCCTCGGGAATCCCACGCACATAGAGAGATTCGGCAGGGCGGTGTGCGTCGGCGGCGGCATCGGCCTCGCGCCCCTGCATCCCATCGTCGGCGCCCTCAAGGCCGCGGGCAACGAGGTGACGGTCATAGCCGGCGCCAGGACTCGCGAGCTCCTCGTGATGCAGGACGAGCTCGCGGCCCTGGCGGACGAGCTCATAGTCGTCACCGACGACGGGAGCGCGGGGCGCAAGGCCTTGGTGACCGAGCCGCTCAAGGAGCTCTGCTCAGCCAAGCCGGACATCGCCGTGGCGATAGGGCCGCCGATCATGATGAAATTCTGCGCCGAGACCACGAGGCCCTTCGGCGTGAAGACCCTCGTCTCGCTCAATACGATCATGATCGACGGCACCGGCATGTGCGGCGGCTGCCGCGTCGCGGTCGGCGGCGAGACCAAATTCGTCTGCGTGGACGGCCCCGAGTTCGACGGCCACCTCGTGGACTGGGACGGGATGATGTCCCGCCTCCGCTCCTACAAGAGGCAGGAAGAGGAAGCGCACCACAAATGCCACCTCGAAGAGCAGATCGCGGGGGCGGCACGATGAGCGAGACGAAGATATCCCTTGGCAAAGACGAGCTGGATCGCCGAGCGCGCGACGCACTGAAAGGCCTGGCCGACCTGCGCGCGGAGGGAAGGGAACCCTCTCCCCGCGACAGGCTCGGCCTGCCTGTGCAGGACATGCCCTGCCAGGACGGCCGCGAGCGATCGCGCAACATGTTCGAGGTGGCGGAGGGCTACGGCGAGGCCCAGGCGAGGCTGGAGGCGGAGCGCTGTCTGATGTGCAGGAACGCGCCCTGCGTTCAGGGCTGCCCGGTGCGCGTCGACATCCCCGGCTTCATAGCGAAGATCCGCGAGGGCGATTTCCCGACCGCGGCGCGCGTGATCAAGCGCACCAACCTCCTGCCCTCGGTCTGCGGTCGCGTGTGCCCGCAGGAGTCGCAGTGCCAGGCGAATTGCACGGTGGGCAAGTCCCTGAAGTCGGTGGACTCGGCGGTCCAGATAGGGAGGCTCGAGCGCTGGGTGGCCGATACTGAGCGCGCCTGCGGCGCATGCGACCTGCCGGATGTGGGGAGCGCGAGCGGCAAGCGCATCGCCGTCGTGGGCTCGGGCCCGGCAGGCCTCACGACGGCGATAGACCTCAGGCGCGAGGGCCACGAGGTGGTGGTCTACGAGGCCTTCCAGAAGGCCGGCGGCGTGATGGTCTACGGCATCCCCGAGTTCCGCCTCCCGAAAAGCCTGGTGGCGATGGAGTCGAGCCTCCTGGCGGAAATGGGCGTGCGCTACGAGCTCAACTTCCTGGTCGGACGCACCCGCAGACTGGGAGCCCTCCTCGCGGAGGACGGCTTCGATGCCGTCTTCATAGGCGCCGGCGCGGGGCTGCCCAAGTTCATGGAGATCCCGGGCGAGAACCTGGTCGGAGTGTTTTCGGCGAACGAGTACCTGACGCGGGCCAATCTGATGAAAGCCTACGACCGGCAGCGGGCGGCCACTCCTATCTATCCGAGCAGGCGCGTCGCGGTGCTGGGCGGCGGGAACGTCGCGATGGATTCGGCCCGAATGGCCCTGCGTCTCGGAGCCGAGGAGGTGCACGTCCTGTACCGTCGCACGCGGGAGGAGATGCCCGCCCGCGCGGAGGAAGTCGGCCACGCGATGGAGGAAGGCATTGTCTTCGATTTCCTCACGAGCCCGACCAGGGTGATCGGCGACAAGGACGGCAGGGCCGAGGCGCTCGAGATCCTGTCCTATGCGCTTGGCGAGGCCGACGCGTCGGGCCGCAGGAGCCCGGTCGCCATACGAGGCAGCGAGCGTGTGGAGGGCTTCGATACGGTCATCGTGGCCATCGGCAACGAATCCAACCCTCTCCTGGCACGCACGAGTCCGGACCTCAGGATCGACAGGCGAGGCCATATCCTCGTCGACGACAAGCAGAAGACGAGCATAGACCGAGTATACGCGGGCGGCGACATAGTCCTAGGCGCCGCCACAGTGATACTTGCGATGGGCGAAGGGCGCCGGGCTGCAGCAGCGATAAACGAATTGCTGGCTTGAAACGGCGCCCTATAGCGAGCGAAGCGAGCGTTTGGGCAGAAGGGCAGCGGCCGCGATAAATGAGCTACTCCAGTAGTGGCACTCGTACGGCATGCCCATAGCGAGCGAAGCGAGCGTTTTGGGCGCCGGGCTGCAGCAGCGATAAACGAATTGCTGGCTTGAAACGGCGCCCTATAGCGAGCGAAGCGAGCGTTTGGGCAGAAGGGCAGCGGCCGCGATAAGGTGGCTCCTGGCCTAGAGCTTGGCGCCGACGAGGATGCGGGGCTCGACGCGGAAGGCCGCCACCTGGGACCCGTCGTCCTCCCTGGATAGGCTTGGCACGAAGGCCTCGAGCGCGCAGCCCGCGATGATGCCGGGTCCCTTCGCGGGGAAGCCCGCGAGCGCCCGCGCTTCCAAGCGGGCCTGGGGCCGCGCGAAATCGAGATCGCCCGCATCGCCGAAAATCTCGCGCCACGAGAGGTCGAAGTCGCCGAAGATGGGGCCGAGAGTCAGGCGTCCGCCCATCCCGAGGCCTACGGATGGACTCTGGGGCTGCGTGCCGAAATCGAAATCGAAGCCGATCGAGGCGATCGTGTAGACGATGCGCGTCCCGAAGGCGTAGCCCAACCTGGCCTTCGAGGCGCTCTCGGTCCAGAGCTGGGGAGAGAGGATTCCTCCTCGCTCGATGTTCACCAGACCGACGGGCGCGCCGTCGATGCGATCCGAGATGTTCACCAGGCCGACCTGGGCGCCCCTAATGCGGGAGGCTATGTTCAGGACTCCTACCTGGACCCCAGCGGCCTCGTCGCCCGATAGGTTGACGCCGCCCGATATCTGCGCCCCGGAGAAGCCGCCGGAGGCCACGTTGACGAGCCCCGCGATCTGGGCGCCGGCCGAATCCGCGGAGCTCAGGTTGCCGAGGCCGGCGAGCTGTACGCCGCCGGCCCTTCCCTTGACGGCGTTCGCCAGGCCGGCGAATTGGAACCCTCGGAGATCGCCGGAAACGGCGTTGAGCAATGACGAGAATTGGAGACCGCGAACGTCGCGGGCGCCTCCCCAGAGGATATTGAAGGATATTCCTTCGTCCCTTTCCGAGAAGTAGACGCCCTGCGAGAAATCGGGCATGAGGGTCATCCCGAGCGAGATCGGGAATCCGGCGAGGCTCGCGCCGATCTCCGTCCCGGGCCCGGCAACCGTCCCGGTCGATCGACCGGCCTCCGGCGCGGCAGGGCGCACTTCGATGCCGCGCGCCCCCGTCGGGTCGAGGACGACCCGCCTGAAATCGGCCGCGCCGAGCGCGGTCCTGGCGCCGGAGCCTATGCTGACTTCGGCCTGCGATCGCGCGCTTCCCTCGATCAAGGCTACGGAATACCTCCCCGGCGGCAGTCCCAGCTCCATGCGGTCGCCCTCGGCCTTGTCGAGCTCGACGGCGAGATTCCCCTTGGCGTCCCGCACGTATATCGAGCCAGAGAGCTCCTCCGAGAGGCTCAGGCCAGCCTTGAGTGACCTCAGGTCCGTTACGACGAGGTCGCCCGAGCCTGTCAGGCTTATCTCGTAGCCCGGGTGCTGGGGGCCATATTGGGTGTTCTCGGTGGAGGCGAGGGTCTCGCGGAAGGAATAGGCGTAAGCCTCGTTGAGCGTCACCACGCCCTCGCCGTGCGTGTCGGCGGCGCCGCGGAGAGCCGATACGAGATAATGCGTGAAGAAGGACCCCCCGATGCGGTCCGACTCCTGCGCCGCCTCGTCCGCCGAGCTCGATGTTATGAAGGCATGGCCTTCCATGACGGAGGACGCGTCGTATAGGAAGGCCGGTCTCGCGCTGCCGCCCTTGGCCCTCGTCAAGGAACCCGAGGAGCAGGAGTCGAGTATCGCGACGCGCACAGCGGCGGGCACTTTCTCGATGGACGCTCGAAGCTCGGAATACCCCAGCTTGTCCTTGCCGAGGAGGAGTCCCTCGTCGTCCGAATGCCCCGAATAATAGAGCACGAGCTCGCAGCGCTTGCCCGACGCCGTCGCCGAGGCCGCGCTCTCGGTCAAGCGCCGCGCCGCCCCGCGGAACGCCGCGAGTCCCGGATCTATGAGGAGGATGAGGTCGCCGTCGGCGACCCCGCCGAGCTCGGTCATGACGGCGGCGAAGGACCGAGCGTCCGAGGCCGCGTAGCGCAGGCGCTCGAGCCCCTCGCCCCCGCCGTTCGCGCCCATCACGAGGGCGAAGCGCCGCAGCGGAGCCGTAGCGGCGATTTGCCCGGCGGCTGCCGCGACGAAGAGGGTCGCCATCAAGGCCGCGCAGACGAGAACGCGCGGGGCGGATGATTCTGCGCCGACTGTCATCGGGCGGCCGCCTTCTTCACCAATAGGAGGGATTTCCACTCCATGCCCGCTGGAAGCCGCGGGGCGACGGTGGCGGCGGCTGATCCCGAGGCGGCGAGGTCCCGCAAGACCGCGGCGGCGGATGAGAGGTCGAACTCGCTCTTGGATGTAATAAGGAAGAATCGCTCGAATTCCGGCGCGTCGTCGAGCTCGTAGGCCGTATCGAGGGCGGCGCCTCCCGGCAAGAGGCGGGGTGCCGCGGAGACCGGTCCGTCGCCCGGCGACGGAAGGTGCCGGGTAAGCCTTCCCCTGCCATCCAGGGAGAAAATGGCGCCGTATCGCGCCCCGCCGGCGGAGTACCTGATCTGGAGGAGGTCGCCCGCCGCGGCCGTCGTCCCGTCCCGGAGCTCTTCGGGCGCCGCCGAGGACTTCCTATATACGGAAAAGCCCGGAGCTCCTCCCTTCGGCCTCGAGAGATCGTCGACGGAGGGGAAGATCAGGGTCCTCGTCAGCGCGACGCCGGCCAGGACGATGAGGAGGGCGGCCGCAGAGAGGTAGAGGGCCGGCCTGAACGACGCTCTCCGGCCCGGCCCCCCTCCGGCGCGGGGGGGGCCTTCCGACGACAGCATCCTCCGGCGTATGGCCGCCGCGGTCTGGGCCGGTCTCACCTTGGACAGGATTTCCTCGTTCGAGGCCTCGAGAGCCTCGAGGCGCGAGCGCAGGGAGGAGTCCGAATCGAGGGCCTCCTCGATCTCGGCCTTCTCGACAACGGATAGCTCGCCCAACGCGTATTGCTCGAGCAGCAAATCGGGCACGAAGTCCCTTCCAGCGCTCATTCGTCCACCTCCAAGAACGGCCTCGACCGATCCCGCAGCCGGCGGAGCCGCTTGCGCAGCCCCGAGACCGAGAGGCCGACGCGGGCCGCCGTCTCCTCCAGGGTGAGGCCGTCGACGTAATGCAGGACCGCCATGGTCCGCGTCGAGGCCTCCTCTCGGGCGAAGATGCCGTCGAGGAGGTGCCGGGCCTGGCCGAGGGCCTCGACGTCGTCGCTTCCCGCGATCCGCTCGAGGAGCTCTCCTCCCGGAAGCGCCGGCCTCCTCCTCTCCGAGCGGATGAGATTGAGGCACACGTTGGTGGCGATGCAGTAGAGCAGGCTCGACGGCGCCTCCTCCGTCAGGCTCTCCTTGCGGCGGAGCAGATGCACGAAGGTCTCCTGCATGGCGTCGAGGGCCTTCTCCTCGTCGCCGAGCAGCTTCCTGCAGCGCCTGAGGACCATGGGACCGTATTTCCTGTATAGAGCCTCGACGTCAAGCACCGCATCCTCGCATCCTCGTAAAGATATAACACTCGAGGGGCGCAAAACAGGCACCGACCTCGCCCAAAGCGGATTCGCGCGAAGTTGGCCCGGTGACAATTCCTCCGGCGGGCGGAGTTGCATAGGCGAGGAGTGAATGGAATGAAAGCAGCAGCGCTCGCCTTCGCGATTACTTGTCTCGCCCTCTCGGCCTTCCCGGATGGGAGAACGGACCTCACCGCGGTCGTCGGCAGGGACTTCGCGGCTTCCCCGTCCTTCGACCAGGCCGCGCGCGCCTTGGGGGCCGGGACGCCATTCGGCGGCCTCGGATGGGAAGTCATTCTCGGGAACATGGGGATCGGAGGGGCCTATACCGTCGTATTCAGCCAAGACGCGTCCTCCGATTGGCGGCTCGACTGGGAAACCCAGCCTCTCTTCGCGAGCTACCACATCCTCGGCTCCAGGTCCTTCATCGATCCCTTCGTCGACGCGGGCCTGGGCTGCGCGGGAAACGTATGCCTCGGCCCCTCCCAGGACGCCGGCCGGGGGCTCGCTCTCACGATCTATCCCTTCGTAAGCGCCGGCGCGGCGCTCGAGCTGGACGGCCTGCGCCTGGGCGCAAAGCTGAGCTACGACCTCGGTCAGAGCGCGATCCCCGTCACCGAGATCCCCGAATACCCTCTCGGGCGATTCCAGCTGTCGGCTTTCGCGGGCTTCTCGGTGGGCTGGCGCTAGGGCGGTTTCGGATCGGACGCGCCCCGAGTTACATGCCGGGGATTTCGCGGGTATACTCGCGCCATGAGCGCGCGAGCCCGCGAAGTCCTGAAGTCGGTATTCGGCTACGAGCGATTCAGGCCCCTCCAGGAGGAGATCATCGACGCGGTCTCGGCCGGCGAGGACGTGCTGGCGGTCATGCCGACGGGCGGAGGCAAATCCCTCTGCTACCAAGTGCCTGCCCTGGCCCTCGGTCCCGGTTCCCTGGTGCTCGTGGTCTCTCCCCTCATAGCCCTCATGCGGGAGCAGGTGGCCTTCCTCAGGGGCCTGGGCGTGGAGGCTCGCTTCCTCAATTCGACGCTCGGGCCCGAGGAATGGAGGGCCAACGCGGAAGCCGCGGCCGAGGGCGCCGTCCGACTCCTCTACCTCGCCCCCGAGACCCTGGCCTCTCCCCGCGCCGCGGAGCTGCTGGAGCGCGCGACGATAGACCTCCTGGCGGTGGACGAGGCGCACTGCATCTCGGAGTGGGGCCACGATTTCCGTCCCGAGTATCGAGCGTTAGGCGACATAAGGAGCCGGTTGAACGGCCGCTCCCGCGAATCGGGCGGCGAGGCCCCGCGCGCCGGCGGACAGCGCCGCCGAGTCGCCTGCCTCGCCCTCACGGCGACCGCCACCGGGAGAGTGCGGGAGGACATCGCGGCCCAGCTGGACCTGCGCGGGTCGAGGACCTTCGTGGCCGGATTCGACAGGCCGAACATCTTCCTGGAGGTCAGGCGCCGCGCGCGGGCGGTCGATCAGGTGCTCGAGCTCGCCGCCGATTACCCCGAGGGCTCGGGCATCGTGTATTGCTTCTCCCGCGCCAGGGCCGAGGCCTTCGCCGCCGACCTTTCCGCGCGCGGCCTCTCCGCCCTGCCCTACCATGCGGGCCTGCCGGACGAGGAGAGGTCGGCCAATCAGGACAGGTTCATACGCGACGAAGTTCGGGCGATCTGCGCGACGACCGCCTTCGGCATGGGCATAGACAAGCCCGACGTCCGGTTCCTGATCCATGCCGACCTCCCCAAGAGCCTCGAGCAATACTACCAGGAAGTGGGCAGGGCGGGCCGAGACGGCCTGCCGGCTCGCGCCCTCCTCCTCTTCGCCTTCGGCGACGCCATGAAGATCCGGTCCCTGACGGCGGACAGGGAAGGGGACGAGGCGGTCGCCGCCGAGGCCGCGTTGCGCGCCATGCTGCACTACGCCGAAAGCCCGGGCTGCAGGCGCGCCGCGCTCCTCGAGCATTTCGGCGAGGATTACGGCCGCGGGGGCTGCGGCTCCTGCGACGTCTGCGCTCCACCCCCCGGCGGGGGCGGCGCCGCCGAGAGCGACGTCACGACGCAGGCCTACAAGCTGCTCTCCTGCGTCAGGCGGACCGGCGAGCGCTACGGCGCGGGCCACGTCGTGGACGTGCTGCTCGGATCCAGGAACGAGCGCGTCCTCGGCCTCGGCCACGCGAGCCTCTCGACTTGGGGCATCGGCAAGGAATGGGCGAGGGGCCAGTGGCTCGACCTCGCCTTCCAGCTCCTCCGCAAAGGGTACCTGGCGAAGGACTCGGAGTACGGCGTCCTCTCTCTGACCGCGAAAGCCCTTTCGGCCTTCCGCGAGAGATCGCCGATCGCGGCCGTCCTGCCGCCTAGGGACAAGGGTGGCCGCGCCTCCGTCGCGGCCCCGGGAGCGGCGCCCAGGGCGGGGTCGCATGCCGCCGGATCGCGCGAGGCCGCGAGGGAGGAAGCCCTGCGCGCTCTGCGTCGCAGGCTCGCCCAGGAGGGGAAGGTCCCCAATTACATGATATTCTCGGATCGCACACTGTTCGACCTGGTCGCGAAGGCGCCGGCCGACAAGACCGCCCTCCTCGAAGTGTTCGGAATGGGGGAGATCAAGGCTCGGCGCTTCGGAGACAGGATACTCGAGGCCCTCGGCGCCGGTGCGGCGCCCGCCGAACCGGACCCGGAGGCCTGAGCTCCGCCGTCCGGCCTCGACCCTTCCCACCGGGTGGATACTGCACTAGACTCTCTCGCCTATGACCTCACTACGGCACTTGGTGGTATACAATCCGACCGCGGCGATGGGCAAGGCAGCCCGGAGAATTCCGGAAACCGAGACCCTGCTCAGGGAGAAGGGAATCGAGTACGAGCTGCGGGTCACGCAGAGAGTATGGCACGCGGCCGATCTCGCGAAGGACGCGGGGAAGGCAGGCTACGGTGTAGTCGTGGCGGCGGGCGGCGACGGCACTGTCAACGAGGTCGTCAACGGCCTCATGATGGCGAGCGAGCGAAACGAGAGGATCCCGGCCCTGGGCGTGCTGAGCATCGGGCGCGGCAACGACTTCTCCTACGGGGCCGACGTTCCCGGGAACCTGGCGGACTGCGTCGACGTGCTGGCCGCCGGGAACTCCCGTCCGATGGATGTCGGGAGGGTATCCGGCGGTGATTATCCGCAGGGCAGATACTTCGCCAATGGCCTCGGGATCGGATTCGACACCATAGTCGGACTTGAGGCGGCCAAGCTCAAGCGCGTGCACGGCTTCATGGCCTATGTCGTCGGGGCGCTCAGGACTTTCATCATGTATCCGGATGCGCCCGCGCTGCGCGTCGAGCGCGATGGCGGCGTATCGGAGAAGGCGAGCCACCAAATGTCGATAATGAACGGGAAGCGGATGGGCGGCGCTTTCTTCATGGCGCCCAATTCGGTGAACCGCGACGGTCTCTTCGATTACTGCATGGCCGGATTCCTCACCCGCGGGGACATGGTCGGCCTCATCATCCGCTATACGAAGGGAACGCAGGAAGGGCATCCGAAAATCGAGACGGGCCGCTCGTCGCGCTTTTCGATCGCCGCTGCGGGAGGCGGCCTCGTCGTACATACCGACGGCGAGACGATCTGCACGGACGGAAAGTCCCTTCTCGTCGAGTGCCTGCCCTCGCGGCTTAGCATCGTGTACCGGGCGGAGCACCCGAAGCCGTGAGAGGCTCGGCCCGCCTCGTCGCCCCCATCGTGCGCGCGATCCTCTCCATCGCGTGCAGGATCGACCGCTCCGAGCTCGGGAAGGTCCCGAGGAAAGGCCCCCTCATCATCGTCACGAACCACGTCAATTTCCTCGAGGCGCCGTTGCTGTACTCTTTCCTCTATCCCCGGGACATCTCGGGCTTCGCCAAGGCCGAGACATGGCGCAATCCAATTCTTGGCCTGCTCGCGACGATATGGGAATGCGTCCCGGTGGAGCGCGGCGCGAACGACATTAGCTCGATGCGTCGCGCCCTGGAAGCCCTCGCGCGCGGGAAAATGCTGAACGTGATGCCCGAGGGCACGCGGAGCCACGACGGCCGCCTCCGCCGCGGCCTGGGAGGCGTGGTCGCCATGGCCCTGCGCTCGGGCGCGCCGATAGTGCCGATCGCCCACTTCGGCGGCGAAGCCTTTTGGCGCAACCTGAAGATGGGAAGGCGCACGCGGGTCCGCATCCGAGTCGGCGAAGCCTTTCGTCTCCGCGAGCCGGAGTCCGGCAAGGCGAGAGCCTCGCGCCTCGAGGCCGCCGAGGAGGTGATGCTCCGCATCGCCGAGCTCCTTCCCCGCGAATACCGGGGGGAATACGCGGGGCGCTCGGCCACGTCCCGTCACCTCCTCCCGGCAGGGCCCCTCTATTGAGCGCCAAGCTCCATCTGTTCGACGTCGACCACACGATCACCCGAGGCTCGACGGGCAGGCGCTTCGCCCAGGCCGCGGCCAGGCGGGGCATACTCAAGCTCAGGCACCTCGCGATCATTCCCCTCAATTATGCGGCCTATCGGCTCGGTAAGGGCGGAACCTCCTTCTTCGAAGGCGAGTTCCCGGCGATCAAGGGCGTCGAGAAGAGTCTCCTGGAGGCGATAAGCCGCGAAGTCTTCGAGACCAGCACGAGCAAGGCGCTCCGCCCCGAGCTGCTCGAGCGCATCGCCTCGATACGGGCCGAGGGCGGGTCCGTCGTCCTGGCTACTTCGTCGCTCGATTTCATCGTGCGGCCCCTGGCGGACTTCCTCGGCGCCGAAGCGGTCCTCGCGAGCGGCCTCGAATACGATGGGGGGCGCTGCACGGGACGACTCGCGGGCGCGGCCCTCTTCGGCGCCGCGAAGCGCGACGCTGTCCTCGCCTTCGCGAGGGCCCGAGGCGTCGACCTCGCCGACTGCGCCTTCTACAGCGACTCGATACACGATCTGCCCCTCCTCGTCGAGGTGGGAGAGCCGATTGCCGTCGCCCCCGACCGTCGGCTGCGGCGCGAGGCGAGGTCTCGCGGCTGGCTCATACTGGAACCATAGCGATCCCGCGCCGCCGCGCGCTGGATCGCGGGCGGGAGGGAAGACGCGAAAGGTTCATGGTTCCCTTTCCGGCCCCGATCCTTCCGCCCTCGATTTCCTCTTGGCCATTTTCTCGACGTACATGAGGGTGTCCAGGCGGGCGATATATTTGTCGGCGTCCTTGTCGATTTCCGGATCGAAGACAGCGGCCCCGACGCTCAGCGACAGGCGATGAGGCGCTCCCCGCGGAGGATCATAGGCCGCGAAGCGCGCGCGCAGGCGCCCGATCACCTGAACGAGCTCATCCTCGCTCGATAGAGGGAGGATGGCCACGAATTCGTCGCCCGCGTAGCGGGCGAGGAAATCGTCGGAACGGAGGCAGGACCTGATCAGCCGGACGGCGGCCACGAGGGCCTCGTCGCCCGCGGCGTGCCCGAAGCGGTCGTTGATCGTCTTGAAGTCGTCCACGTCGACCAGGAATCCGGCGAAGCGCCGTCCGCGGCGGCCCGTCCCCGCCCTCTCGTCGCGGAAATCGCGGACGCGCGCCTCTACGTATTCGTCGAGGTGCCTGCGGTTGAAGGCCCCCGTCAGGTAGTCGCTCGAGAGCTTGCGCTTCTGTACTTCTATGAAGATCACGAGGAGCGATAGGACCGCGGCCGGCCAGAGGAGGACGAGGCCGTAGTGTCGGATCTGGATGGCCCCCGCTATCATGGGGGGCAGGGGAAAGATCAGCAGGGCCGTCAGAGTCCCGCGGTCGACGATCCTTCGATGGGCGGCGACGATGACGACGACGAAGGCGAACAGCATATAGGAATAGGAAACGGCGGCGTGGACCGGAAACAGAGGCCCCCTCTGGTAGACATTGGCCGCGTTCAGGAAGAAATAGAGTCCGGTAAAGGGCGTGGAGAGACTGAGCAAGGCCGAGAAGGCCGCGGGCAAGGCCAGGTAAGGCATCCAGGTACGGGCTCGACGGGAATCCGAGGCGACCCGGTGCTCCGCGTAGAAGGCGTAGAGCATGGATATGAAGGGCTGCCCGATATAGTAGATCACGCCCGAGGACTCGAGCGCGACCATGCCGGCGGCGCTCTCCGTCCCGTCGAGGACCAGCATCGCGGAATCGGCGGCGAGCTCGAGGATCGTCGCGTCCAGCATCAGGATGAACAGGCGATGCTCGATTTGCCCCCGATCCCCGCGGCTCCTCGAGCCGGCGACGAGGGCGACGGTGAAGAGCATCGCGAAGATATTTATGCTTAACTCCGGGAAAACGCCCAATTTCCCCTCCGGGCGCATTATAAATGAGGCCCGGCCGCGAAGATAGGGCGGGGGAGATAGCGGACTGCCAGGCCCCGCGCCGCCAGACTTGACAACCGACAGAGAAATTTACGATTTCGGATCGAGGGGAGGCTGAACCCATGCCGGTCGGCATCGAAAAGATCGCGACGGCGAGGCCGTCGGCGCCTCCTTCTCTCTTCCGGACATGAACGTGGCCCCCAAGCTCGGCGGCAAGCCCTACCGCAAATACCGGACGTACGAGCGGGAGCTCTAGCCGACCCGGTCTCGAACGCCCTCGTCGCGCCGGTAGACGCTCCTCCCGCCGACGACCGTCTCCTCGACGACGGTCTCGCCGATCCTCTCGCGGGGGACCGAGGTTATATCCTGCGAGAGCACCGCGAAATCGGCGAGCATGCCTGGGGCCAGGGTGCCCTTCCGAGCCTCCATGAACTCGGCGTAGGCGCTCCCTACCGTATAGCAGCGGAGGGCCTCCTCGGCCGATATCCTCTCCGGGCCCTCCCTGTTCGCCGCCATGTGGATGGAGCGGATAGGGTCGCAGCTGGACTCTCCCGGGATATCGGAGCCGAAGGATAGACCTACGCCGGCGTCGAGGAGGGAGCGGTAGGGATAGGCGCGCAGCGCCCGGTCGCGACCCAGGAGGATAGTATCCTTTTCCGGATTCTCCAGGGCCGTGGGCTGGGCGGATACTAGTATTCCCAGATCGCGCAGCCGGGGGATATCGCTCGGCCTGATGAGCTGGGCGTGTTCGATCCTGACGCGGAGGTCCCCGAGGCCGGGTCGGCGCGCGAGCACCTCCTCGTAGGCGTCGAGGAATATCGAGATGCCCCTATCCCCGATAATATGGAAGGCGCCCTGCCGCCCCCGCCTCGCCAGGAGCTCGAGCTCGGAGAGCGGCGCGGACGGATCCGCGCAGAGCTCTTCATCGGGAGAATCCGCGAAAGGCTCGGAGAGACAGGCATTGCGCGTGGAGAAGGTCCCGTCCAGGAAGTACTTGATGGGTCCCTTGCGTATCCAATCGGGGGCTCCGATTCCGAGTGCGTAGGCCGCTCCCATGGCCGCGACGTGGCCGGGCCGTCGCCCGAGGGACCAGGTCGTGAAGCGCGCGCTCAGGCTTCCCGCGTTCAGCCTCTTTCTCAGGCTGAGGAGTTCCGGATAGTACCAGGTGTTGTCCTGCACCGAGGTGATGCCCGAGCGGGCGAAGGCCGCGAGGGCTATATCGAGCCTCTCCTCCCGCATGACGGCATCGAAGTAGACATCGCGGACGCGCTTCCTCGACAGCCTGGTGTCGCCGAGGTCGCGGACTACGCCCGTAGGCTCGCCGTCGGCGTCGCGCAATACGCTGCCCACCTTGGGGTCGGGGCCTCCGCGGCGAATCCCCAGCCCGCGCAGGGCGGCGCTGTTGAGCCACTGGGCGTGGCCCGAGAACTGGTTCAGGATGACCGGATTGCGGGGGAAGGCCTCGTCCAGGAGCTCCTTGCGCGGATCGGGGCACGCGGGGTAGTCCCAGTTGAAGGCCCGCACGACCTGGCCGGGCCGCGGATCGGGGAAGCGCTCGCGGAGCAGGGCGACGATCTCTTCGGCTCCGAGGCCGCCCAGGTTGGTCGTAAGGACGTGATCGCCCATGAAGACGGCGTGGACGTGGTTGTCGTTGAATCCCGGCACCACTGCGCGGCCACCGAGATCGCGGACGACGGGGGGAACGGATGCGCCCCCGCGATCGAGGTCGCGAGCGCGCGCCAGCGCGGCCTCTTCGTCTCCGACGTAGTCCACGATCCCGTCTCGGGCCACGATCGCCCGCGCGCGCGGAAGGTCCGGATCCATCGTGACGACCTCGGCCCCGCGCCAAACCTGGATGGCCATGTTGGCCTAGGCTACTCGGACTCAAGCCTCTTCGGCAATGGCCTCGGCGTTGGCCCCCGGGCGGGACCATGGGCAGGACCTTGCACCAGGAAGCGAGCCGGAGCGCGAGGAGGGACTCGGAAATAACGGCGCGGGGGTCCCGCTACCGTCCCTGGTAGTCGAAGTAATCGAAATCCGCCCAGGCGCCCGCGCCCGAGAGGTCCTGGGCGCACAGGCCGCAGAAGGTGCCGCTGAAGGCCGCGCGGGGCGCGCCCTCGTCCGAGAGCCTCGCGAAGTCGAGGATCGGGCCGATCCTATGCCAGGCGCCGCCGTCGAAGGACCAGGAAAAGGACAGCTCCCGGCCGCTCCCGACATCGGCCGCGAGGGAGACGGGGCCCTTCGCGCCCCCCAGGGAGACCCTGTGCTCGAGGAGCTCGTCCTCGACCGCGTCGGCGCAGGTCGAGATGCCGAGCGCCGGGCCGCCGAGGCTCTCGCTCCAGTACTTCCGCAGGTAGTACCAATCGTCGGCGCCGTGCATGAGGACGAGGCCCGCCATGGCCTGGAATGCCTCGGGCCGGAAGTCCATCGAGGCCTCGACCCGGAAGGAAAAATGCTGGACTCTGCGGGCGACGAGGCTCTGCTCGTGGAGGGAGCGCAGCGATTCGCGCCCTCGCAATCGCAGCCAGCCGGGCCGGGCGGAAAGGTCGAGCCAGGATGGCTCGGGGACCGAGCGCAGGGAGTAGAAGTCCAAAGGCAATGTGGGGGCGTCGAAGTCTTCGAGCCTGGATCCGGCGGGGTCGGGGCCCGGCGAGGGCGCCGGGCAGTCCGCCACGCCGGCGGGCGCCGGGACATCGAGGAGGGGGAGGAGGCCCCCTTCCGCCCGGAGCCATCCGTCCTTCGTCCAATAGGCCTTGCGCAACGCGGTCTCGCGGTTGAGCACGCATCGCATCTCGGGCATCAAGGGCCTCGCGCACAGATGCGCCAGGTACCATTCGCCCCTGCCCGTATCGACTAAGGAGGCATGGCCGGTCTTCTGCAACGGGGCCCCGGGGTTGTAGAAGCGCGGCTTCAGGAAATCACGCTCGCCCCGGGCGCGGAAATCCCCGAGGGAGGCGCTCAGGAAGGGCCCTTCCGGATCCGTCTCGTAGGGACCTCCGATATCCCGCGATCGCGCGAGGACGGCCGCATGGCCGTAGCCCGTCCCGCCCTCGGCGGTGATCAGGTAATACCAGCCGTCCTTCCTGAAGAGGACGGGGCCTTCCATGCAGCCTCTGTCGGTGCCGCCGCGGTAGATGCGGCGGATCGGCCCCGTCAGCCGCCGCTCGTCTATCGAGTACTCCTGAAGCGCGATCCAGCCCGGGTGCTCGTAGCCCTTGCGGAACTCCCACTCGAGATTGAGGACCCAGGCGCGGCCGTCGTCGTCGAAGAAGATGCACGGATCGAAGCCGGAGGCGTTGAGACCGATCGGCTCCGACCAGGGGCCGTCGATCGAGCGGGAGGTGACCAGGTAGTTGCGCAGGTCGAAGGCGGCCGCGCTCGAATTCCGGACGTTGGTCCAAGCCAGGTAGAAGAGGCCGTCCCGCTCGCGGTAGCGGAGGCAGGGCGCCCACACGCCGCCGGAGCTCTGCACGCCGCGCAGCTCCAGCTGGGTCGAGCGGACGAGGGCATGGGACCTGAGCCTCCAATGCGAAAGGTCCCGGGAATGGTAGATCGAGACGCCCGGGAACCACTCGAATGTCGACGTGGCGATGTAGAAATCCTCGCCGACCCGCAGCAGGGAAGGATCGGCGTTGAAGCCCGGCAGCGCGGGATTGCGGATCATCGCCGCAGCATAGCCGCCCTCCCGGTTTCGCGCAATGCCGTGCTATACTCGCCGCGTGGTCTCCCTCTCCCGGCGCTTCGCCCTGGCCTTCGTCGCCCTCGTCGCCGTGCCGAGCGTCATAGTGTCCGTAGCGCTCTCCCGGCTCTACGTCTCTGCCTTGTACGCGACCCTCTCCCGCCAGACCGAGGCGACCGCCGAGCAGGTGTCGCGGAGCGTACAGAGCGAGATCGATTCGGCCTCCATACTCGCCGCCTCCCTCCTCCACGACGGGGACCTGCGCTCCCAGATCGAGGCCTACGCCGCCGCCGCCGGCCCCGCCAAGCTCTCGGCCTACTCGATGATCGACGCGAAGATCTCGAGCTTCCTCATCTACTCGAACCGCAACGGCGCCGTCGAGATCTTCATGAAGGACGGGAACAGCTACTACGACTCCAACAATCCCAACATCCGCTCCCTGCCCGCCTTCGATGCCGGGCTCTTCTCCGAGGCCCGGGATACGCCCGGCCTGGTATCCATCCTCGACACCCTGGTCGGCCCGGCGGGCAACGTCGGCGAGAAGAACATCCTCTCCGTCGCCGTCTGCCCCCCCCGCGACCAGGACACGGCCCTCGAGGCGATCCTGGTGATGACCCGCGTCCCCTTCTTCGACGAGCTGGCCGCGCGCGCCGGCCCCGGCGGCGGCGACATCGTAATCTTCGGGAGGGGAGGAGCTCCCCTCCTCTCGAGCCTCGGCCCCGAGGTCGCGGCCGCGCTGGCCCCCTTGGTCGCGAGGTCCCAGGACAGAGGATCCTTCCGCGAGCTGCAGTCGGGCGGCAGGCGTTGGCTCGCCACCTCGGCCTCCATCGACTCGGCTTCCTGGAAGGTCGCGCTCCTGGCCGACATGACCTCGATCTCCGGGCGGATCGCGCGCTACAGCTGGTACGTCTTTCCCGCCCTGGTGATCATCGCCCTCCTCTCGCTGGCCTTCGTCGAGATCTTCTTCGCGGGCGTAGCCGCCCCGATTCGCGCCCTCACCGCGGGCATGGGCCGCGTCGGCAGAGGCGATTACGCGGTGCGCGCGAGCTCGGCGGGCATCGCCGAGCTCGAAGCCCTCACGCAGGGCTTCAACTCGATGGTCGGCGAGATCGAGGGCCTCCTAGCCGACAGGGAGAGGCGCGAGCGGGAGAGGCTCGCCGCCGAGCTCGAGGCCCTCCGCTACCAGATCAACCCCCACTTCGTCGCGAACACTTTGAATTCCATCCGGCTGATGGCCCGCGCGGCGAAAGCCGAGGCCATCGCCGCGATGAGCGGGGACCTGACGCGCGTCCTCGCCGACAGCTATGCCGGCTCGAGCAGCTTCGTCGAGCTCTCGCGGGAGCTCGAGAACGTGAAGAGCTACATCGCGATCATGAAAGTGCGCTTCGGCCGGCGCCTCGACGCGGCCTTCGACATCCAGACCGGCGCCGAGAGCTGTCTCTCGCTGCGCATGATCCTCCAGCCCATAGTCGAGAACAGCATCCTCCACGGCTTCGGCGGCGCCGACGAGGCGACCGCCCGGGAGAGCGCCCCGGGGCGGGGCCACATCCGCATCGCGGCCCGCGTCGAGGAAGGGGATTTCCCCGCGGTAAGCCCTCCGGAGCGGGACATCCGAGTCCTCCGGGGGATGAGCCTCGTCGTCGAGGTGAGCGACGACGGCTCGGGAATGGACGAGGCGCGCCTGGCCTCCGTGCTCGAGGAGGACGAAGGGCGGAACGGCCTCTACCGGATAGGCGTCGCGAACGTCCGGAAGCGCATAGCCCTCAACTTCGGCGAGCCTTACGGCCTCTCCATGCGGAGCCGACCCGGGGCGGGAACGGTCGTGAGCTACCTTCTCCCGGCCATGGAGCGGGCGGATGCGGGAAGCTCCGATGCATAGCGTCCTGGTCGCGGACGACGAGCCCTTCGTCCGGCTCTCCATCGCGAGCCTCGCCGACTGGGAGGGAGAGGGCTTCGATTTCCGCTTCGAGGCTTCGGACGGCGAAGAGGCCCTGGCCCGGCTCGTCCTCAGTCCCGAGATAGACATCGTCATCCTCGACCTGTCGATGCCCGTCATGGACGGTCTCGAGTTCCTGAGGCGGCTCGGATCCGGGGACCGCGCGGAACCCTGCCCGGCCGTGATCGTCCTCTCAGCCCACGACGACTTCCACCTGGTACGGGAGGCCTTCAAGCTGGGCGCCGGCGATTACCTCCTCAAATCCGAGCTCGAGGCCGGACCCCTCAGGTCCGCCCTCGCGAAGGCCGCCGCGGGGCTCTCGGAGTCCAGGGACAGGACCGCCGCGATCCTCGAGCGGCGCCACCTCGAGTCGCTCAAGGCCCAGGTCCTGCGCGATCTCCTCGTCGGCCCCCCGGCCGACGAGATAGAGGCGAGCTTCGCCTTCCTCGGCATCGCGCTCGAGGCGCCCTTCTCGATCGCGGCCGTCTGGATAGAGTGCTTCGACGCGGTCGAGCAGCGCTGGAAGGACGAGGGCCTGTCGCGCTTCTCGGACATGCTGCATCGCTCGCTCGCGCAGCTCCTCTCGGCGAGCTACCGCGGCGAGGTCGTCCTCCTCCGGCCCTCGCACGCGGCGGTCTTCGTCTCGGGGCGCCGGGACGGGGAGCGGGGAGCGGAGGCTTTGGCCGCGGAATTCTGCGAGGACGCCAAGGAATACCTCTGGCGCTACCTCTCCGTCGACGCGTCCTTCTCGACGAGCGCCGCCTGCGCGAGGATCGGGGACGCGGCCCAGGCCTACCGCTCCTGCCTCGAGTCCCGGTCGGTGGAGTCCCGGATCGTCGTCCTCGCGAAGCGCGCGATTCGCGAGCGCTTCGCCGATCCGGACTTCTCGCTGGACGAGGCGGCGTCGCGCGCCGGGGTGTCGCCCAACCACCTCAGCTTCGAGTTCTCGAGGGAGGCCGGCGAGACCTTCACCTCCTACCTCACGCGCGTCCGGATGGAGGAGGCGAAACGCCTCCTTGCCTCCACCGACCTCTTGGTGTATGAAATAGGCGAGCTCGTCGGCTATCCCAGCGTCGAGCACTTCTCGCGCAGCTTCAAGCGCCTGGTAGGCGCCAGCCCCGCCCGCTACAAGGCGATCGTGTTCGACGACGACCGACCGAGGGGATGAGGCCGGCTTCTTTGTCCGTATAAAAAATCAATTCATCGTAAAATGCATCATTCACCCTTCCGGGAATCGGCCTGATACTTCCCTATTACGTCCCCGATTCTCCATTTTTCGTCAGGAGGCATATATGAAGAGGATTCTCTTAGCCGCCCTCGTCCTCGCCGCGCTCGCCGCGGCCGGGCTCGGCGCCCAGGCAGCGACCACGCTGAAGATGGGAGACAATCTCCCCGACCGCACTACGACTTGGGGCGCCGTCGTCGAGAAGATCAACGCAGAGTTCAAGGCCGCCAATCCCGGCGTCGACATCGTGACCGAGAGCTACCAGGACCAGCCCTACCAGGAAAAGATCAAGATCTACGCGACCGCCAAGCAGCTCCCCGACGTCTTCAAGTACTGGAGCTTCAGCTCCCTCCTCAAGCCCCTGGCAGACGGCGGCTTCGTAGAGCCCCTCAACATGGCCGAATTCAAGAAGCTCGGCTACATGGCGGGCTCCCTCGAGAGCAACGTGTACGGCGGCAAGCTCTACGGCATTCCAGTTTCCGCCGATATGTGGGTCATCTACTACAACAAGAAGCTCTTCAAGGACGCCGGCATCGACAGGGTCCCCGGCACGATCGACGAGCTCAAGGCCCTGGCGCCCAAGTTCAAGGCCAAGGGAATCATCCCGATGGTAACCGACGGCAAGGACGCCTGGCCCCTCTCCATCACCTTCGATCAGCTCGCCTTCAGGATCTCCGGCGACCCGACCCTGCCCAAGAAAGCCCTCGACCGGAAGGCCAAGTTCACCGACCCGGTCTTCGTCCAGGCCGCCAGGGAACTCCAGGATATGACCACCAAGTCCGGGCTCTTCCAGGAAGACCTCATGGTCTCCGACTACGGCGCCTCCCGCAACCTTTTCGGCCAGGGCAAGGCCGCGATGTACCTGATGGGCTCCTGGGAGATCGGCCTCGGCGCCGACAAGAGCTTCTCCGACGAGTTCCGCGCCAACGTCGACGCGTTCAAGTTCCCCCTCATCAAGTCCGGCAAGGGCAAGATCGACGACCTCATGGCCTGGTTCGGCGGCAACTACGTCGTCAGCGCCTCGAGCAAGTACAAGGACCTCGGCGTGAAGTACCTCCAGTACTACGCGCAGCGCTTCCCGATCCTCATCTCCGACACCTGGGCGACCTTCCCGGCCCAGACCGTGAAGCCGAAGGACAGCGACACGCCCGTGGTCAAGACGCTGCTCAAGATCGCCGCGGACGCCAAGACCACCTCGGGCACCGCCAGCCTCGACCTTTCGAGCGCCCAGTTCAAGGACGACAACCAGAACTTCATCCGCGAGCTCTGCTCCGGCCTGACCACGCCCGAGGACTTCTGCAAGAAGCTCGACGCTTCCGCCGACAAGGCATCGAAGATGCAGTAATATGGGAAAGAAGGAAAGGCAACCACGGAACGAAGTCCGGCGAAGCGCCGGCCTACCAGGTTGTTGAGATGCTTCGAGTATTTCAACAGCCTGCTGAAGCTCCGTGGTTCCTTTCCTTTTTCTCGGCTGGCGCATTTTCATGAGTAGGAGCGGCGGGTGAAGGGGTTGTTCTCGAATAGGGTAGTCGTGGCCTTCCTCGCCCTGCCGGCCATAGCGCTCGTCGTCTTCGCGATGGTCGTCCCGATCGGCTTCAGCGCCTATTTCAGCGCCACCGACTGGGCGGGCTTCGGCAAGTTCCACATGGTCGGGCTCGACAATTACAAAGAGATCTTGACCGCCGACCCCGTATTCTGGCGGTCCCTCCTCAACGCGCTCATATTGATGGCGATCACCATATTCATCCAGAACCCGGCGGCCTTCGCGCTCGCCGCCGTCCTCTCCCACGTCGGCGAACGCTTCTCGCGCAGCATGCGCACTATCTACTTCATCCCGGCCGTGCTGTCCCTCGTGGTCGTCTCGAAGCTGTGGGTCAGCATCTTCAATCCGACCTACGGCATCCTCAACAAGGTCCTCTCCGTCGCCGGGCTCAAGGGCCTCGCCACCTCCTGGCTCTCGAACCCGCATACGGCGCTCGGATCGGTGATCTGGATCATCATCTGGCAGGGATTCGGATGGGCCCTGCTCTTCTATTATACGGGGCTCATGACCGTGCCCAAGGAGATCGAGGAGGCCGCGCGGGTCGACGGAGCCGGATGGTTCCAGACCTATACGCGGATAGTCATACCCTACCTCTTCCCCGTAATTTCGGCAGTCATCGTCATCGACGTGATTTCCTGCCTCAAGCAGATGGAGATGATCTTCCTCTCCACCGCGGGGGGCCCGGGACAGCTGACGCAGTTCATAGCGGTCTACCTCTACCAGAAAGCCTTCGTGGCCGGGCAGTACGGCTACGGCAACGCCCTGTCGGTACTCTTCGTGATCACCGCCGTGGGACTCACCATACTGGTCCAGCGCCTCCTCAGGACGGCGCCTGAAGGGCGCTAGGGGCCGCCATGGAAAATCGCAGACTCGCGGCCGCGATAGGGAAGGGGATACTCTATACCCTCCTCGCGATCCTCGCCCTGCTCCAGGTCTTCCCCCTCCTCTGGGTCTTCGACTACTCCCTCCAGAAATCCGGCGACCTCTTCGGGCCGGAGATACTCCGCCTCGGCTTCGCGCCGCAATGGGGAAACTACGCCCGCGCGTTCATCGACGGCAAGATCCCCAGGTACTCCCTCAACAGCGCCATCGTGGTGAGCGCGGCGACCATAGTCTCGACCTTGCTTTCCTTCTGTCTCGCCTACGCGATCACGCGGATGCGATGGAAGCTCAAGTTCGTCGCCGCCTTCGCGGTGACCCTGGGCATGGTCATTCCGATCCATACGACCCTCCTGCCCAATTTCATCTGGTTCAATGTCTTCAAGCTGATCGACACGCACCTTGGCCTCATCATCCCCTACATAGCCTTTACCCTCTCGTTCAACACTCTGGTCTACTCGGGGCAGATCAGGACCATCCCGATCTCGATGGAGGAATCGGCCTTCATCGACGGGGCGTCATGGCCGCGGATACTCTGGAGCGTAGTCGCCCCTATGGCGGCGCCCGCGACGATCACCGTAGGAGTGATGACCTTCCTCAACAACTGGAACGAGTTCATCATGGCCAATACCTACCTGGCCACGGACGAGCTCAGGACCCTTCCCTTCTCCATCATCAAGTTCCAGGGCGAGTACAGCTCCGACTACGCGGTGCAGTTCGCCTGCATGTTCCTCGTGGCCCTGCCGCCTCTGGCGCTCTACTTCATCTTCAGCAAGCAGATCATGGCCGGAGCTACCGCGGGCGCGATCAAAGGATGAACCGATGAGCGATACGGAATTCCTCTCCCTCCCCAAGGACTTCGTCTGGGGCACGGCCACCGCCGCGTACCAGATCGAGGGCGCGGTCGACGCCGACGGAAAAGGCGAGTCCGTATGGGACCGCTTCTGCTCGATGCCCGGCAAGATCGACGACCTTGGCGACCCGAGGATCGCCAACGACGGCCGAGTCGCCTGCGACCACTACCGGCGCTGGCGGACCGACCTCGACCTCATGGCCTCCCTCGGGCTCAAGGCCTACCGCTTCTCCCTCTCCTGGCCGCGCATAGTTCCCCTCGGCTCCGGCTCGCCCAATCCCGGGGGCCTCGAGTTCTACGACAGACTCGTCGACGGGATGCTCGAGCGGGGGATGAGGCCCTATGCCACGCTCTTCCATTGGGACCTTCCCCAGGCCCTCCAGGACCTCGGCGGCTGGGCCTCGCGAGGGACCATCGACGCCTACCTCGCCTACGCCGACTGCGCGACTCGGCGGCTCGGCGACCGCGTCAAGGACTGGATGACGATCAACGAGCCCTGGGTCTATGCCTTTTGCGGCCACCTCTTCGGCGCCCACGCTCCGGGCGTCCGCGACCTCAAGACGACGCTCGCGGTGGCGCACAACCTCCTCGTCGCGCACGGCCGCGCGCTGCCGGTCGTCAGGGCCAACGCGCCCGGCGCCAGGGTCGGCATCGTGAACAATCTCGAATGGATCGAGCCGGCGACCGATCGGCCCGAGGACCTCGCCGCCGCGAGGCGCCACGACGGCGCCTTCAACCGCTGGTTCCTCGATCCGATCTTCGGCCGGGGCTATCCCGCCGACATGGTCGAATGGTACGGCGGCGCCGCGCCCCGCGTGGAGCCGGGAGACCTCGAGGCGATGGCCGCGCCCGTGGACTTCCTCGGCGTCAACTACTACACCCGGAGGATAATGCGGGCCGATCCCGCGGGCCGCGGGACCGAGGGACGATCCGTGCTCGCGGCCCTCCAGGTCCACTGGCCCTTCTCGCCGCGCGCCGACTTCGAGGAGTGGGAGATAGCTCCCGAGGGGCTCTACAGGCTCCTCCTCCGAGTCGCCCGCGAGTACTCGCCCCCCGCGATCATCGTCACCGAGAACGGGATGTCCCGGCCGGACTCCCCATCGCCCGACGGCGGAGTCCACGACCCCCTGCGCGTCTCCTACATCGCCCGGCACCTCGCGGCGGTTAGGCAGGCTATCGACGACGGCGCGCCGGTCAAGGGCTACTTCCTCTGGTCCTTCATGGACAACTTCGAGTGGTCCTTCGGCTACACCAAGCGCTTCGGTATGACCTGGGTCGATTACTCCACCCAAGAACGAATCGTCAAGGACTCCGGCAGGTGGTACGCCGCGGCGGCGCGCGCAGGCGGCTTCCCCCTCGGGGACTCCGAGCGCGAGCCGGCGAACGGGGCATGACGCCGCGGGAGAGCGCCCTGTCCGCGCTCGACTACGGGGCCTGGGACGAGCTTCCCCTCGCCCACTTCGGCTTCTGGCGCGAGACTCTGGAGAAGTGGGTCTCCGAGGGACGGCTCCGCCCCGACGAGATCGAAGGCATAGGCGACGGCTCTCCGGTCTCCACCCTGATCGGCAAGAAGCTGGGCTTCGACTTCAACTGGGGAGATTGCTTCCCCCTCGCCTCCGGCCTCTTCCCGGCCTTCCCCGAGAAGGTCCTCCTCGTCCGCGACGACGGCACCGAGGAAGTGCGCAACGCCGACGGGGCCATCGTCCTGCGCCGGCCCGGGGCGACGGGCATCCCCTCCGAGATCGGGCACGCCCTCGTCGACCGCCCCAGCTGGGAGGCCGAGTTCCTGCCCCGCCTCGCCTTCTCCGAGGCCAGGATCGACGACGGGCTCCTCGCCTCGATGCCCCCGCCCGCCGACAGGGCGGGCCCCCTGGGCCTCTACTGCGGCAGTCTCTACGGCATCATCCGCAACTGGCTCGGGATCGAGGGTCTGGCCTATCTCACGGCGGACGATCCGGAGCTCTATCGGGAGATCATCGACACCGTGGGCGGACTGGTCCTCGCCTGCGTGCGGGCCCTCCTCGCCCGCCGCTCGGACTTCGACTGCCTGAGCTTCTGGGAGGACATCTGCTTCAAGAACGGGCCTCTCGTGGTGCCATCGCAGTTCCGAGAGCTCGTCGGCCCCTGGTACCGGAAGGTCTGCGCCGAGGCTTCGGCCACCGGCATACGCTTCCGCTACGTGGATTGCGACGGCGTAATAGCGGACCTCGTCCCTACCTGGCTCGAGAACGGCGTCAACGCTATGTTTCCCATAGAATACGGCACCTGGCGGGGCTCGATCGCCGGGCTGCGCGAGCGCTTCGGCCGCGAACTGCGCGGCGTCGGCGGCATGGACAAGAGCGCCTTTTCCCGCGACAGGACCTCCATCGACGCCGAGCTCGAGCGCCTGCGCCCCCTCGTGGACCTCGGCGGCTACCTGCCCTGCCCCGACCACCAGATCCCTCCCGACGCGAAGTGGGACCTGGTAGAGTATTACTGCGATAGGTTCAGGGAAACCTTCCGCCGCCGAGCTTGAGCGGTTCCGAGCCAAGGTCCTAGGCGCGGGACTTCGCCTCCGCGAAGGCTCTTTCCAGCCTCTCCAGGAAACCGCCGGGGCCGCGGTAGGCCGAGACCGCCTTCGGATCGGGCTCGACCGCCGCGCCGGGTCGGGCGGCGACCGCGCGGGCTCGATCGGCCAAGGCGCCTCGTTCCGCTTCGGGGACGAGGGCGCACGCGGCGGCGACGGCCGAACCCGCCGCGGCGCCGGCGTCGGCGATCGGCAGGGCGCGCGCTCCCCAGATCGCCGCGACTCGCGCGAGGACTCCGCGGCTCCCGGCGGCCCCTCCCGTCACGGCCACCTCGTTCACCCTGCCCGCGAAGGGGGCGGAGGCCAGGGCCATGATTCCGAGGCTCGAGTCCACCGTCGCGGAGTAATCGCGCGCGAAGCTCCCGAGGGAGGGCGTCGTCATCGCGGGAGAATCCGGGAAACTCTCGCGCTCGGTCTGCACGATGCGGATGCCGCCGCCCGGCGCCTCGCCGGAGAGCGCCGCCTCGCTCGCGGCGAAGTCGTTCGCGGCGAGGCCGTGCTCCTTCCTGACAGTTTCCCACGCGAGGGCGCCGTTGGTGCGGCAGCCGAAGAGGAAGGGCCGGCCCAGGCCGTCGTACATCGCGTTCGCCGAGACGTGGGGCCTTTCGCCTTCGACCATCAGGACGAAGCTCGTACCGAGCGAGAGCAGCGCCCCCGAGGCGAGGACCTTGCTTTGAGGGTTGTCGCCAGAACCCGCGACGATCGCGCATTCCGGCGAGAGGCCGTAGCGCTCGCAGAAGTAGGCCGCGGCCCGGCCGACCACGGTGAGCGGATGCGCCAGGGGCGGCAGCCGGGAGGCCAGGGCGGAAGGGCCGCCCCGCAGGCCCGAGGCGGCCGCGGCGACAAGCTGGCTGTCCCAGCGGCGAGCGGACCAGTCCATGAGGCTCGTGCCCGATCCGTTGCCCCAGTCGACCGGCGCATCGCCGTCGCCGGCGAGAACTCCGGCGAGGAAGGAGGATATGAGGTGGAAGCGGTAGGTCCGCGCGTAGATCTCGGGGAAGCGCTTGGCGACGCGCCGCAGCACCGCGCCCGAGAAGCGCAGGGGCGAGTCCGAGCCCGAGCGGGCAGTTACGCCGTCGCGTCCTCCCAGGGCGGCTCGCAGCTCCTCGGCCTCGGCCTGCGTATTCGAGCTCATCCAGATGGGCGCGCGGTCGTAGGCGAGGCCTGGGCCGATCCGCGCGGCGAGGTCGGGCGCCCCCGGCTTCCCCGCTCCCTTTTCGCGCAGCGCGGCGATGGCCTTGGCTCCGGGCTCGCCCAGCCAGACCTGTCCGTGCTGATGGGCGGAGAGGTCTATCGCCGCGACCCTGCCGAGCGCGGCCGGACCCAGGCCGGAAAGAAGGGCGTCCAGGGCGTCGAGGAAGAGGGCGGCGGGCTGATCGGCCTCGCCCGGCTCGCGGGGCGGCAGTATTGGCGCGCCCTCCGTGAGCCCGTATTTCGCGACTCGTGGGTCGTCGCGGTAGCGTACCCTGGCCTCGGCGACCGTCGCGAAGGTCGACCTGTCCAGGACCACCGCCGTCGTGCTCTGCGTGCTCGAATCGATGCCGAGGACCAAGTCCAAGCTTGCCATGCGTCGCCTCCGAAGTAGCGAATGGGATCCCGCCGCGGAGGCGCGGAGCCGAACGGCGGCAAGCCCCGCGGCGGGTCTTCGACCATCAAATCTATAAGTACCTGTTCACGATCGACTCGAGATATTCCTGCTGGCCGGAGCCCAGGCCGAAGTCGCTCGCGTTCGCCGTCGGCGCGTCGAGCATGGCCGCCTCGAGGCTCTTGAAGCTCTCCTTGCCGCCGCGGATGGCCGCGCCCAGGCCCTTCTGCCAGCCCGCGTAGCGCTCGTCGAGGAGCTTGTCGAGGGCCTTTTCGGCGATCATGCGGCCGGCCGCGTCGGCGCCGCGGGCGAAGGAGTCCATGCCCACGATGTGCGCTATCGCGATATCCTCGACCTTGAAGCTCCCCCTGCGCACCTTGGCGTCGAAGTTGAGGCCGCCCGAGTGTAGACCGCCGTTCTTGAGCACCTCGTACATCATGAAGGTGGTCGTGTAGATGTTCGTGGGGAACTGGTCGGTGTCCCAGCCCAGCATCTCGTCGCCCTGGTTGGCGTCGACCGAGCCGAGTATTCCGTGGTCGCGGGCGAAGCGGAGATCGTGCTGGATGGTATGCCCCGCGAGCGTCGCGTGGTTGGTCTCGATGTTGAGCTTGAAATAGGGCAGGAGGTCGAACTCCTCGAGGAAGGCGTAGCAGGCGGCCGCGTCGGAATCGTACTGGTGCTTGGTGGGCTCCAGCGGCTTGGGCTCGATCAGGAACTGTCCCTTGAAGCCGATTTCCTTGGCGTAGTCCACGGCCATATGGAGGAAGCGGCCCATGTTCTCAAGCTCGAGCTTCATATCCGTGTTGAGCAGGGTCTCGTAGCCCTCGCGGCCGCCCCAGAAGACGTAGTTCTGGCCGCCGAGCTCCTTGGTGACCTCGATGGCCTTCTTCACCTGGGCCGCGGCGTAGGCGAATACCTTGGGCTCGGGGCTCGTCGCCGCGCCGTGCATGAAGCGCGGGTTGCCGAACAGGTTGGCCGTGCCCCAGAGCAGCCGCGTCGGGCTGGTCTTCATCAGGTCCTTCGCGAGCGCCACGATCTCGTCGAGCTTCCTGTCGGTCTCGCGGAGGGTGGCGCCTTCCGGCGCGACGTCCCTATCATGGAAGCAGAAGTAGGGGATCGACAGCTTTTCGGTGAGCTCGAAGATCCCCCGCATCCGCATCTTGGCGGCTTCCATGGGGTCGGAGATCGAGTTCCAGGGACGCTCGGCAGTCGGATCGCCGAAGGGGTCGCGGCCGCCGCCGGTCATCGTATGCCAGAAGGCCATCGCGAAGCGCAGCTGATCCTTCGACTTGGCCGCCTGGTAGTGCTTGAAGGCGAGAGGATTGTCGGATTTCGGGCCCTCGAAGGGGATCTTCGGGACATTGGGGAATAGATCGCTCATGATTGTGCCTCCGGTTGAACTATATATGCCCGGATGACGGTCTTGCAAATCCCGCCCTTTGACGATATATACCCGAAATTGATTATGACCTTCATAATACGGACCTTGCGACAGAATGGAGCATGGTTGTTTACATCCCATCGCAGGTATTCGTATATACTCAAGCCATGCGCTTCGAGGATGTAGTCTTCGTCTACCACCTCCGCGACGAGGCTCAGATCGCCTGGCACGGCCGCGCCCACAGCCATCCGGCCGGTCTCTACGAGCTCCACTACTTCATATCGGGAGAAGGCAGCTTCCGCAATCTCGGCATCGTCCGCCGGATCGAGCCCGGGACCCTTTACCTGACCCCTCCCGAGAGCCTCCACCAGATCGCGGCGACGAACGCCAGGCGGCCCGTGACCTACTATGCCGTGCTCATCGATGCCGAGGGCGAGGCCGAGCTCCTCGCCCTCCTCGACGGCCTCGGAGCCGGGAGCGGCACCTTCGCGGTGGGCACCGCCCAGCGATTCTTCTTCGCCGATCTCCTCGAGAAGAGCGCCTCCGGCAGGCCCGAACTCGTCAAAGCCGCCTATCACGGCCTCCTCGCCTTCCTCTACGGCCTGGCCGCGGGCCAGGTCGCCGCTCGGGGCACGACGGACAACGCCCACGTCGAGAAGGCCCTCGCCATAATGCAGGGCGCCATCGAGGGCAATCTCGACCTCGGCGCTCTCTGCGGCCGGATCCGGCTCTCTCGCGAGCATTTCGTGCGCGTCTTCACCGAGCGGATGGGCATACCCCCCATGCGATACTATACCCGGCTCAAGATCGAGGCCGCGCGCGCCATGCTCTCGAGCACGAACCTGCGAGTTCGGGAGATCGCCGACAAGCTCGGCTTCGAGAACCAGTTCGGCTTCGCCCGCGCCTTCAAGCGGGTGTCCGGCATGTCGCCGACCGAATATCGCGCGACCTGTCTCCAGCGCGCGGACTTCGCGGCGGAGTGAGGAGATGCCCATGGCGTTCAGTTGCTGCAACGAGATCGAGATAGCCGGCGGAACGGAGGATGAGCGGCGCGCGGCGGCCGCCCTGCTCCTCTCCGCCGATTGCGTCGACGAGGACTCCGCCTCGAGATCGGAGCGGGGCTCTTCGATGGCGCTCCGCTTCGAGAGCGTCGACGGCTTGCCCGAGGAAGAGCTGCAGGCGCTGGCGCCGCAATTTCCCGCCCTGGCCTTCACCCTGGTCTACTTCTCCCAGGACGGCGAGTTCTACGGCTACGCGAGAGCGGGAGCCGCAGGCGGCGAGGCCGAGAGCGACGACTTCGACCAGGGAACGCGCGATACCGTGGCGCGTCGCTACGACGGCGATCGAATAGCCTTCGTCAGGGCGGCCTACGCCCTGTCCCGAGCCGAAGGATAGGTGGAGTTCCATGAATCGACCGATCGGGATAGCCCTGCTCTCCGTTATGTCCGCCTCCGTCCTCTCCTGCGCGTCTTTTCCCGCGCGGCGGACGGTCGGGGCCCTATGCACCTACCGCAGCCTGGAAGCCGCCCGCAAGCCTCCGACAGGCTACGAGCTCTCGGTCGTCGACTCCGCCAGGACGCTCATCGGCGAGCCGCCGAACGCCGAGGTCACCGTGAAGGGCAGACGCTTCACCCTGGATTGCATCGGCACGGTGAGAGCGATCTTCTACCGCATGGATATCGACGTCGCGAAGGATTTCGACGAGTACTCGGGCAACGGCGTAAACCGGCTCTACATGACGCTCAAGGCTTTCGGGGCGCTTCACCGAGACAAGTATCCGCGCGTCGGCGACGTCGTCATCTGGGACAATACCTGGGACGCGAACGGCGACGGCTACCGCACGAAGGATCCGAGGACGCATGCCGGCGTCGTCCTGGCCGTCGACGGCGACGCCACGATTCATTATGTCCACGAGGACGCGTTCAAGGGCGTCATCGTCGACGCGATGAACCTCCTCGAGCCGACGGTCGCGAGGGACGAGAACGGGAAGAGGCTGAACAGCGGTCTCGCCGTCGCAGCGAAGCCGGGCGGATCCAAGCCCGAACATTGGCTGTCCGGGGACCTCTTCGATGTCTTCGGCGACGTGTTGAGGATCAAGGACGAGTTGAAGGCGGTCCCGACCGCGGCCCGCTGATATGGCGGCTCGCATGGCGAAGAGTTCACTATCGAAGGAAGCGAACACATGCGAGCCTCCGCGCGGGTCCTTCCCTTCAATCGCGGCGCCTCCAGGCTCGCGTAATGCGCATGCATACGCAGGGTATGCAAGGAGGCGCACGTGAACTCTCTCAATTCCATCCTTCTCGAAGGCAACTTGGTTCGAGATCCCGAGAGCAAGACTCTCGCGACGGGTTCGCAGGTCTGCAACTTCACCGTGGCCAGCGACCGGTTCTACCGGCAGAACGACAACATGGAGAAGGAGGTTTCCTATTTCGACGTGGAGGCCTGGTCGAGACTCGGTCTCGCCTGCTCGCAGAATCTCAAGAAGGGCAGGGGCGTCAGAGTAGTGGGCCGCCTGAAGCAGGACCGCTGGATGGACGGCGAGGGCAAGACCAAGTCTCGGGTGATGATCGTGGCCGAGCACGTCGAGTTCAAGCCGATGCGGCAACCCGCCCCAGACGCAAAGCCCGAGCCGGCCGCGACGGAAGCCGCGGAGCAAGCTCCGCCGGTATTCTAGCTCCCCTCGAGGCGGCGGCAGGCGTCGTTATCGCCGCGACGCGGCTCGCCGCCGCCGCGACCCTGGCGGCTCGACCGGGATCGTAAACGAGACATCGAACACGAACGATCGGGGATCCGATCGCATTCAGGGTAATTCAGAGCCGGGGAAGCCCCGGCAAGCGTGAATTTCGTAGGTAAAAATACCGGCCTGGACTCCCGGGTCCCCATCCATGATCACCTTCACCTGCTCGGGCGTCCCGATGAAAATGCCGATCCCCGAGACCTCTCCACCGTCAGTTGCCGGGCAGACAATCGGCAGCAGCCCTTCATCTTTCAGCTGGAAATTTCGCCTGCCGTGTTCCCAAACAATTTTCCTCGAGCTCTCCTCGGCAAACTTCGCGGTTTTTTTGAGGATTACCATCGTGTATGGCTTCGACTGCGCGATCCGGGCTTTCATCTCTTCATCATTAGCTGCATTCATCGTCGCCTCCTCCAATTGAGCCGCCATGGGCCCATAGACAATTGTCCATTCAAGTGGTCGGACCGGTCAAACAGGAGGGATCGAAACGGCGTCGACGCTCGCCGCCGCCTCGAGGGCGGTCTGCGCTTCCGCGGCCGCCCTCGACAGGCACTCCAGGAAGCGCTCTCTCGTCGCGGGGTCGCGCATGCGGGCTGTCGGGCCCGATACGCTGATCGCCCCGGCGAAATCGGAGCCGGGCAGGCGGAGAGGCTTGGCCATGCAGGTCAGACCGACTTCGTATTCCTCGCGGTCGAGTCCATAGCCGGACTCCCTCGTCTTGTTCGCTTCCTGTATCACGGCCTCGGGGTCGGTGATTGTCCTCTCGTTGATCTTGGGCAAAGGCCCCGATCCGAGGATGGCCCGCGCCCGGTCCTCCGGCAGGAGGGAGAGGATGGCCTTGCCGACGCCCGTGCAATAGAGGGGCAGGCGATCGCCGGGAACCGAGCGCATGCGCAGGCTCCTGTCGGCCTCGGCGCGGTCCAGATAGATGGCGCTGGCCCCCGCGAGGCAGGCCAAATTGGCGCTCTCGCCGGTCTCGCGGGCGAGCCGCTCCAGGAAGGGCCGGACTCGCTCGACGACGATGGAGCGCACGGGCACGTGAGAGCCGAGCTCGAAGAGGGCGAGGCCGAGGGACCAGCCCGGGCCCGAGCGCTCGACGACGCCGCGGGACTCGAGGACCGTGAGATAGCGCAGGGCGGTGGCCTTGTTCATGCCGGTTTCACGGGAGAGGCGGGCCAGGCTGACGGCGCCGGTCGTTCGCGCCAAGTAGAACAGGAGGTCGAGGGCCTTACCCGCCGATTCGCTCATGGGTCTCCGCTTGATCTTGGTTTCAAATACCGAAACGTGATTTCACAGCCTTCGACGATTAAAGCACCCATCAATACGGCGGTCAAGGCGATCGGCCGCTCCGCCCTCCGTCCCGATAGCCGATGCGCTTTCCCCGGCGCCTGCTCGAAAGCGCGAGGTAGACCGCGAAGCACAGCGCGAGGAGGATGGTCGTAGTCCCGACGACGCGAAGGGTGGCGAAGACCAAGCGGTGGCTCGCGGGATCGGTTCGGAAGCAGAACCTCAGGAACCCGGCTATCGTCGGCGCCACGGTGCCCGCTCGCGCGCTCAGAAGAGAGAGCTTGACGTCAGCGGGAAGGAAATCCGCGCCGTATATGTAATGGGTGACTTTACCGTCCGGCGACAGGAACATGATGGACACCGGATGGTCGAAGCCTCCGTCCCGGCGCGCGAAACGGAAGCCCACCGAGTCGGCGAGCCGCTCGATGGCGGGGCGATCGCCGGTGAGGAATCGCCAGTCCTCCGGCGGGAAGGGCTTCTCGATCGTCTCCAGCGATATGCGCTTGGCGCGGCGGGCGTCCGAGGGAGTCTCGTTCTCGTCGATGCTGACCGCTATGACCCGGTAGTCCCTGCCCGGCTCGGCTTCGAGCCCGCGGATCATGCCGGCGATCCCCGTCAAGAGGAGGTCGCAGACATTGGGGCAATTGTAGTAGACGAGGGCGAGGATGGTCGGGGTCGAGACGATCTTGCCGAGCTCGATCGGGCTTCCGTCCTCGTCCCGAAAGGCCAGGTCGAGGGGGACGAGCCCGCCGAGCTTCTCGTCGATGCCGACGGTTCCGGGCTCGACGCCGGGCGCCCCGGCCTGGGCTACCCCGCCGGTCCCGCCGAAAGCCGAGAGCGCCGCCGCGCAGAGCGAGGACGCCAGCAGGACGCGGAGACCGGGCCACCGTCGACGCGATCCCCCTTCAAGCCCATCGGCCCCGCGATTCTTCATCGGACTCATGCGCCCAGTATAGCGCTTCCTCGATGCGGCGCGCATCTGGCCGCGCCGCGACCCTATCGCGTCAGCTCGTAGTCCCGCTCGAGAGCGGCGGCGAAGTCCTCCTCGCCGGAGAAGCGGAAGCTCGACATGCCGGCCCGACGGGCGCCCGCCACGTTGTCCGGAATATCGTCGACGAAGAGGACCTCGCCGGGAGGGACGCGCGCCGCGCCCAAGGCGAGCTCGTAGATCTCCTTCTCGGGCTTGAGCAGGCCGTGCTCGCAGGAGAGGACGAGCTCGTCGAAGAGCGAGGACCATGGGCGACCCTCACCCCCGCGGATGAAGCTCGCGCCGTCGACGTGGACATTGGACAGGAGGACGAGGCGCCCCACTCGGCCCCGCACGCGTTCGAGGAAGCCGAACATGCGCGGGCGCATGTTGAACCAGCTCTCGAGGTCCGCCCGGATGAGCTCGCCTATGGCCGGATCGGCGAGGCGCAGCCCGAGGTCGGCCGCTATCCGCTTCCAGTAGGCCGCCCCGTCCGCGACGCCGCGGTCGTAGTCGACGCGGTGCTTCCAGTAGGCCGCGAAGAAGGATTCGCGTTCGCCGGCGCCCAGGATGCCCATCATCTCGGCCACCTTGTCCTCGCGCTGGTCCTGCGTGAGGACGCCGCCCATATCGAGCATGAGACAGGTTATCCGCTTCATAAGCGCCGGCTCAGCCTTCGCGGCCGCGGACGGACCCGCGGCCGGCGGCGTCGAACGCGGGACCGTTCGTCTCCTCCGCCTGCCAGAAGCCTTCCTTCCAATTGAAGCGGCCGGTCTCCGGCAGGAGCTTCCCCTCCAAGGCCGCCCGCATCACCTGCTTGTAGAGAGGCTTGACGAGCTTGATGCCGGAGAAGTCGAGGATGAACCTGACCACGCCGTCCTTTTGGAGATAGGGGATGCGGTCGACGATCGAGAAGGGCTTCATGGGGGTCACGACCGAGCCCTCGCCCGCGGAGGAGAGCTCGTAGGCCGAGCCGTCGCGATCCGTGAAGGTCCTGAAGTCGTAGGCCGCCGCCAAGTCGGCGCGGATGCGGAACAGGGCCGGGTAGGAGAAGACCACGGGCATCCACGAGCCCGCGGGCGCCGCTTCCGCCACCTTCTGGAAATCCTGTTTCGAGATCTCGAGGGGCGGCACGACGAAGCGAGCTCCCTCCTCGAGGAGGAAGGAGGCCGCCCAACGGTTGAAGGCGTAGAGGTAGGGCCCCGCGATGACGGTGAGCCCCTTGCCCCTGAGGAGGCCGAGCTGGCCCACGTTGTTGGCCACGAAGTGGCGCTGGTCCCTGCCGATCCAGTACTCGAGCTCGGAAGCGAGCCATTCGCCGTCGGACTCCGGGAACCAGGGATCGAGCCACAGCACGAGGCTGTCGCGCTTGAAGGGCAGCTCCTTCTCCTCCTTGCGCATGATCTCCGCGTTGCGGCGGTTGAACAGGAGCATGGCCTTCCTGGGCCGCGCGGCGTTGAGGACGTGGAGGTCGCCAGTCTTTCCCACGAGGGCGTAGATGCCCTCGGGCAGGGCCGCGAGCTCCGCCTTGGCGACATTCACGCGCGTGGGCTCGGGAGCGGCCTCATGGCTGGGGAATTTCCGGTAGCGCGCGAGATCCCTCGGGAGGGAGGGCTTATAGCGCCTGGCCGTGGTCCGGGTCTGCACGAGATAGACGATGTCGCTCTGTCGGAAGTCGGCGTCGGAACGGACGAGGATGCCGTTGGTGACCTGCTTCACCTCGCGCACCTTGGCGGTGAAGCGCTCGGAGTCGTCGGGGCGGTGGAATCGCAGGGAGTCGCCCTCGGCCAGGCCGTCGAAGGAGTCGAGGAGGGCGTAGCGCCCCTCGTCCGCGGCCCGGATGTCGCGAACCTTCCCGAGCGATATGCCGGTTCCCCCCGATTGATGGGGCTTGATGAAATCCGGGTCGAGCTTGCCCGCGAAGAAGAACGAGGTCTTGCGGCGCGCGAAGTCCGACTGGAGCATGGCTTGGGCCTTCGCGAGGGCGCGCTCGCGGCCGAGTTTCCAATTGTCGATCATGTGCCGGTACGCGGCCACGACGGAGCCCACGTATTCGGCGCTCTTCATCCTCCCCTCGATCTTGAAGGATTCGACGCCCGCCTCCATCAGATCGGGTACGTACTCGATGAGCTGGAGGTCGTCGGGCGAGAACCAGTAGCCCGACTCGGCGTCGTTGGCGTAGAGGCGGCGACATGCCTGGGCGCAGGCGCCGCGGTTCGCGCTCTTGCCGCCGAGATAGCTCGAGAAGAGGCAGAGACCCGACTCGCTGACGCAGAGCGCCCCGTGGACGAAGACCTCGAGCTCGAGGTTGGTGGCGGCTCGGACCGCCCGGATCTCGTCGAGGGACAGCTCCCGCGCCAGGACTGCGCGCTTGAAGCCGCGGCGCGAGAGGAGGTTGACGCCTTTGGCCGAGGCGACGTTCATCTGCGTGCTCGCATGGAGCTCGAGCGCGGGAAAGTGCTCGCGCGCCATCTTGGCGACGCCGAGGTCCTGCACGATGATGCCGTCGGGCCCCACGCGCTCGAGGTACTGCAGGAACTGCCACATCCGGTCGGCCTCGCGCTGCTCGAAGACCGTATTCACGGTCACGTAGACTTTCTTGGAGCGCTTGTGGCAGATGTCCACGGCGGCCTCGAGCTGATTGAAGGCGAAATTGGCCGAGCGGAGGCGGGCGTTGAAGCTGCGCGCGCCGAGGTACACGGCGTCCGCGCCCTCGCCGAGGGCGGCGTCGAGGGCCTCGGGATTGCCCGCGGGGGCCAGGAGCTCTACTGTTGGCATATCCGCGAATATATCAGGTTTTCTCTATCCTGCTAATGGGGGCCCGCCGACCGGCAGCTCGAGGATGAAGGCGGTCCCCTCGCCCGGCTCGGACTCGACGGAAAGCTTTCCTCCGTGCTTGGTCACGATGATGTCGTAGGAGATGCTGAGGCCGAGGCCCGTGCCTTTGCCGGGCTCTTTGGTCGTGAAGAAGGGATCGAAGATGCGCGTCCGGATAGCCTCCGGGATGCCGGGGCCGTCGTCGCGGATGATTATCAGGACCCAATCTCCGTGGAGCAGCGTCTCTATCTCGATGAGTCCCTTCTCCGATCTCTTCTGCGCCTCGATCGCCTGCGCCGCGTTGACGAGGATGTTCAGGATGACCTGGTTGACCTCCCCTCCTCTCGCCCTGATCCGAGGCAGCTCGCCGAAGCGCTCGCGGACCTCGGCGACGTACTTGATCTCGTTCCGGGCCACGATGAGAGTGCTCTCGATCCCGCCGTTGACGTCGTAGAGCTCGAAATCCGCGCCCTGGTCGTTCCTCGAGAAGTTCTTCAGATTGCCTACGATCCGCATGATCCTCGAGAAGCCCTCCGCCGACTCGGCGAAGATCGTGTCGAATTCCGAAAAGACGTAGGGCAGGTCCATCCGATTCTCGATCCCGGCTATGGCGGGTCCGGCGGCGGCCCGCGCCTCCTCCCAGGCCTGGCGCAGCCTCGAGGTGTACTTCTCCAGGATCGAGTGATTGCTCTTGAGGAAGCCGACGGGATTGTTGATCTCGTGCGCTATGCCGGCGGCGAGCTGACCGATCGAGGCCATCTTCTCGTGCTGGACCATGAGCACCTGCGTCTGCTGGAGCTTGAGGTTGGCCTCGGCGAGCTCCAGATTGGCCTTCCAGAGCTCGCCCTCGCTCTTTATCCGCTCGCTGATGTCCTTGATGATGCCCTGGAGCTCCAGGATCTCGCCGCCGAGCCCGCGCAGCGTATGGGCGGTCTCCAGGCAGAAGACCGTCGCGCCGTCGCTCCTCATGAGGACGATCTCGTAATCCTCGACGTAGCCCTCCTCGCGGATGCGCCGCAGGAAGAACTCCCTATCCGCGGCGTTGAGGGCCAGGCCGGAGAAGGGGTGGCCGACGATCTCGTGCTTCTCGGTCCTGCCCGTCAGGACCAATCCCGCCGCGTTGACCGAGGTCACCACGTCCTCCGAGTTGGCCGTGTATATCATGTCGCGCGAGTCCTCGAAGAAGGCCCGGAGGCGCTTCTCGTTCTCGGAGAGGAGGACCTCGGCCTGGTGCCTGACGAACTCCTCGCGCTCCCGCTCGATGCGCACGCCGACGATCGGCGCGATCGTGTAGGCGATGGACGAGAGCGACATCTCCTCCTCGTCGCTCCAGGGCGCGCCGGACCGGCCGAAGAGCACGTAGCCTGCGTCGCTGACGGAGGAATAGAGCTCGGCGGATATCCAGAAGGGCAGCGGGCCCCCGAAGCCGGGCAGGGACCAGGGACCGAAGCGGGCCACTCCGTGGACCTCGCGCACGGGACCGACGCTTTCCCTCCAACGCGCCTCGGACAACCCGATGGGGAATTCCGCGCCGGACAAGCAAAAGCGGTATTCCCTGCGGCCATTCACGTAGAAGAGCGCGGCGCCCTCGGCGGCGAGGAAGCGTTTGAGCACGTCGACCGCCGCCAGATTGGCCTTCTCCGAGTCGTCCTGGGCGAAGAGTCTGCACAGCTCCGCCGTGGCCTCGAGGAGGCGCGTGGCCCGCTCCGCCTCCCGCTCCAGCTCCTCGCGGCTCGAGCCGCTCCCCGCTTCAATCATGCGATTCCTCCACGTTGAAGAAGGACAGGAGGCCGAGAGTGTCCATGATGCCTTTTACCCGCGGCGGGATATCGAGCAGCACGAAGGCCACCGAGCGCCTCTGGGCGGCGATCATGGTGGTCGAGAGGAGGCCGACGCCCGTGGAGGAGATGTAGCCGACCCGACTGAGGTCGAGGACGAGCCTGCCGCGCGCCGGGCATTCGAGCATCGCCGCCTCGATGAGGGGCGCGACGTCGCTCGAGGCCTTCATCTCCATGTCGCCGGACAGCTCGAGCAGGATCTCCCCGCTTCCCGAGCGCCTCGTCGCGACGCAAGCCTGGGGGTGGCTCGCGTTGTAGCTCGCGAGGGCCTGTTCGAGGAGCATGTGCCCTACAGGATCCGCGCGGTGACGATCGTGACGTCGTCGTCGAAGTCGGGCATGCCCGACTCCGCGAGGGCCGCTTCCATCAGCCTTCGATGATAGTCCGGCGAGTATTCCACGCGCTCGAAGAGGGCCGAGGGCTTGATCGCCGGGGTGCCGGCGGCCGCGCCCGGCTCCACGAGCCCGTCGGTGTAGAGCGTGATCACGTCCTCCGGCTTGATCGCGACAGCCTGCTCCGCGTAGGCCACCGAGACGGCGTAGCCCAGACCCGAACCGGAGACGGGGAGCTCGTGGGCCTTGCCCTGGCGCAGGATGACGGGATGGGTCTGCCCCGCGTTCGCGTAGCGCAGCGTGCCCGCCTTCATGTCGAGCAGGCCGGCGAAGAAGGTGACTATGAGCCCCGAGGCGCTGCGGAGCTCGAAATTCATGCGCTCGTTGAGCCAGCTGAGGAAGGCGGGAGGCGAGAACTCCTTGCCGACGCAGGCGCGCAGGTACTCCGGATAGATCACTGCCTTGAGGATGCCCGTCACGAGGGCCGCGCGCACGCCGTGCCCCGCGACGTCGCCTATGAGGAGGAGATAGCGGTCCGAGGACAGGAACACGACATCGTAGTAGTCGCCCCCGCAATAGAGGGAGGGCACCGGCCTGTAGCTCGCCCTGAATTCGACGCCTTCGGATCGGGGGAGGCTGGGCTTGAGTATCGCTTTCTGCATCTCGCCGGCCCACTTGAGCTCCTCTTCCATGGTCTTGAGATAGCGTGCGTTCTGGCGCCTGATTTCGCCGTACTCGAAGGCCTTCTGCAGCTCGGCGACGAGGTAGTCGGAGTCCCAGGGCTTGAGCATGTAGCTGAAGATCCCGGCCCTCACCGCCTTGATGACCTCCTCCGTCTCCGAGTAGCCGGTGAGGAGGATGGTGACGATCTCGGGATACTTCTCCCGCACTTCCATCAGGAAGTCGGAGCCCTTCATCTCGGGCATCTTCAGGTCTGACACGACGATCGCGGTCTCCCCGCCGCGCTCCGCGAGGATCTCGAGGCCCTTGCGCCCCGAGATCGCCGTGAGGATCTCGAGCTTGCGCTCCGAGGCCCAATCGCGCAGCTCGCGCCTGAGCGAATTGAGGATGTTCTGCTCGTCGTCAACCAGGATCACGCAGCGCTGGTTCGTCGCCATCGTCGACTCCTTTCTTCTCGCTCAGGAAGCGGGGAATCGGAGGATCGCCTCCGTGCCTTCGCGCGAGCGGAAGTCCACCCTCCCCCGCAGCTGATCGGCGAGGGTATGGACGAGTATCATTCCGAGGGACACGGTCTTGTCGGCCTCGAAGGCGGCGGGGAGGCCTATCCCCCGGTCGCGCACGGAGAGCTCGATGGCGTCGCCGACCCGCCGGATCGCGATCCGGATCTCGCCGCGCGCCGACCCGACCGGATACGCGTGCCTCAGCGCGTTCGTTATGAGCTCGTCCGCCGCCAGCCCCGCCGGTATGGCCTGCTCGAGGCTGAGGAGGACGGGATCCCCGTCCACGGCGATCGATACCCCTTCCGACTGCCTCCCGAAGTCGCCCTCGAGCCCGTCGGCCAGCTGATGGAGGTAGCGGAGGAAGTCGATCCGGGCCATGTCGGCGGAGTTGTAGAACTGCTCGTGGACGAGGGCCATCGAGACGATCCGCCGGGATATCCCGCCGAGGAGATCGCGCAGGGCGGGGTCGGCGATACGGTGGGAGGAGAGGCTGAGGAGGCTCGTGATGAGCTGCATGTTGTTGTTGATGCGGTGGTGTATCTCGCGCAGGAGGATCTCCTTCTCCGCGAGCGAGGTCTCGAGCCGCTTGCGCGACAGCTTGCGGTCGGTCACGTCGCTCTTTATGGCGATGAACCCGCTGACGATTCGGGAATCGTCCAGGACGGGCGTGATGGTCATCTCCTCGGTGTAGAGCTCTCCGCCCTTCCTCTTGTTGACGATCTCCCCCTGCCAGACCCTGCCCGACAGGATGGTGTCCCACAGCGACCGATAGAAATCCGGGCCCTGCGCGCCCGACTTGAGGACGCTGGGATTCGAGCCCTTCGCCTCCTCCCTCGAGTATCCCGTCAGCCTCTGGAAGGCGTCGTTGACCCATTGGATCGTCCCCTCGCGGTCGGTGATGACGATGGCGTTGGCCGCCGCCTCGAGCGCGAGACTCTTGAGCGAGAGCTCGGACTCGACCTTCTTCCTGGCGCTGATGTCGGTGAGCGTGCCGACCACCTCGGTATCGCCCCGCCCGGGCTGGACGAGGCGGGTCTCGTCGCGGAGCCAGACCACCTTGCGGTCCTTCCTGTGGAAGCGGTACTCCTGCCCGAACGAGCCCTTGGCGGCGAGCTTGGAAATGCCGCTCAAGGCCCGCATCCTGTCCAGGGCATGGATATTGCGCAGCCACCAGTCCGGCTCCAGCGCCTCGTCCGGCGCGAAGCCGAGGAGCTCGCGGATGTTCTCGCTCGCCCACTGCCACTGCGCCTTGCCGTCCCTGATGCGGAGGGAATAGGTGACGGTAGGGCTCGTGGAGAGGTAGTGGTCGAGCCTCGACGCCAGCTCGTCGCGCTCGCGCTCGGCCGCGACCTTGGCCGATACGTCGTGGATTATCGAGAACAGATGGGTCTTGCCTCCCAGCACGACCGGGCCCGAGTAGGACTCGACGTCGACAACCGTCCCGTCCGCCATCCTGTGCCGCAGGTTGAAGTGATGGCCCCCGTCGCCGATCGCGCGCGCCATGTTCCTCTTTATCTCGTCTTCCATCAGGACGTTGTAGTCGGTCATCTTCATCCCCAGCAGGTCCTCCTTGCGCCAGCCGTAGTAGTCGCAGGCGGCCTGGTTCGCCTCGACCACCGTCGCGTCCTCGGGGTCGAGGATCAGCATCACCGCGTGGCTGTCCTCGAAGAGCGCGCGGTAGCGCTCCTCGCTCTCGCGGAGCCTGCGCGCCGCCTCCTCGGACAGGAGCATCCTCTCCTGGCGATCGATCGCCTCCTTGACCGCGAAGGGGAGGCGCATCATGTGCTCCTTGATGACGTAGTCGCTCGCGCCGGCCTTCATGCACTCCACGGCCGTATCCTCGTTCATCGAGCCGGTGAGGATGATGAAGGGCAGGGAGGGATCCCTCGCCCGGGCCAGGCCGAGAGCCGTCATCCCGTCGAAGGCCGGCATCGAGTAGTCCGAGATCACGATGTCGGGGACGAAGCCCTCCAAGGCCTCGACAAAGGCCTCCTTCCCGTCCACGCGCCTCGACTCGATCTCGAAACCGCCGCGCTTGAGCGTCCGCTCCGCGAGCTCGGCGTCCGTCGGAAGGTCCTCGACGAAGAGGACCTTCAGCGCCTTCCCGCCGCTCACGGCTCGACCTTCCCCGCGGACGAGGGCGGCGCGGGGAGGGAGAACCAGAAAATCGAGCCTCCCCCCTCCCGGCTTTCCGCGCCGACGCTCCCGCCGTGCATCTCGACGACCCGTCTCGCTATGGCGAGGCCCGCGCCGGTGCCGTCGTATTCCTCCGCCGAGTGGAGACGCCGAAAGAGGTTGAAGAGCTTCTCCGAGTAGGCCGGGTCGAAGCCGACCCCCGAGTCGCTCACCCTATACCTGACCCCGGCCTCCATGCTCGCCGAATCCACGCGTATCTCCCGGCGCTCCGAGCGGCTCGAGTACTTGATCGCGTTCGACAGGAGCTTCGCCCAAACGATGCGGAGCAATGCGGGATCGCCCTCGGCATCGGGGATCTCGCCGATGCTGATGGAGAACCTCGCCCTCTCCTCCGGGGACGCGACCTCGCAATACATCGAGTTGGCCATGGCCCGCATATCGACGCGGCAGGGCCGGAGCTCGGCGCGCCCGACGCGGGACAGCTCGAGGATGGCCGAGATCAGGGCCTCCATCCTGCGCGCGTTCTCGCGGACGATGCCCAGGAGGCGCCGGCCTTCGTCGTCGAGCCCGGCCGCGTGCTCCTCGAGGAGGACGGCGGAGAACCCCGAGACGGCGCGCAGCGGCGCCTTCAGGTCGTGCGAGACCGAGTAGGCCAGGGACTCGAGCTCCCTCCGCGCCAGCTCGGTCTGCCTGGCCCGCTCCCCTTCGATCCTCTTCCTCTCGCCGATGTCGCGGACGATCGCCCACATGCCCTCGGCCCGCCCCGAGTCGTCGCGCAGGAGGAAGGTCCTGAGCTCGACGGGCACGATGGTCCCGTCCTTGCGCCGGTACTCCTTCTCGTAGACCTCGGAATGTCCGCGGGGCAGGACCTCCCTCTCGACGATCGCGGCCTCCATCGCGCGCCATCGCTCGGGAGTCAGGTCCCGGTAGCCGAGCGAGGAGAGCTCGTCGGCCCCGTAGCCTACGAGGGAGCGGAAGACCTCGTTGCTCTCGACTATGCGTCCCGACATGTCGACCCTGGCGAAGGCCTCGAACATGCTCTCGTAGAGGAGCCTATACTTGGCTTCGCCGCCGTCGCTCGCGAAGGCCGTCATGCGGGTCCCCTCACGGTTGCACGTTCAAGAGCAGCCAGTACATGCACAGGTCCCTCACGGCCGCCACGAATTTGTCGAAGTCGACCGGCTTGACGATGTAGCTGTTCACGCCGAGCCTGTAGCTCTCTATGAGGTCCCTCTCCTCCTGCGAGGTCGTGAGGACGACTACGGGAGTCATGCTCGTGCGCTCGTCCGCCTTCAGCGCCTCCAGGACCTCGAAGCCGTCGACCTTGGGCAGCTTCAGGTCCAGGAGGATCAGGCGCGGCCTGTCGGCGACGTCCCGATCGGAGTATTCGCCGCGCGCGAACATGAAATCGAGGGCCGCCTCGCCGTCCGTCACGTGGCAGAAGTTGTTGACGAGATTGTGCTTCCGGAGTGCCCGGATCGCCAGCTCGGCGTCGTTCGGGTTGTCCTCCACGAGAAGTATGTCCACCTGCCTCTTGTCGGCCATCAAGTCCTCCTAGACGGCAGCGAGAAGAAGAAGGCCGCGCCTTCGCCGACTCGACCCTCGGCCCACGCCTCGCCGCCGTGCCTCTGGACAATCCGCTTGACAATGGCCAGGCCTATGCCGTTGCCCTCGAAATCCGCGTCGTCGTGGAGGCGCTGGAACATGCCGAAGAGCTTGGGCGCGTAGCGCTGATCGAAGCCCACGCCGCGGTCCCTGACCGAATAGACAATCATATCGCCCTCCATGCGGCCGTCCACCTCTATCCGGTGGGTCGGGCTCGGCATCGAGTACTTGACCGCGTTGGAGACGAGGTTGCCCCAGACGCGCTCGATCATCAGAGCGTCGCCCTCCGCCTCCGGGATGTCCGCTACGCGGAAATCGAAACCGGCGGCCGTCGCGGGATCGACGCAGGCAGCGAAGGCGCTCTCCGCCATCCGGCGCATGTCGATGAGGGAGGTCGAGAGCCTGGTCCTGCCGAAGCGCGAGATGTCCAGGAGACTCGAGATGAGACTGTCCATCTTCCTGGCGCTGCCGCGGATGACGCCGAGGACGCGCGAGCCCTCGGCGCTCAGGCTCGGCCCCAGCTCCTCCTCCATCACGCGCGAGAAGCCGTCGATCGAGCGCAGCGGCGCGCGGAGGTCGTGGGCGACGGAATAGGCGAAAGCCTCGAGCTCGTCGTTGGAGGCGACGAGCTCGGCGGTCCTGAGGGCGACCCTCTCCTCCAGCTCCGCGTTCAGGGCGCCGAGCTCGGCCGCGGCCGCGGCCTTCAGCCGATAGGACTCGGCGCGCTGGTGCCTCGCCATCGCGATCACGGCCGTCGCCTCGCAGCCGACGAGCGCGAGCGCGAGAAGGCCCAGGACCAACCGCATCTGGCCCGTTACGGCCTCCACCTCGGAAAGGTCGATCCTTGCGACGAGGGACCAGGGGGAGTCCGGGACTTTGCGCAGGGCCGCGAGGACGGGCACGCCGCGATAGTCCCGGCCCTCGAGCACGCCCGTCCTGCCGGATACCGCCTGGGCTGCCGGCAGCTCCGGATGGCCCTCGATGGGAATGCGCAGGCTCAGCGCGTCTCCGGTCTGGAACCGCAGTCGGTTCAGGAACAGCGCATCGCCGCCCTCGCGTCGGACCAGGAGGGTCTCCCCCGTCCTGCTCGCGGTGGGCCATCGCTCGATGAAAGGATAGAGGAAACTCTCGGGATCGATCCTCAGGGCGAGGAGGCCGATCGGGCGGCCGGCCCCGATAGGGGCGAGCACGGCGAGGTAGACGCGCCCATCCGCCCCGTCGCGGTAGAAATCGAGCATCTCGACGGCGCCCGCCCCGAGCGCGGCGGGAACGGCGGCCGCGATCGCGGCGTCCTTCGCGCCCGCGTCGGGGTAGCCGAGGATGGTCTCTCCTCCCGGCCCTTCGAGGAACAGACTGTCGTAGCCGTAGGTGTCGCGGAACAGCTTCATCCAGGAAACGAGACTCTTTTCGGCCTCGCGATCGAGCCTATCCGCGAGGAAGCGAGCGAAGGACTCGGCGAATCGCGCGTTGCCGCTCGATATGTACCCGTCGCCGAGCCTTTCCCTCCGCCACAGGACCAGATCGTCCGTCTTCAGCTCGGCGATCGACATCAGTTCCCGCCCGACTTCCTCGCGGTGCCGACCGTCGAATTTCATCGAATAGACCGTTCCGGCGCAGATCGTCGCGGCCGCGAGCGCGCCGAGGACGATCCACGCTGCGGCGCCGGTTCGACGCTCTTCGGATAGATATTCCACTTCGGGCACCTTCGTTGGCCGCCTCGGGACCGGGTCCGGAAGCGAACGTGGACGATAGACGACCAGTTAACTCTAGTCGGTATCCGGGGAAATACAATAGCGGCGGCTCGGGGCGGCTCGCGGGCCTCGCGGCCGAGGGAGGCCGGGGGAGAGGCCTTCGGAACGCGCCGGGCTTCTTGCAACGTGCGATCCATCCCGTATATCATGCGATTCCGTATGGACATCCGCACCACCCGCAACATCGGTATAATGGCCCACATCGACGCCGGCAAGACGACCACGACCGAGCGCATCCTCTACTACTCCGGGAAGACCTACAAGATCGGCGAAGTGGACGACGGCGAAGCCACGATGGACTGGATGGAGCAGGAGCAGGAGCGCGGCATCACCATCACGAGCGCCGCGACCACGACCTTCTGGCGAGACCACCAGATCAACATAATCGACACGCCCGGCCACGTGGATTTCACCGCCGAGGTCGAGCGGAGCCTTCGCGTCCTCGACGGGGCCATCGCCGTGTTCTCGGCGGTCGACGGAGTGGAGCCTCAGTCCGAGACCGTGTGGCACCAGGCCGACCGCTATCGCGTCCCCCGGCTCGCCTACGTGAACAAGATGGACAGGCTCGGCGCGGACTTCGAGGCCGTCCTCGAGGACATGCGCAGAAAGCTCGGCGCCGCTCCCGTCGCGATAATGCTTCCCCTGGGACGCGAGGCTTCCTTCGAGGGGATCCTGGACCTCATCGCGATGGAGGAGGTGCGGTGGAGCGCGGACGGCCAGGAGATGACGCGCTCGGAGGTGGCCCCCGAGCGGATGGCCGAGGCTCGGGCGGCCCGGGAGCTCCTCATAGACGAGCTCGCCTCGAGATCGGACGAGATCACGACCCTCTTCCTCGAGGGCAAGGACGTCCCGCCCGAGCTCATACGGAGCGAGCTGCGGGCCGCCTGCATCGCGCAGCGCCTGGTGCCCGCCCTCTGCGGGGCCTCGAGGCGAAACCTCGGCGTGCAGCCCCTCATCGACGCGGTCGTCGACTACCTGCCCGCCCCCGACGAGGTGCCGCCCGCCAAGGCCTTCCACCTAAAGAAGGAGGAGGACGTCGACGTGGTCTGCGACGCCTCCGGCTACCCCCTCGGCCTCGTGTTCAAGGTCCAGTACGACCGCGAGGCGGGGCCCCTCTGCTTCGTGCGCATGTACTCGGGGAGCCTGCGGAGCGCGAGCACGGTCTACAACCAGAACAAGAAGAAGCGGGAGCGGATCACGCGCCTCCTCCGGATGCACGCCAACAAGTCCGAGCCCATGGACGAGGCGAAGGCCGGCGACATAGCGGTCATCGTCGGGATGAAGCTCGCCCAGACCGGGGACACGATCGGCAGCGAGGGCTGGCCGGTGGTCCTCGAGAAGATGCATTTCCCCGAGCCCGTGATCATGGTGGCCATCGAGCCCAAGACCCTGTCCGACCGCGAGAAGCTCAAAGAGACCCTCGAGATCCTCTCGAAGGAGGATCCTACGTTCACGACCCGCGAGAACGAGGAGACGGGCCAGATCGTCATCTCGGGCATGGGCGAGCTCCACCTGGACGTCCTCGTCACGCGCATCATCCGCGACTTCAAGATCGGCGCGAAGCAGGGCAACCCGCAGGTCACCTACCGCGAATCGATCACCAGGAGCCTGGCCCACACCGAGCGCTTCCGCAAGGCGGTGGGAGGCAAGGAAGTCGCGGCCGGGCTCTCGATCGAAGTCGAGCCTCTCGCGCGCGGGACCGGCAACCGCTACGCGAAGCGGCTCCGCGCCCCCCAGGTGCCGGAGGACATCCTCGACGCGGTGGAGCGGGGCTTCACCTCGGCCTTCGGCTCGGGCATCCAGTTCGGCTACCCCGCCGTCGACGTCGGAGTCGCCCTGGTCGGCATCGAGTACGACGAGCTCACCGCCTCGGCCTTCGCCTACGAGGCCTGCGCGAACATGGCCTTCGACGCGGCCTGCAGGGCCGCCGGGCCCGTGATGCTGGAGCCGGTGATGAAGGTGGACATCACCTGCCCGAAGGAATTCCTCGGCGAGGCGATGAGCCTCGTATCGCAGCGCGGCGGCCTCATCCACGGCAGCGAGAGCAGGACGGCCGCCGAAGTCATCCACGCCGAGGCCCCCCTCGTCGCGATGTTCGGCTTTACGACCAGCCTGCGCTCGGTGAGCCAAGGCCGAGCCTCCTTCAGCATGGAGTTCAGCCACTTCGAGCAGAAGCGCGATTGACCGGTGGGCGCGCCGCCCGGCGCGCGATGGTGACGGCGGTTCCTTGACGCCGCCGCCCGAGGCGGCCATCATGGCGGCATGAAACCGGTCGCCCGTCGCCTAGCCCCCGTCGTCCTCGCGCTATGCTCGTCCTGGGCCGCCGCGATAGGAGCGGCGGCCCAGGAGGCAGGCGCCCAACCCGCGCCTGCGACCGCCGGCCCGACCATCGCGGTCTTGGACTTCTCGAACAGCTCCGGCCAAAGCGACTACGACTGGCTCAAGGTGGGCCTCGCCGACATGCTCGCCACGGACCTGGCCGCCTCGGGCAGGCTCAGGCTCGTCGAGCGCCGCGACCTCGACAAGATCCTCGGAGAACAGGAGCTCGGCCAGTCGGGCGCGGTCGACGAGTCGACGGCCCCGCGCGTCGGCAAGCTCGCGGGAGCGTCGCGCATCGCCTACGGCAGCTTCCTCGCCCAGTCGGGCCTCCTGCGGATCGACGCGAAGGTGGTCGACAGCGAGACGGGCGCCTTCGTGGCGGCCGGAAGCGCCCAGGGCGAGGCTTCCCTCGCCCTTTCCCTGGAGGCCGAGCTCGCGGGCAAGCTCATGGCCGCCCTCGGGGTCGACAGGCCCGCGGGGGCCGGGACGGGCTCGATCGAGGCGGCGAAGGCCTACTATTCCGGCCTCATCCTCTTCGACTCCGGGAAGTACGACGAGGCCGTAACCCTCTTCAAGGAGGCCACCCTGCGCGATCCGCTCTACGCGAAGCCGCGCTCGGGGATCGAGGAATCCTACAAGTTCCTCAGGGATTTCGCGCGCCAGCGCCAGGCGCGCGAGATGAACTCCCTCATCGCGGACATAGAGGCGCTCAAGCGCCGCCTGGCGGCCCCTGTCTTCATGACCTTCGCCGCGGCGCTGACCGATCCAGTCGCCTTCGGTTTCGCCGACGCGCAATCGGTGACGGCAGCCTACCGGGCGCATCCGGCCGTCTGGAACGGGGATAGCCCGGTCCAGGCCATGTGGAACCTCCAGCGTCTCTACATGGACCTCGGCGCGAAGGACGCGCAGCGACCCGACGACGCGAACCTGAAGGCGCGCTGCGAGGACGAGATCGCCGCGATCGCGCGGGTCGCACAGTCGCGATATCCGGAGGACCCCTTCCTCCCCGAGGTCCTCTACATGGAGCTCCTCGGCATACGGGAGAAGTCCGACTGGACCGCTCTGAAGGCCGGCTGCGAGCGTCTCATGACGCAGTGGCCGGACTATCGGATGATGTGGTCCGTCGAGGACATGTACAAGACGGCCCTCGACGGTCTGGGATCGGGCCAGATGTCGAAAGGAGGAAGCGAATGACACGGGATACGAGCGAGCGGGCGCGCAGGGGAGCTCATTACGCCTTCGGGACGCTGTTCGCCTTCATGCTTCTGCACCAGTCCGACCGCCTCCTCATCGGTCCCCTGACGCAGAAGGTCATCGACACCTTCAAGATCAGCTACACGCAGATGGGCATGGTGGACACCGTCGCCCTCGTGGTCGGCGCCCTCTGCTATCCGCTGTGGGGATGGCTCCTCGACCGCCTCGCCCGGCCCAGGCTCCTCGCCCTGGCCTCTTTGATCTGGGGCGCGACCACCTGGCTCAACGCCATCGCGCCGACCTACCCAGCCTTCCTCTTCACGCGGGCGAGCACGGGAATCGCTGCCTCGAGCTACCCCGGGATCTACAGCCTCCTCTCGGACTACTACCCGCCCAAGAAGCGCGGCAAAATCTACGGCGCCATCCAGATCGCCCAGCCCTTCGGCTACATCGTCGCACTCCTGATCGCGGGCTTCGTCGGATCCGCCTGGGGCTGGCGATCGGCCTTCTTCCTCACCGGCAGCCTCGGCATCGTCATGTCGCTCTTCATCTTCTTCGGAGTCAGGGACGTCCCGCGGGGAGCCTCGGAGCCCGAGCTAGCGGAGGTGAGGGACCTGGCCAAGTTCAAATTCAGCTGGAAGACGGTCGGGAGCCTATTCAGGCGAAAGAGCCTCGTCCTCCTCCTGATCCAGGGTTTCTTCGGCGTCTTTCCCTGGAACGTGATCACCTATTTCTTCTTCACCTACCTGGCGAAGGAGCGCGGCTACTCTGAGGCCGAGACCAACCTGACGATGGGCATCGTCATCGTGATCCTCGCGGCCGGCTATCCCCTCGGGGGGATCCTCGGCGACCGCCTGTTCAGGCGGACTCCGAGCGGCCGGGCCGTCGTCGGGGCGGCGGGAGTGGGGATGGGCGCGATCCTCATGTGGATCACGCTGCACCTCCCGGTCGGGGGCCACCTCGCCTTCGGGATCATGCTCGGCGCGACCGCCCTCTTCATCCCCCTGGCCTCGCCCAACGTGCTTTCCTCGTTCTACGACGTCACCGAGCCCGAGATCCGCGCCACGACGAACGCGATCCAGAGTTTCATCGAGAACGTCGGCTCGGCCCTCGCCCCCCTCCTCGCCGGCTTCATCGCCGACCGGAGCTCCCTGGGCGACTCGATACTCCTCATCTGCACGGTCGCCTGGGCGATCTGCTTCGCCTTCTTCCTCTTCGTCGGGAAATTCATACCCGCTGACATCGCCGCCCTCAAAGCCCGGCTCGGGGAGCGGGCGCGCGCCGAGCTACCCTCCCGACCGTAAGGACCTGGATGTCGCAGACATTGGTCTTCGTCGGGCCGGTGACTACGAGGGAATCGGCGGCCCGCAGCGCGTCGTAGGAAGCGTTGTCCGCGAGCGCGGCCTCCGCGTCGAGCTCGGCCGCGCCGAAGCGGGCCCGAGTCGCGGCGTCCGCGATGCCGCCGGCCGCGTCGGTGGGGCCGTCGCCGCCGTCGGTGGCCGCCGACAGAAAGGCGATGGCCGAGAGATCGAGGCCGGAGCGGTTCGCCGCCTCCAGGAAGGCGAGCGCCATCTCCTGATTGCGGCCGCCCTTGCCGCGGCCGCGCAGAGTCACGGTGCTCTCGCCCCCGGCGATGACGCAGGCCGGCTCGGCTCGGGGAATGGCGTGGGCCCTGATGTCCCAGGCCATCGCCGCGAAGACCCGCGCGAGCTCCCGCGCCTCCCCCTCGAGCCTGCTCGAGAGGAGGAGGGTCGAATAGCCGAGGGCCTCGGCCTTCTCCTTGGCCGCGATGAGCGAAAGCCTGTTGCCGCCGACCAGGAAGTTGCCGCAGCGCAGGAAGGCCGCCTCTCCCGGCTTCGGCGTCTCGGGAAGGGCGCCGGCCGCGCCCTCTTCGAAGACGGCGCGGAGGACCGGGGAGAGCCTGTTGCGTATCCCGTAGCGCTCGAGGGCGGCAAGGGCATCGGACCAGGTGCTCGGATCGGGAACCGTGGGGCCCGAGGCGATGGCCGACAGGTCGTCTCCCACGACGTCTGAGAGGATCAGATTGATCGAGGTTGCCGGGTAGAGGGCCGCCGCGAGCCTCCCTCCCTTCACGAGGGAGACGTGCTTCCGCGCGCAATTGACGGCGCCGATGGGAGCGCCCGAGGCGAGGAGGAGGGCGCCGAGCTCGCGCTCCTCCTCGAGGCCCAGTCCGAAGCCGGGCGCGCAGAGCAGGGACGAGCCTCCCCCCGAGACGCAGTTGACGACGAGGCTCTCCTCGTCGGCCTCCCGGGCCAGGCGCACGAGTCGCCTCGCGGCCTCGAGGCTCCGCTCGTCGGGCAGGGGGTGGGCCGCCTCGTACACCGCGGCGCGCTCGAGGCTCTCTCCGTACCCGGCCTTCGTGACGACGAGCCCGGCGCTTATGCGCTCGCCGAGGAGCCGCTCGACTCCGAGGGCCATGCGGGCGCTCGCCTTGCCGAAGCCCGACAGGATTATCCTGCGAAAAGACCGAAGATCGTAGCTCCTCTCGGCAGAATCCGTCCGGACGATGAGGCTCTCGCCCTCGAGGGCGAGGCAGCGCTCGATGAGGCCCAGGGGATCGGCCCTGTCGAGGCCCGCCTTGAAAATCGAGACGATATCCGCCCGAGGTCCCCCTTCGTAGACCCCTTCCCAAGGCTCAAGCATTTCGGTCTCCTCTGTCCCGAGTCGACTCTAGCCCGGGAGGCGTCGGAGGGCAAGGTTGCCGGCGCCCGAGCTAACGAGATTCTCACCCCGGGTTCACGCAAAATTTACCGATCGGCCCTAGCCTATTATAAGGAGGAGAACTATGGCCAAGTGGTACCATCGCGCGAGTTGGAGCTTGCTCAAAAGACTCTACTCTCCCTCTCTCCTAAAAAGGAACAATATCGCGGCGAGCGGCGTCGAATCGCTGCCCGATCCGCCCTTCGTCCTCATGTCCGACCATTCCAACGCCCTCGACCCCTATGTGCTCGGCTCTTTCTCCAGGGCCCCTATCCGCTATATGGCCAACATCGAAGGTGTCCATCCGCTCAAGGCCGTCCTCGCGGAGCTCGTAGGGGCCTACGGGCGCCGCAAGGGCGCCAGGGACATGGCCGCGCTGCGCGCGACCTTGGAGCTCTCCCGCTCGGGCGAGTCGATCGGCATCTTCCCCGAGGGCGATCGAAGCTGGGACGGAAGCTCGTCCGCGATCAGGCCCGGAGCGGGGAAGCTCGCGAAGCGGCTCGGTCTGCCCCTGGTCCTCGCGAGGCAGAAGGGCAACTACCTGGCCCATCCGCGCTGGGCCGCGCGCTCCAGGCGCGGGGCCTGGAACGTCGAGTTCCTCGCCTACGGCGCGGACGAGCTCGGCCGGATGCCCGACGCCCTCGTGGAGGCGGTCATAGCGGCCGCCCTCGCCAAGAACGAGATCAAGGACGCGGCGCGCGAGGGCAGGCTCTTCGAGAGCGAGGCGAGCGCCGAGGGGATCGGACGCCTTTTATGGCGCTGCCCCATCTGCGGGAAGGCCGACTCCATCGCGGGCCGCGGGAACCGCATCGGCTGCGTCCGCTGCGGCTCGCGCTGGGAACTCGACGCGAATTGCGGGGTGAGGCCGCTCAACGCGCCGCTGTCCATCCACGCGGCCGAGATAGCCGATCTGAAGGACTGGCACGACTGGCAGGTGGCGACCCTGCCGGAGCTGGCCGGGAACGAGGATCGCGGCTCGTACCGGCTGCGCTCGGAAGGCGTCGTCCTCTCGCGGCGCGAAGGCCCCCTCGCCCGCCGCATCGGCAGGGGCCTCCTCTATCTCAGGGGATCGGGCGGCGGCGCCGAGCTCGTCTTCGAGGGCGATTCGTCGCGCGCCGTCTTCGAGGCCTCGGCGGTGCGCGGCTTCGTCGACAATTTCAACGCCTTCTCGGAGTTCGATCATCGCGGCCAGAGATGGCGTCTCGAGTTCGGCGGGGGCAACGCGGCGAAATGGGCCTTCGCCTTATCGGGCTCCGCCGCGGCGGGCGGCGCGCTGCGGCGCGGCCCGGGGAAGGCGGCATGAGCGCCGGCCTTTCCGAGATCGTCCAGACGATCTTCCCGGACATAGTCCGCCGCGCCCGGCCAGAGACGGCGCGCGACCTCATGGTCGCGGTCGGCTCGGTGTATTTCGCCCTCAACCACCGCGAGAGGCGGAGGATCGAGGCCAGCGTGAGCGATCTCCTCGGAGCCGGCGAGCGGGCCGAGGCGGCCAAGAGGAAGGTCTTCGGCCACATCCTCGAGCATTACTTCGAGAAGCTCCTGGTCGCGAACCGATCGCGGAGCTTCCTCGACGCCTTCATCCAGAGGAGGGTGGCGGCGCGGGGGCTCGAGCGCCTCGATGCCGCCCTAGCCCGCGGCAAAGGCGCGATAGTGGTCACTGCCCATTGGGGCGCCGTGGAGCTCATTCCCCCCTTTCTCGTGGAGCGCGGCTACCCCGTCTCGGTCGTCCTGGAGACGAGGACGCCTCGGCTCCGCGAAGCCCTCGAGCGTCTCGTATCCGGCAGGGACGTGGATCTCATCATAGCCTCGCGCGGGGACAAGGTCCTCGAGCGGATCTTCGGGGCCTTGAAGCAGGGGCGGGCGCTCGTGACGCAGGTCGACGAGGTCGACGCCTGGAGGAAGCGAAGGTCGAGGACGATCAGGCTCTTCGGCAAGTCGCTCTTCTTCGACCACAGTCTCGACTTCATCGCGAAGCGATCGGGCGCCGCCGCCGTCGGCATTTTTTGCAGGCGCTCCGAAGGGCTCCGCTATTCGCTCGATTGCGAGGAGATCGCGATGGATCCCGCGGCAGTGGACGTCGCGGTGAAGGCCATGCGGCTCTGGGAGCGCCGCACCATCGAGGAGCCCGAGCAGTGGTATCAATGGAAGAAGTGGGTGGACATGAAGGCCGAGGCCTAGAAGATTAGAAGATTCCCGGACCGGCCCTGCCCGCGGGAGGATCGCCCGGACGCGGGTCCCTGCTGCCTGCGAAGTCATATTTTATTGTCCCGGCGTTTCCCGATCCGACCCTATGCGCGTATCGTCATAAAACTCTACAGCTCAAGGAATTTCAAAGCGGAAAGCGCGACGCCCGGCTGGGAATGTTAGGATCGGGTTAGGACTATTAGAATTGAATGAAACAAAGTCCGATCGCTTGTGGAACTATTCTTTGGATTGTATAAGTCAGCCAAGGACTGCGGTAAACCCGCAAAATAAAGAGACAAGGAGATATCATGAGGAAGATCCTTCTGCCATTGTTAATGGTCGCGATCGCGGGCTTCGCATCTGCGCAAAACGCCGCGCCTGCGGCGGCCACTCCCCCAGCGCTCGGTCAGCCCGGGTCCCTGGTCGAGGTGTACGGGGTTATTGATGGCGCCCTGCGCTATGCCACCAATGAATATACCCCTTCGGGCAACAGCTATTTCGGCCTTTCCCAGGGTCTCTTCCAGGGCAGCCGTTTCGGAATCCGGGGAACCGAGGATCTTGGCTCCGGCATGAAGGCCAATTACACCTTGGAGGGCGGCGTCCAGCTGCCGACTGGCGATTCCGACCAGCAGCTCCAGCTCTTCGGCCGCCAGGCGTGGATAGGCATGAGCAGCCCCATCGGCAGTCTCAGCTTCGGCCGCCAGTACGGGACATTCAGCGACGCGGTGGGCGCAGGCGATGTGTTCGGCGTGAATCACGGCAACGCCGTCTACGATAACGGCTCCAATTTCGGCACGAACGACGCCGTGAACGGCTTCTTCCAGCAGGAGATGGGCTTCAGGTGGGACAATTCGATCAAGTATGCCGCCAACTTCAACGGTGTGACCGCCGGTGCCATGGTTGCCTACGGGATGGACTTCGGAGCCAACAACATGTACGCGGCCAGCCTCGGCTATAGCAGCAAGGATGTCCCGGTCGCCGGGGCGGTAGCCTTTCAAGATGAGCAGGATGTAGCGCTCCGCAACCACTACAATGTCGGCGGCGGAGTCAAGTACTCCCTCGACAAGACGGATGGCGTCTACCTCTTCTACTTCTATTCCAATTTCGATCCCGGGTTCGCCAGAATCAACTCGACCGACAGCGAACTCAGCAGTATAGGCGCCACGCTCAACCGCACCGACAGCATCGCGAACCTGGCCGCCAACTACTACGTGACCCCTTCGATCAACGTGATCGCGTCCTACTACTTCGACTACGCTCAGAATGTCGCGGCCGTCGGCGACAACGGCACCCGCAACAGCGTCCTCGTAGCCGCCGATTACTACTTCACCAAAGAGTTCGATGTATACCTGGCCGGTTCCTACACCATGTTCAGCGGCGTTCTGGGCAACAACAAGAATGGCGGCGATGCGGACATTCCCGATGGAAGCGCTGGCACTCTCACTCAAGGAGCGGCCGGAGTAGGAGCCGGTGGGCCACCATCTTATACGACCGCGAACGGAAATTTCTCGAATGTCATCGATGTCATGCTCGGTCTGCGCTTCCGCTTCTAATTGAATAGCAAAAAGCGTTCAGCTTAGCTTAGCGCTAAGTGAAGGGGCCGCCCGGGAATCATCCGGGCGGCCTTCTTTTATTCGGACGAGGGCCGAGTGGAACTGCTTTGAAACAAGCTTCACTTTATCCTGCAATTTAAAAAGGACTTCGGACCTATCGACTTCTGATTCTTATTGAGGCAGAGGATGTTCCATATTCAATTCAGTTTGTTTTGTTCTCAGCCTGGAAATTTTCTGTTTTCAGTCTCAATATGCTTCATTTCGAGCCTCAATCTCCGGGTCCCTTCATCGACGTATAAAGCAAGTGAGGGCAGCAGCGAGCTTAATGGTGGTCTCGGGACCAATGGAGCGCTCCCCTTCCCGCTCTCGCTCGCCGAGGTGTTGGGAAAAGGAAAACTAGCTTTCTCGGCCAATTCCAATTCGGCCATGCCCTCGCCGATACTTCAACCCTTCTAAGGGGCCGCCGTCGGAGGACTTCCAGGATCCGGAAGCCTGCCGCTCAGTCCCTTATCCGGTAGCCGACTCCCCGCACGGTCTCGATCTCGTCCCCGCTCTCGCCGAGCTTGCGCCGGAGGGAGAGGATCTGGACGTCGACCGCGCGATCGGTCACGGGATAGTCCCTGCCCTTGACGGCGTCGATGATCTGGCCGCGGGAGAATACCCAGCCGGGATTGCGGAGGAAGAACTCGAGGATCGCGAATTCGGTGGCCGAGAGCTCGACCTTCCGGTCCTTGACGCGGACCTCGTGTCTGGCCGAGTCGAGCCTGATGTCTCCCCTCGCGAGGAGGACGTCGGCGCGGAAGGGATGGCTCGGCAGGTCCACGGTCCTGCGCAGCGCCGCGCGGATGCGCGCGACCAGGACCTTGGGGCTGTAGGGCTTGACCACGTAGTCCTCCGCCCCGAGCTCGAGCCCGCTCACGATGTCGGATTCCTCGCCCTTCGCGGTCGTCAAGATGACGGGCAGCCTCTTGCGGGCCAGGTCGGACTTGACGGTCCGCAGCACCTCGATGCCGTCCATCCCCGGCAGCATGATGTCCAGCACGATGCAGTCCGGATTGGCGGTGGGCAGGACGGCCAGCCCCTCCTCCCCGTCCGCGGCGATGATGACGCTCCAGCCCTCCTTGGAAAGCGAGAACGAGAGGAGCTCCCTGATGTCGGGATCGTCCTCGATGACGAGTATCGTCGCCTTGGCCATGGTCCCGCGCGCTAGTCGTTGAGCTCTACGTGGCGCCCTTCGACGAGGAAGACGACCGCCTCGCAGATGTTCGTCATGCGGTCCGCGAGCCTTTCGAGGTAGCCCGAGGCGGCCAGGAGGCGCGAGGCGCGCTCCACCTGCTCCGGCCGCTCGCGCATGAGCTCGAGTATCTCGCTGACGGTCCGCTTGTGCTCCGAGTCGATCTCGTCGTCCTCGGCGGCCACCCGCCTCGCCGCCTCGGCGTCCTGGTTCAGGTAGGCGTCGACGGCTCCCCTGATCATCCCGTACTCGATCTCCGCCATCCTGACGAGCCGATCGATCTGGCGGAACGGCGGCTCCCCGGAGAGCCTGATGGCCACCTTGGCGAGGTGGACCGCGTGGTCGCCCGCGCGCTCCAGATTGTCGGTCACCTTGAACACGGTCACGAGTTCCCGCAGGTCCCGGGCCACGGGCTGCTGAGTGGCGATGAGCACCGCCGCCTGGTCCTCTATCTTGAGCTGCAGGGCATTGATCAGCTCGTCGTAGGCCTTGACCTCCTGAGCGAGCTCGACATTCTGGCCCTTGAGCGCCTCGAGGGCCTTCCGCAGGCTCTCCTCCACCCTCGTGCCCATGGCGAGCACGTCGTGGTTGAGCCGCGAGAGCTCCTCGATGAAATGGATGCGCGTCTGCATGTCGTCGTCCTCCGCTGTCTCCGTCGGCCCGTCTCAGCCGAAGCGGCCGGAGATGTAGTTCTCCGTGCGCTGGTCCTTCGGGTTGAAGAATATCTCCTTGGTGGCCGCGAACTCGACGAGCTCGCCGTGCAGGAAGAAGCCTGTGCTATCCGACACGCGCCCGGCCTGCTGCATGTTGTGGGTCACGATGACGATGGTATAGCGCATCTTGAGATCGTCGAGCAGGGACTCGATCTTGGCCGTGGAGATCGGGTCCAGGGCGCTCGTCGGCTCGTCCATGAGGAGGACGTCGGGCTCGACGGCCAGCACGCGGGCGATGCACAGCCTCTGCTGCTGACCGCCGGAGAGGCCCAGCGCCGACTTGTGGAGCCTGTCCTTGACCTCGTCGAAGAGGGCCGCGTTGACCAGGCTCCTCTCCACGAGCTCGTCGAGCGCGCGCCTCTCGGCCGACGTGCGCGCGTGGGTCCCGTGGACGCGAGGGCCGTAGGCTATGTTGTCGTACACGCTCATCGGGAAGGGATTCGGCTTCTGGAAGACCATCCCGATCCTCTTGCGCAGCTCTATGACGTCGGCCGTCCCGAAGATGTCCTTGCCGTCGTAGAGGACCTCGCCTTCGATCCGGACTCCGTCGATGAGGTCGTTCATCCGGTCCAGCACGCGCAGGAAGGTCGATTTCCCGCAGCCCGAGGGGCCGATGAGGGCGGTGATGGAATTGGCCTCCACCTTCATGGAGACCTTGCTCAGCGCCTGCGTCTGCCCGTACCAGAGGTCGAGGCCGGTCACCTCGAATTTCGCGCTCGGCGAGTCGCCCCGCGGAGCCTTAGCCGATTCCATAGACCTTTCCTCCATGCCCTTCACCTGGCGCCCGCGCCCATCCGCCCAACGAGGCGCCGGGCGGAGAAGTTGAAGACGAGGACGATGATTATCAGCACCGTCGCCGTCGAGAATGCCCTGTCGAACGAGATGCCCTCGGCGAAGACCAGGTACACGTGCGACGAGAGCACGCGCGCCGAGGAGAAGAGGCCCTTGGCGAGCTTGTAGTCGGAGCCCATCGTGAACAGGAGGGCGGCCGTCTCCCCGACGGCCCTGCCGATCCCGAGGATGAGGCCGGTGAGTATCCCCGGCGCGGCCGCGGGGATGGTGACCCTCCCGATGGTCTGGAGCTTGGTCGCGCCCAGGGCGAGCGAGCCCTCGCGAAGGGCGCGGGGCACCGATTTCAGCGCCTCCTCGGAAGTGCGGACGATCGTCGGGAGGATCATCAGGGTCAGGGTGAGGCAGCCCGACAGCAGTCCGAAGCCGAAATGCAGGATGTTGACGAAGAAGAGGAAGCCGAAGAGGCCGAATATGATCGAGGGTATGCCGGCGAGGGTCTCGGTACCGAGCCGCAGCAGCCTGACCAGGGCGCCCTGCCTGGCGTACTCGACGAGATAGACCGCCGCCGCAACGCCGATCGGGGCGGCTATCAGGACCGTGAGTATGAGCATGAACAAGGTGTTGAGGATTATGGTCGAGATCCCGCCCACCTTGCCCGAGAGCCTCGGCGCCTCGATGAGATAGCGGAGAGTCAGGTTCCACCCGCTCTCCACCCCCTTCCTCGTGAGCGTGGAGAGGCTGGCAGCCTGCGCCTCCGAGGCGAAGAGGAAGCCGACGCCGCCGCTGTCGCCCGAGATTGCCCCCGCGTAGCCGGCCGCGCCGACGCCTTTCGCGGTGGGCGACCCGACCTCCCTGTAGCCTGCCGCCTTGACCGCGGCGGCCAGCGTCGTTCCGGGCGGAGGAGAATGGAGCTTTACAGCTAGGTCAGGTCCGCCCAGATCCTTCCAATTGGCGACGGAGCCGCCCATGAGAGCCGAGATCGCGGAGTCGTCCAGGTCTTCGATGGACCTGTTGTCGACGAGGGCTGTAACGTCCTCGTCGACGGCCAGGACGAGGCGTCGTATCGGGACGACCCGGATTCGGGAAAGATCGGCGCCGGCCGCGTCTAGGGCCTCGACGGGCACCAGGGCCGCGGCGCCGTGCGTCGATCGGACGATGGCGAGGGCCGCGGCCGCGTCGGGGACTCGCTTCACGAGACCGCCCCATTGGGCGCCGGCCGCCTCGCGCCCCGCCTCTCCGAACAACAGCCTCTCGGTCCCGGCGCCCGCGGGCGTCGCCGGGTCTATGGCGACGGGAAGGAGATCGAAATCGTCGGCGCTGATCTTGGACCAGTTGATGTAGCCGTCGGTGTACATCCCGTAGAGAACGGGGAAATCGATCGAACCGAGGACTATCTCGTCGTTGACGACCAGGGCGAGTCCCTCCGGGGCGCGCTCGGCGTAAGGCAGGACGGTCCCGCGGACTTCGTTGGAGTATCGGAAGCCCTTGTAGAGGATGAAGCCCATGATGACGCCGAGGATCGCGATGGTCAGCAGGGAGAGCCCCCGGACCACCCCGAAGGCCGTTCTTTCCTGGACGACGCTGCGGTTACGCACCCTGGCCTCCCTCCACGCTCGAGATCGAGCGCTTGAGCGCGAGCTGGACCGTCAGGTTGAGCGCGAGGATGAATACGAAGAGCACGATGCCCGTCGTGAAGAGGCTCGTGAGGTGGTCTCCCTTGGCGTAGCTCATGTCGGTGATGATGTTCATCGTCAGCGTGCGCACCTTCCCGGTCAGCCCGCTCGGCATGATCGCGGCGTTCCCGCCGACCATGAGGACGGCCATGGTCTCGCCGAGCGCGCGCCCCATGCCCAACACCACCCCGGCGATGATGCCCGAGCGCCCCGCGGGCACGAGGACTCTCACGATGGTCTGCCAATGCGTCGCGCCGAGGGCGAGCGAGCCTTCCTTGAGCTCGTGCGGCACGGCGCGCAACGAGACCTCGGTGACGTTGATGATCGTCGGCAAAGTCATTATCGCGAGGACGATGGATGCCGAGAGGAGGCTGTAGCCGGTTCCGCCGAAGAGAATCCGCGTCACCGTGGAGATGAAGACGATGCCGAAGAGGCCGTAGATCACGGAGGGGATGCCGGCGAGGATCTCGACGGCCGAGCGGATCGCGCGCGAGAGCCTTTTCTCGGCCAGCTCGGCGAGGTAGATGCCGACGGCCAGGCCGATGGGGACGGCGAAGACCAGGGAGAGGCCGGTCACGTAGATCGAGCCCAGGATGAAGGAGAGGATGCCGTAATGGGGAACGGTCGCGGTCGGCTCCCAGTTCGTGGAGAAGAGGAAATTGAGGATCGAGGTCTTCGAGAAGAGCGGAAGCCCCCTTTGGAACAGGAAGATCGTTATGAATACGACGGTCAGGATGGATACCAAGGCGCAGGCCAGGAGGATGCCCTCGGCCCCCTTCTCGAACAGTTTCCGCCTCTTCACGGCCGGCTCCTTGACAGCGAGACTTCGGAGTAGAACGCGAGCCCGGGAATCGGGAGCAGGCCGCGGCCGCGGAGAGGCTTCAGCCTCCTCCGCGGTCCCGGCGCTCGGCGCTTCCCGGTTCGACGGGCCGTTCTCAGTTCTTCGGGACGGGGATGAAGTCGGAGGACTTGACTATGGCCTGGCCCTTGGGGGAGAGGACGAAGTCGATGAAGGCCTTCTCGACGGAGCCTTCCGCCGGGTCGCCCTTCGTGAGGATGAAGAGGGAGCGGGCCAGGGGGTACTTCTTCGAGATCACGTTCGGGACAGTGTCCTTGACGCCGTTGACGAGAAGCCTGCGGCCGCCGGCCTTCTCGACCTGGTCCGCGAAAGCCATGCCGACGTAGCCTATGGAACCGGGAGTCGAGGCGACCTTGGCCGCGACCTCGCCGTTCTCCTTCGTCACGATCGCGTCCTTGGTATACGCGACTTTCTTCCCGAAGCTGGCCTGGCAGACGAGCTCCCAGAACGAGGCGTAGGTACCGGAAGCCTCGTCGCGGTTCACGACGACGATCTTCATGTCCTGGCCGCCGAGGTCCTTCCAGTTCGTGATGTCGCCATGGTAGACCTTGGCGAGGTTCGCGATGGCGATGTTGGAGAGCTTGACGTTCTTGTTGACGACGACCGACATGCCGTCGAGCGCGATGACCGTGGCTTTCGCGTCCTGGAGATCGCTGGCGGACCATTCGGCCGACGAGCCGGAGAGGCTGATCTCTCCCGCGAGAAGGGCCTTGAGGCCGGCTCCGGAGCCGGTGGCCTCGTAGGAGATCTTCAGGCCGGGATTGTCCTTCTGGAACTGCTCGATCGCGGCGTAGGCGATCGGCGCCACCGTGGTCGATCCTCCGAACGTGTAGGTTCCGGAGAGCTGGGCGAAGGCGCCCGAAGCCAACGCGACCGCCAATGCGACTGCGAGAAATCTCTTCATGTCGTTCCTCCGAGGAATTATTTTCGGCCTCTCGACGGGCCGGTTGATCGACAATACGGGAAGGGAATAAGACTTCCATGATATGAATGTTAGAAAATGGTTAACCCTCCGCCCGGGATCGGCCTTTTAGTTGAAAACTAATGGACGAGGGCCTCGAAACGGGGCGATACTGTGGGGCGTCGCGACGACCGGCGCGATAATCACGCTACCAGAAGGTAAAGCATGTCCAAGCTCACTCGCGAATCGATCGAGAAGGCCGAGAAGCTCCTCGCCAAGAGGGAGGGGTCGATAGAGACGGGCGCGAGACAGGAGATCGCCGAGCACCTGGCGCGCTCGAGCGCGCTCGCGGCCGAGCTGAAGCAGCTCAAGGACGCGGCCAAGGAAAAGCGCCTCGACATCGAGGACAACGCACGAGCCCTCGCCCGGATCACTCGCAAGGCCAGGAAGACGGCGGAGGCGGCCGAGGCCGCGCAGAAGGCCGATGCCAAGACGGCGAGAAAGAGCCGGCCGACGGAGCCGAGGAGGGGAGCCGCGCCGCGGGAGAAAGCCGCCGGGAGGCGCGCCGCGACCGAATCCGCGCCTTCCAAGCCTTCGCCCGACGCTTAAGCGGATTCTTAACCTCCCCGTAACGATAGCCCGCTATTCCCTCGGCATTGTATCCGGGTGAGATTCCCGAGCAGCAGGAGTGCCATGACCGAGACCTGGGAGACCGCAGTAGGGTCTTTGCGCTTCGCCTTCCAGCCGATAGCCCTATCCTCGAACGGGGAGGCCTACGGCTACGAAGCCTTGCTTAGAGGATGGAAGGAGGCGGGCTTCTTCAGCATCGGCTCCGTATTCGACTGCGCCTTCCTGGACAACTCGCTGCCCGAGCTGGATCAGCGCCTGCGCGCCATGGCGCTGGCCGATTTCGCCTCCTACGCCCCGACCGGGACAAAGCTCTTCTATAATGTAGATAATCGGATATTCCGCTCGGCCGACCACGCTATCGGCGACACGGTCCAGATCGCGAACGAACTCGGACTGTCCGCCTCGCGCATCGTCCTGGAGATCTCCGAGCGTCACGAGCTCGAGGGGAACATGGGCTTCGAGCGGGTGATCACCCTCTGCCGGGAGATGGGCTTTCGGATCGCGATCGACGATTTCGGCTCGGGCTACGCGGGGCTGAAGCTCCTCCACATGTCCGAGCCCGACATCCTGAAGATCGACCGCCATTTCGTCGCCGGTTCGGGGGGAGAGCCTCGGAAAGCGGCCTTCCTGGAGAAGATCGTCGGAATGGCCCACCTGATGGGCGTGTCCGTCGTGGCCGAGGGCGTCGAGACCGAGGCCGAGCTCGGCGTGTGCGTCGAGGCCGGCTGCGACATGATCCAGGGCTTCCTCCTCGCGAAGCCGGCCCTCGGCCCGGATGGCTTCGAATCGATCTTCCCCGTCGTCTCGGGCTCGAAGGCCGAGGCTCGCCGCGGCCGCGCGAAGGGCTCGGCCATCGCGTCCTCGAGCGTCCGGCACGTCGAGCCCGTCTACGGGTCCAAAGGCTTCATCGAGGTCCTGTCCCGATTCCGCAAGGAGGCGGACCTCGACATACTGCCCGTGGTCGACGCCTCCTACGAGCCGATAGGGGTCTACCTCGAGCGGGACTTCCGGCAATACGTCTATTCTCCCTTCGGCATCGCCCTCCTGGAGCACCTCGAGTCGGGCACGGGCGCATCGTCCTTCCTGCGCAAGGCGCCGATCGCAGCGGCGAGCACGAGCCTGGCCCGCGCGCTCGAGGTATTCAGCGCGATGCCCTCCTCCGGGGGAGTGATTCTCACGCGGAACTCGCGCTACGCCGGCCTCCTGCCCGCGGCGGAGCTGTTGTCCCTCGTCGCGGAGCGCGAGCTCTCCGAGGCCCGCGACCAGAACCCCCTGACCAGGCTGCCCGGCAACCTGCGCGTGGCCGAGGTGATCTCCGAGCGCATGGCCGAGACCTCGCGCGGCCGCGCCTTCACCTACTTCGACTTCGACGACTTCAAGCCCTTCAACGATCGCTACGGATTCCGCCTCGGGGACCGCGTCATTCAGCTCTTCGCCGACATACTGAGGTCGGTCTTCTCGCGATCCGCCTCCTTCGTCGGGCACCTGGGCGGCGACGATTTCTTCGCCTTCGGCTATGCCGGCTCCGTGGCGGAGGCGCTGGCCCCCGTGACCGAGGCTTCTGAGCGCTTTCGGCACGAGGCGGCCTCCTTCTATTCCGCCGAGGATCGGGAACGAGGCTGGATCTTCGGGCGGGGCCGTTCCGGCGAGGAGAGGAAGATGCCCCTGATAGGAGTCAGCGCCGCCGTCGTATTCGCGGCCGAAGGCGTCAGCATCGACGCGGAATCGCTCTCGGACATATTCGCCTCGCTCAAGAAGGAAGCCAAGCTTTCCGCTTCGCGCACGGCGCACAACGTCCTGGAGGCGCCCGCGGGCGAGAACTCCCGGCAAGCCCCCTCCTCCAGGACCGCCGGTCCGGCATTCGCGGTGTTCGCGCCATCCCTGCGCTCTTCGTCGCAATCCTGAGCCCTAAGGCCGCATTCTTTTAACTCAAAGCTAACCCGGGGCTAATCGGGGCTTTACGCGGCCCGGGCATCCTCCATCCGAGATGAAGGGCATGAAGAACGCAAAGCTGGCCGCTTCGATGGCCGACATCGCGGCGCGAAGCCCTTTCGAGGCCCTGGGGCCCGACTCCCGCTACGTCGTCGTCGCCGATCTGCGCATGGGCGACGGCGGCAAGAAGGACGAGCTCGCGATCGCGAGGAAGTCGATCTTCGCGATCCTCGGCCGCTGGTACCTGCCGCGAGGCTATACCCTCGTGCTGAACGGCGACGTCGAAGACCTGCGCGGCTTCTGGCTCAAGGACATCCTGGCCGCCTGGCCGGAAATGTACGCCCTCTTCGATGCCTTCGCCGAGAAGGGCCGCCTCCGCAAGATCCTGGGCGAGAGGGATCTCGGGCTCCTGCGTCTCTCCTCCTATCCCTACGGACTGTCCCATGGTCTCAGGCTCGACGGCGAGCGGAACTCCGTCCTCGTGCTTCACGGGCACCAGGCGACGCCGCCCTTCCTCGGCCGCGATTACCTCTCCGACTACATCCAGCACTGGCTCGGCTCGTCCAAGCGATCGAGGCCCGCGATTCCGGACGAGGATGGGCGCGAGCGCTACAAGGCCGAGCGTCGGCTCTACCGCGCGGCTGCGGGCATGGGCATGGCGGCGATCCAAGGCCATACGCGGCGCCCCCTCTTCGAATCCATGACGAACCGAGACTCGGTCCGCGCCGAGGTCGAGCGCCTGTTGCGCGAAGGCGATCCGCTCGGCCGGGGAAGCACCGTCGATGCCCTGGTCGAGGTGTACCGGAGAGAGTCGCGCAAGGACGCTTCCGCCCGGCCCTACGCGCGGTCGGGAGCCGGCTACGACGAAGGCGCCGCGACTTCGCCCTGTCTCTTCTGTCCCGGCCGCGTGGTGGGCGCGCGGGGTCTCCGCGTCCTCGAGATTGAGGGCGACGCCATGCGTCTTGCGCGCTGGTCCAGGGCCGAGGGCAGGAAGGCCGAGCGCAGGAAGGTCGACCCCCCTGGCCTCGGCGCCCCGGCCTTCGCGCCGCAGCGTCTCGAAGGGAGCCCCTATGCGCGGATCGAGGTGCGCTCCGCCTCGATCGGCGGCGTGCTCGAGCGCGTCGGCCTCCTCGCGTCGAAGGCGGGCGGCGAAGAGAGCGGAGGCGCGGCGTGAATTTCTCCGATTTTCTCGGCAGCTTCCGCGAATTCCTCGATTCGAGCCCTCGCCTGGCCGTCGAGGAGGGAGCCCGCTACGTATTCCTCAGCGACCTCCACATGGGCGACGGCGGCGAGAGCGACGATCTGCGCTCGAACCGCGAGCTCGCGACGATCGTCCTCTCGCGCTGGTACCTGGATCGCGGATATACCCTCATCCTGGGCGGCGACATCGAGGATCTGCAGAAGTTCAAGCCCGCCGCGATCCGCGGGGCCTGGGGCGGGATGTACGAGATCTTCGACGCCTTCGCCGCTCGCGGGGCCCTCTGGAAGCTCGTCGGCAACCACGACCTCGCCCTTCTCCGCGAGAAGGAGCATCCCTACCCCCTGCACCACGGTCTCAGGCTCGATCGGAACGGGCGCATCCTGTTCTGCTTCCACGGCCACCAGGCCTCCAGGCTCTTCGCCAGGTACATGTATATCAGCGATTTCGTCGTGCGCTACCTCGCGAAGCCCCTGAAGTTCAAGAACCAGAGCGTGTCCGGCGACTCGCGCCAGCGCTTCAAGGCCGAGCGCCGCATCTACCGCGCGTCGAAGCGGCTCGGCATCGTATCGATCTGCGGGCACACTCACCGGCCCCTCTTCGAGTCCCTGTCCAAGTACGACAGCCTCCGGTGGTCCATCGAGGAGCTCCTGCGGGAATATCCCTCGAGCTCGAGCGAGCGGAAGGCGAGGATCGCCCAGCTCGTGGACCTGTACCGCTCGGAGTGCGAGCGCCTTGGGAAGGCCGAGCTCCGATGGGGCCTCTCGAAGAGTCTCTACGAGGAGAAGTCCCTCCTCATTCCCTGCGTCTTCAACTCGGGCTGCGCGACGGGCAAGCACGGGATGAGCGCCATCGAGATCGGGGGTGGCCGCATCTCCCTCGTCCATTGGGCCCGGGAGGGCAGCGCTCGGCCCTATCTCCTGGAGGAGGCGCTGCTGAAGGACGCGATCGAAGGGACTGACTTCTCGCGCTACCTCCTCAAACAGGCGGATCTGGACTACGTCTTCGCGCGGATCGATCTCCTGGGCAAGGGTTGAAGGCCGCGCTTGAACCCGTTGTTCGCGGCGCTTCCCGATTTCGTGACCAGGAATCCCCTGCCCTGCGCCTTCTCCTTCCTCCTCCTGTTCGGCTTCATGCTGCCGATTTGCGAGGAGATCGCGGTCGCCCTGGTGGGAGCGGCCATGAAGGCCACCGACACCCATTTCCTCCTCGCCGTCGCGGTGGCCCTGGTCGCCCTCCTCATCCAGGACACGGGCTACTTCCTCCTGGCCCGCGCGTTCGGCGCCAGGTTAATCCGGCACAGGCTGCTGGCCCGGTTCATCAAGCCCAAGAGCATAGGCGAAGGCGAGCGCTACTTCCTCCGCCGGGGACCCTTCATCGTCTTCTCGTCGCGCTTCGTCGTGGGGCTCAGGTCGGCCGTCATCATGGGCGCGGGCTTCCTCCGGATGCGCTGGTCCCGCTTCGTCCTCTACGATTCCTTCGCGGCCGCGATCATGACGCCCGCGTGGCTCTTCGTCGGATTCGCGCTCGGCGCCCAATTCGACGGCAAGGTCGGCCAGCTGACGAAGGTCTTCGGCTGCATCGGCCCCGTCGCGGTCCTCGCCGGGGCCTTCCTCATCTTCCGGAGCGTCAAGGCGGACAAAGCCAGGGCGGACGCGGAGACGTCGCCTCGGCAAGCCGAGGCGACGCCCGAGACGCCCTGATCCTTGGCCGGCCGTCTCAATCGGAGCCGCGGGCGAACCAGCGCACGACGCCGACCTTGTTCTTAGCGCCGTTGAATATCATGCCGCCGTTCCAATACTCGAGTGCCGCGATGAGACTGTTGCCGCCGTCTTCGTCGTCGCTCGAGGGCCCGCGGTAGCTCGCGAGGGCGAGGAAGGTGTCGAAGTCCTCGTCGAAGAGCGCGGTCTGCCTCTTGCGGAAGAATTCGTTCCAATCGTCCAGCCCGACGAAGCCCAGGCCTTCGTCCTCGACTATGAAGCGGGCCCTCTTGCGCAGGTCGTACCACACTCGCAGCCGCTTCGCGGGATCGCTGCGGTTGCCGTGCTTGATCCCGTTCTTGATTATCTCCGAGAGCTGCTGCTCGAGGAGGTTCCCTTCCCTGAAGACCGCCGGGCAGTCGGCCAGGACGAGGGCCGTGAACTCGCGTATCCGGGAAAAGTCGCTGGGGAATTCGGCGTAGCGCATCCCCTGCGCGTCGAACAGCTCGTTCCGCTCGTCGACGATGAGCTTGCGTATGATGAGCCGCTTCATGGCCTCGGATCCTCCCTCATCAGGGCGAGGATGTTGGACATCTTGAGCACCTTCCTCGGCGTGCCCCCGATCCCGCTGAAGCGGAGCTCGCATCCTCGCTTCTTCGCCTCCTGGAGTATGCGTATGATCGCGCCGACCCCCGTGCTGTCGAGGTAATCCACGCCGGAGAGGTCGAAGCGGAGCCGCCCCGCGCCCTCCGCGATGTGCGACAGCATGGCCTTGGCGAAGGCTGGGGCGGAATACAGATCGCAATCGCCCTTGAGCGCCACGTTCTCGAAGCCACCCGCGTCGCGGGCGTGAATCATCCATTCCATGAGGCCGATGTAGCCGAATCCCCCCGCCCGTGGCAAGCTCCGGAAGGAATAAAAGCCGATATCTCACGAGGAACAAACGGCATTCTAACGCGCGCGCTGGAGAATGCCTCACGATGCGAGAAGACAGAGACGAAGCGGGCGCGGTCGCGGCCCGCGATGCCAGGGAGCGGACGGCGCCGACCGCCATACTCGAGAAGTCGGAGACCGTCCGGATGTACAGCTCCTCGGCCCTCCACGCCGCGAGGTACTACCATTTCGTCCGGGCGGACTCCAACCTCCTGGACGCCGCGGACGAGCTCCAAAGGGAGCTCGGGATCCCCGCGGTCGCGGTGGTGGACGGCCGAGCCAGGGTCCTCGGGATCCTGAGGAGGGACAGGCTCTTCGCCCTCCTCGGCAAGCCCTTCGGACGGGAGGTCCTGCGAAAGAGCCTCGTAGCGGAGCTCGCCGAGGAAGTCCCCCTCTTCGACGCGCACGCCGACCTCTTCGCTGTGGCCGAGCGGATGCTGCCCGGGGCGGGCGCGGCGCCCCGGGGCGGCGGCGACTTCTGCGTTCTCACCGGGGAGGGCGGGGCCTTCCTCGCCCTGCTGGCGTCCCAGGACCTGGCCAATTACCTCTCCCGGATGACGCAGGACGACATCGAGCTCGCGGGTCGGCTCCAGGAGCGCCTCCTCGCGGGCGAGGGCCACGAGGACGGCGGCGACTGGCGCGTCGAGGCCTGGTCGCGGCCCGCCAAGGGCGTCGGGGGCGACTTCTATTTCACCAAGCGCCTGGACGACGGACGGCTCTTCCTCTCGCTGTGCGACGTCTCGGGCAAGGGAGTGGCCGCCTCCCTCATCGTGTCCATGGTCTGGGGCATGCTGCGGATGTTCGACTTCCGCAGGAGCCTGCGGGACCTCGTCCTCGGGATCAACGAGTCCATCGTGGCGACCTTCCACCTGGAGAAGTACCTCACGGGCGTCTTCCTCCTCTACGATCCGGCCGAGCGCCGCCTCCTGTGCGCCGACATGGGCCACTCGCATCTGGTGATGTTCCGACGAGGCTCTCCGCGTTCGCTCAAGGGGCCGCGGGGCAATCTGCCGATCGGAGTCGAGGCGGAGCTGGACCCCGTCATCTATCCCTATCGCCTCGAGCCCGGGGACGGTCTCCTCGTCTACAGCGACGGCCTCATCGAGCAGGAGGACTCGCGGGCGGCTGAGTTCGGCGAGCGACGCCTCATCTCGGAGGCCGCTGCGGCTATCGGGCGGGACGCGAGGCTCCGCGACGTCCTTCCCGCCGCCCTCGACGCCCACCGGGGAGGGACGCCCCAGCAGGACGACATGAGCTTCCTCCTCCTGTCCATCCGCTAACCCCGCCCTCGTCCCGAGATGGTCGCCAAGAGCGACTCCGCCGCCCGCCGGAAATCGGCCATGCCCGCCGACAGCCTCGATCGCGCCTCCCCGAGGCCCTCGCCGATGAGCCGCTTGCCTCGCATGAGGGGCCGCCCGCCGACGAAGACGCTGTCCACGTTTGCGGCCTTGGCGCTGTAGACGAGGACCGAATAGGGATCGTAGACGGGGAACATGTTGGCCGACCGGGTCTCGACCAGGGTCAGGTCGGCCTTCTTCCCCGCCTCGATCGATCCGATCCTGTCGCCGAGCCCCAGGGCCGCCGCCGCGTCGATGGTCGCCAGCCTCACGACCTCGGCGGCCGGGAAGGCCGAGCGGTCTTTATTGGCGGTCTTGTGGAATTTCGCGAAGAGGTCCAGCTGGGTGAACATGTCCAGGGTGTTTCCGCTGGCGGGCCCGTCGGTGCCGAGGGCGACCCGGACGCCCCTTTCGAGCATCCGCTTCACCGGGGCGACGCCCTTGGCGCTCTTCGCGTTCGCGCCGATGCAGTGCGCGACCGCGACGCCCCGCCGGGCCAGGATGTCGATGTCGTCGTCGTCGACGAGGATGCAGTGCGCGGCGATGAAGCGCTCGTCGAGGACGCGCAGCGAATCGAGGAAGGCGATCGGCGTCATTCCGCGCCTTTCGCGGATGTGCTCGAGCTCGTAGTCCATCTCGCTGACGTGCATTGTCATCGGAACGCCGTAGCGCCCGGCCATGAGATGGGCCTCGACGATCTTCTCGGGGCTGTTCGTATTGGTTCCGTGCGGGGCGACCATGGGGGTGATCAGCTCGTCGCCCAGCCACTTCGGGATGAAGGCCTCCGCGTAGGCCAGCCCCCCGTGCGGGACCCGGGAATCGCAGCTCGGAAAGTCGACGACCGTCTCGCCCAGGAAGGCCCGCATGCCCGCGGCCTTCACCGCTTCGGCGATGGCGTCCTCGAAGTAGTACATGTCGACGAAGGTCGTTACGCCGGCCTGGATCATCTCGCAGCACGCGTAGGCGGCGCTCGCGGCGGCCAGCTCGGCGGTCATCGCCGCCTCCAGGGGGAAGAGGAGGCGCCGCAGGCGGTCCGCGCAATCGTCGCCGAGCGAGCGGAAGGGAATCATCCCGACGTGCGTGTGGGCGTTTACGAGGCCGGGAATCAGGATGCCGGCTTCTCCGTCTATCCTCTCGTAGCCCGGATAGCGCTCCCGTAGCCCGCGGTCCCCCACGGCGGCTATCGAGTCGCCCTCCACGACGACGCACCCGTCGTCGAGCCGGTCCATGGCGGCGTTCATCGTCAGCACGCGGACGTTATCGATCAGGAAATTCATAGGGCTCCACCAGGGTCTGGGTCGTCACGTCTATCAGACCCTTGTCGCTCAGCTTCAGGCGCGGCGAGACGAGGAGCGACAGGGTGCTGAAGGACATGATCGCGTCGACGTGCTCGTACCCGAGGGAGAGCATGCCCGCCCGCACTCCGCGGATCTCCTCGGCCAGCTTCTCGATGGGCCCGTCGCTGACGATGCCGCCGATCGGCAGGCGCGCGTTGGCCAGGATCTCGCCGCGGCGCGCGACGAGATAGCCGCCCTGCTGGGAGATCAACGCGTTCGCGGCGAGCTCCATGTCCCCCGCCGATGTCCCCATGACCATGAGGTTGTGGTGGTCGTGCGCCCAGGTGGCGGCCACCGCGCCTTCCTCCCTGAGGCCGCCCTCGACGAAGGCGAAGCGTATCGGAGCCTCGTGTCCGTACCGCTCGATGGCCGCGACGAGGGAGAGCCCGGCGGAGCTCCAGTCCACGAGGCCGTCCGCGATCGCGCAGCGGACGGAGCCGCGCTCGGTGAAGGTCGACCGCGGGTCGATCCGGATGGTCACGCAGTCGACGCCCGCCACCGCGCCGGGAGGAGGACGGACCGCGAAATCCGCGGCGGCGAGGGGGCGGCGCCGCACGCTCGAGCGGAAGCCGGGGGGGAAGGACATCGTCGCCTCGGCCCCTCGAGCGGCTCCCCCAGCCGGGACCGGCTCGCCGCGTTTGTATACGGAGCGTATGGCGAAGCTCTCGAGATCGTCGAGGAGAATGAAATCGGCGATCCTCCCGGGAGCTATCGAGCCCCGGTCGCCGAGGCCCATGTGGCGGGCGGGCGTATAGGTCGCGCAATAGACTGCGTCCTCGGGGCTCATGCCCGCCTCGACCGCCAGGGCGACGAGGAGGTTCAGGTGGCCGGCCGCGAGCCGGTCGGGCATGACGTCGTCGGTCACGAGGCAGACCTGCTCGAACAGCCGATTATCGACCACGGCCGCGATGTTGGCGGCGGTGATCGATTTGCGCTGGAGCTCGACGAACATGCCGCCGCCGATTTTCTCGAGAATCGATTCCGGCGTCTGCTGCGTGTGGTCCGACCAGACGCCCGAGGCGATGAAGGCTTGGAGCTCCGCGCCGCCGATCCTCGGGCAGTGCCCCTCGATCGGCTGCCGCGGCTTCGCCTCCCTGAACCGCCGTATGATCCGCTTGGTCGGCGTATCGCCCCCGTCGATCAGCTCGGCGGCGTTCATCACCTCGCCCAGGCAGAGCACGCGGTCGTCGGCGGCCAGGGCGGCCACTTCGTCGGGGCCGATGCGGCCGCCCGTCGTCTCCAGCTCCGCCCTCGTCGACGGAACCGAGGAGGGGATGCCGTAGAAAATGTCCAGGGCCGTCCTCGCCTCCATGAAGGCCCGGATGCCTTCGATGCCGAAGACGTTCGCCATCTCGTGCGGATCGGCCACGACGGTGGTGGTCCCGTGAGGCAGGACGGCGCGGGAGAATTCGGTAGGCACCGTCATCGAGCTCTCGATGTGCATGTGGATGTCGACGAGCCCGGGGACCAGCCACGCGCCGGCCGCGTCCAGCCTGGTTTCCCCCGGCGGCGGATCGAGGCCCGGGGAGACGGCCGCGAAGATCCCGTCGCGGACGAGGACGGACTTCTCCTCGAACCGCTTCCTGAACGCGTTGAAGACGCGGGCCCCCTCGACGATCACCTGGGGCCGCCCCTAATCGTTGAGCGCGCGGTTCCAGGCCTCGGTCCATTCGCTCATGAGGGGATTCACGAGGACGTAGTCGATGGCCCTCGCGCGCTTGGCCACGTCGCCGTAGGTCTTGTTCGCCGCCTGCGCCGCCGCGAGCGCGACCGTCGCGTTGGCCGGCGCCTCGTTCAGGGAGACGGCCGTCCTCTCCTGCAGCTCCCGGCTGATGCGCCAGTTGATGTACTCGTAGGCGAGGTCCCTGTTCTTCGAGGAGGCGACCACGTCGATCGTGTTGAAGTTGGCGTAGGTCCCGGAGGCGGGGACCAGGAACTTCGCCTCGGGCAGGGCCTTTGAGATGATGGGGATGGCGAAGTCGCCGACGACCGCCGCGACGATCTCGCCGCTCGAGAACATGTTCGCCAGGTCCGAGGATTTCTCGTAGGTCTTCACGATGTTCCCCTTGAGGCCCTCGAGGGCTTTGAAGGCCGCCTGGCCCCTATCTTTGCCCACCGGGACCTTCGCGTAGTCGGCAGCCACGTACACCATGGCCGGGCCGAAGGTCGTGGAGAGCGCGGGAATGGATATCTTGTTCGCCAGCTCGGGGCGCCACAGGTCCGCCCACTCCTTGATGGCGAAGCCGACGGCCCCGGGGTTGTAGACGATGCCGATGCTGTTGACCGTATACGCCGGGCCGAAGCCGCTTCGGGTCATCGCCCGGGCGCCGGGAATCAGGTCCTTCGCGTTCGGGATCTTGGAGTAGTCGAGGGTCGCGAAGAGCTTCGCCGCGTATCCGTCGGCCGCGGCCTTCTGGGAGAGCTCGATCACGTCGACGGTCGAATTCGGGTTGGCCGCGAGCTTCGTGTAGCGCTCCGCGGTGGTGCCGGTCTCCAGGACGACCTTGCAGCCGTATTTCTTCTCGAAGGGCGCGTAGACATCCTGCCACAGGACGTCCTCGCCGAGGCCCCAGGTCGAGACCACCAGGGTCCTGGCGCCCGAAGGAGCCGCGTCTTCCGAGCCGGCCGCCGCGGCGAGCGCGGTCGCGAGCGCCGCAAAAGCGAAGGCCATGGTCGCTCTCATCTTCCTCTTCATGCATTGCCCCTTTCGCGGCGATCCGCCGCTAGCACAGTACGATCTTGCTCGACGGGAATCGCGCGAACACCCGCGACCCCGGCTCGAATGCCTGGTCCTTCGGCGCGTTGGCGACCAGCCGGCCGATGTCCGTGGACAGCTCGTACTGGTAGCTCTTGCCGAGGAAGGTGCGCACCTCGACGGTCCCCGGCACCGCGCCGCTGTCGGAGGGGCTCGAGCCCGAAAGTCGGATGTCGTCCGGGCGGATGGCGCCCACGCAGCGGCCGACCTCGCGATCCGCGTCCACCTCGAACTCGTCTCCCCGGGAATCGCGAAAGCGCCCCGCCCCTACCCTCGTGAGCTCGAAGAAATTCGTGAAACCGACGAAGCGCGCCACGAATTCGTCGGCCGGGGCGGAATAGATCGCCTCGGGCGCGTCGAACTGCTCGATGGCGCCTCCCTTCATGATCGCGACCCGGTCCGAGATCGAGAAGCACTCCTCCTGGTCGTGGGTCACGAAGATGGTGGTGATCCCGAGCCGCTTCTGGAGCCGCTTGATCTCCACCCTCATCCCGAGCCGCAGCTTCGCATCGAGATTGCTCAAGGGCTCGTCGAGGAGGAGGAGCTCCGGCTCGATCACCAGGGCGCGGGCGAGGGCGACGCGCTGGCGCTGCCCGCCGGACATCTGCTTCGGATAGCGGCGGGCGAGGGCCGCGAGGTCGGTGATGCCGAGCATGTCGTCCACCCGCCTCTTGATCTCGCCGGGCCCCAGCCTGCGCAGCTTGAGGCCGAAGGCGACGTTGTCGAAGACCGTCAGGTGGGGGAACAGCGCGTAGCTCTGGAAGACCAGCCCGAAGTTGCGCCGATGGGCCGGAGTCCGGGTGAGATCCTTGCCGTCGAGGAGGAAGCGGCCTCCCGCCGGCTCGACGAAGCCGGCGACCACGCGCAGGGTGGTCGTCTTGCCGCAGCCGCTCGACCCGAGGAGGGAGACGAGCTCTCCCCTCTCGATGCCGAGGTTCAGGCCCTCGAGAACCTGGGTCTTCCCGTCGTAGGTGACCCTGATGTCCTGCAGCTCGGCGTATGGCATGGCCCTCTCCTATCCCGCCAGGGTCCCGATACCCATAGTCCGCTCCACGCCGTACATCAACAGGACCGTGATCGCCATGAGGAGGACCGAGATCGCCGAGACCGAAGGGTCGTAGCTGTACTCGATATAGCTCATCAGGGTCCTGGGCAGCGTGGATATCCCGGGCCCGGTCAGGAACATGGAGACGGGAATGTTGTTGAACGAGTTTATGAAGGCCAGCATGAAGGCGGCCACGATGCCGGAGCCGATGTTCGGCAGGACCGCCTTCGCGAAGGCCTGGGCCCGGTTGCAGCCCAGACTGCGCGCCACCTCCTCGATCGAGAAATCGAACTGCTCGAGGCTGGCGCCGACCACGCGGATGACGTAGGGGATCACCACCAGGAAATGCCCCAACAGGAGGCCGGCGAAGACGGGCATGCGCAGGCCTATGACCAGGAATTTGAAGAGGGCGTACCCGATGACGATGCCCGGGACGAAGGTGGAGGAGAGGAAGAAGGAGCGCAGGAGCTTGTTCCGCCTGAAAGTCGTCCTGCCGAGGGCGTACGCGGCCGGAACTCCGATCGCGAGGGCGAGGAGGGTGGCGTAGACGGCCAGGACGAGGCTGAGCCGGAGCGAGGACATGAACGAGCGGGACGCGAAGACCGCCCCGAACCACTCGAAGGTGAAGCCCCGGATCGGAAAGCGGATCGTGCTCGCCTCGCCGAATGCGGTGACCGCGATGATCAGCAGAGGCGCCGCCAGGAAGAGGAACACGAACGCCGCGAACGCCGTCAACGCGAGATGCCTTCGCGCGGCCATGCTAGCTCCGGTCCAGCCGATTGGCGAGATCCTGCATGAGCTTCACGACCGCCAGCGTCATGAGGATCATCACGAGCGCGATCACGCCCGCGCCGGTCCAGTCGGACAGGCTCATTGCGCGCTGGTAGATCAGCGTCGAGAGGAGCATGTTCTTGTTGCCGCCGAGGAGGTTCGGCGTCGTATAGGCGGTGATAGCCCCGGAGAATACCAGGACCCCGCCGACCATGATGCCGGGGAGGCTCAGGGGCAGGACGACTTTGAGGAAGGTCGCGAGGCGATTCGCGCCCAGACTCTCGGCGGCCTCGGTGACGTCCTCCTCGATATTGTCCATGCTCCCCACGAGCGTGATGATCATGAGGGGGAGGAAGAGGTAGATGGTGCCGACCAGGACGGAGAATTCGGTATACAGGAGCGTCAGCGGCCGATCGATCCACCCCAGCCGCAGGAGGAGGGAATTGACCACCCCGTTGCGGCCCAGGACGATGATCCACGCGAAGGCGCGCACGACCGAGTTCGTCAGGAGGGGGAAGATCGAGACGGCCATCAGGAAGGACTTCGCGCGCCGGCTCCGGCGGGAGATGAAATAGGATGTGGGCACTCCCAGGATCATGCACACGACGGTCGCGACGATGGCGATCCGGACCGTGCGGTAGATGATCCTCAGGTAATAGGGATCGGAGAAGAAGGCCGCGTAGCGCTCGAAGGGCGAAGCCTCGGACGCGAATGTCGGCGCCAGGATGACGATGAGGGGATAGAAGAGGAAGACCCCCAAAAGGAGGACTCCAGGCGCGAGCAGGAAGAAATATAGCGATTTCCGCATCCGCGCTCCTCGCAGGGGCCTAATTTATCCCGATCGCCGATCCCGAGTCTACTCGGTCGACCGCGCCTTCCATACCTTATTCGCATGGAGAAAGAGTTATAAGATATTGGACATTCCGACCGGCGGTAAATAACTTATCTTGTGAGACGATCCACAGGAGGTAGTCCAATTGACAAAACCGATGCGAACGCTCGCGATAGCCGGAGCGATGGCGCTCGCTCTCGCAGGCTGCGCCACCAAGCCGAAGGCTCCCCTCACGGCCCCCGATCCGGAGAGCAGCTCGATCCAGGCCGAAGCCACCGGCCTCGCGCCTTCCGGGGATGAGCGCTTCAAGACGATCAACTTCGCGATCCTGTTCGGCAGTCGCGACGCGGTCTCCTCGTGGAGCGTGGCCATAGTCGACCAGAAGCAGAAATCGACGGTACGCACCGTCAAGGGAGACCTCTCGAGCCTGCCGGATTCCTTCGCCTGGGACGGCAAGGCCGATTCCGGCATCCTGGCTCCCGAAGCGACCTACGAGGCCAACCTCTCCGTCGACTACGGCGGCAAGTTCAAGCCGGGATCCGCGGCCTCGAAGCCCTTCATCCTCGACATAACGCCCCCGAGCGCCTCGTTCTCGCCCAACCCGGCCCAGTTCGCCTACTCACCCGACGGCGCCACCAAGCCCATCGCGGTCACCATCGCGGTCAAGCCCGGACTGGCCAAGGCGGCCAACTGGAGCCTCGACGTCTACGATTCCGCGGGGAACCAAGTCAAGTCGATGACCGGGGCCCTACCCTCCAACCAGGCGGGATGGGACGGAAAGACCGAGGCCGGGACCTACGTCGAGACCGCCAAAACCTATCCGGCCGTGCTCTCGGTCTCCGACGAATTCGGCAACAAGAGCAGCTTCAAAGGCGCCTTCTCCGTCGCCGACGTGCCTTCGGCCGAGCCCAGCTCGCTGAGCACCCGCCGCGCCGGCTTCTCGCCCACGAGCACGAGCGTCAAGAACAGCCTCGACCTCCTGCTCAGCGTGGGATCCAAGGCCAATCTGCAGTCCTGGGAGGTCCAGGTCGAGGGCGTCGAGAAAGGCAGCGCGAAGACCCTTCGGAGCTTCAAGGGCGTCTCGAGCGACCTGCCCGAATACGTCCGCTGGGACGGGAAGGACGACTCGGGCGGCCTGGTGGCGGAGGGATCCTATTACGCGACCCTGGCTTTGGATTACGGGAAGGCCTTCAAGCCAGTGCTGGCCAAGAGCCGGAACTTCTCCGTCGTGATGACGCCGCCCTCGGGCTCGATAACCGTGGATCCGCCGGCGGTCGGCCTGGCCGACATCGGCCCGAAGAAGCCGGTCGACTTCACCGTCCAGGCCAAGTCGGCCTTCGCGCAGATCGCGAGCTGGGTCATGGCAGTCTACGACTCGTCCGGCGTCTCGGTCGTGGTCTTCAACGGCAACTGGCCCAACAACAAGGTCGCCTGGGACGGCAAGACCGTGGAGGGCGGCACCCTCGTGCCGGGGACGCGCTATTCCGTCGTGGCCAAGGTCCAGGACGAATACGGCAACGTAGGCGAAGTCAGCGGAGCCATGACTGTGGAGGGCCTGAACGCGGCCACGGAGCCGACTTCGATAGAGGCGCTCTCGGCCGGATTCGCCCCCACGGGGGACGGCTCGGAAGCGACGATCGGCTTCAAGCTCGCCGCGGGTAACCCGGAAAGCGTCGCCTCGTGGAAGGTGGACGTCGTCGACGAAGGCAATGCCGTCGTGAAAAGCTTCAAGGGCGAAGGTAAGCAATTCCCGGCCCAGCTCGTCTGGGACGGCAAGATCGACAACGGCGGCTACGCGCCCGAAGGCCGCTACAGCGCGATGCTCTCCCTGGATTACGGCGTCGCCTTCGCGCCCGTCTCGGTCGAGACCAAGCCCTTCGTCCTCGACCTGAACCCGCCCACGGGAACCATCGGCCTCTCGTCCGAGCTCTTCTCGCCCGACGGCGAGCCTACGGGCGACCAGGAGACGATCACCCTGGCCGGGAGCTCCAATTTCGCCCGGATCGTGGGCTGGTCCCTGACTGCCTACGATCCCGGCAACAGCCCCTTCAAGAGCTGGAAGGGCGGCTGGCCCGCCGCTCCCGTCGTCTGGGACGGAAAGGGGACGAGCGGCGAACTGGTGGAATCCGCCTCCGATTACCCGCTCGAGCTGAAGCTCCGGGACGAGTTCGGCAACGTCGGCACGGTCAAGAAGAACCTCGCGACCGACATTCTCGTGCTGAAGGTGGGCGACGGCTACCGCATCAGGGTATCGAGCATAGTGTTCAAGGCCTACACCGCCAATTATCGGGACGTGCCGGCGGACCGCGCGGCTCGCAACCTCGCGACCCTCGACCTCCTCGCGGCCAAACTCAAGCTGGCCAAGTTCGCCGACTACAAGGTCAAGCTCGAAGGCCACGCGGTGATGATCAACTGGAACGACAAGGTCAAAGGCGAGGCCGAGCAGAAGACCGTGCTCATCCCCCTGTCCAAATCGCGGGCGGACGCCATCGAGGCGGCTCTCGTCGATCGCGGAGTCTCGGCGGATCGCCAGGTCACCGACGGCGTGGGCGCCAACGATCCCCTCGTTCCCGACAGCGATTTCGCGAATCGATGGAAGAACAGGCGCGTGGAATTCTATCTCCTGAAGTGACGACGAGCCGTGCCTAGGATGTCGCGCACGCGACCGGCCGGGGAGGGCGAAGCCCTCGCCCGGCCATTCTTCGGCAATGGTCCGTGCGCGACGCGCCTCGTCCTGGCGCTCGCCCTATGCGCGGCCGGCGCCCAGGCGCAGCCCGCGCCGCTCCTCGTCGCGGGCAGCGCCATCGCCGTCGAGGATTCGTCCGGCAGGATCGTGAGTCTCGGCGCAGCGGCCGAGCGCATCGTTTCCTTTTCTCCGGGCGCCGCCGAAGTCCTCTTCGCCGTCGGGGCCGGGGATCGCCTCGTGGGGCGCTCGCTCGGATGCGACTATCCCGCGGAAGCCCTCGCGATCCCCGTAATCGGGGGATCGGATGGGGAGTCGGCCGCTTTTCGGAGCGCGGAAGCCCTCTCGCCCGATCTGGTGATAGAGGATTCCACGGGTGGGGCTTCGCGACCGGAATCGCCCGCGAAGGAAGGATTCGCCGTATTCATCTACGCTCCCCGCGACTTCCGCGGACTGGCCGAAGCCATGATGGCCCTGGGTTCCCTGGCCGGGAAACAAAAGGAGGGAATCGTCGCCGCGGCCAGGCTGACCAAAGCCTATCGGAGCGTCGCGTCCATCGCCGAGGGCATAGCGACCTCGCTGCATCCGAAGGTCCTCTGGCTGTCGGGAGGAGACCGGAACCCGGCCACCTGCGGCTCGGATTCCTTCTTCCACGCCCTCATCGCCGCCGCCGGCGGACGGGACATCTTCTCCGATTACGCCGGTGTCTCGCCGCCGGTGATTCTCGCCGAGGCTGCGGATAGGGCACCGGAGGCCATCATCTCGATAGACGGTGGAGATAGCCCGGATTCCCTGAGTCGGACTCCCGCTGCCAGGCGGGGCAGGCTGTACCGGCTGGAGCCGGGTCTCGGGACGAGGGTCGGTCCTCGATCGGCCACTGCGCTCCTCTTCGTGGCTCGCTTCCTCCACCCGGATATCTTCCCCTAACAGGCTGTTGAAATACTCGAAGCATTTCAACAGCCTGTTAGGCAATTGCTCGAAAACCTTCGGTTTTCTGCGCAATTGCTTGTTTCAAGGTAGTGTTGAAAAAGGATCCGTAGCCATTTTCAACACTCTGCAAAGGAGAAAAGGCCTCCGGCTTTGGATGGCCGGATCGAAGGTATCGGCTTCTCACAAAGGACCGGCGGCCTCGCGATCCTGCACCGGCCGCAAGCCTCGCCTGCGGGAGCTCAGGTGCCGCTCGGTAATCTCGAGAAGGGAGAGGACGACGGGATCGTCCTCGTCCTCCCTGAGCGCCGCGCCGATGATTATCCGCTCGCTCTGGCCGAGAAGCTCGCTCGAGACGATGCCGAGGCGCGACCCGTGGAGGGCCGTCGTCGGCACGATGGACCAGCCCAGCCCGGCGGCCACGAGCCTCAGGACCGAGTCGAACTGGCCGGCGGTAAAGACCGTCTTCGGGGAGAAGCCGGCGCCGGCGCAGGCCCTCTGGACGCATTCCGCGATGCCGGGCGCGGCCGCCATCGAGAAGGCGATAAATGGCAGCGTCGCGAAGCGCTCGAGGTCTCCGGCATCGTCCATCGGGGCCATGCCGGCGGAACGGACGAGGGACAGGCTCTCCTCCGCGATAGGAACGAAACGGACGCCCTCTTCGTCGATCCAGGACCGGACGAAGCCGATGTCTATCCGCCCCGCGAGGAGGGAGTCGGCCTGGGCCCTCGTCGCCAGCTCGACGAAATCGAAGGACAGGGAGCGAAGCTCGCCCCTCAGCTCGCCGATGAGCTCCGGCAGGAAGGAATACATGGCCGAGGCGACGAAGCCAATCCGAACGACCCTGGATCCTTCGTTTCGTATGGTCCCTATCCTTTCCTTGACGAGGGCGACCCGACCGAGGACCCTCGCGGCCTCCTTCTCGAGGTATAGTCCGGCCGGCGTGATCTTGACTCCCTTCGGCCCCCGCTCGAAGAGGGCCACGCCCAACTCCTCCTCGAGCTCCATGATCTGGCGGCTCAAGGGCGGCTGGGAGATGTGGAGCCTCTCGGCGGCGCGCCCGAAATTGAGCTCCTCGGCGACCGCGAGGAAGTAGTTCAAATGCCTCAGGTCCATCGAAGGCTCCTTGCGCTGGGCGCGGGCATATCTTCAGGGTATGGCCCGTTCCCGAAATGATATTGGATCGAATGCGGCCAGCGCAACTATATTACTTCCTGTCCGATAGTCTGCGCATCCTTCCCTCGTGGGTGCAAAGGAAGCCATGCCGACCTTCCTGTACGAGTTCGCGCAATTGCTCTCCGCCTCATTCGTCGCGGGCGCGGCCGGCTCCCTCCTGGGCCTCGGAGGCGGGATCATCGTCGTCCCAGTCATGACGCTCTTCCTCCATATCGATTTCCGGACGGCGGCCGGCGCCTCGATCATAGCGGTCATCGCCACCTCGAGCGGCTCTGCCGCGGCCTACGTCAGGGATCGCCTCGCCAACATCAGGGTCGGCATGCTCTTGGAGATCTTGACGGCGCTCGGCGCCGTCACCGGGGCCCTGCTCGCCGGGCGACTCGCCGGGCGGCTGCTCTTCGTGGTGTTCTCCCTCGTCCTCATCTATTCCCTCGTCCCGACGGGACGGAGGATCGTATCCGAGCTGCGGGGCCGGACGGCCGCGCCCGAGGCGGAGGAAGCGGCCGCGTCCGGACGATTCGCCGCATCCATGGGGCTCGAGGGAACCTACTTCGATCCCGCCCTCGGACGGACGATCGAGTACCGCCTGCGCCGCGTGCCGCTCGGAGCCGCGATAATGTATATCGCGGGCCTGGCCTCGGGCATGCTCGGCATCGGCTCGGGCGTCTTCAAGGTGCTCGCCATGGACAACATCATGGGCATGCCCATAAAGAGCTCGACGGCGACGAGCAATTTCATGATAGGCGTGACCGCGGCCGCGAGCGCGAGCATCTACTTCGGCCGCGGCGACATCGATCCCTTCGTCGCGGCGCCCGTCGCCCTCGGCGTGCTCGCGGGCTCCCTGTTCGGCGCCCGGATCCTTCCCAGGATGGCGGGCGTCGGCATACGCATCGCCTTCTTCGCCGTGATCGCGGTGATAGCCGCGCAGATGCTCCTGCACGGCCTCGGAGTCGGCCGATGAGGCCGCGGGGATGAAGGCGGGCGACCCTCGCGGCCCGGGCCCATCGCGCGCGGTCGAGAGAATAATCAGTGTCGTCCTGAGGTCCGGCGTCGTCCTGAGCGCGGCGATCATCTGCCTGGGACTCGTCCTCCTCGTCGTCAAGGGACTCTTCACCGGCCAGATGCGGATCGACGCCGCCCTACCCTACCCTCGAAGCCTGGGCGCCCTGCTCGCGGGCCTCCTCGCCCTCGATCCCGCATCGGTCCTCTCCCTCGGCCTGGTGGTCCTGATAGCGACGCCCTTCGCCCGGGTAGCGGTCTCGATCATAGCCTTCGTCGTCGAGCGCGATTGGCGATACGTCGTAGCGACCGCCCTTGTGCTGGCGATCCTGATCGCGGGGATCCTGATGGGGAAGGCAGGAGTTTGATGGCTGTTCGCTCGCGCGGCCGGTAGGGAGGCTCGGCCGGGCCTATCGGGCGTCCTCGAAATGGATGCTCGCGTCTTTCGGGAGGGCGAGACCGCATGCGACCTCGACTGCCTTGATCATTCCCGACGCGACCGGGCAGGCGGGATGCTTGCAGTGCCCGCGCACGAAATCGAAAGCCGACGATTCGCCGATCTTGCCGAAGCATTCGAGATATGCATCGACATCCAACGATACCGCCTCCAGCGGCTTGAGATTCGGGCAGCCGGTCTCGATGCGAAGGGTTGCGTGCTGCATATCCTCCGAGTTCGCCGTTATCGAGGTATTGAAGCCGCAAATTCCGGAATTCACTGTGACTCTAGCCATATGCACTCCCTTTCTCTTCTTATGCCGTTTCCATATCGAAGCCGCCTTCGGCGAGGATAGCCATGTATCCCCCCGTAACGTTGACGACGTCGTCGAAGCCGTTCCCCTTAAGTATCCTCAGCGCAAGGTGGGCCCGAAAGCCCGAACGGCAGTGCAGGTGGATGCGGATTCCCCGCGGGGCCTCATCGAGGCGGAAGCGCAGCTCGTCCAGGGGCAGATTGAGCGAGCGCGCGACGTGGCCTTCCTCGTACTCGCCGACGTTGCGAACGTCGAGGACCAGCGCGGGCGGGCCTCCGGACTTTGCGGCGGCGAGAGCGGCTTTGAGACCGGCCGCCGTCTCCAGCGGGCTGTATCCCGAGACATCGTTCTGCGCGACGAAGGCCGCGACGTTTACGGGATCGTTGGCCGAGGAGAAGGGAGGAGCGTAGGCGAGGTCGAGCTCGGCGATATCGTCCAAGGTCATCCTGGCCAGAAGCGCCGCGGCGAGTACGTCGATGCGCTTCTCGACTCCCTCGGACCCGAAAGCCTGCGCGCCCAACAGGCGGGCGCTCTTCCGATCGTAGACGATCTTGAGGGCCAGCTCCTTACCGCCGGGATAGTACGAGGCATGGTTGTCCTTGTAGACGATAGCCGCGCCGACCTCGAAACCGGCCTCCCGCGCCGCTTTTTCGCCGAGGCCCGTGGAGGCCGCGACGCCGTCGAAGACCTTGAACACGCTCGTGCCGAGGGCGCCGTTATATTTCATGTGCATACCGAGGGCATTCGAGGCCGCGATGCGTCCCTGTCGATTCGCGGGGCCGGCGAGGGGTACGCGGACCCTGCGGCCGGAAACCTCGTGGAGCACTTCAATCATGTCGCCGGCCGCGTAGATATCCGGGTCCGAAGTCTTGAGCTCCTCGTCGACCTCGAGGCCGCCCGATGGCCCGATCCTCAGGCCCGCGGACTTCGCGAGGGCGAGCTCGGGCCGGACACCGATCGAAAGAAGCACGATCCCCGCGGGTACCACGGAACCGTCGGTGAGCTCGGCAAGGCCTTCGGGGCCGCGAACGGCCGCGAGGCCGAGTCCCGTCAGGACGCGGACTCCATGCTCCTCGAGACTGGCGGCTATCATCGCGCCGAACTCGGGATCCATGGTCGACATGATGCGCGGCATGAGCTCGACTACCGTGGTCTCGAGGCCGCGCTGGCGAAAGGCTTCGGCCATCTCGAGGCCGACGAATCCTCCGCCCGCTATCAATGCCGAGCTCGGCGACCGAGTCTCGAGGAAGGCCATGATCCTGTCTACGTCGGGGACGGTCCAAAGCTTGAAGACATTGGGCGAGTCGAGGCCGGGCAGGGGCGGCAGTATCGGGTTCCCGCCTTGGGCGAGGATGAGCTTGTCATAGGGGATCCAGGACTCTCCTTCAGGGCCGACCGCCCTGACGCGCTTTGCCCCCCGGTCGATCTCGACTGCTTCGGTCTCGACGAGGACCTTGACGCCGTAACGCGCATCAAAGCCCTCGGGCGTCTGGAGAAGGAGCTTCGAGCGCTTGGCGATTGCGCCCGAGACGTAATAGGGAAGTCCGCAATTCGCGAAGGAAACGTAGGGACCCCGCTCTATCAGGGTGATATCCGCCTTCTCCGAGACGCGCCGCGCGCGCGCGGCCGCGGTCGCGCCGCCCGCCACGCCGCCTAGTATCACGATCCTTTTGCCCATCGCGGCTCCTGCCATAGCTAGGCTCAAGATAGACAGTATATGCTCAATTTATCGAACCGAAAGTGACCTAGGATACAAACCAGAGGGAGCGGAGTCCGAGCCTTTAAGTCCGCGTACCGCGGGGCTGCCCCGAGGCCCGCCTCGTTCAGTCCTTGACGCGACAATGCTGGCAGCTCTTCGCCTCAGCGGTAGCCGCGCGCCTTAGTCGTGTATGCGCCGCCGCAGGCGCGGAAGTTGGCGCTCCCGGTCATTTCATTGTCCGGTATTTCTCGAGGTCGAGGATCGAACATTCCGCCGAGAAGCCGGCTGGCTGGACTCCCAAGGACTGGATCAGTCGGGTCCAGAAATTGACCTGCGCGCAGGTGCTGGCTATTATGACGATCGCTCGCTCGGAAAAACGGGATCGCAGCTCGTCGATGACCGCTGGCGTGAAGGCCACTGGAGTCGAAGTTGCGCATCTGACATACTCGAGGGCCGCCCGCTCCGGCGCGACAATGCTGGCGACTTCTTCGAAACTCTTTAGGCCCCGAAGGGCGAGCATTTCCTCGTCGCTGATGCCGACCTCCCTGTACTCCTTCGCGTTCAAGTCTATACAAAAAGGACAGGAAGCGAGGAAGGACACATATACTCGTATGAGCTTGAGCAGGCGCTTGGGCAGCTCGGGCTCGTCGCGGGCCACGAGGCCTTCCATGATCCCCGAGCCCCAAAACGCTCTGGGGTACCAGGCCAGTATCCGATTTGCGATAAGCGGCTTGCCCAGATGTCGTTCTACCATCGCGAGCATGGCCCTGAGGAGCCATGGCACGTGGTCCGGAGGACTTATATAGCCGACGGCGTTCGACTTCATGTTCTCCCTGTCCTTGGGGCCGAGTTCGCCCGACTTCGCGGGCGGATCATCGAGGGGCAGGAGCCGGAGAAAGCGCTCGCATCGATGCCGCGCCAATGACCGCACTACTTATTCCCCTCATGTCCCCTGAAACGAAAGCCATCCGGCGACGAGTCGCGCCGTCGACCATAGGCCGATCAGATCGCCCGACGCGATCAGGAGAAATACGACGGCAATCGAGGTTCGGGCCGGAGCGAGCGCCTTGCGACCGCGCAAGATGGGAAGGAATAGGATCGAGGCGGCGATCAGGACCCAGAAGCCTGTCGACGCATAGCGCATCGCTCCGGGCGATCTTTCTATCGTCCGCGCGAGCGAGTCTCCGTAGCGCGCGGCAATGGAGCTGATGGCGGCCAGTCTTCCGAGCGCCATGAAGGCTCCCAAGATTACGAGGAGGATGCCCGAGGCGACTCGAACGCCGATCGCATGCCGCTTGAACCAGCTTATCAGGGGAGTGAGCCGCTCGAAGAACAGACTCGCGGCTAGAAAGGGCAGCGCCAGCCCGATCGAATAGGCGACAAGGAGAAGCGCCGACCGGACCGCGTTCCCTTCCTTCGCCGCGAAGAGAAGAATCGAAGCGAGAATCGGCCCCACGCAGGGCGACCAACCCGCAGCGAAGGCTAGGCCGACGAGGAAGGCTCCCGCGTAGCCGCGAGGCGCCTTCGCCGAATGGAAGCGAGCCTCGAGATCGAGGACCTTGATGAAGTCGAAAACGAGATTTATGCCCAAGACGATGACGAGGATCCCCGCGATCATCGCGATACCGCGCGAGAGCCCGCCGAGCAGCATCGATGCGCCCGAGAAAACCAGGCCCAGGGCGGTGAACACGAGGGTGAAACCCGCGGAAAAGGCAATGGTTCTCCGGAGGACGCGAAAGCGTCCCGAGCCGGATCTGATGTCGACCAGGCCATAGCCTGATAGGAGGGAGAGGTAGGCGGGAATGAGGGGAAGCACGCAGGGCGAGAGGAAGCTGAGGAGGCCCGCCGCCGCGGCCGTCAGGAGGCCGACTCCATTCATCGGGAGGCGAGCTCGCCGAAAAATGCTATCGCTTCGGCGTCGTCGTATGCGGCTCCTCCGATCTTTCCCGCTATCGCCGCGCCCGACTTATCCAGGATATAGCTCGTCGGGATCGAGCGTGCCCCGAAGGCCGATCCGAGGGCGCCGCTGGGATCGACGAAAATCGGGTAGCTATAGCCTTGGCGCGCGATGAAGTCCTTCACCGTGCCGGGCTCCTCGCCGACGCTGACCCCCATGACCGTGAAGGCTTTGTCCTTCGTTTTCTTCCAAAGCCTGTCTATCGCCGGCATCTCGGCCCGGCAGGGCGGGCACCACGTGGCCCAGAAGTTGAGAAGGACGATCTTTCCCTTCTGGTCGCTGAGTTTGGAGGAAGAACCGCCCAAGGCTTGGATGGAGAAGTCCTCCAGGGGCTGAGGCTTAGGGAAGACCGTGAAGCCGAGCTTCTCGAGTCCGCCCGCGTACCAGGGCTTCGCCTGAGCATTGCTCTGGGCAAAGAGAGCGGAAATGGAAAGGCCGAGCGCCGCTATAGCGAGAAATGGACGATACCATCGATATTGACGCGTCATTAGTCACCTCGCGATACGTACTATTATACCCTCGGCCACTGCACTATCAACGATACGACGGCGACCGAGATCCAACAGGCGAGACCGAGAAGTATGGGCCTGACTCCGTTGCGGACCAGCTTCAGCGGATTCGACCGCAGGCCGATGGCGGCCATGGCGACGCATATGCCGAACTTCCCGATCTCGGGGAGGGCCGAGGTGAAGGATGCGGGCAATGCGCCGAGAGTCCTCGCGAGCGAGGCCGCGAGGAATCCGAGGACGAACCAGGGGACGATCCTCGCGAGGTCGAGACGGCCGCGCCCGCCTTCCGCGCGTCGCCAACGTACGAAGGCGAGCACGAGGGTGACGGGAATTATCATGAGCGTCCGCGTGAGCTTGACGATCGTGGCGTAGCGCCCCGCGTCGTCCCCGTACGAGAAGGCCGCGGCCACCACCGAGGAGGTATCGTTTATGGCCGTACCTGCCCAAAGGCCGAAAGCCTGCTGCGTCATGCCCATGATATGGCCCAGGGCGGGGAAGAGGAACACGGCGACGATGTTGAAGAGGAAGATCGTCGAGATGGAAAAGGCGACCTCCTCCTCGTCGGCATCGATGACGGGGGCGGTCGCCGCTATGGCCGAGCCGCCGCAGATGGCCGTCCCTACGCCTACCAGGATCTTGACCTTGGAGTCGATCCTCAAAGCCTTGCCCGCGAGGTAGGCCGTAAGGAAGGCGGCCGAGAGCGTAAAGACCATGACGGCCAAGGACTCGAGGCCGACCTTGAGAACGACGCCGAGATCCAGGCCGAAGCCGAGGAATACGATCGAGTACTGGAGTATCTTCTTGCCCGCGAACCCGATGCCGCCCTCGAGGACGCTCGGGCGCCCGAAGAACGAGAGGAGCATCCCCGCCACGATGGCGAATATCGGCGCGCCCACGATGGGAACGAGCCTTCCGAGGATCCAGGCTGGCAGCGCCAGGGCGAAGGAGACGGCGATGCCGGGAAACAGCTCGAGAAGACGCTTCATGATCGACCTCGGCTGGAATGGTACCGAAAGGGAAAATAAAAATAGAATGCTGTATAATCGCGGGAATGCTTCCCAAGAGCGCGCTCGGATCGATCGACGGATTCCTCGGGATATTCGGCTCCCTCTTCCCGAGCGGCGAGTGGCCGACGGCGAAGCGGCGGATCCTGCTCGAGAAGCTGCGCTTCAGGGAGATGGAAGCCGGAACGACCATACTTCGCGAAGGGCAGGCATGCTCGAGCGTACCCTTCGTCCTCGAGGGGGTCATTCGGGTGTTCAAGACCGCCGAGTCGGGCCGCAGCATCACGCTCTATCGCATAGAGGCGGGACAAAGCTGCATCCTGAGCGCCGCCTGCGGAGGAGGAGGCCTCGCGTCCTTCCCGGCGACGGTAGTCGCCGAGCGCGCCACGAGCGCCGCCTTCATGCCGATCGATGCCTTCCGCGCGCTCTTCGCCGAAGGGACCGCCTTCAGGAACTTCGTGCTCGATCAGTATTCCATCCGCATGGCGGAGGTAATGACGCTCGTCGAGGAGATAGCCTTCAGACACGTCGACGAGCGGCTTCGCCAATGGCTGATCGATTCTTCCTCGCCCGCGACCGATCGACGGATCTCGGCTACGCATCAGGAGCTGGCGGATCATCTGGGCACGTCGCGCGAGGTAGTCAGCCGCATACTCAAGGACTGGGAGGAGCGCGAAGCCCTGGAGCTGTCGCGCGGATCGATAATCCTCTCGCCCGATTTCGACAGACTCGTTCCGTGACCCGGCCGCCCATCAGCGCGGCACGTCGTCCAGGCCGCCCGCGTTCACGGCGTCGAGGAAGCCGGCTTGCCGGAGCAGACGGGCGGCCGCGGCGCTGCGCGCGCCCGAGGCGCAATAGAGGACTATCGGCTGGTCCTTGGGGCCGAGCTCGCCCAGCTTCGCGGGCAGGACGTCGAGGGGGATGTTGACGGCGCCCGGATAGGCCCCATCCTCGAACTCTCCCTTCGTTCGCACGTCGATGATCTTCGCTCCGGCCTTGATCATGTCTTTGACCTTAGATCCAGCCATGCACTTCTCCTCTTCGGTATCGCGAGTATACCTAGAGTATAGGCGGGAATCGGCCATCGGAAAGTGACTGGAGTCACATGGACCGCCGACGGCGGGTTCCGAGACCCGAGCCTCGTATCTCATTTGGCGGGCCTGAAGACGGGGAAGGACGCGAATCCGGCATCGAGGAGCTCCTGTCGGAGATTCTCGAAGGGGATCCCCGACACGGCGACGGTCACGGCCCAGAACGTTTTCCCCCCGACCGCCTTCCTGCTTATATCGCCGACGATATCCTTGGCGCCCAGCTTCTCGACGAGGCGATCGGCGTTCTTCCTATCGAGGAAGGCCCCGACCTGGTAGGCGATGATCGGGCTGCCCTCGGGGAAGGCGGGACTGAAGGAGCACGCGAACACGAATCCCGAGAGTATGAGAAGGAGTCTCGCGGAGCCGATCGCATGTACCATTCGCACCCCAGCCTTTCGCCCGAGGGCGTCGCCGAGCCCGGCCGCCTACTTGCCCGTATCGACGATCTCGAGATAGGTCAGGGTCTGATTGAGAAGCTGATAGGCTATCTCACCGAAGGTGACGGGCCCCGTGATGGTGCCCGTCCGCTTCCCCTCGAGGTTCGCGTACAGATAGTTGAGGATGCAGTTGCAGGCGAAGGCCGGCTCGATCGAGCCGCTGGGCATGGTCGCCGAGAAGCTCGCCACGTAATCCTGGACGGGCTCGGCTATCCTGTATTCCACGTTCTTGAACACCGGCGCGTAGAGGGCGACGGTCCCCTTCTTCTCGTCGACCGACTGGAAGCTGACGTTGACCATGGTACCGCTGTAGTCGGCCACGAGGGGCAGGCGGGTGTCTATCTTCCCGGAGACGAGGTACTCGGCGAAGTTGACCTTCTTGCCGCCGACGAGGCAATTCGCGACGGAAAAGCCTTCCTCCTCGAAGGAAAGAACCTCGCCCCCGCCCTGGCGGAACAGGTTGACGATCCCGATCGATGCCTGCTTGCCGCGGGGGAGCTCGAGATGCAGGGCGATGGCCTTGGAATCTGAGGATTCGCCGGTCGCGCCGTTGAAGACTTTGGGCGAGATCCTGCCCAGGTCGTCCAGATGCACACCCGCTATCCACCCGATGATGGGCTTGAGGAAGATGCCCTTGTAGCCTGGAGCGTTGCGGGCGTAGCTTATGTGGGCCGGACTGGTCGCCGGAATGATGATGAGGGAAAAGCCGTTGTCGGGCGCGTCCGGCACGAGGCGCTCGAGATCGCGTTCGCCGTACCAGGCGATCTTGAGCCCCGAGGCCTCGGGGGCCGCGCTGAGGAAGATGGCGTCCTTCGACGTCGTCCCGCCCTTCCTATCCATGAAATACGGTATGGTGCCGCCAATCCAGTCGCCCTTCGGCAGACGCTCGAGGAGACTCTCGTCGCCGGCGAGGAAGAGGGTTTCCCCCGATTCTATCTTCGAGGCAACCGTGGCGAAATCTACGAGCATGTCAGGCCTCCTTTCCGAAAATATTGGCGATGTCGTCGCGCAGGATCGTTTCGTACTTCTCGAAGAAGCCGTATACCTCGTCGATGCACCTCCGCAGAGTCGCCGGATCGCCGCTCGCCGTTTCGCGCTTCATTCGAGACACCATGAGCCCCGCGGGTACGCTCTTCAAGCTGTACTGCACCTCCCCCTTGACCAATTTCGCCCAAACTCCATGGCTCTTCGACGGAATCATTCGAGACGCCTCCTTTTATTGATGTGCTTTGCCTGTTTATAGCGAAGGCTCCCGGGACGGCTCCGACCCGGGACAGCCTCACCTCGCGTTCATCGCCTCGAACATCGCCTCGCCCTTCTCCCTGAGCCCCACGGCCATCCCGACCGGGATCTCGGCGTCCTTCCTCTCCAGCCCGAGGAAGAGCCCATCGATGAACTCCCCGAGGGGCATCCCGCCGTGGGTCTGGTCGGGGTCGGTCCGTCTCTCCTTCCCGAGCTCGGTGTCGACGCCGGGCGGGATCACCTCGATCACCTCGACTCCCTTGGCCTTGAGGGTCTGCCTCATGGACATGGTCAGGGAATGCACGAAGGCCTTGGTGGCGCAGTAGACGGTCATGTGCGCTATGGGGACGAATCCCAGGCCCGAAGATACGTTGACGATGGCCGCCCCCGGCTTCCCCTGGATGAGGGGAGCCAGAAGGTCCGAGAGGTGGAGCACCGAGAAGACGTTCGTCTCGATCTCCTGCCTGACCCGCGTGAAGTCCAGGCCCGATCCGACCGTCCCCGCGAACTGGACCCCGGCGTTGTTCACGAGGACGTTCATGTCGGAATGGTTGGCGGTCAGCCACCGGAAGAAGTCGAGGCGGTGCCGCTCATCGGCCACATCGCAGACTTTGGTGACCAGGCCGCGGTGCTTCCGCGCCAGCTCGACCAGCCTGTCGGACCGGCGCCCGCAGATGACGACTTTATTCCCCAGGGCGAGGAAGCGTTCGGCCATGCCTAGGCCGATGCCCGAGGTCCCCCCCGTGATCACGATGGTGTTGCCGGTCAGATTCATGATGTCCTCCTCGGATTTTCGGTGCTCAGTTTGAACTAAAAGGGATTGTGTGACAATAACGAATCAGTCCCCGGGACGGAGTTCGCTTGACTACGGGGTGGCGGGGCTATATTTTTTGGTATCGGGCCGTAGGCGGCGCGCCGGACCTCGAGGAGAGGTACGATGGACAAAATCGGGGGAACCGACCTGGAAGACGTCGGCAAGCTTATCCTGAGGATCATGCTGGGGGGTCTCCTGGTCTTCCACGGAATCGGCAAGATCCTGCATGGGATAGACTTCATCGAGGGCAGCCTCGCCTCCAACCACCTGCCGACCTTCATCGCCTACGGCGTCTACATCGGCGAAGTGCTGGCCCCGATCCTGGTCATCGTCGGCATCTGGACGCGGCTCTCCTCCCTCGTGGTGGCTCTCGACCTCTTCGTGGCCATCCTCCTCGTTCGATTGCCGGCCATGTTCACCATTTCGAAGACCGGAGGCTGGGCTCTGGAGGTGGACGCCTTCTTCCTCCTGAGCGCGCTGGCCCTCTGCCTCCTCGGTCCCGGCAGGCTGAGGCTCGGAGGACGCCGAGGGTCGACCTCCAGCTGACGGGGCGAATCGGCGAAACGCCTCCCGGCGATCCACCGCTTGGTTCGAGTCATGTGTCCTCATTCCAAGGCTCCGGCCCTCAGGAGGTCGGCACCGGCGATTTCCACGTCGATGAGCCTGTTCTCCACGGCGATGTTCGAGCGGAGGAGGGCCATCTCCGACTGGAGGACCTCGGAGCGCTTGGCCAATCCGTTCTCGAACTTGGCCTCGGCGACGCGCCTGGCCTCCTCGGCCTGCCCGACCATGGAGCGGGTCAGCATGAGGGAGTCGCGGGCGCGCCTGAGCGCCAGTGCGCACTTGCGCAGATCGAGCGCGATAGCGTCGCGCTGCCGCTCGAGATCGGCCCGCGCCTTCCCGAGATCGGCCTCGGCCGCCTTGCCTCGCTCGATCGCGCCCGGCACCGCGCCTATGTCGTACCGCAGCCGAGCGCCGATCGACCACGAAAGATTGAAGACATCTACCGCCGGGAAGATCCGGGGATCGGGATCGGCGTAGGAAATGCTGCCGACCACGGATAGGCTCGGATAGAGCTCGCCCTTCGCCGCGGCCCGCGAGGCGGCGGCCGCGCTCAGGACCATGCTCGCCGCCCGGGTCTCGGGCCTGTTCGCGAGGGCTTTCTCGACGAGGGCCCTGAGCCCGGCGTCGACCAGGTCGGAGTCCGAAAGCCCGCCGGGCGGAGGCGAGGCCCCGGGGACCGATACCAGCGCATACTCGACCACGGCGACGGAGCGGGAGTCGGTATCCCCGACGAGGGAGGAGAGCACGAGGGAGGCGAGATCCTTCCCCGCCAGGGCCTCGTCGAGGGCGAGCGTCGCCTGATCGAACCGGGCCTCCTCTCCCAGCTTGTCGGCGCCGCTGGCCATGCCTTGGGCCGAGAGCCCGGCGACCTCGTCCTTCATCACCGACTCGAGATCGAGGGCCTTGCGCAGCGCGTCGACGTTCGACCGGGCCCGCACGGCCTCCCAGTAGGCGCGCCTTATCTCGAAGACGAGGGCGCGCCTCGCGAGCTCGGCGGCGGCGGCCTTCCCGAGGGCCTGGTACTTGGCGATCTCGGCCGCCTCGCGCAGGCGGAAGCCCGCGAAGACGGGATACTGCAGGTCGACCCGAAGGTCCTTCTCCGAGGTCGGCGCGGAGAGCTCCTGGAGCAGGGAATCGACCAGGCCGCTGTTCTCATAGAGATATTGCTCGACCGATTGGGGCAGCGGGACGCCGGAGAGCGAGGGAAGAGGCTCCACCGAGAGCTGGGTGTAGCCCGCCGAGACGGCAAGAGAAGGCAGCATCCTGTAGCGGGCGTCGGCTTCGCGGAATTTCGCGGCTCGAGCGTCGAGGGTCGCCGAGAGGAGGCTCGGGGCGGCCGCGAGACCCGAGGCCACGGCCTCCTCGACGCTGAGGGCCTTGGGCGTCGCCGCGGCGGGAGTCGATTGGGCCGCCGCGACCCCTGTTGCGCCGAGGACACGGAGGGCCAGCGCGAGAGCGACGGCGGTCCTCGCGCCGAGCGAGCGACTCATCTCGTCGCCCCCGCTTCGGCCTTCTGTCCGACGGCGACGGTCCGGTCGCCGTCCTGCAGGCCGCTGGCGCCGCTGGTCGCGACGATCTCGCCCGCGGCCAGGCCCGAGAGGACCAGGACCTCCGACGCGTTGCGCGGGCCCAGCCTGACCGTGCGCGCGGACGCGATACCGTCCTTGATTACGAAGACGGTCGAGTCGCCGCTGCGTTGCGCGATGGCCGCGATCGGTATGACCACCCCCCTGTCGCTCGTTATCGTCAGGTTGGCCTTGGCGGTCATGCCCGCGAGGAGCCTGCCGTCGTTGAGGACGCCAATCGCGACGGGGAAGTATTGACCGGTCGCGGCGGCTATGGGACCCACCTGCGTCACCCTCCCCTCGTAGCCCGGCCCCCCCAGACCGTCGACGCTCACGTGCACCTTGTCGCCGTCCCTGATCGCCAGGACATCGTCCTGCGATAGGTCGCCCTGGAGCTTGAGATTGGTCGTATCGGCTATGGTCATGAGAGGGGCGCTCGGGGAGCTGAGCTCGCCTGGATTGATGTTCCTGTTCGTGACGGTCCCCGAGATCGGGCTCGCTATCTGGCTGTTCGAAATCTGCACGCTTATGAGATTGGCCTGGGCCTCGGCCTGGGCCAGAGTCGAGACGGCGACGGTCTGGTATTGGCGCTGCGCGTTGTCGTAGGCCGTCTTGGCGAGGTCGAGCTTGGTCTGCGCATCGTCGATCTGGCTCTGAGTCGTCACCTGGGTCTCGAAGAGGGCCTTGGTCCGATCGTAGTTCTTCCGGGCCATGTCCAGGTTCAGCCTCGCGGTCTCGATGCCCACCTTGGCCTGCGCGCCCTGGTCGCTCACCGTGGACACCGAGGCTTCGGCGACCTTCAATTGGGCCTCGAGCTCCTTGACGTCGATCTGCACGAGGAGCTGATCCTCCCGAACGCGGTCGCCCACGTCGACCGTGACTTCCTTGACCAGGCCGGAGAGCTTGGGGAAGATGTTGACGGTCCTGTTCGGCGCCAGCACGCCCGATATGGATATCTCCCGCGAGACGGCGTCGTCGCGCGCCTGCGCGGTCAGTATCGCCGCCGCAGCGGACGACGCGCCCTTGCCGGCGCAGCCGGCGAGCGTCGCGAGCGCGGTCGTCGCGGCGAGCGCGAACGCCGCCGCGAGCGTGAGATGTTTCGCGAACGCGAACTGGTTCGCGAACGCGAACTGGTTCGCGAACGCTCCTGTCCTTTTAATCCTCATGTCAGTTCCCCTGTCCGCCGCGCAGGTGTATCTTCACCGTGGCGTTCATGCCGATCATCAGCCGCGCGTCGCCGGCGTCGACGATAGCGACCCGGATGGGTATCACCTGGATGACCTTCGTGTAGTTTCCGCCCCCGCTCTGGGCGGCGAGGAGCGAGAAGGTGGAGGATGTCGCCCGGCCGATGCTCTCGACGCGGCCCAGGAATTCCCGGCCGCGGTACGCGTCGACAGAGAGCGCGACCTCCTGGCCGACCTTGACCCGCGAGATGTCGCCTTCCTTGATGTTGGCCGAGATATAGAGACCCTTCGTATCGGCGAGGACGGCTAGCGATGTCCCGGGCGCCGCCATCTGCCCGACGACCGCGTTCGACTGGATCACCTGCCCGGCGATCGGGGCCTTGATGGACGCCTTCTCGGCGAAGACACCCGCCACGGCTCCCATGGTCTGGGGGCTCAGGCTCCCCGAAGTCAGCGCCGATCCCAGGTCCTGTCTTCCCAGGAGCTCGTCGGCCTCGACCTGGTCGCCCTCCCTGACCCGCCATTCGAGGATCTTGCCCGGTATTTCCGGAGTGACAACGACTACGTTGGCGGCGACGCGCGCGTCGTCCGTGTATACGTACCGGCTGGCCTCGTACGCGTAGTAGCCGACTATGCCCAGGATCGCGACGGCGACGACCGCGAGGATCGCGATGATGATCTTCTTCCTCTGCATGTATCGACCCCTCATGTATATCGAGTCCCGGTCGGCTGGTGTCGCGCAACGCGCTCCCCCGTCCGGGGAAAATGATCCGGCGACCCCGCTAATCCGCCGCGGAGGCGGCGCGCCCCAGGCCGCCCGCGCCCTCCTTGCCGCGCTTCAGGAAGAAAGCGGGCAGGAGGGCCAGGACGGTGAAGGCCGCCGCGACCACGAAGACGTCGTCGACGGCGCCGACGAAGGACAGCCTGGCTATCTGGCCCTGGAGCCAGAGGAGAGCGCCGGTCCTCCCCCGGCCGCCTCCTCCGATCGCTCCCGAGACCGTCGCGATGGCGCCGGCGACTGTCGGATCGGAGGCCGTGAGCGACCAGGCGTAGCGCGCCGTATGGAAGGCCTGGCGGCTCGTGAGCAGCGAGGTGAGGACGGCGAGCCCGAAGGAGCTCGAGACCCGGCTGATGATGTTGGTGATGGCCGAGGCCCGACCGACGAGCTCCGTGGGGATGTCCACCAGCGCCGCTGTCTGCGCGGGCATATTGGCGAAGGCCATCACGCCTCCGCGCAGGAATACCCAGAAGGTGATCGTCGCGGTCGCCGTCGCGAGGTTGAGGTCGTGGAACAGGTAGGTGAGGAAGGCGAGGAGGGCCACCCCGAAGAGGGCGAGAGGCCTCGGCCCGACCCTGTCGAAGAGTCTGCCGGTGACCGGCATCAGCAGCCCGGAAAGGAGGGCGCCCGGCATCATGAGGAGGCCCGTCTCCATCGCCCCCATCCCCCTCACGCTCTGCAGGAAGAGGGGGAGGTAGAACAGGCCCGCGTACATGCCCACCGTCGTCACCACCACGAGGAGGTTGGCCATCGTGAAGGAGAGGTACCTGAATACCCTCAGCTCCAGGAGAGGATTCTCGGAGCTCAGCTCGAGGTAGATGAAGAGGACGAAGGAGAAGAGGGAGATCGCGAAGAGGAGGACGGTCCTCTCGTCGAGCCAGCCCCACTCCTGGCCCTTGCTCAAGGCAAGAAGGAGGCAAAAGAGCATCGAGGCCGAGCTCGCCGCCCCGGCCAGGTCGAGCTTGCCCGGATCCTTGGACTGGAACTCCGGCAGGACGAAGATCGAGAGGAGGATCCCCACGGCCCCGATGGGGAGGTTGATGGTGAATATCCAGCGCCAGTCGACGTACTCGACGAGGTAGCCCCCGATGGTCGGGCCCAGCGCCGGGGCCACGAGGAGGGCCATGCCGAATATCCCCATGGCGCCGCCGATCTTCTCGCGTGGGACCATCTTGTAGATCATCGCCATCGTCGTGGGCATGATCATTCCGCCCCCGACCGCCTGGAGGACCCGCGCGCCTATCAGGGAGTTCAGGCTCCACGAGACGCCGCAGAGGAGGGACCCGGCGACGAAGATCGCCATCGAGATTATGTACAGCCTCTTGTAGCCGAGCTTGTCGCCGAGCCAACCGGACAGGGGCACGATGACGCCGAGCGCCAGCATGTAGACCGTCGACACCCATTGGACCGAGTCCGTGGAGGCGTTGAACACGTTCATGATCTTCGGGATCGCCACGTTGACGATGCTCGAGTCGAGGATGGACATGAAGGCGCCGATGAGGGCCACGAGGACGGGAGCCACCCAGTGGCTCGTGTGCCCTCCGATATCGGCGACGCCCCGTCCCGCGGCGGTGTCGCTCAACGCCGGGCCTCCTCGTCGCTGTCGAGGCACTCGAGCACCGAGCCGAGATCGGCGACGAGCCGATCGAGCATCTTGGGAGGAAGGTTCCGGAAGCACCTCGCCAGGCTCTTCGAGCTCGCGCTCATGCCGCCCTTCACGAACTCGGCCAGCTTCGGTGTGCTCTTCATGACGACGGCGCGCCGGTCTTCCGGATCGTCCACGCGCTCGAGCCAGTCGTCCGCGACCAGGCGGTCGAGCACGCCCGTGAGCGTGCTGGGCGGCAGACCGATCTGCGTCGCGATCTCGGAAACGCGAGTCGTACCGAGCCTGTGTATCCTCCAGAGGACCATGCCCTCGGTCATCGAGAGGCCCTCCGCCTTCGCGTAGTGCGAGAGGCGCTTCATGATTTTCCTGTATATGGCCCCGAGGAGCTCGGTAAGCTCGATTTCCCTCATCGTAGGCGCCTCGTTCCGACCTGAATATTTCATTTCCGTAGTATTCGTAAACATACCAATTCGACGAGCCTTGGTCAAGCCCTGCGAGGCCTCCGCGGAGGCCGGGAGGATCGGCGCGCTATCGGGGGATAGAATGGCTCACGTCAGGATTTGAAGGCCCGCGGTCTCGAAATGGCGTCTGCAATCCTCGGGAATGCCTATATCCGTCACCACGCCCGCGATTTGGGTGAGGTCGGAGCAGATCAGGGCGGCGTGCGAGACGCCGAACTTCGAAGAGTCGGTGAGGACCCAGGCTTTCGCCCCGCATTCGGCCCCGCGCTCGAGGATCGAGCGGGTCACTTCGGCCCGCGCGACGTCGTTCAGCATGAAGCCTCCGGCGATGGTGAATCCGGAGACGCCTATGAAGGACTTTGAAAAGCCGATCGCCCTGATGGACTCGCAGACTGCGGGTCCCACCAGGCTCTCGCTTTCCTCCTGGTAGAGCCCGCCCAGGACGATCACCCGCACCTTCGAGCCGCGGAACAGGCGCGCGATGAAGACATTCGTGGTTATGACCGTCAGCCCGCGCAAGTCCTTGATCCGCTCGGCGAACATGGCGATTGCCGACCCCGCCTCCATGAGTATTGTGTCTCCCGGCTCGACCAAGGCGGCCGCCCTGCCCGCGATCGCCTGCTTTTCGGCATAGTGGACGTGCATGCGGAAGGGGATTTCGTCGCCGTTGTAGATGCGCGCTTCGCCGTGGAATCGGCGCACTATGCCCTGGCGCTCGAGCTCGTCGAGGCTTTTTCGAATCGACACTTCCGAGACGCCGAGATCCCTGGCGAGGTCCGCGACGCGACAGCTTCCCGCCTTGAGCACCGCGTCCCGAACCGCGACGATGATTTCCCGGTTGCCGAACTTCCCGCGGGCGCGGGGTTTGTCCTTCCGCTCGGTATTGTTCATGCCTCGAGCGCGGCCGCCGCGGCTCCGCGGCGATTTCCCCTGGGCGCTTCCGTCCGACCGAAAACCCTCGAGCCGCCCGGAACGCGATCCGCTTTCGCGGCATCCGCAAGGAAATGATGAAAAACGTCCAAAGACCCACCTCCGAATAGGATAGCCCCGGGATCGGGCATCCGGAGGATATTATACATGTCGACCGACTAGGTTCAATCGCCGAAAGCGCGGCGATCGGTCACGACAAGGCCTTTTCCAGGGCCCTTATCATCACGTCCTTGTTCGGCTTCAATCCGGTCCACATGGTGATGTTGAGCGCCGCCTGGTTGACCAGCATCTGCATGCCGCTCTGCCATCGCAGAGCGCGCCTTTCGGCCTCCTGCAGGAAGGGGGTGTAGGCCGGATTCGGGATGACGTCCTGGACATAGGTGCCCTTGGCGATACTGTCGTAGTCGATATTGGGCTTGTCGTCGACATTCGGGTACAGACCGATGGAGGTGGCATTGACCAGAATGTCGGTCCCGGCGGGAATCTTGAACGTATCCACCCACGGCACATAGTCGACGGCCACCTCGGTATTCTCCTCGAGGATCTTCACGAGACTCGCGCCCAGGGCCATGTCCTTGGGAATGTTGACGATCGTCAGGCGGCGCGCGCCGGCCAGTGCCAGCTCGACGCAGATGGCTCGGGCAGCGCCGCCGGCCCCGAGCACTACGACATTCTTGCCCTTGGCGGCGACCCCGGCGCTTTCCAGGGCGATCATGAAGCCCTGGCCGTCCGTATTCTCGCCGGTCAGGACTCCGTCGTCGTTGATGATGGTGTTGACCGCGCCGATCAATTTGGCGCTGGGCGCCAGCTTGTCGATGTATTTCAGCGCCTCGATCTTGTGCGGGAGAGTGCAGTTGATTCCCCGGAACTTCATGGCCTTCAGGCCGAGGATGGCGTCGCCGAGCTTGCCGGGATCGACGTCGATGGTCAGGAAATGCCAGCGCTCGAGTCCCAGATCGCGAAAAGCGGCCTCTTGGATGATCACGCCGGGGTTCTCGGCCGCCGGGTGCCCGAAGACTCCCACCAGATTGTCCAGGTAATTCTGCTCACGCACGATTCGTTCCTCCTTAATGGCTGTTGGCGAAGTACACGGCGCCTATGGCCTGGGCGAATTGGGCGACCGTAAACTCGGGATGCCGCTCGAGCTGCTTCATCAGGGACGTGTTGGCCATGCCGGTTCCGGCGACTACGAGCGAGATGTCGCTCTTGACGCTCCGACCGCCCTCCACCATCAAATCGAAGCAGCTGCGGTTCTTGACCATGCGGCCGAAGAGAAAGCGCTCGTCCGAGCCGGGCTCGAGGATGCGCTTGGTCTCGAGCAGGGTCACCGCCACCGCTTCGCCGATCTCGCGCCAGATCTTGCGGTTGGTCTCGTCCTTCTCCCGATCGGGCAGCTGCATCATGTGCTCGAGGAAGGCTTTTCGCCGATCGACCGGCTCGGTGGGGACATACCAGCCCGTGGACGTTCCGACCTTGCGCTCCACTATGAAGCCCTTGTCCTGCAGCTCGCGGAACAGGTCGGGGCGCTCGGCGGGGAAGTATTTCAGGGCGAGGCGGAATACTCCCGACTGGCTGCAATACTTCTGCAGGGTGCCTGACAGCCCCGTGTTGAAATTGTTGACGCTGCGCAGATCGTCGGGTTCATGGGCCCGCTCCGGCCAGCTTCCGAGGTCGATGATGAAGTTGTAGACCTCCAAGGGTATGTCCGGGATGGCCCCGGCTCCGGTCACCCAGCCGGTGCCGAGCTCTGTGCCGAGGGTATGGGCGAAGACGCCGTTGGCCACTTCGTCGGCCTCGCTCGAGGCTGCGATCTCGACCGCCGCCGTGAACGAAGCCATCGGACCGTCGTTTATGATCCGCACCCTGCCCCGGGGCCGCACCCAGGCCTTCAGCCTCGAGTCGAGATCGGTGAGCTCGGCGAAATCGGACTCGTAGTCGATAGCCGGATTGCTGCGGATACCCCGAGTCTTGTAAACCTCGCCGCCGACGATCTTGTCCCTGACCACGACATCGGGGAAGCAGAGGCCGATACCGTCGAAGCGGAGCTCCCCGTCGAAGCCTTCGGCCTCGAGGCCGGTCAGCGCCAGCGTCATCGCGGCATCGCTCGCCTCCCTGTCCATGGCTGTCGCGAGCCGACCGAGCAATTCCTTCCGCGCTTCGTCAGTCATGGCCGCGCGGTGAAGCCACAATCGGGCCTGAAGCAGCCGGGCGATCAGGCAGATCGGGTCCACCAGTTGGCGGGACCGCGAGAAGCTGGCCGGGAACCAGTCGTATTCCTTGTAATCGACGATGCGGCCATCGTCGACCAGGACTGCCTTGATGTCCGTTCCCCCGACGTCGATTCCGCAGAAGGCCTTGCCTCCGAGGCCTTCCGTGCAGCGCCGGAAGGCAGCGAGGCCCTCGCCCTCCGGACGGGGCATCGCCGCCATAGGCAGGTGCGCGATGGCCGGCAGCCGGGACAGGCTGTCGACAGTAAAGCGGAAGGGCGGCTCGCCGGGTCGGATCGCGGCCATCATCCGATCGAGCACGTTGATCGCCCGGCCGTAGCCGCTGCGCCGGAAGCGAGGCTCGTCCACGCAGAAAGCCTCGCCGAGACTCCCGGCCAGCTCGAGGGCCTCGCGCGAGTCTTGGTCGGCGAAGACGGTCATGGAACGAGCGCCCATGCTCGACAGGATGTTGTAGGTCTCGGCATAGATGTATTCGCGGACGAAGCTCTTCTCTTGCGGAGCGCATCGGTCGAGCCGAGGTATCCTGAGATCCCAGGCCTTCCTGCCGTCGGCGTCGAGGAGGTCGATGACCAGGACGAGCCGATCGCTCTGGCCCGTCGGCAGGCCGGCGAAGTATTCGTGGACGCGGCTGATGTAGACCGGCTTGCCGGCGGCCGCCTCCGCGATCATCTGCTGAAGCATGGAATACTCCTTCTCGGCAGTCCGCGCGCTCATGTTCGGTGTTCGCGGATAGCCGCCAGGCCTTCGGCTTCGAGCAGGGCATAAAGCTCGACCAGCTCCTCGGAGCCCAGGGGCGCCATGCGCCGGAAGAACTCCCGATCGAGGTCCATGAGCCGGTACTTGTTCTCCGCCAGGGGATTGAAGTTGATGAGCTCGACCCTTGCGCCGGGATTGCAGTCGCGGATGAAGGCGGCGATGGCTAGAATGTTGTCGCGCCGGGCCGTCACCCGGGGAATCAGCGGGATCCTCGTCAGCATATCCGGCCCGCTGCCTGCGGCCCCTCGCTGGCCTGCCAGGCGTCGGTAATTCTCCTTTATGAGGGCGTTGCCGTGGCCGGTGTACTCCTCGTGGAGCCGGGCGTCGTCCAGCTTCAAGTCGACGATGAAGAGATCCGTCGACGGAAGGAAGGCCTCGACGATATCCCAGGGTCCCTGCAGACAGGTCTCTATGGCGGTGCGTAGCCCCGCCGCCTTGCAGGCCCTCAGGATCTCCAGGGCGAACTCGTGCTGGATCAAGGGGTCTCCCCCGGAGATGGTGATGCCCCCGCCCGACTGGAGGTAGAACTCCCGGTCTCGAAGCAGGGTCTCCACTACTGCCTCGCTGGACAGGCGCCGACCGTCGAAGGACAGCGCGGTCGTCGGGCAAGCCTCGACGCAGGCTCCGCATTTCGTGCAGCGCTGACGGTTGATCCAGATGAAGGGATCGTCGCCTTCGTGGGTCGACAAGGCATCCGCGGGACAGGAGCCGACGCAGGCTCGGCAATGAATGCAGGGGCGGTCCAAATACCACAGGCCTATGCTATTCTCGATGCCCTCCGGATTGTGGCACCAGGCGCAGCGCAGACCGCAGCCTTTCAGGAAGACCGTCGAGCGGATGCCCTGGCCGTCGTGAATGGTGAAGCGCTTGATGTCAATTATATTCCCGTCCATCACGTGTCCCCGTAGCTCGTCCGGGCGATGATCTCGTCCTGCAGGTCGTCGGCCAGCTCGAGGAAATAGGCCGTGTAGCCCGCGACCCGCACCGTTAGGCCGCGCCAGGCCTCGGGATCGGCCTTGGCGGCCAGGAGGTCCTCCTTGCGCAGCACGTTGAACTGAACGTGGTTGATCCGGAGCCGGACGAAGGTCCGCAGGAAGCTCGCGAATTTGGCGATGCCTTCCTCGCTGTGGAAGAATTCCGGCAGGAACTTCATGTTCAGCAGGGTGCCGTTGCTGCCGTCCGCGGCGTCGATCCGGGAGACCGAGCGGAGCAGGGCGGTCGGGCCGCTGCGGTCCCGCCCGTACATCGCCGACATGCCGCCGTCGGCCAGGGGGTCCTTGGCCTTTCGTCCGTCCAGGGAGGCGCCCACGTTCTGACCCATGGGGATATGGGCCGAGACAGTGTAGAGCCCCGCATGGTAGATGCCGCCGCGGGCGTTCGTATAGGCAGCCATCTTCCCGGCGAAATAGGCCACCCATTTCGCCGCGATGGCGTCGACCCATTCGATGTCGTTGCCGTATTTGGGGACCTTGTTGATGAGCTGTTGGCGCAGCTTCTCGGCGCCCTCGAAGTCGGCCTTGAGCGCGGCGAGCAGATCCTCGGGCGCCAGGCTCCGGTCCTCATAGACGCATTTCTTCGCGACGGCGAGGCAGTCCGCCACGTTCGCCGCCTGTATGGCCTGGATGCCCGACA
>CAYOIX010000012.1:0-120620 GCA_964404145.1 uncultured Treponemataceae bacterium
TTGAGCGGCGTCTCGGTAAAATCGTTCCCCTTCTCGGCGGGGGCGCTCGGAGCCTCCGATCCGAGGTCGGCCAGACCGGCGCGGCCGCCGAGCGCCGTGCCGAAGGCGGGCGCGGGGGCTCCAGCGAGGACGGCCGCCTTCGCGGCGGCAGTGAGCGGAGGCCGGCCGGCAAGAGCAGCGGTCACGTCGCGCTCGATCACGCGGCCGCCGGGACCGCTGCCCGCGAGGTTGGGAGCGTCTACGCCCTCGGCCGCAGCCAGCTTGCGCGCACGGGGCGAGACGGCGGATACGCCGGCTGCGACGGGCGCCTGGGGAGGCGTAGCGGAAGCCGCCGGGGCGACTCTCGCGGGGGCCGGGCCAGCCGAGGCGGCCGTCGCGGTCGCGCTGGGCGCCGCAGGAGCCGCGCCGCCCAGGGCCGCCTGCCAATCCTCGCCCCGCTCTCCGATGACGGCGATAGGCTCGAGGACGGGGACGTCGTCTCCCTCCGGACGGAGTATCTTGAGCAGAAAGCCCGAGGCTCCGGCCGGGACATCGAAGCTGGCCTTGTCGGTCTCGACCTCGCAGACCGTCTGGTCAGACTGGACCGACTGGCCTTCGGCGGCTTTCCACCGGACTATGATGCAGGACTCGACCGTGTTCCCCTGCCGGGGCATGATCAGAAGATGAGCCACGTAGGACCTCCATGGGATCTCATACTTTCGTACAGCGTATAGAAGCAGCCTCGAGGTCGCGCGAGGCGCCTTCCCCGAGACAATCGTCCGTGATGATGCCGTTCACGTCGCCGAGGGGGAGGACGTTGACGAAGCCCGACTTTCCCCATTTCGAGGAATCCGCGAGGAGGAGGGTCTCCTCGGCGCAGGCGCGCATCGCCTTCACGATCTCCGCCCCCTCGACAAGCTGGGTGGTCAGGCCCTTCTCCAGGGAGAAGCCGTCGGTGCCGACGAAGGCGAGCCTCACGTTGAGCCCCGCGATCGTACGGAGGGCCACCGGGCCGACCATCGACTCGGTCTCGCGGCGAAACTCGCCTCCCGTCAGGGTAATCTGGAGCGCCGGGTTGAGACGGGCGTAGGAAAAAACGAGAGTCGAATTGGTCACGACCTGGACCTCGCGCTTGCCGATCAGGTAGCGCACCAGGAGAGCGGTGGTCGTGCCCGCCTCGATCATGATCCTGTCCCCGTCGCGCACGAGGAGGGCGGCGGCCCGGGCGATCCTGCTCTTCACTTCAATGTTCAGCTGCTGCCGCTCGACGATGCTCTGGTGGAGGGCCGGATAGGCTCCGCCTCGAGAGCGGATGAGGTAGCCCTTCTCCTCCAACTCCTTCAGGTCCGATCGCACGGTGACTTCGGAGACGGCGAGCTCCCTGCTCAGCAAGGAGACCGAAAGCGAGCCCCGCTCAGATAAAAGCTTGAGGATGGTGCGTTCTCGATCCATAAGCTCTTCGATCAATTCCGAAACCCTTTCGATAGTCTTACGATATGCTTCCATTCTAAAAAAAATGGTCAGGATATTCAAGGGCTTCCAAAGCTTTTCTATTAATGAAGAAAAAAATGGAAATCCATCGCCGGCTCGACAAAACTCCAGATGCCAGAGATACTTGCGATATGACAGTGGAGCTGAGAACGAGACTGGACGGAGCGATAAAGGCTTTCATAATCGACATGGACGGCGTGATCTACCACGGCAACCGCCTCCTGCGCGGGGCCGCCGAGCTCGTCGAGTGGCTCCGCCACTGTGGGAAGCGCTTCCTCTTCCTGACGAACTCGAGCGAGCGCTCGCCTTCCGAGCTGTCGCAGAAGCTCTCCCGCCTTGGGATCGAGGTCGAGGCCGAGCACTTCTACACGAGCGCCCTCGCGACCGCGGGCTTCCTTGCCTCGCAGAAGCCGGGCGGCAGCGCCTATGTTATCGGCGAGCCGGGCCTGACGAATGCGCTCTATGACGCGGGATATTCCATGAACAACGTCAACCCGGACTATGTCGTGATGGGGGAGAGCCGAGGCTACGGCCTCGAGTCGATCGAGAGGGCCGTTCACCTCGTCCTCGGCGGAGCGAGGCTGATCGGGACGAATCCCGATTTGAGCGGCCCCTCCGAGACGGGGCTCGTGCCCGCCTGCGGCGCCCTCGTGGCCCCCATAGAGCTGACGACCGGGAAAAAGGCCTACTTCGTCGGGAAGCCCAATCCCCTCATGATGCGGCACGCGCTCAGGCGCCTCGGCGCCACGCGCGAAGAGACGGCCATCATAGGCGACCGCATGGATACCGACATTATCGCAGGTATCGAGGCCGACATCGAGACGATCCTCGTCCTGTCGGGAGTGACCTTGCGCGAGGAGATCGGCCGCTTCTCCTACGCACCCCGCCACGTGCTCGAGGGCGTATTCGAGATTCCCGGCGCCTAGCCCGGGGCCGGAGCGGACAAGAGGTCCCTGACGACCTCGGCCGCGATGATGAAGCCCGCGACGGGGGGCACGAAGGAGATCGAGCCGGGCACGGAGCGTCGCGCGGCGCAGGTCCTGTCCTTCTTCGGGCAGACGCAGCTTTGGCGGCAGGGGTTCGCTGTCTCGTCGACTTCGATGGGCGGCTCGCGCGAGTACACCACCTTGAGTCTCTCGATCCCGCGCTTGCGCAGCTCCTTGCGCATGACGCGGGCGAGGGGGCAGATCGAGGTCGCGGAGATGTCCGCCACCTCGAGTCGGGTCGGATCGAGCTTGTTGCCCGCTCCCATCGCGCTGACGACAGGGATGCCCGCCGCCTTGGCGCGGACCACGAGGTCCAGCTTCGAGGAGACCGTGTCGATCGCGTCGACGACATAGGAGAGGCCCGGGCGAAGGATGCCCTCCGCGGTCTCGGGGCCGTAGTACAGCTGTAGGGCCTCGATCCTGATCCTCGGATTGATGTCGAGGACCCGCTCTTTCATAACCTCGACCTTGGGCTTGCCAACCGTGCTGCGCAAGGCCACGACCTGCCTGTTGATGTTGGTGACGCAGACACAGTCGTCGTCGACGAGGACGAGCCCCCCGATGCCGGAGCGCGCGAGGGCCTCGGCCGCGTAGGAGCCGACGCCCCCTATGCCGATCACCGCCACGGTGCTCGCCCCGAGCCTGGCGAGACCCTCGGCCCCGATGAGGAGCTCGGTCCTCGAGAAGGCATCCAGCATCGAGGCGATGATGGCGAAGGGCGAGCGATCGGGTCAAGCGGAGGGAGGGGCGGATAGTCCGGTCGAGGGACCGGAGGGAGGCGCCGTACCCTGATCGACGGGGGCGACCCTCGGGCTCCTACACGGCGCGAGGCTTCGGCCGCGCCTTCGACTCTATGTAGCTCTTACGCCTCCCGTCCTTGTCCGCCTCGACGAGAAGGCCGCCGCGGGCGAGGCAGTAAAGGATCTTCCGGGCGCGATCGGGCCCTATCTCAAGGGCCCCGCCCAGGGTCGTCGAGGTCCAGGGCGGAAGGAGGTCCCTGGGAATGAAGGAAAGCCACTGACCGCGGGTGCGTAAGGACCGGGAGGACAGCACTTCGACCAGCTCGCGGTCGACGGTTCGGTCGCCCCTTCGCCACCATGACCCCGAGCCGTCGCGGGTCTTCACCTCGGCGGTCCTGACGAGGAGGGCCTCGACGGTCACGTTGCGCGACGCCACCAGGCCCGCGGCCATCACCAGCTCGTCGAAGAGACTGAAGACGTCGCCCCTCTTGGGGCTCTTGCGCACCGAGAGGAGCTCTTCGGTCTTCGGGTCGAGTCTGCGGATCTCCCGCTCCGCCGAGATCGGGTAGACGATCCGGACCCGATGGCCGCTGCCGGCGAGGGCCAGCGCCTTGGGGACGATCTTCCCGAGGCTGCCAGTCTGGATTTCGACGAGTTCGCCGTCGGCACGCACGAGGTCGACGACCTTGCCTTCGACCAGGGCCTCGAGGCGGTCGCCCGGGCGGGCGAGGTATTCCTTTAGCTGAGCGTGGAGACTGTGCTCCGCGTAGAGGTTGATTCCCCTCCGCTCGGCGACCATCGTCGGAGGTTTGGGCGCGCCGCGAACCTGCATTATCGGCTAGGCTCCCCGGACCTGGGCGAGCCAATCGCGGCGGAAGGATGCCACCTGCTCCCGCTTCTCGCCCGGCCTCGCCTCGTAGTAGGTCCCGCCGAGAAAGCCCAAGGTAAAGGCGCCCGCGGCTATGCCCCAGGAGATCGCGTCCGCTAGATCGAGACGGGTCGAGCCCGACTTCAGCTGGAGGGCGGAGGCCGCGAGGACTCCACCCGCGAAGGCGTCGCCGCAGCCGGTGGTGTCGCCGCGCGAGGACTGGCGCCCGGCGCGCGCGCTGACCGGCAGCTCCCGCAGCTCCATCGGCGAGAATCTCCCTTCGCCGGCCCAAGCGAGGACGCTCTCGCCCCCCCTCGTCACGGCGAAGGCGCCGACGCCGCTCCCCGAGAAAAAAACCAAGGCGGACCCCAGGTCCCGCTCTCCTGAGAGGCGCAGGGCCTCGTCCTTGTCCATGAGGAGGAGGTCGCAGGCGCGGTATGCCTCGAGGGGGCCGGGGCCGGTCCCGGAGACGGAGCCGCCGAAGGGCCAGGGACCGACACCGTCCCGGCGCTCGGCGCGGAAGTCGAAGACGGTGTTCACGACGGTCAGCGCTCCCCGCGAGCGCGCCTCGGCGAGGATGCCGGGAAGGCCCTCGTGGAGCCGGGGCACGAGGGCCGTGCCGCCCAGGGCGACGATGTCCGCCCGAAAGAAGTCCTCGCCCAAGTCGGAGGGGAGATAGCCCTCGGCGGCGCCGATATCGTTCACGAAGCAGCGCTCGCCCCGCCCACCGTCCCAGGTCGGGTCGGAGAGGACGAAGGTGGAGGGCGTGCGCCCCGGCCTCGTCTCGAGGCCCGATGCGTCGAGGGGCGTGCGGGCGAGCCTCTCGCGCAGCTCCCGGCCGGTCTGGTCGCCGCCCGTCGCGCCGTGGAAGACTACCGGTATCTCCTCCCCATCGAGCATCTGCGCGGCGTGGACGAGAGCGACGACGGAAGGACCGCCGACGTTCTCCGCCGCGGGCTCCGGGCCAGCTATCTCCGCGAGGGTCTCGGGGAAAGGCTTCCCGATGAAGCGCTCGGCGTCCTCGGCGAAGACGAGGCGCCCCGGAGAGAGTCCGCCGTCTCCTTCGCTCCTGGAGCGCGCGGCGGCGAAGGCGTCCGAGGAGAAGTCCGCGTTCGGATAGAGGATGTCCATGAGGCAGCAGCCCGCCCCCGCGATTCGTAGTGGCATGGGCTTCTCCTACAGGAAGTCTGCGTAATCGGCGAGGAGTAGATGGAGGGGTTCCGCGTCCTCATCGACCCTGTGGAAGCGCCCGTTGCCCTCGTAGAAGCGATTGTCGGCGGCGTCGTCGTTGACGGAGCTGACTTCGTCCACGAGCACCCTTCCGGCCCCGGCCTCGCCATAGAAGCAATCGTAGACGCCCCGCTCCAGACAGATGCTCTTTCCCGGCCCCGGGACGACTTTCCCTCCGGGCTCCGGCGCGCGCGATATGCCGTCGCCCCTGGCGCTCATCGGCTCCGCCGCTAGGCCTTCGTCGGCGTCGAACCAATGGAAATGCAGGGGAGTCACCTGTTCTTCGTCCACGATCATGATCTTCTCGGCGTAGGACTTGGAGTCGCGTCTCGGAGCCCCGTTCCGCAGAGAGAACAGGAGGAGGCCCATTGCGCCGAAGAATGCCTGGGCGGACTCCATGAGCCTGTTGATCCCGCTCCTCTTCATTACTCTTCCCCCCGACACGACGATGGCACGGAGGAGGCGCCCGGCGCAAGCGGGCCTCCGCGAGGCGCCTCGAGTCGTCTTGATCCGGAGGACCGCCCGGAGGCACAATCCGAGCATGAGCGACGCCGAGGCACAGACGCTGCCGATCGAACCCTACCTGCCTGCGATACGCGACGCCATCCTCGAGGAGGGCGCTCTCGTCCTCTCCGCGGAGCCCGGCGCGGGCAAGACGAGTCTGGTTCCCCGGGCTGTCTACGAGGCCCTGGCCCCGGCCAGGGTCCTCGTCATGGAGCCGCGGCGCATCGCCGCGATCTCGGCTGCGGCGCGGATAGCGGAGCTCTGGGGCTCTAGGCTGGGAGAGGATGTCGGCTATCGCGTCCGCGGCGATTCGCGCACAGGCCCGCGCGCGCGCGTCGAGACGGTGACGCCGGGCGTCCTGATCCGAATGCTCCAGGACGACCCCGCGCTCGAGGGAATAGGCTGCGTCGTCCTCGACGAGTTCCACGAGCGCTCCGCCCAGGCCGACCTCGCCCTCGCCTTCCTCCGCCAGTCGCGCTCGTTGAGGCCCGAGCTGGGCCTCCTCGCCATGTCGGCAACGATCGATTCCGCGAAGGCGGCGGCGTCCCTGGGCGCCGTCCTCATCGAGGCGCCGGGGCGATCCTTCCCGATCGAGACGAGGTACTCGGGGCCCGAGGAGGGCCCCGGTCTCGAGAGGGCCCTTGCGCGGGCGGCCCTCGACTTGACGGACGAGGCCGGAGGGGACGTCCTGGTCTTCCTGCCGGGAGTCGCCGAGATTGCGCGCGCCGCCGCCGACTTCACGGCCGCCGGCGCGTCCCGGACGCGCGGCGATCGCCCCGAAGCCTTCGTCCTCCACGGCTCGCTTCCGCTCGAGGAGCAGCGTCGCCTCATGTCGCCTGCGCCAGGCGCGCCGCCTCGGGCGATCTTCGCCACTTCGGTCGCCGAAACGAGTCTCACGGTACCGAGGGTCCGCGCGGTCGTCGATTCCGGCCTGGCGAGGCTCTCGCGATTCCAGCCACGCGCCGGATTGAACCGCCTGGTCACGGAGCGCGAGGCCCTGGACCGCGCCGATCAGAGGCGAGGCCGCGCGGGCCGGCTCGGCCCCGGCATCTGCCTGCGCGCCTGGCCGGCCTCCGAAGCTCTGGCGCTCCGCACCGAGCCCGAACTCTCGCGCGCCGAGCTCTCGGCGATCGTGCTCGAAGCCTCGCTGTGGGGCTGTCGCGGCCGGCTAGGCCTGGACTGGCTCGATCCTCCTCCAGAAGGCGCGTGGAACGCCGGGAAGGAGCTCCTCGAGGAACTAGGAGCTCTGGCCGCCGACTTCTCTCCCACGGTCCGCGGGAGGCGCATGGCCGCACTCGGCACCGAGCCCCGACTCGCGGCCCTCGTGCTCCGCGGGGCCGAGGCGGGCGAGGCCTGGACGGCCTGCCTGGCCGCCGCATTCCTCTCGGAGCGGGGCCCTTCTGATCGCGGCGGACCCGGCGGTCGCGATTCGGCCCGCGACATCGTCCTCGGCCTCGAGGCGCTCGCCACGGGCGGAGATAGGGGCTATGGCGTCGTCCGAGCCGAGGCCCTCAGGCTGGCGCGGTCGGCAGGCATCCTTCCGGGCGGCCGCGTCAATTCTTCGGCGCTCGGTCCCCTCCTCGCGGCGGCCTTTCCCGACCGCGTCGCGGAGAGGATCGAATATCTCGGACCGAGCGCCACATTCCGACTGCCGGCCGGCCGCTCCCTCCGGGCCACGGGAGGCCTTTCGCAGTCGCCCTGGATAGTGGCGCTCGAAGCCGACGCGGGGAGCGCCGAAGGCAGAGTCTACTCGGCCTGCGCCCTGGGCGAAGCCGAGGCCCTCGCCGCCCTCGAGGGTCGCGCGATCGAGACCGTCGAGGCGGAGTGGAAGGGCCTCGAGGTCAGAATTCAAAGATCGAGGCGAGTCGGCGCCATAATCCTGGGCACTCGGCCGGAAAGCCGCCTTTCAAAGGAGGAGCTCGCCCTCCTCCTGGCGTCGCGGATCGCTTCGGCGGGGCTGGGGATCCTGCCCTGGGAGGGTGGGGCGTCCGAGGCCCTCGCCCGCCTCCGTTATTTCGCCGCCGGCTCGGCGGCCCTCGACGAGACGTCGCTTTCCGATATCGCCTTGGCCGAGAGCGCTGCGGTATGGCTGGGCGCCTATATTCTGACCGAGGGGGGCCCGCTCCTGGACACAGCGGCGCTGAGGAGAGCCGTGCTCGCCTTGGCTCCGCCGGGGACCAGGTCGCGCATGGATCGCGAAGTCCCCGAGAGGATCCATCTTCCTTCCGGCTCCTCGAGGCCCATCGCTTACGGCGGCGCGGGAGGACCCCTCGTCGAAGCGAGGGTCCAGGAGTTCTTCGGCCTCTCCGAGCATCCCAAGGTCGGCGGTCGGCCCCTCGTCCTCCGTCTCCTCGACCCGGGCGGCAAGCCTCTCCAGGTAACCTCGGACCTGCCGGGCTTCTGGAAGGGCTCTTGGGCCCAGGCCCGCAAGGAGCTGCGCGGAAGGTATCCGAAGCACGACTGGCCCGAGGACCCTGCGGCCGCGGCGCCGACCCGCTCGGGCGTGAAGAGGCGCGGCGCGGCGAGATAGGCGTCGGCGGACGGTTTACCTCGCCGCGGTCTACGTATATCTTTAATAGGATGTATCGCCCCATGCAGGTCCTGGCCGATGCCGGCATCTCGGTCCGCGAGGCCTCGTTTACCGCCTTGGACGCCTATAAGGGGCTCAAGCCCGCCCCGCTGCGCTTCGCTCTCGCCTTCTGCGCCCTCCAGGATCTGGCGAAAGCTTTCGGCGGATTGCGCTATCCCGGCACCAACTACGCCGACGCGGCGATCGACCTCGAGGACGTCTCGGACGTCGGTACGGGGGCCTCGGACGCCGGTACGCTCTACATCCGCTGCGCCGATTCCCCCAAGACAGCGGATGCAGCCGCCTTCGCCCCCCTCGACCTCCTGCGCGACCCGGAGAGGGACGTCTATCTCGACCCAAGGGACGTCTATCCGACCCTTCGCGAGAAATGCGTCGCGATGAGGTCCGCGCCGGCGGAACAGAGACTTTTCGAGGCCGCCGTGCTCGTCTCCCGCTATCCCTACGAGCTCGAGGCCGACGCCCTGCCTCCCCTGCCCCGCGATTTCGGCCAAGACTCGCAGCGCGATCTTTTGACCCTCATGCTTACAGGCCCGACTCCCGAGCGTGGCCTCGAGATCCTGAGGCGAAGCGGTTTCGTCGACGCCTACTGGCCAGAGCTGGCCGGGCTCCGCGGCATCGATCAATCGAAGGAGTACCATCCCGAGGGCGACGCGTGGGCCCACACCCTCGAGACCTTCCGCCACCGCAAGCTGCCGGCCCTCGGCCTCTCCCTTGCCCTCCTCCTCCACGATGTCGGCAAGCCCAAGGCCGAGCAGGTCGAGGGGAGGAAGTTCGACCGCCACGCCGAGATCGGCCGCTCCGTGGCCGAGCGCTTCCTCCTCCGCCTCGGCTTCGCGAGATCCCTGGTCAGCGACGTGTCCTACTTGGTCCGCTACCACATGATGCCGGCCGCACTTCCCCGCCTTCCCGCCAACCGGCTCGAGGGCATCATCGACGACCCGCGCTTCCCCATCCTGCTCGAGCTCTACAAGTGCGACGAACTGTCTACCTTCCGCGGGCCCGACGGCTACTACGAGGCCTGCGCGGCCTACAAGGCCTGGCTCAGGAACTCGCGCAACCCCTGGCGCGACGCCGCCGGCAAGAAGCTGGCGCGCATGTACCTGGAACCCGGCCGCCCCGGCCCTATACGTTGACCGGCGGGCCCGGGAGCGCTACCATGCCCCCATGTTCGACCCACAGACCTATTCCGCGCGCCGCGACGCGCTGCTCCGGGGTCTTGCCTCGCGCGGCGAGCGGCGCGGAACGGCACTCCTCCTCGGCAACCGCGAGAGCCCCATGAACTACGCAGCCAATTGCTACTCCTTCAGGCAGGACTCCAGCTTCCTCTATTTCGTCGGCCTCGAGCTTCCCGGCCTCGCCGCGACGATCGACCTCGAGAGCGGCACGGTCGCGCTCTACGGCGACGACGCCACGATGGACGACATCGTCTGGACTGGCCCCCAGCCTCCCGTAGCGGAGCTCGCCGCCCGCGCCGGCATCGCGACAGCCCATCCCCGGTCCGCGCTCGGCCGCGATCTCGGGTCCGGCAGCGGGTCTCACATCCTCTACCTCCCGCCTTACCGCGCCGACTCGCGTGCCGAACTGGCCGAGCTGACGGGCAGGCCCTACGCGGCCGTGGACAAGGGAGCCTCCCTGCCACTGATCAAGGCCGCCGTCGCCCTCCGCGAGGTCAAGTCCCAACCCGAGATCGGGGAGATGGACAGGGCCGTGGCGATCACGGTCGACATGCATCGGGCGGCCCTCGCTACTGCTCGCGCTGGCATGCTCGAGTCCGATGTCTACGGCCGAGTCGCCGAAGTGGCCTTCGCCTCGGGGGGCGGTCTCTCATTCAGCGTCATCGCCACGACGAAGAGCGCGACGCTCCATACTCATTCCCACGACCGCAGGCTCCAGAATGGAGGCCTCTTCCTCCTCGACGCAGGCGCCGAGGCCCCCTCGGGCTACGCCGGGGACCTCAGCACGAGCTTCCCCGTCGGGCCTCGCTTCGACGACCGCCAGCGGACGATCTACGAGCTCGCGTTGCGGATGCAGAGAAAGGCCTGCTCCCTGCTGAGGCCCGGAGTCGCCTTCCGGGACGTGCACGCGGCCGCGGCTCGCGAGGGCGTGGTCGGATTGAAGGAGCTAGGTCTCATGCGCGGCGATCCGGACGAGGCCGTGGCCTCGGGAGCCTATGCCTTCTTCTTTCCCTGCGGCACGGGCCACATGATCGGCCTCGATGTCCACGACATGGAGGACTACGGCGAGATCCATGTCGGGTACGAGGGAACGGAGCGCAGCCCCCTCTTCGGCCTTAAGTCGCTTCGCCTGGCCAAGCCCCTGAAGGCCGGGATGACCTTTACCGTCGAGCCCGGCATCTACTTCATCCCCGAGCTCTTCGCGATGTGGGAGGCCGAGGGCCGCTTCTCGGACTTCATAGACTATGCTGCAGTCAGGCCCTGGCTCGACTTCGGAGGCATGCGCAACGAGGAGGACTGGCTCGTCACCGAGGGCGGCGCCAGAATGCTCGGTCCCCCCTTCGACAAGTCCGCCGCTGCGATCGAGCGGGCGCGAGCTTAGCCGGCGAAGCCGCAATAGGCCGTGGCGGCCAAGATTTCTCGCGATTGGCATGAAAATCTTTATCGATGCGATTCAAATCGGCCTACGGGGCTTGGATCTCCCTGATCCTCCCGATTCCCGTACCGACTTCGTAGAATCGCGCGTCGAACCAGAGACCGGGATCCTCGGGCACCTCGATGACTGCGAAAGTGGGCCGGTCGCGACCCCGGGGCCGCGATATCGAGCCCGGGTTCAGGGCGAGTATCCCGCGATACTCCTCCTGGAAGGCCTGGTGCGTATGGCCGAAAAGGACGAGCTTGGCGCCTACGGTCTCGGCGGCGAGGATGATCCGCCCAAGGTCCTCAGTCACTCCCTCGAGGTGTCCGTGGAGGAGGAGGACGGGGCGATCGGAGCTCCCGATGAGGCGCCTGGGCCAGAGATCGGGGTCCGGATCTCCGTTGCCGCGCACGCCCTCCACGCGTGGAAGGATGAGTCTCGCGTTCCGCGCAGCCCACTGGACATCTTCCACGCCGTCGCCAAGATGGGCAATGAGATCGACCTTGGACGCGAAGCGCCGGAGGACGGGCGTCAGCGACGAGATGTCATGGTGGGAATCCGACACGGCGAGTATGCGCACGACCTCCAGTATAGCCCGAGAGACTCGCTCGATGGAATTCGCTAGAATGAAGACGGCGAAGGGAGAAGCGATGGCGGAGGTTTTCGCGACAATGTTCCAGGACGAGGCCCTCGTAGTGAGGAGCCTCCTCGAGTCGACCGGCATCGAGGCGGAGATATCCTCCGAGCACTTCATAGACGTCTATCCGATCTTCTTCCCCCAGCAGGGCGGCATCAAGATCGTGGTCGCCGAAGAGGACGTCGAGGACGCCCTCGCGGTCGTCGCCCAATACCGCGAGCCGAAGTCGGGGACCGCCCCAGTGCCTTTCGAGTACTAAGCCGAAGGGGGCGCTCCGCGCGCGGATCAGCGCATCCACTGTCCCAGTAGGGATACGAGTCTCTCTACGCTGACGGGCTTCGAGAGCCAATCGTCGGCTCCCGCCGCGATACAGCGCTCGTTATCCCCCTTCAAGGCATTTGCCGTGAGGGCGATGACGGGAAGGCAGCAGGTCGCCGGGTTTCCGCGGATCTCCGCCATGACCGCATAGCCGTCCATCTCGGGCATCATGATGTCCAGGAGCACGAGGTCGAAGTCGGGGTCGAGCATGAGCTCGGACAGGCCTTCCCTGCCGCTCATGCCCACGACTACCTCGACCCCCCGCTCCTCGAGGGCGCAGCGCAAGGCGAAGACGTTCCGCTCGTCGTCTATCAAAAGGACCCTGCGGCCCGCGAGACGGGTCTGCCCTTCAGAGCCGGTCCCTCGTCCGACGGGACCGGAGTCCCCGCCGCGCTCTCCGCCCAATAGCGCGTCGAGCGCCTTCATGAGCCGCGCCGGGGAGCGGGCGCCCTTGGAGATCACCCTGTCCGCCAGGGCTCCGAGATCCCGCTTCGCCCCACCGTCAAGCTCGCGTCCGGTATATACTATAATGGAAGATCTCGGTGGAAGCGCGGCCCGCACCCGCCGGACGAGGTCCATTCCGGACAATCCGGCGAGACCCAAGTCCATCACGATGCCGTCGAAATGCGTCCTTCCGATGAGGTCGAGCGCTTCCACCCCCGAGCGTGCCCCATCGATCTCGATGCCAGGCTTGGAAAGTAGCTCGGTCATGGCCTCCAGCTGACGGGCATCGTCCTCTACGATCAGGACGCGCCTGGCCGAAGGCCGCGACGAAATCCAGGGCGCGCTTGGCGTACTCCTCCGCGCTGAGGTCGCCGCGGGTCTCCTCGCTCGCCCTATTGATCCCTTCCATGACCCAAGCGGCCAGAGCCTTCGAGGCGGAAGCCTCGCGGAGGGAGAACAGCATCCCGGAGAGCGCCTTCCCCAGCTCGTCGGCCGGCCCTCTGGGCTCGAGGCCCAACGACAAGTCCCCGCCGGCCACCCGCCTCGCCAAGTCGGCCTTACGGCGCAGGTCTTCCTGCATGCCCGCGAGCAAGGCCCCCAGCTTCGCGATCTCGTCGGACCCTTCGATCCTCAGGTCGGATCCGAGGTCCCCATCGGCGATTCCGGCCACCGCCGCGATGAGCCGCTCCATCGGCCGTCGGATCGACTGGCCGATCAGGAGAGCCGTCAGAATCCCGGCGAGCGCGAGGGCCAGCATGATGGCTATCGATAGGGCGAGCGTCCTATCGCGGATCGCCAGGGCGTTCTCGTAGAAGGCCCTGGCCCTCGCCGCCGAATAGGCCTTTACGTACTGGATGCTCGAGTCCAGGACGCCGAGGAGCCTGTCGTACTCGCCCGATTTGAGGGAAGCGACGCCCGAGAGATCGCCGTCGATGGCGAGGCGGAGCACCTGGTCGCGGACCGAGCTCCACTGCGCTAAGCTGTCCTGGATCCCCGAGATGGCCTGCCGGTCGCCGAGGAAGCGCTCGAAGAGGATGGCTATCTCCGCGGTCGAATCGGTCTCGATCGAGTCTATCCGGCCGGCGAGCATGCTGCGCGCGCCCTCCGACCTTGCGGAAACGGCTTGGTCGACGAGGAGCTCCATCTTCAGGACATCATTCTCGAGATCCCTGATCGACCTCCTCACCTCGAAGGGGGATCGGTACAGCGACTCGGTGAAGTCGGCGAGCTTGGCCATCTGTAGGATGGAATAGACAGAGTATCCCAGGCTGAGGAGCACGAGGATGCCGAAGCCCGCGAGCAGTCTTGCGCCTATGCGAGTCTTGTTGATCATTCCGCGTCTCCTTCCGGAGCGCATTCTATCACAATGGGCGGAGAGGTCGAGAGGCCGGACACGATACGGGCGCCGGCCTCTTATCAGGAGGGCTCGTCGGCGCTACACTTTGGCCATGGCCAAATCGTCGAGCCCGCTCGCTACCGCCATCATCGTCGCCCTGGCCCTCGTCCTCCTCTACGCGCTCAACCCGACAAGGGAGGATTTCATAGCCTGGCGCTCCGGCCAGGCCCAGCGCGCAGCGTCGACCGGCGCCGAGAGCGGACTCATCGGCACACTGAAAAGGGGAGCCAGCGCAGTCGCCGGGGCGATGACGGGCGCCGCGGCCTCCGGCTACGGTCGAAGAGACTACCTGGTCTGCTCGAGCTACTCCCTGGGCAGGGACGAGTACCTCGGGATCGCCCATCTCTTCATCAAACTCAAATAGCGAAGCGCGAGGCGATCAGGGCTCCATTCCCGCGATGACGTCGCGGTAGAAATAATACGAGTCCTTCGTCCTCCGCGTCCCCGTGGCCGGATCTACATGAACGAGGCCGAAGCGCTTCGAGTAGCCGTGGGCCCACTCGAAATTGTCCATGAGGGACCAGACGAAGTAGCCCTTGAGAGGAATGCCCTCGGCGATGGCGCGGCGGCAGGCCGCGATATGCGACTTCAGGTAGGCTATCCTCTCGCGGTCGCGGAACCGTCCCGACGGATCCGCCGTATCCGGGAAAGCCGCCCCGTTCTCGGTGACGAACAGCGCCTCGACGGGCCATCGCCGCGCGATCGTCCTCAACATCCGACAAAGGCCTTCCGGCACGATGTCCCAGGCCATTTCAGTCTTGTCCTGCCAGCTCGGAGCGTCGGCGAAGCCCTCCGGGCTTCCCGGATCGGCGCGTATCGCCCGCTCGCTGTAATAGTTGACGCCCAAGAAGTCGATTGGAGCGGCGATGACCTCCAGGTCGCCGGGGCGGATAGGCATAGATGCGCCCTGGGCCGCCAAGTGGCCCTCCGGGTATCCTCGGCCGTAAATGGGATCGAGCCATAGGCCGGTGCCCTGGTCGGAAGCCCTCTCGGCCGCGGCGATGTCCGCGGCGCTGCGGGTGGCCGGCCTCGGGGTCATCGTATTGAGCACGATGCCTATCGGCGCGCCAAGGCCAGTCTCGCGGTAGGCCCTCACCGCAAGACCGTGGGCCAGGAGGAGGTGATGGGCGGCTCGGTAGGCCTCCGCCTTGTCCCTGCGACCCGGAGCGTGGACGCCTGCGTGGTAGCCGAGAAAGGCCGAGCACCAAGGCTCGTTGAGCGTGAACCACCGTCCTATCCTGTCGCCCAGGGCGCGATATACGATGTCAGCGAACTCCGCGAAGCGCAGGGCGGTGTCGCGCTCCGGCCAGCCTCCCGCGTCCTCGAGCGCCTGGGGAAGGTCCCAATGGTACAGAGTCGCGGCGCTCTCGATGCCGGCCAGGGCGAGCGCGTCCGCGAGCTTCCTGTAGTAATCCAGGCCCGCCTGGAGGGCTTTGCCCGAGCCCTCGGGCTGAATCCGCGGCCAGGAGATCGAATATCGGTAGGAGTCGACGCCCAGGCCCGCGAGCAGTTCTACGTCCTCCTTCCATCGACGGTAGGAATCGCAGGCGAAATCGCCATTCATCCCACCGTAGACTTTGCCCGGGATCCGCGCGAAGCGGTCCCATATCGAGGCGCCGCGCCCGTCCGCGTCCGTAGAGCCCTCGATCTGATAGCTCGCGGTCGAGCAGCCCCAGATGAAATCCGAGGGGAACCCGTCGCGCCTCTCGCTTCGCGAATCCTTCATTCGTATTCCTGCCTTTCGACGCCATGGCGGCTCGGGCGTCGGCCCGACCGCTAGCCCTTTACGGCTCCGCCGCTCACGCCCTTGGTGATCTGCTTCCTGAAGGCGATATAGAAAACGAGCATCGGCAGGAGGCCGAGGACGAGGGCGGCGAATTGCTTGCCGTAATCCGTCGATCTCGATCCCGAGAACCGCAGGATGCCTAGCGGGAGGGATTGGAGCTCGAGCTTCCCAACGATGATGTTGATCAGGGCAAATTCGTTCCAGATGCCGGGGAGGGTGATGATGGCCACCGTCGTGATTATCGGCACGCACATTGGCAGGATGATGGAGGCGAAGATCCTGGAATACCTGGCTCCGTCGATGCGCGCCGCCTCTATGAGCGAGGTGGGGATGCCCTTGATGTATTCGGTCGTAAGGTAGATGCCGAGCGGCAACCCCGATCCGACGTAGACGAGGATGACCCCAATCCTCGTATTATAGAAGAAATGGAAGGACTTGGGATCGCTCAGTATCCCGCACGAGGCTAGGATGTTCCCGATCGAGAGGTCCAGCTGCGAGAGCTGGAGGAAGAGCGGTATCATCAGCGAGGAAAGGGAGAGCAGGATGCCGATGACGAAGCTCCCGTACATGGCCCCTTTAAGCCTGTGGCTCAGCTTCGCGAAGGCGAAGCCCGCGCAGGTCGTGAGGAGGACGACGCCCAAGGTCCCCACCGTCGTGTAGAAGATCGAGTTCGGGAGCAATTTGGAGAAATCGCCGATTTCCCAGGCACCCTTGTAGTTATCCGGATGCCACTGCGGCGGCAACCCTATCTTGTCCAGCTGGTAATCGGCGTTCGACTTGAAGGAATTGATGAGAAGCCAGACGATAGGGTAAATCGCCATCAAGGCGAAGAGGGTCATAACCGCGGTGGCGACGATCTTGCCGATCAAGGCCAGGGCTTTTCCTCCGACGGTCGAGCCGAAGCGCCGCTCCTCCTCGATTCTATTGGGACTCACTCTTTCCCTCCCCAGCGCTTCTCGGCGAGCTTCGTGAGGCCGATCAACGCGAAGCTGATTACTATGATGACCATAGCGATCGCGTTCGCGAGGGGATAGTTCACTCCCATCGTGGCAGTACGGTACATATATATGGAAAGGACTTCCGTCACGTTCATCGGCCCGCCCCCGGTCATGGCCCAGATCAGGGCGAATGTGTTCATGGAGCCCGAAATGCAAAGGATCGCGGCGTTGATTATCACCCCGGACAGGGCCGGCAGGACGATGAACCTGGCCACCTGAAGCTCGGTCGCGCCGTCGATGCGCGCGGCCTCGATGACCTCGGACTCGATCTTCTGCATATTGGCATGGAAGAGGATGAGGTACATGCCGGTCCAGCACCAGAGCGTGACGAACATGACGGGGATCATCGCCGTATTCTGCTTCGTCATGAAGTCGGGGCTCCACTTCGGAGCGTAGTTGCTCATCGCGTGGATGAAGGAGGCGGGATCCGCGATGACGACGCCACCGGCCGGGAGGAGCTGACTCTTGAAACCCGCTACCGGATCCGGGCCCAGGAGCCCTATCACGCCGGGGTCCATCGCGGAGAGTATCTTCCTGATACCGTCGTCGCTGAGCGCATGCCCACCCTTCAGGGCGGCCTCGAGCACACCCACGAGCGTCCTCGAATACGAATTGTTGAAGAGATCGGCCAGGAGGCCGTTCGGCGCGAATATGAATTTCCACATGATCCCGAGGACTATCACCGAGATTATCGCAGGCACGTAGAGTACTCCCTGCCAGAAGTCCCCGAACCTAACGATCTTGCGATAGATGAGATAGGCGAAGAGGAAGCCGAGGGGCAGCTGCCCGAATATCGAGACGAGCACGATGTACATGTTGTTATTCAACGCCTGCCAAAAGGCCGTATCATGGAAGAGGATGCCATATTGCCTGAAGCCCGCCAATCTCCATGCCTCCCCGCCGAACATCTGTCCTCCCTTGTAGTTCGAAAGGCTGATGATCGCCGAAAGCACGATGGGGAAGGCGAATACGAATAGATAGAGGATGAAAGCGGGGAGGGAGAATAACCAATATGCCCGCTGGTCCTCTTTCCTCGTACTCGAGAGCGCAGATGCCATGAAACCATCCTCCAGAAGGGAAGGGCGCCCGGAGCTACCCGGGCACCCTCGCCCCATCGCGAAATCGCAGGGATGAAAGCCAAGGACTATTTGTTCAGCAGCTTGTCCTGGGCATCCTGCATTTCCTTCGCGACTTGGGCGGAAGTCTTGGCCCCGAGCGGGATGGACTGGAGACCGGCATTCAGAATATTGAAGACACTCGGATCGAGCACGCCGTCGAGTACGTAGCAGGTCTTGGTATTGGCGACGTAGTACTGAGGCAGCTTGACCGCGAGGGGCTCGAGTTTATCCGTCTTGAGGTCGGTGCGGGTTGGCACGAAGGCGCCGGTTTCCCACTTCATGGTCTGGAATTCCTTGCTGTAGTACCACTTCAGGAGCTTAACGGCCGCATCGAGCTTGGCGCCGCTCAGAGTCTTGTTGATACCGAGGCCGACGCCGGCGATGGCGGACACAGCGCCGGGATTCTTCTCGCCGGGGAGGGCGGGAAGGGCAATGAGCTCGAAATCGTTCTTCTGGGCATCCGGGGCGATCAAGGCCTTGCCCGTAGAGGCGTCGGTCAGGTACGCGCCGACACGCCAGTCGCCGTCGATGATGAAGGCCGCCTTGCCGGCCGCGAAAGCGGCAGGGCCGTCCCCGTAGCCTTCCTGGATGTTGGCGATGTTGATGATCTGGTCATCATAGAGCTTCTTGTACTGATCGAGCACGGCCACGAAGGCCTTGTCGGTAAATTTAACCTTGCCGGCCTTGACTTGGTCGACCCAGGTATTGCCGAGGTAGCGTCCGACCATGGTGGAGAAGAGGCAGGACTGGGCAGGCCACTGATCGCCGTCGGGGAGGATGACGGTCTGCACGTTCTTGGCGCGGAGTTTGAGCACCATCTTCTTGAGATCGTCGTAGGTCTTCGGCAGGGCCAAGCCGTTGTCTGCGAGGAGCTTCTTATTAGCGTAGACTACCGTGGTGTAGGTGAAACTCTGCGGAAGCTCGGCGAGATAGCCCGAAGTCTGCTGCTTCGGGTCTAGGGCTGTGGCGTTGAACGGCTTGAGAAAATCCGCGCCGAGGACCTTGGAGAGGTCGGCCATTAGCTTGTTGTCGTGGAGGAGCTTGGAGCTGTCGCGCGAAGTGGGCCACATATAGACGACATCCGGGACCTGACCGGCGGCGATGTAGGAGGATAGCTTCTGGTGATAGGGCTGACTGAAGAGGATCTCCATCTGCAGGTCGATATCCGGATTGGCATCCTTGAATTTCTGCCAATATGCCTGATCCTCCGCATATCCCGCCTGGGTGGCGTCGATATAGTAGAGGAAGTTGAGAGTCGTCTTCTGCGCCATTGCGCCCAAGGCGACGACCGCGACCATCAGCATTGCGATGATCTGTTTCTTCATCTCGAACCTCCTAATCGGGCTCTTGCCCGAAAATACCTCACGACAGCTATCCTCATCCCCCGACGGGGGAATTCCCGAACTAAAGCGCCACCTCCAGCGAATTCCCCAAGCCCCCCCCGAGCCCGGGAAGAGTCCGCTCCGAGACCAGGCGGTCGAGGATCATGCCTGCGGCACCGTAGGCCACAGCCTTGCCGCCGAGGCTCGAGTAGCGGATCTCCACCTCCTTGGGGAAGGGGTACATCCAATTCTCCTCAATGCGGCGCCGGAGAAGCGAGGGAAAATCGACGTCGAGGGCCTCTATGTCGCCGCCGATATAGACTCGCGCGAAATCCATCGTGTTCACCAACATAGCCGTGTTGCGAGCCAGTTCGTCCGCCGCTTTGACGAGAACACCCCGGTCTGAGTCGAAGCGGGAGAGCGAATTCTTTGGCAGAGAAAGCTGAAGCTCGCCGGGCCCGTCGCAGAAGGCGGAGCGAAACTCCCCCGCGTTGCCGTGCGCCCCCGAATAGACCTTACCGCCGAGGACGACTCCGAAACCGACGCCGATGCCTCCCGAGAGCCCGATGGATTTCGGATCCCGACGGAATTCGACGAGGGCGAACAGGAAATCTCGTAGGGCCTCGTCCCTGTTGAAAGCCAGCTCCCCCCACGCGCAGCAGTTGGCGTCGTTTTCCACGAGACAGGGTACGGAGAGATGGGCCGCGACCGTATTGCCGAAATCTATAGGTTCCTGGATCCCGAGGGGAACCGAGTAGCGGATCCTGCCGTTCTTGATATCTACGAGGCCGCCGGTTCCGACGCCCACGCCGAGCAGACGCTCATGGTCCGGGCAGAGCTTTTCGGAGCATTCATGGATGACCGTCAGCATCATCTCGGAGCATCCACCCCCGACCGAAGATACCTTGCCCCTCGTCTCGGCCAATATCTCACCAGCGAGGTCGACGACGACTGCGACATAGGCTTCTACTTGTATCTCGATGCCGATCACCCGGCCGAACGATCGATTCATGGATAAATGTATAGGGCGTCTTCCTCCGCGGCTGCCGGCGCTCCCTTCGGCGATTTCTTCGATAATTCCGATTTCGATAAGACGCCCCACCTGGTTCGTGACGGTGGATTTGTCGAGGCCAAGACGCTCGGCTATTCCGACTCGGCTGATCCGAGGATTCTGCCAGATCGTCCTGACTATCCGGGCGGCGGTATGCGGCCCGATCCCTCGCCCTCTCGGCACTTTAATCCCCTTTAAGATATACTATCCGGGTTGGTTGATTAATTATTTCAACCAAATACCGGTATACCACGAGACGTCCGAACCGTCAACGCGGAAATCGAAAGGCTCTCCACCCGAGAAGGCTAGCATGGACCGAATTGAACTGGGATCAAGTTGGAAATTGAGGCGCCTCGCCGATGGAAGCGAGCGGCCAATCGAGGTACCGGGCGATATACTGAACGCTTTATTGACGGCGGGGGGGGGACATTCCCGACCCGTATTTCGACCGGAACGAGCTGAAGCCCCAATAGGAGGCGAAGGTGGCTGCGGAGAAGCAGGGTCCGGAGCTGATTCTTACCTGCGAAAAGCCCGCGTTTTATGTTGCGCCGGAAACAGATAAAAAACCTGGCCGCTTCGAAGTGTCGCGCTAAACTGCGTCTCATGACCTTTCGCTAAGACTGGTCCTACTTGAAGCGTAAATTGCATGGTTTGGCCAGTCAGTGTTTCATTTAGATACGTAGCTTTGTGAAAAAAGTAAACAAAAGACAAATCCTCCCTCTTACGATGCTACCTCATCAAAGCATTTTACTGAACTCTAGTTTATCTTTATTTAACATAATGATTTATTAGACGAACACAATTTGGTAAAATTTCTTACGAAATCTTTCTATTTGGCACAAAGCATGCATCATTACAGATGAGCGCCACCAGGGCTCCGCCCAGGGCGCCGCAGGACCGCGTTGCGGCAAGCGGCTCCGGCACGAGGCGAACAGATTCTTTGGGAGGGTACGATTATGAAGAGCATGACGGTTTACGACGCTATGCTTCCTGCTTTCCGGGGTGTTTTCAGGGCCGATCCTTTCGAGATTCTCGATAGAGTGTTCGACGACGAGTATTTCCCCGCGCTCGTCGCGCGCAATCCCGTCGTGGATGTGCGCGAGAAGGATGGCGTCTACCTGATCGAGGCCGAGCTTCCGGGCGTCTCCGAGAAGGATCTCAAGCTCGAGCTGAAGAACGGCCTCCTCACCCTCTCGACCGAAAAGAAGGTGGAGAGCAAGGACAAGGACGAGACTGGGAAATGGATACGCCGCGAACGGCGCGAAAGCTATTTCTCGAGGAGCTTCGAGCTCCCGGAGGACGCCGACGGGGATAAGGTCGAAGCGCGATTCAAGGACGGTCTCTTGACGGTCGAGCTTCCGAAGAAGCCCGAAGCCAGTCCTCGGTTGGTGCCGGTGAAGGCGGCCTAAGACCGATACCGTGATCTCTCATCGAGCGGCGGGCCTTAATGGCCCGCCGCTTTTTTTCCCTTCCTATTCGGGCGGACGGATTCCAAGATACAATGTCGATGGGCCAATTATGAGAAAGGATCCGAAGCGCTGCGAAGATGTCGTCAAGGAAACTTGCCGAAGGATCCGCATTGCACGAGGCTATTGGGACGCGCATAACAATGCCGCATGTCGCATGGAGCGTGGGCGAGCCCTGGAGCTCTACGACAAGCTGACGAAAGAGCAGAAAGTCCGGATCCCCCAAGTCCTACGCATATGGCTACGCTATAGAAGCGAAAAGTACTTCGGCGAGGGGAGAACACCGCATAGGAGTTAATTCCCTTTATATAAGTTGCTTGACGCATTCAACTAACCAGGGTAGAGTCGCTGGATGGACTATGGGCACTTCGATGATGTAACCAAAGAGTATGTAATTGAAACTCCCCGAACACCGGTGAAATGGATCAACTACGTCGGGACTCTGGATTTCGGCGGATTCGTGGATTCGACGGGCGGCGGCGTACTATGCAAGGGCGATCCTTCCCACAATCGCATCGTAAAGTACATAGCGCAGATGCCGGCCAGCGACTTCAAGGGGCAGACCTTGTATGCCCGCTTCCGGCCAATCGAGGGGCCCGCCGAGCCATGGCAAATCTTCTCTCCTTTCTACGTTCCTAGCCTCGATCCTTGGGAAGCCTGGGAGTGCCGCGTGGGGCTCGGATATACGAGGTTCGTGACGCGCTTCTATGGCATTGAGTTCGATATCCGCATATTCGTGCCGAAGGGCGGGGATCGGGAGATCCGCGATATACGAGTCCACAATTCCACCGGCCGGAAGATCGAGCTCGACCTCGTTCCCGTAGTGGAATACACGCATTTCGATGCTCTCAAGCAGTTGACCAACTCCGACTGGGTACCCCAGACCATGCAAAGCCGAGCCGTCAGGGACCGCGAAGGCCACATCGTACTCGCGCAATGCGCTTATATGAGGCGGGGCATAGCCGAAAATTATTTCGCCTCCAGCTCGCCGGCCTCAAGCTTCGAGACCGACCGCAAGCGCTTTCTCGGCGCCAATGAGTACGGGTCATGGGGCCATCCTCTGTCGCTCGAAGCGGAGGAGCTCGGCGACTACGAGGCCCGTAGGGGCGACAATATCGCGGTTCTATTGCAGAGGATGGGCGGGCTCGAGAGCGGTGCCGATGTCCGCCTGGTGACACAGCTGGGGCAGGTAGCGTCGGTCGAGGACGCCTTGGACGGAATGGAAAGGTGGAGGGATTTCGACGAAGTCGACCGTGCCTTTACCGAGCTTGCGCTCTCCTGGGACGAGTACCTCTCCGCGTTCAAGGCGGAGAGCCCAGTCCCATCCTTCGACTCGATGATAAATGTGCACAATCCGCGCCAGTGCTATGTGACGAAGAATTGGTCGCGATACCTGTCCCTCTACCAGCTCGGCTTCGGCGCGGATCGAGGCATCGGCTTCCGCGACTCCTCGCAGGATGCCATGGGAGTCATGGCGCATATGCCGGACGAGGCCCGTGCCCTGATCGAGAAGCTCCTATCCGTGCAGCGCAGGGACGGCTCGGCGATGCACCAATTCAATCCGCTTACCATGCTGGCGACCGAGGGCGATAGTCTCGAAAATGAGGAAAGGCCGCATTATTATTCGGACGACCATCTGTGGATAATCCTCGCCGTCTGCTCCTATATCAAAGAGACCGGCGACTTCGAGTTCCTCCGGAAAATCATTCCCTTCTACGACAAGGACGGGCGCGGTCGTTCGGCTCCCGCCGAATCCGTCTCAGTATTCGAGCATCTCTCGCGCGCGGCCGCGTTCACTCGGGGCGACAAGGGTGCGCACGGCCTCCCTCTTCTCGGTTTCGCGGATTGGAACGACACCGTCAACCTGGCGACTGGCGCCGAGAGCGTATTCACGGCCTGCCTGTACGGCGCCGTCCTCCTCGAGCTGGCGGAACTGGCAGACGCGCTGGGCGACCCCGAGTCGGCGGGAAGGTGGCGATCCTGGTACGGCGACATGAAGGCGACCGTCAACGGAATCGCATGGGATGGAGAATGGTGGATACGGTATTTCGATGCCGACGGCTCGCCGATTGGCAGCCGGACCGCCGAGCGCGGGCGCATATGGATCAACTCGCAGACCTGGGCCGTCATATCCGGCTTCGCGGAGGGGGATCGCGCGCGGAAGTGCATGGATTCGGTCTTTCGTCTCCTAAACACGGCCCGCGGCTTAAAGCTATCCTGGCCGGGCTATGACCGCTACGATCCCGCCCTGGGGGGGGTAAGCACCTACCCGCCCGGGGCGAAGGAGAACGGGGGCATCTTCCTTCACGCGAATCCCTGGGCGGTCATTGCCGAATGCGTCCGCGGCGACGGCGAGCGGGCTTGGTGCTACCTTCAGCAGATCAACCCGGCGGCCCGCAACAACGACATCGATCGCTTCGAGGTCGAGCCCTACGTCTACCCTCAGAACATCCTAGGCGACGAGCACCCACAGTTCGGACTGGGCCGGAATTCCTGGCTCTCGGGCACTTCGAGCTGGGCCTATCAGGCGGCCACGCAGCGCATACTCGGCATCAGGCCTGGATACGGAGCCCTCATGGTCGATCCGCGGATACCCGCCGCCTGGAAGGGATTCGCGGCGACGCGGCGCTTCCGAGGCACGACCTTTCGCATCCGCGTCCGCAATCCCCGCGGGGCCGGCAAGGGCGTCACGTCCGCGTCGATGGATGGCTCGCTCATCGACGTCGACGGCGGCTTCGCTTCCCTGCCCATCCTGCCAGCGGGGACCGTCCACGCGGTGGACATAGAGCTGGGTTGAATGCAGAAAATGGAGGCTCCGCAAATGCTGTACGGCCATTTCGACGATACGCGACGGGAGTACGTGGTGACCAGGCCCGATACGCCTCTTCCCTGGCTCAACTACATCGGGCAGGACGACTACTTCGGCCTCTGCACGAATACGGCCGGCGGATACAGTTTCTGGAAGGACTCGCGGCTACGCCGCCTGACGCGATACCGCTACAACAACGTTCCCTACGACCTGGGGGGCCGCTATATCTACGTGCATGACGCCGGGACGGTTTGGAACCCGGGGTGGAAGCCGGTCAAAACGGCGCTCGATTCCTACGAATGCCGTCACGGGATGGGCTATACGAGGATAATGGGGTCCAAGGGAGGGCTCGAGGTAGAGATGCTCTTCTTCGTTCCCTTAGGTCGGAACGAAGAAGTCTGGAAGGTCACCGTCCGCAACAAATCGAAGGAGCGCAAGTCACCACGATTGTTCTCATATCAGGAATTCTGCTTCTACGAAGCGCTCAACGACATGACGAACTACCAGCGCACCTACTCGATCGGCGAGGTGGAGATCGAGGGAGGCGCGATCTACCACAAGACCGAGTACCGCGAAAGGCGGAACCACTACGTCCTCTTCGCCTGCACGCGCTCCGTCGCCGGATTCGATACCGATCGCGACGCCTTCGTCGGCGTGCACGAAGGCCTGCATGAAGCGCGAGTCCCGTTCGAGGGCAAATGCACCGGCTCGAAAGCCTTCGGATGGAACCCCATCGGGGCGCATGAGGTCGACCTCGACTTGGGCCCCGGCGCCGAGGAGAGCTTCGCCTTCGTCCTCGCATATGTCGAGCAGGGCGACAGACCGCGGTTCGAGAGACCCGGCCGGCTGAATAAGGAGCTCGGGCGCGAGATTGTCGCGAGCTACGCGAAGCCCGGCGCGGTCGATGCGGCCTTCGCCCAGCTCGGGCGCTTCTGGGAAAGCCTGCTATCCAATTTCCAGGCGGAGCTCCCGAACGAGCACGCCGCCCGCATGCTCAACGCGTGGAATCAATACCAGTGCATGGCCACATTCAACCTCTCCCGCTCGACTTCGATGTACGAGACCGGCATAGGCCGGGGAATGGGCTTCCGCGACTCCAACCAGGACATCCTCGGGTTCGTCCATATGATCCCCGCCCGCGCCCGAGAGCGCATTCTCGACATAGCCTCGACCCAGCTCTCCGACGGGACCTGCTACCACCAGTACCAGCCCCTCACGAAGAGGGGTAACGCGGAGGTCGGCGGTGATTTCTACGATGACCATCTCTGGCTCGTGCTTTCCACCTGCGCTTATGTCAAGGAGACGGGCGACCTCAGCATATTGGAGGAGCCTTGCGGGTACGCGGACAAGGAATACGGGATCGGGGCCGACGGCCGGCGCAACCGCGCGGACGGAGAACCGGCCGAGTCGCTCCTCCATCACCTCGAGCTTTCCATGGCGTATACGATGCAGAAGCGCGGCCCGCGAAGGCTGCCGCTCATCGGGCACGCTGACTGGAACGACTGCCTCAACCTCAACTGCTTCTCGACCGAGCCGGACGAGAGCTTCCAGACCGCTGGGGTCGTCGGCGGTTCCCAAGCCGAATCGGTGATGATAGCCGGTCTGTTCCTCCACGCCTCGCGCGAGATGTCGGCGCTCTACGGCTTTATGAAGCGCCCGGACGACGCCGGGCGCATGCTCGCGCAGCGCGAGGAGATGCTCGCGGCGGTCGAGACGGCGGGATGGGACGGCGAATGGTACCGCCGGGCCTACGACGCCGCGGGCAGGCCGATCGGCTCCAGGGAATGCGAGGAGGGCAAGATCTACATCGAGAGCCAAGGCTGGTGCGTACTGGGGGGGGCGGGAGCGGACGATGCGACGGACCCGTCCAGGGGCCGGGCGCGCAAGGCGATGGAAAGCGTCCACAAGTACCTCTACACGCCGAAGGGAGTTCTGCTCCAACAGCCGGCGTACGCGACCTATCATGTCGAGCTCGGAGAGGTTTCGAGCTACCCTCCCGGAGTGAAGGAGAACGCGGGCATATTCTGCCACAATAATACTTGGATACACCTGGCATGGTGCCAGCTCGGCGAAGGCGACCGCGCGCTCGAGTATTACCTCTCAATTTGCCCTAGCGCCAAGCAGGCGGAGATAGAGCTCTACCGCTCGGAGCCATATGCTTACGCGCAAATGATCGCGGGCAGGGATGCGCCCTGCTTCGGCGAAGCCAAGAACTCCTGGCTTACGGGCACGGCTGCCTGGACCCTCGTCGCCCTCACGCAGGGAATCCTGGGCATAAAGCCGGACTATCGCGGCCTGATCGTCGATCCCTGCATCGCCCGCGCATGGAAGGGCTTTTCCGCGACGCGCAAGTTCCGCGGGGCGGAGTATCGGATCGAGGTGAGGAACCCCAAGGGCCTCTGCAAGGGCGTCGCCTCGGTCAAGGTGGACAACGAGGCCCTCGATCCCGTGGACAGGGCCGCTATTGTCCCGATTTTCCCCGCCGGGACAATCCACATGGTCGAAATCGAGCTCGGATAGGCGTATCATATCGGCATGGCCGATTCCATTAACGGAGAGGAGCTTGACTTCCCCGTCAGCTTTGACCTGAGGCTAATCTACCTCCTCGCGGAAGGAGGTTCCGTTCGAGAGGACCTCGAGCGCATACTGCGGGCGCGGGGAGTCGCGTGGACGCTCATGCAAGGCGAGGCCAAAGAAGGCGCGAAGTACGGACGATTCGGAGTTCGGCTCACCATGACGAGCCGCGAGCAGATGTACGCCACCTATGAGGACATCGGGAAGCTGAGCTACGTCAAGACCGCGATATAGCCTATCTACCCAAGAATTCTCCGGTGAAAGCCAGGAAGGTCCGGATATCCTTGAAGTCGCTAGTTATCCCAAGGATATGCGTATGGCTCCGGCGGACTTCCCGTCGATGCAGTCGCGGGAACCATCGATCGAGAGCCGCTTTGCGTGGCCGGGGCTCGTGAAACAGGTCGCGTGCTCGTCGCGGATCATACCCAGGGCGATCTCGCCTGCGCCGGGCTTGCGAAAGCATCCCGTATGCTGCGAAATCCCGCGAACGTTGGCTTTCGCCTCGATGATCCTATAGTCGACGGACGCCTCCCTCGAGTCGACGAAATTGTGGGCGATGGTAACGATGATGATCCCTCCGGTGAACCGACGAGAAATTCGATTGCGCCGGAATGGCGGATAGGGGAGATCTCGCGTCGAGACGGGCGTGGAGTTCGGCTTCGATGCGGTCATCCGGGACGTAGAGGTCCGGGAGCTCGACGGGAACGTAGACCATGTCGCTTCCGCGTGAACGAGCGAACTCCCGGATGCCGTTCACGGAATTGTGGTTATCGAAGGTGAGGAGGAAACGCGCTTCCTCGACGAGGACCGTCACGGCCTGAGAGCTCGAGTCGCTGGAATGCGGGGTACCGAAAACGCTGTCCCTAAGCAGCGCGGCGTGCGACGCTATCTGCGATTAGCCGTAAAGGCCAGTGCCTGTATATTACAAGTAGGCTTGAGTCTGCCCGTCGAGGCGCGAATAATCGCGAGCCCGCGGCTCGCCAAGGGCGCCGGTCCCCGCGTAGGACGGGAAGCGCGCGACGAACATCACGCAATCTCCGTCGATCATCGTCAGGACATATCACGCGTTGCCTCGATGTTCGAACCGGGCCGAGACGCAGAGCTTCCCGGCGAGCTCGATGATATCGCGGAGGAATCTGTCCAGCGAGGAGAAGCCCATTCCCTCGAGCATATAGGTGATGCAGCCCAAGTGGCGCGTCGCGATTATCTTGGCGTAGGCATAGCCGTTGGCGCAATCGAAGCAGGACCAGAATACCTGGAGGGCGTAGTAGTAGGCTCTGGGAATTTTCCGGTTGAGGAATTTTAGCTGGTCGTCGAGTTCCGCGAAGCCGTAAGCCTCGCCATACAGGCACTCGATGCACTTCGACACGTAGTCGATGGATGCGGCGTAGGCCTTGTTCTTCTTCACGGCCCTCTCGCTGACGGGGAGGCCTCGGGCCACGAGATCGCGGAGCTCGCCAATGAACGCCTCGGCGTCGTAGCGGAACGGCGCGCTCGCGCGCTCGGGCGCAGTCGCAACGAGTTCGGCGAGGCGATCGGCCGCGGCCAGGTAGTCGCGCTTCAGCTCGTCGAAGTCGACCGCCTTGTCGCGCTCGGGCCTGCTATCGGGATGGTACTTCTTTATGAACTGGCGATAAAGGGAGCGGAGCTCCTCCTTCGTTCGGATCTTCCCCGCCTCGATCAGCTCCAGGAAGAAATTCATCTTCTTATCGTTCGACCCCGTCCCGTCATCCGTCCAAGCCCGGCAGGCGGAAATAGCTCTTCGCGTTACGATAGGCTATATCCATAGCCATGCCGCCCATCGCGTCGAAGTCCGCGGGCGCCTCTCCCCTCTCCATCCAGCCGCCGAGGAGGCGGCAGAGGATTCGCCGGAAGTACTCGTGCCTGGGGTACGAGAGGAAACTCCGCGAATCGGTGAGCATGCCGACGAAGCGGGAGAGAAGACCGAGGCCGGCGAGCGACCGGAGCTGGCGCTCCATGCCGTCGATATGATCGTTGTACCACCAGGCCGATCCCAGCTGTATCTTGCCCGGGATCCTTCCGTCCTGGAAGCAGCCCATGACGCTGGCCATGACTTCGTAATCATTGGGATTGAGGGAGTACAGGATGATCCTGGGGAGGAGGTCGTCCCTCTCCAGCGTGTCGAGGAAGACCGCGAGCGGTCCCGCCAGCACCGGATCGCCAGCCGCATCGTAGCCGGTGTCCGGGCCAAGCGCCGCGAAGGCTCTGGAGTTGAGATTGCGCATCGAGGCGAGGTGGAGCTGCATCGTCCAGCCCCGCTCGGCGTTCATTCGCCCGACGGCGAGGAGGAGCGCGGTTTTGAGCTCCTCGGTCTCCTCCGGCGAGAGCGCCCTCCCTCCGACTCCGTCGGAGAAGGAGAGGGCGAAGAGCTCTTCGGCCCGCTTTTCGGAGACGGGCCTTCCCGGGGCCTGGACGAGGGCGTGGTCGGAGAGTCGGCAGCCCATCAGGTGGAAGAAGGCGTGCCTTCTATCGAAGGCCTCGACCAGGGAAGAGAAACTCCGGACATCGACATCCGCGGCGGACGCAAGCCTCTGAAGATAGGCCCTCCACGCAGCTCGCGACTCTACCGCCAGGGCCTTGTCGGGCCTGAAGGCGGGTACCATGACAGGCTCGGATGGAAGGGCCCCTGGGCCATGGCGATACTTGTCGTAGCCGTCATGCTGCTCGAGGCCGTCCGCGGGATCGTCGGTGGTGCAGACGGCCTGTACACGCATCTTGCGGAGCAGGGCTCGCGACCCGAATCCGGGCCCCGAAAGCTTCTCGTTGCAGACCTCCCAGATCCGTTCCGCGCTACGCTCGCACAAGGTCTCCTCGATCCCGAAATAGCGACGGAGCTCGAGGTGCGTCCAATGGTAGAGCGGATTCCCGACTAAGTAGGGAAGGGTCCTCGCCCAAGAGAGGAAGGTGCGCTTATCCGCCGGATGGCCCGTAATGTCGGATTCCGGCACGCCGTTTGCCCTCATCGCGCGCCACTTGTAATGGTCGCCGCCCAACCAAGCCTGGGCTATGCTCGAGAAGCGCGCATCGGACGCGATGTCTCCCGGCGGAAGATGGCAATGGTAGTCGATGATCGGTAAGACCTCCGCGTATTCGTGGAAAAGCCGCCGCGAGCTCCTGTCCGGAAGGAGGAAATTCTCATCCATGAAAGTCGTCATCTCATCACCCTCCCCGAGCCTTCGCCCGCGACCAGGCGCTCAATTTCCTCTCTCGTCGCCAGGCAGAAGTCCCCGGGGATCGAGTGCTTGAGCGCCGATGCGGCGACCGCGAACTCGAGGGCCCGCGCTTCGTCGCCGTATTCGAGGAGGCCGAAGATGAGGCCCGCCGCGAAGGCATCGCCGCCGCCGATGCGGTCGACTATGTCCTCCAGCTCGTATGCGCGCGAACGGCGGAAGCCCGATTCCCCTAGGAGGATCGCCGACCAGCCGTTGCGGTCGGCGGACCTGCTTTCGCGCAAGGTGACCGCCACGAGACCGAGATTTGGGAATCGGGCCTTGGCCGCCTCTGCGAGCGCGCGGTAAGCCTCGGTGCCGGCTACCGAAGCTATCGGCATTATGCCGAGGCCCAGCTGAATGTCCTCTTCGTTGGCGACGAGGACGTCGGCGAGGGCGATCAGGCGAGGCATCATCTCGGGCGCCTTGACGCCGTAGTTCCAGAGCTTGCTGCGGTAGTTGAGATCCACGGAGACCCTCGCCCCGGCGGCTCTCGCCGCCCCGACCGCTTCGATGCAGGCGTCGGCAGCCGATCGCGACAGGGCCGGCGTGATGCCCGTGACGTGGAACCATCGGGCGCCGGCGAATATCTCGGCCCAATCGAAATCGCCGACCTTCATGACGGAGGCGGCGCTCCCGGAGCGATCGTAGATGACCTTGGATGCCCGCTGGTCCGCGCCGGTCTCGATGAAATAGATCCCCGTCCTCTCTTCGGCCCGGCGGACGCGCGAGACATCGACACCGTGGGCGCGGAGCGCCCGCAGCGCGGCTTCGCCGACGGCATCATTGGAAACGGCGCCGACGAAGGACGCTTCCATGCCGAGGGCGGACAGGGAGACCGCGACGTTGGCCTCGCCTCCGCCGAAGGTCGCCTCGAGGAGGGGCGATTGGAAGAGCCGCTCTCGACCCGGCGATTTGAGGCGAAGCATTAGCTCGCCGAATGTGACGATCCTCTTCATCGATTGACCTCGCTCCTAGTTTAGCGCGCCGAGGAAAGCTTCGATACTTTCCGTCCGAACGCCCGGGGGCATGCCCCCCGCGCAGGAATGGACGACTCGCGCCCCTGCGGGGATGCCGCCGATCTGCTTGCGTACGGCTTCGGCGACCTCGGTCGGGGAAGCTGCCGCCAGCACGTCGCGCGGCGGGATGCTTCCGAGGAGTGAAAGCCTCCCGCCGCAAAGGCCGTGGATCTCGGCCAGACCGAGCTGGATCCCCGGGTTATATAGATTTACCCCCATATCTGCGTAATACCCGACCGAAGCCGCGCAGTCCGCGTCGTTATGGAACAACTTGACACTGGCAGGCTGAGAGAAGAGGTCGGAGAGATAGGGAAAGGCGAATTGTCGAAAGTCCTCCTCGCCTAAAAAGCCGACAATATCGTCCAGAATCACGATGCCGTCTATGGAGGAGAAGAGCTCCCGCTGAAGGGCATGCCATTTTCTAAGGAAGGTAGTGATTCGCCGAAGCAACAGGTGCGCCCGCGCCGGCTCGGTCTTGAGCGCGACCAGGAAATCGGTAAGGCCCATGAGGAAGGAAGCGACGTTCAGCGGCCCCCGAGATACCGAGAATCGAACCCTATGCCCGATCGCCTCCATGCGGGGACCTGCCCATACCATGCGCTTGATGGCGAAGGGCAATAGGCCGTCCCTCGACGGGTCGGGCTCCTCGAGATTGTCGATGTCCTCGATCCGGCGAATGCAGGGCCGCGCGAAGGGAAACTCGTTCTCGGGAAAGGAGCAGCGAGCGCCGAAAGCCGAGGGTTCCGTGCACATGCCGTATTCCGGCCAGAAGCCCGGGATGAAAATCGCCTCGGGGAAAGCCTCGACCGCGGAGCGGTTGGCGTCGAACCAGACCTCGTCGTCGGTCAGGTAATCGAGGATGGAAACACCGTGCCAGTTCGGGAGCCAGGGACTGTCGACGATGAAGCCCGCGATCCTGGCCGCGGAGTTACCACACACGGTGTCGCGCAACGCTGTCCATTGCCTATCGGTCATGGAAGACTGCCAAATGCCGCTGCGGGAAGAGGCGGCAGGCATTCTACGAGCGCGAGCCCTTCCCGCGCGTCGACGGTCGCCGAACCTGCGGCTCGAGGCAGGAAGAAGTAATCCCCTCTCGAGAGGTCGCGCGAGCCGGCGTCCCAGGTCAGGTCGCCGCTTCCCCTCGTCGCGACGACGATAGAAGGCCCTCCGAGGAGTTCGAGACGGGTACCGGGCCGCAGCTCGTATCTATTCGCGCCGAAGTCAGGGAAGGAGGCGCGATCGAGAAGGCATTCGCCGCGGCAGCCCGGTCGAGCATTTATAATGGGAGCCGGCTTGATCAGGCACTCGTCGATGGCTCGATGCCCTGCGAGCCCTCCGAAATCGAAGCATTCGAGGGCGGCTTCACGACCTAGCCCGGCGTATTTCTCGATTTCGGAAAGCCGCCTGTCGCCGCTCCAAGCCTCGGGTCGGATGGTGAAGTCGGTCGGCTCCTGGATCTCCAGCACGAGACAGCCGGCCCCTATGGCATGCGCCATGCGGCCGGGAATGAGCCATGCGTCGCCGGGTCTCGCCGGAGCCTCGTTCAACAGCTCGAGGAGAGCGTCCCGCCGGGCCTCGCTCGCGTCGATCGCCGAGGAGAGAGTCTCTCGTCGAACTCCTTCCTTGAAGCCGATAAAAAGATTGGCGCCCGGCCTCGTCGCGAGGATGATCCACATCTCCGTCTTGCCGTTGAGACTGCCGAACCACTCCCGGGCGAAGGCCTTGTCGGGATGGACCTGTGCGGGGAGCCGGATCGAGCTGTCGATGAACTTGACGAGGAGTCCCAGGTCACTCCGCCCGCCGAGGAGCTCGGCTCCTCGAAGCCGGACGAGGTCCTCGAAGAGGATTCCCGAGCCCTCGATCCTCGAGAGGCCTTCCACGATCGAGGGTCCGCCAACGTTTTTTGCGCGCACCGTCGACGCGATCCATTCCTCGGGCCGGTCCCCATCCTCTTCGAGGAGGCCCCGCATCGAAGCCAGGAGCTTCCCCCCTTTGTAGGTCCTGGACACTCGATTCGGCTCGAAGAAGATCGGCCCGCGGACGAGGCGATCCAGGTCAAGACTCGAAGTGGTATTCAATCCCGGTCTCCGCTATTTCAGCTTGAAGACCATCTGGGTCGGACTCACGAAGCGCAGGGAAACGACCAGGCATATCATAGCGATCAGGAAATAGATGACCGCAAGGGCGTCGACGGCCTGGGGCGGCCTTGCGCCCGCAGCATACGCGTCGGCGTAGAGAGCGACCACGATGGTCTGGCTCTTTCCCCCCGCCACCAGGTAGGTGAGCTCGAACATCGATATCGCCTTTACCAGGGATAGGATGCCGGCCGTGAGGATCCCCGGAACGGTCAGGGGGATGAGCACCCTCCTGAAAATGGTGGCGCGGTGGGCCCCGAGCATCTTCGCGGCGGACTCCAGATTCGTCCCGACCTGCTCGATGAAGGGCATCAGCACGAGGATCATGAAGGGCACGATAGGGACGAGATTCACGATGATGACGCCTATGACTCGGGCCGCAAGATGGAATTTGTAGCACAGCATAGCGAGGGGGATTCCGTAGGCCATGGGCGGCACGATCATCGGGAGGAGGAAGAGCGAGAGGAGGAGTCCCTTGCCCTTGAAATCGTTGCGAGCAAGGGCGTACGCGGCGGGGAAGGAGATAAGGAGGGCGAGGAGGACGTCCGAGACGGCTACGGTGAAGGTCACCGCGAGGAGGTTCGGGATGTCGTGATCTCCCGCGACGTATTTGTACCATTCTCCGGTGAGGTAGCTCGGCAGCAGGCCAGAATACCAGCCCTTCGAGACGGAGCTGAGCACGACTGTCAGCAGTATGCCGAGGACGTTGCCGCCATAGATGACGATGGCGATCGCGAAGAGCGCCGATGAGAGTCTTGACTTGCCGCGCACCTCTGTCACCCCTTTCCCACGATGGACGCGCCTTTATAGGTCCTGCCCCTCCAGACGAGGACGATGCTTATGATGACGAGCTCGATGGCGGCCATGAGCATCGAAATCGCGGAAGCGGCGTTGAAGTTGAACTTTTCGAAGGCCCACTGGTAGGCGGCGATCGAGATGACCCTGGTAGGCCCCGAAGGCTGCCCGAGCAGTACCGCCGAGGGAAAGACCGAGAAGGCCATGACGAAATTGAGACAGAAGGATATCGCTATTCCAGGCACCATGAGGGGGAAGAGGACCTTCCAGAAGGTCTGGGCCTTCGAAGCGCCCAGCATCTGACTGGCCTTCTCCAAGTCGGGACTGATGCCGGAGACGTAGCCTAGGAGCATCAGGAAGGCGTACGGAAAACCCTGGAGGCCCAGGGAAATGACGACGCCGAGGTAGTTGTGGGTGAACCTGAAGGGCGCCTTGACGACGCGAAGGGCCATGAGGAGCTGGTTGAGCCATCCGTTCGGCCCCATGTAGGAAAGCATACCTTCGGAAACGAGGACCGTCCCCAACGTGATCGGCACGATGAGGAAGAAGGTGATGATCTTCTCCCCCTTTGCGCCGCGTCTCATATAGTACGAAAAGGGAATGGCGAGACCGACGTTGACGAAGGTCACGGGAACTGCGATGGTGAGCGTCGTCCAGACCGTCCTGAGGTCCCTGGCGTCGGAGAAGAAGCGGGCGTAGTTCCCTATGGTGAACGCTCCGTCGGCCTTGGTCAGGCTGAGGAAGAGTCCGTACGCGAAGGGGTAGAGGAAAAGGAGGACGATAAAGACCAGCGCGGGCGCGAGAAGGAAGAAGGCCCCGCTCCTACCCGAGCCCTTCATGTCGAGTACTCCTGGGCCTCGTCGTCCTCGGGACCGCGGGAAGGCTCGGGGAAGACGAGAATGCTGTCCGGGGCGATGGCCGCGTCGAGGCAATCGCCTTCGACCACGGGAATTGCCGAGCGCAGGTCCACCCTCTCGCCCGGTTCGCCTTCGGCGTCGTCGCCGCATGAGGCCAAGGCGGCGCTGACCTGGCTCGCGTGCCCCTGGTATTCGACCAGGCTCGCGATGCAGCGCAGCGAATTCATTCCGGGATACGAGCCCACCCTTATATCTTCTGGCCTGATCGCGGTCCGCACCGTATCGCCGGAAAGAAAGGCCTTTACGATTGCCGCGCGGCGCCGGTCCCCATCCGGATACGGGAGCCTTGCCTTCAAAGCCTGGCCCCGGACCCTGATCTCGGCCTCGAGGACATCGGCCTTTTCACTCATCGATTCGATCCTGGCCTTCCACGCGTTCTTGAACCCGACGAAATCGGCTACGAACAGGTTGGCCGGATTGGAGAAGATCATCGGGGGAGAGCCGACCTGCTGTATCGCGCCCGATTTAAGGACGACGATGCGGTCCGAGAGAGCGAGGGCCTCGGTCTGGTCATGGGTGACGTAAATCGTCGTGACCTTGAGCCTCTCGTGCAGCGCCTTGAGCTCGTAGCGGAGCTCGACGCGAAGCTTCGCGTCCAGGTTGGACAGCGGCTCGTCCAGGAGGAGAAGCCGCGGCTCGAGCACGATACAGCGCGCGATGGCCACGCGCTGCTGCTCGCCGCCGGACATCTGGGCGGGATATTTGGCAGCATAGCCCTCCAGGTGCACGAGCTTCAGGGCCTCTCCTACCCTCCGCTCGATTTCGACTCTCCCTAGCCGCCTTAGCTTCAGCCCGAAGGCCACGTTCTCGCGGACCGTGAGGTGGGGGAACAGCGCGTAATTCTGGAAGACCATACCGAATTCCCGCCTCTCCGGCGGCACCTTGACCCGGGAATCGTCGATGCACTCGTCGTCGATGAATATCTCGCCGCTCGTGATCGGGATGAGGCCGGTGATGCAATTGAGCGCGGTAGACTTGCCGCAGCCCGAGGGGCCGAGGAAGGTGACGAACTCTCCCTTGCCGAACTCGAGCGAGAAATCGCGGACGGCCGTCCTGTCGCCGAACCGCTTCGTCATCCGCCTCACCGAGATGCGCTTGAAGTCCTTCATGCAGTCCCGCGCCTTCCCGACGATCCGGGCTATTTCTTGACCTTGGCTCCGACGAGCTGGTCCCACATGTCCATCGCCTCCACGAGGGCGGCCGAGTCGAGCTGCGTCGTCCGCGGGAAATCGGCGATGGCCTTCTCGTATGCGGGGCGGATGGCCGGCTTGATCGCCTTCTGGCTGCCCGCCGGCGCCATATCGATCCCCACGCCCTTGATCGCGGGGCCGGGGTAGAAATATGCGTTGTCGTAGGTGACCGCCTGCTGCGCAGGCGTCATGAGCCATTTCATGAGCTCGATGGTGACCGCAAGCCTATCCTTGTCGAGGCCCTTCGGAACGGCCATGAACTGGGTGTCGTTGACCCATGTCGTCTTGTCGAGGAAGAAGCCCTGAAAGCCGGCCGGGATCGTAGCGAGTATGCGCTGGTTCATGTCCCAGCCCAGGTGGCTGGCGATGATCCATCGGGTCCCCTCGCCCAACTCCTTGAAGGTTATGCCGGTTCCCGAGGGGTAGTAGTCGACGTAGTCGTCGAGCTCCTTGAGGAAGGCCCAGGTCTTGTCCCAGGTCTTCGGATCCTTGGGATCCTTGTCCCCCAGGATGTAGGGCAGGCCTTGGAGGAAGGCCCTGCCGGGGCCCGAGTTCGCCGGCCTGGCGTAGAGGAACTTGCCGGGGTTGGCCTTGGCCCAGGCGAGGAGCTCCGCGGGAGTCCTGGGGGGATTGGGGACCTTGTCCGGGTTGCAGGTGAACATAGGCCCGCCGGGACAGAAGACGTAGGCGATGCCATAGCCGTCGAAGAGATCGTATGCGGCCTTCGCGCCGGGGAGGTAGTCGGCTATCGTCTTTTCGAAATCCGCCGTGTATTTAGGCATGATCCGCTCGTAGATGCCTTGATCCACGCCCGAGGCCATCGCGTCGTAGCCCGTGAGCACCAGGGTGGTGTCGAGATTGCCGGCCATCTGCTGCGCCTTTATCTTCGAGGGCAGTTCGGGCGCGGTCAGCTGGATGTACTCGATATCGGCGACCAGCCTAGGATTGGCGGCCTTGAATGCCTCGATAGTCGGCTTGGAGAGCTGGAGATTCCCTGCCACGTCGATGATGCTCAGCTTGACCGGCTTCGCTACGGAGACTTGCGCAGCGACGTGCGTCGCGGCGAAGAGGGACGAGAGCAGCAGGGCAAGCGTTCCGATCTTGGATTTCACCATCATATGGCCTCCTCGATTCGAAATATGGGGAATTTGCGTTAGCGCTAACGTAATTGTACTTGCCTTCTCCGAATTGTCAATGCTAAACTTCGAAGGAAGCATGGAAAGGCAAAGATGTACCGTGGAGGACGTGGCCATTGCCGCCGGGGTCTCCACGATGACCGTCTCCCGCGCGATCAACGACCGACCCGGGGTTAGCTCGGAAGTGCGCAGGCGCGTCCTCGAGACCGCGGCCGACCTCGGCTACCGTCCCAGCCGCGTGGCGCGAGGGCTCGCGAGCCGCAAGACCTCGACCCTTGGGATCGTCCTTCCCGACATGGCCAATCCCTTCTTCGCGATCCTCGCCAAGGCGGCGACGGACGTAGCGCGAGCCGCGGACAAGAATGTCTTCATCATGAACACCGACGAGGACCCTGCCCTCGAGCGCGAGGCCCTGGCTTCCCTTGCCGGCGAGACGATCGACGGCGTGATCGTCGCCGGATCGCGCCTCCCGAAAGCCTCGCTGATAGCGGCGATCTCGCATTTCGACGCGGCGGTGCTTATCAACCGCGAAAGCGCGGGGCCCCGCGTCGACGCGGTGAACGTCGACGACCGGGCCGGCGCGATCGAGGCCATCGCCTACCTGATCGGCAAGGGCCGCAGGCGCATAGGATTCATCGCGGGCCCGAGGGCATCGTTGAGCGGCCAACGTAGGCTGTCCGGCTACAGACAGGGCCTCAAGGCCGCCGGCATTCCCATCGATCCGGGATTGGTGGCGCGTTGCGTGCCGAATCTCGACGGCGGCGCCGCGGCGGCAAGGGCTCTCCTGGCCAGGGACCCGTCAATCGATGCCATGCTCGCCTACAACGACCTCGTGGCGATAGGCGCGATGCGCGCGCTCGGCGAGTCGCGACGCTCCGTCCCCTCGGACGTCGCGGTGATAGGCGCGGACGACGTTCCCTACGCCTCGCTCGTCGATCCGGCGCTGAGCACTATGGGGGTGGACATCTCAGCGCTCGGGAGGAGCGCGATGTCCCGCCTCCTATTGCTCTGCGAAGGAAGGGAGCTGGAACCTTCACCTTGGATCCTCCCCCGCCTCATCGTGAGGGAATCGGCGTGACGCCTGTCCGGCAGCGCAGGTTTCACGTCTCCCGAACGTCGAGGACTTCGTCGACGACCGGCGCAAGCGCAAGGACGAGGTCATCGCGGGAAAGCCCCTGCACTTTGAGCGTGAGCAGCCATTCGGCCCCGGAGGGCCCCGCCCCGTCGCTCATCCCCAGGCCGACGATGTCGCCCCCGGCCTTCGCGACGGCGCCCGCCACCGCGGCCACCGTACCCTTGGCGCCGGCAATCGAGGCGGTGACTCGAACGCCCGAGCGCCTGCCGCCGAGAAGGTGGAGGAGGGCGCGGAATATATCCGTCTCGGTAATGATCCCGACGAGGGCGCCGTCGCGCACGACGGGAAGGCCTCCGATCTTCTGGTCGGCCATGATGCGCGCAGCCTCCTCGAGAGGCATGTCCTCGAGGATCGTGACGACTTTCTTGGTCATTATCCTCTCGACCTTGAGCTTCGAGAGGATGCTGGGGATCTCCCAGGAACTGAGAGTCGTGCTCGGCGAGGGAGAGGCGTAGAGGAGGTCCTTCTCGGATACTATGCCGACGAGCTTGCCATGCACGTCGAGCGCTGGAAGACGCCGCACCTTCCTCTCGCGCATCAGCGCGAGGGCTTCGGGCACGCTCGCCTCGGCATCTATGGTCACTGGGTTCGCGGTCATTTTCTCGCGCACGAACATGGATTCCTCCCGGCTTCCGCTTTTATGGCCTCTTCAATCATTATATTGCCCCGGAGGAGGGTCGACCAGGCTCGACGCGCTATATTTATCGACAGTCTCGCGGAGAGCTGCGAGCAGGGAGGGATGCATGAACATACTTGCGAAGGCGTCGGCCCTAGCGGCCGCCATCGCCGCGACGACCCTCGCGCCCTCTGGCGCCCAGGCGGCCGCCTCGCTCCCCGTCACAAAGGTAGTCCTCTTCTCCTCGGGGGTCGGGTACTTCGAGCATAGGGGCGAGGTGACGGGAGACAGTGTGGTATCGCTGCCCTTTGCCGCGGACGAGGTGAACGACGCCCTCAAGTCCCTCGTCGTTAACGACGGCTCGGGCGAGGGCGACCGGACGGCCTCGCCATCCGTAAGCTACCCCTCCCAGGAGAGCGTCGATAGAGCCTTGAAGGGTTTTCGCGTCGACCTTTCGGGCTCGCCCCGCCTCGCCGACCTGCTGAGCCGGCTCCGCGGCGCCGAAATATCGGTTGATACTCCCGATCCGGTGACCGGGCGGATCGTCTCGGTCGAGACGAGGCCCGTCAAGGACATCGGGGACGCTCGTCCCTTCGTCGTTCTCCTCACGAAGGCCGGCCTGCGCTCCATCTCGGTCGACGACGCCCAGGCTATCCGCTTCTCCGACGATGCCATCGGCGAGGATTTCGCCCGCGCCCTATCCTTGATCCTGGGCGCTCGCGACGATAAGAGGCGCAATCTCGACGTACGCCTTCCCGGCACCGGCACCCGCCAGGCAACTATCGGCTATGTCGTCGCGGCGCCCGTCTGGAAAGCATCCTACCGTCTCGACCTCACCCCGAATAAGCCGCAATTCCAGGGCTGGGCGATAATCGACAATCCGAGCGACCTCGATTGGAAAGAGGTCACCCTATCCCTGATTTCTGGCAGGCCGGTGTCCTTCATCCAGGACCTCTACGCTCCTCTCTACCTCGATCGCCCGACCCTTCCCCTAGCCATCGCCGGAATAGCCGCGGCGCGCAGCTTGGAAACCGGCCTTTCCGCCTCGGCCCAGGACGAGGAGCGGGTTTCGGCGGAGAATGAAGCGCCCGCCCCGGAGAGAGCGTGGAAGGCCGAAACGGAGAGGCCGGCGCCCGCGATGGCCGCGACCGGCGCCTATTCTCCCGCGCCGCCTCCGGCGAGCCCCCTCGGCGCGAGTTCGGCGCTCGAGACGACGAGGGTCGACAAGGCGGGCGACCAGTTCCAATTCACGGTCAAGAAGCCTGTCACGCTCGAGCGCGGGAGGAGCGCGATGCTCCCCCTGGCTGCGGGCGATATCGACGCCGAGCGCGTGTCGATCTACTCGCCCGGTTCGAGCTCAGGAGAATCGGCGCATCCGATGCTAGGAGCCAGACTGGCGAATACCCTGGGCATAAGGCTCCCGGCCGGGCCGATCGCAGTTTTCGACGGCGGCGTCTACGCGGGCGACGCCCTCCTCGACTTCTTCCCTGAGAAGGACACCCGGCTCATCGTCTTCGGAGAGGATCTCGGAGTCGTGACCGACGTATCCGCGTCGAACGCCCAGGAGACAGTCGGGGTCTCGATATCGAAAGGCGCAATGGTCTTCTCCAGGAGGGTAACATTTTCGAAGACCTATGCATTCAAGAACGGCGCGGCCAACGCCAAGAAGATCGTCGTAGAGCACCCGATAACGCCCGGCACCGAACTCTTCGAGCCCAAGACGAGCGACGAGAAGACCGAGAGCGTATATCGCTTCTCGCTGGACCTGCCGGGCGCGGGCGAGGCCAAGCTCATAGTCAAGGAGCGAAGCGCGCGCCGCGACAGCGTAGTCCTCGGCTCGCTGCGTCAGGAAGACTTCCTTTCCTACTCGAGTTCACAAGAGATTCCCGCGAACGTTAAGAACGCGTTGGGGAAGGCGATGGACCTGCGCAAGAAGCTCGAGGACGCGCAGAGAAGTCTCGCCGAATCCCAGACACGGAAGGAAGGTCTTGCAGGCGACCAGACACGGTATCGCGACAATCTCGACTCGGTAGGCAGGGATAGCGCTCAGGGACAACAGTATTTAAAGCGGCTGATGGACTCAGAGTCAGCGATCGATCAGACGGATTCTAAGATAGAGGACACGCAAAAAACTTTACAGGATGCAAAGAAGGCCTATGAAGAGTACCTGAACAATTTAAATCTGTAGGAGACAGTTCGGCTCTGCGTGACCATCACAGTCATTAAAAAAAACAACTGTACTCTAAATAATTCTATTTTTCTGAATCTGTTTACTTAACAAAAATCGAATTATGCTTCCTATAGACATTCCGAAGTTGAATGTCGAAAGGGGCTTGGCCATGAACAAGACTTTGAATCTATTGCCCATTCTTCAGGTACAGAGCCTTGCCGCCCCCGATAGGGCGTGGAAACTTCTTCCAGGACAGGTAGTTTCGATCGAGCACGGCAAGGGCAAGCGAATCCTTTGCACCGCGGGCCATCTTTGGATCACGCTCGAAAGCTGCCCCAGCGATTATATCCTCGAGCCCGAGCAGAGCCTCGATATTGCCGAAAACGGTCGCATCGTCATCAGCGCCCTTGATTCCGGCGATTTCAAAGTAGCCTAACCGTCGGTCAATAATGAGGGGGCCTCTCGTTCGCAGGCAAGGGAGGCTGCCCCTCGCCGTCGAGTTCCTTCATCTTGTCGCGGAGCGCGCGCACCGTCGCTTCCAGCCTTTCGATACGGACGTCCTGGTTCATGACGGCCACACTCATCTCGATAAGCTCGCTTTCCTGAAAGCTGATCTTGCTCTCTAGATCGATGAGCCTGAGCTCCAAATCCTGTCCCTCCAGCACCTGTCCCTCCGTGCGGCACCTCAATAGTAGCGCGATCCGGCGCGACTTGATAGGCGATCGCCGCCATTTCCTTATCCGGGAGTCATGGATATCTTACTTTCATATGATGAAAGCCAGAGAATTCAGGGCAATAATCGAAAGGGGAAGCAAAGCTGCAAACTCGGGCTACTTCGTCCCGGTACCTCGGGACGTGAGCGAGGCGCTCGGCGGATCCGGCCAGTTCAGAGTAGTGGCGAAGGTGGACGGTCGAGAATTCCGGCTGTCCGTATCCCCTTATGGGGCCGTCCATTGGCTTAGCCTTCGCGCCGAAGTCCGCGCAGCGATAGGCAAGAGCACGGGCGACGAAGTGAGTGTAGAGCTTCGGCCCGACCTCGAGCCGCGCGAAGTTGCGCTCCCCATCGAACTCGAGGCCGCCCTGGCCTCGGACGCGAGAACCCGTGCCCGATTCGAGGGACTCGCGTACAGTCACAGGAAGGAGTATGCCGATTACGTCGCCGACGCGAAGAAAGCCGAGACGAGGCGAAGGCGGGCGCGAAACGTCGTCGAGACTCTCGAGGCCGAGGAGCGGAAATCCGGGGCAGCGCGGCTTCCGCCGGCGTTAGGAGCGCCATGAACCCAGCTCTTGCGCCTGTGCTCGACGGCCTCTTCAAGGATCAGGATCGGTCGCCGCGCCGGTGAGACTGGCCGAACCAGGCAGTTCATCATCGTCAATATCGGCACCGCGACGGCAATGGCCATCAGCGCGATCGAGTCACCCGCGCGCCGATAGTAAGCGCAGCTACGAGGGAGCTGCCGAAAGCGAGGGCGGCGCAGACGATCAGGACGATCCGGAAAGCCGAGGCGAAGGACGCGGCTATCGCCGCCCTTATGGAAGCCTCGGCCTGCGCAGCGAGGCCTGGGGGCGGGAGGGTGGCGCCGAGATCCCGCGCGCCTGCCAGGAGTGTCGCCCGCGACGTCGCGTCGAGCTCGAGCGCCGCGGCGGACGAGCCAAGGGCCGAGGCGAAGCCGAATAAGGCCAGGCTGCCGAGGATCGCTATGGCCAAGGCCCCCGCCCCCCGGGAGACGGCATTATTGACCCCGGACGCGGCCCCCGAGAATCGCGGCGGGTGAGTGCCCATGACGGTCGAGGTCAGGGGCGCGACGGTCAGCCCCATGCCGATCCCGAAAACGACGATGCCGGGGAAGAAGCTCGTCCAATAGGCGGAAGGTCCCCGGGTTATCCCGGGGACGGCAAGGGCGAGGAAGCCTAGCCCGACGAGGGCGGGGCCCAGTGTCAGGAATAGTCGCGGCCCGGAGCGGTCGGCCAGTCCGCCCGCCCAGCGCGAGAGTAGCGTCAGAATCAGGGCGAAAGGGAGGAAGGCGAGGCCGGCCTGCGTTTTCGAGTAGCCCTGCGCCTGGACAAGGTCGAGCGAGAGGAAGAAGGTCGCTGCGCTCAATGCCCCGTAGAGCAGCAGGGTGAGGGCATTCGCCCCCGAGAAGGTCCGAGAGGCGAAGAGTTTCAGCGGCAGCATCGGCGACTCGCGCGACCGCTCGAGGAGGACGAACGCGAAGGAAGCGCACAGGCCGAGGATCAGCGCCGCGATCACATGCGCGTCGCCGAAGCCTAGACCCGGGGCTTCGATAAAGCCGTATGTGAGCCCCGCGAGGGCGAGGACGGCCAGGAGGGCCCCGAAAAGGTCGATCGGGCCGGAGATCGACTCGTCGCGGCTCTCCGGGACTTTGGTTGCGAGAGCTATGAGGGCGGCGATGCCCAGCGGGAGATTGACGAGGAAGACGGCCCGCCACAGCCCCAGATCCGAGAGAATTCCGCCCAGTGCCGGCCCGACTACGGTGACGAGGGTCGTCGCCGCCGACCACGTGCCGATCGCCCGTCCCCGACGCTCCGGGGCCGTCGTCGCCGCGAGGAGGGACAGGCTTCCCGGTATCATCAGCGCGCCTCCAACTCCTTGCGCGGCCCTCGCGGCGATGAGGGCGGCGATCGAGGGTGCGAGGCCGCAGGCGCAGGACGCGGCCGTGAAGAGGGCGATGCCCGTTCCGAAAATCTTCTTTCGCCCAAAGCGGTCCCCGAGTCGGCCTCCGACCAGGATGAGGGCGGCCAGCACGAGGAGATAGGAATTGACTATCCACAGCAGCTGGGAGCCGCTGGCCCGCAGGCCGACCTGTATGACTGGCAGGGCGACGTTCAGCGCCGTGCCGTCTATGAAGGCCATGCTCGAGGCGAGTATGGCGGCGAGGAGTACCCAGACTTCTTCGTTTCGCTTGGCTTCCATCGTTCGAATATACTGAGCTTAGGGCTCGACGCGAGAGGGCGATTATTGAGCGAACGTCGCACACCTCGGGTGGAAATGCCGTCCGCACGATGCAATGTCATTACTATCAGGATATATTAGTTCTATATTCCGAGCTTAGGAGAAGAAACCGTGCGCGTCAGGGTTGTAGTTGCCGTTATCGTAGGCTTCGCGGCCTTAATCTTGCCAGGATGCTCGAATCCGTCGGCATCGACGATGCACAGCGTCACTTTTACGGTCACTGCGACTAACGGGGTCGTGCAGGCCGAGAACATCAGCTATATGGATACGAGCATGAATGTATATAGCTTTCTCAACGTCACTCTACCGTGGACCCTGACAGTCTCGCTTCCGGTCTCCGAAACGCAGAACACGGTCGGCCTATCGGCGCAGGCATTTCCATTGTCCACTGGTTCAGTCCTAACAGGGACAATAGCCGATAACGGATCGCCTGAAGCTTCCCAATCGTCTTCACAATCGGCTATCTATATGTCGATCGATATCCAGACTTTGATATAGTTTCTATCTCCTTCACGGTACGCCCCCGCGGTCCTTCGATCGAGGCGGGCCGCCCGGTCGAACTCGTCGAGGGCCTTCTGGGAACTTTCCGCTGCTTCGGTCGTGGTGCGATCGCGGCATCCGCCAGGGCGGGCCGAAAGAGGTCTTTCTACCTGACCCCCTCCGAAGAGGCTAGCTTGAGGAGGAGGCCGATTCCCACGTCGATCAGACTCCGAGCTTTCTACGGAACATCCCGACCAAGAGATCCTTCCGCTTGATGTCGACGAGGACCTTCCAGGTCACCACGCCGAAAGGCATCTGAGCGAAGCCGCGTGTTCGACCGATGGGCGCGAGCGCCATGATGGGATGGGCGCGATATGGCTTGAGCCGGGATTTCCCCGGATTCAGGGCGTCGAGGATCGCCTTCGCGACGAAAGCGCCCTGTGCCCCGGCGGTCGAGGCCTGCTTTCCCTCGGGGAAGTCATTGGCGTCCCCGACGGCGAACCAATGCTCGAATCCCTTGACTCTGAAGTAACTATCGACCTGGATCCTACCGCGCGGATCGAGGATGCCCGGGCGAACCGACCGCAGGAAATCCGTCATCGGCTCCGGGGAAACCGTCTCGTAGACAATTTCTCCATTTACGGGACGGGCGTCGCCCGTGTTGAACTCGACTTCGACTCCCAGCTTGCGGAGCTGGGCCAAAGCCAGGGACGAAGCCTTCAGATCCAGGTTCTCCACCAACCTGGAACCCGAATGCGCCAAACGGACCGCCTTCCCGGGGGCGTGGGAAGCGAGTTCCCCGGCCAATTCGACTCCGACCAGGCCGCCGCCGACGATCAGGTAGGACGATGCGGACTTGTACTTCTCGTATTCGGCCTGATTGTGTTCCTGCCTGAGCTTGGCGGTCGTCTGACCGAGTGGCTTCGCCACGGGAAAGCGCGGGTAGCGCGTCCCCGGAGCCAGGACGAGAGTATCGAAGTCCAGGGTCGACTCATCCGAGAGCCGGGCCGAGTTGCTTTCCAAGCCGACGACTTCGCCATGGACGAAGGAATCCCGGACCAAGTCGCGATAGGCGATACGCGATCTGGTGCCGATCGACTCGGGATCGACCAGCGCGCGAAGCTGGGCGGGGGTCACTTCGAAGTAGTCCTTCCTGTCGACGAGCTTCACTTTGAGCTTATCGAATTTTTTGAGCGCCTGGGCTACGACGATCCCGGCGAAACCTCCGCCGACGACTAGGACGGAAAGCATGCAGTGCTCCTTGTCTTCAACAGTTCCATACGAAACAGTCTAACAAGAAACTTCCGGTTGGGCAAATCCGGGCCGCTCGGCGAAGAAGGCGGACCTCTTGGAGAGTCGATCCCGGGCGGTCGACCGGATCTCGGGCGCCTTTCGCCAGAGCCAAGGATAGGCCGATCTCTCGTTCGGATTGGTGGAGTCGCCGAGGTCGCACGCGGGAAATTGCACCGAATCCTCCCTATACTACATGATAATCATATGTTAGATTTAGATAAGTTAGTTGCAATTGTTGATTCACAAAGGGAGGAGTTTCCACATGCCTGGAGAACGGAAAGTCGCCAAAGCACAAAAAGTCAAGGTAGCGAGACCCAGGACCGAAAAAGCCGAACCGGCATCGAATGAACGACCCGGCTCCGATGCGAAGCCCAAGGCGAAGGCGCGGGTCGCTAAGCCAGCCCTGAAGGCGAAGCCCAAGAAGCCGGAGGCCAATTCCCCCGCCATAGCGGCGAAGGTCAGGAAGACCAGGGCCCCGAGGAAGGCGAAAGGGACTTTCGCGGATCTGCTTAAGAAACAGGCAGAGCTCGAGGAGATAAAGAAGGGCGCAAAGTCCGAACTGAGAAGGCAATTCGACGGCCTGGTCAAGGAAGCGGAAAAAATCAAAGCCCAATACAAGGAGCTCTTTGCCGAGTCCATCGAGTCCGCCCCCAAGACAAGAGGAGGCGGAGCGAAGAGGACGGCCGGCAAGATACCCGGATTGAAGCCGTACTCTCTTCAAGAGGTCAAAGTGTTCATCGAGCAGAAAGAGCAGGGGAAAGCGAGTATACGCATACCGGGAAGGAAGCCGAAGTCGGTGGCGAGGATGGAAGACGCGTACAGGCACTCGGAGAATGCGGAAGAAATCCTGGAGATGCTGAACAAGTGAGGCAAAAAGCCCGGCCCGACAGGCCGGGCTTTCATGGGCCCTCGGGATGAAATTCCAGTCCGGCATCTATTTCCTCTATTTTCTGATCTCGATCGGATATCTGTCGTATAGAAGGGCGAGATTCAGGAAGGCGAGGAGGAATCGACCGCCTTCTATGGACGAGCGGCACAGGGAGGACTATTTGGCGTGGCTGGCGAAGGCCAAGCAGCAGAAGCCGAACGAACCGTCCGAGGTATATAAATATTGGTTCCTCGCTTTCCAAAAAACATCGGACTCGAGCGAACGGGATAGGCTCTTGATCGCATTCATGGAGAAAAAAAGGGTTATCGAACTCGCTTCCCGCAGTTCAATATCGAATATCTTGGGAAGTTTGGAGCTAGGCGATAGGCTGGACGCCGAGTTCGTTCGAATACTGTATTATCACTTCCTGCTTTTGTCGATTTTCTCGGAGGAGAAGATACGGCTTGAGACATCATCCCTCGAGTCGATAGAAGCCGGAAATCGGTCCTTCGAAATTGATTCCTTCAGGGAATATCTCGGCCGGGAATCGTTCAGAATCGCATTTATCGACCTGCTTCCCGAGAAGCTCAGACAGCTATCAGAATTATCCCGACATGAATCGATCGACCCCAATATCGTCAATTTCTTCGACGAGGATATCTATAGCGATATACGGCTCGGCGCAGGCAATGGCGATTAGCAAAGGAGGTCTCATGCCTTCGAGGCTCGCATGCATCAGGCTCGGGATCGTCGCGCTCTTCCTTTGCGTTTGGGCATGCTCTCCCGCGAGCAAGGAGGAGCTCAGGTCCCGATTGATCGGGACCTGGGAATTCCAGACAAACGGGATGGATTGGAAATGGGTTTTCAGCCGGGACGGCTCCCTGGCATGGATGATCCAAGGCCAAACCGATATGGGCGGAAAGCAAGTCGATATAAAGGGAGACGGCAACTATAGCTTCGATGGGGCGGTACTGCTATTGAAGCTCAACAGGTTCGCGGGCCTGCCCGGCATGTGGCGATCGCAGGCGGCAGCGCCAGGGTTCGATCCCAGGACCGAGGTGGCCATAAAATTCTCGGGTGTCGACGAGATGGACTGGTCATTCTCCACCGAGGCGCTAGGCGCGCAAAGCTTCAAGGTAACGAGGTTCAAATAGAAGCACTTCTCTATGGGGCCGGAATGCGGGGAAGCGATCGCCGTCATTGATCCATCGGCGCGGCTTCAACCTCTCGATTTCTATCCTATTTCCCGTAGAAGAAGTATATTGACGGGTGGTGGAGGAATGCGATGAAACAGGACAGGCAAGCGAACAGTCATACGAACATGATGATCGCCAGGCTGCAGCGGGAGCTTGACGAGACGAAGGATGAGAAGCGAAAGCAGGAAATCGAAAAGGAGATGAACAATCTCCGGGGCGGTCTGGCCAGATAATCGGGCGGCGGGCAGCCATCCTGCGGCCGCTACCTGATTTTTTTCAACGCCTCGAGCCTTACCATGAATTCTTTATAGTCCATATCCAGCGTCAGCAGGTGATTTTCGATCCAATCCTCGAGGAACTCCACGACTTCGAGCGGACTGGTGGTCGGATCGTTCACATAGGCCTCATGGATCGCTTCCGCCTTGGCCCGGAATTTCCCGTGCGCCGCCCTCTGTTCCTCCGCTTTGGGGTAGCCATTTAGGGCGAAAAGCTCTTCTTCGTCATGAAAATGCAACTGCGCATACTCGATGAGATCGGACATCAGCCTCGAGATCGTCCGCGGATCCTCGCCCTTCGTGATTCCTTCGTATAGGGCGTTGAATTTCTCCATTATCGTTCTATGCTGCGCATCGATGGACTCTATTCCCAGTCTGTATTCCCTCTTCCATTGGAAATCTGGCATGTCTTCTCCTTGATGGCGTTTCTTAAGCCTCAAAGCGGCGCCCCAGCTCGCTGATTCCGCTCCGCCTGCTCGCCTCGGACTCATCAGGCGCGTCGCGATGCTCTTCCACGAGATCGACGACTATTGCGCCCGATAAATAGAAACGGAGTCCTCGCCCTCTCTTCCTCTTCGCCCCCGAATCGATACACGGTGGCGAGGTGGAAGATGAGCGGACTCCGTCTCTGCGTTCGTCCGAAATACCCTGGTCGATAACTCTGCCCGGAGGGGGACTTGAACCCCCAAGCCAGTGACGGCACTAGAACCTGAATCTAGCGTGTCTGCCAATTCCACCATCCGGGCGCCGAGATCAACATCCTAGCCCGAGGCAGCGCGCCAGGTCAAGGCCGAGCTTGACTCGAGTCGCGCGAAGGCTACAATGTCAGCCGCATCACTTACCGGACAGCGACCTAGCAGGAGAGCGATATGAAAGCCGCGGTGTACGAAGAGTTCGGAAAGTCCCTCGCGATCAGGAGCGTGCCCGACCCCAGGCCCGGGGAGGACGGCATCGTCGTTCGGGTCGGGGCGACGGGGCTTTGCCGGAGCGACTGGCACGGATGGATGGGCCACGATCCGGATATCAGGCTTCCGCACGTGCCTGGTCACGAGTTCGCCGGAACGGTCGAGGAGATAGGCGGGAAGGTCCGTCGCTGGAAGCCGGGCGACCGCGTGACCCTACCCTTCGTATGCGGCTGCGGGGTATGCCCGCAATGCGTCTCGGGTAACCACCAGGTCTGCGACCATCAGTTCCAGCCCGGATTTACCCACTGGGGCTCCTTCGCCGAGTACGTCGCCGTGGATTACGCCGACGTCAATGCGGTGCGCCTCCCCGAGGATATCGATCACGTCACCGCGGCCAGCCTCGGTTGCCGCTTCGCGACCTCCTTCAGGGCCGTCGTCGACCAGGGGAAGGTCGCTCCCGGGCATTGGGTGGCGGTGCACGGCTGCGGCGGCGTCGGCCTCTCGGCGATAATGATCGCCAGTGCCGCCGGCGCCAATGTCGTCGCTGTGGACGTCTCGGATGACAAGCTCGCCTTCGCCCTCTCCGTCGGGGCGGCGGCGATCGTAAGCGCCGCCGAGCAGGAGAACGTGGCGGAGAGAATCATCGGGATCACGGGAGGCGGCGCGCACGTGTCGATCGATGCCCTGGGCAGCCCAGGCACCTGCTTCAATTCCATCTCCTGCCTCCGCAAGCGGGGCAAGCACGTCCAAGTCGGCCTGATGCTCGGCGATGATAGCCGGCCCGCGATCCCGATGGACAAAGTCATAGCTCGCGAGCTCGAGATCCTCGGCAGTCACGGTATCCAGGCCTACCAGTACGGGCGCATCCTCGAGATGATCCGAGCCGGCAGGCTTCGGCCAAGCCTGCTGGTCGGAAGGACCATCGCTCTCGAGGAGTCCCCGGTCGCGCTTACCGAAATGGGTGCTTTCAAAGGGACTGGCGTCACGGTCATCGACAGGTTCTAGCCTGTCAGCTCGTTCGAGCCTGCTTGCGTACTCGGACGATACCGGATTAGTATTCGACGAAGCTCGACACCATGCAATTCCGGCGCTAAGGAGCTTTCATGCGGCTGACCCGGTATTCGGGCGACCTATCGACGATCGATTTCGTCGATCTCCTCATACTGGACTTGAGCGGCGCCCCCCGCTCCATCTCGCTTCCCCGGGCCTACATGGCGGAGAAGCGCATGGAAGACGGCATCGGGGTCGACGCGGGGAGCTTCGGCTTCTTCGATCCTTCAGGCGCGCGGCTGGCCGCCGTTCCCGATCCCTCCACGGCCTTCGTCGAGGAGAAGGAAGGGTACAGAATCCTTCGAATCCTCTGCGACCTGCGGGACGAGGACGGTCGTGACTTCGCCCAGTATTCGAGGGCGGTCTCCCGCGCCTCCCTCGCGGAGCTTCGGTCGTCGGGCATGGCCGACGACGCGAGGATGCACGCCGAACTGGAGTTCTTCGCCTTCGACGAGGCGCGCTACGCCACGGGGATCGGTCGATCGTACTACTTCGTCGAGAGCTCCGAGGGAATAGGAGAGGGCAGCGAGGACCTACCCCGATTTGGCCTTTCCGGGGCTAGCCTGGCGTCCGGGCCCGAGGACCGCCTCGAGGCGCTCCGCTCCAAGTCGGTCGCCGCCCTCGAGGCGGCGGGCATACCGGTAAAATACCACCATCATGAGACCGCGGCGGCCCAGCTCGAGATCGAGCTCGACTTCGCTTCCCTCCCCGGAGCAGCCGACTCTATCGTCCTCGCGAAGTGGATCATCAAGGGCTGCGCCGACGAGCTCGGCCTCCGCGCCACCTTCATGCCGAAGCCGATCCAAGGACTGCCCGGCTCCGGGCTCCATGTCCACCAATACTTGTCCTCGGGCGGTTCCTCCCTCTTTCCCGGCGAAGGCCGCTGCGGCCTATCCCCGCTCGGCCTGTCCTATTCCGCGGGTCTGCTCGAGCATTCCCTCTCCGGCTCCCTCCTCGCCTGGTCCTGCCCGAGCACGAACTCCTACCGCCGCCTTGCCGCCGGGCAGGGAGCCCCCGACGGCGCCTTCCTCGCCACATCCTCGCGCGCGGCGGCCGTCCGCGTGCCGGGCTACCTGAGGCGCGGCCAGGAACGCATCGAGTTTCGCGCGGGGGACGCCACCTGCAACGCGCACTACTTCCTCTCGGCCATGCTCCTCGCCGGCCTCGACGGCGCGCGCCGCGCGCTCAACCCCGTAGCCTTGGGCTATGCGCCTTCGTCGGATCCCGAGGGCGCGCGATCAGAAGCGAGGCGGCTCCCTTCGGATCTGGCTCTCGCGTTAGGCGGGCTCAGGGCCGATTCCTCCTACCTCGCGCCGGCCTTTCCCCCGGAACTCGTCGAGTCCTGGGTCGTCGCCAAGGAAAAGGACGCCGCCTACGTGCGAGCCGCGCCCGTTCCCCAAGAGTATGAACTCTACTTCTAGATTGGACGAAGCCCGGATCCGCGGGCTCGCCTCGCGGGCCATCGCCGAGGGCCGTTCCGCCCTGACGGAGCTCGAAGGCATGGAGGTCCTGGAGGCCATGGGCCTCGCGACGCCGCGGCGCATCCTCGTACGGAGCGCGGACGAGGCCGGCAGCCTCGTCGCCGGATTTCCCGGCGCCAAAGTCGTCGTCAAGGTCGTGAGCTCGACCATCCTGCACAAGACGGAGCTAGGGGGCGTTGTGATGGCGCGCAACGCGCCCGGCGAGGTCGCCGCCGCCGTCGCCAAGCTGGAATCGCGATTCGCGGGCCTGGAGATCGAAGGCTTTTCCCTGAACGAATTCGTGCCCTTCGAGCCGAGTCTCGGGCGGGAGATCCTGGCTGGCTTTCGGCTGGCGCCGGACTTCGGCCCGGTTGTCAGCCTCGGATTCGGCGGCATCTACGCCGAGTTCCTGGCCAAGTCCTTCCGCGCTGGCGTCGCGACCGTATTCCTCTCGCCGGCCACCGCGGGGAGGGAGCTTATCGAGCGGGAGCTTTCGCGCAACGCGCTGGAGACCATCCTCTCCGGCGGCCTCCGCGGGACGGAGCCGGCCATCGGATCCGGCTCCATCGCCGACCTCGCAATGGCCTTCGTCCGCGCAGCCCCGGTCCTGGCGAGGTCCGGGATCCTGGAGTTCGAGGTCAATCCCTTTGCGCTGACAGGGGCGGGGTCCTCCGCGCGCCTGGTCGCCCTCGATGCCCTCGCGAAGGTGGGGCCTCTGCCCGCGGGCCTCGCCCTGACTGGCGGGACTCGCGGGGAAGATCGCATCGCGAATGCCAAGGCCGAGGCGCGGCCGCTGGCGAAGATCGGGCTCCTCCTAAAGCCCGGGAGCGCGGCGATCGTAGGCGTTTCCGGGAAATCCCTCAACAACGGGAGGATCATCCTCCGCAACATGCTGAAGAACGGCTTCGACCCGGCGCGCGTCTACGTCGTCAAGCCCGACGCGGCCGAGATCGAAGGCTGCCGCTGCGTGGCCGACGTCGCCTCCCTGCCCGAGAAGGTGGACCTCTTCATCCTCGTCGTACCCGCGTCCTCCGCGCCCGCCGTGCTCGCCGACCTCGTCGAGTCGGACAAGGCCGAGTCGGTCATCGTAATCCCGGGCGGCTTCGAGGAGAAGGCGGGGACCGAGGCCATAACGGGACGCATGTCCGCCGCGCTGGAGCGCTCGCGAGCCCGCGGCCGAGAAGGCAGCGTCGCCTCGGGAGGCGGGCCGATCATAATCGGAGGCAATTGCCTTGGGATACTTTCGGCCCCGGGGCGCTACAACACGCTTTTCATACCGGAGCACAAGCTGCCCCGACGGACGGGCGCGCCCGACCCGGTCGCACTCGTCTCCCAATCGGGAGCCTTCGCGATCACCAGGCTCTCGAAGCATCCCCGGCTGGCGCCCGAGTACGTCGTCACCTGCGGCAACCAGATGGACGCGACCGTCGGCGACTTCCTCGAGTATCTGGCGGAAGACGAATCGATCCGGGTCTTCGCGGTATACATCGAAGGCTTCAAGCCCCTCGACGGCGAGAAGATCCTCCGGGCTTGCGCTCGCATAACGTCTTCCTGCCGGACGGTGATCGTCTACCGGGCCGGCCGGAGCGAAGCGGGGGCGGCTGCCAGCGCCAGCCACACCGCGAGCATAGCCGGCGACTATCCGGTGACCCGGGCTCTCCTCGCCCAGGCTGGCGCGATCGTCGCGGAAAGCCTCGACGAATTCGACGACGCGTTGGCGGCCTTCACCCTGCTTCGGGGCAAGGAGCGCGGAGGCAGGAAGCTCGGCGCGCTCTCCAACGCGGGATTCGAGTGCGTGGCCGCGGCCGACAATCTCGGCTCGCTCGAGCTCGCCTCCTTCTCGCCGGGCACAAGGGCGCGACTGGCCGCCGCCTTCGAGAAGGCGGGCATCGGCGAGATCGTCGACGTGCACAATCCGCTCGACCTCACGCCGATGGCGGACGACGAGGCCTATGAGGAATGCTTCCGCGCCATATTGGACGACCCCGGGGTCGACTGCGGCCTCGCCGGAATCGTCCCCCTCACAGCGGCCCTGCACAGCCTCGACTCGGGACCCGATTATGCCGGGGACCTCGGCAGGGAGGACGGATTGGCCGCCCGATACGGCCGTCTCATGTCGCAGACGAGCAAGCCCTGGGTGGCCGTCGTGGACTCGGGCCCCCTATTCGATCCCCTGGCGCGCGCCCTCGAATCGAGGGGGATCCCGGCATTCAGGAGCGCCGATCGGGCCCTCGCCGCGCTCAACCTCTGGTCGGGGCCCGCAGGTACTTGTCTTCCCTAATGTACTTATTTACAGTAACGCCGCAATCCACGAAGGAGGGTTCCTATGCCGTTCGGATCGCTCGCCAAGCCGGCCGTCCTCTGCGCAGTCTTTCTCTCCTGCCTCTCGTCGGCCTATGCCGCCGATCCGATCAAGATCGGGGCGATCTTCGGCGTAACGGGACCCGCCGCCTACCTGGGAGCCCCCGAGGACAGGACGGCGAGGATGGTCGTCGATGGCATAAACAGGAGCGGAGGGATACTCGGGAGGCAGGTCCAGCTGATAATCAAAGATTCGGGAGCGAGCCCGGAGAAGGCGATCTCCTTCGCGAAGCAACTGATCGAGGAGGACGAGGTCGTAGCCATAATCGGCCCGACGACTTCCGGCGAGTCGATGGCGATCAAGGACGTCTGCCAGAAAGCGGGGGTGCCCCTCGTCTCCTGCGCCTCCGCGGAGGCCATCGTGGATCCCGTCGCCAAATATGTCTTCAAGGTCCCCCAGAAGGACAACTACATCGTCGAGTGGCTCTACGGGACCATGAACAAGCTCGGCATCTCGAGGATCGGGGTCATAGCCTCGAACACCGGCTTCGGGAACGGCGGGAAGGCCCAGCTCGAGAAGTACGCATCGAAGTATGGGATCTCGATCGCGATCTCCGAGGTATACGACAGCAACGCGACCGATCTCACGGCTCTCCTCGCCAAGGTCAACGCGGCCGGAGTCCAGGCCGTAGTGAACTGGTCCATAGAGCCCGCCCAGTCCATAGTGGCGAAGAACATGCGACAGCTAAAGATGTCGGCCCGGCTTTTCCAAAGCCACGGCTTCGCCAACATCAAGTACGTGCAGGCCGCAGGGGAAGCCGCCGAGGGGATAATCTTCCCCTGCGGCAGGCTCATAGTGGCCGACGAGCTTCCCGATTCGAATCCCCAGAAAAAATTGCTCGCGAAATACAACGCCGATTACAAGGCGCTGTATAACGAAGAGGCGAGCACCTTCGGCGGTCACGCCTACGACGCGCTCGCGATCCTGAAAGCGGCCATCGAAAGCGCCAAGAGCACCGAACCCGACAGGATCGTCCATGCCATCGAGGGTCTGAAGGATTTCCCTGGCACGGCGGGAACCTTCAACTTCTCCACGACGGACCACAACGGCCTCCTCATGGACTCCATCGTGATGGTAACCGTGAAGAGAGGCAAATTCACGCTGTACCGGGGAGACTGATCGGACAGGTCACAAACCATGCCGCTCGAGCTCGTCCTGCAGTATTTCCTCTCCGGATTGATCTACGGCTGCATCTACGCGGCGGTCGCGATAGGCTTCAACATCATCTACAATGCCACGGCCATCATCAATTTCGCCCAGGGCGAATTTGCGATGCTCGGGGGGATGATAGCTTCCACCCTCGCGGGCATCCTACCGCTCTGGCTCGCGGTCGCGGCGGCGGTCGCGCTGACCTCCATATCGGGGGTCGCCGTCGAGAGGGTCTTCCTGAGGCGAGTGGCGCGTTCCGGCGTCCTCAATACGATCGTCGCCACGATCGGCCTTTCCATGCTGATCCGCGAGGCGGCTCTCCTCGCCTGGGGAGAGTCCGTCCGCACCCTGCCCTTCTTCAGCGGGACCGAAGTCTCCTCGGTGTACTTCCTTGGCGCCCATTTCTCGCCTCAGGTCTACTGGGTAGCGGGCGCGACCGCCCTCATCATGGCCGGCCTGACGGCGTTCTTCAAATTCACCTTGATGGGGAAGGCGATGCGCGGCTGCTCCGCCAACCGCGACGGGGCGAGCCTATGCGGCATCGATCCCGATAGGATGGTCACGATCGCGTTCGGCATTAGCGCGGGGATCGGGGCCCTCGCCGGATGCGTCGTCGCCCCGCTCACCCAGACGCACTATGCGATCGGGGCGGAGCTGGCGATCAAGGGCTTCACCGTGGCAGCCTTCGGGGGACTGGGCAACAGCTTCGCGGCCGTCCTCGCCGGACTAGCCCTGGGGATGCTCGAATCGTTCTCCACGGTCGTCGTGCCCGAGGCCTACAAGGACGTCGTGACCCTCTGCGTCCTGCTCGCCCTTCTCTTCGCGAAGCCGACGGGGCTCCTCGGTTCGCGCGCCGCGGCCACCCTGAAGGAATACTGATGTCCGGACCGAATCGCTACCTGCCCGTCCTCGCCTGCGCGCTCTGCGCCTTCCTCCTTCCCGCGCTCCTCGCGGCGACAAAGACGGCCTATCTGCTGACTCAGCTCACCATGTCGGCCTATTACGTCCTGGCGTCGCTCGGGCTCTGCCTCCTCATGGGCTACGCGGGACAGATATCCCTCGGCCAGGCCGGCTTCTTCGCGATCGGCGGCTACGCGTCGGCCTTCCTCTCTAAGGCCAACCTTTCGGCTTTCGCCTCGGGCCGCATCGCCGGACTCCTCGAGCATGTCGGCCTCCTAGTCCGCGGCGCCGACGCTTACGGCAACGCCATCCTCTCGATCTCGCCCTGGATCGCATTCATATGCGCCGTCCTCCTCGCGGCCGGGATTGCCGCGCTCATCGGAACTCCGGTCCTGAGGCTTAAGGGCCACTACCTCGCGATGGCGACGCTCGGATTCGGCATCATCGTCGAGAGGATAGTCCGCGGGACGAAGGACTTGGGAAGCGCCGACGGCCTTTCCGGCGTCCCGTCCTTCCCCATCCTCCCCGGCCTGGCCGTCGCGGGGGGGAAGGCCTTGCGCGCATCGAATTTCACGATCGCCTGGCTGGTCCTCGCCCTCGGGCTCCTCGCCCTGGTCAACCTGATCGGCTCGCGCGCCGGCCGGGCGCTGCGCGCCCTCCATGACGGCGAGGAGGCGGCGGGCGCGATGGGCGTCGACACGAGCCGATACAAGCTCAACGCCTTCGTCATCGGGGCAGTATACGCGGCCATCGCCGGAGCGCTGCTCACCCACTACAACGGGAGCATCGGGCCCGGCGAGGCGAGCTTCATGAAGTCGGTCCGTTACGTCGCGATCGTCGCCGTCGGCGGCATGGCCAACCTGTCGGGAACCCTCGTCGCCGGGCTCTTCCTCAATTTCCTCTCCCTGCGCGGCGTATTCGGCAGGTTCGACGACGCGGTCTTCGGGACCATCCTCGTCCTCGTAATGCTCTTAGCGCCTTCGGGGAAGGCGCGCGGCCGCGCCGGGTCCCGACCCGGCCTTCCGGTCTTCCGACGGCGAGGAGACCCGGGAGGATGAGCATCCTGCGGATCTCCGGCCTCTCCCGCTCGTTCGGGGGGCTGCGCGCCGTCGACGGCGTCGACTTCGACGCCGAGCCGAACCGCATTACGGCGGTGATCGGCCCTAACGGGGCCGGCAAGACGACTCTCTTCAACCTCATCGCGGGCAGTCTGAGGCCCGACTCGGGGCGAGTGGTCTTCGACGGCTCCGACATCACCGGACTCGAGCCCCATCGCGTCGCTCGAAGGGGGATTTCCAGGACTTTCCAGGCGATCAAGCTCTCCAAGCAGATGACGGCCCTCGAGAATGTCATGCTCGGGCGCCACGTAAGGAGCCGGGCGGGGTTTCCTTCCGGCATGCTCGCCGCGCCATGGACGAGGACCGAGGAGCGCTCGATCCGGGAAGAGGCACTGAGGACCATCGATCTGCTGGGCATTTCCGAATATCGCGATAGGGAGACCGGAGCCCTCCCCTTCGGCATCCAGCGGTCGGTCGAGCTCGCGCGGGCGCTCGCCTCCGAGCCCAAGCTCCTCCTTCTCGACGAGCCCGCCTCGGGCCTCAACGTCCGAGAGACGCGGGCGCTCGGCGAGCTCATCTCCCTGATTCGCGGCAAGGGCATCTCAATACTCGTCGTGGAGCATGACATGTCGCTCGTGATGGACGTCTCCGACGAGATTGTGGTCCTGAATTTCGGCAGGAAGATCGCCCAGGGGAAGCCCCGGGACATTCAGGCGAACCGGGAAGTCGTCGACATTTACCTGGGCGAGGAAGATGCTTAAGGCGCGTAGCCTCGAGGCCGGCTACGGCGGCCTCAAGGTGCTCAAGGGCGTATCGCTCCATGTCTTCCCCGGAGAGGTCGTCGCCATCATCGGCGCTAACGGAGCCGGGAAGTCGACGCTCCTAGGCAGCCTGGCGGGTCTCGTCAGGCCCTTCTCGGGTAGCGTGACCCTCAAAGGCGAGGATATCACCGGCGCGAGGCCGGAGAGGATCCTCGCGAGAGGCTGCTCCCTGGTCCCCGAGGGAAGGAAGCTGTTCGCCCCCATGACGGTCCGCGAGAATCTCGAACTCGGCGGCTACGCGATCCGCCGCCGATACGGCGGGCGAACGGGGAGGAAGGAATCCCAGGCGGACCTCGAGGCGGTCTTCGGGCTTTTCCCCCTCTTGTGCCGGAGGGAGCGGCAGCTCGCCGGCACCCTGTCGGGCGGCGAGCAGCAGATGCTCGCGATCGGAAGGTCCCTCATGTCCCGACCCGACCTGATCTTGCTCGACGAGCCCTCGATGGGACTCGCGCCCCTCGTCGTCAAAGCGATCTTCTCGGCGATAGGAGCCTTGAGCTCGATGGGGAAGACGATCCTCGTAGTGGAGCAGAACGCGAAGGCGATCCTCAAGATAGCGAGCCGCGGCTACGTCATGGAGACGGGAAGCCTGGTCCTCGAGGGAACCGGACCGGAGCTCCTCGCGAACCGCGACGTGCAGCGAGCCTACCTCGGAAAAGAATACTCGTCCATCGCGGAAGAACGGGAGGAGCCATGACTCGAGCCGACGCATTCGAGCGGATGGACCGCGAGGACCTCGAGCAGGTCCAGATAGAGCGCCTGCAGGCGACGCTGAACCGATCCTGCCAGAACGTAGCCTTCTACCGCGAGAGCTTCGCCCGCCTCGGGGTGGATGTCGGGAAGATCAGGTCGTCCGGCGACTTGGCGGAGCTCCCCTTCACGACGAAGGAGGACCTGAGGGCATCCTATCCGTACGGGATGTTCGCGGTGCCGCTCAAGGACATCGTGCGGATCCATTCGACCTCGGGCACCACGGGGAAGCCGGTGGTCGTAGGCTACACCGCAGGCGACATCGCCGTCTGGGCTTCCCTCGTAGCCCGGATCCTCAGGGCCGCCGACATCACCGAGCACGACCTCGTCCAGATCGCCTTCAACTACAATCTGTCGTCCGCCGGCCTCGGCTTCCATTACGGGGCCGAGCGGATCGGCTCCTCCGTGGTGCCCTCCTCGGGCGAGAGCGTCGGCCGGCAGGTGACCGTCATGCGCGACTACAAGACCACCGCCCTCGTCGGCACGCCGAGCTACGCCCTCCACATCGCGACCTATCTGCGGGAGCGGGGCATCCATCCCGAGGAACTCAGGTTGCGGGCCGGCCTCTTCGGGGCCGAGCCCTGGAGCGAGGCGATGCGGGAGGAGATCGAGCGCGGGCTCCATCTGAAAGCCTTCGACAACTATGGTCTCACCGAGCTTATCGGCCCCGGCGTCGCCTTCGAATGCTCAGAGCGGAACGGCCTCCACGTCAACGAGGACCACTTCATCATGGAGATCGTCGATCGGAAGACGCTGAAGCCCTTGCCCCACGGCGAGGAGGGCGAGCTCGTCTTCACGACCATCTCGAAGCAGGGCTTCCCCGTCATCCGTTTCCGGACGGGGGACGTCTCCGCGGTGTTGGAGGGAAGCTGCCCTTGCGGCAGGACCCTAGCTAGGATGCGCCGCGTCTCCGGACGGGTCGACGACATGATCATAGTCGACGGGGTGAACATCTTCCCGTCCCAGATCGAGGACGCCCTGCTCAAAGTCGAGGGCATCGAGCCCCACTACCGGATCCTCGTCGACCGGGAGGGAGGCGCAGACAGCGTCGAGGTCCAGGCCGAGGTCTCGGAGGACTTCCCCTTCCTCGACGAGGCGGCTAAGGTGGAGGGCCTTCGCCGGCGCCTCGCCTCGCGCCTGGAAGAGACTCTCGGCTTTCGCGCTCGCGTCAGCTTCGTCGAGGCCAACAGCATCGAGCGCTCGGAAGGCGGCAAGCTCCGGCGCGTGGTCGACCGGCGACCCAAGTAGGGGGGCGGCGTTTACCTCTTCACGGGATGGAGTCTTTCGATTATCCTTGCGCGACGCCAGTCGAGCTGGCTATTTCGATAGAGAGGTCGTACGATGGAATCTGATGATGTCGTCCTCCTGGCCGACGAGGCTATAGCCCTCGGAGCCGTCCATGCGGGTCTGGGCGCGGCCTACGGCTATCCGGGCACACCCTCGACCGAGATCCTTGAATACCTTATCAGGCTCTACGAGGCCGGGAAGGGTCCCCGCGCCGCGTGGTGCGCCAACGAGAAGACCGCCTACGAGGAGGCCCTCGGCGCCTCCTTCGCCGGCAGGCGGGTCCTCGTCACCATGAAGCACGTCGGCCTCAATGTGGCAGCCGATCCCTTCGTCAACTCGGCCCTCGTCGCGATCAAGGGAGGCCTCGTCCTGGCGGTGGCCGACGACCCCGGCATGCACAGCTCTCAGGACGAGCAGGACTCGCGCTATTACGCGGAATTCGCCATGATTCCCTGTCTCGAGCCCACGGACCAGACCGAGGCCTATGAGATGGCCCGTGAGGCCTTCGATCTCTCGGAGCGCTTCCAGGTCCCCGTTATGATCAGGATCACGACGCGCCTCGCACATTCGCGGGCGGGGGTGCGGACGCGCCTCCCTCGCGCGGGGAATTCTATGGAGAAGTCGACGGACAAGGCGGGGTGGACCCTCCTTCCCGCGAACGCCCGCAGGCGTTACGAGCGGCTCTGCGGCATCCAGGCCGAGCTCGAGGCCTGGTCGACGTCCTCGCGCTGGAACGCGGCGGAACCTTCGGCCGCGCCCCGGAAGGCGGACTTCGCCGTCGTCACAGGAGGCTTGGGCCGCAACTACTACGAGGAGAATCTAGCGGACTTCGCGGAGAGCATAGGCGCCGAGAAACTGCCTCCGCGCCTCCACGTCGGAGCCTACCCGCTCCCCGCCGCGAAGCTACGCGAGCTCGCCGCGGCGAACCGTCGAATCCTCGTCATCGAGGAGGGGGCCCCCCTCATCGAGAAGGCGCTCCGCGGCATCCTCCCTTCGGGGATCGAGATTTCCGGGAAGCTCGACGGCCGACTTCCCCGCACCGGCGAGCTCAATCCCGACAACGTGCGCGCCGCCCTGGGACTGGCGCCGAGGTCGAGCGCCAGGCTCGACGCGCCCCCGCTGCCGAACAGGCCGCCCCAGCTTTGCCAGGGATGTCCTCACGCGGATAGCTACGCGGCCGTCGCCAAGGCCGTCGAAGGCCTTCCCCTCTCGGCGATCTTCGCGGACATCGGCTGCTACGCCCTCGGCGCCCTCCCGCCTTTCGGCCTCCCCGAGGCTCTCGTCTGCATGGGAGCGTCGATCGGCATGGCCGTCGGCGCGGCGGAGGCCGGCTACGAGAACGTGGTCGGATTCATCGGCGACTCCACCTTCCTTCATTCCGGCGTCACGCCGCTGATCGATGCCGTGTCGCGCAACGCGCCGGTCACCATAGTCATCCTGGACAACTCGATCGTCGCGATGACGGGAGGCCAGCCGACGATCCTCCCCTCGTCCAGGCTCGAGGAGATCGTCAAGGGCATCGGCGTGGATCCGGCCCACGTCGCGACGATCGACGCATCGAGAGCCGCCACCGAGAAGAACGTCGCGATTTTCCGAAGGGAGATCGCGCATCGCGGGGTCTCGGTCGTCATCGCTCGGCGCGAATGTCTCGAGGCGATCAAGGCGAAGAAGAAGAAAGGCGCGGCCGCCAGGGTCGCGGCCGAGGAGGCCTGCGCGCCGGAGGAGGGAGAATGACCTGCGACATAGTCCTCGCCGGCGTCGGCGGGCAGGGCGTCCTCTCCATAACCGCCATCATCGCGGGAGCGGCCATGGCCGACGGGCTCAAGGTCCGCCAGTCCGAAGTGCACGGCATGGCCCAACGGGGCGGCGCCGTCTCGGCCCACCTGCGCATCTCCGACTCGCCGATTCGGGGCGACCTCATCCCATCGGGGGGAGCGGACATGATCCTCTCGATGGAGCCCGTCGAGAGTCTCCGCTACCTGTCCTTCCTCAAGCCCGAGGGCGTGATCGTCACCGCGGCGGAGAGCTACGTGAACATCCCGGACTATCCCGACCTGGGGCCGATCGTCGAGGCCATAGGACGCCTCTCGCGCAGCCGCGTAGTCGCGGCCGCCGAGCTCGCGAGGAAGGCCGGGTCGTCGAGGGCCGTCAACATGGTCATCGTCGGCGCGGCGAGCTCCTTCATCCCCGTCGGCCGCGCAAGCATCGAGGAAAGCATCGCCCGCCTGTTCGGCGCCAAGGACGCCGGCCTCGTCGAGACGAACCTCAAGGCCTTCGCCGCGGGCCGGGCCGCGGGCGCCGAGGGCCGATGAGATGGCTATGCGATATTGGGACGAGGCGACGGAGACGATGAGCAGGGCCGATATCGAGCGACGCCAGCTCGAGGGCCTGCGGGCGGCCGTAGGGTCGGCCCTGAAGACGCCATTCTATCGGCCGCGGCTCGAGGGCGCGGGCATCGCGGGACCGGCCGACATAAGAAGCCTCGACGATCTCCGGCGCATACCCTTCACGACGAAGGACGATCTGCGAAAGGCCTTCCCTTACGGGATGCTCGCCGTGGACAAGAGCGACGTCGTGAGGATGCACGCCTCGTCCGGCACCACGGGGATACCGACGGTCATATACCTGACCGCGAAGGACATCGCGCGCTGGACCGACTACCTGGCCCGCTCCCTGACGGCGACCGGCGCGGATTCGAGCGACGTCTTCCAGAATATGATGACCTATGGCCTCTTCACCGGCGGCCTCGGGATGCATTACGGCGCGGAAAGGGTCGGCATGATGGTCATACCCGCGGGCCCGGGGAACAGCTCGCGACAGCTCAGGCTCATGAGGGACTTCGGGACGACGACGGTCCACGCGACGCCGAGCTACCTCCTCCACCTCCACTCGAAGCTGGCCGAGGAAGGCCTCGACCTCGGGGACCTCAAGCTCAAGCGCGCCTTCTGCGGGGCCGAGCCCTACACCGAGGACACGAAGAGGAAGATCGAGTCCCTCTTCGGCATCGAGGTATACAATTCCTACGGCCTGTCCGAGATGAACGGGCCCGGCGTGGCCTTCGAATGCGAGCGCCGCGACGGCATGCACCTTTGGGAGGACGGCTACATCCTCGAGATCGTCGACCGCGTCAGCCTCGAGCCGGTCCCCGACGGGCAGGCGGGAGAGATCGTGCTGACCATCCTGTGCAGGGAGGCCATGCCCATCCTCCGCTACAGGACTCGCGACCTCTCGTCGATCTACGTGGGTCCCTGCCCCTGCGGCAGGACGCACAGGAGGATCGCCCGCATAGCGGGCAGGACCGACGATATGCTGATAATCAACGGCATCAACGTCTTTCCTTCCCAGATCGAGGAAGTCGTCATGGCGATGCCGGAGGTGGGCAACAACTATCTCATCCTCGTCGAGAAGCAGGGCACGCTGGACCGCCTGACCGTGAAGGTCGAGGTCGGGCCGGGAATGTTCGCGGACGATTCGAGACCGCTGAACGCGCTGCGCGACAGGATACGGGCGCGGCTCCAGGCCACGATCTCGATCAACGCCCGCGTGGAACTGCACGAGCCGGGAATACTCCCGGTCTCTGAGGGCAAGGCCAAACGAGTGTTAGACGAGCGGGCGCGACTCTAGGAAGGGAGTGCAAGGGTCATGATCTGGAATCCCCAATTCGAGTGCCAGTCGAGCGAGGAGAGGAAGCTCCTCCAGCTCGCCCGCCTGAAGAATCTCGTGGAGACACTGCATTCGCGAGTGGCTTTCTATCGGGATAGGTTCTGGGCAGCGGGTGTCGGGCCCCGCGACCTCGAATCCCTGCAGGACATCTCGGCCTTTCCTTTTACCGTCAAAGACGATCTCAGATTGACCTACCCCTACGGCCTCCTCGCCTGCCCGGAGCCGGAGATCGAGGAGGTCCACATGTCCTCGGGCACGACCGGCGTCCCGGTCGTCGACGCCTATACGCGATACGACGTAGAGTGCTGGGAGGAGGCCATGGCGAGGACCTTGAGCGGCGCCGGCGCGACGAGGCACGACACGGTCCAGAACTGCTACGGCTACGGGCTCTTCACCGGCGGCCTAGGGGTCCATTACGGCGCCAAGCGGATCGGCGCCAACATCATACCCATGTCGTCGGGGAACACCCAAAAGCAACTGATGGTGATGCGGGACTTCGGCAGCACCATCCTGACCTGTACGCCCTCCTACGCCCTCTTCATGGCCGAGGAGGCGAAGGAAACCGGCTTCGACATCAAGGCGATGAAGGTCCGCGCCGGCTGCTTCGGGGCAGAGCCTTGGAGCGAGAACATGCGGAAGCAGATCGAGGCGGAGCTCGGCATCGACGCCTTCGACATCTACGGGCTTACCGAGATCACCGGGCCGGGCGTCGCCTTCGAGTGCGAGCGCAAGGACGGTCTGCACGTCAACGAGGATCTTTTCTACCCGGAGATAGTCGACCCCGAAACGGGGCGACCCCTTCCCGACGGGGAAAAGGGCGAGCTTGTGCTCACGACTCTCGTCAAGGAAGGGACTCCGCTCCTGCGCTACCGCACGCGGGACGTCACCTACCTCGCGAGGGGGACCTGCGGCTGCGGCAGGACCACGGCCAGGATACACCGTCTCTACGGGCGCACCGACGACATGCTCATCATCAGGGGAGTCAACGTATTCCCGTCCCAGATCGAGCATGCCCTCATCGAGATAGAGGGTACCGATCCGAACTACCTCATCGCCGTCGACAGGGGAGCTACCCATCTCGACGAGATCGAGCTCATGGTCGAGGTCAAGCGCGAACTGTTCTCGGACGAGACGAGGACCCTCGAGACGCTGAGGAGCAAGATAGAGTCCGTGATGAAGTCGAAGCTCGGGATCACGCTCCGGGTGAAGCTCGTCGAGCCCAAGACAATCGAGCGGAGCGTGGGCAAGGCCAAGCGCGTCATCGACCGGCGCGCGATATAGCGTCCTGTCGTGCGGGTCGCCTTCGTCGACCCGCGTATAGCGAGTCCCAAGGAGGGCGTCATGAGGATCCAGCAAATTTCGGTTTTCCTCGAGAACAAGACGGGGCGGCTCGCCGACGTCACCCTGCTGATCGCGAAGGCGGGCGTCAACATCCGGGCGATATCGATCGCTGACACAGCGGATTTCGGCATCCTCCGCCTCATCGTGGATCGGCCGCTCGAGGCCGCCGAAGCCATCTCGAGGGGCGGATTCACCACCAGGATGACCGACGTCCTCGCCATCGAGATACCGGACAAGCCTGGCAGCCTCGCGGCGGTCATGGAGATATTCAAGGAGACGGGGGTGAATATCGAGTACCTCTACGCGTCGCTGGAGAAAGACGCCTCGACTGCGGTGGTAATATTCAAGGTCGAGGACATCGATCACTGTCTGAAGATCGTGGCCGACCATAAACTCTCTACCATCGACAGTTTTTGAGCCCGCCGATGCGCCGGCTGCCGGACCTTGACCGCGCCCGGGACAGGCGCCTATAGTTAAGCGGATTTTCCCATGCCTCCCGCCCTAGACCGCGCCGAGCTCAAGGCCCTGCTCAGGAAGGCCGAGCTGTTCTCCAACCTCCTGGACGACGACCTCTCCTACGTAGCCGATCGCGTGGAGCTCATCGCCCTCCGCCCGGGCGCTTTCCTGTTCGGCAAGGGCGACAAGGCGCGGCGCTTCTTCATCGTCAGGTCGGGCGAGATAGGCATCTACCGGAACGAGGAGGGCGTCGCAGAGCGCGAGATGGCGCGCTACGTCGCCGGGGACGTGATCGGCGACTTCGACTTCGCAATAGGCTCGGCCATGGATGCCACGGCGCGCGCCGACACCGAGGCCCAGATCGTCGCCTTCCCGAGCGGCGGCATGGGCATGCAGGATCTGGCCAGGGAGAAGCCCGACGCGGCCTCCCGTATACTGCTGCGCTCCCTGTCCATGATCTCATCCCGCCTGCGCTCCACCCAGCGGCTCATTTCGGACAACTCTCCCTGGGTCCGCGAGCTCCGCCGTCAGATCTATACCGATCCGGGCACGGGCCTCTGGTCGCGGGCCTTCCTCGACGAGGAGCTGCACCGCAATCTCCATATGCCCACCTCGGTCGTCATGCTCAAGCCGGACCGTTTCAAGGAGCTCAACGACGCGCACGGCCACTCCGCCGGCGACGAGGCCATGGCCATGCTCTCCGGGGTACTCGTCGGGGAAACCGAGCGCCTCGGTCGAGGCTGGGCACTCCGACTGCGATCGAACGAGACGGCCATCGTGGTCCCGAGTTGCGGAGCCGGGGAGGCTACGGCGGCCGCCCGCCGCCTATCGGCGGCCATCGCGGAGATGGACGTGCCGGCGGCGCGGGGCACGGGCTTCTCCTTCACGGCGAGCATGTCCCTCGCGGTCTGGCCCGAGGACGGCGAGGACTGGAAGCGCCTCGTGGAGGACGCCTACGGCATCCTCACCAAAGCCTGGCGCGACGGCGGCGATCGCCTGTATCGCCTCAGGATCGTGGAGGGGAGGGCCTAGAGTGGGCGATTCCGACGGCGAGCGCGGCGGGGAGCGGATCCCCGACTTCCTGGCCGGCCTATCCCTCTTCAGGGATATGAGCGGCCTCGAGGTCAATGCCGTCTCGGCCTTCCTCGAGCCGCGACGATACGCCGAGGGGAGCGTCGTGTTCCGCGAGGGCGAGTCCGGCAAGGAGCTCTTCATTGTCCACTCGGGCCGTATCGGCTCCTACGTCACCCAGCCGGACGGGACCCGACGCGACGTGTACGAATTCGCGCCCGGCGTGCTCTTCGGCGAAATGGCCATAATCGAGGATGAGCCGCGGTCGGCCACCTGCTATGCGAAGGAAAATGCTGAACTCCTCGTCCTCGACGGGATCGATTTCTACCGCCTCGTTTGGGACCATCCCGTGATAGGCGTCAAGCTCCTGTCCTCGATGGCGCGCGTAATGACTGCCTGGCTCGACGAGGCATCCGGCTTCCTCGGCGGCCTCGTGCGCTGGGGCGAGGCCGCACGCCGTCGGGCGGTGACGGACGAGCTGACGGGGCTCTTCAACAGACGCTTCCTCGAGGAGACCATGAGCACGCGATTCGCCCGGGGCGCGGGCTCGTCGCGGCGCTGCGCGATGCTCATGCTCGACATAGACCATTTCCGCGACATCAACGCGGCCCACGGCCAGGCGGGCGGCGACGCTGCGATCGCCGCGGCGGCGGCCGCCTTCGCCCCGCTGATCCGCGAGGGAGAGGTAGGATCGAGACTCTCGGGCGACGAGTTCGCGGTATTCCTGCCGAACGGCGCCATCGAGCGCGCGCTCGAGCTCGGCGAGGCGATGCGCGCGACCGCGGAGGCGCTCAGCATAGAATACCGCGCCGCGCCGGACGCGCGGACGGCGGCGGCTCCGCCTGCCTGCGCGAAGATCACGGTGAGCATCGGAGTCGCGGCGAGCCCAGAGCATGCCTCGACGCCCGAGGAACTCGTCGCGGCCGCGGACAAAGCCCTCTACAAGGCCAAGGAAGGCGGCCGCAACCGCGTCGAGCGAAATTGAGGCGCCGGCCTCACGATCGCCGCGACCTGTCCGCCTCCTCGTCAGCCGGGGACGGCCCCGTCGGTGGCCGGCAATCGCTCGAGGTCGAAAGGCGTGGCCTGGTAGACGTAATAGTTGAGCCAATTCGCGTACAAGAGGTGCGCATGGGAGCGCCAGGTCATCAGCGGAGGCAAGCGCGGGTCGTCGCCCGGGAAATAGTTCGCGGGCACCTTGATCGGTAGGCCCCTCGCGACGTCGCGGTCGTACTCGGCCTTGAGCGTCAGGCGATCGTACTCGGGATGGCCGGTGACGTAGACCTCTCGACCGTCCTGCGACGCCGCGATGTAGACGCCTGCCTCCTCCGACGTCGCAAGGAGCTTGAGAGCCCGTTCCGTCTCGATATCCTCCCTGCGCACGTCGGTATAGCGCGAGTGCGGCGCGAGAAAGACCTCGTCGAAGCCGCGCAGCAGAGGATCCTTCAGGTCCAGGGCCCGGTGATGGAAAAGCCCGAACATCTTCTCCGGGAGCGGATACTTCTTGATGCCGTAGTGGTAGTAGAGCCCCGCTTGGGCGCCCCAGCAAATGTGGAGGGTGGACCAAACTTTCTTTCGGGACCATTCCATCAGGGCGGAAAGCTCGGGCCAGTAGTCGACCTCTTCGAAGGGAAGGGTCTCGACCGGGGCTCCGGTGATCACCAGCCCGTCGAAGCGCTCGTCCAAAATGCGCTCCAGGGGCTCATAGAAGGCCTCGAGGTGCTCGATCGGGGTATTCTTCGATTCGTGGCTGCCCATGCGCACGAAGCTTATATCCACCTGGAGCGAGGTATTTCCGAGAAGCCTGAGCAGCTGCGTCTCGGTGACCATCTTCGTCGGCATGAGGTTCAGCACCGCGATACGAAGAGGCCGGATGTCCTGATGGGCGGCCCGGTCGTCCGCCATGACGAAAATATTCTCCTCGGCCAGCTCCAGCCTAGCCGGCAAGTCGTTCGGTACCCTCACCGGCATCGATTATCTCCTCCCTCGACCTTGGACAGCATCTTCGTGAAGACCTCGCAGGTATAGCATTCGTCCTCGGCCTCGCCCGCCTTCGCGTCGTCCGATACCGAGCCCTTGACGCCGGCGCAGAGCCTGCCTGTGAAGAACCAACAGAAGCGACCCTCCTTCGCGACGTAGGCGACGCATTTCGTGCGAAGGTCCTCGGGACAGTTCTTCGAGGTCCAACAGGGCTCCTGGGCCTCGATCTCATCCTCGTTCAATTTGAAGAGGAGGAAGTAAAGGAGCCGCTCGACGTGGCTCGGGACGTTGCGCCATCCCTGCTCGTAGCTCTCCACGGCCTTTTGGGACAGGCCGAGAAGCTCGGCGAGTTCCCTTTGGCTCTTCCCCAACGAGGCTCGCAAACGGGCGAAATCCCCCCCGCTCATGCGACCGCGGCGACCGACGACGCCGCCGCGATCCCCCTCCTGGGAATCGTCTATCGAAGCTAAGGGCTCCGCTCTTTTTTTGGCAGCAGGCATCTTGACAAGCCTCCCTCGAATGCCACAAAGTGGTACTGCTACATTGTGGTATAATTAACGCAAAATGGCAAGGGGGAACAGAAGATGAGTATCGACGGTCTTCCCAGGAATCGCCCATGCGGCTGCGAAGGCCCCGCCATCGAGCGGGGCATCAAATAGCCAGAGACCGACCAAAGCGTCGCGCACGCGAACGCAGAACCTTACGCTTACGGAGAATACCATGGCCGAGCAAAACAAACAGGGCTTCGACACTGCTACGATCCACGCGGGCCAGAGCCCGGATCCGACCTCGCTGTCCCGCGGGCTGCCGATTACCAGGACTAGCTCCTTCGTGTTCAAGAGCGCAGAGCATGCCGCCAACCTCTTCGCCCTCAAGGAATTCGGCAACATCTATACCCGACTCACAAACCCTACGAACGCTGTGCTCGAGGACCGCGTGACCGCGCTGGAAGGGGGAGCCGCTTCGGTGACGGCCGCTTCCGGAACGGCCGCGATCTTCAACACTATCGTCACTATAGCCAAGGTGGGCGACGAGATCCTTTCGGCCTCCAACCTCTACGGCGGCACCTATACCCTCTTCGACGCCATTCTCCCCGACCTCGGGATCAACACCAAGTTCGTCGACGTCAAGGACCCCCAGGGCTTCGAGAATGCCATCACTTCCAAGACCCGACTGATCTTCATCGAGACGATCGGCAACCCGGTCCTCGACGTTGCGGACATTCCCGCCATCTCGAGGATCGCCAAGAAGCACAAGCTCCCCCTCGTCGTCGACGCCACGTTCACCACTCCATACCTCCTCAACTCGATCGAGCTTGGAGCGGACATCGTCGTGAACTCCCTGACGAAGTGGATCGGCGGCCACGGCACGGCGATCGGCGGCATCGTCACCGACGCTGGGTCCTTCGACTGGTCCGACCCCAAATTCTCCCTCTTTACCCAGCCCGACAAGAATTACCACGGCCTTCGCTGGGGCATCGACCTTCCCCCGGAGCTTCGGAGGATAGCGTTCGCCCTCCGCAACCGCACGGTACCCCTCCGGAACATCGGCGCCTGCCTCTCCCCCGACAATGCCTGGATATTCCTCCAGGGCCTCGAGACCCTCAACCTCAGGATGGAGCGCCATTCCGCGAACGCCCTCGCGGTGGCGGAGCATCTCGCGAAGCATCCCAAGTCCACCTGGATCCGCTATCCCGGCCTCAAGAGCGATCCCGCCTACCCCATCGCCAAGAACCTGCTCAAAAAGGGCTTCGGCGGCATGGTAGTATTCGGAGTCAAGGGAGGCAGGCCTGCGGGAGAGAAGTTCATCGAGAGCCTGCGGCTATTCTCCCACCTCGCGAACGTCGGCGACGCCAAGTCCCTCGCCCTCCATCCGGCGAGCACATCTCACTCGCAGCTCTCCGAGGAGCAGCAGAAGGAGGCAGGGCTCACTCCCGACCTCGTCCGCCTGTCCGTCGGCCTGGAGAGCCTCGAGGACATCACCGGAGATCTGGACCAGGCGCTTGCGAAGACCTGATCAATTTGTCGAATCCGGGAGGGAGGAGCCCATCCCCGAGCAGGCTCCTCCTTCCCCTTCCAACGGCGCTCGAGGAAGGCTCGACGGCATCGGGGCACGCTCGGGCAGGCCGCCGCTGCCTAGATGCTCGTCTCCTGCGACTCGAAGAGCCATGTCGAGAGGTAGCGTTCGCCGGTATCCGGAAGGATGACGACGATCGTCTTACCGAAGCTTTCCGGGCGATTGGCGATCTGAATGGCGGCCCAAAGAGCCGCACCCGAGGAGATACCGACCAGGATGCCTTCATCCTTGGCTAGATTGCGGGCGGTCGTCCCGGCATCCTCGTGCTTCACCGTGATGACCTCGTCTACGGTCGCCCGATTGAAGACCTTGGGCACGAAGCCCGGCCCGATCCCCTGGATCTTGTGCGGGCCGGCGCGGCCCTCGGAAATGACGGGAGAGTCGGCTGGCTCGATCGCAAAGGACTTGAGGCTCGGCTTCTTGACCTTGAGGGCCTCGGAGACTCCGGTGATGGTGCCGCCCGTCCCCACGCCGCCCACGACGATATCGACCTTGCCCTCGGTATCGCGCCAGATTTCCTCGGCTGTAGTCTTGCGGTGGATCTCGGGGTTGGCCGGATTGTCGAACTGCATGGGAATGAAGGAATTCGAGGTCGAGGCCGCGAGTTCCTCGGCCTTGGCGATAGCTCCCTTCATGCCCTTGGAGCCCTCGGTCAGGACGAGCTCGGCCCCATAGGCGGCGAGCAGTTTGCGGCGCTCCATGCTGAAGGTCTCGGGCATCGTGAGGATGATGCGGTAGCCCTTGGCCGCCGCGACAGCGGCAAGGGCGATGCCGGTATTGCCGCTCGTGGGCTCGATGATCACGGAGCCTTTTTTGAGCAGGCCGCGCCGCTCTGCATCCTCGATCATGGCGAGGCCGATCCGGTCTTTCACGCTCGAGAAGGGATTGAAGGATTCGAGCTTCGCAAGCAGGGTGACTTTGGACTCCGGCCCTCCGGCCCGCTCGAGAACGTGGATCTTTACGAGAGGTGTATTCCCGATTAGGTCGGTAATCTTCTCGGCATAGGACATTGTAAACTCCTTTGAATGATTCGCCTGGGGAAGCCCATTCGAAGCGAATGGCTTTAGATCGAGTAATCCGCGGCGCGCGGTGTAGCCGCGTCGCCGACGCTCACGCCCGTGAGATAGTCCCGAATGGCCTTCTCGAGGCCGGTCCAGATCGGGAGGGTCGGGCAATCGGCTGATTGGGCGCATAGCTCGGGACGATCGGTACACTCGAGGAGGGACGAGCGCCCCTCCAATACCTCCACGACTTCCATCACGGCGATCTCGCTAGGCGATCGAGCGAGCTCATAGCCGCCCTTGGCCCCTCGGGCCGACCTGATGACGCCAGCGTTACGGAGCGGGACGACGAGTTTCGCGAGATAGGTTTCAGGAATCCCTTGGCGCTCGGCTATCGATCCGAGATCGATTGGACCATCGGTCCCACGCTGCGCGAGATCGATGAGAAAACGAAGGCCATATCGCGAGCGAGTGGATATGAAGCTCACAATCTCCCCCTAACCAGACCATAATAGGATTGTTTAGAATCCGGATAAAAGTCAAGAGGATTTGATGCCATACAGTCCGTCAAGCACCGCCCTCGTTCCAAGTCCCGAGCCCATTGTGAAAAAATGGAGGCAAGGAGCGCCCGCTTCCAGAAGCTGCCGGGCTAGCCGGACGGTCCATGCGATGCCCGCGGCCCGCTCCTCGGAAGGGCTGCGCGCCTCGGAGAGCGCGAGCACAAGGGCCCGAGGCAGGTCGACGAAGAACGTCCGCGGTATCGAGGCGAGCGAGCTGGCCCTGAGCACCGGTTTGATGCCGGGCACGACGGGAACATTGATGTCGAGGTCGGACAGACTTTGGACGAGATCCGAGTAATGGCGCGCCTCGAAGACCATCTGCGTAACTACGAAACTCGCTCCCGCTTCGATCTTTTCCTTCAGACGGAGTATGTCGGCCTCGAGGTTCGGAGCCTCGAAGTGCTTCTGCGGATAGCCGGCTACGCCAACGGAAAAGGAAGTCGGCCTCCCCTCCGACGGGGGTGTGTAGCGTCCCGCGTTGAGCGAGGCTACATGGGCGACCAGATCGGCCGCGTGGACATAGTCCGCCTCGCCTTCCTCGCACGCCTCCGAGCCGCGCAGGCTGCGGAGGCCAGGAGGCGAATAGCGTTCGTCGCCGCGAACGACGAAGATGTCGCGGAAGCCCGCGTAGTGGAGATCGATGAGGAGGTCCTCCATTGCGAGCCGGTCGGCTCCCGATGCGACCAAATGCGGAACGGCCTGAACCCGGAACTCCTCTCGGATCGCCACGGCGGTTCCGAGGGTTCCCGGCTTGGTCCTTAGGGCGACGCGCGCCGGACCTTTGAGCGAATCGGCCCAGGCCTTGCCGGCCGGATGGTCGGTGACGCTGACGAAGGCGGGCCTATGGGGCATTATCAGCTCCACGGCGCCCTTTATCTCCTCGATGTCGCCGCCGCGGGCGGGGGGAATAATCTCTATCGATATGCGGCCGCCTTCGGCAAGGGACTGCATGACACTATCCATATCCGCAATATTACGCCATTCCGCCCGCTTTCGCGAGAGTCGATAGTCGTACGAGCCTCGGCTTGGGCGCGAGCGGGGGCTCGCGAGGGGAGAGTCGCCCGCCGAAAAGCGCCTCGTGCGCCACCTTGAGAGCCTCATCGCCGCGCGAGGCCTCGACAAGGACGCGAAAGGAAGCCGTGTCCGAGCCGGGGATGAAGGCCCGCGCCCGAAAGCCGCTCGCCTCGAAGGCCTTGATCACTAGGGCCGCCGATTTGGAGGCCGAGCCGGAGCCCGCGACGGTGATTTCGGCGCTGCCCATCGGACCTTGTTTGAGCGCCAGGGCGCGGGGCCCCTGGATGCCCCAGGCCTTGCCAGGGCCTATGCAAGTCCGAGCCATGGAGGAGGGGCCGCCCAGTATACGCAGCGGAACGCCGGCGGCGCGCAGAGGCGCCACGCAAGGCTGATGGAGTATGCTCGCCCCGCCCTGCGCCAGGGCCTCCGCTTCTTCGTAGCTGAGTTCCGCGACCAGCCGCGCGCCATGGACGAGCGAAGGATCGGCGGTATAGAGCCCGGCGACGTCCTTGATGAGGTCGCAGCTCATCGCGCCGAGACAGGCCGCGATGACTGCGGCGCTGTAATCCGAGCCGCCGCGTCCGAAAAGCCGATGCACCCCGTCCTCGCCGACGCCGTAGAAGCCCGGAACGACCGCCGCATCGCGGGACCCGAGGGCGGCCCGAATGCGCGGCGCGGAGGCGCCGATGTCGGCGAGGGCGTACTCCGATCCTTCCTTGACGCTGCGGGCGATCAGTCCGAGCTTGCCGGGCTCGATGACGGGCGCGGGCCTTCCGAGCGATGCCAAGGCAAGGGACAGGCATACTGCGGAAAGCCGCTCGCCCGTCGCCAGGATTCTGGCGCGCCTCTCGGGCCCGTCCATGCTCGTTCCGCATCCTTCCGGGGCGGGGCCTCCGCTTCCGAAGAGCGCATCAAGGCCGCCGAGCAGACGGCGGATTTGCATGAGGGCGGCCGCCTCCGCGGCGGGCGGGGCCTCGAAGGCCCTCGCGAGCCTTCCGTACTCCTCGCCCATCCTGCGAATGAGCGCCGAGGGTCGCGCAGTCGAGGAAAGGGCCGCCCCGAGCCTGTCCGTCACGCCTTTCAAAGCCGAGACTACGACGACGAGAGGGTCTTTATAGCCATCGAGGATTTCGAGAATCGCTTCGGCGTCGCCGGGGCCGCGAAGCACGGAACCACCGAGCTTGATGACGGTATGCTTCATGATGATCGCTTCCTTCATGTTGATGGTTTGGACTGTAGACCCGGGCGCCATTCGCTCCGCGTCTTCGGAGCGAACCTCGGGGGTGCTATCCCGAGTTCGCAGGACGCCCGGGGCGTCACATCATCATGGAGGAGTTGTAGTAGGCGGTGAGGTGGGACGAAGGGGCGGCTGTCGTGGATCGAGTATCGCGCATATCCGCCTCCTTCATGACGTCAGCATAATTAGAAACCAGCGCGGGGTCAAGCCTCGCCGATCGGTTCGGATCGTTGACCATGGCTCTCCAGACGTCATAGAGTGGGCCATGCACAAGTATCTCATCGAAGGCGGATTCCCCGTCAAGGGAAGGATCAAGGCTAGCGGCAACAAGAACGCTGCCCTCCCCTGCATAGCGGCGACCGTCCTGGCCGGCGCGCCGGTCATCCTGCGCAACGTGCCCGAAATAGAGGACGTCCAGGTGATGCTGGACGTCCTCAGGCAGCTCGGGGCCCTGGTGGAGCCGTTCGGCCCGAACGCCTGGAGGGTCGATCCTGCCTCGCTGGATCGCCACGACGTCCCGCCCGAGGAGGCGCGCAAGGTCAGGGCTTCGATACTCTTCGCCGGTCCCCTCCTCGCCCGTTTCGGTAAAGTCGAGCTGCCGCCCCCGGGGGGCGACGTGATAGGCCGGCGGCGCATCGACACCCATGTCCTCGCCCTCGAAGAGCTCGGGGCGCGCGTCGATATCGACGGAGCGATCCGATTCATGGCCAATAAGCTTGTCGGCGCCGATATATTCCTGGACGAAGCTTCGGTGACGGGTACCGAGAACGTCGTGATGGCCGCCGTCCTCGCCGAGGGCCGCACGACCATCCGCAACGCAGCGAGCGAGCCCCACGTCCAGGACCTCTGCCGGCTCCTCGTCGCGATGGGCGCCAGGATCGAGGGCGTAGGCTCCAATGTGCTCGAGATCGAGGGCGTCGGGGAGCTGGGGGGGGCCGATTTCTCGATTGGCCCCGACTATATGGAGATCGGCTCCTTCATCGGCCTCACGGCGGTCACCCGCGGCGAACTCGAGATCGAAGGCGTCAAGCCCGATGACCTCCGGCCGCTCAAGGTCGCCTTCGGTCGCCTGGGCATCAGCTGGGACCTCAAGGGAAGCGTCCTCCTCGTCCCCTCCGGTCAATCCATGCGCGTCATCGCCGACATAGGAGGCCAAATTCCTAAGATCGACGACTCTCCCTGGCCGGGCTTCCCGCCCGACCTCACCTCCATCATGACGGTAGTCTCCACGCAGACCGAAGGCACCGTCCTCATCCACGAGAAGATGTTCGAGTCGCGGATGTTCTGGGTCGACAAGCTCATAGGCATGGGGGCGAAGATAGTGCTCTGCGACCCGCACCGGGCAGTGGTCTCGGGGCCGTCGAGACTCCGGGGCGACTCCCTCACCTCGCCCGACGTACGCGCCGGCATGGCCATGGTCATAGCTGCGCTCTGCGCCGAGGGCACGAGCGCGATACACAACGTCTATCAGATCGAACGGGGATACGAGAACATATGCGAGCGTCTCCAGGGGATCGGAGCGAGGATCCGGAGGACGGAGGACTGCTAGGGCCTCGGCCGAGTCGTCAATTCCGCGTACGCGGCCTGGAGCTCTCGAAACCTCTCTCCATCGTCGCCCGGCAGGGCGTCGGGATGGAGGAGCCTCGACAGACGCCTATAGGCGCGCCTGGTCTCCGCGAGAGGAGCGCCGGGTTGGAGGCCTAGCACGGTCCAAGGGTCGCGCGTGCCGGGGAAGGCCCTGAGCCTCGCCGCCAGCAGCTCCCGCGCTCTCAATCCGCAATCTCCCAAGGCCGCTCGGAGGACGAACTCGTCCTCCGGCTCCAATCTCGGGCGGCCGATCGCGGCGAGCGCGTAGGCCCAATCCCCCAGGAGCCGACGCGCTATATCGGAGTCCGAAGTCGCAAGCCTCTTCGCGAGGCCCGGCAAATCGGGAAGGGCGCAGCGCGAGGCCACGTCCGCGATGCGCTCGGCCTCGCGCCGCGCTCGGGCGGCCCAAGGGAGAGACGCATCGAAAAAGGCCCCGAAGAGCGCTCGCCTCTCGTCGCGGTCCGCGAGGCCGGGCCATTCGCCGCGAAGCGCAAGGCAGGCGGCTGCAGCAAATCCTTCAATTGGCTCGGGCGGAGCGCAGCCTTCGGGGCGGGAGAGGAAGGCCGATATCGCGGCGCGCGACCGGGTCTCCAGCCTGGCCGCGTCGAGCATTGCCCCGATGAGGAGTCCCGCCGCGAGCCCGAACCATCCGGCGAGAAGCCCCGCGCAGGCGCCCGCGAGGGCGCAGAGGCGAGGCTCCAAGACGGCTATGGTGCCTTTCCTAATCGACGCCGGCGACATCGACATCACGGGCCCCGGCCATGAGGAGCACGGCGAGGAAGAGGACCATAGTCCGAATTCCGGCGGCCAGGAGGAGGGAAGAGAGGCCGGGAGCGATTCTCGCCGACCAATCGGAGATGAGAACATCGATCCTCGACGATATCAGGAAGACGGGGACCAAGGCGGCGGCCATGAAGGGAGCCAGCGCGTAGAGCCCCTTGGGAAAACCGGCTCCACGCCTCCGGAAGCGCCCTCCCGCGAGAGCGCCGAGCGCGGCGGCCGTGAATACCGCGAAGGGAAGGGCGCTTCTGGCCAGTAGGTCGTCTACGATGGGGCCCGAGTCTATCCCGTAGGATTTGGCGTCGCCGACCGCCTTCCACTCATCGACGAGAGACAGGGTCGATGGATCGACGCGCGATGCCAGGGCGCGATAGGCGTTCTCGGGAACGAGGGGCAGCTCCAGGAGGCTGGCCGGGCCGGAGACGGGTCCCACGCTCCAGCTCGGCTTATAGACATTCGAGGGCCTGTCCCTCTCGACGCAGACGAGGAGGATCTTGCCGTCGGTGAGCTTGGCGTAGGGACTCCTGACCAGAGCCCTCGGAGTCCCTCCTCCCGCCTCCAGGTACTCGAATTCGCGGAAGTACAGGGCGCCTGCGGACCAGGCCGCGTCCTTGGCGGCGATCATGTCGAGGTGCATTGCCTTGCCGAAGCCTCTCCCCGCGCCCGAGGCGGAGGGGACCCGAAAGAGGATGTCGGGCACGGGGAAGTACGAAATGGCGCCGTCGACCTCATCCTTGAAGAAAGCGGCCTTTTCCGTCTCGGTCAGGCTCTCCGCCAAATAGCGCCTTACGTCCGGATCGTCGGCATGCTTGGCGTCCGCAAGCTCCTTGAAGACGCGGTACGCGCCTACGGGATCGCCCGAGCGCAAAAGACCGTAACCCTCGAGCTTGCGCGAGTAGAAGGCGGCCCTTTCCCGGTCGGTGGGGTCCGTGCCGCGCGAGTGGAGCTCTTCCCACGAGGTCGCGGCCAGACGCCTGGCGTCGGTATAGGATGGATCGAGTCGCGCGGCCGTCGACGCATACCAGTTCGCGCTGAAGTAGTCGCCCTTCTCCGCGAAGGTCAGCGCCTTGAGGTAGAAGTCCTTGGCCGCGACGGGTTCCTTGGGTTGGACCAGCTCGGGCGCCTGCTGCGGAAGCGATGCCCGCTTGACCTTCAGCTCGGCCGCGGACAGCCGCGACTCCAACTCCCCGACCCTGGGATCCTGCCTCGAGATCGCCTGACAAACCCCGAGCTCGGCCCTCGAGCGTTCGAGATCGCCGGACTCCAGGCCCGCCCTCGCGGCGTCCAGCGAGGAGGAAAAGGTCGCGCTCGCCCAACGGATGCCGGACCTCGTCGCCTCGACTTGGGGACCGGCCATGAGCGCGCCTGCCGCCAGAAAGGCCGAGAGGATCACCGCGGGGACGATGGCTCCCTGCACCAGCTCCTCGGCCTTGCCTTTCGACGAGCCCAAGGCCATCGCGAGGCCGAGGAATTGCAATCCCGCGAGGGCGCCCAGGAATCCGTGCAAGGCCTCGACCGACTCCCATTTGAGGGCGAAGGCGGGCACGATCCGGTTCGCCGAATAGATAGCCATGGCATAGCCGAGGAAGCAGGCGAAGGCGATGATATCTATGAGGATCGCGACGCCGAAGATCCTCCGGCCGCTAATCAAGGGGGCGCCTCCTGCGTCGAGGCGCGCCGGTCTCCGCCGCCCCCAGGGCAAGCCCGAGGATCCCCTCGACGGCCGCAAGAAGAAGGGGGCCGGACAGCGGAAGCCCGAGGCGCCTCGCCAGGGATTCCATCCTCCCCAGGATGGCGCTTCCGGAAAGGACAGCGTCGAGAGCCACCAGAGCCGCAAGGCCGGCGGCGGCGAGCAGGGCATTGGCGAGAGGCCATCCGGTTATCCGGCAGAGGAATCGGAACCCTATTGCCAGGAGGAGAAAGCCCCCTGCAGCGGCGAAGACGGGAAAAAGGGACGCGCCGTCCATCGAGTCCAATCGATCCCAAATCCAGGAACCCGAGAAGACGGAGGCCTCCGGAACGAGGGCGAAGGGGCGCGAAGAGGGAAGGGCCGTCCGATAGCTCCTGCCTTGGATGTCGATCTCGCCGGTCGAAGGATCGATGGCGGCTCGCGGCACGTAGGCGAGACGCGGATAATCCGAGCCGAAATCGACGGCGACCGCATCTAGCACTTCGCCGCCGGCGAAAGAGCCGATCCACAAGGCGACGCGATCCTGTTGCTCGGCCGTTCCGGGGGGGATCAGGGGGAGGGCTTTGGAGCCCCCCCTAGTCGAGCTTGCGACCGCTTCTCGCAGAAGGGGCAGCCTTCGAAGGCCAATGCCGAAAGTCAAGAGGATGGCTCCAAGGAAAAAAAGGCCGAGCCAACCAGCCACACGACTCCTGATCCTCAGCTCGAAGGAGAAAAAGGCCAAAAAAAGGGTAAAAACAGCTGCCAAAGGCACGAGATCTAGAGCCGCTTTCGCTGCACTCTTGTAAATCGCCCCGGAATCGACCGAAGGAGCGCTGATTGACGTCGAAGCCCCTGCTGCGAATGAAATTAGGACGAGGATAATAGCGAATTCAAGGCAGGCGCGGCCTATTACTCCGAGCCAAACTTTCATCGCAGCACTGTAGCATGGCGGCCAGTCAGCTGCAAGCTTGCTCGGTTTTCAGGTCCTCCGCACAAGTTATCCACAAGATTTCTTTTGAATCGATTTTCAAAATCATTTGTGGGAAACGAAATTAAAAATCCAGAAAAATTCTCCAGAATTATCGCCAAGACCTGATCGCTTTAATAATCATTTACCAGAGAAGATATTAAACATCGAGAAGCAAAGAAATCCTTAGTATTGGGATCAGGGTTCTTTATCGCCGTATACTTTTTAATACGATATACCAAAAAACCGAGAATAATCCTCATGAATCACACAACTTATCCACAAGCCTCGACCTCCATCCGATAGCCGAAGCCTCGGATCGTATGGAGCTTGGACCCGAGTCCGGTTTCGACGATTTCCATTTTGCGCCTGAGGGAGATTATGCAATGGCTCAAGGCGTAGCCTTTCGCGCAAGCGGAGTCCGAAACGGCATTGGAGGCGATATCGCGCGGGACCGGAAGAGGGGCATTCCTGAGAAGGAGGCTCAAAAGGCCTCTCTCGCATTCACTGAGCTCGATAGCGCCGGAGTTCCCTACTAGGCGCGTAGCTCTGAGCTCGAAGAATCTGCCTCCGACTGAGAACCTTCCCTTTGCCAATCGGCAGACACGTACCCGAAGCTCGAGAAGGCCCCAGGGTTCCCGCAGATAATCCGCGCATCCTCGATCGAAGGCAGCTTCCATGAGTTCCACGGGTCCATAGGCGATGAAGCCGCTTTGAATACCCGAATAGGCCAGGGATGCACGCGGTAAAGATAGAAAGTACTCGGCAGGAAGCACGACGAAGTCCGGACAGGGATCGTCCAACCTCGGAGGACCGCCCAGGATTACCTGAGCCCTACCGGATTTTTCGGGGACCGAGGGCCGATTGCGGTCGGCATAGGAGGAATAGGGTTCGCGGTCGGCCAAAAGGCGTATCGTCACGCGCTAAGCGAAGCTCGAGGCCCTTACGGCGCCGGCGTCTGGCCGACCCCCGGAGCTCCGCCCGCGTCCTGGGTGAGCATCTTGCGCTTCAGATCCTCGAGCATGGCGTCGGCGCCGGCCCCTTCGGAAGACTCGAGTTGGGCGAACTGCTTCTCGAGGCTGGCCCCGCTCGTCGCGTCCTCCAGCTCTTTGGCGGCCTCGGTCCTGGCCTCAAGCTCGTCCACCTTCTTCGACATCCGCTCGAAGGTATCGAAGGCGCTCTTGTTCCCGGAGATGCTCGACATCGTCTTGTTTATCTTATCCTGGGCTTCGGCGCGCTTGGCCCTGGCGATGAGGATGTTCTTCTTGCGGGAAGCTTCGTCGATCTTGTTCTGGAGCTCGCGGAGCGAGACTTTGAGCTTCTCGACGGAATCTCTCTGGGCCTGCCACTGAGTATCGAGCTGGGTGGCGTAGCCTTCGTACTCTTGCTTTCGGACGAGGGCCTCCTTGGCGAGATCGTCGCGATTCGCCCGCACGGCCAGCATGGCTTTCTTCTCCCAATCTTCCGCCTGCCTCTTGTTCTCAGCGGCCTCGCGCTCGAGCTTCTTCTCGTCCGCGATCGCCATCGCGACGGCCTTCTTGGACTCGATCATCTGTTCGTTCATGTCGAGAAGCAGCTGATTGAGCATTTTCTCGGGATTCTCGGCCTTGCTGATCAGATCGTTTATATTTGAGGAGACCACGGTCTTGAAGCGGTCGAATATACCCATGTCTCGGTCCTCCTAATCGTCCATGTAGCGGGAGAGCAGGGGGTAATGCTCCGAAAGGGCGAAGCCGATCGCGTCGAGCGATGCCTCGAACTCTTCCTTATCCATAGTATCGTACTCGAGCGTGTCCATCAGGACAATCTCGTCTCCGTCGATCGCATAGGCGCCATGCAGGAGACCGGAGTAATTGAGCTTCAACAGCTCGTAGAAGAAGGCCTCCCGATTCTTCGACGGAAGGCGCATCGCGTTGGCCCTGACCATTACCACGGGCTCGGCATAGGACACCACGATCCCGGGAAGACCCTTGCCAGGGTCCTCCACCAGCCATGTGCCTTCCTGCGGCTCTTCGTACGAGATCCCGAGGGAGATCAGATATGCCTCTACTTTGTTGAGTCCTGGCATGGCGTTCCTCCTCGCGACCGGAAAGCCGAAGGTGACGGCTTTAGCCCAAGAAGACCTGTCCCGAATTATCTATGGCGAGGATGGTCTTGCATTCAGAGCATCGGAAGCGCCCCGGCCTGGCGGCCTTGAGCTTCTTATTGCAGATCGGGCATGAGAAGATCTTGGGGAACACCGACGCCGTCGCCGTCTGGTCGCCCGCCTGGAAGAAGGCAGTGGCCTCCTCCAGATTGTCCTTTATATTGAAGAACTGGGAGAAGCCCAGTAGCTGGAAGACTTCGTACACTTTCGGCTGGATCTCGAGAAGGACGATATCCCCGCCTCTCGGCTTCACGGCCTTCAGGAATGCGGTGAAGGAGCCTATGCCGGTCGATGAAACGTAATTGAGGCCGCCGCAGTTGAAGATGAGGCGGATGAAGCCGGCGTCGATCGCCTTCCCCACGCGTTTTTGGAAGAAGTTGGAGTTATAGGTGTCGATATAGCCGGTCAGGAAGAGGGCGAGGCAGTTTTCCACGGGGTCGACTTTCTGGAGGCGGATCTTGAGGCTGTCGTCCTTTTCGTCGTCGAAGCCGGGAACGATATCGTTATTGTTCGGCATAGTGCTCCTCTCAGCCCCTCTAATGCATAATCACAATCATTGTAAAAGCATATTAGCGCTCTCGTCAATGCGTTGTCAAATCGGGCCGGCAGGCCTTCACTGGATTATCGGCCTCGAAGCGATGGAACTATATGATCTCAAAAGGAAAGGCCGCCGTCGAGGGCCACGATCGCCCCGGAGGCAAGACAAGGATCGGCCTCGATGAGACCGACAGCCGCCGCCGCTATCCCCGCCGGGGACGCCAAGCGCCCGCCCGGGGCGCGGGCGCGGAGTGTCTCCCTCTCGGTCTCGCCGAGATACTCGGTATCGACGAGTCCCGGGCAGACGAGGACGCAGCCCACGCCGCGCGAGGCTCCTTCCGCCGCGACGGACTTCGCGAGGACCGCCAGGCCCGTCTTGGCCGCCGCATAGGCCGCGTTGGACGAATACGACCGTATCCCGTCGGTCCGCGAGCCCCCGAAAAGCAGGATCCTTCCCCAGCCTCTCGAGGCCATCGCCGGCAGGACGGCGGAGCACAGGGCGCCGGGAAGGGCGAGGTCCAGGAGGGCGAGGCGCTCCCAGTCGGCGAGGCTGGTACGGGCGAGGCCTTTGCGGACGAAGGGCCCGAAGGCTACCGCGAGGATGTCGATGTCGCCCAAGCCCGGAAGGGACTCGACGAGCCGCGCCAACCCATCGATAGGATCGCTCAGATCCAGGAGGAAGCCGTCCGCCCCGGCTCCAAGGCGTCTGAGCTCGTCCAAGGCGGAATCGAGCCTTTCGCGCGAGGAGCCTCCATGGACTAGGACATGGACTCCCCTCTTCCCGAGCTCCAGGGCTACGGCCCTGCCTATGCCACCGGTACCGCCGACGACGAGGGCTCGCCTGCTTTCAAGGGCATGGGACTCGTCTTGCGCCGCACTCATGTCGTCATTATTATTACCGCCGTTTCTGGCGCGAGCGCAAGGAGAAGAAGTGGACGAGCCGGACCTTTCGCGATTCGCGGTCGTGCTCTGCCGGGCCGAGGAGGGAGGCAACGTAGGGTCGGTCTGCCGCGCGATGAAGACGATGGGCCTTTCGCGGCTGGTACTGGCCGGCTGCCCCGACTTCGAGGCCGACCGCGTCAGGATGATGGCGGTACACGCGTCCGACGTCTTCGAATCCGCCGAATCTTTTCCCGACTTGGGCTCGGCCCTCGCCGGCTTCTCGCTCTCGGCGGGTTTCACGAGGCGCCGAGGCGAACGTCGCAAGGCCTTTTCCCTGAGCGCCGAGGATTTCGCCGCGATGGCCCTGCGCAGGCCGGCGGGCGGCGACGGCCCCGCCGTCGCCCTGGTCTTCGGAAACGAGAGGACAGGACTGACCGAAGCCGAGCTGGGCCTTTGCTCGCTGGCCGCCCACATCCCCAGCGCGTCGGCCTTCCCATCGCTCAACCTCGCCCAGGCGGTCCAGGTGGCCTGCTACGAGCTTCGGCGCCAGGCCATCGGAGAGAGGGACGGAAGCGCGTCGCCGGTATCGCGCTCGGAAGTCGAGGAGTCGGTTGCGCGCATCGCTGGATATCTGCGCTACCTAGGCTTCTTCAAGGTTACGCGCGATCGCGGCCTCTCGGCATTCCTGCGGGACAGCGCCGAGCGCGCGGCCTACACTGCGTCGGAGCTCAAGTACTTCGAATCGATATTCCGCAAGGCGGCGGGGATGCTCCGGGGAAGGATCGGCTAGAACACGACGTGCCTGGCCTGGATCTCCCCGGAATCGCCGGCCAGGACCAGGGAGCGATGCACGATGTTGCGCAGCTGGCGGATATTGCCCGGCCAGTCGTAGCCGAGAAGCTTGTCCATCGCGTCCCTCCCGATGGCCATGCGCCCTCGAGATGCGGTCAGCGCGAAGTGCGAGGCCAGCTCCGCGATATCCTCCCGCCTGACCCGCAGCGAAGGCATCGCGATGGCCAGCGTATTCACTCGATAGAGGAGATCGGAACGGAAGCTCCCTTCTGCCACGGCCCGCTCCAGATCCCTGCAGGTGGCCGAGACGAAGCGGAAGTCAGCCTCGACGCTCACGCGGCCTCCCAATCTCTGGAACTCGCCGGACTCGAGCACGCGCAGCAGTTTGGCCTGGAAAGCGAGGCTCGCCTCTCCTATCTCGTCCAGGAAGAGCAGTCCTCCCATCGCTATCTCGAAGGCGCCCGGCCGAGGCACGGCATCGGTAAAGGCCCCCTTCTCCGTGCCGAAGAGCTCGCTCTCGGCGAGCTGATCGGGTATGGCTGCGCAATTGCGCGCGACGAAGGGCCCGGCGCCGCGCGGCGCCAAGTCGTGCAGGGCACGGGCGGCGATCTCCTTTCCCGTGCCGCTCTCGCCCGTGATGAGGACGGGGAAGCTCGACCCGGCGAAGGCCCGCACCAAATCCTCGACGGCCTTTATCGCGGGGCTGGAGCCTATGAAGGGGCTCCTCCCTCCCTCGCCGATCTTTCGGGGCACGATGGCGGACTCGAGGCTCCGCCTCAGGTCGCGGATATCAAAGGGCTTCTTGAGGAAGTCGTAGGCTCCGCTGCGTAGACACTCTACGATGATCGCGGGTTCGGCGTCGCTCGATAGCACGACGAGGGGCGCGCCCCCGCTCTCGTCAGCGGTTCTGCGGACGAGCTCGCCGCGGCGGGCGCAGGCCGGAGGAAGGCTGAGGACGATGGCGGCCGGGGAGCCGAGGCGCGCGGCTTCCGCCGCGCGCCTCGGCTCGGGGCAGTGGAGCACCCTGTAGTCCTCGGCCAGGAGGCATCGGAAATCCCCGGCCGCCCGGGGATCTTCCTCGACGAGCAGGATCGTTTCCATATCGAGGATCGGAATACTAAAGGTCGGATGGCGAATGAGCAATCAGATTTTCGCCTGCCGCGGACCCTCGATGTAGATGTTCGTCTACACGAGGCCCGGCCTACCTCTTCCTGATTCGGGCTATAAGCAATAGGACGCCGTACCACAAGTAGATGAATAGCCTATAGGCCTTCCAGGGCCGACGGAGGAGGAATGGCAGCCACTCGAGGCCTTTGCGGAATAGGGGCTTGGAAGGCTTCGACCTGCGCTCGGCGAAGACCTCGAAGAGGTCGGAACACCAGAGGTAGATCCCGGAATTGAAACGGGCGAGGTTGCGCGGGATCCACTTCTCCCTTCCGGGGACCCCCGAGCCTACGAGGAGAAGGCTGGGAGTCGCTTTCTTGACCGCCTCGACGATGGCCCCTTCCATGAGCTTGGGATAGCGGCCGGCATAGCGCCCGACCACGCGGAGGCCGGGGAAGGTGGATTTGATATTGCCTTCCGCCTTCTGGATGCTCGTCCTCGTGGAGCCGAGTATGTAGACCGATTTACCGCGCTTCTCGAGGGCGGCGAGAAGCTTCACGACGAAATCGAAGGGCATATAGCGGATGGGCTCCGCCCTGCGCAGGAAACGCGCTCCCTTGGCAATCGAAAGCGATATCGGCAGCACGAGGCTCGCCCCGGCGATCATCGTGCGGTACTCGCCAGAGCGCCTGGCCCTCATGAGATCCCAGAGCGAGAGGAGGACGATCTGGTGGTTCTTGCCGTCCGCGAATCTGACGACGAGGTCCTCGATGCCTTCTTCTGGAAGGATATCCACGGGCACGCCGAGGATAGCTATGCGGTTCACAGGGGCTTGGGGATCCATGACGAGCGCTCCGACAGGACGATCTGGGCGGCGGCGATCGCGTATAGCGCGGCCGTCTCGGCCCGTAGGACTGCGCCGGCCAGTCTCAAGGGCTTAAACCCCTGAAGGAGGAGGTATTCGACCTCGTCCTGCGCGAAGCCCCCCTCGGGACCTACGCAGAGCGCTACTGACTCCGGCGTCCCGGTAAGATACCCGTGCATCGAAGACTGCGCAAGGGGCGCCTCGTGGAGGAGGACCATGGGATCCGTGGGCGACATGCGGTAGGAGGCGAGGGCGGCAGGCAGATCGCGCAGGCCCACGGGCCGAGCGATCTCGGTTGGAGTTCCCGATCCGGACTGCTGGCGGGCCTCGACGACTATCCGCTCCCAGCGCGACCTTCTAGCCCTTCCGCCGTCCTCTCCGATATCGAGGGCGCGGGACGAGAGCAGGGGGAGGACGGTGGCGACCCCGGCCTCGGTCGCCTGCCGGACGACAAGGTCCATCTTGGCGCCTTTGGGCATGCCCTGGACGAGGAGGATGCGCGGGAAGGTCTCCGGCCGGTATTCTCCCCCCGCCCCGAGCCTGCTTCGATCCGGGGAGACGGACAGAAGCACGCGCCCGGGGGAGGACTCCAGGACGGTGCAGGTCCGAACTCCTCCCTCCGCGTCCCGGCCGGGGAAGGAGTCGCCCGGAGCCAGGCGAAGCACGCCCGCGAGGTAGCGCGCGCGGCGGCCCTGGACGAGGCAGTCGGGTCCGCCGTTCCAATCCTCTGGTAGGATGAACTGCCGCATCGCCGCCCCTACCGACTAATTCTTGGGCGCGGGCGCGGGAAGTGCCTCTTTATCGCTCGCCTTCGCCTCGGCCGCCTGCTTGGCGCTTTCCTGGGCCTTGACGTCCGCGACCTTCTTGGCCTCGACGAGTTCCTTGACGGACTTCGCGTCGGCGAGGAGCTTCGGGTAATTAGGATCGTCGGTGAGCTTGATGGCCGCGTTGAGGGCCGAATCGAACTCCAGGTCGTAGACGGGAGTGGTCTTCGCGCGGTTGAGCTGGTTCTTGACGAGGAGCCTTAGAACGCGCTCGGGAAGGGCGAAGCTCTGGCCGATAGTGGCCGCGAATGCGTCCCGCTCCGGTACCGTCGCGTCGGGATGAGCCTTCGCGAAGGCTTCGAGCCGTCCCGAGTCTAGGAGCTTGGAGAGGTCGGCGGCCTGGGCGTCGGTAAGGTCCGGCTCCTTGACCTCGAGGTCGGGAGGAATGCCGGTCTTGTCGATATTCTCGTCACTCGGGGTATAATATCGGGCCGTGGTCATTTTGTAGCCAGTAGTGTCGATCGGATAGATCTGCTGGACCGAGCCCTTGCCGTAGGTGTTCTCGCCGACCAGGTAGGCGCGCTTGTTGTCCTTCAGCGCCCCCGCCAGGATTTCGGAGGCGGAAGCCGAGCCCTTGTTGATCATGAGGATCATTGGCTTGTCCTTCGGCACGATCAGGCCGGATCCGGCCTTGCTGACCGAGTTCTCGAAGGGGTTGCGGCCCTTGGTCGAGACGATGATCCCCGAGTCGAGGAGATCGTTCGATATCCCGATGACCGCCTGGAGGAGCCCGCCCCCGTCGTTGCGGACGTCGAGGATCAAGGCGCGGTAGCCCGCCTTGTCGAAGGTCCTTATCGCATCCTCGAAGGCCGATTTCGTCTGGGCGGTGAACTCGATGATGCGCAGGTAGGCGACATTGCCCGACGGCGTCGGTATCAGGGCCGATTTGACCGTCGGTATCTCGACTATCGCCCTGACCAGGGCCGCGTCGAACTCGGCCTCTCCCCTGCGGATGGAGAGGGTCACCTTGCTCCCCGGCTCGCCCCGGATCTTCTGCTGGGCTTCGAAAGAGCTCAGGGGAGCGGTGGTCTCGCCGTCTATCCCGGTGATGATGTCGCCGGACTTGAGGCCGTACAAGGCTCCCGGCGTATCCTCGATCGGCGATACGATCTCGATATACCGGGGAGCGTCGTCGGGCATCTTGGGATCCTTGGCCTGCTTGTCGATGTAGAGCCCGACGCCCCCGAACTTCCCGGATGTGATGTCGGTCATGTCGCTCAGCATGTTCTCGTCGAGGAATACCGAGTAGGGATCGCCCAGGGCCTCGAACAGGCCTTTCATGGCGCCTTCGTAGAGCTTCCTCGCATCGGGCCGGTCGACGTAGTTCTGCATGACGAAGCGGAAGGTGTCTCCGAGCTCGCCGACGTAGCGTCTCGAGTCCGAATCGGAGCCCCCGGATGAACCGGCGGCCTGAGCGACCGCCTGGGGCACGGATAGCGCGAAAGCCGATAAGAGCACTATCGACGCCCCGATGGCGCTCCAGGCCGTCCTATGTCCATTCTCCCTGCTGCTCAACGTGGATCTCCCTTTCCGGCATCTGCCGACCGAAGGAATCGGCCATGCGGTCGAACCGTACAAAGGAAGATAGCACGAAGCTCGACCTCTGCAACATTACCGGGGACGGGTCTTCTTGACGGGCTCCCCAAGCCCAACTACACTTGCGGCATCTATGAGACGCAAGGCAGTCCACCTCATGGCGGCGATCGCGGAATCGATCCGCTTCCTCGCCATCGTGTTCCTCGCCTTCGACCTGGGCGCGCTCCAGAGCGCAAGCGTCTCCGGCCTCCTTCGATACGCGGCTGCTCCGCAGCTCCTCTTCGCGGCCGGCTTCTTCTTCCTGTGGCTCGACCCCGAGCGCTATGGCTCCTACCGGCCGCTGCTGACCATCGGCAAGCTGGCCTCGCTAGTATGCTGCTTTCCCTTGGCAGTAGCCTTGGTGCGCGAGCCCAAGGCCGCGGGCATCTCCTTGGGCATCCCCCTGCTGGGCCTGTTTTTGACATCCTACCTCGTCCTCGATGATATCGCGAGCCTGGCCGTCCTCTTCCTGGCGCGGCAGCTTCCCGCCGCCCGGGGCTCGTCGAGTCCGGGTCAGGGACCCGAGGACATCGAGCGGGTCGAGGGCACGTGATGCGCATCGTCCCCATAGCCAGCGGCAAAGGCGGGGTCGGCAAATCCATGGTAGCGGCCAACCTCGCCGTCGCCTTCGGCCAGGCGGGCCGCAGGACCGTCCTGGCCGATCTGGACCTCGGCGCCTCAAATCTCCACCTCATCCTGGGTGTAGCCGCGCCCAAGACCGGCATCGGCACCTTCCTATCGGGCTCGGGCCCCGCCGCGCCCCAGGGGACGGGCTTCGAGAGTATCGTCCTCGGCACCGACTACCCGAACCTGCGTTTCATACCGGGCGACGCCGAGGTGCCCGGACTCGCGAACATCAAGAGCTCGCAGAAGAACCAGCTTGTCAAGCGCCTCCTCTCCCTCGATGCCGACTACCTCGTCCTCGACCTCGGAGCCGGCACGGGCTCGAACATCCTCGATTTCTTCCTTATGAGCACCCACGGCGTCGTGGTCACGGCCCCGACCCTCACCGCCACCCTCAACGCGTACCTCTTCCTCAAGAACGCGGTATTCCGGCTCCTTTACGGGGCCTTCGGGCAGAGATCGCGCGCCTACGAGCACATGGAGTCCCTGCGCAAGGACGGCGCGTCTCTTCGCACCGCGTATATCCCCGCAATCCTCGACCAGGTGCGCGACATCGATCCTGAACGTTGGGCGATCGCGACAGACAGGATGGCGCGCTTCAGGCCGCGGCTCCTCATGAACATGCTCGAGGATCCGAAGGACGCGGACAAGGCGCAGAAGATACGCCGCTCCTGCAAGGAATACCTCAACATAGATATCGAGCACCTCGGGGTCCTCTATCGCGACGAGCTCCAGGACGTCGCTCTCGGGAGCAGGATACCCATCATACGGTACAAGCCGCAGTCGGTGCTCTCGCAGGCGATCTACCGCACGGCCGACAAGCTCATGTCTTCCGAAGACGAGGAGGACATGTCCCTCTCGCTCGCCGAGATAGAAGGCGGCTACCGCACGGCCGAGCTCGAGGCGGAGGCGGACTTCGGCGCGAAGGCGGCCTACGTTGAAGAGCTCCTCTCCTCGGGGGCCCTTACGACGGGGGAGCTCGTCGAGGCTGTCCGCGGCCAGCAGTTCGAGATCGACAAGCTCCGCCGCGAGAACCAGTTCCTCAAGTACAAGCTCGCGAGCGCCCTCGGCCAGGGCTTCGCGGGCTAGGCGGCAGGCATGGCCCAGAGCGCCGCGAAGGGCGATCTCGCCCTAGAGGTCGACGAGGACGAGCTCGAGGCGAGTCTCACCTTCACCCCCGACAAGGACGGGGCCGAATGGACGGCCGAGAAGATCCTCCGCGTCCTCATGGACGCGCGGATCGGAGGCTTCAACCAGAAGCGCGCTGACGAGCTTACGCAGAAATTCGGCCGGGCCAAGGGCAAGCTGAAGGAAGTCGTAGCCTCCGGGACTCCGGCCGAGCCGCCTCAGCCGGAGTTGCCGGAATGGGCCGACATGCCGATGCCCTCCGAGCTCGCCGAGCTTGCGGCGAGCGTAGCGGCGGAGGCTCCTCCGCCCCTCCTGTACAAGATCAGGGTCGAGACCGTCAAGGTCGAGCGGACGGTCAGGAAGCCCGGCGCCCTGCCCTTCCTCCCGCCCAAGGTCGAAAAGGTGCAGACGATCGAGAAGCGCGAGCGGCGCGAGCAGGTCTTCCCCGACGCGACGGTCATCCGCACGGGCTGGGCGAGCCGCGGCGAGCGCGTCGGCATACTTTCGCAGGCCAAACCCGGCAAGGCCGGGAGGACCCTTTTCGGCAAGCCGATCCAGCCCGCCTCGGACGATGGTTCCTTCTACGTCGGGCCCGGCATAGCGCGGAATAAGGGCGAGCTCCTGGCCGACTGGGACGGCGTGGCGAGGATCGGGGAGCGCTGGATCGACATAGTGCCCATTCCACGGCACTCGTGGTCGGTCGAGCCCTCGCCCGACGGCGCGACCTATTTTCTCAACTATGCCCCGGGGGATGCGCGCTTGCCCGGCCCGGGGCCGGAGGAGATCCTCGGCAAGGCGGAGGAGCTCGGGGCGTCGGAGGACGGCCTCATCGGGCCGGAGGAGATATCCTCGGCCCTCCGAAGCGCGGTGTCGAGCGGGGAGGCCCTGTTCAGCTGGAGCATATCCCGGGACAGGGACGCGAAGGTCGAGATATCGGTCAGCCCCGACGGCGTCAAGGCGAGACTATCGATATGGAAGGGCCGGGGGAGGGGAAAGCCCCTCGACCTCTCCGCGGTGAGCGCGGCCCTCAAGGCTTCCGGAGTGCGCGGCTTCAAGCCCGACGAGCTCAAGAAGGACGTGCTCGCGTTCTACAAAGGGAAGGATCCGGAGCTCCTGGACTATGCCCTCGCCGAGGGCAGGACGCCCGAGCGGGGCAAGGGCAGGATCCTGGCGCTCTCGGTCCCCCTCCTCCCGGAGGAGAAGGCAGCCGAGATCCGCAGGAGGCTCGCCGAGCAGGGCGGCCTCGCCCAGGCCCTGCCGAGCCTCGGGGAATTCCCGATAGCCGAGGCGACGAGGATCGCGCAGGTCCAGCTCGGTCAGAAGCTGGGCGACTTCCCCCCCTCGGTTCCGGGACAGGACGGCATCGACGTGTTCGGCAAGCCGATCTCCGGGATCGCCGGCAACGATCCGTCGATCAAGACCTACGAGAACATCGAACTCGGCAGGGATAGGCTCGTCGCGACGGCCACCGGGCTCCTCCTTGCCGACGAAAAGGACAAGGCCTGGCGGCTTCGCGTCCTGCGCTTCCGCGACTCGAGTATCGAAGTGTCCATCGCGGCCGACTCGATGTCCGCCTACGCCACCCTCGTCGCTGAGGAGGGCTTCGGCGCTCCCCTCTCGGTGGAGAAGGTGCTTATGGCCCTCGCCGAGAAGGGCGTGAAGCACGGCCTCGAGCCCTATTCCATCGCGGAGGCGGTCGCGGACGCGCGCGTGGGCAAGCCCGTGCTGAAGAGGGTCCTCGCCCGAGGCCGCGTCCCCCGCTCGGGCGGGAGCGTTGAGGCGACCTGGCTCGTGCGCAAGGCGACGGGCGCCCTCTACTCGCTCCAGGCGGGCGGAAGGGTGGACTTCAGGGAGCGGGATACCATGACACGCGTATCGGCGGGAGAGCCGATACTCAGGCTCGGCAAAGCGAGCGACGCCGGCGAGGACGGCCTGGACGTCCTAGGTAGACCGATCAAGGCGGGCGTCGGCGCGTCGTCCTCCGCCCCGCCGGAGCATGACGCGACCATCCGGGAGGAGCCCGCCGAGGATGGGACGACCCTATATGTCGCGAACATCGGAGGAGAGCTCGTCATCGAGGGTCTCTTCGGAGCGGGCGGCCGCGTCTCGATCCGGGAGAGAATGGCAGTCCAGGGCGATCTCGGACCTGCCACGGGCAACGTCAAGTTCCCGGGCGCGGTCCAGGTCTCGGGCTCGGTGCTGACCGGCTTTTCCCTCGTCGCGGGAGGGGACGTATCGGTGGCGGGCGCGATCGAGGCTTCGCTCCTCTCCAGCGACGGCACCGTTCGCGTGATGGAGGGGATAAAAGGAGCCCGCAAAGGCACTATCCGCGCCCGGCTCGGCATCGAGGCCGCCTTCGCGGAGCAGGCCCTCCTCCTCGCCGTCGAGGATATCAAGCTGAAGAGCGGCTGCGTGCTCTGCAACGTGAAGACGAACGGCCGCCTCATCATCGCCGGCGAGAAAGGCTCCCTCATCGGGGGCCTCTGCAGGGCGCGAAAGGGCGTCGACGTCGCGGTCCTTGGCTCGGAGAACTATGCGAAGACCGAGGTATCGTTCGGCCAGGATTATCTCGTCGCCGACCAGATAGAGGCCGAGGGGAGGGAGATCGAGAAGCTCAAGACTCTGATCGTCCAATCCGACCGGACGATGGCCGAGCTCGAGCGAGCGGGCGCGGGACTCGACCGGATACGGCAGGATAAGATAAAACTGGTCAAGCTCCTCGAGAAGAGGACGCACCGCATCTTCGACCTACGCGAGAAATTCGAGGCGCACGTGGTCTCGGAGGTGAGGGTCAGGGGTACCGTCTTCCCGGGAGTGATGCTCGAGAGCCACAACCGCTTCTTCGAGGTCAGGAGCAGGAAGACCAAGGTCGCCTTCTCCTTCGACCAATCCCTGGGCCGGATAATCGAGCGGCCGCTTTAGGAGGTCACATGCCCGCAGCCCTGCAGTTCCCGACCTGGATCAAGCCCGAGATCATCCCGGGCCTGCCCCTTCGCTGGTACGGCCTGATGTACGTCGTGGCTTTCGCGGTGTCCTGGCTCCTCTTCCGCTACGAATCCCGGCGGCGGAACGCTCCCTGGACCGTCGAGGACTCGGAGGGCTGGTTCTTCTGGGCGATCATCGGCCTCCTCGTCGGCGCCCGCGTCATCGGCACTCTCGTCTACGACCCTTCGGGATATTACCGCTCGAGGCCCTGGCTTATCTTCTGGCCCTTCGACGAGGGAATGCGCTTCACTGGCTTCCAGGGCATGTCCTACCACGGCGGCCTCTTCGGCCTCATCGTCGCCACCATGATCTATTGCAGGGCGAGGAAGCTGAGCTGGCTGGCCATCGCCGACGTCATCGCGGTCTCCGCCCCCCTCGGCTACTCCTTCGGGCGCCTGGGCAATTTCATCAACGGGGAGCTTTGGGGCAAGGTGGCCTCCTCGCCCATCGGCATGATCTTCCCGACCGTTCCCGAATCCGGCCGCTTCAAGGCCAGCGAGGGCTGGGTCCAGGAGGCCGCCACGAAGGCGGGCATCCGCCTATCCTCCATGAACGATCTGGTCAACCTGCCCCGCCACCCATCCCAGCTCTACGAGGCCTTCTTCGAGGGGTTCGTCCTCTGGCTGGTCCTGTGGATCTTCGTGCGGAAGCGGGAAAGCTTCCGCGGCCTCGCCTCCGGTCTGTACGTCATCGGCTACGGGGCAATCCGCTTCGTGATCGAGTACTTCCGCGAGCCCGACCAGGGGATGGGCTACATCATCGGCGACCGGAGCGCGCCTACCTACATCGTGACGAGCCCCTTCAACCTCACCACGGGCCAAGCCTTCTGCTCGGCCATGATCGTCGGCGGGGCCCTCTTCCTCTATTTCGCCTCCAAGGCGCCCAGGGCCGAGGGCAAGCCCCCGCGCGCCGAAGCCAGCGACGCTCGGCGCTCCGCCTCCTTGGCGGCGCGAAGGCTGCGCAAGAGGATCAAGTAGCGGCCGAGCGGCGGATCACTGCCCGAACAGCCCGCTCTTCCCGGTGAAGCGCAGCCATCGTCCCGCCTTGGCTCCCTTCGCCTCTCCCAGCAGCTCCAAGGCGTAGCGCGCGGCGCGCTCGCTCTGCCCGCTCGAGTCCCGCAGGCCGAAGGCCGACCAGGAAGCTCCCGACGCCGCCGAGAAGAGCCCGGTCCCCAGGCCCGCGAAGGCGCCGTCGGCCATCGCGGCCACCGGCCCGACGGCGGCGTCGCGCGGGCTCTCGGGAGCGAGGAGGAGCAGGGAGCCCGCCCTGCGGCCCTCGAAGCGTCGGACGAGCTCGCGCGCGAGGAAGAGAGGGCCGGAGCAGCGTTCCTCCACGAGGGCCGAGAGCTCGCCCGGCTTTCCCGATAGGAAGTCGGCCTTCGCGGCCGTCGGATCGAAGACGAGGACCGCCGCATCGAGGTCGCCCAGTGCGTTCATCGCCGATAGCACGAGCGAAGACGCGGATACGTAGGACCTGGGATCATAGGGGATGGTGATCGCTCGAACGCTCCTGCCCGCTTCCGAGGAGACTTCGGCTGAACCGGCGGACGGGCCGCGGGACAGGGCCAGGGCGACCGACCAGCCCTCGGAGCCGGCCTCGGACGCGAGGGCGGCCGCGAGCGGTCCGTCGAAGGGAGCGATCAGGATTGTCTTAGCCACGCGAGCGAGTGTACTATTTAATCATCGCTGAGGCAATTTCAAAATGAGCTTGCGTTTTGAGATCTCCTCGGCGATCGCCATATTCCTCCACGGAGGTTTCGATGCTCGTCGGCCTGGCTCAGATTAACTCGGTGATCGGCGATTTCGACGGCAACCGCGCCAAGATGCTCGCCTTCGCCGAGGCCGCGATGGGCGGGGCGGCCCCGGTCGCGCGCTCCGGGGCCGAAGGCCGAGTCGACCTCCTCGTCTTCCCCGAGCTGGCGCTCTGCGGCTATCCGCCGATGGACCTGCTCGACCAGGACTCCTTCGCGGAGGAAAACCTCGCCGCCCTCAGGCGCCTACAGAGGGAGCTGCCCCGCGAGCTAGCCGTGGCCGTGGGCTACGTCGACCGCAACCGCACGGGCAGGGGCAAGGCTCTGGTCAACGCGGTCGCCCTGCTCCGGGAGGGCCGCCTCGATTTCGTCCAGGCCAAGACTCTCCTCCCGACCTACGACGTCTTCGACGAGGCCCGCTACTTCGAGCCCGCCCGCGAGAGGCGCGTCGTCGAGATAAGGGGCAGGCGCGTCGGCTTCCCCATATGCGAGGACATCTGGTGGAAGCATCCTCCCATGCCCGGCCTGCGCTACGAAGTCGACCCCGTGAAGGAGCTCCTCGACGCGGGCGCGGAAATACTGATCGTACCCTCGGCCTCGCCCTTCGCGTCGGGCATCCTCGAGGTCAGGATCGGTCTCGCGCGCGGCGCCGCGATCGAAGGCGGCATACCGGCGCTCTATTGCAACCTCCTCGGCGCGAACGACTCCCTGGTCTTCGACGGCCGTTCCTTCGCGCTCGACTCCGACGGCGTGACGGCCGCCCGCCTCGGCTGGGATGAGGAGCTCCTCGTCGTCGACACCGATGCGCTCGAGAGGAAGGGGGCGGCCTCGTCACGGACCGCGGCGCCCGCTTCGGCCGGCCTATCCCAGGGCTTCCCGGACAAATTCGACGAGATCGAGCGGGCCCTCGTCCTCGGCATCAGGGACTACATGCGCAAGTGCGGGTTCGCGAAGGCCTGCCTCGGCCTCTCGGGCGGCATCGATTCCGCCCTCGTGGCCGTCTTGGCCGCCGAGGCGATCGGCGCGGACCGAGTCGCCTGCATCTCGATGCCGAGCCGCTTCTCCAGCGAGGGCTCCGTGAGCGACTCCGCCGAGCTCTGCCGCAATCTCGGCGTCCGGCTCGAGAGCCTGCCCATCGAAGGACCCTTCACGGCCTTCCTCTCCCTCCTCGAGCCCAAGTTCGAGGGTAGGGCCCAGGACATCGCGGAGGAGAACCTCCAGGCCCGCGTCCGCGGCTCGATCCTGATGGCCTGGTCCAACAAATTCGGCGCCCTCCTCCTGACGACTGGCAACAAGAGCGAGCTGTCCGCCGGATACTGCACCCTCTATGGCGACATGTGCGGAGGCCTCGCGCCGATAGGCGACCTGCTCAAGACCGAGGTCTACGGCCTGGCGCGCTACATCAACGCCCGGGGGGGCCGGCCCGTCATCCCCGAGGCCATCCTGGACAAGGCCCCGAGCGCCGAGCTCCGGCCCGACCAGACCGACCAGGATTCCCTTCCTCCCTACGAGATCCTCGACGAGATCCTCGGCCTCTATATAATCCGGAACCTCGGGGCCGCGGAGATCGTAGGGCTCGGCTACGACGAAACCCTCGTGGAGAGGGTCGTCTCGATGGTGGGCCGGGCGGAGCACAAGCGAAGGCAGTCTGCGCCGGTCGTCAAGGTCTCGGCGAGGGCCTTCGGCACGGGCCGGAGGATGCCCATCGCCCGGAGTCTCTACGAGGCCCGGCTCCGCTGAAAGCTTGCGTCGCGAGGCCTAAGCGAGTATCCTAGCCTCGAGGACAGGATGACCTATAAACTCGACGGAGCCAAATTCGCCACGCTCGAGGACCTCATCGAGGCTCTCTACCCCCTATATTCCGATCGGATGTCAGAGGAAGAGTTCGAGAAGTACGTCGAAGAGCATGCCGAAAAGCAATAAGGTCGACTCCGCAGCCCCCGTCGAGAAAAGCGGGGAGGCGGCGCGTCAGACGGCGCGCACCCAGCTCAATCACATCGTCGGATACGGCGAAATGCTCAGACGGGACGCGCTCGAGGCGGGACGCGAGGACCTCGCATCCATCTTCGCCACGATCTGCGAATCCGCCCAGGCCCTCAAGGAGCCCCTGATGGCGCGCCTCGTCGCGAGCGCGGACGGCCAGAGGCCCGAAGCCCTCGATCACGAGATCTACGGCATCCTCTACGCCCTCATCGCCTTCATCCACGACGCCAAGGGCAAGGCGACGGCCGGCGGGAACAAAGCCATCGCCGTAGACGCCGACAGGCTCCTAGAGGCCGGGAACTCCATCCTCGAGCTCATGGCCTCCGAGGGGGACGGCCTCTCCGGCGCGGCGGAGGAGGAGGGCGAATCGGCCCTTCCTCGCCCCGACCTGGCGGCCGTGGCGCTCGCGCCCGCCCCCCGCCCGGGACGCATCCTCGTGGTGGACGACAACCTCTTCAACCGCGAACTCCTCTCGAGGCACCTCGAGCGCCAGGGCCACGACGTGCGGGCGGCGGCCGACGGCTTGGCGGCCCTCGACCTCCTCCGCTCCGAAGCCTTCGACGTCGCGATCATCGACGTGATGATGCCCGGCATGAACGGCTACCAGCTGCTCGAGCGCATGCGCGCCGAAGAGGCTCTGAAGGGCGTCCACGCGATAGTGATCTCCGCCCTCGAGGACACGCAGATCATCGCGCGCTGCATCCAGCTCGGCGCGGAGGACTACCTTCCGCGCGAATTCGAACCCGTCATCCTCAAGGCCCGCATCGAGTCCTGCCTCGAGAAGAAGAGGATGAAGGAAGAGCAGGAGCTCTACGTCGCCGCCCTGGTGCAGGCGCAGGAAAAGCTCAGCTCCGAGTTGCGCGGGGGGGCCTCCTACGTCAGGAGCCTCCTACCCGAGCGCCTCGCCCTGCCCGGGCTGGCGACGGACTGGGAGTTCATCCCCTCGGCCTCCCTCGGCGGGGACGTATTCGGCTACCATCTCCTGGGGGGCGGCGAGGCCGGCGGGGGCAGGCTCGCGCTGTACCTCATCGACGTAAGCGGCCACGGGATCGAGGCTGCCCTCTTCTCGGTCACACTCATGAACATGCTCAAGACCCAGGTCCTGCCGGGCGCCGATTTCAACGAGCCCGCGTCGGTCCTCGACAGGCTCAACGCCTCGTTCCGGATGGAGGAGCAGAACAACCTCTTCTTCACGGCCTGGTACGGGGTCTGGGACTACGCGTCGCGCCGGCTGGTCTACGCCAGCGCCGGCAGCCCGCCCGCCCTCCTCGTCCTGCCCGACGGATCCTCGGAAGAACTGTCGACGGGAGGCATGATTATCGGCGTCGACGCGAACGCGCGCTACGATTCCGCGTTGGCCGTCGTCCCCGAGGGCTCGGGACTCTACGTATTCAGCGACGGGATCTACGAGTTCAGGGCGAGGGACGGGACTATCTTGGGCATCGAGCGATTCACGAAGGCCCTCGTCGGGATAGCGTCTGCTCCGCGCGGCGGAAGGCGGATCCTCGACAGGATCCTCGACATGGCCAAGGCCGAGTCCTCGTCCCGACGCTTCCCGGACGACATCTCTCTCCTGGAGCTGCGGCTTGACTGAAGCTCCTTCCGGCGACCGCTTCGCGATCGCGCTCCCCGACGACTTTCACGCGCACCTGAGGCAGGCTTCGGCGGCGCGAGCCTACGCCCTCAGGCACGCCCTCTCGTTCGGGCGGGCCCTAGTCATGCCGAACACTGTTCCGCCCGTCTCCTCGGCCTCGGGGGTCGCGGCCTATCGCGCCGAGATCGTCGGCGCGACGGGGACGCGGCGATCGGCCGGCAGCGCACTCGTCCCCCTCATGAGCTTTAAACTCTTGCCGGGTATGGGCGCAGAAGCCGTCCGCGGCTGCGCGGCCGCCGGCGCCATCGCCGGCAAGTACTACCCTGCGGGCTCGACGACCAACGCATCGGACGGATTGTCCGACCCTTCGGAGGCCGAGGAGGCGATGGGGGCGATGGAGGAGACGGGGACCGTCCTGTGCGTGCACGCGGAGGAGCCCTCGGCGCCGGTGCTCGATCGCGAGGAGGCCTTCATCCCCGCCCTCGAGCGCATCCTCGCCGACCATCCCCGGCTCAGGATGGTCGTCGAGCACGTCTCCACCGCCGCCCTCCTCGGTTTCGTGCTCTCGGCTCCCGCGCGCGTGGCCGCCACGGTGACGGCGCATCACCTTCTGCTTACCTTGGACGACCTCCTGGGCGAGGGCTTGGAAACCCACCTTTTCTGCAAGCCAGTGCTCAAGACCTCGCGGGATCGGGACGCACTGCGCGACGCCGTCCTGCGCGGCGAGGGCCGGCTGTTCTTCGGAAGCGACTCGGCGCCGCATCCGCGGGCGGCCAAGGAGGCGCCTCGCGCGGCCGCGGGGATCTATTCCTCTCCCTGCGCCGTCGCCGCCCTGGCGGGTCTCTTCGATTCCGAGGGCGGGCTCGGCGGGCTGGAGGCCTTCCTCTCGCGCCGCGGCGCCGCCTTCTACGGCCTGCCGCCGCCGGAGGGCCGGCTGTCCCTCGAGCGCCGCGAATGGGTCGTCCCCGGAGAGCTGGACGGCGTCGTGCCCATGCTCGCCGGGCAGACCCTCGCATGGAGGGTCGCTAGAGTCTGACGATGCGCGATTTCGTCAGCGCTTCGTGTCCCGTCTCGGTGACGAGGATATCGTCCTCGAGCCGGACTCCGCCCAGCTCCTGGTGGTAGAGCCCCGGCTCGATGGTAACTATCTGGCCCGGCGCCAGGAGGTCGAGACAGTCATCGCGACTGCGGACACTCGGAGCCTCGTGGGCGTCGAGGCCGATCCCGTGCCCCAAGCCATGAGGCATGACCAGGCCCGCCTCGGCGAAGATCTCGTCGACACGCTGGGCGACCTCGCGGCAGGGCCTGCCGGGCGCGAGCATCGAGACGGCCTCGGCATGGGCGCGCTCGACGAGGGCGATCATCTTCTCGCGCTCGCTCCCGAGCCGGCCTCGGGCGAAGCTCATGGTGACATCGGTGGCGTAACCCTCGAGGTCGAGGCCGAAATCGATGATCGACAGGCCCTCGGAGGCGAAGGGGCCGCTGCTGTAGGGCGGGAAGGCATGGATGCCCCAGCTCCGCGACGGGCCGGCAGCGAGGGTCTCGAAGCCCAGCCCTTCGCAGCCGGCCTCGCGGGCGCATCGCTCGATGAGGAGGGCTGCATCGAGCTCAGTGACGATCCTGCCCGATCGGACTCTGGCCTCGAGCTCGTCGAGGAGGGCGTTAGTGATGGCGGCCGCCCTCCGGTATATCCCGATCTCGTCCGAGTCCTTCGTGGCCCTCAGCCCGCGGACGAAGCCGTCCACGCCCTCGGATCGGCAGACCAAATCGAAGGCGGGAAGCTTCTCTAGGAAGTCGACGTAGCGGGGATGGGCGGTCGACGAGGGGAGCTCGACCTTGGAGCCCGAGGGCAGACCCAGGCGGGCGAGGACCTCGGCGAGAGCCCGCAGGGGGAGCCGGGCGAAGTCCTCGTAGGCGAGGATCTCTCCGGCCGAGGCGAGCCTTCGCGCGAGATTCAGGTCCCAGGCTACGAGGATCGAGGCGCCGTCGGCGGCGACGACCAGGAGCGCGTCGCCCGGCTGGCCCGTCAAGTAGCGGATGGCCCGGTCCCGGCGCCCCTCGGCGTCCTCGAAGAGGGCGGCTGCGATCCCTTCGGAAGCGAGGCGGCCGGCGACGCGGGCTACGCGGCCCGCGAGCCGACGCTCGCGATCGTTCACTGCATGGCCTTCAGGGCGGTCTGCGCGGCGAGGATGATCCCGCCCGACCACTTGTCGTCGAAGGTCACCGCGAGAAGGGCCGGCCTCGCGATCTTGTTCTTGGCGATGGCGCAGTTCTCGATCGCCGCCTTGGCCATGCGATCCCTCGTCTCGTCCGACAGTCCCGCCTTCTCGTCCGCGTTGAGCTTGACGATGATGTCCCTCAAGGCCGTCGCGGCGGGGTCGGAGCCGTTGGCGCCGAGGGCGGAGAGGGCCAGGAGCCTCTCCTCGTCGTCGAAGCCGCCGCTATAGGAGGCGGCGCAGCCGTCGACCGGGACCGGGCCGGCGGCTTTGTAGGCGATGAGGATGCGTAGGGCGAACTTCCTAAGGTCGGACAGGAGCTTGGCCTCATCCCTGTCGCGCGGAGATTTCTGGAGGCCCAGGCCGAGAGCCAGGACCGCCGTCTCGATCTTGCGCGGGTCGGCCGCTTTGGACGCCGCCTCGGCCTGGAGGGCCCGCAGCTCGCGCTCGGGCGCCTCCGCCCCGATGATGTCCTTTATCGGATCGGTAGGATCGTCGGCTATGCCGGGCAGGGCCTTGGCTGCCTCCTGCCTCACGCGCAGCGAGTACCAGGCGTCCGTCGCGAAGAAGACGGGCGAGAAGCCCTTGGCGTCCTTGAATTTGTCGAGCGCGACGATGCAGCCGTAGGCCAGCTTCTCTCCCGCGTCGCGGTCCTGGGTCGGCTGGAGGTTGAGGTCGCGCAGCTTGAGCGCGATGCGCTCGACGTAGTCCAGGGCGCGCATCTTGCCGAGCGCCATGATGGCCTCGGCCCTCGCGAGGGCGTCGGGCACCTGTTGGGCCGCATCCCAGAGGAAGGGCGCGGCGTCGGCATATTTGTAGTCGCCGAGGGCCTGGGCCAGGATGCGGACGGTGCGGCCGTAGAGATCCTGGTCCATGGGCGAGGAGTACGATTGCTGGGCCAGGAGGAGATCCTCGAGGGCCTGCGAGAGGATGGGAGCGGTAGCCTTGTCGTTGAGCTCGACGAGGTTCAGCGCGGCGGCGTATTTTTGGGGCAGACCCTCCGCCTGCTTGTAGAGCATCTGGTAGACTTCGGTCGTCTCATCGGCGAAGCCGGAGGCCGCGGCGACGAGCGCGAGGGTTGCGATCGCGAAAAGACGCTTCATGCGGGGACTCTCCTCTGTCATTCGTAGTAGGTCTCGACGGCGCTGTCCTCCCGGACGACGTACTCGTAGACAGTATAGCCTTTGAGCGCGCCGGCGGAATCGTAATCCGAGGCCTTGGCCAATTCTCCCGCGGGGCCGTACTCATAGGCGACTCTCGAGGCGAGGGAGCCGTCGGCCCGCCGATTCTCGAGCTCGGCCAGCCGCCCTCCCGCGTAGACGTAGGCCTCGTATTTCTGCAAGGTACCGTCGGCGCCCAGATAGGAGCGCTTCGCGAGGACTCCGTTTGAGTACTCCAGCTTGATGGTTCCCGAGAGCTTCCCGCCAGAATCCTTCATCTCCACGCCAGTCAAGTCCTTCTTCTCGTAGAAATAGGCGCTGATTGCCTTGACCGCGCCGAAACCGTCGAGGGCCCTCCATTCGGTCTTGCGTCCTTCGGCGTCGTAGGCATAGGCCGACGAGGATTGCGGCTTCCCGCCGGCATCGAGCATACGCTCCGAGACGAGCCGGCCCGAGGAATCGTAGCTCAACTCCCTTCGGGAGCGCAACTTGGCGTCGGAATCATAGACGGATTCGGCCGTAAGGCGCCCATCGGCATATTCGGGGATGAGACGCTCGACCGGATCGGGGCGGGAGGGGTCGTAGGTCGCCTTCTCGACCAGACTCTTCTCGGCTTTATCGAGCTTATAGGAGATATACTCGTCCACCAGACCGTCGGGATAGTAGGAAGTCTCCTTGACCAGGACGGGGACCTTGGTGACGATCGTCCTCTGCTTCGCCACTTTGGCGGCCGGAGCGGGCGCTTTGGTGGAGACCGGGGCCACGGAAGCGCAGGAGCCTAGGGTCAGGGCGACTGTTATCAGCGCGAACGTCTGGACGTACGAGAAGCTCTTCATGAAGACCTCCGGATGGCATGGCGGTGCGTTGGGAAATATAGTGCATAGGGGGTCCCATGAGAATAGTTCGGATACTGAAAATGGAGGAAAACCCCGATCGGGGCGGTACGGCGCGCCTCCCGCCCCTCACGCCGATTTCCAAGCCTCGTCCAGGGCCTCCTTCAGCAGCGCGAGGCCCCTATCGATCTCCTCGTCCGAGATGACGAGGGGGGGGAGGAGGCGAATCACGTCCGTCCCGGCGGTCAGGACCAGGAGGCCGCGCGCGATGCAGAGCTCCTTGACCCTGTCGGGGGCGCCGGCCAGGGCGATGCCGACCATCAGGCCGCGCCCGCGGACCTCCTTCACGAAAGGATGCTTCCAGGAACCGACGGTCGCGAGGATGCGCTCGCCCTTGCGTGCGACTCCATCCAGGAAGCCGGGCGCGCCGAGCTCGCCGAGGACGACGCTGGCGGCCGCGGCGGCGAGCGGATTGCCGCCGAAGGTCGAGCCGTGGTCCCCCCGGCCCAGCACCTTCGCGGCCCCTCCGCGGGCGAGCACCGCCCCGACGGGAACGCCGGCGGCGAGGCCCTTGGCCAGGGTCACGACGTCCGGCCTCAGGCCGGCCTGGGCGGAGGCGAGGAACTTCCCCGTGCGCCCGACGCCGCATTGCACTTCGTCGGCGATGAGGAGGATCCCCCGCTCCGCGCAGAGCCTCGCGGCGAGCCTCAAGTAGTCGTCGCTCAGGGGCAGCACGCCGCTCTCTCCCTGGATCGGCTCGAGGATCAGGGCGCAGCAGTCCGGGCCGAGGGCGGCGTCGAGGGCCGAGCGGTCCTCCGGCTCGACGTGGGCGAAGCCGGCGGGAAAGGGCCCGAACTGCTCGTGGAACCTGTCCTGGCCGGTGGCGGCCAGGGTTGCTATCGTTCGACCGTGGAAGGAGCCGCGCAGGGCCACGATCGTCGTCCTGGCCGGGCTCTTCGAGGCCCCGTGCTTGCGGGCGATCTTGATGGCGCCCTCGTTGGCCTCCGCCCCGGAATTACAGAGGAAGACGGCGTCCATCCCTGTCCGCGCGCAGAGCTCGTCGGCGAAGGCCAGGGCCTCGCGGCTCTGGTAGTAGTTGGAGACGTGGATGAGGCGGGAGGCCTGCTCGGCGATCGCCGCCGCGAGCGCGGGATGGGCGTGGCCGAGGCTGTTCACGCCTATTCCGCTCGTGAAATCGAGGTACTCCCTCCCGTCGTCGGCCTCGAGGGTCGAACCCGATCCGCGGACGAACACGAGGCCGGTCCGCTTGTAGGTGTCCATGAATCGGTCGCTCATGAGATCATCGTCCCGACGCCGGAGTCGCTGAAGAGCTCGACGAGGAGCGAGTGCGGCGATCGGCCGTCTATGATATGGGCGCGGTTGACGCCGCCATCCACCGCCCTGACGCAGCACTCCACCTTCGGAATCATCCCTTTCGACACGATACCCCCCTCGATGTAGCCCTCCGTCTCGGAGCGGCTCATCTCCTTGATCAGCGTCCCCTCGTCGCGGACGTCGCGAAGTATTCCCGGCACGTCGGTGAGGAGGAGGAGCTTTTCGGCCCGCAGCGCGACGGCTATGTCGGCCGCGGCCGTATCTGCGTTCACGTTGTAGGACCTGGGATCGCCGCCCATCCCGCCGGCCACCGTGGCGACCACGGGGACGTAGCCGCCGGCCAGCGCGTCCTCGAGGGGCCGCGCGTTCACTTCGCGGATCTCGCCGACGAGGCCCCAGTCCTTTGCCGGACCCGGGCCGGCCTTCACGCGGCGTTCGGCGGACAGGATCCCGCCGTCCAGGCCGCAGAGCCCGAGGGCCCGGCCGCCCGCCCTCTGGATGAGGCCGACGAGCTCCTTGTTGACCTTGCCCGCGAGGACCATCTGCACGATCTCCATCGTCTCCTCGTCGGTGTAGCGGAGGCCGTCGACGAATACCGGCTCCTTCCCCAGGCGGCGCAGCATCGCGTCGATCTCGGGGCCGCCGCCGTGCACGAGGACGGCGCGGATCCCGACGCAGGTCATCAGGACGAGGTCCTCGGCCACGGAGGCCCGCAGCGACTCGTTGACCATGGCCGCCCCGCCGTACTTCACCACGATGGTTTTGCCCTGGTAGCTCTGGATATAGGGAAGGGCCTGGGCGAGGACCCCAGCCCGCTCGCTGTCGGTTATGCCCACGTCTGTCTCCTAGGTGCGGTAGTCGCCGTTGATGCGGACGTACTCGTAGCTGAGGTCGCAGCCCCAGGCCGTGGCCTGCACGCTTCCGGCCCCGGAAGGGCCTCCGCCCAGGTCGACGAGGATCGTCACCTCCTGGGCCCCGAGCACCAGCTTGGCCTTCTCCTCGCTGAAGGGCAGCCCCGTCCCGTTCGCGCAGACCTCGATGTAGCCGCGCGGGCTCTCGAAGGCGAGGTGAACTTTCGCGGGGTCGAAGGTCGAGGGCGTATAGCCGAGGGCGCAGAGCACGCGGCCCCAGTTCGCGTCGGAGCCGAAGAGCGCCGTCTTGACCAGGCTCGAGGTGATGACGGACTTCGCCAGGGCCTCGGCCTCCGCCTCGTCGGGAGCGCCGGAGACCACGCACTCGACGAGCTTGGTGGCTCCCTCGCCGTCGCGGGCTATCATCCTGGCCATCTGGATGTTGAGATAGTCGAGGGCCTCCGCGAAGGCGCGGAAGTCGGGACCCGCCTCCTCGATCGGCGCATTGCCTGCCATGCCGTTGGCGAGGATGACGACCATGTCGTTCGTGCTCGTGTCGCCGTCGACGCTCACCCGATTGTAGCTTCGCTTCACGCTCTCGGAGAGCGCCTCCCGGAGGAGGGCCGGGGAGATGGCACAGTCCGTGGTGGCGAAGCCCAGCATCGTGGCCATGTTGGGGTGGATCATCCCCGAGCCCTTGGCCATCGCGCCGATGGTGACGGTCTTCCCGCCCAGCTCGAGGCTGAGGGCGAACTCCTTCTTCATCGTGTCGGTCGTGAGGATAGCCTCGCGGGCGTCGATGGAGCCGGCCTTGGAGAGTCCGGCGACCAGGGCCTCCATTCCCGCCTCGATTGGCGCCAGGTCGAGCTGGACGCCGATCACGCCCGTGGAAGCGACGACGACGTCCTCGGCCTTGACCGGCAGCCGCTCGGCGACCAGGGCGGCCATGCGTCTCGCCGCGTCGATTCCGGCCTCGCCGTTGCAGGTATTCGCGTTGCCCGAATTGACGATCACCGCCTGCGCGAAGCCGTCGGCGAGGTGCTCCCTCGTGACGACGAGGGGCTGGCCGACGACCTTGTTCCGCGTGTACACGGCGGCCGCGGAGCAGCGCGCCTCGGACCAGATGAGGGCCAGATCCTTCTTGTCGCCGGTCTTCTTGATGCCGACGCGTATGCCCGAGGCCAGGAATCCCGTAGGGGCGGTGACGCCGCCGCGCACTTGCTTCATGCTCAGTCTCCTTTCAGCTCAGAACGCGGGGGGAAGCATGGCTATCCCGGCCTTTTCGTCCAGGCCCAGGGCCACGTTCATGTTCTGGATGGCCTGCCCCGCGGCTCCCTTTACCATATTATCGATGGCCGATACGATCACCGCGGTCGCGCCGTCGTGGGCGAGGTGGACCGAGACGTCGCAATAGTTGGAAAAGCGCACGTTGCGGTTCGTCGCGATCAGGCCTTGGGGCAGGACCCGCACGAAGGGCTCGGCGGCATAGAAAGACGAGTAGGCGTCCCGGAGCTCGTCGACTCCGATGGTCTTGGCGAGGCGGAAGTAGATCGTCGCGACGATGCCCCTGCTCATCGGAGCCAGGTGGGGCGTGAAAACCGCGTGGACTGGCGCCTCGGCCATGGCGGTGAGGACTGACTCGATTTCGGGGGTATGGCGGTGCTCGCCTATCTTGTAGGGCGACAGGGAATCGGCGCATTCGGGATAGTGCGTGCTCCTGGTCGGCTCCTTGCCCGCTCCTGTCACGCCCGACTTGGCGTCGATGATGATACCATCGCGCTCCGCGAGGCCGAGGCGCAGGGCGGGGAAGAGGCCGAGCGCCGAAGCGGTCGGGAAGCAGCCGGGATTCCCAATGATCCTCGGTCCGGGCCTGTGCCCGGACCCGCCGGGCACAGGCCCGGACCCGCAGAGCGCGCGGATCCGCGCCCGGTTGAGCTCGGGGAGGCCGTAGACGGAGGCCGCGTGGAGCTCGGGGCGTGAAAAGGCCTTCCCGTACCATTTGGAGTAGGTGGCCTCGTCCGCGCCGAAGCGGAAATCCGCCGATATGTCGATGAAGAAAGATCCTTTGGCCGAGCACGCGGCCGCGATGTCCTCGGCGTGGCCGGTGGGGAGAGCCGCGAATACCACGTCGGCCCGCGCTATCGCCTCGGCCTTGTCCGCCAGCGCCGCGTCGCCGGCGCCCAATAGATTGGGATAGACCGAGGACATGGCCTCGCCACCGGCGCTGGCCGAGCTCAGGACGAGCTCGTCGACGTCGGGATGACCCAGGAGTAGCCTCGCCAGCTCCGCTCCTGCATAGCCGGTAGCTCCGATAACCGCGCATATACTCATTCATCGTTCTCCGGTCGAGCGCCTCTCGCCGGATTCAGGCCGACGGGGACGCGGAATTGCGCGGGCGCCAAGGCGCCACGGCACGCTCTGCCAAAAGGATGTAATGGGGTAAGGTCTAACGACGAAGGAAGATAGGAAGTAGGAGGAGGGGGAGACGGGTAGCTTCGCTGAGGGTAGACTGATTCTCGATGGGGCGCTGCGGTGGCTTGTCGTAGGCTCGGCCTTGGTACTTCATATACCACTCCTCGGATGCATATTTATGCGGATAATGGCGAATATCAAAAAGAAGGTCAAGAGACCGGGGCATAATTATACGCGCTTCGCGGACCGGGGCGGAAAGGTCGAGGCGAGGAGTCGGGCGATGTCCCTGGCCATCCCTTTCGAGGGCAGGTCCAGGCCCAGATCGAGGAAGATATCCTTGCGCTCCGCGGCGAACCAGGCTCGCAGGCGGCGCGCGATCTCGTCCTCGACGTCGTCCGCGCGCGATATGCGCACGAGGGCCGCCATTTCCTCGGCAGTGAGCATCTTCCATTCGCTTCCCGCGACCAGATGGTAGGTCGACCCGTCCTCGGATCGCTCGATGCGCAGGGCGGGAACCGGCGTGGGTCGAGGGCCTACCGAATCGGAGCGGTCGGCGATGTCGTTGAGCCTCTGTACTTCCATGTTATAGCGGTGGACCTTGGCCTGCTCGAGGAGGAAGGAAATGCCCTCGGCGTCGAGCTCGGGCAGGAGGGCGATCAGTTCGTCCAGAGCCGGATTCTTCACGGAACGGCGCGTCTTCTGCGGCATGGCAATGCACCTCAGGAGTAATATACCGCTCTCGAGGGGCGCAGGCATCGACGGAGCTTACCGAATCGACGTCTCGCCCATATCCTCGGCGCCATGAAGAATGCGGAAATGAACGACCTCGCAGCGAGCTGCGAGGTATCGTTCGCTCGGTAAGGAAATTTATTGTATGAGGGCCTCATACCCCTGTACCTTGAAGCGTCGTACGCAGCGAGCTGCGGGGTATGAGTCCCTCCTCCGAATCAAAGGATTACGCGCCAACCTGGACAGCGAGAGGGACGCGGTCTACTTGTACGGGCGACTCGCCGAGGCCGAGCCCAATGCCAACCTCGCGGAACTGGGCAGGAAGCTGGCCGAGACCGAGGTGAGGCAGGTCGCCTTATGGGAAGGCCGGCTGGCGGAGGCCGGAGCCGCGGTCCCGGCCTTCCGCCCCTCCCTGAAGGCAGGGATGACGGCCATCAAGGGAGCAGGGTTTAACGCCTGGTTTTCTACTTATAGGAGACCCTTCGCCAAGTTGGTTACGTCGATTGTCCAAGTTGGTCACGTCGATTGTCTAAGTTGGTCATGCCGAATAACCAAGTTGATCATGGCGGTTGCCGAACTTGGCAAATCCCACTAACAAAGTTGGGTACATTCAGTCGCCGACTTGCCCGATACACAGTTTCGAGTATTTCGGACAAGGAACCAGCCATGTCCTTGTCTATCCTCGCGATGCAGAGCCATCTCGAGACGAACGACAACTCCTTCTACATCCTCGCTTCCTGGCCCAGGGTCGTGGAAAATGAAGTTCGATCCAACGGACCCGAGCCTCCCCGGCGGGAGCTTGAGATCGCGCCGCGCCTTCGTTTTCCCGTATCCGCGATTTCAGTATCCTCGAACGAGGAGGCAAGCATGAAACGAACGCTCGCAGGCATCCTCGCGTCCATCCTCGGCCTAGTGGCCTTCGCCGAGGCCCCCACCATCGTCGACGAATGGAGCCAGGTTCGGACCCCGCCAGCGCCCGAGCTGCAGCAAGTCAAGGTCGAACCGGCGACCACGGCCCTCCTCCTCCTCGATTTCGAGGAGAGGACCGTCGGCCCCCGCCCTAGGGCCGTCGCGACTCTGCCCCGAGTCGCGAAGCTCCTCGAATTCGCGCGGGCCTCCGGCATTCTGGTTGCGTACAGCACCACCCTGGCCGGGAGTCCGGAGACCATCCTGCCCGATCTCAAGCCCCTCCCCTCCGAGCACGTGGTCAAAGCGAGCGTAGACAAGTTCTTCGGCACCGACCTAGAGGCCTATCTGAAGGGAAAAGGCATCCAGCGGGTCATCATCGCCGGCATCGTGGCCGAGGGGGCGGTGCTCGGCACGAGCATAGGGGCCACGCTGCGGGGATTCAAGGTTGTCGTGCCGGTGGACGGCACGGCTTCGTCGGAGCGCTACGCCGAGCAATACGTCGCATGGCATCTGATGAACGCTCCCGCCGTGCGCGGCAACGTCGTCCTGACGCGGACCGACATGATAGGCCTGTAGCGGGGCGTCCTTACGCTGAAGGCGCGGTCCCTCCGACCCGGTCGTAGCGCACGTCGACGAGACAGAGCCCGAAGGGGCCGAGCGCCCCGGGAACGGCGGCGCGGTCGCGGCCCTCGAGGATCGCCGCCACGCGCTCGGGCGCCAGCGATCCCTTCCCCGCCTCGAGGACGAGGGCGGCCATGATCCTCGCCTGGTTGTAGATGAAGCCCGGGCCCACGAAGACGAGATCGACGATGCGGCCCGAGGCCTCGATTCTCGCCTCGTCGAGGCGGCGCCTCGTATCCTCGCCCTTGGCGTTGGATACGGCGCGGAAATCGCGCTCGCCGACGAGGGCGGCGGCGGCGGCCGACATGGCGGCGAGGTCGAGGCGCTCGGGAACTCGCAGACTGTAGCGCCGCAGGAAAGGGTCGGGCTCGGTCGAGGCCAGGAAGCGGTAGCGGTAGGCCTTGGCCTTCGCGTGGAGTCGGGCGTGGAAGCGCGCGTCGACCTCGACGCAGGACCTGCAGGCGAGGTCCGGCGGGAAGCGGGCGTTCAGTTCGTCCTTGAGGTCGCCGCAGCTCAGGGCCGTGAACGCGTGGAAGCTGGCGGCCTGTCCCTCCGCGTGGACGCCGGCGTCGGTCCGCCCCGCTCCAACGGTCTCGATGGCGGCGGATGGCCCATGGAGCCCGAGAGCCCCCCCGATGCAGGCTTCCAGCTCGCCCTGGACGCTTCGCCCGGCATCGCCCGCGGTTCCGCGAAGGCGCTGCCATCCCGAGAAATCCGTGCCGTCATAGGCCAGCCTGACGAGGAAATTGCGTCGCGCCATGGCGGATGATGGGCCGCGCGCCGCCGACGGGTCAAGGCCGGCGTCGGTCAGCCATTTTCACGAAGCCTCCCGGGGCCGGTTACTCCTCTCCGGCAGACCGCGCCCGGCGGGGAGCGGGATTCCCGGCAGAGCCAGAACGGTTTTTCGTTTTCGCTCCGCGGAAACTAGACCCTCATGCCGATAAAAGCATATACGATCTTAGGCGCGGCTCGCCTCGAGAAGGCGATCGTGGCGTGACAGGGAGTTGAGCTTACATGAAAGACATCAATGGAAAGCCCGAGTCCGCAGATCGCGACGAGGATATCTCCAGGCTGAGCAACGAGAACGCGAGATTGACGAAGCGCGTCGCCCAGCTTGAGCGCATGATCTCCCTCCAGCCCCAGACGGGCCTGCCTACCCACTTTCGGCTCGAGCTCGAGCTGGAGGAGACTATCGAGGAATTCAGGCGGCGCGGCGACCGCGAAGGCTTCAGCCTCCTCATCGTGCAGTTGGGCGACAATTATGCGATCGTGCGCAAGACGCTCAAATCGAGTATAAGCGAATGGATACTCTACGAGACCGGCTGTCGGATCCAGAGCCTGCTCCAGCCGGGCGATAAGCTATTCCATACTCATGAGAGCGAGTTCGTCCTCATCCTGCCAGGGCGCAAGGGCAAATCCCTGGAGGAGTTCTTGCGCAGACTCATCGCCCAGCTCGACGAACCGCACATTTTCTCAGGCTTCAACATCGCGATCAAGGCGGCTACCGGCGCGTCGTACTGGCCGGAGCATGGAGAGGAGAAGTCGAAGATCCTGCATCGCGCCGACGTGGCTGCCGGAGCCGCCGTCGAGGAACGCAAGAGCTTCGTCCTCTTCACGCCCGAGCTGCTGCGCCGCGCGGTGGAGAAAGTGGAGCTGCAGAATTCGATCGTAAAAGCCCTCGAGACCGCGGGCATCGACCGGCTGGGCGATCAGTTCACGCTTTATTACCAGCCCAAGATCTTCCTCTCCTCGGTCGGCGAAAGCTTCGTCGGCGTCGAGAAGATCGAGGCCGAGGCCCTGATCCGGTGGCGCCACCCCCAGAGGGGCTTCCTCGGCCCGGACACTTTCATCCCTCTCGCCGAGGAGACGGGCCTCATCCTTCCCCTCGGCAAGTGGCTGATCTACCAGTGCGCGAGGCGACTCGCCGCCTGGGACGCGGCAGGCTGGGGCGGCCTGGGCATATCGCTCAACCTATCCGTCAATCTTTCGGCGAGGCAGTTCAGCTCGCAGGACGCGGCGGACATCATAGCGTCGGCGCTCTCCGGCAACGGGCTCGCCGGCGAACGCCTCACCGTGGAGCTCACCGAGACGGCCCTTTTCGAGGATCCCGAGCTCACGAAGAGGACGCTCGAGCGCTTCTCGGCCCTCGGCGTGAAGATATCTGTGGACGATTTCGGGACGGGATACTCCTCCCTGAGCCACCTGCACCGCTTCCCCCTCGACGAGATAAAGATCGACAGGCTCTTCATCGAGAATCTCGACTCGAACCACCATGACAAGATCATCGTCGGCTCCCTCGTTTCGATCGCGAAAGGCCTCGGCCTGACCCTGGTCGCCGAGGGCGTAGAGAAGCCCAAGGCCCTCAGGATATTATGGGACATGGGATGCAGGGGCTTCCAAGGCTTCCTGATATCCAAGCCCCTGCCCGCCGAAGGTTTCATCGCCTTCTGCGAGAAAGTGAAGTCCGACGGGATGAGGCTGAGGCTGATTCGGGGGATCGATGAAGAAGCTGGGGATCGACGGGGGCAAGATACTTAAGGACGATTCGGGAACGCTCGCGAGAGTCGTGTACTCGTCTCCCGAGGCGCTCATTGTCTATATCGCGGTGGCGCCGGGAGGCTTCGTGAAGCCTCACGTCACGCCGGTGGACATGGAGTTCTTCGTACTCGAGGGCAAGGGGTCTTTCTCGCTGGGCGAGGAATCGACCGAGGCGGGGGTCGGGACCCTCCTGCCAAGCCCGCGGGGCGTGCCCCACGGGATGAAGAACGAGGGGCCCGGAGTCCTGAGGGTCCTCGCGATCAAGAATCCGCGCCCCGAGGGCGAGTAGAGGGCCTTTCCGATCTTGACAGCGCGCTGAAACGCATCGATAAAATCCTCCCAGCGTCGGCGGGGAAGCCCCGCGACGCATTACGGCGCGCCGGGAAGCACTATGCCCTTCTTCTCCTTCCGACCGATCTCGGAATCGTCTCCGATGCACCTCGAGCCATTCAGCCCGCCACGCCTCATCGCGATCGGCGCCTTGATCCTCCTCTCGATCCTCATCGTCGCCTACCGGAGGCGCCTCGCGGCATAGAAGGGCGAGCCGCGCCTCAGGCTCGTCGCGACTATCATCGCGGTCGCCTTCGAGGCCTCCTTCCATGTCCTGCAGGACTTCACCCGGGGCTACTACGAGTTCCTCCGCGGCCTCATCCCTCTGGGGCTCCGCGCGATCGCGCTGTCGCTGGCTGTCGCGCTCAACGCCTCGAAGAGCCGCGGCGCATGGGACCTCCTCTATTTCTGGGGACTGGGAGCGGCGGCGCCCTACATGTTCGCCAATACCGACGGCGCGAACTACGACACTTTCCATTTCTACGACTACTTCATCGTCCACGGCTACATACTCCTCACTATGGTCTGGTTCGGGGCGGTCCACGGCTACAGGATCCGCTTCGCGACCTTCCTAAAGGCGGTCGGGATCCTATTCCCCATCACGATAGTCCTGAGGGTCTTCGACTCGGCCTTCGCCGGCGATCCTTGGAAATTCAACTTCATGTTCCTCATCAGCCCACCCGACGTCCCGACTCCCCTGGACGGCTTCGGCCACGGATGGGGCTATTACTTCGCCTTTTGCGCGCTCTGCGTCGCCATCCTCGCGGTCGCTTGGCTGCCCTGGGGCATCTCGTCCGGCCTGCGCCGATTGAAGCGAGCGAGCGCGACGGCTTAGCCTCGGAAGTCCGGTCTCTTCTAGGCGGGCTCCAGGCGCGCGCCCTCGACCTCGTCGGGGATCACTCGCCAGGCGGCCCTTCGGGTCTCGGCGGACCGGACGAAGGCCGGCAGGCCCATGGCCGGCGCGCCGAGCGTCTCCTCGGGATCGTAGGACAGCGAGAGGAGGCTTTCCGTCCTCTCGGCCAGGGCGCGCCCCCAGGCGCCGTGCAGGTGCACCAGGTCCCGCAGGGCGGGGAGGAGGGCCTTCAGGCCGGCGGCCCCGTAGCAGTCGTCGAGGAAGGCCAGCTGTTCGGCTTCGACCCCTCGCTCCTCGCTGCGTCCGGCGCGCCAAGACCAATAATCGCGCAGGAAGGCCGATGCTCGGGTCCGCAGGGGCCCCAACGCCGTACCGAACCATCCGACCGCCCGTCCGGTGGTGTAGAATCGGTCGCAGGCGGCTGCCAGAGAAGACGCGCCGGACATGCCTTCGGGCGGAAGCTCGCGGGTCGACCTGACGAGGTAGGGCGGCCGAGTGTCGGCATCGAAGCCCAGCTCGCCCGAGCGCTCCGCGAGCTCCGTGCCCGGCAGGAGGGCGAGGGGAAATATGTCGAGGTGGTTGGGCTCGAGGCCCATGGCGAAGTTCAGCGTCTCCTCGAAGTCTCCCAGGCCGTCGCCCGGCAGGCCGTAGATCAGGTCGAGGCCGAAACTCACCCCGGCCGCCGACAGCATGGCCGTCTTGCGCGAGAACTCCCGCCGGTCGAAGCCGGGCCTTCCGATGGCCTCGAGAGTCTCGCGCCTCGCACTCTGCAGTCCGACCTGGAGACTGCAGTCCAGGGCGGCGAAGCGTCGTACGAGGCCCCTGTCCAGAAGCTCGGCTCGCACTTCGAACTTCCAGCGCAAGCCCGGCGCCTTCGCTCGGAACAGATCGAGGAGGGCGGCGGCCCTCCTCGCGTCGGCGTCGAAGGTGGGATCGAGGACAAAGGCGTAGCGCACTCCCGAGCGGACGAAGAGCTCGAGCTCGGCTTCTATACGTTCCATGGGAAAAGGCCTCGAGCCGGTCGAGCCCTTGGATTCGTAGCAATAGGCGCATCGGAAAGGGCAGCCCCGGGAAAGCTCCCAGACGATGTCCCCCCCGCAGGCTTTCGGGTCCAGGACGCCCAGGAGCCAGGGCGAGTGAAGAGCGCCGGGCGCCTCGAGCCCCGCGCCCGGCCCTGGATCCGCCGGCAGCGCGACGCCGGGGATGCCGCGCGGGGAAGCGCCGGACAATATCGCGGCTAAGGCCGGCAGGATCGGCCCCTCTCCCTCGCCCACGATCGCGAAATCGAGGGCCGCTTCGGCGATGAGACCTTGGGGATCGGCCGTGGCCTCCGGGCCGCCGGCGAACAGCAACAGCCCGACGACGAGCGAGCGCAGCCGCGCGGAGGCGGCGGACAGCACGGCCCTGTTCCAGGAATAGACCGAAAAGCCGACGATGCCGGCGCCCGAAGACGCGATGCGCGAAGCCAGCTCGACTGGGCTCTCGCCGATCGCGGCCTCGATGAGGAAGGGCTCCACCGAGGCACAGCCTCGGTTCGAAGCCATGCTTCGGTTCGAGGCACAGCCTCGGTCGGCGGCGGCCTTGATCGCGGCGGCCACGCACGCGGCTCCGAGAGGAAGCGCCTCAGGAGACTCGCGGGCCGCCAGGGATACGAGGGCCAGTTTCAATTGGTCCCTCTCAGTATCCCCGGCCCGAATCCGCCGCGAACGCGCCCATCCTGGCGCTGTCGTACAAAGCGCCCGGCGACCGCCGGCCCACATCGGTCCACTCGATGAGGAGGCTGGGCTTCCCGGAACCGGTGCCCGGGGCCGGCCAGGGAGGAGGAGGGGCTATCCAGCTGCCGTCCGGCCGTCGCATGTGCGAACGGTCGGAAACGAAGTCGGCCACGTAGTCGCCGCCTTTGAGCAGGCGGAAGCGGGGCGCGAAGGCGCGCTGCACGTCCGGGGGAAAGGTCGCGCCGAGATAGCGCGCCAAGGGGCATGGGAAAGGCAGGTCGCTGTCCATGTCCAGGGCGAGCCGGCCCTGCACGGGATCGGTCGCGACCGCGAAGACATGGTAGTCCCAGCGGACCAGGCCGTCGACGGGCCTGCCCGAGCGCTGGCGCAGGCAGATGACCTCGCGCGAGGCGTTGGAGACGATGACGGCCCAGGCAGCGGAGCCGACGAGTTCGGGCCTCGCGAGAAGGCGCCAGACATTCTCTTCGCAATAGTAGGGCTGGTAATCCAGGGCGGACCTATCGATCTTGATCACGGGTCGAGTATAGCATCCGGAGCCATCGATGGCTAAGCCTGAGTCCTGCGATCGTTCTCCCTCACGAACGCCCTGGGGAGCACGAGATTCTCCTTCGTCCGGGCGCTGGTCGGAGCCCAGGCGATAGTCTCGTCCCTGAGGAGCCGGTAGATCGCCGCCTCGATCTCGTCCTGGGCGGCGCCGAGATGGGTATTGACCCAGATCTTCATGGCCTCGACGTTGACCTTGATTCCGCCCTCGTGAATGGGTTCCCCGTGCCGGACGGCGAAATCGGTCATCCCGCGGGCGATCCTCTCCTTGGGCATAGTCTCGATGAGCTCGGAGACCTGGTCGTTTGACCTTCTGATGCGGGCCGCGAGGACCTTGATGATCTTGAGGGCGAATTTGCCGTTGGCGAGGATCATGGACTCAAAGGTCGGGCCGTCTACGGCGAGGACCTTGGTCTTCTTGACCGCGACGGCGGAGGCCGAGCGGGGTCGTTCGTCGAGAAGAGTCATCTCGCCGAAGAAATCGTTGGGCGTGTCCACGGTCTTGAGCATCGTTTCCCCTCTCTCGACCTTCATCTTGAGCTCGACCGCTCCTTCGAGAAGTACGTACATGAGATCGCCCTTCTCGCCTTCCTTAAAAATGATATCGCCAGGCTCGAAGAGCTTCACGTTGTCGTTGGCCATGGATCCAAGTGTAGGCCGGGTATACCGGTCTAACAAGCGGCAATTTCAACACTATTATCTTGACATATATTATTTTGATATATATAGTGACGGAATGCCAAAGGAAAACCGAAGCAAGTACGCGATACTCGGCATGCTCGATTTCTGCCCCATGTCCGGCTACGACCTCCGCAAGTACGCGGCCATAAGCATAGCTCATTTCTGGAAAGAGGATTACGGCCATATTTACCCGACCCTCAAGCTCCTCCTCGAGGAGGGTCTGGCGAAGATGGACGAAGTGCCGGGGAAAGGGAAGGCGCCGCGGCACCTGTATTCGATATCGAAGGAGGGCAAGGAAGAACTGGCCCGCTGGCTCGACGAGATGCCGAATCCGCCCAATCTCAGAATCGAGCTTTTGCTGAAAGTCTTCCTGGGTCGCAGGGCCGAGCCGGATAGGCTGATCCTCATGCTCGAGCATCAGTCGAAGGAATGCGAATCCGCCCGCGCCGAGCTCTTGGCGACGGAAGCGCATCTGAGATCGGAGATCGCGCTCGGGGGGGAGGCCGGTCGCGAGGCGGGTTTCCAGCTCATGACCCTCCGCTACGGCAAAAGCTATTACGAGAGCCTCGGGACCTGGTGCCGGGAGACTCTCGAAGAGCTCCGCAAGCCGGAATGAACCGGTTGCGGAATATCGCGGTATTCGGGCGCGCCGCGGGCGGCCCGAGAGGAGTACTCTATGCGGATTCTGGTTTTAGGCGGCAGCCCGAAAGGCGCGACGAGCGTCACGATGCAGTACGTCCGATGGATCGGAGAGAACCTGGGAGGTCATGAGGTCGAAACTATCCAGATCGCGTCGCGCATCGCCTTCCTGGAACGGGACGAGTCGGCCTTTGCCGCGGCGATCGAAAAGGTCAGGCAGGCAGACGCGGTGCTCTGGGCCTTCCCCCTTTACGTGTTCACCGTTTGCTCGCAGTACAAGCGATTCATCGAGCTCGTCTGGGAGAAAGGCGCGGATGGGGCATTCCGCGGGAAGTACGCTTCGTCCCTGTCTACCTCGATCCATTTCTTCGACCACGCCGCCCACGAATACGTTCGAGGCGTATCCGAGGACCTGGGCATGGCCTTCGTAGGCTCCTTCTCGCCAAAGATGGAGGACCTGAGGAAGCCGGAGTGCAGGCGGCAACTCCTATCCTTCGCGCGCGAGCTCGCCGAGGCGGCCGGGAGGAAGCTGCCCCTGCCCCGCCGGACGGCAGCCCTCCCGCGCCTCGGAGGCGCCGCCCCGCGCGCCTCGGAGCCCGCCTCAGATCCTGCGATCCCCGCTCCGACCGGGAAGCGCGTCCTCGTGCTCGTCGATTACCCCGAGTCGTCGATCGGCGCCATGGCGCGGCGCTTCGTGGCTGCATCGCGCGCCGCGGGCGAGTGCGTCCGGACCCTCGGCCTCGAGGAGATGGGCATGAAGGGCGGCTGCCTCGGCTGCCTCAAGTGCGGCCAGGCCAACCATTGCGCCTACGAAGGCAAAGACGGCTTCATCGAGAGCTTCAGGTCCGAGGTGATGGGCGCCGATCTCCTCGTCATCGCGGGCACTATAAAGGATCGCGCCCTGTCGGCGAGATGGAAGGCCTTCTTCGACCGCTCCTTCTTCAACACGCATCAGCGGACCCTCGTAGGCAAGCAGATCCTCGTCCTGGCGGCGGGTCCCCTCTCCCTCCTCGGGAACCTCCGCGAGACCCTCCAGGCCTACGTCGAATGGCAGGGCGCGAACCTCGTCGACCTCGTATCCGACGAGGCGGAGTCGGGTCCGAGGCTGGACGCGCTCATAGACGCAGCCGCCTCGCGATCGAGCGCGGCCCTCGCCGCCGGCGCGATGAGGCCCGCGACCTTCCTCGGCGTGGGCGGCATGAAGATCTTCCGCGACGACATCTACGACGAGCTCAGGATCGTCTTCAAGTCGGACCACCGGGCCTATGCGAGAGAGGGCATCTACGACTTCCCCCAGAGGAAGCCAGTCAAGCGCCTCGCGATCTGGCTCGGCTACTGGATCACCTCGATCCCCGCGGTCTATCGCGGCATGATCCGGAACCTGCCCGCCCTCATGGTCAGACAGTTCGAGCCGCTCTTCGCCCGGAGTCCGGGACCGGCGAAGCCCCGCTCCGGGGCTTGAAGCCCCGCCCTGAAGCTTGAGGTATCGCCGCCCCCTCCCCGGGCGTATAATGAGGGAGGGGGCAACAATGGACGAACGCGAAATCGTCCGCGCCTTCGAGGGCGTGGAGACCATGGACGGAGCGGGCGTGCGGCTCACCCGGCTCTTCGGCAACCGGGAGGCCGAGCTGCTGGATCCCTTCCTCCTCCTCGACCTCTTCGGCTCGGAGGACCCGGACCAGTACCTGGCGGGCTTCCCCTGGCACCCGCATCGGGGGATCGAGACCGTCACCTACATGCTCGCGGGCAGCGTGCGCCACGGCGACAGCATGGGGAACTCGGGCTATATCGGCCCGGGCGACATCCAATGGATGACGGCGGGCTCGGGCATCATCCACGAGGAGATGCCCCAGCCCTCTCCCAAGGGAGTGCGAGGCTTCCAGCTCTGGGTCAACCTCCCTCGCTCCGAGAAGATGGTCGATCCCGCCTACAGGGGATTCGCCGCGGCCGAAATGTCGGTCGAGACGACGGCGGGGGGCGAAGTTCGGGCGATCGCGGGGAGCTTCGCCGGCGCGAAGGGGCCCGTACGCGGCCTCGCCCGGCAGCCGACCTATCTCGACGTGCGCCTGGGCGACGAGGGTTCTATCGAGCTCGAGGCGCCCGAGGGCGAGACGGCCTTCGCCTGCCTCTATGGGGGATCGCTCGAGAGCCCTTCGGGCGCCGCGTCGGGCCGCCTTCCTCTGTGTTGCCTTTTCGGGCCGGGGGACCGCGTCAGGCTGAGGGCGGGCCGCGAGGGCTGCTCCTTCGTCTTCGCCCGCGGGACGCCTCTGGGCGAGGACATAGCCTGGCGGGGTCCGATCGTCATGAACACGGAGGCTGAGCTCGGCGAAGCCTTCAGGGAGTATGCCGAGGGGACTTTCGTCAAGGCGAAGGCGCGGTGAGGCGAGGTAAGCGATGACTCCCGGCTCGGCTCCATGTTAGCATGGGGCCAAGGAGACGACCATGACCTACACCGCCGCCGAATCGCGCTACGCGACAATGCAGTACCGCCGCTGCGGAGATTCGGGCCTCATGCTCCCCGCGCTCTCCCTCGGGTTCTGGCACAATTTCGGCGCCGAGACGCCCCACGACCGCATCCGCGCCATGGCGCGAAAGGCCTTTGATCTCGGCATAACCCACTTCGACCTCGCCAACAACTACGGACCGCCTCCCGGGTCGGCCGAGCTCAGCCTGGGGCGACTCCTGAAGGAGGACTTCGCGCCCTACCGCGACGAGCTCGTCATCTCCACGAAAGCCGGCTACACGATGTGGCCGGGACCCTACGGGGACCACGGCTCGCGGAAGTACCTCCTCGCGAGCCTCGACCAGGGCCTCCGGCGGATGGGACTGGACTATGTCGACGTCTTCTACCACCACCGTCCCGATCCCGAGACTCCCCTCGAGGAGACCATGGGCGCCCTCGCGCAGGCCCTGCGCTCCGGCAAGGCCCTCTACGTCGGCCTCTCGAACTATCCCGCCGAGAAGACTCGGGAGGCTGCGTCCATGCTCAAATCGATGGGCGTCCGTCCCTTCATCCACCAGCCCCGCTACCACATGTTCGATCGCGAGAAGGTCGAGGAAGGCCTTCTCGGCGCCTGCGCCGAGTCCGGTATGGGCGTCATAGCCTTCATGCCCCTCGCCCAGGGTCTCCTGACGGCGAAGTACCTCGGCGGGACACCCCCCGACTCCCGCGCGGCATCCGGCAGCCCTTTCCTTAAAGAAAGCGACATCACGCCCCAGAGGATCGCCAAAGCCGCCGCGCTGAACGAGATCGCCAAGTCGCGGGGCCAGAGCCTCGCCCAAATGGCGATCGCCTGGACCCTCCGCGACCCCAGGGTCACCAGCGCCCTGATAGGCGCCTCCCGGCCCGAGCAGATCGAGGAGAATGCGGCGGCCCTATCGGCCGGCCCACTGTCCCAGGACGAGCTCGCCGCCGTGGACCGGATCCTGGCCGGCCGATAGGGAGGGGCGCGATGACGCGCGGCCGCATGAGGAGGATCTGCCTCTCCCTTCCCGAGGCGACGAGCGACTTCCCCTTCGACGGCGCCACGGAGGCATTTCGAGTCCGCGGCAGGATCTTCGCCCTCCATTTCGACGCCGGGGCCGGACCCGTGGAGGTCAACCTCAAGTGCGAACCTGACCTCGCCGCGGACCTTCGGCTCTCCTATACCGATATCAGGCCCGGATGGCACATGAACCACAGACATTGGAACACGGTCGTCTTCGACGGGGCCATCCCCGACTCCAAGCTGGAGTGGCTCATCCGCCATTCCTACGAGCGCGTCGTCGCAGGCCTGCCCCGGGCCGAGCGCGAGGAGCTGCCCGCCCGCGCAGGGAAAAACTAGCCTGCGGCCCGGATAGGCTATATACTTGAGCCCAGGTATGGCGCAGCAAACGGTCGGAAGGGGCGGGGGCCAGAGATCGGCCGCCGCCCAGGACTCTCCTGCCTCCAAGCGGCCAAAGAACGTCAAGGACATGGCGGGCAGGCAGAAGGCCGCCG
>CAYOIX010000013.1:0-112121 GCA_964404145.1 uncultured Treponemataceae bacterium
AGGAGACCGGCGAGATCATCATATCCCGCGGCGAGGGCGACGAGCTCGTCCAGTAAGAGGGAAGCAGCATGGCTAAGACCGTATTCAGGCCTTTCGAGATTGTCTCTTTGCAATCGACGATGGTATTGAGGCGCGAAGGGCAAGAAGGGACGCAGGATATCCAGTCCGCCGAGGCGGCGCCGGAGATTCCGGAATACGCCGGTCCTTCCGCGGACGATCTGCGGCGCGAGGCCGAGGCTTTCAAGGCCCAATGGGACAAGGAAAAGGACGCGCTGGTCGCCTCCGCGAAGGCAGAAGCGGAGCGCATAGTCAGGGAGGCCGAAAGCGCCGCCTTCGAGGAAGTCAGGCGCAAGACCAACCAGGCTCAGAAGCTGAGGCAAGAGGCCGAGGAAGAGGCGGCCAAGATCGTCGACGAGGCCGAGAAGCGCGTTGCCGAGCTCGAGAACAGCGCGGAGTCCCGCCTGGAGGCTGCCGAGCGCGAGGCTTCGAAGAAGGGTCGCGAAGACGGCAGAGAGGAAGGGTACAAGGAAGGTGTCGCCGAGGCGGAACGCTTGGTGGGGAGGCTGCATGTCATACTGGACAGGGCGATGGACAAGCGGGCCGAGATCCTGGCCGAGACGGAGGCCCAGGTAATCGAGCTCGTGCTCCTCGTAGCCAGGAAGGTCGTCAAGGTCATTTCCGAGAACCAGAAGAGCGTCGTCGTCCAGAATATCTCCCAGGCCCTGCGAAAGCTCAAGACCAAGAGCGACGTCATCGTGCGGGTGAATCTGGCGGACCTGCAGCTGGCCACCGAGCATGTGAAGGACTTCGTCCAAATGACGGAGAATGCGAAGAAGATGCAGATCGTGGAGGATTCGACCGTCGACCGCGGCGGGTGCGTGATCGAGACCGATTTCGGGGAGATCGATGCTCGCATATCGAGCCAGCTCAGCGAGCTCGAGGAGAGAATCCTCGATGTAGCGCCGATAAAAGCCCGCGGAAAGGTCCAAGGCTAATATGGAAGGGCTCGCAAAATACCTGAGCGCGGTCGAGAGGACCGATCCCATAAAATACGTCGGGCGCGTCACCAAGGTCCTCGGGCTCCTCGTCGAGAGCAGGGGGCCCCAGGCGGTGATCGGCGAAGTATGTCAAATAATCGTACCAAGGATGGGCAGGGCGGCCTACGCGGAGGTAGTGGGGCTGCGCGAGGATGCCGTGCAGCTCATGTCATACGAGGGACTCGAAGGCATCGAGGTGGGCTGCCAGGTAGTCGCGACCGGCGAGCTCCTCCAGGTACCCGTCTCCGATCGCCTCCTGGGTCGCGTACTTGACAGCATGGGAAGGCCGTCCGACGGCAAAGGCGATATATCGTCGGAGACTTTCTACCCGGCGGTCGCCCGTCCGCCCGACGCGCTCACGAGAAAGCGCATAACGCGGCGCGTCGTTACCGGCGTGCGGTCCATCGACGGGCTCCTGCCTTTGGGCAGGGGTCAGCGCATCGGTATCTTCGCCGGGTCCGGCGTGGGGAAGTCGACGGTCATGGGCATGATCGCCAGGAACACCGACGCGGATGTCAACGTCATCGCGCTAATCGGGGAGCGGGGCCGCGAGGTCCGGGAGTTCATCGAGAACGACCTCGGCGAGGAAGGGCTCAGGCGCTCAGTCGTAATCGTCTCGACCTCGGACACCCCGCCGCTTTCCAGACTCCGCGGCGCCTATGTCGCCGCCGCCGTGGCCGAGTATTTCCGCGATCAAGGCAAGGACGTGATGCTCCTTTTCGACTCCGTCACGCGCTTCGCGCGAGCGCAGCGCGAGGTCGGGCTCGCTATCGGCGAGCCGCCCGCCACCCGCGGCTATACGCCGAGCGTGTTCGACTCGATGCCGAAGCTCCTCGAGCGTTCAGGTACCTCCGACAAAGGATCGATTACGGGCGTCTATACGATACTGGTCGACGGGGACGACTTGGACGAACCGGTCGCGGATACTGTCCGAGGCATCCTGGACGGCCATATCGTGCTCTCCCGGCGCCTCGCCCAGCGGTACCACTATCCGGCGGTCGACGTCCTCAAGTCCGTATCGAGACTCGTCGGGTCGGTGACCGGACCGATCACCCAGAAGGTGATGGGTTACGTGCGCAAGGTCATGGCCGTCTACGAGGAGAACGAGGATATGATCACGATCGGCGCCTACGTGAAGGGCTCGAACCCCGCGGTCGACGAAGCGATCGCCAAGAGGGAGGCCGTTGAGGATTTCCTCGTCCAAGCGGTGGAGGAGAAAGCCCCCATAGCGGACACGATCAGGAGGCTATCCTCCATAGCCGGCATCCAGGTACCGCCGCTCGAGCTCTCGGCCTACGCAATCGAGGGGAAGGGCGGAGAAGCCGCCGATTCGGGCAAGCGCGAGGCCGAACTGGAGGACTTCGCGTGAGGCGCTTCCGGTTCAACCTCGAGAAATTCCTGGAGCTGCGGAGCTTCCACGAGCGAAAGGCCGAGCTTGCCCTCGCCGAGAAGGCGGGGCGCTGCCAGATACTCGACGGTCGACTGCGGGAAGTCGCGCAGGCGAAATACAGGACCGGTCGCGAGATGTTCTCCGCGGGTCGCGGACTTTCGGACTATAGAGCCGCCGAGCTCTACATTGTCCGCCTCGAGAGGGACCGCGACAGGCTGGAGAAGGAGCTCGCTCTGGCGGAGATCGAGCGCGAGGCGGCTCGCGCCGCGTACGTGGAACGGCACAAAGCGCGCGAGGCCATCGAGAAGCTGAAGGAGCGCCGACAGGCCGAGTATTACCGACTCGCCGAGCGCGAGGAAACCAAGGCTCTCGACGACCTAGCCAGACGCCGTCTCGTCGAGGCGAAGGATTAGGGAGAAATGGCAAGCTTCGGAAGGCCCCGCGTTTTCGGGCGCATCGTCCTCCTCTTGGCGATGATCCTTGCCCTGCTAATCGGCGGGATCGTCTGGTTCGACTACATCGGCCTGATCGACGCGAAAACCGCGCTCGCGCCGGCCTACAGGCTTTTGGGAGTAAGGACGCGCGCTCCCGAGCCCGTGCGCTCCGACAGCCCGGCCCTTCTCGAGGAGGAGCGCTACGCCAAGCGTCTCGAATCGATCGCGGCCCGCGCGGAGGAGCTGGATGCGCGGGAAAGCGGCCTGGATAAAAAGGACGCCGAGGTTTCCCAAAAAGCCCAGGAACTGGACGACCGCGGGAAGGCCTTGGACGATGAAGAGAAATCATTCAATGACAAGGTGAAACAGTACGACAATAGGAAGGCCAACATCGATCAGAACGCGCAGTACCTTGTCGGCATGCCGCCCTTGAAGGCGGTGGACATCCTGAAGGCGATGGACGACCAGACGGTTATCGATATCTTCCACGCGGTGGAGGAGAGGGCGAGGGCCGCTGGAGAGGCTTCGCTCGTCTCTGTATGGCTGTCCGACATGCCGCCCGATCGCTCCGCGACTCTCCAGCGCAAGATGGCCGCCAAGCCGAGCGCCTTGGAATGAGCGAGGCTTAGCAGGCCGCGTCGCCCGAAGAGGGCGGGGCTTGGAAGTCGCGGACTACGCGTACGAGCGCTCTTTGATGCCGGCAAAGGAGAGCGCGAACGTCAATCCCGGCACAATCCACGAACGCGGTCCGCCCGGCTAGGATCCATGAATCGGGAGGCTCCACCCGCGCATCGTCCCTATTCGGGCATGCAGGCGCCAAAAAACGCACGGGTCTCGCAGGACTCTTCTCGGAACTGCTGTCTCAAGCCCAGCAAGGCTTGGGCCTGAAGGGCGGCGAAGGCGCTAGCTCCATCATGGCGAAGCCCAATTCCCGGACCCCGCTCATCTCCAAATCGGGCCTATCACCTAATCGCGAAGCGGGAGCGCCGCGGAATACGACTGACGCTAAAGCCAAGTCCTCGGCTTCGCGGCAGATCGCTTCTCGGGCCTTGGCGCCGCATCCGAAGGAAGAGCGGCAGGCTGCCGCTTCCCATAGGCAATCGAGAGACCCCGAGCGGCGCACAGGCCCCGTGAAGGCGGCCCATGAAGAACCGGACTCCCGATTGGAGGCATCGGAGGGTAGGAGCCGCAAGAAACTCGGACCGGCCGGCAAGTCAGACGGGTCGGAGGCGAAGCCGCCGCTGGGCTTTGCCGCTTCCGGGCAGGCTTCGGCCCAAGCGAATCTGAGCAACGCGAAACCGGCTCGATCGGGCGGAGACGATGATCCTTCGATCGATGCGAAAAAGGTCGTGAAGCGCTCCTCCGCTCCGCGGCTGACCTTGCTCGACCTCAGACACTCGGCCGGGGCCAAAAACGAATCTTCCTCGGGAATCATCGCGAAGGCTGATGACACTCCGAAAGGCTCCATCCCGGACGCTAGGGCGGCTGGGAGCGACGGCGGCCGCGGGGAATACCGCGAGCTATCCCTCGGAGCGAGGGGAACGGAGGATACGCGCAGGTCTTCGTCCGTCGGGAAGTCCGAATCGCTTCCGGGACGAGAGCAGGACTTCAGGTCGATGCTTGCGGATCGCCTGCGCGAAGCGTGGAACGGGGAGATCGTGCAAAGCGCCCGCATCGTCCTCAAGGACGGCGATGCCGGAACGATACGGCTGAGGCTTCGGCCCGAATCTCTGGGAAACGTCAAGATAGAGCTGAATCTATCCGAGAACAATATCAGCGGCCGGATACTCGTCGAGTCCGATGCGGCGAAGAGCGCCTTCGAGAAGAATATGAGCGAGCTTTCGGATGCCTTCAGACAGGGAGGCTTCGATTCCGCCCGACTCGAGGTGGCCGTCGGCGGCGGCTCGGGGGGAAGCTCGTCGCGGGACGAGTCGCGAGAGCCTTTCTACTCGGAACGCCTGCGGACGGTCGTAGGCTCGGCGGCCGATCCCGCGACCGCGACATCCGCGTATGCGCGCCGCGGCGGCGCCGTCGATATTTTGGCATAGGAGGAGTCGGTGGACCTAAACATCAATACGGCGATGAGCTCGCAAGACCTCGCCGCGACGAGGGCCGAGGTCGACACCTTCAACAAGTCGATCAAGAGCGCGAAGACGGGCGGAGCCAATCTCGATCGCGACGACTTCCTCAAGCTCCTCATCACCCAGCTGCAGCATCAGGATCCGACGGCGCCCGTAGAGGACAAGGACTTCATCGCCCAGATGGCCCAATTCTCCTCCCTTGAGCAGATAACGAACATGAGCGCGAGCTTCCAAAAGCTTTCGGGGCTGCTCGCATCGGGAGAGGCCTCCCAGGTCCTCGGCAAGACCGTGGAGCTGCGCGACGGCGATGCGCTGGTTCGGGGCACCGTGGACAGAGTCGTTCGCGGCGATAACCCTCTCGTCGAGGTGAATGGCGGAGTTTACGACTTTTCCCAGATCGAATCTGTAATCGGAAACTAGGAGGGCTGGCCCCATGATGCGTTCTTTGTATTCCGGCGTCGCAGGTCTGCAGAATCATCAGATCAGGATGGACGTCCTCGGCAACAACGTCGCCAACGTGAACACTACAGGCTACAAGAAGGAGCGCGCGACCTTCCAGGACCTCCTGTATCAGCAGATGTCCGGAGCCTCCGCGCCCAACGGCGACGTGGGCGGCGTCAACCCGAAGGAAATCGGCCTCGGTATGTCCATTGGCTCGATCGACACGATCCATACTCAAGGGGCGTTGCAGACGACGGGCGTGATGACCGACCTCGCGATCCAGGGAAATGGCTTCTTCGTTCTCAAGAACGGGGAGAGCACGCTCTATACCCGCGACGGGGCCCTGGGCCTCGACAGGGACGGAAGGCTCGTGAACCCCTCTTCGGGATACCGCGTGCAGGGCTGGCTCGCGCAGACCGTAAACGGCCAGCAGGTCCTCTCGACTTCAGGGGCTACGCAGGACCTCGTCGTCCCGATCGGCTCCAAGGACCCCGCCAACGCGACGAGTCGCGTGGACATCGCCTGCAATCTGGACAAGCGCACGGTGGAAGTACCGCCCAACGCCGCCGCCGATACCGTGGAGCAGGGCACCTGGCGCGTCGAGGAGAAGATCTACGATTCCTTCGGGTCTCCGCACACGCTGCGCGTAGAGTATCGCAAGGTGATCGGACAGGCCAACCAATGGCAGGGCACCGTCACCGTGGATCCCGAGGCCCAGGCGCCTACCAATGTCGGCGTCGCCCTCGGTCCGACTCCGCAGGCCGGAAACGGCAATACATTTACGGTCGAGTTCGACAATCGAGGGCTGCTCTCTCGAGTGAGGGACGGGCAGGGAAACGCCTCGCCGACGACGGGGGCCCTGGATTTGGGCGTCTCCTTCGACGTTCAGGGCGCGACGCCCGCCGCCGGAGGCGGGGCTGCGCGGCAGACCTTCAGGATCGATCTCGGTACGGTCGGCTCCGCCACGAACACGATAACGCAGATGGCCGAGCGATCGTCGACGAAGGTGTTCTCGCAGGACGGCTATACCATGGGCTATCTCGACAGCTTCAAGATCGACCAGTCGGGAGTCGTCACCGCCGTCTATTCGAACGGAACCAACAGGACGATAGGCCAGGTGGCATTGGGCAGCTTCACCAATCCGGGAGGCCTCGAGAAGGTCGGGGAGACGAACTTCGTCCAGTCCAACAATTCCGGGATGGCGAATATCGGGCCTTCCGGCATCGCGGGCAAAGGCAAGATAATCGCGGGAACCCTCGAAATGTCCAACGTCGATCTGGCCGAGCAGATGACCGACATGATCGTCACCGAGAGAGGTTTCCAGGCCAATTCGAAGACGATCCAGACTTCCGATCAGATGCTCCAGGAGCTGCTGACGCTGAAGAGATGATGAAGACCGCGCGGGGGATCGGGGCTCGGAGGACGCTAGGGCGCTGGTGAGAACGGAGAAGTGAGGAATCGGACGGATGGCGGGAAGAGGCAGTGTCCTCTCCAATCCTTTTCCCCATCCGCGATCCCGCATCCGCTGCGGCCGCCGAGCTTTCCCGTCGGCGGACCATTCCCGATTGTTTTTTTCGGGAGGGAAGCATGATCGAATTGACCGCGCTCTCAGGGAAGAAATTTTGGATAAATCCGCATCAGATAGAGACGATGGAAGCCAATCCGGATACTACTTTGGGTCTTGTGTTCGGCAAGCGGATCATCGTCGCGGAGAGCCCCGCCGTGGTAATCGAGCGCATAGTCGCGTACCGCAGATCCATCGCCTCGTTCGCGAGCGGAAAGGGCGCGGCCGCCATCGGCGAGTCCGACTAAGCCCTTCAAGCCGGGTTCCCGCTTCCGCTTTTCAGTGCGCTGTTTTCCGAGTATACTAATACGGTCGCATGAAATACCGATAATGTGAGACAGGGGGTGCCATGTCGGATAATGTCGATGATCAGGAGATGAGTTTCGCCGAGGGCGAGACCGAAGCTTCCCAGCCCGCCAAGGCTAAGGGCGCCGGCCCCGGCATCGCTCGCATCCTAATGATCGTCGGCATTGGGCTCGGCGCCGTCATCTTTATCGTGACCATCGTCGTCATCACGGTGGGCATCGTGAACAAGCAGGGAAAGCCGGCGGTCACGATGACCAAGTCCGAGGACTACCAGGCGGCGACCCCGCTCTACGCCTACGTCGGGACCATCGGAGAGATTCGCACGAAGACGAGCGATAAGGAGCCCTACTCGATAACGGTCAGGATCAACCTGGGATTCGATATGCAGGACAAGGACTCGCCGGTCGAGGTGAACGCCCGGATGCCCCAGATCAGGGATTTCCTCCGAAGGTACTTCACGGGTAAGATGGCGGACGACCTGACGCCCGATAAGGAAAAAATCGTGCAGGACGATATCAAGGAGAATCTCAATCGCATCCTGAGCAAGCCGACGGTGAAGGAAGTCCTCTTCGAACGGCTCGATGTAATAAAGATGTAGGCGGGGTTTCGGGATCGGTATGGAGGCGGCATGACTGAAGTCCTTTCTCAGGACGAGATCGACCAGCTACTCACCGCCATAAACGCCGGCGAAACGGAAATCGAGAGCATAAAGCCGACCGCCGACACCCGCAAGATCAAGATCTACGACTTCAAGCGACCGGACAAGTTCTCCAAGGAGCAGATCCGGACGGTTCAGAACATGCACGAGACCTTCGCGCGCCTCACGACGACGACTCTCTCGGCCTCGATGCGCGCCCTCGTCCACGTCCACGTAGCGTCGGTCGACCAGCTTACGTACGAGGAGTTCATCCGGTCCATCCCCACTCCTACGACCTTGGCCGTCGTCAGCATGGACCCGCTCAAGGGACAGGCGATACTCGAGATCGATCCCTCGGTCACCTTCACCATTATCGACCGGCTCTTCGGCGGCTCGGGCGAAGGGGCCAAACTCAACCGCGAATTGACCGATATCGAGCACTCGGTCATGGAAGGCATCATAGTCAGGATCCTCGGCAATATGCGCGAGGCATGGACTCAAGTCATCGACCTCAGGCCGCGCCTATCGCAGATCGAGACGAACCCTCAGTTCGCCCAGATCGTACCCCCATCCGAGATGGTGGTCCTCGTCACCCTCGAGACGAAGGTCGGCGAAGTCGAGGGCATGATGAACCTCTGCATACCCTACATGACCATCGAGCCCATCGTCTCGAAGCTGTCGGCCCAGTTCTGGTACTCGTCGGTGCGGCGCGGCGCTACGACGGAAAACCTCAACATCCTGAAGGAAAAGCTCTCCTCGGTGGAGATTCCCGTCATCGCCGAGGTCGGGCATATCAACATTTCGGTCCGCGACGTCCTAGCCCTCCGGAGGGGGGACGTGATCCGGCTCTATTCCGTGCATGTGGATGATCCGATGGCGCTCAATGTCGGCAACAAGAAGAAATTCCTCTGCCGTCCGGGCGTCATCGGCAAGAAGATGGCGGTCCAGATTACGAAGAAGCTCGAGGACGTCGGACAGGAAGAATTCGAGGAGCTGGCATCAGAAGGAGACGAGAACAATGAGTGACGGCGCCCTTTCTCAGGAAGAGATAGACTCCCTCCTCGCCGGCCTTGACGGTGGACTCGGCCCCCAGGGGGCGCCAGCGGCCTCGGGGCGCCAAGGATCGGCGCTCTCGCCCCAGGAAGCGCAGGCCTTCAAGGCGATTCTGGAATCGACGCTGAGCGCTCAATCGCAGAATCTTTCGATGATCACGGGACTTCCCGTCACCATACAGAGCCCCGTGGTCGACGGCTCCACTAGGGACGGATTCCTCCGTGACGTCCCCGAGGAAGTCCTGACCGTCTCGGTGCCGTTCGCCGGCTCCCTGCCCGGCGATCATGCTTTCGTCATGTCGAAGGAGACGGCGATCAAGATCGCGTCCCTCGCGAATAAGGACGAGACCCTTACCGACCTCGACGACATGGCCGTTTCGGCGGTGCAGGAGTGCGTCTCCACTCTCGCGGGAACGCAGATAACGGTAATCTCCGAAAAGACCGGTAACCGGAATATCGCCGCGGGCGTCGCCGAAGGGGCCTTCGGGCCGAAGGCCATAGCCAAGGTGCCGTCCGGCGATTTCCTGCGCGCCGTATATCCGGTACAGATAGGCGATGGTCCGCCGGATCGCCTCGTTGAGCTCTTCGCTCTTTCGTTCGTAAAGGACGTACTCGCATCCGGAGGGGGCGGGGCGCTTCCCGCGCAGGCTCCTTCGATGATGGGGGGGCAGGCCATGGCTCCGATGGGGTCTTCCCTATCCGGAATGCAGATGGGCCAGATGGGCCAGCAGATGGGCCAGATGGGCCAGCAGATGAGCCAGATGGGCCAGCAGATGGGCGCCGCTTACGGGGCGATGCAGGGATACGGCGCCGCTCCGATGGGCGGCGGCTTCGGCGGCATGAATCCGCCGAATGTCCAGCCCGTCCAGTTCGCGAGCCTCCAGATGCAGCAGGCGAGCCCGGAATCCGGCAACATCGGCCTGATAATGGACGTCTACATGGAGATGACGGTCGAGCTAGGCCGTACGCGCAAGCTCATCAAGGAAATCCTCGGTATGGGCGAGGGAACCATCATCGAGCTCGACAAGCTGGCCGGCGAGCCGGTGGACATTCTCGTTAACCACAAGCTGATCGCCAAGGGCGAAGTCGTCGTCATAGACGAGAATTTCGGTGTCCGAGTCACGGAGATCGTTTCACCGATGGAGAGGATGGGCGATCTCGGTTAAAATTTTGTCCTTCTGTTAAATAGCTATTGCGTTTAACCTCCCGATGCATTAATATATATATAGAATTTCGGGAGGGGATCTTTGAAACGCATAGCGCTCGTCCTGTGCGCCGTCGTGGCGCTGGGGGCGGGGGCCGTCGCGGGAGCGCAAGGCAGAGATGCCGCTACGCAGCCCGCCGCCGGGAACGCCGTGGGGACGGCGTCTTCGGTGGATGAGACGACCCTCTCCTTAGGCGACGCGGCAGCGCCGGCAAGAGCCGCGGGCAACGCGGCCGGCTCAACTACACTCTCATATTTCCTCCGCATGGTCTTCGTGCTGGCGATAGTGCTGGCGGCGATCTACGGGGTCTACCGCCTCATGAAGCGCGCGTCGAGGCCTAAGGCGGCCGACAACAAGGCCGTCAAAGTGCTTGCGACCACGGCGCTGGGGCCGGGAAAGGCCTTGCATATCGTCGTCGTCGGCTCGAAGGCCTACCTCATCGGCGCGACCGACTCGTCCATTTCGCTCGTGTCGGAAGTGGCGGACAAGGACCTCATAGATACCTTGTCGCTGGAGGCGGCCCTCGCGCCCAAGGAGGCGAAGCCTGGAGCGGATTTCGGGGAGATGCTCGCGGGTTTGTTGACCGGCCGACGCAGGGCCGGGCTAAAGCCGAGGCGCCGCGACGGGGATTTCCTCGCCGGCCAACGCGAGCGGCTGAGGAAGTTCTGAGGCCGCCATGAGGATGCATCGGACTTTCCTTTCGATGATGGCGATCGCCGTTGCGCTAGCCTTGACGTCGCCTGCCGAAGCCGTCGCGCAGGTCTCTTCCCCCTCTGGCCCCGCGGCGAAATCATCCAGCTCGGCTACATCGGTCTTCACGCCCTCGCCGCCGGCCTCGTCCTCGGGCGCGCGATCTGGTTCCTCAGGTTCCGGAATAAGGCCGACGTCGGGCCTGCCGACGACCGTGCCCCTCGTCCCCTTGGTTGACCTGAGGGTGCGGAACCCGGCTACGGGACAGGAAGTCGCCTTTTCCGTTCAGCTCCTGTTGCTGCTTACCGCCCTGTCCCTCGCTCCCAGCATTCTCATCCTCATAACGAGCTTCCTGCGCATCTCCATCGTCCTGGATTTCGTCAAGCGCGCGCTGTCCCTCCAGCAAATGCCCCCGAGTCAGGTACTCATGGGAATATCGCTCTTTCTCACGATCTTCATCATGTGGCCTACCTTCCAGACGGTTTACAACGACTCCCTCAAGCCCCTCTCCGACGGCAAGATCGGCGTCGAGCAGGCCTATTACGCGGCAGAGAAGCCCTTTCGGGTGTTCATGTACAACCAGATGCGGTCCAATCCCCAGAATATCCGGCTGTTCATGTCCATGCGCGGCCTGCCGAAGCCCAACACGCTTGCCGACGTTCCGACCTACGTCCTCGTGCCGGCCTTCATCCTCAACGAGCTCACAGTGGCGTTCAAGATAGGTATACTCCTCTACATCCCCTTCATCATCATCGATATGGTCGTATCTTCGATACTCATGTCCATGGGCATGATCATGCTCCCTCCGGTCATGATATCGATGCCATTCAAGCTTATCCTGTTCGTCCTCGTCGACGGATGGGGTCTCCTCACGCAGCAGCTCGTGAGATCCTTCTTCTGAGGGGGGCTTTATGAGCACAGGCGATGCGGTTTCCATCATGAGGGGCGGGATATTCGAAATCCTGCTGCTGTCGGCGCCGGTTCTCCTGGTCGCCATGATCGTCGGACTGGTCGTATCGATATTCCAGGCGACGACCTCGATCCAGGAGCAGACCCTCACCTTCGTACCCAAGATAGCGGCTATAATGCTGGTCCTGGCCCTTCTCGGAGGCTGGATGTTCGGGAATCTCTCCCAATATACGCGAGACCTCTTCGCGATGATCCCGCAGATGGCCAGGTGAGGCGCTAGATGTCCTGGCCCTTCGCCGACTTCAACCTGTTTCTTCTCATCGCGGTGAGGATAATCGCGATGATCGAGGTGGCGCCCTTGCTCTCGGGCCAGGGCGTGCCCCAGGTAGCCAAACTGGGGCTGGCCGGTTTCGCGGCCGTGATGGTTTTCCCTTCCGTCAAGGCCGCCGGCTATGCCGTTCCGGCGGATGGCATGGCTTTCGGCCTCCTGATCGTCGGCGAGGCCATGATAGGGCTGGTCATGGGCTTCTTCTTGACGATAGTCTATTCCGCCTTCACGACCGCAGGGCAGTTCTTTTCCCTGCAGATAGGCTTCGGAGCCTCCGAGACCTTCGATCCTCTAGCCGAGGTCGAGCTCCCCCTCATGGGCCAGTTCCTCAATCTTATAGCGATGTTCATCTTCGTGGCGACATCGGGCTTCCAGAGGCTTTTCCTCATCGGCGTGCAAGGATCGTTCAAGGCGATGCGCGCCATCGATCTCGTCAGTCGCCGTAACGACATCGTCCAGTTCATCCTGCGGGCCACGGGGGCGCTTTTCCAGCAGGCGCTCATCCTGTCGATGCCCGTGCTGGGCACTCTATTCATCGTGTCGGTGGCGATGGGGCTCCTGTCCAAGGCCGCTCCGCAAATGAACCTCCTCACTGAAGGCTTTCCCGTATCGCTCGCGGTGACCTTTTTCATACTGCTTTCCGCCCTGCCCTTCATGATGGAGGCCTTTTCCCACCTGGTCGACGCAAGTTTCGACGACCTGGGGATCCTGGTCGGGGGCAAGCTGTGATACTGCTCGCGGCGCCGGGCTCGAGCCCAGACCGTCGGCCGTATAGTCGCGACGAAGCGGCGAGCGATCCTGGGCGCATCCACCTGCAATGGTTCGCCGCCGAGGATGAGGGCCGTACCGAGGAGCCCTCCGAGACCAAGCTGCGCAAGGCGCGCGAGGAAGGGCGGGTAGCCAAGAGCCAGGAGCTCATAGGCGCGGTCGGCCTGCTGTTCCCCGCCGTCGCCCTCGTCCTTCTCGGCCCCTATTACGCGAGGACGATGCGGGAAATGCTGCTCTACTACTTGGGCCTCATAGGCAGGACCGACATCGCCAGGGACTCGGGGCCCCTGGTCGCGGCATTCTTCGCCTATTTCGCGAGGCTCACCCTTCCCGTGGCGGGAGTGGCGGTGATCGGCTCGATATTCTCGAACGTGCTCCAGGTAGGTTTCGTTTTTTCGGTCAAGCCCATTACGCCCGATTTTTCCAAGATCGTGCCGCGTTTCGGCCAGTACTTCAGGCGGACGCTCTTTTCCATCGAAGGACTCTTCAATTTCGGGAAATCGATCGTCAAGATCGTCATAATCGCCTTCATCGCCTTCCTGACCATACAAGGCGAATTCGACAGACTGCGGCGGCTCTTCGAAGGTCCCTTCTGGCCGATGATCGCCTACATATCCTCCCTGGCCATGCGCCTGGTAATCGAGGTGGCGGTCGCCATGCTCGCCCTCGCCGTACCCGATTACATTTTCCAGCGCAGGCAGTACATGGAATCTCTCAAGATGTCAAAGGAGGAAGTGAAGGAAGAGCGGAAGATGCAGGAGGGCGATCCCCTGGTCAAGAGTCGGCTCCGCGAGCGCATGCGCGAGCTCCTGTCGAGGAATATGGCGGCGAACGTGCCCAAGGCCGACGTGGTCATCACGAACCCTACGCATTATGCGGTCGCCCTCGAATGGGACAGGGATAAAATGGCCGCCCCCACGGTCACCGCGAAAGGCGCGGACGAGGTCGCCCAGCGCATAAAGCGCATCGCCGCCGAGAGCGGAGTCCCCCTCGTGGAGAACAGGCCCCTCGCGCGCGCTCTGTATTCGGACGTCGACATCGGCGACGCGATCCCGGAGAAATATTATCAGGCCATCGCCGCCGTACTGGCCCACGTATACGGCGCGGAGGGTGAGTCGCGCGATGCCGCGGCCTTCGCCGGCGCAGGCGCGGGAGCGTAACGGAATGCCCGCGCGAGAGGTAAAGAATGGCTGATACGCAGCGCCTCGTGCGCAACAATCTTATAGGCAGCCCCTCGGATCTGGCCGTCGCCATAAGCGCGGTAGCGGTCGTCCTGATGATAATAATTCCGGTGCCTTCGGTCCTCCTCGACGCCCTCCTCGCCTTCAACCTGACCGCGGCCATCCTGATCCTTCTCATCGTGCTCTTCACGAGGAAGGCGACGGAATTCTCGATCTTCCCGACGATGCTCCTGGTCACGACCGTTTTCGGCCTCGCCCTCAACATTTCGACAATGCGGCTGATCCTATCCAAGGGCTCGAATTTCGACGTCAAACTGATCAGGGCGTTCGCATCCTTCGTGGTCGGCGCGGGAGGCGCGGACGGGCTAGTCATCGGCTTCATCATATTCATCGTCATTATCGCCGTGCAGGCCATAGTCATCACCAAAGGCGCGACCAGGATAGCGGAGGTCGCCGCCCGCTTCACGCTGGACGGCCTGCCGGGGAAGCAGATGTCCATCGACGCCGAGTACAACTCGGGAGCGATCACCGAGGAAGAGGCGATCCGCCGCAAGGGCGAGGTCCAGCGCGAGGTCGATTTCTACGGACAGATGGACGGCGCCTCCAAATTTATTTCTGGGAACGTCAAGGCCGGGATACTCATAACGGTCATCAACTTCGTCGGCGGATTCGTCATAGGCATGGTGCTCCACAAGGAGGACTTCAATACCGCGATAACGACCTACACCCTCCTGACGATAGGGGATGGCCTCATTTCGCAGATCCCGGCCCTCCTCGTGTCGTTCGCGACGGGCGTCATCGTCACGCGGGCCAATTCCGAAGGGACCTTCGGCCAGGACGTCACGACCCAGTTCGCTCAAAACGCGAAGATTTACCTCGTGGCCGCGGCCGTTCTCCTCGTTTTGGCCATCCTCCCCGGTTTTCCCTGGTACGTCCTCGTCCCGATGGCCGCCATGCTCGCCGTTATCGGCGTCCGGCTGGCCCGAAAGCAGGTTGCCGACGCCGATAGAGCCAAGACGGCCGCGGCCGGCAAGAAGAAGGCCGACGTCCCCGCCGACCTGTCTCCCGTGGTCCCGCTCGATCCCATCAGTCTCGAGCTGGGCTACGGCCTCATTCCGCTCGTCGATAAGGACAAGGGCGCCGACCTCCTCGAGCGGATAACCCGAATCCGCAAGGAGAGCGCCCTCGACATGGGCCTTGTGGTTCCGCGGATCAGGATAATCGACAATATGAGGCTCGAGCCGTCGGAGTACTGCTTCAAGATACGCGGAGTCCAGGTCGGGCGCGGACTTATCCGGTTGGGCTACTATCTCGCGATAAACCCCGGAGGCGTCACCGAGGATATCCCCGGCGAGAAGACGCGGGACCCGACATTCGGCCTGCCGGCCCTATGGATAGCGGAGGAGCAGCGAGACAGGACCGAGAGGGCCGGCTATACCGTGGTCGACGCCCCCAGCATCGTCGCCACGCACCTCACCGACATCATCAAGAGGCACGCCGCCGAGATCCTCGGCCGGCAGGAGGTCCAGTCCATCCTCGATGCTCTCAAGAAGGATTATCCCGCGGTGGTCGAGGACGCGACGAAGCGCCTCAGCCTCGGCGAGACGCAGAAGGTCCTCCAAGCCCTCCTTCGAGAGCAGGTTTCGGTTCGGAACATGGTTGCGATCCTCGAGACCCTCGCCGATTACGCGGGAGTCACGAAGGATCCCGTCTTCCTCGCCGAGAAGTGCAGGCAGGCTCTCGGAAGGCAGATTTGCCTCCAATACGCGGATCAGGACCGGACGCTTCGAGTGCTTACCATCGAATCGTCGCTCGAGCAGAAGATAATCGACAGCAGGGTGGACACTCCCGGCGGAGTCGTCGCGGCGCTGGAGCCCACCGCGCAGCGACAATGGATAAAGGCTCTCACGCGAGCCGTCTCGGCGGTCCAGCAGAAAGGGTGGATTCCCGTAATCTTGTGCTCCGAGGGCGCGCGCGCCCTGGTCAAGGCCAGTACCGAGAGGGAACTGCCGGACCTCGTCGTCCTCTCGGTCCCGGAGATCGTGCCCGATGCCCGCGTCGAGGCGGTCGGCGAGATAAAATTGGAAGGTTAGCCGATGCAGTATTTCACCGAGATGGCTCTGTCTCATCGAGAGGCCTTGGATGTGATTCGGGCGAAGTACGGAGACTCGGCCCAGGTACTGTCGCATAAGACTGTCAGGATGGGCGGCTTCCTGGGCTTCTTCGCCAGGGAGGGAGTCGAGATTACCGGGTATATCCGGCCCGAGCGCCCGAGCGAGGCGAAGACGGCGCCCAGCCGCGACTTCGAGGAGGAGAAGCGCAAGATACTCCAGCAGGCAAGAGCGGATCAGGCCCTCCAGCAGGTCCTGGCCGAAATAAAGGGCCTGAGGGACAAGCTCGACGAAAAGCCGGTCGCCGCCTCGGAGGCGGGGGATCACGAGACCATCCGGCGAATAGACGCGCTCCTGGCGATAAACGACTTCTCCGAGTCCTTCCGGAGGGAGGCCGTGGCCCGCTTGCGCAGGGATTTCTCCTTGGACGCCCTGGGAGAGATCGAGGAGGCCGAATCCTCCGCCCTGGAATGGGTGGGCGATTCCATACGCCTTTGGCCGGGACCGGAGGGTCCGAAGCCCCGTATCCTCGCGCTGGTCGGACCGACCGGCGTCGGGAAGACTACGACTATCGCGAAGCTCGCAGCCATCCATGCCGTGGGAATCGGAGGAGCTAAGCCGCAGTCCGTCAGGATGATCACGATCGACAATTACCGCATCGGCGCGCGCCAGCAGATAGAGACCTACGGGGGCATCATGGGCGTGCCGGTATCCTGCGTCGAGACGGCCGAGGACTTGCGCAAGACGATCGCGATGCACTCCGATGCGGATCTGGTCCTTGTGGACACCGTCGGCAAAAGCCCCCGGGACGCGGTGCGCCTGGCCGAGATGCAGCGCGTCCTCGCGGCCTGCGGGCCCAAATCGGAGACTCATCTCGCGTTGTCGGCGACGACCAAGGCGAGCGACATGATTCAGATAATGAGGCAGTTCGAGCCCTTCGACTACAAGGCGGTGATCATCACCAAGCTCGACGAGACCAACAGGATCGGCAATGCCATTTCGGCCCTGGCCGAGCGGGGCAAGCCCATCTCGTACATCACGAACGGTCAGTCCGTGCCGCAGAATATTGAGCGCGCCCGCGTTACTCGCCTATTGATGAATCTGGAGGGTTTTAAGGTCGATCGCCCGCGACTCGAGGCGCGCTACGGCGAGCAGCCGTTGGAATCGGAGGGCGGGCGGAAGCCCGACCCGGCAATCGGGCCGCGCGGCGGCCTTCGGCAAGATTGGAGCTGAAAATGGAAGACCAGGCGCAAGCTCTTCGCGATATCATGGGCAGGCGGGTACCGGCGGCGGAGAAGCCGGAGGCCGCGTCGAACGAGAAGGGTAACAAGACTCGAATCATCGCGGTGGCCTCCGGGAAAGGCGGGGTCGGAAAGACCAATGTCTCGGTAAACCTGGCCATCGCCTACGCGAAGCTCGGCAGGAAGGTGATCGTCATGGACGCCGACCTGGGCCTGGCCAACGTCAACGTCATGCTCAATATGATTCCGAAATTCAATTTGTACCACGTGATCCGAAAGCAGAAGACCATGCGCGAGATCATATTGGACACCGAGTATGGCATTCAGATAGTGGCCGGCGCATCGGGCTTTTCGAAAATCGCGAATTTGACCGACGAGGAGAGGCAAAGCTTCATCAGCGAGCTGTACACGCTTTCTCAGGCCGACATCGTCATCATAGACACGGCGGCGGGAGTATCCGCCAACGTCCTCGGCTTCGTAGCGGCGGCGGACGATGCGATCATCGTGACGACTCCAGAGCCGACGGCCATCACCGACGCTTATGGCATAATCAAGATCATCGCGACCGAGATCGACAATCTCAATATCGGTCTCAAGCTCGTCGTGAACAGAGTGAAGACCGTCACGGAAGGCAGGCGCGTCGCCGAACGGATCATCAATATATCCGGGCAATTCTTGAACCTCAAGGTCGAGTACCTCGGCTGCATATACGACGATCCGATAGTCCCCGCTTCGGTGCTCAGGCAAAAGCCCTTTATCGTGCAGGATCCGAGATCGAAGGCCGCCATCTCGGTCGCGCATCTCGTCAGCCGGATCGAGAAGACCGATTTCGCGGACGATCCGGGAATCGGAAGATTCATAAAGAAGCTGTTCGGTAAGGATTGAGCCGATGCCGAGCGAGGCGTCGCGCCTGCCGGCCGGCCCCGACCTTGCGTCGGAGCTTCGAGGCAAAGGCCCGAACTTGACGTGGGGCTTGATTTCAGCCTAATCTTAGGCAGAAGAGGAGGGAGCGGAGACGGTGGACAAGGATCTACGTGCCTCGCTCGTCGCCGCCGGATCGGCGGCCGCGCTCTCCGCACTCGTAGGCGCTTTCGCCGGGGTCGGCATCCTTACCCTCTTCCTGAGGGCGATCGTCGGCGCCGTATTGATCGGCGCCGCGGTATATGGCGCCGTAACGCTCTTGCGAAGCCTGCTTCCCGGCCTTCTCCCCGAAGGCGAGAAGGCCGACGACTTCGCGATGCCGCGCGGGGGGGACGAGCCGGAGAAGGGCGCGAACGTAGATATCGTTCTGCCAGGCGAGACGATGGGGACGGAATCATACGTCGAAGCCGACGAGATTTCGGACTATGTCCCGATAGGGCGCCCCGGCGCGGGCAGCGCAAAATCGCGCGCGGCCGCGGAGGCTCTCCTTGACCCCGAGGCGACCGAGCTATACCCCGTGGACGAGACGAGTCTGCTCGATGCCGAAGGCGGCGACGCCGTCGCTGCGATGCCTGCCGCCTCGAGCCCAAGTCAGGGGCGCCGGCCTTCCGTAGGCTTCGACGATCTCGATGTCCTGCCTGACCTCGAGGGATTCAGCGATTCATTTACCGCCTCCGAGTTCAACTCGGGAGGGTCTTCCGCGGCGAACGGCCAGCAAAAGAGCTACGGTGTACAGGGATCGAGCGGGTCGAGGTCGGGGCAGGAGGGCCTAGATCCCGCGTCCCTCGCTCAAGCGGTACGAACAATCCTCAAACGCGACCAGAAAGGGTAAGAGAAAATGACCGAGAACCCGCTTCAGCGGATGACGGAAGACGAACTCTGGTCCCGGTACAAGTCGAAGAAGGAGCCCGCCGTAAGGGATGCCTTCATCCGTCAGTATGCCCCGCTCGTGAAGTACGTGGCCGGCAAAGTCGCGGCGAGCATGCCCAATACGGTGGAGTTCGAGGATCTGGTGGGCTTCGGGGTATTCGGCCTTCTCGACGCGATCGAGAAATTCGACCCCGACAAGAACGTCAAATTCAAGACTTATGCCGTTACGCGCATCCGCGGGGCGATTTTCGACGAGCTCCGCTCGATCGATTGGGTTCCTCGCTCCGTGCGCCAAAAGACCAAGGAGATAGAGGATGCGGTCGTAAGTCTCGAGTCCAAGCTTGGAAGGCCCGCTTCCGACCAGGAAATCGCGACATCGATGGGCGTTTCGGAGGACGAGTTCCTGAAGACAATGCTCAAGATATCGAGCACATCGGTCCTGTCGCTCAACGATGTCTGGTATTCGGGCGACGAGACCGACAAAATATCGATCGGAGAGAGCATAGAGTCGCCCTCTAGCATGAATCCCGACGCGACTGTCGAGCGCGAGGAAGTGAAGCGAGTCATCGTCCAGGCCATCAACGAGCTGCCCGAGAAGGAGAAGAAAGTCCTCGTGCTCTATTACTACGAGGACCTGACGCTCAAGGAGATCGGGCAGGTGCTCGAGGTCACCGAATCGCGCGTGAGCCAGCTGCATACGAAGGCGATACTGCGGCTGCGCGCCAAGCTCACCAATCTGCGCAAGGGGATTCTATAAGGCCATGGCCGCGACCCTCGGCCTGAAAGAGATAGCCGGGCTCATGCGGCGCTACCTTGACGAGGACGGCGCCAAGAAGTCCCTGGTAGTGGAGGGACGTTCCGTCGAAGAGGCCCTGGCCGATGCGGCGGTCCAGTTGGGGGTCCCCCTCAAGAATCTCGAATTCGAGATAATCGAAAATGGCAATGCAGGTATCCTGGGCGCGGGGCGCAAGAGCTGGCGCGTTCGCGCCTACCCGGCCGCCGCGAAGCGGGCCGTCGAGATTCCGTCCGAGAGGTCGGCCGTCGACGATTTCGCGGATTCGGCACCCGTCGTCGAGGAGAAGGACATCGACGGCGAATGTTTCGTTCGCCTGTCTCCCGACGGGGCGCTGCTCAAAGTGACCGCTCCGACGGGCAGGGGCAAGCGCATTTCCGAGCGCCAGGCCTCCGACAAACTCCTGTCGCGAGCCGTGAGGGCCTACGACGAGGCGCTCGTCAAGGAAGTCGTCAAGCAGGCATCGAGCGATTACGTCCGAGTCGGGGATTTTATCTCCAATCCGGCCAACGACGCGCTGATCACCGTAGAAATAACCGACCAGGAGATGAAGGGATTCGTAATCCTGACGCCGCCCGGCCCGGGAGGATCCGACCTTTCCAAGGATGCGATCCTGGCCTTCCTGAGGAACAATCGGATCATACACGGGGTGTCGGAGCCCGCCCTGCAGGAGCTCGAGGACAGGCCCCGCTATCGCGAGCCCGTCCTGGTGGCGGAGGGCTCGCGGCCTCAGAACGGCCGCGATTCCTATGTACAGTACAATTTCGAGACCGACAAGAACCGGCACCAGCTGAAGGAGGCCGCGGACGGCCGCGTAAACTTCAAGGAACTCGGCCTCATCCAGAACGTCGTCGCGGGCCAGCCTCTCGCGCGCAAGCTGCCTCCGGAGCCGGGGCAGCCGGGGCGCACCGTCACGGGGAAAGTGATACCGGCCCGCAACGGCAAGGACATGCCGACGCCGATGGGGCGCAATGTCCATATGGCCGACGACGGCGCCACCCTGATAGCGGATATCAACGGCCTCGTAACCTTCATCGGCGGCAAGATCAACGTGGAGGAGATCTTTACCGTCCCCGGGGACGTCAACCTCAAGACGGGCAATGTGATGTTCCTGGGCACGGTGATCGTACAGGGCAATGTCGAAGACGGATTCTCGGTCAAGGCATCGGGCAATATCGAGGTCCGAGGCTCCGTCGGCAAAAGCGAAATCGTCGCCGAGGGCGACATCATCATCCACCAAGGCGTCGCCGGCAAGGGCGGCGGGATCGTGCAGGCCGGGAAGAATATCTGGAGCAAGTTCATCGAGAATACGACGGTCGAGGCGGGAGAGAACGTGATCGTCTCCGACGGACTCATCAATACGACGATCGTCGCGAACAAGAAGATCATATGCCAAGGGAAACGGGCGGCGATCGTAGGCGGCAAGTACCGCGCCTGCGAGGAGATCAACGCGAAGACCCTCGGCTCCCCGGTAGGCGGTACCGAGACGATTCTCGAGGTAGGCTACGATCCCATGAGCAAGGAGAAGATGGACGGGCTCCAGACCCAGGCGCTTCAGATAAAGCGGCAGGCGGAAGAGCTCGATAAGAATATCGCTACATTAAACGCGACGAAGAAGCAAAGGAAGGTCCTTCCCGAGGACAAGGAAGCTCTTCTGCAGGACTATATCCTCCGCCGGGAAGAGCTCGTCGCCGAAGTACGCGGGCTCGCCAAGGAAATAGAATCGATCCAGACCTACTTGAACGGGCTCAAGACAAAGGGCAGGATCAGCGCGTCCGGCCGCGTGTACCCCGGCGTCAAGCTCGTCATAAAGGACGTGCGGGAGGATATCAAGACCGAGCAGAAGGCCATAACCTTCTATCTCGAGAATCAGATGATTCGGACGACTCGCTATGAGGAGCCCGAAGACGATATTCTCAAGAAGGGGCCCCCAGATGCCCATAAGGCCGATTGATCTTCAGACCCTCCTCATGCAGATGTCCCAAGTGGGACGCGATCAGGCCGTAGAGAAGGACGGCCCCGCGCTCCAGAGCGCCATCCAAGGGGCCGCCGCTCAGAAGAAAGAGACCGAGACGAAGGAAGCAGTCCGCAGCCCGGAGGAGCCGAAGGAGGGCCCGGCCGCCATCAAAGAGCGACCTGGCCGCTCGAGGGCGCAGGGCGGCAAGGGCGGTTCAAGAGGCGAGGGGGAAGGGGAAGGCGAAGAGGTGGAGAAACCCCAAGACGAAGTCGTGCGAGATCCCTCCCTCGGTAACCGCGTGGACCTTTCAGGATGAGCGCCGTCGCCCAGTTCTTGCTCCTCGCCGCGATCGAGGTGGCCGGGCTCTTCGCGATCTGGTTCGTCGTCCGAGCGAGGGTGAGGCGGTATCTCGACCTTGAAAACCTCCTGGATGGCGTTCGCGAAGAGGCTCGTGCGCTCGTGCTGGAGCTCAACGAGACTGCCGATCGCAACGTCTCCCTGGTCGAGGACAGGATGGCCGCCCTGCGCGAGATCCTCGCCGAGACGGATCGGAGGATAGTCGTATCGAGACGAGAGCTCTCGTCCCGCGAGAATGAGCGCGAGGTGTACGCCAAACTGAATAAGCGCAGGCCGATAATTCCCGGGTCGGTCGGGTCCCTGCCGATCATTGAGCCGGCCTCCGAGGGGAAGGCTCCGGAGGCGGCGAATGTGAGCGCCCCGGATGCGCCGATACGTCTCGCCCTCGAGCCCGCCGAAGCTGTCCTTTCAGGACAGAGGCAGGCTCCCGAGATCAGCGTCCCCGGAAACGCCATCCTTCCCGGAATGACGAGACGCGAGGAAGCATTGGACCTTTACCGTCGCGGCTTCTCGGCCGACCTGATAGCGGCCAGGACCGGAGCTACGGTCGCCGAGATAGAGCTTTTGGTGGAGATGGAGGAGCGACGCTCTGCGGGCAAAGGAAGCGAGCCCTGACATGCACCCTGTGATCGGTATCGACTTCGGGACTACCAACTCGCTGGGCGCCTGGCTGGACGGCGATCGGCCCGTCATTATCCCGAACGCGAGGGGCTCTCGATCCACGCCGAGCGTCGTCGCGATGACTCTCAAGGGCGAGGTCCTCATAGGCGAATCGGCGAAGAATCAGTCCTACATCAATCCCGAGAATACGATCGCAGGCGTCAAGCGCTTCCTCGGATCGTCGGGACTGCTTTCGATGGGCGGCAAGGCGTGGCGGCCCGAGGAAATCGTCGCGATGGTCCTGGGATCCCTGAAGAGGGACGCCGAAGCCTATCTGTCGGCTCCTGTCGATCGGGCGATTGTAACGGCTCCGGCGCATTTCTCGGACAATGAAAGGCGCGCGCTCGCCGAGGCCGGCAGGCTCGCGGGCCTCGATGTGCTCAGGATCGTCAACGAGCCTACGGCGGCGGCGATCGCGCGCGCATTCCCGCGTCTCGAGACCCGGATTATCGAGAAATCGCTCATACTCGTCTACGATTACGGCGGAGGCACCTTCGACGTGACGGTCCTGCGGCGGGAAGGAAGGGATTGGCGAGTGCTCGCGTCGAGGGGCGACGGCAGGCTCGGCGGCGACGATCTCGATCGCGAGCTCAAGCGGCTGGCGGTCCTTCGTTTCAAGGAGGAAGGGCTCGATCCGGAAGCGGATCGATACGTCGGTCAGCAGCTCGCGGAGGCCGTCGAAAGGGCCAAGATAGAGCTCTCCGAGCGCGAGGATGCTTCCATCGCCCTTTTTTTCGCGACCGCCCATGGGAAGGTGCTTCATCCGACCCTGGAACTGCGGCGGTCCGATCTCGAAGAGATAGCCAGGCCCTACGTAGAAAGGAGCCTCGATCTCGTCGATAGGACCCTGCATGATGCCGGAGTCGCGCAGGAGGACATCGAATCCCTGGTGCTCTCGGGAGGCTCGAGCCGGATACCTCTCGTTCGGCGCATGCTGCGGGAGAGGTTCGGCATCATGCCGGAGGGCGGAGTGAATCCCGAGGAGGCGGTAGCCATGGGCGCCGCCGTCTGGGCCTCGCTGATCTCGGGATCCGCGGAGGCAGGCGAGAGGATCCGCGTTCGGGACGTCGTATCCCGGAGCTACGGTCTGGAAGTGGACGGCGGCGCCTTCATCCCCCTGATTCGCAAGAATAGTCCGGTGCCTTCGACTCATAGCCGCGTGTTCACGACCGTTTCCGACGGACAGGACTCGGTCGAGATACACGTGCTCCAGGGCGAGAGCAAGATAGCGGATGAGAACGTCTCCCTGGGACGCTTCCTCCTGGTCGGAATCCATCCGGCCAAGGCGGGGAGCCCGCGCGTAAAAGTCGATTTCACCATCGATGAGTCGGACATGCTCCACGTGGCCGCGGTTGACCAAGAGAGCGGCTCCGAGCAGGCGATAAGCATCGCGGACATCGGGAGGGGAGCCTCCGACGACAGCCGCGAGGAGCTCGCGAAGAAGGCATCCCTCCTCGTGGCCAGGCTCGACGAGCTCAGGACCGGCCTCGACCTTGAGCGCGGCCTCGTCGCCGAGCTCGACGATATTCGCCGGCGGACTCTTTCCGCGCTCGAATCGGATAGCCGGGAAGGCGAGTTTCGGATGATAAAGGCCGAGCTCGAGGGACTTGTCGGCGAGCTCCTCGCGAGGCGGACCGAGGCCCGAAACGAGGCGCGCGTCGGCGACGGCCTCGGAGTCGGAGAGGGGACGTGAGCGAGAACGAGAACGAGAACGAGGATAGAAGACGTTCGGCCCTGGTATCGCTGGGCCTCGGGCCGGGGGCGGACGAAGGGGACATCCGTACGGCCTACCGACGCCTCGCCATGCGATACCATCCGGACGCCTCGGGAGATCCGCTTACCGCCAGGCGATTCACTCGGGTCGTGAAGGCCTATAAAGTCCTCGTGGCGAGGGAAGGAGAGCCGCAGCGACGGTCGAGCTCGCGGTATCGGAGCGTGGAAGACGCCGGTGGCGATCTTTTCTCGCTGGGTCAGGTGTTGGCTTCCGATCCGGATGCAGGCGCGAGAGGAGCCGCGGCGCGGGCGCTCGGCCTGTCCGGAAGGTCGGCGGCCTACGTCTTCCTGAGACGCGCGCTGTACGACCCCTCGGAGGATGTCGCCCTCGAGGCGGTGAGGGCCGTGGCCCTTCTGGGCTCTAGGCAGGCCGAGGGAGAGGTCGCCGCGCTCTACACACGCTCCTCGCCGCGGCAGAAGGCGCGCCTGCTCGAGCTGGCGACCGCCACGGGAGAGCGGCTGTTCCGATCGACGCTTCAGGCCGCGGCGAGCGATTCTGCCGCTCGCCGCGGGGAGGCGGCCGGAACTTTCCGGAGCGGGGGAAAGCCCGGTCGCTAGCCCTCCGGGCCGCTTCCCTTCAGCCTTCCTTCGTTTCCCTCGCCTCGAGCCCGTACTCCTCTATCTTCTGATAAAGGGTCTTCCTCCCGATCCCGAGCACTTCCGCCGTCCTGGATTTGTTCCCGCCTTGCGCGGCCAGGGTCTCGCGGACGAGTATCTTCTCGGCCTCCTCGAGGGTGGAGCCTATGGGCACTCGCACGTCCCTCTCCTCCCCCGAGGACCGGACTCCCGGAGGAAGGTCGTCGAGTCCGACGAGCCCGCTCGAGGCCATGACGACCGCGCTCTCGACGGAATTGCGCAACTCGCGCACGTTGCCCGGCCAGGGATAGGCGTAGAGCGCCTGTCTCGCCTTGGGGTCAAAGCCCTCGAGCTTCTTCCCGTTCTCTTCCGAGAATTCGCGGAGGAAGGCCATCGCGAGCAGGGGAATGTCGTCGCGGCGTTCCCTCAACGGGGGGACGTGAATATTGACTACGTTGAGCCGGTAATAGAGATCTTCCCTGAAAGCGCCCTTGCGGATCTCCTCTTTCAGGTCCCTGTTGGTCGCGGCCACGATGCGGACGTCGACTTCGACCGTATCCTCGCCCCCGACCCGTTCGAACTTCCGCTCCTGGAGGACCCGCAAGATCTTTATCTGGACGTTCTGATTGATCTCGCCGATTTCGTCGAGGAACAGCGTTCCTTTATCGGCCAGCTCGAAGCGGCCGCGCTTTCGCGCCTGGGCTCCGGTGAACGAGCCTTTTTCATGCCCGAAAAGCTCGCTTTCAAGGAGGCTCTCGGCCAAGGCGGCGCAGTGAACCTTGACGAGCGGGCCGTCCCGCCTCGGAGAGAGGTTGTGTATCGCATCCGCGACGAGCTCCTTGCCGACTCCGGAATCTCCCGTCACGAGGACGCTGGCGCGCGTAGGCGCGACGCGGCGGACGAGGTCGAAAACCTTCTTCATCTCCGCGCTCTTGCCAACGATGGAGCTGGATCGGCGCTGCGCCTCGACCTCGGCCTCGAGCTCGCGGTTCTTGCGCGCAAGCTCCCTCGATTCGAGAGCGCGCTTCACGAGCAACGAGAGGTGGTCGAGGTTGACGGGTTTCGTGAGGAAGTCGAAGGCGCCGGCGCGCATCGCGACCACGGCGTCCTCTATGGTGCCGTGGCCGGTGAGCACGATGACGGGCAGGCCCGGATAGCGGCTGACGACGTGGTTGAGGACATCGGTCCCGCCCAGCTTGGGCATGCGAAGGTCGGTGATGACCAAGTCCGCGTCGCCCGATTCTACGAGGGCGAGCGCCTCCTCGCCGTCGGCGGCCGGAAGCGCCCGGTACCCGTCGAGGGATAAGGCCTCCGCCAGACCCTCTCGAATGTTCTTCTCGTCGTCGGCGACGACGATGGTAAAGCGCATCTATGCCCCCCTCTCGACGGCTTTAGGGCTCGCGTCCGCCCCATCGTATGGCAGGAGGCGCCGCTCCTTCTGGGGTATAGGCAGGCTGATCACGAAGGTCGAGCCCTGGCCCGGATGCGACGTGACCGAAATCTCCCCGTCGTGCTCCCGGACTATCTTGAAGGTGATCGTAAGACCCAGGCCCGTCCCGTTCTCCTTGGTCGTGAAGTAGGGCTCGAATATTTTGGGCAAGTCTTCCTCGGAGATGCCGACTCCGCTATCCTCGACGGATATCCTGACCTCGTCGTCGGCGCGATCCGCGGATAGCCTGAGCTTGCCGCCGCCCGGCATAGCGGCTAGCGCGTTCTTCACGAGGTTGAGGACGGCCTGCTTCATGAGTCGAGCGTCCAGGGCCACCCTGGGCAGGTCTTCTCCCATCTTCAGCTCTATCATGACCCCGGCGCGCTCCGCCTCCGGCTTGATGAATTCCGCGATACCCGAGACGAGCTCCCCCGGATCGGAATCCCGAAGCTGGACGTCCATGGGCCTCACCGCGAAGAGGAAATCGACCACGATCTTGTTCAGTCTGTCTATCTCCTCGTCCACGACCCCGAGATGGCGCTCCAGGAAGGCCGTCTCTACCTCGGCCTTCCCCATGAGGGCCTTCCTGATGAGCTGGATGTGGATCGAAAGAGAGCCCAAGGGATTCTTTATCTCGTGGGCGACTCCGGCCGCCAGCGTCGTGAGCGACGCGAGGCTCTCGGCCCTGCGGAGCTGGGCCTCCTTGCGCCGCTTCTCCGTGATGTCCTCCATATGGACGATCGCGCCTTCGATGCGGCCCTGCGATACTAGGGTGCTTACCGATACCGCTATCAGCCTGGTCGCCCCCTTCGACTCCAATCCGAACTCGCGGTCGAGCACGGTTTCCTCGCCTTCGAGCGTCTTGCGGAAGAAATCGGATAAATCGTCATCGGCCACGCTCTGCCACAGGGGCCTCTCCGCCGGGTCGGGGCCCGCGAATCTGAGCATCCGCTCCGCGGACTTGTTGTAGATGATCGGCAGGTGGTCCCGATCGCATACGACGATGCCGTCGAGCATCGAGTCGAGGGCGGCGTCCATGCGGCCGTTCTCTTCGGCCAGGGCGTAGAGGAGGGACCTCATCTGGTCCTCGTTGAGCTTCGGGAGCTTGGCCAGCGCGCGCTCGACGAAGCGCCTCACCGGAGGCCTCCATCGGATAGCGCGTACATTAGGGATTCCGCCAAAAGGCTCGGGCTCCTATTGAGGGACTCGAAATCGCTCGAGGCGGAGCGGATCAGGGCGGCCGCCCGCTCGATGAGGTCTACGGCCTCGGCGCCTAGCCCTTCGTCCGAGAGGAGATCGCCGAGAACCGCCGAAAGGGCAGCCAGGAAATGCCGGAAACTGGAGGCGAACTTGTCGTCCTTTTGCCCGAAATCCCGGGTCGCCTCGAGGACGGCGGCCAGGGCGGCCGACCGGCTGAGACCCGCGGATCGCGCCTCCCGGGCGAGCGAGCCCATGGGCGGCGGAAGGGAGGCCAGGTCGGAGCGGGCCGCAAAGGCGGCGCCGAGGAAGGCCGCGGCGCTCTCGCGAGCCTCCGAGGGCGGGAAAGGTCTCCGAGCCGCAAGGAAGGACTCGACGGAGGGCGATGGCTCGGCGCTTCGGAAGATCCTCTCCACCACCAGGGCGGTTGCGGCGGCCTGCCTCGGTTGGAAATAGTAGGTCCTGGCGCGCGAGAGTATCGTCGTCATCAACGCGCTCCGCCTCGAGCTATGGAGCACGAATCGAACGCTGTCGGGAGGCTCCTCGAGGACCTTGAGCAGCGCGTTCCGCGAAGCTTCCATCATCCTATCGGCGTTCTCGATGATTATCGTCTTTCTCGGGCCAATGGGAGCGAGGCGTGCCCAAAACTCGATATTGCGGATCATGAATACCGGCGGCGCCTCGGGGACGAAGGCCTCGAGCCTGGCGCAGGCAGCCACGGCTTTCGCCGCGGCCTCGGCCGCGCCGGCCGCGAGAGTCCCTTGCGACGCGCGCTCCGGAGCGATGGCATCGAGATCCTCCTCGAGCTCTCGTAGAAGCGGCGAAGCCTTGGCCAGGCGAGATTCCTCGCCTTCGTAGAGCATTGCGTCGAAGCGCCGCGCGAGCTTGCGGGCGGCGCGCGAGAAGAAATAGGCCGCCGCCGGCCCTGGAGCCCTCCCGAGCAGCTCGAGAGCGGCCGGGATCTCTTCGGGGAAGCTGCGCGGGCCGAGGAGGGCGAGATCGGGGTGGATCAGAGAGCGATGTCTCGAGCAGGCGGGGCAGGGGCAGTTCCAGGCGGCCCTGACCGATGGAGCGCTTCCGACTCGGGGACGGGAGCAGGATAATGCGCGCGCGAGCTCGAGGGCCGCGGTGAGCTTTCCCGAGGCCGGGGGGCCCGCGAAAAGGATGGCGGGAGGGAGGCGATCGGCTTCAGCGTCGGATTTGAGCGCCAGGATCGCCTCGTCCTGGCCAAGGAGGTTCTCGAACATGCCGGGCCTAGGGTTTCTTCAGCGCGGGAGCCTTGAATTGCAGCATGAGCTCGGGCGCGCGCATATTGATGCCCTGGGTAGCCTTGGCTACCTCGGGCCCTACGATTGGAAGGAGGGTTCGAGCGAAGAACGAGTTCTCGAGCAGGTTCGAGAATCCGGGGATCGCCCCCAGGGCCGGCTTGACTAGGCTCATGGCGATCAGGACGAGACTGACGAGGAGAAGACCCTCGGCGAGGCCGAGGACGAGTCCGAGGGCCCTGTCGATGCCGCCGAGACTGGCCGCCTCGATGCCTTCCTCGAGGAGGCGCTCGATCAGCTTGACGCACAGGAAGGCTGCGAGAAAAACGGCCGCGAAGCCCAAGATAGCCGGCAGCATCGCGGGAGAGGCGGAGAGTCCCCACGCGACGAAGAGCTGCCCGGCGCTTCTGTATAGGAAGAGGGCGGCGAGCAAGCCGACCAGGACGGCCGCCACGGACAGGACCTCGGCGACGAATCCCCTGATCATGCAGCGTATTCCGAGGAGGGCGACTATGGCGACGAACACCCAGTCGAAAGCGATCATCCTGCCCCTCCTATGCGCCTGAGGATCAGCTCCGCTATCTCGGATGCGGCGTCGCGTCCGGCGAGCGCTTTGGCCGCGATCCCCATCGCAAGGAGGCGACGCCTGTCATGAAGCAGCCCGAGCGCCTCGTCGGCGAGCCTGTCGGCAGTTGCCTCCGTCCCGACGAGCGCGACCGCCGCGCCGGAGCGCGCGAAATAGGCCGCGTTGTCCACCTGGTCGCCCCTGGTCCCGGAACCGCAGAGGGGCACCAGCAGCATCGCCCGACCGAGTGCCGAGCTTTCCCAGAGAGTGCCCGCTCCCGCGCGGCCGACGACGAGGTCCGCCGCCGCCAGCAGATCCGGCATCTCGTCGCGGATGTACGCGTAGCTTTTGTAGCGGGGGCCGTCGGGAGGGATCTCGCCGCTTCCCGCTGCCTGCGCCCCTTCGCCCCTCTGGTGCACGACGAAGGCGCTCTGCGTCAGCCGGGGCAGGGCGGCCGATGCGAGGTCGTTGATCTGGCGGGCGCCTTGGCTCCCCCCGAGGAAAAATACCACCGGGAGGCTCCCGCCTATGCCGAGGAGGTATCGCCCCCGGACCGCATCGCCTTTGCGGATCGCCGCTCGGACGGGGTTGCCCGAGACGAGGGCTCGCCCTCGCGCGGAGGCGGGGAGGAGCCCGCGGGTCGCCTCGTAGCTCAGGATTGTCGTTTCAGCGCGCCGCGCGTTGAGACGAGTCGCGAGCCCGGGCGTGATGTCCGACTCGTGCGTGAAATAGGGAATCCCGAGCGAGGCCGCGGCCGCGCAGGGGGCCACGCTCGCGTATCCGCCCTTCGAGAAGAGCAGGACCGGCCTGAGCGACTTGAGCGCTCGGCGCGCGGATGCGTACCCCGCAACGACGCGGAAAGCATCGGCCACGTTCTTCAATGAAAGCTCCCGCCTCAGTTTCCCCGAGGGTACGGCGAAGAACTCGATTCCGGCCGTCTCCACCGTCTCGCGATCCGATCCCTTCTTGGAGCCTATCCAGGCGATCCGCCCGGAGAAGCCGCGCGAGCGCAGGGCCTCCGCCACGGCAAGGCCGGGATATATGTGCCCGCCCGTGCCCCCTCCCGTGAAGGCGATAGTGGCCTCGTCCACGGCCGCCGACCTACTCAGTCGCGGCCAAGCCGAGCATCCGCGCGTATGCCGCCAGGGCCGGCTCCCCCTGGGATCCGGCGAGGACCTTCTTCGCGAGAAGCTTCCCGAGCTGCACGCCCTCCTGGTCGAAGGAATTGACGTTCCAGGCGAAGCCCTGGAACATGACCTTGTTCTCGTAATGGGCGAGGAGGGCGCCAAGGGATCGCGGTTCCAGACGCTCGCCGCGGATGAGGGTGCTCGGCCTGCCTCCGGGGAATTCCTTATTCTTGTTGGAGTCTTCCTTCCCTCGGGCGAAGGCCACTATCTGAGCGGCGAGATTCGCGTTGAGCTTCTGGCGGCTCGTCGAGCCCTCCACCTCGATGTCGCCCCCGGTCTGCCCCTCGAGGAATCCGATGAATTGGAGCGGCACGGGGTCGGTGCCCTGATGGAGGAGCTGATAGAAGGAGTGCTGCCCGTTCGTACCGGGCTCGCCGAAGACCACTGGTCCCGTCGAATAGCGAAGCGGCCGACCGGAGCGGTCGACTCTCTTGCCGTTGGACTCCATATCGAGCTGCTGGAGGTGGGCGGGAAACCTCGAGAGGGCCTCGGAGTAGGGGAGGACCGCAGTCTCGCCCATCTTCAGGACGTTGCGCTCGTAGACCCCTATCATCGCATCCAGCAGGGCCGCGTTATGTGAAATATCCCGTTCCTGGGCGAGCTTGTCCGCGTCGTGCGCGCCGGAGAGGAACTGCGCGAAGGTCTCGGGGCCGAACGCGAGGGAAAGGATGACGCCGCCCACCGCGCTCGAGGAAGAATACCGGCCTCCGATATAGTCGTCGATGTAGAAGGACTCTATGTATCCCGGATTGCCCGCGAGAGGGCTCGTCTCGCTCGTCACCGCAACCATGTGCTTCGCCGGGTCCAGGCCCGCCGCCGCGAGCCTGTCGCGCACGAGGCACTCGTTGGCCAGGGTCTCCTGCGTGACCCCGCTCTTCGACACGAGCACGAAAAGGCTCGTCGAGAGATCGAGACTCGCGAGCAGGTCGTCGCCGTCGTCGGGATCCACGTTGGAGATGAAGCAGGCCCCCATCATGGCTTTCCCCTCGGCCAAAGCCCAGCGCTCGAGAGCCAGGTAGAGGGCGCGCGGACCGAGGTCCGACCCGCCGATGCCGATCTGCACCACGGTCGCGAAGGGCTCGCCCGTCGAGCCTACTATCTTGCCGGAGTGCACTGCCCGGGCGAATTCGGAGGCCTTTTCCCTCTCGCCTTCGTAGAAGGCGCGCAGGTCCCGGTCCCCGCGGAGCACCGGCTTGCCGAGCCTTCCGCGCGCCAGGTGGTGGAGGACCATGCGCTTCTCCCCGGTATTCATCTCCTCGCCCTCGGCGAGGAGCTTGTATTTTTCGATGAGCCCCTGCTCCTCGGCGAGAGCGCCGAGCGACGCGAGGACCGAGCCGTCCACGGGCGATGCCGCCCAATTAAATACGAGGCCGCCTCCGACCGGGATGTCGCAGGCCGCTATCCGCTCCGCGGTCAGGATCTCGCCGACGCGCGGGATCGGCAGCGCGGCAAGCTCCGGGAATGCCTTCGTCTCGTCGAGCCCCTTGAAATCGATCATAAACGGCTCCTTTCCTGTGTCTATATGATATCCGCCGTCTTGCCCTTCATCAAGGCGGGTTCCTAACCGAGAAAGATAGTATAATGCTTTCCCGGAGGGGTCGTGGCGGTTCGGATAGATAGAGTCGAAAAGGAATTCATCCTGGGCTCCGCGGTGGAGTCCAAGACCATAGCCAGGCTGCGCGCCGCCGGCAGGTCCGTCAAATGCCGACTCTCCGCCGTGAGCGGTGCCGGCGTCGGCTTCACGACGACGGGCGGAGCCCTATCCTTCGCCCACCGCGAGCTCGTGTCGGTCTGCTTCGATTTTCGGGGTCAGGCGGTGGCCTTCGACGCGCCCGTGCTCAAAGCGTCCTCGTCGACGGTCGAGCTCGTCCTTCCCGATGCGATGTATCGGAGCCTCTCCCGCAGATGGCCCAGGGTTAGCGCGCCCAGGGACCTCACGGTGGAATTCCTGCTCCAAGACGATCAAATGACTCTCGATTGCCCCGAATCCGAGACGTGGTCGGACGTCGAGCTTCCCGAGCTCAGGGAAGGTCTGGATTCGCGCAACCTGAGCGCCCTCGTCGACAGCTTCAAGTCGAAGGCATCGGAGATCGCCAGCGAAGGGCGCGTGATCATGTACAAGGATAAAGGTCCGGCCGATGTCCCCGAGGAGATGGCCGCGAGGCTGGGGCGCGTCCTCTACGTGCCGTCGACGGCGGGACTCTTGCCCTCCGTCGATCCCTATCCCTCGGGGCGGATAATCACCCGCGAAATGGCCGAGGAGTTCGAGGGCCCCTCCGCCGTCGCCCAGGGCTCCAGACTTTCCGCATATCTGCGAGCCCGGCAGTCCGGGGGCCTAAATTCCGGACTGTGGTGCCCGGTCGTCTATTATCGCTATGCCGTGGGCATGGTCTTCATGGCTAACGGCAGGGAAAGGCACTACGCGCTCGATTTCCGCGCGGTCGACCTCGCCTGGGAGTTCTCGCGGATACTCGCTTGGTTCCTGAAGCGCCACGAGTATTTCGCCGGTTCGAGCGCGGGAGTTTCGCCAAAAAGGGGCAGGATCATCGATGCCACTCCCGCCGGACTCCTCGCGGCCATCCCGAGGGACGGTCCGAGGATCGAGCAGGGTTCGGTCATTCGTCAACGGCTCGTGCTGAAGGATAGGACCATCGTTTGCTCGGGCAAAGTCGCCCGTCGATACGAAGAGGGCGGCATGAGCTTTTGCGGCATCGCCTTCATGGATCTCTCCTCCCGAGATATGGCTGCGCTGTCCCTTCATCTGTACGGCGACGACGAGGGGCTTCCGGTCTCGGGGCAGGCGACGGGAGGGTCCTGACGATGGACTTGGCGGAGACGATGAGTCTTTCCTTCATGGTTATCTCGGATCGCAGGGTGATCTTCATCGCGGTGGCCGTCATTCTCATTTGGGCCGCCCTGCGATACGTAGGCACCGTCTACCATGATCGTTCCCCTCGGCGGAGCCGACCTGCCGCCGGCGGAAAGAGGAAAGTCGCCTCGCCGAAGCGAGGCCGAGAGCGGGAGGCACCGGCCGAGGGGACGGGCGACGATACGATAGGATGAGTTCGAACGCTATCGGCCTCGAGCCTCGAGGATCGAAGGAGCGCGCCCGTGCGCATGTCGTCGTGCCGGGGCTATCCTGCCTCTCCAAGGCCAAGCCGCATATCTACGGACTATTCCCATGTCGATGGCCTGTTCCATCGCTCCTGCCGCGTCCTTCTCGTCCCAGTCGGCCATTGCCCCCCAAAGGGCGCATCTCGGCGGCTCGCTTCTTCCCGATTCTTCGCCTCGGAGCAGCGCGAGCGCTTCCTCGCTCGTGAAGCGAAAGGCGTTGGCCGCGGAGAAATCGCGAATTTCGGCCTCACCCTCGCGCGGCCCCCGCCCTCCGCCTTCGCAGCGATCGCATCCGGAACAGGGCCCGCGACCTTCGCGCGCCGCCCCGAGCAGGTCGAGGAGTCCGTCGCGTCTGCAGCCGTCTTCGGAGGCGGCATAGGAGAGCAAGGCGCGGAAGCGCGCGCGGCGAAGCTCGTCCTTCTCGAGCGCAAGCCTATCCCCGTCCGCGCATCCTGATAGGAGGATCGCGCGCGACGGCAGGCCGTCTCGGCCGGCTCGGCCCGCCTCTTGCAGATAGGCCTCGACCGATGCGGGCGCCTCGTAATGGATAACGCTGCGGATGTTCTTCTTGTCCACTCCCATCCCGTACGCGCAGGTCGAGCAGAGTATGCCCCTGTCGGAAGAGAAGAACCAATCCTCTATCGCCATTCTCTCATACTTCGCGAGCCCGGCGTGATAGAACCTCACTTCGGTCTCCCTCAGTCGCTCGGAGAGCATGCGCGCGAGCAACTGGGCGCCATGGCGGGAGGAGCAGAAGACGATGACGGGCCGCTGCATCTCCCCGACGAGGCGTACCAGGCTGTGCTGTCTGCTGAGGGTACGGACGACGCCATAGGAGATATTCGGCCTGTCGGGATCGCCCGCGACGACGCGGTACGCCGAGCCTCCGAATAGAATCCGCGCCACCCCCTCGAAGACGCCGGGGCTGGCGGTGGCCGTAAACGCGCTGAGCGCCGGGGGAGCCAGAGCATCGACGATCCTCCCCAATTCGAGGTAGGAGGGACGAAAGCTTTCGCCCCACTCGGAGACGCAATGCGCTTCGTCGACCGCGATATGGCTGGGACGGGTCTCCTTCAATAAGGCCAGCGTGCGCGGCTGGCAAAGGGACTCCGGATTCGTGATCACGATCCTCGCCACGCCCCTTTTTAGGGACGACTCGGCCTCGGTCCGTTCTTCCGGGCTCTGGCCGCCGCGGAACAGGACGCAGCCCAGTCCCAAGGATTCGAGACGGCGCCGCTGATCCTCCATGAGGGCAAGAAGGGGATAGACGACTATGGTCGGACGAGGCAGAAAGAAGGCTGGCAGCTGGAAGCAGAGCGATTTCCCGAATCCTGTCGGCAGGAGCACGACTTGGCGCAGCGGCTCCGCGCCGACCGCGGCCGAATCCAGGATATTCGCCGCGACAAGGCGCTGGTAGGGGTAGAGGTAGTCGAGGCCGAACCTCTCTTTTGCAGCCGCAGCCAGGGGATCGTCGCCGCTTTCCATAAGCCTTCTACGCGCGCGGGGAGAAGCCCGCATGAACCCCCTACCGGCTAGAAACCTTTGACTTTCTTTCCGCAGAGCATGTTCTGGTAGCAGCGCACGCAGCCCGGGAATACCCCTTGCGGGCTGGCCTTGAGAGCGCCGCGAAAGCGCCTCGCGCGCTCGCCGTTGAAGATATCGAAGAAATCTTCGTCCTTTATATTGCCGAGCTTGTAGTCGGGATAATCCGCGCAAAAATGCACCCCGCCGTCGTAATCGATATTCGCCTGGCTCCAAGGCACCGAACAGCGTGTGCGGACGGGCGCTTTGAGATCGCCGTAATAGGTATCGATCTTCTCGGGATTGAGGGCGGGAACGGTGATGATGGGATGGTCCGTCTGCATGGCGTGGATGCGGGTGAGAATGCCGTGAAGCTCCCGGCCATCGATGCCCTCGTTATAGCCGGTGTCGTAGGCCTGGAGGCAGCCGATCTCGGTATCCAGCTTCTCTCGCATGAAAGCCCGCTGTCTCTCGACGATATCTTCATTCGTATAGGTCCCGAGGTTGAAGATATGCCAGGAGAGCCTGAAGCTTTGGGCAGCCTCGGCAAGGCGGTAGAGGTCCCTATAATTGATGTTGTTGACCGTACTTACTATTCCCATGTGCGGGAAATGCGAGCCTTGCCTTTCCTTTTCGCGGTTTATCGCCGCGAAGCCCTCGACGACTCGATCGTAGGATCCCTCGCCCCGTATCGCATCGTTGGTAGCCGCGAAGCCGTCGAGCGAGACGAAGAGGGCATGCCATCTTTTGCGCACTATCTCCGCGGCGTTCTTCGCGAGGAGGGTTCCGTTGGTATTGACGCTTACGGCCAGTCCCGCCTCCTGCAAATAATCGACTAGGGGAAAGAGGTCGGGATAGAGGAAGGGCTCGCCGCCCCAGAGGTAGATGGTCGGGCGCTTATGCTTGATCTCATCTATGAGACGCCTATAGACCTCGATGCCCACGACTTTCTTGGATTCATCTGCCGCAAAGCTCCCTTTGAGAACGCCCTTGTCGCCGCGCTGTCCGCACATGACGCAGCGCAAGTTGCACAGCGGGGTCAGTCGGAAATACAGGAGCGAGAGCTCATGGGTCCTTCCGCGATAGAGTCGGTGATCTATGAACATCGCCTTCTTCTGCACCGCGAACGATTTTGCCAACTTTGCGGCGATGTATGGATCTTTGAGGAGCAATTTTGGCACGACCGCGAAGTTCGTCTTCATTCGGCTCTCCGGCGCGTCGATCGTTCGACGAATCGCGATTTCCCGGCCGATTCCGTCCGAGGCTCCCGCAACAGGTGCCATGCCTTGGCTGTTTTTAGCATAGCGACAGAGAATACCTTAGAAAAATTATAAGTGTAAGTCCATCAGTTCTTGCCGCGCGCTGCCGAATCGGACTCGTTCATGGTTCAGGAAAGGCCTATGCGGGGGCATAATTTGAGGAGAGGGCAGGGCGGAAGACCTGATTTCGCCGTACAGGCAGGTTTCCGGGCGGTACATACGAATTTACCGTGGCGGTTGACTGTGTAGGAGAAGCGTGTCCATTTTTCATCCGGCAATAGGGCCGCGATCCTCTTTTCCATGTCGGAGGCGTCGTGCTTCCTGCCTATCCCAAGCCGGAGGCATGTGCGGAGCACATGCGTGTCCACTATGATGCCGGGACGCCCGAAGCAGGCCGAAAGCACGAGGTTGGCCGTCTTCCTTCCCACTCCGGGCAGCTCTAGAAGCTCTTCCATCGTGGACGGGACCTTCCCCCCGAATTTCTCCTCGATCAAGCTCGACGCCTCGACTAGATGCCGTGCCTTGGTCCTGAAAAACCCGAGGCTATGGATCGCCTTCTCCACGTCCTCGATCCTCGCGGCTGCCATGGCCTTCGGAGTCGGCCAGGCGGCGAAGAGGCCCGGCGTAGCCTTGTTGACCTGCTCATCGGTGCATTGGGCGGAAAGAGCGACCGCGCAGACCAACTCGAAGGGGTCGCGATAGCGTAGGAGCGGTTTCTCGTCGGGCCAGAGCGGACTGAGGATATCAAAGACCATCTCGACGCGCGCGCGAAGCATCATCGTCGAAGTATATCCGCCGACCAAAGGGTCGGCAACTTCGCCCTCCGCGCTTTCCGCCCCGGCGCGACGTATTGGGCAGGCGCGCACTTGCATTGTCGTCGCCATTGGCTATACTTCTTTCCGAATGGAGGGTCGAATGAAACGAGCAACCATTATCCTCATCCTGATCGCCGTCGTCGCCGGCGCTGTCGCGTCCGAAACCTCCGCCTTCTACCCCGTGAGGCTAGACGTGGTAAAGGTCTACTCCCATGCCGACGGTTTTCGAGTCATCTATAGAAAGGGCAGTTCAGATGTCGCCGACGTCTATCTTCCCGCGAGATGGTTCATCTCCGGGGGAAAGGCCGAACTCGTTCGGGGGAACGATACGAGCTTTCCGTATATGACCGTCTTCTATAAAGATGGTAAATTCGATCACCTCAGGCTCTATGTGCTGGCTGATCAAAAAGATCAAACTTGGGGTATACTCAGTCCGGCGGCCGGTGCGGGGAAATTCGACTCGGACGAGTTAAAGCTGGATTTCTGAGCGCCTTCCCCTGTCAATCCCCCGCTCGCTCGTCTCGCCGAGGCATCGGCGGGGAAAGGCATTTCCAATGCGTCCCGTTCCTCTCGACCTTCTCGATTTCATAGAAAGCCATGGACCATTCTACATAATCGGCCATAAGGAGCCGGACGGCGATTGCGTCGGTTCGCAGCTCGCTCTCGCGTCCTTCTTGAGGCGAAACGGGAAAAATGCCTATCTTTGCTCGGCCGGCCCATTTTCACGGACCGAAATCATGTCGTATGAGAGTCGTTTTACGGTCGAAGTTCCTCCCGAGCGGTCGTCCGAGCGCGCCGCGGCCATAATTCTTGACTGCTCGAGCCTGCAGCGGATCGGTTCCGTAGCCGAAACCCTGCCAAAAGTGCCTATCGCTTTCATCGATCATCACGCTGCGGGAACGGCCGTAGGCGATGCCGTATATATCGACGACAATGCGCCTTCCGTTACCGCGATGATACTGCTTCTCATCGAGGCAATGGGCGGAAAGCCCACGAAAGAGGAGGCAGAGTACCTGCTCTTCGGCCTGGGCACCGATACCGGCTTCTTTCGCCATCTTGATGAGCGCTCCGAGGAGACTTTCAAGGCGGCATCGCGCCTCGTCTCCGCCGGAGCCTCCCCTAAACGCGTCTACAATCTCATGTACGGAGGCAAGAGCCTCCTATCGCGAAAGCTGATGGGCGAGATCCTGACTCGCACCGAAGCCCATTTCGACGGCGCTGTCCTCGTTTCCTTCGTTACGCTCCAGGATCAGCAGAAATACGGCCTCGCCAGCAGGGATTCGGACACTCTCTATCAACTCCTCCTCAGCATCGGCGGCTGCGAGGCTGCGATGATCATCCGTCAGGAGGGCGAGGCGGATTGCACGGTCGGCCTCCGCGCGCGGGATCGGATCGATGTCGGCTCCATCGCTTCCTCTTTTGGCGGGGGTGGGCATCGCTTGGCCGCGGGGCTATCCATCCGAGGCGGACTCGAGGAAGTGAAGAACAAGCTCACAGAGGCATTCGAGCCTTGGTTCGACCAATCCTGAGGGCCTTTGGCCCCCACCTTGAACGATTGCCTCCACCGGGGGGGCTGCTCTCCGGGAGAGGGCGCCTTCAGCGAGAAGCGGTTTATCAAGCTTGATCGAGGGCGTCCCCAGCGAGTTTAGCCACCAGAGAACGATTTTATCTATTCACGTAAATCTTTTCGACTAATCATTTTCCCGTTTCCCGATCCATCTATCGCGCTTGCGTCGCCTGAGAAGGCACGCTTCCAGCATACCTCGCCGCATCGGAGGTATGCATGCTCGAGAGAACACTTCACGATCTCGTCCTATCCTATCGCTCTACCGGCCAGGGCCGAGAGCTCATCATGGAAAAGGTGGCCGCCCTCGTTTATGGTTTCCACGGGAAATATGGCTTCGACGACGAGGACGATGCGGCGGACGCTCTTTTCAAGTTCCGGGCCAGGCTGGAAAAGCTCGTCGACAGATTCGAGGATCGCGGCCTCCCCTTCGACGCATACCTGGCGGCCAGTCTCCGCTATCTCGCGCGCACTGTGAGGCGCGATCGACGAAGAGCCGCGGATCGGGAATCGGTTTGCGAACGCGCCGTCTTCTCCGAAATGAGCAAAAGCGATTCGGCGTTTGAGATCGGAGGATCTCCCGATGAGCTCGAGTCCGATTCCCAAGCTATGCCCATCGGTCGCGGCCAAGGCGCGACGAGCGCCTCGAAGCGCCGGCCCCAGGCCGGGGGAGGCGCCGTTCCGCGTTGTACGGCGGAAACCGCCGCCTATTCGAGTCGCCTAGTCTTCCTAGCGTTGAAATGCGCCTGGGAGATCGACGAAGAGGGAATCGCGCGGACGGCCTCGGCCGCGGGGGTCGGCCGCGAATGGTTAGCCTCGGCCATCGAGCAGGCTCGGCGATCCCTCGTGTCCGAGCGTTCGCGGGTGGAGCGCTTGACGGAGCGGCGGAACGCCAGCTGGACGCGGACCAGGCTCCTCGAGGCACGCTTGGCGGGCGAGACCGATCCTTACCGGAAAGAGCGGCTTGCCGCCTCGATGGAGAGGGAACGGGGCAGGTATGCCAACGCCAAAGCCGAGCTGGCGGCGCTGAGGACCATCGTTCCGAATTCCATCGTGGCGAGAATTTTGGGCATCCCGAAGGGAACTGTGGACTCGGGCCTTTACTATCTCAGGAAGCGCTTCGGACCGCTAGCTTGAGGCCGAGACTGTCTTGCATTCGGCATGGGCCGGACGGTATCGTCGATCGATGGAACTATTCGTCGCGACAGGAAACGCCCACAAGCTCCTCGAACTTGGCCCGGCCCTTCCGGGACAGGTTCTCCGCATGCCCACCGATGCCGACATCGCGGACTTCGAGGTGCGCGAGGACGGCAGCACATTCCTCGAGAATGCCGTCAAGAAAGCGATGGCCCTTTTCGCCATGATCGGCAGGCCTTCGCTCGCCGATGATTCGGGTCTGGTCGTCCAGGCCCTCGGCGGCGCTCCCGGGGTCTTTTCCGCTCGTTACGGCTCGAATGGCGGCTCGCATAGGCTCGAGGCGGCGGAGCGGAACGGATACTTGCTCGCGAACATGGAGGGGAAGGAAGACAGGTCCTGCGCCTTCGTCTGCTGTCTGGCGCTCGTCCTTTCGGAGCAGCGGGTTTTCACGGTCCAGGAGGCTTGCCGCGGCCTCCTGCTCCGGGAGCCCTTGGGGTCGGGAGGCTTCGGGTACGACCCCATCGTATACCTCCCCGAGCTGGGGAAAAGCATTGCCCAGCTCTCGGTCGAGGAAAAGAACCGCCTGTCGCATAGGGGGCGCGCATGCGCGAGGATGAATGCGCTGCTTGCCGATCTCGAGGCTAAGGCCTAGTCAAGGCTCCTTCCCGACACTTCCGGATTGGAATCCCTCTTGCTACCTTCGACGTTGTTCGTCATTATGCCGAATACGGATTCGAGGAGGTGGTCATGGGGGAGTCGAACAAGAGCGGATCTCGCCTCGCTTCATTGAGGAATGAGCGCAAACTATCGCCCGGCGAGCTTTCCGCGCGCAGCGGCGTCGGCGAGGACGAGATCAAGGCCATCGAGTCGGGGCGCGTCAGCCCTTCCATCGCGCCTCTGGTCAAGCTATCCCGCGCCCTCGGCGTACGGCTCGGCACCTTTCTCGACGATGCCGGAGGCGAGGGCCCGATTCTATGCCGCAGCGGGCAGGCCTCCGAAGTCCTGCGCGCGGCCGGTCAGACTTCGCCGCAGATGGGGGCGCTCAGCTTCTATTCCCTGGCCAAGGGCAAAAGCGGCCGATCCATGGAGCCGTTCATCGTCGACGTCCGCCCCAGCCCGGGAAGCGAGCCCGGACTCTCCACTCACGAGGGGGAGGAGTTTATCTACGTTCTCCAGGGCGAGATCGATATCCGCTACGGATCGGAGCATTACTATCTGGCGGCGGGCGACTCGATCTATTACGACTCGGTCGTGCCGCACCGCGTCGGCTCCTCCGCGCCGGCGAAGGTGCTCGCGGTCATCTACGCGCCTTTCTAAGGAGACCGGCATGGCGCTTTCGAACGAGACGGTCGGCGGCCTCCTCGCCTCCTGGGCAAGGAAATCGCCGGACAGGGAATTCATCGTATACGCGGACCGCGACCTGCGCTTCAACTACGCGGAATTCGACGAGAGGGTCGACAGGCTCGCGAAGGGTCTCCTGGCCGTCGGTCTCGTCAAGGGCGACCACCTCGGCATTTGGGCGAACAACGTCCCCGATTGGCTGACCCTGCTATTCGCGACGGCGCGGATAGGCATCGTGCTGGTGACGGTGAATACGAATTACCGGCTCCACGAGCTCGAGTACGTCGTCCGGCAGTCCGACATGAAGGCGCTTTGCATCGTAGACGGCTTCAAGGACTCCGATTATATCGCGATGGTGCGCGAGCTGATTCCCGAGCTCGACCGGCAGGAACGCGGGCGATTGACGAGCGAGCGCTTTCCGCGCCTGAAGAGCGTCGTCTACATGGGCCCTCAGAAGCATCGCGGGATGTACAGTCTCCCGGAACTTCTCCTTCTCGGCTCTCACTGCGACGACGACTGGCTTCGCGAGGCTTCGTCGTCGGTATCCTGCCAGGACGTCGTCAACATGCAGTATACGTCGGGAACGACCGGATTCCCAAAAGGCGTAATGCTGAGCCACTTCAACATCGTCAACAACGGTTTCAATATCGGGGAGTGCCAACGCTTCACCCACGAGGAGCGAGTCTGCCTCCCCGTGCCGCTCTTCCATTGCTTCGGGCTCGTGCTCGGCATAATGGCGATATTGACGCACGGCGCGACTGCCGTCGTCTGCGAGAATTTCGATCCTCTCCTCGTCCTCGCGTCCGTCCAGAAGGAAAAATGCACGGCCTTGTACGGAGTACCGACAATGTTCATCGCCGAGCTCAACCATCCGATGTTCCGGATGTTCGATCTTTCCACGCTTCGGACCGGCATCATGGCGGGCTCGCCCTGCCCCATGGAGATAATGAAGCGCGTCATCTCGGAGATGCACGCCAAGGACATAACCATCGCCTACGGACTGACGGAGGCCTCGCCCGTCATGACGCAGACCCGCACCGATGACCCGATCGAGGTGAAGGTGGGTACTGTAGGGCGGGCCCTGCCGGGCATCGAGGTCAAGGTCTGGAATCCCGATACGGGCCGGGATTGCGCGACGGGGGAACAGGGCGAGCTCTGTTGCCGCGGATACAATGTCATGAAGGGATACTACAAGATGGAAGCGGAAACCGCGAGGGTCATCGACTCCGACGGCTGGCTCCACTCGGGCGACCTCGGGGACGTCGATGCCTCCGGCAATTTCCGCGTCACCGGCCGCATCAAGGACATGATCATTCGGGGCGGCGAGAACATCTATCCGCGGGAGATCGAGGAGTTCCTTCTAGGCATGGAGGGGGTGCAGGATGTGCAAGTCGCCGGCGTCGCGAGCGAGAAGTACGGGGAGGAGGTCGCGGCCTTCGTAATTCGCAAGCCCGGCGCCGCGATTTCCGAAGAGGATGTGCGCGACTTCTGCCGGGGAAAGATTTCGCGCATCAAGGTGCCCAAATTCGTCTTCTTCGTCGACGAGTATCCGATGACCGGCAGCGGCAAGATTCAGAAGTACAGGCTTCGCGAGCTCGGCGCCAAACTGGCCGGAGAATTGACGGGACCGGCCTAGGCCCCGGCGAGCCGGAGCGAGCGATACGCAGCACCCGCATCGCGACATTGAGCCTCGCCCTATAAGAAACGGCCGCTCCCCCGGGGAGCGGCCGCTCGCTTCGTACGGAAATGCCCTTATTCGGACGAACGACCTTGCAGCTCCTCGCTGCGAGGTCCTTCATTTCTCTTCGGCTTTTTTGATGCCGTACTTCTTGTTGAAGCGCTCTATGCGTCCCGCGGTGTCTACGAGCTTCTGCTTCCCGGTAAAGAAAGGATGGCAGGACGAGCAAATTTCGACCTGGATGTTCTTTACCGTCGAACGGGTCTCGATGACATTGCCGCAGGCGCAGGTGATGGTGGTGAGCTCGTACTTTGGATGGATTCCGCTCTTCATCTTCGACCTCCGAAATGCGTTATGCCTGAAAACCGGCCATATGGACGGTGACCACACGCTCAAACCCCTGGTTTCGCGGATGGCTTCTGGTTTGATTTCGATAAGGCCTCCGCTTTACGACGGAGTGTTCATCGACTTCAAAAACGCCTCATTATTCTTGGATTTCATCATCCTGTCAATCAGGAGCTCGATGATCTCGACATCGTCCATCGGGTTGATCACCTTGCGGAGCACCCAGATCTTCTGGAGCTCCTCCTCGGTCAGGAGGAGCTCTTCCTTTCGAGTTCCCGATTTCTTGATGTTGATGGCGGGGAAGGTGCGGCGGTCGGACAGGCGCCGGTCGAGGTTGATCTCCATATTGCCCGTGCCCTTGAACTCTTCGAAGATCACCTCGTCCATGCGCGAGCCGGTGTCGATCAGGGCGGTCGCGATGATGGTGAGCGAGCCGCCCTGCTCGATGTTCCGCGCCGCTCCGAAGAAGCGCTTGGGCTTATGCAGGGCATTGGAGTCTACGCCGCCCGACAGTATCTTGCCGCTCGTGGGCACGGTTTGGTTGTAGGCCCTGGCCAGCCGCGTAATGGAATCCAGGAGGATGACGACGTCCTTTCCGTGCTCGACCAGACGCTTGGCTTTGTCGAGGACCATCTCCGCCACTTGGACGTGCCTGGTCGCCTGCTCGTCGAAGGTCGAGGATATGACCTCGGCCTTAACCGTGCGCTCCATATCGGTGACCTCCTCGGGGCGCTCATCGATGAGGAGCACGATGAGGTAGACCTCGGGGTGGTTGGCGGTAATGGCGTTGGCGATCTTTTGAAGCAGGATGGTCTTGCCCGTCTTCGGCGGAGAGACGACGAGGGCTCGCTGTCCCTTGCCGATCGGGCAGAAGAGATTGATGATGCGGGTCGAGACTTCCTGCGTCATGGTCTCGAGATTGAGGCGCTGGTGCGGGTACAGCGGCGTGAGATTCTCGAAGGGTATCCTGTTCTGGGCGACGGCCGGCTCGTCGAAGTTGACCTGCTCCACCCGGAGCATGGCGAAGAAGCGCTCGCCCTCCTTGGGGCTGCGTATCTGCCCGTACACCGTGTCGCCCGTCTTGAGGTTGAACAGCCTGATCTGCGAGGGCGAGATGTAGATGTCGTCCGATCCGGGCAGATAGGAGTTCTGCGGCGATCGGAGGAATCCGTACCCGTCGGGCAATATCTCCAGGGAGCCGTATGCGTAGATTATGCCGCCGCGGTCGGTGTGAGCCTTGAGAATATAGAAGATGAGCTCTTGCTTCTTGAATGAGATCATCTCTTCGTGATTGATGCCGTACTTCCCGCCCAGGTCCCGCAACTCCTTGAGACCCATCTCGGTCAAATCGTTTATCGAGAGGCGCGATCGGTTTTCCCCGTGGTCGGACTTGCCGTTCTGCTCGGCTTGGGCCTTCTCGCTGGCCCTCTCGAAGCTCTCCTGCCTTCGCACGAAGCCGGCCTGCATAGAGTCGCGACCCTCGCGATCCTGCGGCTCGCGCCTGTCGTCGAAGCGCTCCTCCGCCGGTTTTGGACTTTGCGCCGAATATGACTCGGCGGGAAGTCCGGAATCCGCGCGCGGCGCCTTGCGCCTTACCCGGATACGCACGGGGCCGCGCGCTCCCAAGTCGCCTTCGCCCTGCGGCTCATCGTCGCCGCCTTGGGCCGCGTATTCCTGGGAACCCTCGGCGGGGGGGGCGTCCCGGGCCGCGTCTTCGGATACGACCTCTTCCTCGGCGAGCGGCGCATAGGGCGCGAGCTCGGGCTGGCCGAGAGTCGAACCATCACCCTCGCTCTCGCCCTCGATCTGATCTTGGGCCTTTCGCTTGCGAATAATCGCCATGGGTTTCTCCGAACGCTGTTCTGGGTTGTCCATCGTGTACGGCGGGCCAAAGGCCCTTTCCTTATTGAAGATCCGATGCCTGTCGGGGATAGGAGCCGTCTCGGAATAAGTAGGAATCATCCTCAACCGGAGCGGCGGGGATCATCGACCCCTCTTGCCCGCGCCATCCGCGCGGCGCCGCTCGACACTCTTATCACGACTATAGACCGGGCTTAATGCCTTGTCAATATCGACCGCAACCGAGCCGCGCAGATGCACCGGCTCAGTCCGGCCTCGAACGGAGAGAGCGCGCGAGCTCCGCGGCGCGAAGCATCGCGCGCTCGGCGGCCGCTTCGCGGATCGAGAGCCTGTCGCCGTCGAAGATCGCGTATTCCTCGCTGGAAAGGCCCGCGGGACCCTCGATGTCGCCGGGGGCGGCGCTTCGGAAAGCGAACCACACGAGCCCGACCGGCTTCTCCGGGCTTCCTCCGGTCGGACCTGCGATGCCGGTGATGGCGAGAGCCAGGTCCGCGCCGGCTTCGCCATGATTCCCGCGCCAGGCCCCGCGGCCAAGATCGAGAGCTCCGCCGGCCATGGCCCTCGCGACTTCGCGGGAAACGGCGCCGAATTCGGCGATAGCCTCGGGAGGCACTCCCAGAAGGCGGGATTTGCTCTCGTTCGAGTATGCGACGACCCCTCCCCACAGGACGGCCGAGGATCCGGGGATATCGGTGATGGCCGAAGCGACCATGCCCCCGGTGCAGGACTCGGCGCATACGATACTCAGACCGCCCTCGAGCAGGTCCTTGAACAGGATTCGGGCCGCTTCCTGTACGCTCGCCCCGTGGACGCGGCCCAAACTATGCGTCGTCCTTGGGATGGGCGAAAGGATCGAAGGATGCGGGATCGCGGATCATCTCGCACTTTCCCTCGAAGACGACCCCATCGGCTATCCTGAGCTTGGAAGTACGGACATTCCCGTATACTTTGGCGCTCGGAAGCATCTCGAGGCGATCCGCGGCCTCGATGTCGCCGTGCACCACGCCCCCGACGACGACGCTCGATGCCCTGATAATGCGGGCGTTCACGATCGCCTCGCCGTCGATGAAGAGCCTGCCGAGGGAATCGATCTCGCCCTCGAACTTCCCCTTTATTCGGAGCGAATCCTTGAAGCGCAGCACCCCCGAGAAGCTCGTTTCCTTGCCGAGAGTCGTCGCGATGAGCGGCGGCGCTTCGTCCTTTCTTGATTTTGCCATGTAGCGCGGGCTCACTTATGGGTCATCACGAACACGCCGTCCCAATCCTCGAGCGGAGGATTATCGACGTAGAATTTGCATCGCAGGTAGTAGACTTTGCTGGGACCGTCGTTCTGATCGACTTTGAGCGCCTCGCCGAAGTATTTGAGCGCCTCGCCGAACTGCATGAGCTTGTAGAGCTTTCGCCCCTGCGTAAAGAGCTCGATGACTTTTTTCTTCTCTTCCGTGATCGTCATGGAAGCTACCCTCACTGTTCCGGATGGCCCCGGTATTTCGTCTTTATCGCGGGAAGCGCGGTCTCCGACCTTTTGAGGCTGTCCGCCTCGGCCCTGAGCGAGGCGACTGCGGAATCGAGCGACTCCAGCTCGGCCATGGCGCGTTCCGCCTCTTCCCGAGTGCGGTCCACGAAGGGTTTCGCCGAACCGCACTCGGGCTCGAGAGCCTCCGCGTCCCTCATCAGCTCCACGAGGGGTCCGCGAAGACCGGTCGCGAAACCGAGTACGCGCTGCGCGATCTCCTCCGATATGCGGATGCGCGCCTCCCGGCGCTCGATTTGATGTATGAGTTCACGAGTCCGCAGCACGGCCCTGATTCGCGCGAGGACTTCGGAAAAGTTGAAAGGCTTCGTGATATAGTCGTCCGCGCCCAGCTCGAGCCCTTCGACCTTGTCCTTGACGTCATCCATGGCCGAGAACATGATGATCGGAGTATCCGCAAAATCCCGATATTCGTCGCTGGTCTTCAGTATCTTAGTCACTTCCCATCCCGAAAGGCGGGGCATGACGTTGTCGAGGATAATGAGATCGGGCTTGAAGCGCTTGACCAGCTCCAAGGCCTCGGCGCCGTTGTCGGATTTCTCGGTCTCGAAGCCGAGCTTAGAGAGCATCACTTCGAAGAATTCCAGGTTGATCTGCTCGTCGTCGACGAGCAATATCCGCTTTTTCGTGTCCATGTCGGTTTACGTCCTCGTTCGCCCGTCCCTCCGCGCGACGCGCGCGGAAAAGCTTGCGACATTCTCACATGACGTTAAGCGCTTGTCAATGCGAAGGGTCCGAGGCGGAGGAGGGCTTTGACGGCTATTCGGCATCGCCGGCGGGAGATCTGGAGGGGTCGATCGTCCACGCGGCTTTCTTGAGCTCCCTGCCGGGCCTGAAGGACGCCACGCCGTGGTCTTCCACGGATACGATGGCCCCGGTCTTCGGATTGCGGGCCCGTTTGCGGCCTTTGCGGAGCTTAACCTCGAAAGTCCCGAAGCCTCTGAGCTCGACGGTCTTCCCGGAGAGTATAGCCCCCTTTATCTCGTCGAACAGCGAATCGATGAGGCTATGGATCTCTTTGCGGTTCAGCGTCCTGCCGGCGTGGAGGGCTTCGATGAGCTCGGCCTTCGTGACTTTACCAGCCATGATCCCCTTCTCCGTGCCCGTTCTACCAGTACTCGGGGCGCCCCGAAAGACGTCGCCCGGCTACAGGAATATTACGCGTTGAGTGCGTTGACGAGTCGCTGCATCCGCGACTTCTTGCGCGCAGCGGCGTTCCGCTTGACGATGCCTTTGCGGGCGGCAGTATCGATCTTTTTGACCATGTCTTTTAGCGCGGCTTCCGCGGAGGCCTTATCCTTGCCCTGGGCCGCCACGAGGACCTTCTTGGCGCTGCTGCGGATCGCCGTCTTCTGCGACTTGTTCTGAAGACGACGCTTCTCGCTCTGCCGATTGCGCTTCTCGGCGGAATTATTCGTTGTTGCCAAATGAACTACCCTCCATCATCGTATCACGCTCTTTAGCATCGGTGACTATATTGAGCGAGGCTACCAGAACGGGCCGGGGTTGTCAAGGCTTGGCGGGTCCTTAACAGTCGCGGCGTTCCATAGTATAAAACGAATTACAGGTGGTCGGGATGCTGAATATCCTCGTCATAGCTTCCATTCTACTGTTGTTCGTAACCTATGACGTCCTGTTGCCTCTATCGAGATTCCTCGCTCCGCGCCATAGATTCCAGACTACCGAAGGATTCGCCCGAAGCGCGATAAACCATATCTTCAGTCTCATGCGCTCGTACTGCGGGGTCAGACTCGATTTCGAGAATGTCTCGGGTCGAGAATTGCCCGAACGATTCCTCCTGATCGCGAACCACCAGAGCCTCATGGATATACCCGTTTGCATGGCCCTGTTTCCCGAGAGGATGCTGAGATTCGTGGCGAAGTGGGAGCTGCGCCAGGGGATTCCCTTCATTTCCCTCATCCTGAGGAGTCAAGGGCATGCACTGATACGGCGGAATGGCGACGCGTCCCAGGCCATGCGCTCGATCCGGCGATACGCCAGGCGCTGCGAGCGCGAGGGGACCTGCCCCGCGATCTTCCCGGAAGGGACGCGCTCCCCGGACGGCGAAGTCGGCGCATTCCATACCGCGGGAGTACGTAGGATCCTGGGCGAGGCGCCGCTTCCCATCGTGGTCGCGGCGCTCGAAGGCGGCTGGAGGATTGCGAAGATCAAGGACATAGTCCGGAACCTGGGAGAGGCCCGCTTCAGCGTACGCGTCCTTTCGGTCACCCCTGTCCTGAGCAGCAAGTCGGATGTCATCGAAGCGATATCCGCGGCTCGCAGGGAAATAGCCGCCGACTTGGCTAAAACGCGGGGAGCGACGACAGCTTCGCAGCGCTAGGCCTGCCGGCCCCGCCGAGTGTGGCACGCTCCAGAAAAGAAAGCGCCGCCTTTCGGCGGCTTCCTAGTCCTATCGCGAAGAAGCCTAATCAGACGAAATCGCGAGGCCGACGCTCGGTCCTCTTGCACTTCTCGCACTCGGCGAGGTTCTTGACCTTACCGTTCTCGAAAAGGGTCTTCATCTTGACCTCGCCGCCACAGGGACAATAAAAACGCTGGGTGGCGCTCGACGTACGGGCGTTTTTGGAAACAGCTGCCATGGATGACTCCTTATCTGCCGAGTGAAGATAGCTAAATCCTTCGGAGATGTCAATCCGGCGTCAAGACGGGCACGTCAAGTAAAAAAGTGCTCCCGGGGAAGGAGGAGGACCCCGGGAGCGTTGCCCATTGATGAAGCGGCGCGGGCCCGGCGTCTCGTCTTACGCCCCCGCCCTCAATGTAACAACCGGAAGGACGAAAGGTTACCCGCCCTTTTCCTCATTGCCGCCTGGACCTTTCATGGGCTTGGCGAGACGCGCGAGGAGGACGGCCATTCGACGTTTCAACCGCGAAAATGGGCTCGTGCCGAAGCGCTGGCCGTAGTCGCGCGCCGCTTCGCCAAGCGAGAACTCGAGGCCGTACTTCCTTTTCAGCTCGTCCCAATGCTGCACGATGAACATATAGAGATCCGAGGCTGTACGTCCCGGGAAGCGAGTCAAGAGGCCTTCTTCCTGGATCGCGGCGACTACCGGCCTGTACACGTTCTCGTACCAGGACCAGAGAGCTTGGGAGAGCAGGATTTCCCCCTGAATCCCCTGGTTGAGGTAATACTTGTGGACCAGGATATGCTCGAGGATCTGGTCGTAGCGGCCCGTGCTGGTGAAGTCCAGATCGCCGTCCCCGGTGATGGCCCCGTACGAGACTTTCTCGTAGAAGCGCTTCTTCTCGTATTCGATGACTTCCCGCTTGAGGTCCTCCAGCGTGGTTCCAGGCTTGAGATCGATGAGCGTATCGAGCTTGGTCACCTCGGCGTCGATCATAGTCTGACCTTGCATGCGGGCCACGGATACGCGGTGGTTTCCGTCCCGAACGAAAAAGACCCCTCCGACATCGTAGATCCGGACGGGAGGAAGGGGTACCTCGTTGTAGTGGGCCATATCGACGCTCACCCATCGGGACTTCAGGAATTCGCGCTTGGGAAGGAAGTGCCGATTGAAGTCGCGGTACCTGCCCTCGCTGCCCACGATTCGATCCACCGGCACGGCTTCCATCCCTACGTAGGTCTCGCTCGACGGCCGAAGGATCGCCTTCACCTCCTCGAAGGGAAGCAGCTTCTCCCGCTCGGGGTCGAGGAGGCGCGAAAGGCGCGAGAGGAGCTCGCGCGTACGGGCGCGCGCGAAGTCTTCCTCCGCCATGCTCTCGAACCAGCCGGCCATCTCCCTAGGCCTCCGTATCCAAGATCCAGTGGCCGAAGGCGTTTATCACGGTCGTCTCCCCGTAGGAGCTGATCCTGACGTCGGCGAGGTCGTAAAGGTGTATATGGCCGTGCACGAGCCATTTCGGCTTGAATACCCGCATGACCCAAAGGAAGCACTTGAAGCCCCTATGGCAGGGATCGTCCCGGTCGTGAATGCCTCTCGGCGAAGCGTGCGTGAGGACGATGTCCACGGCCCTGCCCCGGAAGAGCTTGTTCAGGAACAGCCTCGGCGCCAGCATGGCTATCCTGAGCGACATCGCGAGCTCGCTGTATTGGTTGCTTCCGTTGTTGTAGAGCATCGAGCCCGGCAGACCCAGGATTATCAGCCCCTCCGATCGCCTGATCCTGAAGCCGACGTCCACCGCGCCGGTGGCCGAACGCGCGCCTTCGGCCTTGTCGGGGTCCCAACGCGAGATGCCGTGCGCTTCGAGCTCCCCGAGATCGTGGTTGCCCGCGACGTAGACGAGGTCCTTATTGAGCATGGAGGTGATGAATCCCAGGTATTCCGGCGGGAGGTCGCCGGCGCTGAGCACCAGTCCGATGTCCTTGAAACGCTCGCGCATCCTCGGCGAGTAGACCAGGGGGTCGACCTGATCGGAAACGCAGAGGATCCTCATCGCCTCTTCGCCGAACTGGTCTTGGCGAGCATCTCCTGGAGCTTGTCCTTGGTCAGGAGCTCGACCGACCTGTTCTCCGCGAACTCGAGGGCGGTCCGGGAGAATCCCGAGCTCGTCACGATCGATCCGCGGACCACGCCGAGCTTCTTCATCTGGTCGAGGAGGGAGCGGACGCTCCCGTCGTCCAGGTTGTCCGATACGCGGAGGAAGCGCACCAGAGTCGGGATCTTCTTCGCCGCCATCCATTTGTCCGAGTCGCCTTCGACTGCGATGACGTCGACGCCGTTTTGGATCTCGGAGAAGTCGCGGATCGAGAGCCCCATCGATCCCTCGACGACCGCCTTGCACATAGTGGCGAATTCCTCCCTTCCGCAGGTGAGGTAGTCTTTCATGTGGTCGTCGGTGCGGTATTCCTGATATTGAGTGAGCTTCTCCGCGACGTCCCGAAAGCCCGGCTTCTTGGCGTAGATGCGTTCCCACTGCTCTATCGCATGGTCGAGGTCGCGCGACTTCTCGTAGCACATACCGAGGAAGTAGCGGCCGTAGAGGCTTTCGGGCGCGCCCTCGTCCTTTATCTGCTTGACTGCCCTCTCGAGCTCGACCACAGCCTTGTCGAGGGAGCCCTGGCTCATGTAGCAGCCGCCCCGCTCGACCAGGCACTTGAGCCTGAGCTCGGAGCTTCGTCCCGCCCTCTCGAAGGACAGCAGGGCGGCGGTGAAATCGCTCATTTCCTTGAGGATCTTGCCAACGTAATAGTAGGCCTCGTAGTCGTCCGGGTTCCACTTGATGGCGGCCTCGAGCTCGGCCTTGGCCTCCATCGGGTGCTTGGTCCTGTACAGGACCAGGCCGAGAGTGTGATGGGCGACGTGGAGGCGCTCGTCCATCTCGATCGCCTTGCGCAGGTAGTTGACGGCGACGTCCGTCTTGCCGCGGGCCTCGAAGAGCCGGCCGGCGTCCAGGAAATGGGCCGCCGAGCGGGGATCGATCTTCGTGAGGAGGATGTGCTCCTTGAGCGCGTCCTCGACCTGGTTGAAGCGCTCGTAAAGGACGGCTATCCGTATGCGAAACTCGATTTCGGGCACTTCGAGGCCGAATTGACCTATCTGGTTCACGGCCTTGAGCTCCATGAGCGACAGCTCCGGCTTGCCCTCGGCCTGGTAGGCTTGGGCGAGGTACCAGTGCGCAGTCGCGTTGTGCGGGTTCTTCTGCAGGAGGGCCTTGGCCGAGCGGACGACGACGGCGGAGCGTCCCTGCTTGAGGGCCTCCGCGATGGCCTTGGATTGGCGAGGCGCCGCCATCATCCTCACTATGAACGCGCTCAAGAAGGCTACCCCGACGCCGAGAATTAGTATTAGCACGACGACGAACGACATTCTGCTTCCCGTCCCGGGACGGCCGTCCTTCCTTTGCTGCGCGGCCCCATCCGTGGTATCCTACTATAAAGCACTTTTGCGCATTTTGCGACACCTCAAGGGACGGGATGCAGCCAGGAGGACGAAATTGAGAGCGGCCCGGATATTCGCCGCCGCGGCGCTCGCGGCATTGGCTTCGGCCTACGCGGCCGCCGAGGGCTCCTTCGACCAGGGCGAGAGGCTTTTCCGCGCGGACAAGCCCGCGGAGGCCGCCCCCGTCCTCGAGAAGGCCGTCCTCGAGCCGGGTTCCGACGAACGCGCCTGGCTCTATCTCGCCCTTTCCTATCAGCAACTCGGGCGCTTCGACGAGGCCTCCGCCGTCCTCCGCAAGGGCCTCGGCCAGGCCCAGCGCTTCAAGGCCCTGTTCTATTTCGATCTCGGCAACGTGTTCGTGCTTCAAGGCAAGAACTCCTTCGCGGCGGATATGTTCACCCAGGCCATCGGAGTCGACGGGTCCCTGGCCCCCGCCTTCCTCAACAGGGCGAACGCCCTCCTCGCAGTCAAGGACTACACAGGCGCGAAGGGCGACTACCTTCGCTACCTTGAGCTCGAGCCCGGCAGCGCCCAGCGCGCGAGCATCGAGGATCTGATCAAGCGCCTCGACGCGGGAATCGCCGAGACCGAGCGCTTGGCCGCCGCCGCGGAGGCCAAGCGCCAGGCCGATGAAGCCGCGCGGAAGGAACTCATGGACCGCATGGCCGCCTCGCTCAAGGAGGCGGCCGACGAGACGACGAGCATCTCGGCGGGAACCGGGAGCGTTCAGGGCTACGGCGACGAGCTCAAGCTCGACGAGTGAGACGGAGAAGGATCATGGACAAAAGGATGAGGACGATAGCCATCGTCGCGGCCGTGGCCATAGCGGCCGGTCTTGCGGCGCTGATCGCGGTTCTCGGCCCCGCAAAAGCCGAGAGGACGCGCCGGAACGTTCTCGCCTCCGCGCAGTACTACATGGACAAAGGCGATTTTGACCGGGCTCTCGACCTCGTCGACAAGCTCCTCATCGACAACGCGGCCGACCCGGATGCCCGCGCCCTGCGTGACAAGGCGACGCAGGCGAAATCGGGCGAGGATGCCGCGAAGGCCCAGGAGGCCGCGCAGGCCGAGGCTACGGGTCAGACGGCCATCGCCCGATCCCTCGAGAAGCTCGGGCAAAAGCTCAAGGCCCCCTCTCCGGCGGGGGGCGGAGCCGCTCAGCCGGCAGGCGCCGATTCCGCCGCCGCGGCGGGAAAGGCCAAGGCGGAGGCCGACGCGCAGAAGAAGGCGGAGGCGGATGCCGAGGCCTCGCGCAGGAGGGCGGAAGCCGATGAGCTGGCGAAGAGGAGCCGGGACCTGCAGGACAAGATGAAAGCGGTCGACGATCTCGTCGACAGGGGCAAGAAAGCGGTCGTCTCGGGCGACTTCGGAGGCGGCGACAAACTTTTCTCGGACGCGAAGGACAGACTGCCCGAAGGCGAGGACAAGTTCGCCGCCCAGAAACTCGCCGACATGGCCGATGCCCTCTATTCGGCCGCGAGGAAGAATCCCGGCGCCGGGGCCGATGCCGCCATGCAGGAGGCGATACAGACAGCGAGGGACGCCAAAAAGCGCGATGCCACGAACGCCTTGCCGTATTATACGCTCGGGAAGATCAACTCGGACCTGAACCAGACCGATAACGCGATCACCGAGCTCCGGCAGGCCGCAAGCCTCGACCCTAAAGACTACCTTTATTCCTACGCCCTCGGCATCGCCTATTTCAAGGCGCGGCGATACGAGGACGCGCGGCAGTCCTTCGCGGCCACGACCACGCTAAACCCGAAATTCGAAAGGGGATTCTATAACCTCGGCGCGACGTGGAAGGCCCTCGGCGACCAGTCCAAGGCCCTGGAATCCTTCCGCAGGGCGACTGTCGCCAACCCGGACTATGGCGGCGCATGGCAGGAAATCGGCAGGATCCAGGCGTCGCGAGGCGATGCCAAGGCGGCCGCCGGGTCCTACGCCAAGGCCATCCAGCTGGAGCCCGCGAACGCGCAGGCCATGAGCGAGCTCGCCGTCCTGGAAGCAGACGGCGGCGACTACAAATCCGCGGAAGGTTTGTTCCAGCGGGCCCTCGGTGTCAGGGACGACGCCAAGACCAACGACAACATGGCCACGGTAAAGCTCCAGCTGGGCAAGGCTCAGGATGCGGTAAAGTACGCCGAGAAGGCCGTGTCCCAGGAAGCCGACAAAGCCACCTACGAGTATACCCTCGGCCTAGCCTACGAGCGGACGGGGAATGTCGACGGGGCCATCGCGGCCTATTCCCAGGCGGCGAGCCTCGACAAGAATTACGCCGATCCGAGGGTCAATCTCGGAAAGATCTACAATTCCTCGGGCTTCCCCGACAAGGCGCTCGGCGTGCTCGAGGAGGCTTACGGCGCCGATCCGAAGTCCTTCGAGGCGAACAACAACCTCGCGGACGCCTACAACAAGAAAGGCCTCTTCGACAAGGCCATCTTCCATTGGGAGATCTCGCTCAACCTCGCCCCCCAGAACGCGGTCGTCCGGATGAACCTGGCCAAGGCCTATTTCTCGGCCAACCGCATCGATGCCGCGAAGGACGCCTACGGCGCGCTGATCAAGATGGACAAGTCGCAGTGGGACGCGTACTTCGAGCTGGGAAAGCTCTACGCGACGACCGGCGACGCCGTCGACGCCAAGAAGACGCTGGGCGATCTCGTCGCGATGAAGCCGGACTATCCCAAACGCGCCGAGGTCGACTCGATCCTCGCCGGGCTCTAGCTAGACCTCGCGGCGGACCAGCTTGTAGAGCTGTTCGCGCGTGATGCGGGTCCATATCGGGCGGCCGTGGGGGCAGCGCGGCTCGGGGAGCTCGAGGGCCCGCGCGACGAGCTCCTCGGCGGCCGCATCGTCGAGCGCGTCTCCGTCCTTGATCGCGGCGCGGCAGGCGGCGAGGGCGAACGCTGCGCGCCGAGGGTCTCCCGAGCCCCGCGACAGCTCGCGCACGGCCTCCGCGGCCGCGCCCGACAGCTCTGGCGGGGCCGCCGTCACCAGCCACGAAGCCCCGTCCCTTTCCAGGCCGAATCCGGCGGAGCTCAGGCCCGGAAGCGCGGCCTCGATCCCGGCGTCCTCGACCTCGTCCTCGGGTTCGATCGATTCCGCCACGAGGAGCCGCTGCGATTCCGGCGGACGCGCGACGAGAGCGTCGAAGATCATCCGCTCGTGGGCGGCGTGCTGGTCGAGGAACCAGAGAGCGCCCTCGCGCTCGAAGACGAGGAAGGGTCCGAGGGCGGAGCCGAGGTATCGAAAATCCCGCTTCGGAGGAGGGGAGGGGAAGGAGGGGGACAGGCCCGACGCGGCTCTTTCCCGCACGGAGTCGAAGGCGTCCCAACTCGGTCTCGCCGTCGCCTCGCGCTCGCCCCCCATGCCGCCGCCGGACGGCCTAAGCCCGAGTTCGAGCAGCGCGGAGGGATCGGGAAGGGCCTGAGCCGGATCGCGCCGAGCCAGGTCGCCCAGGAAAGCCTGCACGGCGGAATGGATCGCGCGCCGCGGTCCGTCCGGGTCCTTGAAGCGGACTTCCTTCTTGGCCGGATGGATGTTGAAATCGGCGAGCGAAGGATCGATCTCGAGGAAGAGGAAGGCCAGGGGATGGAGGCCTCCCGGCAGGAAGCCCGAGAAGGCATGGTCGAGGGGGCCGAGGACGGTCCAGTCCTGCACTCGCCTGCGGTTGACGAAAGCCCGCATCAGGCGGCGATCCGGGCGCGAGAAGGCCGGTCCCGCGAGGATCAGGTCGCCCTCGAAACCCGCTCCGGAGAATTTTATCGAGTGAAGGAGTTCGCGCGGCGCCTCGGGGAGGAGGGCGCACAGTCTCTCGAGCCTCGAGGCAGGCCTCAGGACGGATCGGGCCCCCGATCCCGACTCGAATCGGAAGGCCAGAGCGGGATGGGCCGCGGCCTTGTCCTCGAAGGCCTGTCGGCAGAGCGCCGCCTCGGCCTGGGCTCGCTTCAGGAAGCGGCGTCTGGCGGGGAAGTCCTCGAACAGTCCCGATACCGAGACGCTGGTCCCGCGCCTGCCCGCGCAGCTCTCGACGCTCGCCGGGGCGCCGGGGCGGGAGACGAGGCGGTGAGCGGATCGCGATTCCTCGTCCTTGGTGATGATCTCGAGCTTCGCGGCCGCGGCAATCGAGGCCAGGGCCTCTCCGCGGAAGCCGAGACTGCGCGCGCGCAGGAGGTCGTCGGCGGTCTCGATCTTCGACGTCGCGTGGGGAAGGATGGCGAGCTCGAGGTCGGCGAGGTCCATCCCCGAGCCGTCGTCCACGACGCCGATGAGTCCGATCCCGCCCTCTTCGATGCGCACCGAGACCTCGGCCGCGCCGGAGTCGATGGCGTTGTCGATGAGCTCGCGGAGCGCCGAGGCTGGTCGATCGATGACTTCGCCCGCCGCTATGAGTCGCGCGGTCTCGGGGCTCAGGACGCGAATGGATCCCATGCCGGCCACCCTAGACGAAAAAGTCGTAGCGCGAGGTGATCCTCTCGGCGTAGCCGGGCTCGAGCCCGACATTGAATCGGCGCTCCGTCCCGACTGTGGAGGGAGGTCCGTGGCCGGGGAGGATGATGAAATCGTCGGCCTGGTCGAGGATCTTCGCCTTGAGGCGATCCGCGAGGGTGACGGCGTTGTAGCTGCTCATCGTCTTTCCGATCAGGCCGGCGTGCAGGGCGTCGCCCGTGAACAGTATTCCGTCGATGCGGAATACGAGGGAATCCGGCGAGTGGCCGGGCACGGAGTAGACGTCGACCGAATAGCCGCACGTGGAGACGGACTCCCCGTCGCGGAGGGCCCTGCAGGGGAAGCCCGCCACGGAGGCGTTCGCGGCGTAGACCTGGGCGTCGTAGATCTTGAGGAGGGTCTTGAGGCCTCGGACGTGGTGCGGGTGGTTGTGCGTGATGAACACCGCCTTGAGCTCGTAGCCGTTCTTCTCTATATGCCCGAGGAGGGCGGCGTTCATCTCGGCCGGGTCGACGACGAAGGCTTCCTTTATGTCGTCGTTCCCTACCAGATAGACGTTGGAGAAGCCGTACAGCGAGTAGTGGTGGTATATCTTCATAGGTAGAGGTGCTCCAGGTCCTTGATGGCCTCCATGGTATTCGATCCCTTGAACGAGACGCCCGACTGCCTCGCCGGTATGAAATACACCCGTTTGAGGTCGCAGTTCTCGAAGTCGCAGCGATCGATCTCCCCGCGGATGAAGCGCGAATCGTAGAGGTTCGATCCGTTGAAGGTGGTCTCGCGGATCCGGGCCCCGTCGAAATTGCAATGGATGAGCTCGGCGCCCTCGAAGGAAACGTTGACGATCTCGGATCCGCCGAAGGAGCCGAACTGGACGTTCGCGCTCGAGAAATCGCAGGCCTCGAAGCGGGCCCTGTCGAAGAAGCAGAGCAGGAAGGTGCTTCCCGTGAAGAGGACGTTCTTGAAGGCGGCCCCGATGAAGGAGCAGCCGATGTACTTGCGCCGCGAGAGGTCCTGGCCGGCTACGGACAGACCCGCGACGGACAGGTCCTTGCCGCCGTTCTCCTCGAGGAGGAGGGCCTGGGCGGCGGCCGACGCGGCCTCGGGGTCCGGATGGTGCGCGAGGCAGGTGGCGGAGTCTTGGAAGCGCAGCGAAGCGCAGCCGGGCTCGGCGCAGGATTTGAAGGCGTGCATGGTGCTAGCCTATCCTATGGCGGGAGGGGGCACAAGTCTTGCGTATGCGGCCTCCGGCACGTATTATGTCCGCATGTGCTCATATTGCGGATCGCCCATGCCCGCGGACCGGCCCCCCGGCTTCAACGAGGCTTGCGAGAGCTGCGGCAAGGACCTCCACGCCTGTCTCAATTGCGCTTTCTACAGGAAGGGCGCCAGGTGGGATTGCGCCGAGACGATCGGCGAGCCGGTGGCCGACAAGGAGAGGAGGAACCACTGCGATTGGTTCCGGACTTCTTCCGCGCTCCTCGTCGCGACCGCGGGGCGCTCGACCGAGCGTTCGGCCGCCGAGAAGGCTCGCGGCGACCTGGATAGGCTGTTCGGGGGATGATGCCGGGTCAGGGGGGGAGCCGTCCCATCGCCGTGTTCGATTCCGGCATCGGCGGGCTCCCCTATCTCGCGGCCGCGCGAGAGGTCCTCCGCGCCGAGTCCTTCGTCTATCTCGCGGATAGGGCAGGCTTCCCCTACGGCACGAAGCCGCGGGAGGAAGTCCGCAGGATCGTCTTGAGCCTGGTCTCCCGGGTAGTCGAAGAGTATTCTCCCAAGGCGGTCGTCATCGCCTGCAACACAGCGTCTCAGGCGGCCCTCGAGGCGGCCCGCAGGGCCCATCCCGGACTGCCGATAATCGGCACCGTCCCGGCGGTAAAGCCGGCGGCTGAGCGCTCCCGCAGCCGGGTCATCGGTATCATGGCCTCGGCCGGCGCCCTCGAGGATCCCTACCTGGACTCTCTCGTGGCGCGCCACGCCAAAGGCCTCGTGGTCCTCCGCGAGAGCGCGCAGGAACTCGTGTCCTTCGTGGAGCGGCGGTGCGCGGTCGCGGGCGAGGCGGAGCGGCGCGAGGCCGTCGCGCCCCACGTCCGGCGCCTCGTCGAGGGCGGAGCCGATGAAATCGTGCTCGCCTGCACGCATTTCCTCCATCTTCGCGACGAAATCGCCGCGACGGCGGGACCGGAGGTCGAAGTCGTCGATTCGCGCATGGGCGTCGTCTCCAGGCTGAGGCAGGTCCTCGGCGAGCGGGGCCTCCTGGACTCGGAGAGCGCCGCCGTCGGCAGTCTCTTCCTCCTCACGGGGACGCCGCCCTTCGAGCCCGAGTACCGGATCATCGCCGGCCGCTTCGGCTTGGAAGGACCGGAGCCTCTCGCCGCGCGATGATCCGAATGGAAGGCATCGTGCTCTCCGGCGCAAACAACCTCTTCTCGATCCTCTGCGACGACGGGGAGAGGCGGCTTTGCGCCATAAAGGGGAAGCGCATCAAGGATATGACGGGGGAATACAATGCCCTCGCGGCGGGCGACGAGGTCGAAGTCTCGGCGGGCGACGACGAGCGCCCGGGAGATCCGGGGCTTCCCGTCCCGGCGGGCCAGTCCCTTCCCCTGGCGCGGGGCATGATCACGGCGCTCAAGGCGAGACGGAACGTATTCGGGCGCTACAACGAGAAGGGACGGGCAAACCAGTCGATCGCCGCGAACGTCGATATCGTCGTCTGCGTCGCTTCGCCCTCCATCCCGCCCTTCAGGCCGCGCTTCGTGGACAGGGTAGCGATACTCTCCGAAGCGGCCCGAGTGCCCCTTCTCATCGCCCTCAACAAATCCGACATGGGAGTCGACGCGAAGACCGAGTCCAGGCTCGCCCTCTATGAGGAGCTCGGCTATGGGGTCCTACCCTGCTCCGCGCTATCGGGCCGCAACGTGGAGCGACTCGCGGAGCTCTTGCGGGGCAGGACCTCGGTCTTCGTCGGCCAATCCGGCGTGGGTAAGTCGAGCCTTCTCAACGCCATCGAGCCCGGCCTGACGCGCAGGGTCGGCGAAGTTTCGGAGAAGTACGCGCGCGGACGGCATACGACGACCATGGCCGAGCTCATAGTCCTGGGGGGGGGGACCCGCATCATCGATACGCCCGGCGTACGCAGACTCGCCCTTCGAGGGATCGAGCCGCTCGGCCTTGACGCCTATTTCCCGGAGCTCGCCGCGCTCTCGCCTCTCTGCGAATTCGGGCTCTCCTGCACTCACACCGACGAATCCGGCTGTCGCATCACTCTCGCCGTCGAGGAGGGCCGCGTGCACGCGGATCGCTACGAGAGCTATCTCCGCGTCCGCCGCGAGCTCGAGGCGAACCGCGAGTATTCCGCGAAGGAAGGCCGGAGCGCGCCCGGACACAGGAGCTCGGGCATTCGCAGGGGCGACGGGGCGCGCAAGATAGCGCGATTCCACGGGAGGGAAGAGGCCGATGACTGACGAACGCACGCAGACTCTCCTCGAATTCGCGCGCGTCCGCGAGGATGTCGCGGGCCATTGTCTCTCGGAGGAAGGCCGAGAGGCAATCCTCGGCGATTCCCCCCGTCTCGGTCCCGACGAGGTCGCGGCGCTCAAGTCGAAAGTCTCGGCCCTCGTCGGGATCTTCCAGGAGGGTCGGGATTCCCCCGCTCCGGCCTTCCCCCAGATCGCGGCGCCGGCCCGGACGATGTCCAAGGAGGGCGCTGCCCTCGAGCTCGGCGAGCTCTATGCGATCGGCCTCTGGGCCGAGTCCTACACCGCCTTCGTCGCCTTCATGGGAGCGGTCGAGGATCGCGGCTTGGCCCTCGGGCTCGGCGAGGCTCCCGACCTCCAGCCGGTCGCGCGCGTCGTATTCCGAATCCTCGGCAAGGACGGGAGCCTCCGCGACCTGCCCGAGCTCCGGGAGGCCCGCGCCAGAATCGCGCGCATAAATAGGGACATCGCCGCGATAACCGACTCCTATTACAAGGATCAGGACATCAGGTCCATGCTGCAATCCGACGAGGCGACGCTCAGGGACGGCAGGACCGTCCTTCCCGTGAGGGCCAACTTCAAGGCGAGGATCAGGGGTATCGTGCACGAAGTCTCGGCCACCGGCCAAACGGTCTTCATCGAGCCCGAGGAGCTCGTGCTGAAGAACAACGAGCTCATGCAGGAGGAAGCCCGCTATCGCCAGGAGCTCCTGCGCTTGCTGCGGGACGCGACGGGCAAGCTCCGCGGGAGCGCGGCCGCCCTCGCGGAGGCGCGCGGCCTGGTCGCCGCCCTCGATGGGGTCTACGCCAGGGCGCGGCACGCGCGCGCGAACGGACTGTGCATGGCCCGCGACCTCGGCTCGGGCTTCGTCCTCAGGAAGGCGCGGCATCCCCTCCTCGGGCCCAAGGCCGTTCCCATCGACGTCGAGCTTCCCGAGGGCACGCGGACTCTGATCGTGACGGGCCCGAACACCGGCGGCAAGACCGTGACGCTCAAGACCATCGGTCTCCTCGCGCTGATGAATCAATTCGGCTTGGGCGTTCCGGCCTCGCCCGAATCGGGCTTCGCGGTCTTCGACTCCGTCTTCGCGGACATTGGCGACGAGCAGTCGATCGACCAGTCGCTCTCCACCTTTTCGGGCCATATCCGAGCCATCGGCGGCATCGTCGAGGCCGCCACGGCCCGGAGCCTCGTCCTCCTCGACGAGCTCGGCTCGGGAACGGATCCCGAGGAGGGCTGCGCCGTCGCGATGAGCCTCCTCGACTGGTTCATCGAGCGCGGCTGCCTCACCGTTCTCACCACCCACCACAGCATACTCAAGAATTACGGCTATTCGCGCCCCGCCTGCCTCAACGCCTCGATGGATTTCGACAGGACCAGCCTCTCGCCCACCTACCGCATCCTGATGGGAGTTCCCGGTGAGAGCCGCGCCCTCGACGTCGCCTCGAAGAACGGACTCCCCGCGGCCATAGTGGCGGGCGCGCGCCGGTACCTGGCGGAGGAGAGGGCGGACGTGAGCGAGCTCATCAAGGGCCTCACCGAGAAGCACCGCGAGCTCGAGGATATCGAGACCGACAGGCGCAGACGCCTGCGCGACGCGAAGGAGGCGCAGCGAAAGGCGGACCTCGGCTCGCTCCGCGTTCGGCAGAAAGAGCTCGAGCTCAGGGAGCGGGGGGTTGCCGACCTGCGCAGGCTCCTCGGCGAGAGCCGCAGGACGCTCGAGAATCTCGTGAAGGAAATCAGGGAAGGGGAGCTTACCTCGGAGAAGACCAGGGGCGTGAAGGATTTCCTCTCGACGCTGGCGGGCGAGGTCGAGAGGGAGGAGGAGAGACTCGAGCGCCTGAAGTCCGAGCCCGAAGCCGAGGCCGGTAGCGACGCTCTCGAGGAAGGGGAGGATGTCTCGGAGCTTTTCGGTCGGGCAGTCGATGGGGTGAAAGGCCGGACTCGAGACGAGCCGCTCTCGGTACGCGAAGGCGCCCAGGTCCTCGTCGGCGCCGCCCGCGAGCGAGGCTTCGTACTGCGGAAAGCCAAGAAGGGCTACTGGGTAGTGGAGACCGGATCCGTCCGGATGACGCTTCCCGAATCCGATCTGGTGCCGGTGGCCGAAGCCCCCGTCGCCAAGCCCCAGATCCAGGTGGAGCTGGTCCCGAGGGGCGAAGGCGGAACGAGAGCCGTCTTCGAGCTCGATCTCAGGGGATATCGCCTGGCCGCCGCGCTCGATGCCGTGGAGAAGCAGGTCGATTCGGCGGGCCTCCAGGGGCTTTCTCTGTTCCAGATACTTCACGGAACGGGCGAAGGCGTCCTGGGGAAGGGCATACAGGACTACCTTCGCGGCCATCCCGCGATCGCCGACTTCCATTTCGCCCGCCCCGAGGAGGGAGGCTACGGCAAGACCATCGTCAGGATGAAGTAGGTCCGTCGCGACCGCGACTACTGTCGCTAGCACGGCTATCGTCGCGACCGCGACTACTGTCGCGACCGCCCAGATCGTCCCATTCTAGGCCCTCGCCCGAAGGGACGTAGCGAGCCGCGACCCTGCCGATCGCCTGCGGCAGAAACTCCGGGTCGAGCCCCGGTCTCAGCACCTTCTCCGTGCGCAGGATGGCGAGATTGGCCTCGGTGAAGACTTCGCCCTCGTCTATCGAGGTGACCGCGTGCACCGAGCGGTTCGTCCTGCGGTAGTTCGCGGCCTCGCTCGCGGCGAGGCGCTTGATCCCGTCGCCGAGCGCGGCATCGACCTGCGCATCGCCGTATTCCCCCCTCAGCGAGATGATCGTCTCGTCCGGGCCGAGCGCCTGCGCTTTTCGAACCGAGCGGGTCATCTCCGCGAAGGGGCCCGGAGGGAGGGCGATGGCGTCGTCGAGCCCCTCGTCACCTCGCGACAGGCAGATATGCTTCTCGACGATCATGCCGCCCGCGGCGACCGAGAGGGCCGGGATCAGGACCGGGTCGAGGGAATGATCGGACACCCCCACGGGGACGCCGAAGAGGCTTCCGAGGCTCCGCAGCAGGCGGAGGTTGTAGTCCGAGGGGGGAGCGGGGTAGGAGGTGACGCAATGGAGGAGCGCCACTTCGCGATCCGGCGGGCGAGAGTCGTCCGCGGAAGGGCGGAAGCGGCGGACGGCCCGTTCTATGTCGGCTAACGTGGACACGCCGCTCGAGAGTATCGCGGGAAGCCCGTAGCCCGCGATCTCGTCCAGTAGGGGAAGGTGGTTGAGCTCCGGACTGGCCACTTTGATGGCCCGGCACCCGATCCTCCGCAGGAGTCGGGCGCTGCGGATACCGAAGGGAGTGCAGAGGAAGACCAGGCCCCGCGACTCGGCGTATTCCTTGACGGCCGCGAAGAAGGCCTCGTCGACCTCGAGCTCGAGGAAGCGGTCGTAGAGAGCCACCGGGCCTCCCGGCAGCTGGACCCGGCCGGTGTTCGGGTGGATGATCTCGTCGGCGAACACGCATTGGAACTTCGCGCAATCGGCGCCGGACTCCGCGGCCGCGGCGACGAGTTCCCTAGCCTTGGACATATCCCCGCCGTGGCCCGTGCCGATCTCCGCGATGATCAGCGTCTCGCCCGGGCCGAAGCGCCTGTCGCCGACGGAGAAAGATCCGGCCATGCAGGCTCCCTTACCAAACTGCTTGCGCGCGAAAGCGCGTTGCGATATCATATCATCGCGGTAGCGAGCAATGCAAAGGAGATCCGAATGGAAGTCAACTATTGCGACGTCTGCAAAAAGCCGGTGGAGAGCCCCATTCCGACGAGGACCTTGTTCCGCGTGGCCGATATCGACATTTGCGAATCCTGCAGGGACGACCTCGAGTTGGCGGTGAAGACTACGATCCGCGGCAAGCAGCCCTTCGATTACGGATGGTTCGACGAGCTTTCCATGAAAGTCCTCAGGGAAGGCATCCAGAAGGGCAAGATCAACATCAAGCGTTGATCTCCGCTTCGCGATCGATCCTCGGAGATAGGCCTTTCGGGGCCTATCTTGTTTTTTCATGGCCACGCCGAGGCCGCGCTTGGGGGCCCTCCGCGAGCTTTTCGGCAATACCGCAGGACTTGCATATTCCTTCAACTTAAACGTCGAAAACCTCCCATGGTTGACAGCGTTTCCGACCCTATGCTATGGTTTTTCGGCACATCGGTTGCAAGGAGTACACATGTCCGGCCATAGCAAATGGGCGACAATAAAGCACAAGAAAGGGGCATTGGACGCCAAGCGCGGCCAGATGTTCACGAAGATCATCAAAGAAATTTCCATTGCCGCCAGGATGGGCGGCGGTGATCCCGAAGGCAATCCCCGCCTGCGCACCGCGGTACTCAAGGCGCGCGCGGCGAACATGCCGAAGGACAATATCGATCGCGCGATAAAGAAGGGCACGGGCGAACTCGAAGGCGTAAATTACGAAGAGCTCATCTACGAAGCCTACGCTCCCGGCGGCGGCGCCCTCCTCATCGAGGTCCTGACCGACAACAAAAACCGCGCGGCGGCCGAAATCCGCAATATCCTGACCCGCTCCGGCTCCAATCTCGGCGCGACGGGCTCCGTGGCCTACCTCTTCAAGCGCAAGGGCGTCCTGTCCTACGACGGCGAGAAGTACACCGAGGACAGGATCATGGAAGCCGCCCTCGAGACCGGAGCCGACGACGTGCAGAACGAGGAGGGCGAGCTCGTGGTCTACACCGCCCCCGACGCCTTCGAGACCGTGCTCAACGCCATGAACAAGGGCGGCTTCGAGCCCGACGGAGCCGAGATATCGATGGTGCCGGAGACCTACATAGCGCCCGACAAGGACACGGCCTCGAAGGTCCAAAAGCTCATCGACAAACTCGAGGAATGCGAGGACGTCCAGAACGTCTACCATAACGTCGAGATCCCCGAGGGCCTTGACGAATAAGCCCGGCCTCAGGGCATTTCGCATTATCGGCATCGATCCCGGACTCGCCTCGGTCGGCTTCGGCGTCCTCGAGACGCGGGGCGCGACGCTGCGATACCTTTGCCACGGCTGCATCGTCACCCGCAAGGAAGAGGAGACCGGCAGGAGGCTCCTCTCTATCTTCGCCGCCGTCTCCGACCTGATCGAGGAGTGGGCCCCCGGCGCCGCCGCGATGGAGAGCCTCTACTTCTGGAAGAACGTCAGCTCGGCCCTGCCTGTATCCGAAGCCAAGGGCGTCATACGCCTCGCCTTCGCGCGGGCTTCCCTGCCGCTGGCCGAATACAGCCCTACGGCCATCAAGCAGGCCGTGTCCGGCTCGGCGAGATCGGAGAAGGCCCAGGTGCAGGAGATGGTGCGGATCCTACTTCGCCTCGACGAGCTCCCCAGACCGGACCATGCCGCGGACGCCCTGGCCGCCGCTATCTGCCGAGCCAACCACGACGGCCCCTTGCTGGCTGCAAGGTGACGGGAGCCGCCCCGACGGGAAAGGACTTGCGCGCGGCACCGACTCGCGGCTACACTCGCTGAAAACGAGGAGTACGGGGGATACATGGAAGCGAACCCTGGCTCGAAGGCCGATATTGGATCGATAGCGGAGAAGAACAGGATTGCCGTCCGCATTGCCGACGCGCTAGTGGATCGGGACGGCTTCCTTCTCATCGGCCACCGCAATCCCGACGAGGATTGCGTCGCCGCGATGGTTGCCTTCGGGCTGCTCGCGAGCAAGCTCAACAAGGCCGCGTACATCTTCCTCAGCGGGAACGTCCACGAGCAGTACTCCTACCTCCTCAACATCTGCGCCTACAATTCCATCGCCTTGCTCCGCGACGACGATCCCCTCGTCGGCTCCATTCAGGCGGTGGTCGCCATGGATACGGCCAAGCCGGAGATGCTGGAGACGAGAGAGGACATCAGGAAGCTGATCGCGGATCCCGAGGTGCTCAGGATGGAAATCGACCATCACCTCGGCGCCGACTCGGCCTATTTCGGTGACCCGGGTTATCGCCTCGTCTCGGCCGCGTCCTCGGCGAGCGAGCTCGTAGGCTATCTCGCGCTCAAGATGGACGAGGATCCGCGATACAGACCGGGAGAGGCTTCCGGCGGCCTTCTGGCCAGGAACTTCGTGCTTGCCGTCCTAACGGGCATCATCGCCGACTCGCGCATGGGCAAGTACCTGAAGACCAAGCGGGAGAAGTGGTTCTACGAGCGCTTCAGCTCGCTCTTCGACCGGCTCCTCGCGCAGAAGACGGCGGCGGGCTCGGGCAACTTCACTTCGAAGGAAGAAGTATTCGCGGCGATCGCATCCCTCTCCTCCGAGCAGGAGGAGTGCTATCGCCGGATGATGGCCGCGCGGGGCCGCCTCGGCTCCCTCGAGTACGTCGTCCTGGGCGAGGCCGAGGCAAGGGCGATACACGACGAGTTCGGCGAGGATACGATGACCACCATAGCGAAGGCCGTGGCCGACGACCTCGCCGAGGATGGCGGCAGGCTCGGGCTCGTAGCCTATCCCGACCACCCCTCGGTTTCGGCGCTCACGCAGTTCCGCGTCAGGCGGAGCCACGCCTACCGCGACATCGACCTTCGCGACGTCCTGGGCGCCATCTCCGCCACGAACGGCGGCGGCCATCCCGGCGCCGTTGGCTTCAGGTTCCCCAAGACGGAAGCGGCCGATTTCGTGGCCTTCGCGATGGGTATTGCCGCGAAGATAGACGCCTTGTCGTCGCGCTGAGCTTCCGCTTTCCCGTCCGGCGGCCTCGCGCCAGGCGGTGGCTGCCAGGCTTCCGCCCCCTTCCCTTGTATCGGCCAGTCAATCGAGAGACTATCATTTCCCTCCCACTAAAATTGCTCAGCTTATTATCCCCAAATCGAGCCGCCCCGGGCGCATGGACAAGTGTCTATAGCTTTCCCTCTTGCCTGAGGGCACCTCGCAGGCGCCCTGGCATTTCGATAGCATCTTCCCCGAGAAGACAGAAATCATGTGTCCAGCCGCTTGTGCCACTTCATAGAGCAATCGAACGAGGACTCTGGACAAGGCTATTTTGGTTCCATTATGAGGCTGAGAATGCTCCGTATTCAATTCAGTTTGTTTTGTTTTCAGCCTGGAATTTTTTCGTATTCAGTCTCAATATCTTTCATTTCGAGCCTCAATCGCCGGATCTGACCACTGGCGTATAAAGCTCGGAGGGCAATCGTGGCTATCAAAGTCGCTTTGGTCAGAAACAATATCCGCAAGGATGGGAAGCTCGCGCCGCGCGTCGTGCAGCGAGATAAAGTCGGCTTCGACAAGCTCCTCGAGTACATGGACAGGAGCACCGGTCTTTCGGCGAGCGATCTCCGGTCGGTCTTCCTCCAGTTCGCCGAGGCCCTGGCCTTCTTCCTGACCGAGGGGAGCGAAGTTCTGACCCCCATCGGCGCCATCAAATTGAGCGTCCGCTGCCCCGGCATCGTAGGCTAGGGCCCGGATCGTGGCAGAAGGTCAGCGCGGACGACATGCGGCTCATGATCCGCGGCTCTCGCTCCTTCTTGGACCGACTTCGGCTCGGCCGGTCGGATCCAACACGTCACCGGGAGCCGTCTTCGCTTCACCAGGAAGGATATGGAACAGGGCGTCTATAGTCATATCGGGAGCGCCTTCGTCGACGGCAAGATACACGATCCCGAGGCCGGCGAGTACAGGCTCGAAGTCAGGACCCGCCCCGGCGGCAGGGCTATCCGAGTCGGGCAGTACGCGAGGATGATCGAGATCTCTCGAGATCAATGATCGCGGTGAGGCCGCGACGAGACTGCGCATCGGGTAAGACCGGAGCGAGTTTATCCCAAGGCGCTCTTGATTCGGAGGAGGGACTCATACTCCACAGCTCGCTGCGAGGTCGTTCATTCGCAAGCGGGTGCATTCCTCGAAGCTCTGCTTCGCTCTTTCTAGTATGGAATCGGCCGGGTATGGCCCCGTATACAATCCATTCCTTGCAGACGAACGCTAGGGCGCAGCTGCTCCCGCGGCTCCGGAATCACGGTCTCGATATTCGTCGTAGAACGCCTTGAGGTGCACCGGGTCATCTTGGGAGGAACAGGCGATTAGCTCGCACCCGAGTAGGGTCGATTCCTTCTCTTTTCGCTCCCAACGATACTCCACAGTCACAGTGAAGGGCGGTATACCGACTTCGTCGAGGGAAATCATCATCTTTTTCTGCCGTAGCCACCGCGTCTATCCTCGCAATGGAAGGCCAAGGACGATCGTGGTCCCCTCGATACTGGGCGACGGCCACGCCACCTCTCCCCGATAGTGCCCTCTCCGCCGCTTGTCGTAAAAATGGATCCATCGGGAAAGGCGAATATGAAGATTTCCGCTCTTCACCGGCGCGGTGATTTCAGCGGAGAGCCTAAGCCCGATCACGGCAGTGACGACACCGAGCAGAAGGGCAAGCAGCGTGCTGAAGATAAAGGTAATACGGAACGATGGCGCGAGACGCCGTACCATAGAATTTCCCTGAAAAGAATCTACAAAAAACAGTCCGGAAACCGAAATAAAGACCTAGTAGAGGAATTGGGATCGATCGGATGCCCTCCCGGGGCTTCGGCGGCTGCCTAGGATACTACGTGGGCTTACGAAGAATTGGCAGGCGGACAGTAAATGTCGTGCCTTGACCAAGTCTGCTGGTCGCTTCGATTCGGCCATCATGCGCCGCAATAATCCCGTAGGCTACCGAGAGCCCCAGACCCGTTCCCTTACCGGGGGGCTTGGTCGTGAAAAACGGATCGAATATCTTGGAGAGGTTCTGCTCGGGGATACCCTCTCCGGTATCGGTCACGGTGATCCAGGCAAAGCCCCCCTCGCAGCCGGTGCGCAATGTGATTGTGCCGTGGTCAGGAATCGCCTGGGCCGCATTGACGAACAGGTTCATGAACACTTGATTGATTTGGGACGGTATGCATTCCACAAGGGGTACCGAACCGTATTCCTTGACCACGTCTGCCTTGAATTTTATCTCATTCCATACCAGGTTGAGCGTGCTGTCGAGCCCATCGTGGATATTGGCGGCCAGCCACTCGACTTCTCCGACGCGGGAGAAATCGCGAAGATCCTGTACGATCCGACGCACACGCGCCGTACCGTCCATGGATTCTTCGATCAGCTTCAAGATATCGTCGCGCAAATATTGGAAGTCGGCGCCGCGCTTCGCCGCTTCGATGCGCTTCCTGGCGTCCGAATCCGCCGCGAGAAAGAGCTCGCTGTCCTCGTACTCGCCGATCAAGAGGAGCAGATGCTCAACGTATTTTCGAAGCGTCCCGAGGTTGGAATTGACGAAGCCAATTGGGTTGTTGATCTCATGCGCGACGCCGGCGGCGAGCTGTCCGATGGAGGCGAGCTTTTCGGACTGTAAGAGTTGCGTATGAGCTTCTTCCAGTTTCCGAATCAGTTTTCGCTGCTCCTCCTTTTCAATTTGGAGGTCGCGAGTGATTTCTTCATTCTTCTGAAGAGCGGCCTCAAGCTCCCGCGTCCGGTCCCTGACCTGGTTTTCCAACATGATGGTCGCCTGGAATAAGCCGAAATCGCTTCCTCCCGCGCTCATCGCCCGTTCCGCTCGATTCATCAGCGATTTCACGACCTTGTCGAGGCGAACGATCTCGGCTCGAAGCGAATCCTCGCTAGAAAGGCGCTCCTGATCACCCATGCCATTCGTCTGGATAACCAATGGCGATACCGGTGAGCGTTTGATTGACGTGCACGCCGTCGATCTGTTCTCCGTAGGTGCTGAATCCGACTACCTCGTTGCGCCGCATAATCTCGCTGACCGTTTCTTTAAGGCCCTTCTGGGTGATCTCCAGGTTTCTCAGAATGCAGTCGCAGGCGATAATCAATTGCGGAGGGCCGATCTGCGCGCGAAGCTCGTCGAAAGCGTTGTTTAAATTGACGATCAAGTCGACTCCTCGCGCAACCCTGAATACCAAGCCATCGTCGATCGCGCTGAAGAAGGTCAGGCTGCCGTCCGAGTTCACTTTTTGGATAGCCCGGACATAGTCCGTGCCGTCTATCACGACAACCACCGGCGAAGCCGCGAACAAGACGGGCCTGAGCTCCTCGACGGACACGCCTACCAGCCGAGCGTACTCGGCCGCCGCCGGCAAGCCGTTTATCTCCTTGACGATACGATGAACGGCATCGGCCTCCGTGACGACTAATCGTTCGTTCTCGCAGATGAAATGCTGCGTCCTGAATATTCTAAAGGGAAGATTCGTACTGAAAAGGATGAGTGTCGCGGCGTCGGTATGGAAGGCGCTATCGTAGAAGACCCAGGTTCTCTCGAACTTCGCGTCATCTCCGGCCGAACCGCCGAACAACCTGATCTTGCCGATGCCGTTCTGGAAGGCTCGCGCCACCTGTTCCTCTCGAATCGACAAACCATCTATCAACATCAACGCGAAGCTGTCGTACGGCCCGTTCTTCGGCGCTCGGGCTTCCAGTTCTCGAAGAAGGTCATGGGCGACGATTCTGCCTTCATCCGTCGTGAAGCGGCTCAAATTGCCCAACGACGCCATGACCGCGGTACACGATGAGGCGGGGAAACTCATCCCCGTTAGACTATGATCGTGATACCCCGCCGGCCCGATCTCCCCCGCGGTAGTGCAACCCACGACGGGCACGTCCGCGAAGAGCCGGTCGATCTCGTCCGCCAAGGCGCCGAGGTCGTACTCGCTTGAGCAGAAAAACACGACCACCGCCGCATTGTCCTGAGCGACTGCAGCGTAGAATTCGCGTGCCGCTTCCCGCGCATCCGAAGCGCGAGATTGTCCGCGTCGGATTGTACCGTCGCCGATCATGTATTCCCTCGCTTATCCCCTTCATACACTACTTTCGTAGTGGGAGACCACGAAGTCAAGGCGAAGCTTTTGGTGATTGCGCGGGGGCCGCGGTTTTCTCCTTTACACGATAGATAAATCCGGAAGCCATTGACGCGACGAACACGGTACATAAACTTAAAGTTGACCTCAAGAGCGATCAGCATAAGGTTCCTTGCTCTTCCCTCGGGCTGGGGAACGCGGCCCGCGGTCGAGATGATCGTATGCCGAGCGAATCATCCCCGACCGACCGAGCACTGTGTGGGAGTGCACCTGCATATGACGCTGAGCTTTGCCGGGGCGCGGACGCATGAGCCGGATTCTCAGTGTGTCGAGTACACGGTCTTTCTCGATGGCGAGGAGATCGAGTGCGCGATTGACGATGGCGCCATAGCTTCGCTGTGCGATGAATTCGTCGACCCGCTTCAGTCTTTTGATTCCTGCCATATGCTCATACTCGAATACACCAGGCGGAAATTGTGCGGCGAAACGACTGGTATCTGCGCTCGCATTGCGCTTCGGGAGCGGAGCTATTCATTCTTAATACATGGAGGAATCTATGGCATCGAAAAAAACGAGGGGCAGTCCGTCGGAAAGTTTACAGAATGAGCAGTTGGAAGATGAAATTCGCGAGACTGCGCGTAAACTGTACGAGGAGCGCTGCGCGCAAAACATCGAAGGCGATGAGCAATCGGATTGGCTCAGGGCCGAACAGCTCGTCAAAAATACCCATAGCCGGGAATAGCCTTCGGAGGGCAGCGCTGGCGCCCGGGGTTCACTCACGACCCGGACATACTGCATGGACTATTCGCTTTCTCCACCGGACAGTCTGGTTTTAGGGCTTTAGCCGCGCAAGCGGACAAAGGAAGGCCGCCCCGATTCCCGGGGCGGCCTGGCTCGTCGCGCTGTCCGCGGGCTCAGAAGTGGAAACGCGTCTCGATGCTGATGCTGGGCTTCAGTACCGCGCTTTGATTGCCGTTCGAGTCGGTAGTGTATTCGACAGTTCCGTTTCCGTTCAGAACCGGCTCGGTCTGGAATATGACCGCGAGGTCCATATCGGGCGTGTTGGGCACCGGGATGTCTATCTCGCCGCCGAAGATCGAGTCGCCGTCGAGGAGGCTGAAGTCATGATTGGCGATCGAATAGGCGAGACCCCGCTTCTCGTAGGTGATGGCCCCGGCCAGGTCGATGACGGGAATGAGCCCCTTCTTGATGATGAACTTGACCTTGAGATCGTCGGAGGACTGCACTATCTGGGTCTGGAAGCTCGTGCCGGCGTTCTGCGACCAGGGCCAGAAGTAGCCTGCGCTGAAGGCGATCTTGTCGTTGAAGAGTTTGAAGCCCGCCTGCCCGTAGATGCCCATGATCGTAGGCGTATCGCTATAGCTGCTCGGGTTCTCGAGATAGTTTATGTACTGGGCAGCGTACTGGCCGCGCATGCGGTCGTAGGTGCCGTCGAAAAGCGAAGGGACGAAGTCGCCCGTAAAGTAGCGGTACTCGAGGCGCCAGTCGACGAATAGCACATTGCCCAGGAGGCCGCCGGCCGCTCCCCAGTTCTGTACCTGGCCGGTGCTCGAATCATAGATGAGCTGGGTCTGGAGGCCCGGCGCCACGCCGCTGATGGACTCGGTAGTATAGGGAACCGTGGCCGCTCCGTCGGCGAAGGCCCTGATGCCGAGGAAGGAGCTCTGGATGATCGGAAGGTCGAGGTCGACCCCCGCGTCGATGAGCTTCAGCGCGTCGCTCGAGTTGTTGGGGGCGAGGGTCGAGAGGAGGGTCGGGTCGAGGACCGAGGCGGGAGCCCAGTCGACGACGGCCGAGACGCCCAGGGCGAGCTTGAAGTCGGGAATGGGCCTGACGAAGAGCCTGCCCCCGAAGATCTGGGGATCGGTGAGGTCGTTGGCGACGAGTTCGAAGCCTCCGCCCTTTCCGTCGAGGCCCATGTCGAATCCCAGCCTGCGCACCGAGGGGAAGTCCGTGTCGTTCGCGTAGTCGTCCATGATGAGGCCGTGGCCGAGGGTCATGTCCTCGAGGTTGCCGACCTTGATGAAGAAGGGATCCTTGTACTGGGAACCATACTCGAAATACTTGATCTTGAGGGCGATATCGGTCCCCAGGTACCTCGCTCCGTTCAGGTAGTCCTGTCGGGCGAAGTAGTCGGAGCCGAAGCTCCACTCGTTGTTCCCGTTCGGCTTGTACCAGCTCGAGGGATCGAAGAGATTGGACGTGTAGACGACCGGCAGGTAGAGGCCGAGCCTCGTCTTGCCGAAGTCGAAGTTCGGCTGGATGATCGCTTCCGAGTAATTCGTCCCGTCGATGGCGACGGATCCGATCTCGAAGCCGAGGTTCTCGCGGAGCCACTTCACGAAGGCCGACTCGGCGGCGGCTTTTGCCGCCGGGGCCGGCGCCGCGGGCTTTTCCGCGGCGGGGGTCTCGACCTGCCCGGCCTGCTCGGGGACCTCCGTTTCCTTGAGCTTCTGGAATTTCACGTCGTCGAACTGCTGGGCGTATTGCTCGGGACTGTACTTGAAGGAGGCGAAGGCGTCGGCGAAGGCGTCGGCCGCCTCTCCGGCTGCCACCGGTATCGAGCCCAGCACCGAGCCAGCGCTGTCGGTCTTGTCGAACTGCACGAGACCCTTGGCGACCATCAGGAGGGCCTTGGAGCCTTCTTCCACGTCGTAGGTGAAGTCCGTGCCGCGCACGGCGCAGACGGCGGTCTGGGAGCTGAATTGGTATTGCGCGCCCTTGGCGGCCACTGCGCGCACCTTGCCCGCCAGGACGGCGAAGGCGTTCTTGTCCTGCGGCGCCGTGGCGAGTCCGGCGACCGTGAACGAGGTCGACTTGGCGAGTTTGATGATCGACCCGTTGGGATGGAGCTTGAGCTCGGCGGTCGTGGTGGCGCCGGTCACGATGGTCGCGCCCACAGGCACCGAGTCGCCCTCCTGGATCCCGATCCCGAAGGCGAGCACGCTCTTGTTCGCGAGGGTGGCCTTGAGGTCCGTTCCGTCCACGAACTCGAGGACGAGCTTCTGTCCCGGCGCGGGAGCGACCTTGCCCTGCGCCGCCATCAGCGCCGGCAGGAGGAGAAGTATGAGAAGCCCGAACGATAAACGTTTCATTGCATAACCTCCCGGATAGCCTTAGAACTGGACCGACGCCTGAAGGCTGGACGTCACGTCGAAGGACTGGGTAGCCGTGTTCCACTGCGCGTTGTAGGCGAGGGTCAGGACCGCTGCGCCCGTCTTGTAATTCACGTCGAGCCCCGCGACCGCGCTGTTCGGAGCGACGAGGTCCTGGAAGAATCCGTTTTGGGCTCCTATGAAGTACTTGTCGTAGGTCGCCGTGAAGTAGAAGGGGAAGGTGCCGACCTGGTTGAGCTGGAGCAAGCCCCTCAAGTGGGGATAGTCGCTCTGGTTCGCGGTGGCGATGGTCGCCTCGGGAATGACGGGCCCCGAGGCGAAGGGACCGTCGAGCTCGACGTTGAAGATGAAGATATTGGTCCCGAGCGAGGTGCCGAGGGTAGCCAGCCATCCCGTATAGGTCCCCGAGGCAGGGGACAGCTGCATCTGGTCGAACTTTTGGGCTCTGAAGAGATCGTAGTTGGCGTCGAAGTAGGACGGGATGAACCCCTTTTGGAGTACCCGCAGCTGGGCTCCATAGGTGATTACGCCGACGAGGCGACCGCCGAAGCCGATCATCCAGCCGTCGGTGTTATTGGGATCGACCGCTATATCGGTGAAGGCCGCGAGGGGGAATTCCCTGGTCTCGAGGAGCGGAACCATGATGTCCCCGCCGTAGGCCTTCACGGCCTGCGACGGCGACGAGGTCGACGCGTAGAGATCGGGGACGAAATCGGCTACCGCGGTCACGCCGACCTGCATGTTCTTCAGTACGGGAACCGTAGTCCCGACGAGGGGCCGCGCGAAGACGCGACCGCCCACGACGTCGAGACGGGCCAGGTTCCCGGTGAGGGCCTCGAGACCCACATAGGGGAAGCCGAACATGTTCCCGTCGAGACCGACGTCGACCCCGAAGATGCGCTGCTGGGGGAGGAAGAGCGTGTTCGTATAGTCGGACATTATGAAGCCGTCGCCCAGGCTGAGATCGTCGATCGATCCCAGCTTCACGAAGAAGGGATCCTGACCTTTGTTCCCGTAGCGAACGTACATTATCTTGGGAAGATACACGTCCAGGATGTTCTTGTTGCCCAGCGGTACCCAGTCGCCGTTGTAGATCTGCACCGTCGAGTTCGAATTGGCCGGATAGAGCATGAAATGGATGGTGAGGTCGAGTCCGATTCCTATCTTCCCGAAGGAGAAGTCGGGCTGCAAGCCGAGGCGGGTCCAGGTCTGGGGAGTCGGATTCCCATTGCCGTCCAATGGACCCGTATAGAAGACATCCGAACCCAAATCGACTCCGCCGGAAAACGCGAAGCCGCCTTTAGGGCCCTCGGCGGCCGGAGCTTGAGCCGGAGCCTGGGCAGCGGCCGGAGCCGGGGCTTCGGCGGGAGGCGGGGCCGCGGTCTGATCGGGTGCCGGGGCGGCGCCTTGATCCGGAGCCTGAGTCTGGTCCGAGGCCTGGGCCGGTGCCTGGGTCATGTCCTGAGCCGGGGTCTGGGGCGCTTCCTGCGCCGATGGCTGCGTGGCATCCGACGCCGCCGGCTGGGTCGCATCCTGCGCGCTCGTCGCATCCTGCGCGGATATCGTGCCGACGAGGAATAGGGTCATCAGCGCCGCGATCGCAAATCTCATGTCCGATGCCTCCTTCAGGCTGGAAAAACGATCGTACTGATTCAGTATACAGCTTCGATAGGCAAAAAGCACGCGTCGGCGCGATCTGCGCGCAGGGGAGAACTGGACGGAGCCCTTCCCCCATGCTAGTCTCCGCTACCATGGATTTCTTCGAAAGATTAGCGGATATCTCGAACGCCAGAGACACGTGTCTCTGCATCGGCCTCGATCCCCGAGTCGATCCCAGAGGAGCCGGAGCGGGGACCGCCGCCTTCGAGGAGAATCGCCGCATCGTCGAGTCGACCGCGGCCTGGGTCGCCGCCTACAAGCCCAACCTGGCCTTCTACGAGGCCCTGGGACCCGCTGGCCTCGAGGCCCTCGAGAAGACCATCGCCATGATTCCCGAGGATATCCCGGTCATACTCGACGCGAAGCGCTGCGATATCGACGCGACGGCCGAGGCCTATGCGTCAGCCCTCTTCGGGCGGCTCGGCGGGGACGCCGTGACCCTGAGTCCCTATATGGGCCGCGATGCGGTCGATCCCTTCCTCGCCTACCCCGGCAAAGGCGTCTTCATGCTCGCTCGGACGAGCAATACGAGCGCGGGGCAGTTCCAGGATCTCAGGATCTCGGGTTCGGGCGAGCCTCTCTTCATCCGAATCGCGCGCGATTGCGCCTCCTGGTCCGAATCCGTCGGCCTCGTGGTGGCGGGCAACGACATCGAGGGTCTGCGCGCCGTCCGCGCCGCGGCTCCGAGCGCCTGGTTCCTCGCGCCGGGCATCGGCGCCCAGGGCGGCAGGGCCGACGAGGCTTTCGCCGCCGGTTCGCGTCCGGACGGCATGGGCATCCTCATCGTCGCAGCGCGCTCGATCGCGGGCGCCTCCGACCCGGGATCGGCGGCGCGCGAGCTGCGCGACGCCCTGGCGCGGGCCCGCGATCTCGCGCGGGCCCGCGCCCGCGACGCCCGGTCCTCCCATGGCGCCACCGTCCCGGATGCCCTCAAGGAATCGCTCCTCGCCTCCCTCGTCTCCACGGGCTGCTTCAAATTGGGCGACTTTACCCTCAAAAGCGGCAAGAAGAGCCCCTTCTATATCGATCTGCGCCGCCTCGTATCCGATCCTGCCGCCCTCGCCCTCGCCGCCGAGGCCTACGCCCGGACGGCCGAGGGGCTCGCCTACGACCGCATCGCCGGCATACCGGCCGCCGGCCTGCCTCTCGCCACGGCCGCCAGCCTCCGGATCGGCCGTCCGATGCTGTGGCCCCGCATGCCCGTCAAGGAGCACGGTACCGGCAATAAGGTCGAGGGCGATTTCCATCGCGGAGAGCGCCTCCTCCTCCTCGACGACCTCATCACGACGGGCGCCAGCAAGCTCGAGGCGGCGCAGATCCTGAGGGGCGAGGGACTCGTCGTCGAGGATCTCGTCGTCCTGGTCGAGCGCGGCCGCCAAGGCCGTCGGGACATGGAGGCGGCGGGGATCGGGCTCAGGGCCTTCGTCCACGTCCGCGAGCTTTTCGGACTGTGCGAGCGGATCGGCCTCGTCGACGCGACGCGGCGTCGCGAGCTGGAGGATTACGTAGACGGAGAATGAGATTCTCGGCGCTCGGGTTTCGCTGCGCGATTTCCGGTACCCGGTACCGCGCGGCGCGGATTCTAGCGCGCCCTTAAAGCGCGGGTCGGCATCATATCGGCGACGGTGCGGCCCTCGGCGAAGTCCCTGATGTGGCCGTCCATCGCCTGCCAGATGTCGAAGGCGGCGCAGTCGCCCTTGCGGTCGCAATCGTCCTTCTTGCCGCAGGCGCAGGGCGAGATGCCAATGCCCTCGCCGGAAGCCTCTATGATGTCCAGGAGAGTGATCTTATCCAGGGGGCGAGCGAAGAAGAAGCCGCCGCCCGGCCCGCGGACCGAGCGGATGACCCCGGCCTTCCGGAGCCTGAAGAATATCTGCTCGAGGAATTCGGCCGAGATATCCTCTTGTTCCGAGATGCTCTTGATCGAGACGGGCTTGCTCTCCTCGCTGGACTGGGCGAGGGCCAGGACGGCGCGGAGCGCGTAGCGGCCTTTTGTTGTAATGCGCACTTTTTTTCTCCTTTATTATTAACCTCACTAAAATACTCCGTAATAATCAAGCCCGCAAGAGGTATTTTTTATTCACAGTCTTCGGCTCTGCGCTCCCACAGGCGCGGTCAGCCTCCAGCAGCGATGCGCCTTCGCGTTCCGGAAGTCGGGCGGAAGGGTCGCGGCGCTGATGTCCTCCCATTCGCCCGCGACGGCCTCGGCGGCCTGGGCCGTCGTCAGCCGGAGCCTGCGGGAATTCGAGGAGAAGTACAGCCTGCCTCCGGGACGCAGAAGCCGCGCGCAGCCGCCGGCGAGGGAGGCCCAGTCCTCGTTCACGTCGAAGTCCCTCTCCGCGCCTTTGGAATTCGAGAAGGTCGGCGGGTCGGCGACAATGAGGTCCCATTTCCTGCCGGCCGCCGCGGCTTCCCTCGCGAAGGCGAAGACGTCGGCTTTGACGAGAGGATAGGCCGGTCCCGAGAATCCGTTCAGCGACAGATTCCGCGAGGCCCAGGCTAGATAGGTATTCGAGAGGTCCACGCTCGTCACGGAAGCCGCGCCTCCCGCCGCGGCGTAGACCGAGAAGCTCCCCGCATAGGCGAAAAGGTTCAGGACCGCCTTGCCCGCCGCTTCCGCGCGAACCATGGCCCTCGTCGGCCTATGGTCGAGGAAGAGCCCGGTATCCAGGTAGTCCGAGAGATTGACGATGAAGGAAAGCCCTCCTTCCTTTACGACGCGCTCGGCCTTGTCCCCGCCCATACGCTCGTACTGGCCGGCGCCCCGTTGCCGCTTCCGTGTCTTGGTGAATACCTTGGCCGGCTCGAAACCCAGGGCATCGGCGGCCGTCAGGGCCATGATCTCGAGCCATTCGGCCTCGAGCGCCTCGTCCTTCTCGTAGGGCCTTTCGTAGAGGGCGAGGAGAAGGGCGTCCCCGTAGCGATCCAGCGCCAGGGGGACTTCCGGTATGTCTCTGTCGTAGAGGCGCAGGGCCTCGACGCCCTCGGCGCGCGCCCAGCGCCGCAAGGCCTTCTCGTTCTTGACCAGTCGGTTGCGGAAGTACTCGGCCTGTCGGAGGTCCTTTGCCGAAGCCACGGCTTAAAGGGGGCTCTGGCCCTTCCTGGAGAGCATCTGGACCGAGAGCAGGGCATAGCCGGACGAGAGATCCTCCCGCTGGACAATGACGTGGTCGGGGACTTTGAGCTTGGTGTTCGTGAAGTTCCAGATCGAGGCGATGCCCGAGCGCACGAGGGTCTCGGCAGTCGCCTGGGCGAAGGGGGAGGGTACGGTGAGAATCGCTATCTCGGCGCGTATCGCCTTGATCCCCTGCTCCAGGCTGTCCATCGCGCGGACCGGGACTCCGTGGACCTGCGAACCGACCTTCTGGGGGTCCGTATCGAAGGCCGCTACGATGCGGAGTCCGTGGCGCTGGAACTCCTGATAGCCCATGAGGGCGGAGCCCAGGTTCCCCGCCCCGACGAGGACCGCGTCGTGGTTCTGATCCCATCCGAGATAGCGCTCGATGGCCTTGATGAGCTCCTCGACCGGGTATCCCTTCTTGGGCTTGCCGACGATCCCCGTGATGGCGAGATCCTTTCTGACCTGAATCGGCTCGAGGTTGAGCTCCCCGGCGATGACGGTCCCCGAAATATAGAAATCGTTATTCCTTTCGGCCTGTCTGATAATATGGAGATAGGAAGGCAGGCGTCTCACCGAAGGAGCGTACGATATCTTGACTTTGGCCATGGGCACTCCATTCGAAAAACACTATATCTTAATCGATAAAAAAGTCAAGATTCAACCCTTGTAGGAAGAGCGCCACGACCCAGTTCGCGGTCGCAGGGACTGCGGAGCCCCAGCGACGCGAAAATACTCGCCCGCAAATGAACGAACCCCGGAGCAGAGCTCCGAGGTATCGTTCGTTCTGCAAGGAAATTGATTGTATGCGGGTCCATACCCTGCAGCGTAAAGGCGAGAAAAACGCGAAGCAGAGCCTCGAGGTATGGACCCGCCTGCGAATCAGCTGTTCTTGGCCTTCGCCCTGCGCGCGAGCAGCGCAGCCTCCGACTCGGGAGAGCCGTCGAGGAAGCTGCCGAACCACAGGTCGAGGGGAACGGCCTCGTTCCCGAAATTGACCGTGAACCAGCGATGATGGAGGTAGTGGAAGTAATTGTCGTCCGTGAGTCCCCGCTCCCCCTTGCCGACGAATTTGTGGAAGCCGGAATGCCCGAGAGCGGGGGTCAGGCCTGCGTGAATGAGGTGGTAGATGGCGTGGATGGGCCCGGAGGGGATGATCCAGTGGAGGAGGGCGCCCGAGAAGTAGAGCAGGTGCTCGAGCGGATGCATCGCCAGACCCGACCAGGGGCCGATATTGATGTTCTTGTGGTGGAGATAATGCGAGATTCTGTAGAGCGGCTTCCAATGGATGAGCCGGTGGATGAAGAAGAAATGGATCTGGCGAAGGTAGATGACGGCGACCATGAGGAGGACGGAATAGATCGGATGGGCGCTGAAGTGGACGTAGGGTATGAGCTTGTTCGCATAGGCCCAGAGGGTGATCGCCTCCCAGGCGGTCCAGAAGATGCAGCCGCTCCCCAAGCTCCAGAAGACATTGTCCCAGGTCTGGTCGCCGAAGAGGAAGCGCTTGTCGCGCTTCGCGAGCCACTTGTCGGAGTATTTGAACTTCGTGCCCTGTCCCTTCGTCGCGTAGAGCCTCAGGTGCATGCCGCCCGATACGATGACGACGAGGACGACGTTCCGGACGAAGATTTCGGCTATCCATCCGAGGCCCAAGCTGCGGGCGACCGAAAGGCTCGGGGTGAAGAACAGCCAGCACAGCACCGAGATCAGCGCCACCGCGAGGTTGTAGGGCCAGAGAAAGCCTTGTGGCCCGAACAGGTACTTGAGGATCTTCACGGGCCGCCAGGGCCACTGAAAGATCGGACTAGGTTGGGGAAGCAGCTCGGGTCGCCACTCGCCGCGCGCGTCGCGGACCCCCCACGTCGTATCGCCCATCGCCGGACCTCCTCGCTCTGTATCGATGCTTGACTCTAATTTGGGCCATTCGGGCTGTCAATCGAAATGCCGTTCAGGCGCTTTTCGGGCCGGAGCACAGTCCCTCCAGGCAGATTCTGCTCGCGAAGGCGGCAGCGTCCTCCGCCGCGAAGACGCGCTTGACCGCCGGATCGAAGAGAACGTTGATCTCGGGCTCCATCCCCTCCTCGGCGGAGTAGGCGACGAGGCTCAGGTAGAGGTTGCCGAAGCCGTGGATCCGCGCGCCGAAGTCGCCCAGGGCGAGCTCGCTCCAATCGAAGCGGGCGAGGGCGGAGCGGAGGCCCTCCGGATCGCCGCCGTATTTCCTGATCAAAGGTAGGCAGGTCCGGGACCGGAAGGGCTCCCAGTAGAAGCTCCCCCCGGCGAAATCGCGGAAGCTGATGAGATCGCCGCCCGCCCGGATGACGCCTTCGCAGGCGAAATAGTGGTAGAAGAGTATTCGGTCGGTCTGCGAACGCGCCTCGCCGGAACTTCCCGTCAAGTCCAGCGTCCCGAGGTCCAGGCGGGCGGGCGAGCCGAAGAGGGGAAAGTCGACGGCGCCTCCGACCGGCGGCGGCAGGCCGAGCCGCGAGCATCGGCGCTCGGCGCTCTCCCGCTCGGCGGCGAGCCTCGATTTGACCCTGCGGATCGCCTCGTCGCGGGCCTCCCGCTGCGGCATCGCGGCTAGGCCCCGGCCCTTCGGGCGGCGACCGAGGGGAAGCGCCCCAGGTCGGTATGGGGTATGAAGAGCGACGCGGTGTAGTGGTCCATGTAGCCCGGCTCGGAGCCGAGATCGATGTAGGTCATCCGGTCGGCGGCGTCCTCCATCCGCTTCTTAAAATCGCGCGATACGAGGACCATGTAGGCGCCGGTGAGCGAAGAGTTTCCCAGGTACATGAAGCGCTCGCGCGGCAGATCGGGAAGGAGGCCGAGGACGACGGCTTTGCCGATATCGAGGAAGCGCCCGAATCCGCCCGCGATGTAGAGCCGCTCGAGGTCGCCGAAGCCCAAGCCGAGCTTCTCGAGGAGAATCGAGCAGGCCGAGTGGATGGCGGCCTTCGCGCGGACGATGTTGTCGATGTCGCTCTCGGTGATGTAGAGACTCTCGCCCGTCGCGCTTTCCTCGGCCGGAGAGAGGAGGTAGCGGGCGCGCCTGCCGTCGACCTCGATCGCCGGAGAAGGGCGATCCCGCCTCAGCCGCCCCTGTCCGTCCATCCAGCCCGTCAGGTAGAGATCGGAGAGGAGGCAGATCATGCCGGAACCGCATATGCCGCGCGGCTTCGCGTTCCCGACCGTCCAGACGGTAGGCGAGCCGGTCGCGGGATCGACGCTCGCGCGCTCGATGGCGCCGACCGCGGCCCGCATCCCGCACTCGATTCCGCCTCCCTCGAAGGCCGGCCCGGCGGAGCAGGCGCAGGTCATCAGGAAATCGCGGTTGCCGACGACGATCTCGCCGTTGGTGCCGATGTCGATGAAGAGCGAGAGTCCGCCCCCATCCTTCTCCGAGTCGACGGCGTCGACGCCGACGAAGTCCGTGCAGAGGATACCCGCCGCGATGTCGCCCCCGACGTAGCTGCCGACCGAGGGACAGAAGTAGACCCAGCTCTCGGGGTTGATCCCGATGCCGACCTCGCGCGCGGTCATGTAGGGCAGCCTCGAGACGGTGGGGGTGTAGGGGTCGATCCTGAGGTACTCCGGATTCAGGCCGAGCGCGAGGTGGGTCATGGTGGGGTTGCCGGCGACGACCGCGTTCGCGATCTCGTCGGGCGCCACGTCGTGGGCCTCGCAGACCTGGGCGATGAGCCTGTTCACCGTCCCGAGCGCGAGCTCGCGGAGCTCGTCGAGGCGGCCCGGAGCGCGGGCGTAGTTGATCCTCGAGATCACGTCGAGGCCGCGCGAGACTTGTGCGTTGTAATCGTTCCTCGTCCCGAGCGGCTTGGCCAGGGGGAGGAAGACGAGCTGGACCGCGATGGTCGTCGTGCCGATATCGATCGCGAGCCCGAAGTGGCGGCTCGTGCGGTCGCCCGGCTCGATGTCGACGATCCGGAAGCTCTCCCCGTCGCGTATGACGCTCACGGTCACCTTGCCGCCCTCCGCCCTCAAGGCGTCGGCCGCCTTCCTGAGGACGCTCAGGGGATAGATGACCTCTCCGCTTCCCCAGTCCTTCGCGAAGCGGCGCGTCAGGCGGTCGATGTCCGACAGCCCCTCGTCGCGCCGGGGAATCGGTACATCGAGGAGCCACTTCAGGGCGAGGGGCTCGAACTCCCACTTTGCCGGGAGGAGCTCGCGGCTCACGAGGGACAGGTCCTCGTCGGAATCGGTGAATTGCCCCCCCCTCCAGCCCGAGCGCTCGGGAATCTCGACCTCGAGGGGGGCCCTGAGGACGCGCGTCCTGCAGGCGAGGGCGAAGCCTTCGGCCACGGCGCTCCTGGACAGGATGCCGAGGCTCTCGGAGTCGGCGTCTCCCGAGGCGATCCGGACGATGCAGCGGCCGCAGGTCCCCTTCCCGCCGCAGGGCGAGTCGATCTCGATGCCGGCAGCGCGGGCGGCATCGAGGACGCTGGCGCCGGGCTCGGCCGGGACGACCGAGCCCGATGGAAGGAATCTGACGTCGGGCATGCGCCTCAGCCCGCCAGGCGGGCCTTCACGAAGCTCTCGATGTCGCCGGCGTCCTGGGGGCCGACGAGGATCTTCCACCCGGGAAGGTTCTCCTCGATCTCGCCCGAGATCTGGGCGACATAGCCGGGAATGACCAGGGTCTTCGATTCGCTCTTCTCGTCCAGACCGGACTCCTTGACCGCCTTGGCCACCCCCGCCCCGTTCAGCTTCCCGGCCGCCCAGGCGGTCAGCACGCTCATCCCTTCGCATTCCGGGATGACGAGCCACGCGCTCGTGCCCGCGTTCTCGATCTCGCCCGATACGATGAAATACGTCAGGGAGAAATTTGTCGTCACGAAAACCGGGGACTTCGTGTCGGGCTCGCCGATAGCGTAGACCTTCGGCTCGACCTGGATGGGCTTCTGGGGATCGGTATAGACGTTGAGGCGAAGGGCCATGAGAGCGACGAGCTGGGCGGCGTCGAACTCGGGGAGCACCAGTATGCCGCCGTACTTGCAGACCTCCACGATCGCGGAGGCGCTGTCCTCCATGAGGGAGCCCGACTCGAAGTAGCGCAGGAAGGGATATCCCAAGGGCTTGTAGTTCTCCTTGATCGCCATGCGCCGGGCGATCGAGTTGACCTGGTACTGCTCGGCGAGCGAGTGGGTCTCGAACTGGAGGACCAGATTGTCGAAGCCCTCGGCCTTGAGCCTCGCGGACAGGGCGCAGACCTCGTCGAGGGTCGCGCCTGTCAGGGCCAGGGCGTGGCCGTTCGCCTCGGCCGCGGCGCGAAGGAGGGCCGAGCTCTCCTTCGTGGCCGCGACCAGGACGGAACCCGAGCCTTTTACCGCCTCGGCCGCCAGGGCCAGGGCAGCGGGGTCGCCGGAGCGCAGGACGAGGGGCCGATTCGCGACCTCCCAGGCTTTCTTCGCCAAGGCCGCGAATTTCGCGGGTTCCGAACCTCGCTGCGTGACCGAGACCATGTCGACGACGAGGTTCAGGCCCACCCTGACCAGGGTATAGTCGCGGATCTTCGCGAGGATCGCGTCGACCTCCGCCGCCGGTCTGTCGTCGCCTATGTCCACCGCGAAGAGACTCTGGTTGACGAAGGTCTTCTCGTGGCGGTAGAGGACCGTCTCCTCCCCGAGCTTGACCCTGCGATCCGGTCCGAAGCCGACCGACTTCACGGGCGGCTCGCTGGCCGCGCCGAGGACGCGCTTCGCATCGTCCGACGCGTAGGGGCACTCCGATAGCATCGCCTTCTTCCCGGCGAGTTTCATCGCGAAGGCGAGACAGGTAGTGGAGCCGCACTCCTTGCAGTTCGTCTTGGGCAGGAGCTTCTGTATGTCGAGACCCGATAGCGCCATTTCCCCGTCTCCTTAGCTCGCCGTCAGGCGATAGATCGACTTCCGAAGGGCCACGGCGGCTTCGGGATTGTACATGATGAGAATATCCGCTCCGGCCTGGAGGAGCCCCATCGCGGTGCTCAGCTCCCAGATCGCGGCGCGCTTCCCCAGATCGCCCCAGGCCGGGAAGCCGGCCTCGGGGGCCTTGGACTCCTTGATCTTCGCGCACTCCTGGCCCGGCGATACGATGAGCGGTCCGGCGAGCATCCTGTCCCCGCCGAGGGCGGTGAGGCGGATGCGCTCCATCACCGAGTAGCAGTACTCGATGCCGTAGCCAGTGGCCCCGGTCATCGGGTCCATCACGATGCGCTCCTGCTTGAAGTCCATGTTCCCGAGGAGGATGTTCAGCTGTTTGGCGATGTTGACGTCGATCGGGCTCTGGGAGACTATCGAGTGGCCGTAGGCCATCGCGGAGCCGGCGATCGAGCGGTAGTTGTCCTGCTCGACCCAGCTGAGGAGGAGGTTCTCGCCCTCGCAGCCCTGGGCCACCGCCTTCATCACCTCGTTGTTCCGCTCGAAGTGGCTGTGCCCGGTGATGATGAGGGGTACGTCGACGGCGCGGAGGATGCTCTTCACGAGCTTCACCTCGTCGTCCGGGCTCCGGTTCCCCTTCTCGGGATGGCTTCCCTCGAGCCTGACGGATATGAGGTCCGCGCCGTATTTCTCGACGCAGAGCCTGGCCATGCGGGCGGGGTCGGCGAGGACCTCGCCATAGGCCTTCCTCAGCACCTCGGGATACTTCTCCGAGACCAGATCGAAGACTTCCATCGCGACGAGGGGGCGGTTGGGCATCGAGCCCTCCCAGAGATGGAAGGGCATGCAGCTCTGTCCCCCCACGGAGACGGTTTTGCCCCTGGTGCCGCCCTCGGCCTTGGTCGCGCCGAGCTTGACCGTCCAGACGGGGCACTCGCAGCCTTCCTTCCTGGGTACGAAGGCCGTGATGCCCGCGAAGCGCTCGGCGGCGGTCGGGCCCGTCTCGGCGAGGGGCCTTGAGGCTTCCGCCTCGGGAGCGGGCGTCGCGAGGGGAGGCGCCGACGGCGCCTCGCCCAGGAATTTCGTCCTCAGCGAGTCGATGATGTCGCCTACTATCTCGCGGGCGACCGCGGGCCGCAGCTCGTTCGCTATCTCGGCCTTGATCTGCTCTTTTATCTGTCGGACCAGCTCCTCGGTGGCCACCGCTCGATTCCCTGAGCCCTCGTTCTCCGTCCCGCCTCCGCGGGAATCCTCGCCCTCGCGGGCCGAACCGTCGGCTTTGTCCGCCGCCGCCTCGGGGGCGGCCGCGCTTGCGGAGCCGGCTCCGGCGCTCCCCGCGCCGAGCTCGGAGATATCCGGCATCGAGAGCGCGGGATGGCCCACTTTTTCCAGATAGGCGCGCAGGTCGGAGGCTTCCACGGCCTTGGTCTCGTCGGCGATCTTGTCGAAGGCGTCTTCGATGCCTGCCTCGGCGAAGCGCTTCCTGAGGTCGGTCTCGAGGATGGCCTTGAGCTCCTTCGGCATCCAGACGAGGCGTCCGTGGCCGCCCTCGGCGTACAGGAACTTCCTGGAGCTGAGGAAGATCTTGCCGCAGCCCATGAAGCCGGGCGTCTGCTGTCCGCCGCCGACGGAGCCGGCGAGACTGGAGAAGGTCATGCCGATCGGCGTGTCGCCCAGATACTCGCGGTTGACCGCCATGATGCCGTTGGCCTCGGGGACATAGGCGCAGATCACCTCGAAGCATCCGCAGCTCGTCATTGGGTTGTTCATGATCGAGTAGGCGTTGAACTGCCTGACTGACTTGTGGCTGTTCTGGAAGACGAATTCGTTGACGTCCTTCCAGACGCCCTGGACGGGATCGAGGGTCTCACCCTTCTTCACCGGCTGGTTAGGGCCGGTCTCGTCGATCTCGAAGGCGGCCTTCCCGTCGAGCCAGTTGTAGGCGCCGCAGAGGCCGAGCCGCTCCGGGGTGATGATGCAGACGTGGTCCGGGGCGAAGGACTGGCAGAGGGTGCAGGAATAGTAGGTGTCGACCGATTCGTCGGTCATCGACTCGAGGCGGCGGTTGCGCTCGTCGTAGACCCTGCGGGCCACGGCGACGCGGCGCTCCACCTCGTCCTTGTCGGTGACGAGGGTCACCTTCACCTTGTCGACGATGGCGGGATAGTCGTCGAGGAGCTTCGCGTGGATGATCTCGCCGTAGTGGCGCAGGCGCAGGCCCTTCTGGAATCCCGCCTTGGAGACGCGGGTCCAGACGATATCGCGCTGGCCCATGTGCCAGATGCCCTCGGCCCCGTTCACGAGGTGGTGGATCTGCCGCTCGAGGATGGGCTCGAAATCGGCCTGCATCTTGCGGCCCGCCGCCTCGACCCAGATGGCGAGGGGGAGCGAGCTGCCCGGCTCGACGGAGTCGATGTCGGGGCCGATGATCTCGATGACGCCGTCCTCGATCTGATCCATCCCGGCGCTGGTGACGAATTCGAAGGCTGTCGTGATGTTGCCGCCGAATTCCGCGTGTACATCGGCCTTGCGTATACGCTCGCCCGCGAAGGCCGGGCCGTAGGCGACGGGGATCGGCACTTTGGCGATCTTGACCTTGCAGCCGCGCACCTCGAGGGCCTTCTCGACCATCGTCTCGTAGGGGACCGAGGACACGACGTGCTCGTAGGTGCAGACGCCGGTCGGCAGGATCTGCGGGATGGCCGTGTCGGCGATGACGGGGAAGCCGTAGTTGATGGCCCCGGCGGCGACGGCGTACTTGTCCGGCGTCACCTCGCCGAAGGCGAGGACGAAGGCGAAGATGCGGTTCTTGTTGTACTTGAGGTTGCCCAGATAGTCGCCGGCCTTGATTCCCCCGAAGGAGAGCGCGGCGCGGTTGGCGAAGCCGAGGGCGTAGACCAGAGCGGATACGTCCTTGCCGAAAGGTACGAGCCGAGTTTCCCAGCCGAGCTGGACGCCTTCCTCGGCGAGCTGCTCGGCGAACTGCCTTCCCCCCGTCGAGCCGCCCATGAAGACGTAGAGGTTCTTCTCCTGGAGCTCGCGGGCTATCCGGACCGCGATGGCGTTGGTCGGGGCCGCGCCGGTGATAGCGGCGAAGCCCGGGGCCGAGCCGTCGACGAATTCGACGCCGCGCTCGCGCAGGATCACGTCGTTGGCCGCGCCCAGCCAGATGCCGTCCTCGGGGCTGGGGCCGATCGCGTACTTGCAGGCCTCGATGACCTCGCAGGCGAAGAGCGCGGCGACCCCCGCGTCGAGAGTGTTGCCCAGGTAGGGCAGCCAGTTGGACTCGCTCGGCCGGGACGGGAGGAGGCGCTTCGCGTCGGCGATCGCCGCGCGCATGTCCTCGAGCTTCTGGACCTTCATCCCGGTGAGGGAGTGGATGATCGGCAGGTAGTACGCGGTCGAGGGGAAGGCGACGGGGTGGTCCTTCCCCTTCGCGCCGATGGCCTCGGCCAGCTTCGCCTCGGCCTGGGCGACCCAGGCCACGGCGCCGTCTATGGCGCTCGTCGCTATTATCTTAGACACCGTGTGCCCTCCTGTCCTTCATGTCGAGGAGCTTCCGCTCGCTTTGCCTGTTTATCCCGAGCCTCTCCCGCTTGGCCTCGAGGATCTCGAGTATGGTCGCGGCGGCCTTCATAGGATCCTCCTCCACGTGGAAGGAGGCCCCGAAGAGCTCCTTGGCGTCCTCGTTCAGGAATTTCGTCACGTTGGCGGATCCGGAGACGTAGAAGGGATTCCCGAGGACGACGTCGACCCCCGAGGCGACGAAATAGCAGCCGATCGCTATGGCTTTCTCGCTCATCCACTCCGGGGCGACACCAACGGCGGGAAGGCCCGCCATGTCGTCCCCGAGACCGCCCTCGAATATGATCTCGGTCGCGGCCTCCAGGATGCGCACATTGTCGACGCATGAGCCCAGGTGGAGGACGGGAGGCATCCCGACCGCCTCGCATACTTCCCGGAGGCCGGGGCCCGCCTTCTCGAGGGCCGCCTCGGGGCTGAGCATCCCCTCCTTCCCGCTGGCGATGGCAGCGCAGCCGGTCTTGAGCACCAGGACGTCCTTCGCGATCAGCTCGCGGGCCAGGATGTTCATGTAGGCGTCGAGCTTCTGCTTCGGGTTGTTGCAGCCGACGATGCCCGCGACGCCCCGTATCCGCCCGGAGATGATGGCGTCGTTGAGGGGCCTGAACGAGGCTCGGAACTTTCCGCCGAGCATGTACTTGATCGCCTCGACCGAGAAGCCGGCGACCAGGGGCTTCTTGACGTCGGGGATGAGGACCTTGGCCGGGTCGCGCCGCCTGTAGTTGTCGGCGGCCCGCTTGATGAGGGCCTTCGCCGAGGCGAGGGCCTCGTCCTCGTCGAAGGCGAGGTGGCGGGCGCCGATGGTCTGCGCCATGTCGGTCGTCGAGACTATCTCGGTGTGGTAGGCGGCCGCGACCTCGGGCAGACTCGGCATGCAGCACTGCACGTCGACGATGAGCATCTCGACGGCTCCGGTCACGACCGCCAGCTCCTGCTGGAGGAAATTACCGGCCACCGGGATGCCGTGGCGCATCAGGACCTCGTTCGCGGTGCAGCATATCCCGGCCAGGGTGACGCCCTCCGCGCCCGCCTCCCTGGCATAGCGCTGGATCTCGGGATCCTGAGCGGCCACGGCGAGCATCTCGGAGAGGGCCGGCTCGTGGCCATGGACGAGGATGTTCACGGTCTTGGCCCCGAGGATGCCGAGGTTGACCTCCGACCGGATGGGATTCGGCGTGCCGAAGAGGATGTCGGAGGTGATCGAGGCGACGCGCGAGCCCCCCCAGCCGTCGGCCAAGGCGGTCCTGAAGGCGTGAAGCAGGAGATTGCGGTAGTCGTGGTCGACGCCCATCGTCGTCCGGTGCATGCCCTCGACCACCATGCGGTCTATGCCGAAGGGCTGGACGCCGGTCTTCCGCCATCGCGCCTGCTGCTTCTCGGGCGCGAGGGCCAGGGTCTTGAGAAAATCCTCCTGGGACGAGAACTCCCGGAGGAAGAGGTCGGCGAGTTCCGAGGCAAGCTCCTCCTTCGTCCTGCCCTCCTCCTTGACGCCGTAGTCCCTCGCGGCGCGCCTTAGAGCCGCCTCGTCCTTGATCTCGTAATCGCCGGCCTTGCCTTCGGCCACCCTCTTCAGCTTGAGGACCAGGTGCCGGCCGTGGTCCGAGTGCGCGGAGGTTCCGCCCGAGACCTCGCGGAGGAAATTCCTCGCCGCGATCGTGTCCGCGTCGGCGCCGCAGACGCCGCGTGGAGCCTTGGGCGTGATGCGGCAGGGACCCATGTGGCAGATCTTGCAGCAGACGCCCGACTTCCCGAAGCCGCACTGGTTGCGCTGCGCGTCCATGCGCGTGAAGCAGGTATCCACTCCGTCGATCAGGGACTTCTCGAGAATCCGTATCGAAGCCTGATCCCAGGCCCGGTCGGCCGGGACCATCGTTTCATTGGCCATCGTTTCCTCCCAAAGGGAATTAGCGGGCTTTATAGCAGGGCGGCGAGGAATTCCCCGATCCTGACGAGCGAGGGGTTCTCGCCCGGCAGCTCGAATACCTTCCGCCCCGATTCGGAGAATTCGCCGATTTGCGGATCGAAGGGAAGAGCGATCACGTAGGGGGTCGAGAAGAGGGACGCTAGTCCCGCGGCGCTCTCGGGGAGCGAACTCCCCTTGGAGCGGTTGATTATGACGGCGAGCTTGCCGTAGCGAACGTCCATCTCCTTCGCCAGCTCGTAGAGGCGCTTTACCGTCTCGATGCCGTTGCGGGTCGCGTCCCCTACGAGGACGAGGACTGCGAGTTCCTGGGCGATGCGCCGCGAGAGGTTCTCGAGGCCGGCTTCGTTGTCCAGGACGACCGAAGGGTAGTCCCGCGCGAGCCGCGCGAGGGCATCCTTGAGGACGTTGTTGGCGAAGCAGTAGCAGCCGGCTCCCTCGGGCCTGCCCATGGCGATGAGGTCGAAGCCCTCGCGCTCGACGAGGCTCTCCGCGATCCGGAGCTCGAGGAGGTCCTGCTTCGAGATGCCCGCGCCCATGCCGCGGGACGCGGTCTCCCTCGCCTCCTCGCGGATCTTCCCGATCGTGCTCGAGACGGCTACGCCCAGCGCGACGTCGAGGCAGGAGTTGGGATCGGCGTCTACGGCGAGGACGGGGCCCCGGCCGGACTCGACGAGGGCGCGAACCGATAGGCTGGCGATCGTGGTCTTGCCGACGCCGCCCTTTCCCGTGAAGGCGATCGTGCGGCTCATCGGCATTCCGCCATTCTTTCGGCGAGGCGCAGGGCGATGCCGGCGAAATTCTCGCGGAGCTCGGGCCCCACGGCGTCGACGACGGCCCTGCCGTCCCGATCCGAATCCCTTATCTCGTCGGAATCGGGGATGAGTCCTATGATCTCCGGCGCGGGACGCCCTTCGGCCTCCGCCGCGTCCGCGAGACCGCGGAGGGCGAAGCTCTCGTCGCCGGGGCCCTTGACCTTGTTGACCACGAAGACGGGATCGGGGAGGCCGATCTCCTTCGACATCCGCAGTATCCTTCGGGCCGTATCCATTGACCGTTGCCCCGGCTCGACGACCACGACCATCTCGTCGACGCCCCTTGCCGTCGCGCGGCCGAGGTGCTCGACTCCCGCTTCCATGTCCATGACCAGTGTCTCGCCCTTGAATAGGACGAGGTCGGTGACGAGTGCCTTGAGGAGGATGCTCTCCGCGCAGGCGCAGCCTCCCCCCCCGCGCTCGACGGCCCCGAGCACGAGGAGGGCGACACCTCGGTGGTTGTAGGCGTAGGAATCGGCTATGTCCGCGACTTGCGGGTTGATCTTGAATATCTGCCCGTACCGGTCGACCTTGGCTCCCGTGCGCTCCTCGATGAGGGCGGCCATGCGCGCTATCGGCACGATCTTCCTCTGCTCGGACTCGGCTATGCCGAGGGCCTGGGCCAGGTTGGCGTCGGGATCCGCGTCGACGGCGATGACCTTGGAGCCCCGCTCGGCGAGGATGAGGGACAGGGCCGCGGCGAGGGTGGATTTCCCCACGCCGCCTTTGCCCGAAATGGCGATCTTCATCCGGTCCTAGTATCCGTACTTCGCTTTCATGCGCTTCGAGAGCTCGGCCACCATCAGGAAGACCTTCTCGGCGTCGGCAGGATCCATCGAGCCGGTTCCGCAGGAGGGCGTGATGAGGGCCTGCTCCGCGATGGTCTTCTTATCGATCCCCTGGGAGGCGAGCTTGTCCATGACCTTCTCGAGCTGGGCCTCGAGGCTGGCCGGGCTCGCGTCGCGGATCGCGGCCGAGGTCGGCACGACGCCCCAGGCGAGCAGGCCGCCCCTCGCGAGGTGCTTCTTCATGTGGGAAGCGTACATCGAGATGGTCTCTCCGTACTCGAAGGCGTCGAAGTTGATGATGTCGACGCCCGAGTCCACCAGGATGGACCACTCGGTATTGCCGCAGCAGTGGATCCCCGAGATGCCGCCCTCGGCGCGCACCGCGGCGATCATCTCCTGGAGGAGGGCGACGACGTCCTCGCGCTTCACGGAGACGTAGGTCGAACTCCCGAAGGCGGAGAGGATGGGCTCGTCGATGAAGCAGATGACGTTCTGCGCGTAGCCTTTGAATTTGGCGATCTGCCAGCGGCATTTCATCGCAAGCGCCTTGACGACCACGTCGCGGAATTCTTCATTATAATAGATGGCCCGCTTGTTCTCGTCGACGATCGTGAGCGCGAAGCTGCATGGTCCCGTCGTCTGCACCTTCACGAAGGGCAGCTTCCCGCCCCTGGCCTTCAGCGCCTTCTCGAGCGCGGGAATTCCCTTGGAGAACTCGGGGGAGATGGCGAGCGCGGAGCAGTCGCCGGTCCCGGCGTCGGGATCCATCGCCGCCATGTAGGTCTCGTAGAAGCCGGCGAAGAGCTCCGAGTAGTCCCTGGAAGTATCGACGTACATCCGCTTCTTCTCTTCGTCGATGACGGCGCAGGGGATGCCCTCGGAATACTGCACCTCCATCTGCTCGCGGATGCCGAGCCTCGGGAGCTGCGGCCATATCGGGGCGTCCGGAAGCCGCTCGAGCGATACCTTTACCGCGTAGTCCGGGTCGGTGAAGGGCATGCTGCCGATGGCCGTGCCGGTGAATCTCGTCTTGAGTTCCATGTGCTACCTCTTCTTGGCTTGATAGGCGTCGACGGCCTTCTTGATCGCGGAGATGTGATCGGGCGTGGTGCCGCAGCATCCGCCGATGACATTGGCGCCCGCCTCGATGAGGGCGGGGACGAGGGCGGCCATGTCGGCCGGGGTCTCGGGGAAAACGTCCTTCCCGTCGACGTTGGTCGGCAGGCCGGCGTTCGCGTGGACCAGTATCGGTGTCTTCGCGTCGACCTTGCGCATGGCCTTGACGATATCGACCATCCGGGCGATCCCGTTCCCGCAATTCGGCCCGATGATATCGGCGCCGGCGGCGACGGCGGCCGCGGCCGCGTCCTCGGGGGAGAGGCCCATCATGGTCCTGTACTCGCCCTGGAGAGTCTTCTCGAAGGTGAAGGTGCAGATCACCTCGAGCTTGGTGTTCTGCTTGGCGGCCTTTATGGCCAGACAGGCCTCGGTGGCGTCGCTCATGGTCTCGACGCAGATCGCGTCGGCCCCGCCCTTCTCCAGGGCCATCGCCTGCTCCTTGAAGGCCGCGTAGAGCTCCTCCTCGGTGACGTCGCCCATCGCCAGCATCTTACCGGTGGGGCCGATGGAGGCGATGACCCAGGCCTTGTTCCCCGCGGCGCTCCTGGATATCCTGGCCGCCGCCTCGTTCAGCTCGGATGCCCTCCCCGCGAGCTGGTAGTGCTCGAGCTTGAAGCGGCTCCCGCCGAAGCTGTCCGACTCGATCATGTCCGCCCCCGCGGCGACATAGCTCTTGGCGATATCGAGGACATCGTTCGGGCGCTCCGCGCACCAAAGCTCGGGGCATTGTCCCGGTTGCAGACCCTTCTTGTAGAGGAAGGTTCCCCATGCGCCGTCGGAAACGAGCACCTTGCCATTTTTTACCTCGTCAGCGATCCGAGTCCTGCCCATACCGTTCCTCCCTCTAGGGAAATGCGTCGATCCTATAGCACGTTGCCTTGGAATTTCGAATCCATATTGTAATTACCAGCGGATATTGTTATTTTCTTGCGATTCCCCGCCGAGTTCATGGTCCCGCCGCTAGAAACTCAGTCCCACCAGAACCTGGCCACGAAGTCGGGCGCGAAGGCGGACCCGGCGTGGCGGATGGAGCAAGCGCTCCTCGCTTCCCCGAAGAAGGGAGCGAGGCGGCGGCTGAAGAGCTCAAGGGTCGTACCCTTGGCCACGTCCTCGTCGAAGAGGAGCACGCTCTTCTCATTCCAGGACGAGAGCCAGACTTCGTCCGAGACCGAGATTATGGGCGCCTCGTCCTTTCGTTTGAACATCGAGAAACGTACGAAATAGAGGGGGAGGCCGAGGTACTCGGCCAGGAGGAGCCCGGGCATGATGGCTCCGTGGGCGGCGGCGACGACGAGGGACGGGGAATAGGAGGCGCGGACCTTCCGCGCCAGGGCATCGAGTTTTTCGGGCTCGGCCCCTCGCCAGCTGTACTTGTCGCGGCCGCCCGTGTACACGAAGCGGGTGATCTCGGGGGGCAGGCGCGCCTTGAAGGCCGCGGCCCTGTCGCCGAAGCCCGGATCCAGGCGGTAGGCGGAACGCGCGAGCTCGATGGAGGACAGATAGAGACGATTCGCCAGATCCAGCTGGGCGATCGGATGATCCATTTTATAGCGGCGAGCCTCCGCGAGCTCGTAGTAGACCGTCGGATGCAGGGGCAGACCGTGCTCGACGCATATCTTGTAGTTGAGCATGACGTTGACCAGGGCGGGCGCGAGAAAGTAAAGCCGCAGGGCCTTCGTGGCGGTAGCCACGTTCGCGGCGGTAGCCACGTTCGCGGCGGTAGCCGCGTTCGCGGCGCTAAGCGCCAGTTCGGCTGCGAGCGCCGAGGCCTCGTCGAGAATGGTCCCGTAGGGCGCCTCGAAGGCCATCTCCTCGGGGGGCTCGTCCCAATCCTCGCCCCGCAGGTACTCGTCGATCACGCTTCCGAGGATACACGCGCGAGGGCGGAGACGTACAGCTAGGCCCCGCCCGCTCCGCCCATCTCGGGCAGGTATCTCCAATACCTGGCCGGCATGAGGCGGCGCTGGAGCTCGGCGTTCCTGCGCGCGGGATTCTCGGCCGCCTTGAAATAGCGCCCCCAGAGCGCCACGTCCTCGTCTCCCGCGCCCGTCCTCTCGGGCAGGAAGGCCAGCGCCTCCTCGCCCGTGGCCGACTCGAAGAGACCGCCTCTGCGCGCGAGGGCCAGCCTCCTCCGCGCATCGACCAGGGCGAAGTCCTCGGAGCCGAACCTCCGCGCGAAATGGGGCAGGAGGGCGGCGATGACGTTCGCGTCAGGCTCGAGCGCGGCGACGAAGAGGCCGCCAGGCCCGGGCGAGAATCGGGCCAGGCCCGAAAGCCGGTCGATCTCGCGTCCGACGCGCCGCGAAGCCCGGGAGACCGCGCGGAGATCGGGATTCCCGTGGTCCGCCAACGCGTCGGTCCCGCGATGCCCCGCGATCGCGCAAAGCCTGAATAGGGGCAGCTCGAGGGCCTCCTCGCTCATCCAGATCCTCAGGATCGTATCGAAGAGCCCGCCCGAGAAGGCCCGCAGTTCGGCGCTCGCGGACTCTGCGGCGCGACCCAGCTCCGAGGGAGACTGATCGGACGAGCCCTTGAATGGCGCGCCTCTGAGGGGCGCCGGCCCGAGGAGCGCGAAGAGCTCTCCGTCGGCGGCCAAGGCGTTCGCGACGGCGTCGGGCGGCTCTCCTTCGCAATATGCGCGGTGAGCCAGGACGAGGAGCCCATCGAGGGAGCCGTCGTAGCTCCAGGTGCCGCCGGTCACGAGAACTCGAACTCGAGCTGCGGGACCGGTGCCGCGCGCGCCGATGTCGCGGTAGAGTCCCCGGTCGAGTCGGCGAGGAGGAGCCTGAGCCGACGGGCTTCGAGCATGGAAGGCGAGCCCCCCGCGCCGACGGAGAACAGGGGGCGGCCTCCCGAGGCGAGGAACCAGCGCGCCCGCTTCATTACGATGCCCATCCGGGGGAGATCCTCCGGTCTCACCCGCCCCGCTCGCCGGGTGGACACTATGCGCCCGGCGCCGGTCACACCCACCCCAGGCGCGCGCAGGAGCTCCGAGTACTCGGCCTTGTCGATATCCAGGGGAAAGAACTCCGGATGCCGCAGAGCCCAGGCAGTCTTGGGGTCGATATCGGTCGCAAGGTCGGGCTCGCCCTCGTCGAGTATCTCCTCCGACTTGAAACCGTAGAAGCGCATGAGCCAGTCGGCCTGATAGAGACGGTGCTCGCGAAGGAGGGGCGGGCCTCGGAGGACGGGCAGCCGCGGATCGGAGGACACGGGAACGAAGGCCGAGTAATACACTCGGCGCAGCCTAAGGCGATCGTAGAGGGCCCCGGCGAGGCGGACGATGGTCCTGTCGTCGTCGGGGCTCGCGCCTACGACGAGCTGGGTGCTCTGACCCGCGGGCGCGAAGCGGGGCGGGGCGCGGCGGCGCCCCCGGTTGCGCCTCATGTCTTCCTTGCTCTCGGCGTCCGCCTGATCCATGAAGCGCATCGCGCCGAGTATCTCGGCCCCCGACTTTTGGGGCGCCAGGCGGGCGAGGGACGAGGCCGTGGGCAATTCGATGTTGGCGGACAGCCTGTCCGCGTAGAGCCCGGCCTTCCCGAGCAGCCTGTCGCCGCAGCCGGGGATGGCCTTGAGATGGATGTAGCCCCCGAAGCGCTCGCGCTCGCGAAGGACCCTGGCTACCTCGATGAGGCGCTCCATGACGATGTCGGGGTCGGCGAAGATACCGGAGGAAAGGAAGAGGCCTTCGATGTAATTGCGTCGATAGAAGCCGATCGTCAGGCGCACGAGCTCCTCGACGCCGAAGCTCGCGCGCGCGATATCGGCCGACGCGCGGTTGGCGCAATAGGCGCAATCCTTGCGGCAGGAATTGGAGTACAGGACCTTGAGGAGGGACACGCAACGGCCGTCCCCCGTCCAGGAATGGCAGACCCCGGCGGGACTTCCCGCGCCCAGACCGCCCGAAGGCGCCCGCGAGCTGCCGCTTGACGCGCAGGAGGCGTCGTAGCGCGCCGAGGCCGCCAGAAGCTCGAGCTTTTCACCGAGTTCCATGAAAGGACTATACATGCGTAGACCTGATGAGCGCAAGCCGTAATGGAGAAATGGGGCGAAATCCCGAATTTAGGGCTCAGGATACCCGCATCGATTCTCGAAGAACCCCGGCAAAGGCATCGACGTCCTCGCCGCTCGTGTCGAAGCTCGTCATCCAACGCTGGAGGCCGCCCTCCCAGTCGTAGAAGAAGGACTTCGCCCGAGCGGCCTCGGCCGCCTTAGCGGGCATGCGCGCGAAGAGGGCGTTCGCGCCCACCGGATACTCGATGTCGATGCCGCCTATCCCGCGGACGGCCGTCTCGAGGCGACGGGCCGCAGCGTTGGCGGCCTTCGCGTTGCGCTCCCACGCGCCCGTGCTCAGGTAGGCCTCGTACTGCGCCGAGACGAAGCGCATCTTGGACGCGAGCTGGAGCCGCGTCTTGCGGAGGTAGGGAGCGCGGGCGGCGAGGCTTTGCTTCAGGACGACGACGGCCTCGCCGAAGGCCACTCCGTTCTTCATTCCCCCGAAGGAAAGGAGGTCGACGCCGACGCAGAGCTCGCGGAAGCTCATCGAGAGCGCGACGGCCGCGTTCGCGATCCGGGCCCCGTCCACGTGGAGGACCAGGCCGGCGGCGTGAGCGATCCTGGCCAGCTCGGCCATCTCCTCGGGGGAGTAGAGGGTGCCGAGCTCGGTCGGCTGCGAGAGCGAGAGACAGGAGGGCTGGGATTGATGGATGAAGCCGAGACAGGTCAGGGCCTCGCGGAGGGCCTCGGGCTGGACCTTGCCCTCGCGGCTTTCCAGCTGGCGGATCTTGCAGCCGAGCGAGGCCTCGGGGGCGCCGGTCTCGTCGGTCGCTATGTGGGCGACGTCGGAACAGAGCACCGAGAGGCCGGGGCCCGCCGCGAGGGAAAGGGCGAGGACATTGGACCCCGTGCCGTTGAGGACGAAGAAGGTCTCGGACTCAGGGCCGAACTCGCGCTTGAAGGAATCGAGGGCCTTGCGGGTCCAGGGGTCGTCGCCGTAGCCGAGGGCGTGGCCCGAATTGGCCGAAACCAGGGCATCCATAACCTCGGCGCAGGCGCCGGAATTGTTGTCGCTCGCGAAGCTCTTCATGGGCATGATGGCGGCGAGTGTAGCCCCGGGGATGACTCGCCGCAAGGGGGATGGTGATCGGGGCTCGCGTCCGCTGGGCCGCGGGCGGAGCGGCAACCTAGAATAATTCCTTGTTTCGCATTAAAGTAGGGACATCTCTTTCCCCGCAGGAACTCAATGGATATCCCTTCTTTCGAGTCCTTCGGACTCGGGCCCTCCACGCTCTCCGCCCTTTCCCGCAAGGGCTTCGAGGAGCCTACCCCGATCCAGGCCCTCACGATACCGCGTCTCCTCTCGCCCGGCCCCGACCTCATCGCCCGCGCCCGCACCGGCACGGGGAAGACCGCCGCCTTCGGCATCCCTTTCGCGCAGCTCCTCGCCCAGCCCGCGGGAAATATCCGCGCCCTCGTCCTCGTGCCCACCCGGGAGCTCGCCCTCCAGGTCACCGCCGAGCTCGTGTCGCTTCGGATCGGCGCCTGCCCCCGGATAGCGGCGGTCTACGGGGGCGCCTCGATGGGCGAGCAGCTCCGGCGCCTCGGGGCGGGCGTGGACGTCGTCGTCGGCACGCCCGGCCGGGTCCTCGACCATCTCGGGCGCGGCACCCTCGACGTATCGCGCATCGAGTTCCTCGTCCTCGACGAGGCCGACGAGATGCTCGACATGGGCTTCATCGAGGACATAGAGGCGATCATGGAGAAATGCGGCGAGAAGCGCCGCGTCGTCCTGTTCTCCGCGACCATGCCCGCGGGAATCGTCCACGTCGCCAAGCGCCGTCTCGGCGCCTACGAGACGGTCGAGGACTTCTCGGAGGCCGTGGCCACCGAGCTCGCCGAGCAGGTCTGGCTCGAGGTCCGCGACGGCGACCGCCTCGAGGCCCTCTGCCGCGTGATGGATGTCGAGGAGGATTTCTTCGGCATCGTCTTCACGAGCACGAGGGTCGAGGCCGAGAGGGTAGCCAAGGCCCTCGAGGAGAGGGGCTACGACGCGGAGGCCCTCCACGGCGAGATTCCCCAGGATCGCCGCGAGCGCATCCTGGCCAAGTTCCGCGAGCGCCGCATACGAGTCCTCGTCGCCACCGACGTCGCGGCCCGAGGCATAGACATCGACAAACTCTCCCACGTCGTCAACTGGTCCCTGCCCCACGACCCGGAGGCCTACGTCCACAGAGTAGGCCGCACGGGGAGGGCGGGCAACGCCGGCACCGCCATCACCCTGGTCACGCCGGACGAGTACCGCAAGCTCTTCCGCTTCAAAAGGGCGGCGGGGGCGGGCTTCAAGAAGGTCAAAGTCCCCGAGGTGGACGAGGTCCTGGCGGCCAAGCGCGATCGCCTCCGCGGCAAGATCCTCGCGCGGGCCGATTCGCTCGCCGAGGACCGCGTCGCGACCGGCGAAGCTCCCGCCGCGGCCAAGCTCTGGAGGGAGCTCGCCGACGAGATCCTCGCGAGGGCCGAGCCGGGCGAGGCTCTCGCGGCCGCCCTCTTCGAGGCCTTCGGCAGCGAGATCGACCCCGCCCGGTACGGGCGGATAGAGGAATACTCGGTCGACGCGGCCGCGACGGCCCGGCTCTTCGTGGGGGTGGGCAAGCGCGACAGGGCTACACCCAAAGGCCTGGCCGCCTTGGTAAAGCGGATCTCGGGCCTGCCCGACAGGCTCATAGGCGGCATCGAGATCTACGAGAATTTCTCCTTCTTGACCGTGCCCTTCGAGGCGGCCGAGAAGGTCATAGCGGAGGCGAGGCGCTCGGGCGGACTCCCGCCCGTGCGTCTGGCGACGCCCAGGGGGGGCGAGCGCGGCGCCTCCCGAGCTCCGATCCGGCCCCCTTTCGCGAAGAAGACATACGGAAAGCCCGCCTACGGCAAGGCGACGCCTCCCGGCGCCCCGGCGGCGAAGAAGCGCAAGAAACCCTAGTGACGAGGAGAGAGCATGGCCAGAGCGATCGTCGAATGCGTCCCGAATTTCTCCGAAGGCCGAGATAGAGGCATAATCGACGCGATAGCGCGCTCGATATCCGGCATCGCGGGCGTATCCCTCCTGGACGTCGATCCGGGCCCGGACACGAATCGGACCGTATATACCTTCATCGGCCCCCCCGAGGCCGCGGCCAGGGCCGCCCTCGCCGCGGCGAAGACCGCCTATCAGCTCATCGACATGTCCGGTCACTCCGGAGCCCATCCGCGCATGGGCGCCCTCGACGTCTGCCCCTTCATCCCGGTGTCGGGGATCGATATGGAGGCCTGCGTCGAGCTATCTCGGGGCTTGGGCCGAGAGCTCGCGAGCGAGCTCGGAGTTCCCGTCTACCTCTACGAGGCGGCCGCCACGCGGCCGTCGCGCAAGAGCCTGGCGGAGGTCCGCTCGGGCGAATACGAGGGGCTGCGGGCGAGACTCGCGACGGCCGAATGGGCGCCCGACTTCGGTCCCGCGACCTTCGTGCCGCGCTGGGGCGCCACGGCCGTGGGCGCGCGGGAGTTCCTGATAGCGTATAACGTCAACCTAAACACCCGCGACAAGCGGCTGGCCAGCGAGATAGCCCTCAACATCCGGGAGGCGGGGAGGACGGCCAGGGACGGCGCCGGCAATCCCCTCGTGGACGCCGAGGGCAGGCCGGAGAAGGCGCCGGGCCGCCTCAAGCAGGTGCGCGCCATAGGCTGGTACATCGACTCCTACCGCTGCGCCCAGGTCTCCGTCAATCTCCTCGACTATAAGACTACGCCCCTCCATGTGGTGTTCGAAACGGCGAAAGAGGAGGCGGAGAAGCTCGGCCTCCTCGTCACCGGCGGCGAGATCGTCGGCCTCGTGCCCCTCGCTCCCCTGGTCGCCGCGGGTAGGCACTTCCTGGCGAGGATGGGTAAGAGCGAAGGCGCGAGCGAGGCCCTCCTGGTCGATACGGCGATCCGCTCGATGGGCCTCGATTCGGTCTCGCCCTTCGATCCTTCGAAGAAGATACTCGAGTACGCCGGCAGGACGCCTGGTCCGCTCGCCGCGATGAGCCTCGCCGATTTCGCCGACGAAGTGTCCTCGGACTCTCCCGCCCCGGGAGGCGGCTCGGTCGCGGCGCTCGCCGCCGGCCTCGGCGCCGCGCTGGCGGCCATGGTGGCCAACCTGACGGTCGGCAAAAAGGGCTTCGAGGCTTCCCGGGAGAAGCTTTCGGATCTGGCCCTGCGCGCCCAAAAGGTCAAGGCCTCCCTCCTGACCGCCGTGGACGAGGATGCCGAGGCCTTCAAGCTTGTGATGGAGGCCATGAGGCTGCCCAAGGCCAGCGAGGCCCAGAGGAAGGAGCGCGAAGCGAGCCTCGAGCTCGCCTACGCCGCGGCCGCGGCCGTGCCCCTCGCCACGGCCGCGGCCGCGGTCGAGGCGCTCGAGCTCTGCGCCGCGGCGGCCGAGCTGGGCAATCCGGCTTCCGCCTCCGACGTCGGCGTCGGGGCCCTCATGGCGCGTGCCGGCCTCGAGGGCGCGATCCTGAACGTCCTCGCGAACCTCGGACAGGCGAAGGACGCCCGGGCCGCGGCCGAGATGCGGGAGCGCGTGCGCGCCCTTTCCGAGGAGGGAGGCAGGCTCGAGGCCCGGGCCCTGGCCCTGGTCAGGCAGGCGATGGAGGTCTGAGCCCGGCCGGCCCCGCGCCTAATCGCCGACCCGCACGCACGAAGACCTGATGATGATGCTCGGTTTCAGCACGATCCGCCTGACGGGGCTCTCTCGTCCCTCGTCGAGGTCCAGGAAGAGCTGGAAGGCGTTCCTCCCCATCTCGTAGGCCGGCATCGAGACCGTCGTCAGCGCGAGATAGTCGGAGAGGGGCGTATTGCCGTAGCCGACAATGGAGAGGCTTTCGGGAATGGCGAATCCGTTCTCCTCCGCGGCGCGCTTTACGCCGAGAGCTATGAGGTCGTTCGCGCAGAAGACCGCCGTGAAATCCTCTTTGTTCCTCATGGCCTGGAGGATCCCGCGATAGGCGTCCTCGGCCTTGAAACTGTACTCGAGGATCAGCTTCTTATCGAAGGGCAGACCTGCTCCTTCGACGGCCTTGCGATATCCCGCCAGCCGGTTCTTCTCGGTGCTGAGCTCCTTGCGTCCGCCTATATAGAGGATTTTTCGATGTCCGAGGTCGAGGAGGTATTTGGCTGCGAGATACGCGCCTTCCTTATCGTCGGAGACAATATAGTTGATTCTATCGTCCTCTATGATCCGGTCCAGGAAAACGTGATGGAAGGAGGGTCTGGAAAGCACGAGGTCCACGAGCTCGGGCTGGGTGCTCGTGGGAACGATGATCGCGCCCTCGCATGGACTGTCCAGCACCGACTTCAGCGCGGCCAGCTCCAGACTCTCCGTGTTGTCCGAATTGCAGAGCAGGATGTCGAAGGAGTGCAGCCGGGCCACGTCGCCGATACCCTTGAGGAGATTCGCGAAGAATTGATCGAGGATGTCGGGCAGGAAGACCGCGACCATTCGCCGCTGCGACCCCGCGCCCGATTTGGCGTAGTTGAGCCTCGAGACGGCATCGTTCACCCGATCCACCGTAACGGGGCTGACTGCCGCGGAGTTGCGGAGGACTCGCGAGACGGTGGCGGGAGACACGCCGGCCAGTTTCGCCACATCCACTATCCCGGGGTATATTTTCCTTTTCATATTCTTTCATACCACCCGCGCTACGCTCTCTTGTTCGCCGTTTTAGAATAGGCCGATTATTTGCGCATGTCAAGTTAGCCAATAGTCAGTCCAATCTCTCAAAAGAATAAAATATTATATAGAAAAGGAATAGTTTTATCGACCTTTGCTGCTATCCAGCAACCCGACACTATGCTCTCTGAAAATATATGAAAATATAAGAAATTGATTGACTGTTTTGAAAATGAGCGTTTACACTCCGTTCATCAACCGAGCAGGGAGTGTGCGATGCGCTGGTACTGTCTGATAAACGAGCTCAAGCCCGAATGCGTAGATGAATACCGCCGGGCCCATATGACGATGCACGAGTCGGCCTGGGCGAGACAGCTCGAGATCCTCAAGGAGGCAGGGGCAGAGGAATGCATCGTCTTCCTCGACGGCACTCGGACCATCCTCCTCTACCGCTGCGAGGAGATCAACGAAAGCTTCGCGCGGCTCGGCAGGATCGAGGGGCGCTCCGCCTGGGATGCCTATACCCTGCCCATGTTCGCCTCGCGCCCGAAGTTCGACGGAAGCGCCGCGGTGACCGGGGCGGAGAAGATATTCGACCTGCGGGAGCAGCTCGGGCGCGCACAGGACCAGGAGCTTTAACCGTGGCGAGGAACAAGGTAACCGTCGTCGGCAGCTACAACGTGGGTCTCTTCCTCAAGGGCGCCGCCTTCCCCAAGCCCGGGGAGACGATGATCGGCTCCGAGTTCAAGGAAGGCGGGGGAGGGAAGGGTTCCAACCAGGCCTTGGCGGCGGCGAGGCTCGGGGCCGAGGTCTCTTTCATCGGCCGGATAGGGAACGACGAATACGGCCGCTACGCCCTCGGACTGTACGGCGAGTTCGGGATATCGACCGATAGCATAAAGATCGATCCCGAGACCCACAGCGGCATCAGCGTGATCCTGATCGACGACACTGGCAGCAACATGATCATGGTGGTTCCCGGCGCCAACTTCCGTCTGTCCAGGGAAGACATCGATAGGGCGGAAGGCATTTTCCGCGAATCCTTCGTGGTCGGTTTCCAGCTCGAGAGCAACTTCGAGATAGTCGAGTACGGGATCCGCAAGGCCGCGGCCTCCGGAGCGCGCGTCCTCCTCGATCCCGCGCCCGTGCGCCCATTGCCTCCGGGACTCTTCAGGGACATCTGGTGCATCAAGCCCAACGAGCACGAGGCTTCGGCGATAAGCGGCATCGAGGTGGTAGATTACGAGTCCGCCGTCGAGGCGGGGCGCTGGTTCGTCGGGAAGGGCGTGACCGTGGCGCTGATCACCCTCGGAAGCCAAGGCGCCGTCCTCGTGACGCGCGACGAGGCGGCGGGCTTTCCCGCCCCTGCGGTCGACGCGGTGGATACCACGGGAGCCGGGGACTGCTTCAGCGGCGCCTTTATGGCGGGTTTGGCGTCCGGCATGGACCTCCACCGCGCCATCGAATACGCGAATTGCGCCGCGAGCATCTCCGTGACCCGGCTGGGGGTCATCGAGTCCATCCCCACGGCCGAAGAGGCGCGCGCCCTCTTCGAGGGCTTCGCGAGGGAGGCTCGGGCGTGACGAATCTTCGCGAGCGCATGCTCGACGCGTACCGAGGGCGCGACGCCGGAGTCACCGCATTGGGAATCTACTCCCGCTATCTTCCCCGCGGGACCAGGGAGCGCGAAATCAGGGCAAGGGGGCTCGGCATCATAGACTACATGCCGCCCGCGACTCTCCTGGCCCCTCCCTGGCATTTCTACGACGAGTTCCTCTCAAGAGTCGAGGGAGCCGAGCTCAGCGTAAAGAAGTACTGGGACCAGGGGACATGGGTCGAGCGCAGGATCTACGAGACGCCGGTAGGAAGCGTCTGGCAGGAAATGGCCAAGGACGGAGGCGGAGTCGGCAGCGAGCACATCCGCAGGCACTACATCCAGGGCAGAGAAGATTATCGGATCATGCTGTACTTGGTCCGCCACGCGGTCTTCGAGAGCAACGGGGAGAGGATCCTTTCCAGGCTCCGCGAGCTCGGCGACGACGGAGTCCTCCTAGCCCGGCTCGATCGTTCGCCCTACCAGAAATGTCTCATCGAGCTGGTCGGGCCCGAGCGTTTCCTCCTCGACTTCTACGACGACCCGGAGCCGGCTCTCGAGCTGATGGCGGCCATGGACGAGCGGATGGACGAGGCCTTCGAGCTGGCGATCGCCTCTCCATTGGAGATCCTCTGGCAACCCGACAACGTCACCTGCGACATGACCACCCCCGACGCCTTCGAGGCTCACCTCCTGCCGCTGTATCGCAGACGGGCGGCCCGGGCGGAGGCGGCGGGGAAGCGGTACATCGTCCACATGGACGGCAGGCTCAGGCCTCTCGCGAGCCTCATCGACGCCTCCGGCATCCATGCGGTCGAGTCCTTCACCCTGCCCGACATGGGGGGCGACCTGAGCCTGTCCGAGGCGCGCGCTCTGTTTCCCAAGGCGATTCCCCACCCCAGCGTGCCGTCGAATTGGTTCGTACTCGACGACGCGGAGCTGGAGTCCCGCGCGCGCAGGCTCGGCGAGGAGCTGCTGCGCTCGCCCTCCATGCTCCAGGTGAGCGAGGACATTCCGCCGGCGGGGCTCCATCGCATTCTCGATTTCGTGCAAAGGTTCATCGCCGGGACGGTATAGTTCCGGATAATCACAGGAAGGAGGAGTCACAGTATGAAGAAGCTCATCGCGATCCTTTTGGCGGTGGCAGTGTGCGCATCGTTGGGATTCGGCGCTCCCGCGGCGAAAAAGAGCATCGGTGTAGCCCTGGACAACCTGAACGATCCGTTCTGGCTCGGCATCAAGAAGGGCATCGATACCGCGGGGAAGGACCTGGGCGTCGACCTGATCATCCGCACGTCCGAGGGCGACGCGGTCAAGCAGAACAGCCAGATCGACGACATGATAGCCCAGGGCGTCTCCGCCGTCGTCTGCGTCTACGTCGATTCGAAGTCCATCCTCCAGGCCGTCAAGGCCTGCAACGACGCCAAGATTCCCTTCGTCTACTGCGACCGGACGCTCGACAGCACCGCCGACGCCAAAGTCGCCTGGGGCATCGCCACGGACAACTACGCCCTCACCGTGCAGGGCTGGAAATGGATGGCCGATTACGCCCGCAAGAACAAGATGCGCCTGAACGTCCTGGAGCTCGTCGGCAGCCTGTCGGACGAGAACGTCCTGAAGCGCACCGAGGGATTCAAGGACGTCATGAAGGCGAACAGCGACATCGTCGCCCTCGTGCAGCAGGTGCCGACGGAATGGAACCTGGAGAAGGCCCTGGCGGGGGCCACCAACGCTCTTCAGGCCCACCCTGAGATCAATTGCGTATTCATGCACTCAGACTACCTTCTGGGAGCGACCATCTCCGCCCTGCGCCAGGCCGGGAGGTACACCCCCATCGGCCAGAAAGGCCACGTCATCGTAATGCCCTACTCGGGGAACAAGGCTTCCATCGACGCGATGAAGGACAAGCACGTCGAGATGACATTCGGCATGGACGTATATAAGGAAGGCTACGATGCCGTGAAGGCGGCCTTCGAGATCGCCAACGGCAAGACCTACGGCGATCCCGTTCTCGATCCGGGCTTCATCATCTCGCAGTCCAATTTGTCCGCGACTGCCAAGAAGGCATACGGCAGCTTCTAATAGTCGAGAGAGGGAACGCGCTATAGGCTTGGCGCGAGACTCGCCTGCGCCAAGCCTTTCTTGTTTTTCGGGTCGGGCGTTCCTCTGAGGATGGTGCGAATGGTCGCGAAAAGACTCTCGTTGGGTCGGTTGCTCTCGGGCGAAAGATTGACGCTGATATTTTTCCTCGTCTACTTCCTGTTCTCGATGCTCCTGGTCGGAAAATTCTCCAACCCCGTCAATCTGACGAACATCCTCGTCCAGAGCGCGGACTTGATCATACTTTCCTGCGGCATGACCTTCGTCTTCATGAACGGCGGGATCGACTTCTCCGTCACCGCCATCCTCGGACTCGAGAGCGTCCTGGGCGCCAGGGTCATGACCCTCGTGGGCGACCCGCTGCTCTCGGTCTTCTCCGGCGTCGCCTTCATGCTCTTCATCGGCCTGGCGATCGGCTGCATCAACGGCCTGACGGTGACAATGCTGAAGATGCCCTCCTTCATCGCGACCATGGCCACGCAGCTGATATTCTCGGGATTGGCCCTCTGGTATACGCAAAGCGCGACCATCGGCGGGCTGCCGAGGCCCTTCTCCTACATAGGGCGGGGAAGGCTTATCGGCGTCCCCATGCCGATCGTCATCACTCTCGCCGTGGTGCTCGCGACGGCCTTCATACTCCACAGGACCGTGCTTGGCCGCTATATCTTCGCGGTCGGGACCAACCACCGGACCGCCCGCATCTCGGGGATACCGATCAAGAGGACCATCTTCAAGCTGTTCCTGTTCTCCGGAGGCCTATCCGCCTTGAGCGGCGTCATCATGACCTCGCGCAGCGGGGCGGGGATGCCGGCGATGGGGAAGACCATGCTCATGGACATAGTCGGGGCCGTGGTCATCGGAGGGACGAGCGTCACCGGCGGGAGCGGCAGCATATTCGGCACCGCCATCGGCGCTGTGCTCATCATAGTACTCAACAACAGCCTCAATCTTCTCGGAGTGGATTGGTTCGTGATCAACGCCCTCAAGGGCGCGATGATCGTCCTGGTGGCCCTGCTGGGCGTCCTGCGCGACGCGGGCAGGCGCTAGCGTCCGGAAGGGGAGGGGAAGAATCGTGAACGAACCCGTTTTGGAACTGAAGCGGATCAGCAAGAGCTTTTCCGGAGTCGAAGTGCTGAAGGATATCAGCGTCGCCTTGAGGGGCGAAGGCTCGATCCTCGGCCTGGTCGGCGAGAACGGAGCCGGCAAGTCCACGATGATGAACATCCTCGGCGGCGTGCTGCAGAGGGACCGCGGAGAGATCCTGCTCGGCGGAGCGCCCTACAATCCGCGCAGCGCGATGGACGCCGACGAGGCCGGCATCGCCTTCATCCACCAGGAGCTGAACCTCTTCTCCAACATGACGATCGCCGAGAATCTCTTCCTGAGCGACGCGCCGGGCTCGAAGTGGGGCGTGCTCTCCTATCGGGCCATGAACGCCGCGGCCAGGCGGGCGATGCAGTACGTCGGGATCGACATAAGTCCGTCGACCCTCGTCGACACCCTGCCCATGGGGATGCGGCAGATGGTCGAGATCGCGAAGGCGCTCTCCAGGAAGGCCCGAATCATCGTCTTCGACGAACCTACCACCTCGCTCTGCACGGAGGAGAAGGAGCAGCTCTTCACCATAATCCGGGATTTCTCGGCGAAGGGCATCTCCATGATCTACATCTCCCACGCCTTGGACGACGTCCTCGCCCTCTGCGGCGAGGTGGCCGTCCTGCGGGACGGGAGCATAATAGGCCAGCTCCCGGCCGAGAAGGCCACCAAGGCGGACATAGTCTCCATGATGGTCGGGCGAAAGCTGGACCAGCTCTTCCCCTACGTCCCGAAGCATCCCGGCGAGGTCCTGCTGAGGGTCGATAGCCTCTGCGGTCAGAAGGCCTTCCGCGACATCAGCTTCTCCCTGCGGGCCGGGGAGATAGTCGGCCTCTTCGGCCTGATGGGGGCGGGGAGGAGCGAGCTGGCGAACGCGATCTACGGCATCGATCGAATCGAATCGGGAAGGATATTCCTTCTCGGCGAGTCCGTCAGGAATCCGGCGCCCGAGTGGTGGATCGGGAAGGGCGTGGCCTATATCACGGAGAACAGGCGCGAAGAAGGCCTCCTCATGCCGAAGACCGTGAAGGAGAATCTCGTCCTCGCGAACCTGCGCGCTCTGGGGGGGAATTTAGGGGCCATCGACGCCCCCCGGGAAGAGAAGGACAGCGCGGCCATCATCGATCGGCTGAGCATCAAGACCTTCGACAAATCGCGCCAGTCGGCGCAATCCCTGTCCGGTGGGAACCAGCAGAAAGTGGTCATCGGCAAATGGCTGTTGACGAACCCGCGGGTATTCCTCGCGGACGAGCCCACGCGCGGCGTCGACGTCGGCGCCAAGTTCGAGATCTACAGCCATCTGAACGCCCTCGCCGAGGACGGCTCCGCCATCCTCTTCATATCCTCCGAGATGGAAGAGCTGATAGGCGTCTGCGATCGCATACTCGTGATGAGCAACGGATCGCTCGCGGGCGAGCTGGACCGAGAGCGCTTCGATCAGAAAGAGTTGTTGAACCTCGCCATCAGCAGATGCTACTGAAACCAGGCAGCAAGGGAATATCAGGATGAATGCAGCGCGGATCGAGAGCGATTCCATCTACGACGTCTTCTACAAGTACGGCCTCTTCGTGACCTTCGCCGCCCTCGCGGTCCTGTTCTCCCTCCTCAACCATAACTTCTTCAGCGGGGCGAACGCGATCAACCTGCTCCAGCAGACCGCCTCCACCGGCATCGCGGCCGCGGGGCTCGTATTCGTCATGGTCGCGGGCGGGATCGACATATCCATGGGCTCGACCATCTTCTTCTCGTCGGTCATCGTCACCACGCTCACCAACGGCGGCGTGGGCATCGCCGGGGCCATCGGCGCGGCCCTGCTGTGCGGGATAGCAGTAGGCTGCCTGAACGGCTTCCTGGTCTCGATCCTGCGGATCGTTCCCCTCATCGTGACTCTCGCCACCCTCTACATAGTGAGGGGCGTGGCCCTGGCCCTCACGGGTGTCCAGTCCCTCTCCTTCTTCAACAAGGTCGGCGACGCGGTCGCGTACACGAGGATAGGAGGAGCGATCCCGATAGTCGTCCTGATCCTCGTCCTGACCCTCTGCATCGCCCAGTTCGTCCTGAGCCGCACCCTCTTCGGCAGGCAGCTCTACGCCATCGGCAACAACGCGAACGGCGCCAGGATCACGGGGATAAAGGTCAGGCGCAATACCTTCCTCGCCTACGTCATATCCGGGGGAATGGCGGGCCTCGCGGGAATGGTCTCCGGCGCCCAGGTCGGGGTGATAACGCCGACCTTCGCCGACGGCCAGGAGTTCATCATCATCACCTCGGCGATCCTCGGCGGCGTGAGTCTGTTCGGGGGGAAGGGAAAGGCCTTTCCCGGCGCCTTTCTCGGTGTCCTGATCGTCATGTGCATCGAGAACGGCCTCGTCATGGCCGGCGCCGACAAGTACCTCTACACCATCGTCCGGGGACTCGTGATCTTCGTCGCCGTCATGATCGACTGCATGCGCAACAAGGGCGAGCTCCGCTGAGCCGGGCCCGGGGAGGAATCCGGCGTGACGGCCATAGGCTGCGACCACGTGGGACTGTCGCTCAAAGAGCCGATCAAGGAGCACCTCGGGAGCCTCGGTGTCGAGGTCGAGGATTTCGGATGCTTCGGCGACGAAAGGACGGACTATCCGAAATACGCCCTCGAAGTCGGGAGGGCGGTCGCCTCCGGGCGGTGCGAGAGAGGCATTCTGTTCTGCGGCACCGGCATAGGGATCTGCATCGCGGCGAACAAGGTCAGGGGAATTCGCGCGGCCGTATGCAGCGAGCCCTATTCGGCCAAGCTTTCGAGAGCCCACAACGATTCGAATATCCTCTGTCTCGGGTCGAGGGTCGTCGGAGTCGATCTGGCGAAGATGATCGTCGACGAATGGCTGGGCGCCCGGTTCGAGGCGGGTCGCCATTCGCGGAGGATCTCGATGATCGAGGCGATCGAAAACGGCCAAGAGAAGGAAAGCCCCCGTGAATGAGGCGCTCGCCGGACCCTACAGCCTCGGGATAGACCTGGGCGCCAGCAAGGCGAACATCGGAGTGCTCGACGCGGCGGGAGAGGTCGTCCGAAAGAGCAGGCTGGATGTGCGGGAGGCGAAGGGAAACCGCGTCGAGACCATCGAGCTCATCTTCAAGGAAGCCGAGAGGATCCTGCTCGGCCTGGGCCTCGGGCTCGGGGACCTCGGCTTCATCGGGATGGGCGTCCCGGGCACGGTGGACCCCGAGGGAAGGCGGGTCCTCCTGGCGCCCAACCTCGGCTGGAAGGATTTCGGCGTCCACGACCTGGTCCGCGAGCGCTTCAAGGTGCATGTCCGCTTGATCCAGGACGGAAGCGCCGCTGCCTTGGCGGAATACCTCCTTGGCGCGGGCCGGGGCGAACCCGTCCTCGTCTGCGTCACCCTGGGAACGGGGATCGGCTGCGGGATAATAATCGGCGGCAAGGTATACGGCGGGGCCTTCAAGACGGCGGGAGAGATCGGCCACGTCGTCGTCGAGGAGGACGGGATCCAATGCGGCTGCGGGCAGCGGGGCTGCCTCGAGGCGTACGCCTCGGGGACCGCCATCATGAAGGCGGCCGGAGTCCTGGAGGGCAGGGACAGGATCGACGGCGCGAGAATGGTGTTCGACAGGGCCCGCGCGGGCGACGGCGGAGCCGCGCGCATAATCCGCGACGCGGCCGCCTACCTCGGCGTCGCCCTCGTCAACGTCGTGAACATGTTGTCCCCCAATGCCGTGATCATCAGCGGCGGGATGTGCGAGCAGGAAGAGCTCCTCCTCCGGCCCGTCCGGGACTACGTCATGCGAAGGGCCTACCCCCTCGCGATACCCGGCGGCTCCTTCCGCGTGGCGAAGGCGAGCCTCGGAGAGGACGCTCCCATGATCGGCGCAGGATCGCTGTACAAAGGAGTCTGACATGGGCGACGATCGCGGCCCGCGCCGCGCAAGGAACTAGTCATGTCGAGTCTCTTCATCGACACCCCCTACCTGGTCTTCCAGAATCACGAGAC